>CAWFMA010000008.1:0-124954 GCA_963816855.1 uncultured Verrucomicrobiae bacterium | reverse complement strand
ATTTTCGCTTCGGAATTCACGAATGAAAAACATTTCGACAACGAAGCGGGTTTTGATCACATGAAACCCGATTCGACAACTCGAGAGTTCGCTGCCCCGGATCATCATCGTGGGAGGTGGCTTTGGCGGGCTTGCGGCCGCTCGTGCACTGAAGCATGCCCACGCCCAGGTGGGCCTTATAGACAAGACCAATCATCACGTCTTTCAGCCGCTTCTCTACCAGGTGGCGACTGGCATCCTGTCGGCCCGAACACATAGCAGCGCCGCTTCGCCGCGTGCTCGGCAAGCAGCGCAACACCATCGTGCTCAAAGAGACAGTCATCGCCGTGGACGCTGAGAAGAAGCTTTGCGTCGTGGAGGGCGTTATGGCGGGCGCTCCTGTTTCGCTGCCCTACGATTATCTGGTGCTGGCCACCGGCGTGCAAACCAGTTACTTCGGCAACAACGACTATATCCCTTTCGCTCCGGGCCTGAAAACGATTGCTGACGCCGATCACCTCCGCAACACGATCCTGGGCGCCTTCGAGAACTGCGAGCGCACCCGCGATCCGAAGGCCCATCCCGAACTACTGACCTTCGTCATCGTCGGCGCCGGTCCCACCGGAGTGGAACTTTGCGGAGCAATCGCGGAATTGGCGCGCAAGACCCTCGCCTCCGAATTCCGGCGATTCGACCCGACCTCGCTCCGGATTCTCCTTGTGGGGGCCGATCCCCGCGTCCTGTCAACGTTCCACGAATCTCTCGGGGCCGCCGTGAAGGCCAGGCTGGAAAAAATGGGGGTCGAAGTGTGGACGGGCACCCGCGTGGAGAAGGTGGACGCCGAGGGCGTCCTCATCAAAGGCGAACGGATCTCCTACCAGGAACGTCTTCTGGGCCGCAGGGGTCAAGCCCTCGCCCGCCGCAAAGTGGCTGGGCGCTGAGGCGGACAAGGCGGGCCGCGTCAAGGTGCTGGCCGACTGCTCGGTTCCGGGGCATCCCGAGGTCTTCGTGGTGGGAGACACCGCGGCGTTTGAGGAGAACGGAAAGCCTCTGCCCGGTGTGGCTCAGGTGGCACTTCAGCAGGGCCGCTACGTCGGACGTTTGATCGCGGGACGGCTCCAGGGAAAGCCGGCGCCGCGCCCATTCAAATATTTCGACAAAGGCAACATGGCCACCATCGGTCAGACCTTCGCGGTGATGGAGTCGGGGCCCATCCACATGTCCGGGTTCTTCGCCAAAATCGCTTGGGCCTTCATTCACGTCCAGTTCCTGGTCCTGCGGAGCAACCGTTTCAGCACGACATTCCAATGGTTGAGGTTGATGCTGACTGGCCAGCGGCTTGCCCGGCTCATCATTGAACCCGACCGGCCTAAATCCTGAACCAAATAGAACCACATGCCAGCGGTTCCGTCATCGAAAACTGCGGGGAAACCGTCCGCCGAAAAACAGCGCCTGGCCGAGGACAAGGCCGGCACACAGAACTGGCGGCGCTGGGGGCCGTATCTTTCCGAGCGCCAATGGGGCACGGTGCGCGAGGACTACAGCCCGGACGGCGACGCGTGGGAATATTTCCCGCACGACCACGCCCGCAGCCGCGCGTATCGCTGGGGCGAAGACGGCATCGCCGGCTTCAGCGACGACCAACAGCGTCTCTGCCTCTCGCTCGCGCTGTGGAACGGCAAGGATCCGATTCTCAAGGAGCGCCTCTTCGGCCTCACCAACGCCGAGGGCAATCACGGCGAGGACGTGAAGGAGCTTTATTACTACCTCGACGCCACGCCGACGCATTCCTACCTGAAGATGCTCTACAAGTATCCGCAGCGGGAATTTCCCTACGCGCGGCTTGTCGAGGAAAACGCGCGGCGCAAGGCGACGGCAGCCAGCCGGAATTCGAATTGCTCGACACCGGCATCTTCGACGACGACCGCTACTTCGATGTGTTCGTCGAATACGCCAAGGCCGCGCCGGAGGACATTCTGATGCGGGTCACGGTCCACAATCGCGGGCCGGAGGCGGCGACGATTCATCTGCTGCCGCAACTCTGGTTTCGCAACACCTGGTCGTGGAAGCCCGACGCGGCCGAAGCCCAAGCTCGCCGCCGAGAACGGCGGCGTCAGAAGCGAGCACGCCGCAACTGGGCGACTTATCGGCTCGACTGCGACGGCAAACCCGACACTGCTCTTCTGCGACAACGAAACCAATGTGCGCCGTCTCTTCGGTCAGACCGACGCGCACGGGCTTTTTCAAGGACGCCTTTCACGAATACGTCGTCGGCGGAAACAAGTCGGCGGTGAATCCCGCGCAGACCGGCACGAAGGCCGGCGCGCTTTACGAGCTGACGAGTCGCCGGCGGGCGGTTCAGCGACCGTGCGGCTGCGGCTCTCGACAAGCGGACGGCGCGTCACGCCGGCGAAGCCATTCGCCGATTTCGACGCCATCTTTGCCCAGCGTCGCCGCGAGGCCGACGAATTTTACGCCGCGTTGCAAGCACGACATCACCGACGCCGACGCGCGCATGGTTCAGCGCCAGGCGTTCGCCGGCATGATCTGGTGCAAAGCAATTTTTTTACTACGACGTGCCGGAGTGGCTCAAGGGCGACCCGGCACAGCCGCCGCCACCGCCGGAACGCAAGCAGGGTCGCAATCGCGACTGGCGGCACCTCAACAACGCCGACATCATCTCGATGCCCGACAAATGGGAGTATCCGTGGTATCGCGGCGTGGGACCTGGCGTTCCACTGCATCCCGCTCGCGCTGATCGATGCCGAATTTGCCAAGGGCCAACTCGTCCTGCTCACGCGCGAGTGGTACATGCACCCGAACGGCCAGTTGCCGGCCTACGAATGGGCGTTCGGCGACGTGAACCCGCCGGTGCATGCCTGGGCGGCGTGGCGCGTGTTTCAGATCGATCGCAAGCAACGCCGCGAGTCGATCCGGAAGACCCGGCGATCTCGCGTTTCTCGAGCGCGTGTTTCACAAGCTGATGCTCAATTTCACCTGGTGGGTGAATCGCAAGGACGCGCAGGGCCGCAACATTTTCCAGGGCGGCTTCCTCGGCCTCGACAACATCGGCGTGTTCGACCGCAGCGCGCCGCTGCCGACCGGCGGCTTCATCAACCAGGCCGACGGCACGAGCTGGATGGCGATGTATTCGCCTGAACCTGATGCGCATCGCGCTCGAACTGGCGCGGCACAATCATGTCTACGAGGACATCGCGACGAAATTCTTCGAGCATTTCCTCGCCATCGCCGACGCCATCAACGGCGTGGGCGACGACGCGCTGGGTCTGTGGGACGAAGACGACGAGTTTTACTACGACGATCTGCAGCCTGCCGGACGGGCAGAATCTGCCGCTGAAGGTGCGTTCGATGGTCGGCCTGATTCCGCTGTTCGCCGTCGAGACGCTCGAGCCGGAGCTGCTCAAGCAGCTTCCCGAATTCGCCGCGCGCCTGGAATGGTTTCTGGAGCATCGCCCGGAACTGGCGACGCTCGTTTCGCGCTGGCAGGATCCCGGGACGCGGAAACCGCAGTCTGCTTTCGCTGCTGCGCGGTCATCGCATGAAGGCGCTGCTGCGCGGATGCTCGACGAAACCGAATTCCTGTCCGACTACGGCGTGCGCGCTGTCTCAAAGATCCACGAGCGCGAGCCGTTTCGTTTCGAGACCGGCGGCAACACCTACGAAGTCGGTTACTGGCCGGCGGAATCGCACAGCGGGCTGTTCGGCGGCAACTCCAACTGGCGCGGCCCGATCTGGATGCCGGTGAACTATCTGCATCATCGAGTCGCTGCAAAAATTCCACCACTACTACGGCGACGATTTCAAAGTCGAATGTCCGACCGGTTCCGGGAAATTCATCACCCTCAACGAAGTCGCCGACGAACTTGCGCCGCCGGCTGACGCGCCTGTTCCTGAAAGGCGAAGACGGCCAGCGGCCCGTTCTGAAGTATCATCCCAAGCTCGCGACCGATCCGCATTTCAGAGACTACGTGTTGTTCCACGAATATTTTCACGGCGACACCGGCCGCGGCGTTGGCGCGTCGCATCAGACCGGCTGGACCGGCCTGGTGGCGAAACTCCTTCAACCGCGCCGCGCATTGGAACTTGCGACGCCGTTGGTCGCCCCCACTTCAACCATCCCAGCCCGGCCGGTCCGTGCGCAGGCCGCGGTTCCGGCGCGAGCGAAACCGTGAGCGAAAAACTTCCAACGATCTACCTGGGTCGGCACGGCTGCAACGGACTGGTGAACACCATGGCATCGATGCTTCAGGACGAGGGCGCGAAGTCGTTTGTAAAATCCTGGAACGAACTGATGTCGGTCAGCGACGCCCTCCAGAAAGGCAATTAACCGCCATGAATGTGCTTACGATTGATATTGGCGGTACAGAACGTCAAAATCCTCGCCACCGGACAAAAGGAGCCACGGAAGTTTCCCTCCGGGCCGAAGCTGACCCCCGAAATGATGGTCGCCGGAGTCAGGAAACTCGCGGCGGGTTGGAAGTTTGAGGCCATCTCGGTCGGCTATCCCGGCCCGGTCCTGCACAACCGGCCCGTCACCGAGCCGCACAACCTCGCGAAGGGCTGGACCACCTTCGATTTTCAAGGCGCATCCAAGTGTCCCGTAAAGTTCATCAATGACGCCGCGATGCAGGCGCTCGGAAGTTACAAAGGCGGCAAGATGCTTTTCCTCGGTCTGGGCACGGGGCTTGGCACCACGCTGATTGTGGATGGCATCGTCGAGCCGATGGAACTGGGCCACCTGCCTTACAAGAAGGCGACCTACGAGGATTATGTCGGATTGCGCGGACTGAAGCAGCACGGCAAGAAAAAATGGCGTCGCCATGTCGCTGACGTGGTGAAGCAATTGATCGCCGCGCTCCAACCCGACGACGTCGTGCTGGGTGGCGGCAACGTCAAGAAACTGAAAGCGTTGCCCAAAGGTTGCCGCGCCGGCGACAACGCGAACGCCTTCCTCGGCGGCTTCCGGCTCTGGGAAGCAGACCGGAGCCCGCAGGAATCGCCACTATGAAATCAACAATCAAACCGCTTAGCTACCGTCCGGCTTGGAAGGCTCTTGCGGCCCACCAGAAGAAGATCACGGGACTGCATTCCCGACAACTTTTCGCCGCCGACCCCAAACGCGGCGAGCGGATGACCGTCGAGGCCGCCGGACTCTTTCTCGATTGCTTCGTCACCCGTGAGACGCTGAAGCTGCTCTTGAAGCTGGCCGCTGAATCGGGCTTGCGCGGCCGCATCAACGCAATGTTCCGTAGCGAGAAGATCAATATCACCGAGAACCGCGCCTGCCGCGCGCCGCGGTGGCCGCGGCCAAGTCGGCTGCAGCATCCTGGGCCGAGGGGAGGACGATCGGAAAGTTCACGAAAGGCTGACGCAGGCCGCCGCAAACACGGCAGTGAACTAACATCAACAACCTCGAAAACTCTTTTATGAAAAAAGAAATCAACGATGCAACTCGGAATGATCGGACTCGGCCGGATGGGCGCCAACATGGTGCGACGGCTGATCAAGGACGGCCATCAATGCGTCGTCTTCGACCGCTCGCCGGACAGCGGTGAAGGAGCTGGCCAAGGAGAAGGCCGTCGGCGCCTCGTCGCTCGCCGACTTCGTGAAGAAGCTCGACAAGCCGCGCGCGATCTGGCTGATGGTCCCGGCGGCGGTCGTGGACAAGTCCATCGCCGATCTGCTGCCGCTGCTGGAAGCGGGCGACATCCTCATTGACGGCGGCAATTCCTATTACGTGGACGACATCCGGCGCGCGAAGGAACTCGCGCCGAAGGGAATTCATTACGTCGATGTCGGCACGAGCGGCGGCGTCTGGGGACTGGAACGCGGCTACTGCATGATGATCGGCGGCGAGAAGGACGTGGTGCAACATCTCGATCCGATCTTTGCCACGCTGGCGCCCGGCATCGGCGACATTCCGCGCACGCCGGGACGCGAGAAGCTCGGCGGCACCGCCGAGCAAGGCTACCTGCATTGCGGTCCGAATGGCGCCGGCCACTTCGTCAAGATGGTTCACAACGGCATCGAATACGGCATCATGGCCGCCTATGCCGAGGGCTTGGGCGTTTTGCGCGACGCCAACGTCGGCAAGCAGCAAGCACGAGGTCGACGCCGAGACGACGCCGTTGCGCGATCCCGAGCACTATCAATACGACCTCAACCTCGCCGACATCGCCGAAGTCTGGCGGCGCGGCAGCGTGATCGCCTCGTGGCTGCTCGACCTGACGGCGAACGCGCTGGTCGAAGATCCGAACCTCGCGAAGTTCGCCGGCCGCGTCTCCGATTCCGGCGAAGGCCGCTGGACGATCAAGGCGGCGATCGACGAAGGCGTGCCGGTGCCGGTGCTGACCACGGCGCTCTACGAACGGTTCGCTTCGCGCGGCGAGGCGGATTTCCAGGACAAGCTGCTTTCGGCGATGCGCTTTGAATTCGGCGGACACCTGGAGAAACCGGCGAAGTAAGGACGAACCATGAATGCATCCTCATTCCGATGCGCTGGTTTTTTTCGGCGCCACCGGCGACCTGGCCTACAAGAAAATCTTCCCGTCGCTGCAGGCGATGGTGAAACGCGGCCACCTCAACGTGCCGGTCATCGGCGTGGCCAAGGCGGGCTGGAATCTCGACCAACTCAAGGCCCGCGCGAGGGACAGCCTCGAAAAACACGGCGGACTCGATCCGGCGGCCTTCGACAAACTTGTCCGGCTTGTTGCGCTACGTGGACGGCGACTACAACGACCCGGCGACCTTTCAGGCCATTCGCAAGGAGCTCGGTTCCGCGCAGCGGCCGGCGTATTACCTGGCCATTCCGCCGGCGCTGTTCGGCACGGTCGTGGAGCAACTCGGCAAGGCGGGTTGCGCCGACGAAGGCGCTCGGGTCATCGTCGAAAAGCCGTTCGGCACGCGACCTCGCCTCGGCGCAGCGAGCTCAACCGGATTCTGCTCGGCGCGTTCGACGAGAAGCGCATCTTCCGCATCGACCATTACCTCGGGAAAAAGCCCGTGCACAACATGCTGTTCTTCCGCTTCGCCAACGCGATGCTCGAGCCGTTCTGGAACCGCGAGCACGTCGAGAGCGTGCAGATCACGATGGCCGAGGATTTCGGCGTGCAGGGCCGCGGCGCGTTTTACGATCAGACCGGCACCATCCGCGACGTGATGCAGAACCATCTGTTCCAGGTGCTGGCCAACCTGGCGATGGAGCCGCCGGTCCGCACCGACAGCGAATCGATTCGCGACGAAAAGGTGAAGGTGTTGAAAGCCATCCCGCCGCTGGAGGCCGAAGAACCTGGTGCGCGGACAATTTCGTGGCTATCGCAACGAGCCGGGTGTGGCGCCGGATTCCAAGACGGAAACCTTTGCGGCGCTGCAAGCTGGAGATCGATTCCTGGCGCTGGCGCGGCGTTCCGTTCTACATCCGGGCCGGGAAATGTCTGCCCGTCACCTGCACGGAAATCATCGTCCGGCTGCGTCAGCCGCCGACGATGTATCGACGGCTTCGATTTGAAATCGAACTCATTGCCGGATTCGGATCAGTCCCGACATCGTCGTTCGCCTTCGGCATGAACGTCATCGTCGCCGGAGGATGAATCGCTGAGCGAGTCCGTCGGAAATGCTGGCGAGCCGCCATCCCGTGCGCGAACGAGATGGATGCCTACGAACGCGTGCTCGGCGACGCGATGGCGGGCGACGCCACGCTGTTCGCCCGCGAGGATTACGTGGAGGAGGCGTGGCGAATCGTTGACCCGGTGTTGAAGGCCGGCACGCCGGTCTACGAATACGAGCCGAAAACCTGGGGGCCGACTGAGGTTGAGCAGAGAGTCACGCCGATTGGCGGTTGGCAAAACCCGGTCGTTACAGACCAGCAATCCGCGTGAAGATTACGCGTTGCCATACGACAGCGAAAGCCTGTTTCACTAATGCCGCGCCTTGCAGCCACGGCTCTCCTTGTGCACCAGCACGTTGAAAGATGAGCGTGGCATTGTAATAGAATGAATGCGGTTGGTGATCAGTCAGTTGCACTCAAACCAATAGGTGTGGTTATTGAATTGACCCATTTCGGGGCGTTATGCAAAAACCCCCATGATCTCTTTATCTCCGTGTAAAGTGACGCGCAGTGAGCTAATGATTGCTCCATGGCGAAATCAAAGATGGTTGGCAACTGGCGTCATGAGGCAGCGGGAAAAGCGAATTGAGATGCACCAGATCAGGAAAAAAAGGAACCCATGAGCGAAGGCATTCCACGTGTCGTGATCGTCGGAGGAGGTTTTGGCGGGTTGGCTGCGGCCAAAGCGCTCAAACACACGTCAGCTGAAATCCTCTTGATCGACCGCACCAATCATCACTTGTTTCAACCCCTGCTTTACCAGGTCGCGACCTCCGTGCTCACACCCGGAGACATCGCTTCTCCGATTCGCGGGATTTTTAGGAATCAAAAAAATGTGACAGTGATTCTGGGAGAGATCACGGGTGTGGAAAAGGATCGGCAGTGTGTCCTTGCAAGCTCCGTAGATCGAGAAGGAGTGCCGTTGCGATACGACTATCTGATTTTGGCGACGGGCGTGCGCCACAGCTATTTTGGACACAACGAATTTGAAAAGTTCGCACCGGGGCTGAAAAGCCTCGCGGACGCAGTCGCCATTCGGAACAAGATTTTACAGGCGTTTGAGCAAGCCGAGGCAGAAGAGGACCCAGGTCGCCACCGTGATCTTCTGACCTTCGTGCTTGTGGGGGCTGGTCCCACTGGCGTGGAAATGGCCAGTGCAATTGCAGTGCTCGTCCGCAGCACGCTGCGATCGGATTTTCGGCGCATTGACCCCACCGCAGCGCGGATTGTTTTGGTTGACGCGGCCAATCGTGTGTTGGGAAGTTTTTCGGAGAAACTGTCCGAGGCGGCGAAGAAGCGGCTGGCAACATTGGATGTGGAGGTGCGGCTCGGACATAGCGTGGATCAGATTGACGAAGACGGTGTCGTTGTGGCTGGTGAGCGCATCATGAGCAAAACAGTGATCTGGACTGCGGGCGTGGCTCCTTCTCCTGCAGGCAAGTGGCTGAATGTGGACACGGATCGTGCCGGACGGGTGCGTGTGGAGCAGAATCTCACAGTGCCAGGACACCCGGAAATTTTCGTGATCGGCGATACCGCTTCGCTCGATCAGGGGGGCAAGCCGCTGCCCGGTGTTGCGCAGGTGGCGATCCAACAAGGGCGTTATGCAGGTAAGCTGATTCACCGGAAAGTCACCGGCCAACCCGCGCCGGGTCCATTTCGTTACTTCGATAAAGGGAACCTGGCTGTCGTTGGCAAAAACTTCGCTGTTCTGCAAAGCGGCAAGGTCCAGATCAGCGGTTTTCTGGCGTGGATGGTCTGGGCGCTCGTGCATCTCGAATTCCTCGCGCAATCCAGCCTGCGGGTGAAGGTGTTCGTGCAATGGGTTTGGACTTATGTGACGGGACAGCGGGGTTCGCGACTCATTGTGAATCACTACGGGGCCGAACGTGGGAAGCAATCGACCGAGCCGGCAATAAAGTTTGGGCGGGACGAACAGGCGGTAGAATGGCCGGGTTGCTATTAAGCTGCCCAACTAGGGCTTAATAAGGAGAGCATTTCAAAACATGGGCTGATTCGGACCTTCCAGCCCTAGCAGTATGGGGAACCCAGTGTTTTTCAGTGGTTTCCACGTTGGTCAGAGAAATGATAACTGTTGACTTAATTGGCCAGCCCCGTTTTGTAATGCTCTCCAGATGTCAGCGGTGCAGTGGACAACACGAGGGACGCACTTGCTGCAGGTCCGCACTCGCGTCCTCAACAAAGAATGACCGACGAGAACGATTCGGACGAAATCCTCCGTCTCCCAGAGAACTGCCCTGTGCCGTCGTGCGATACCGTTGCCACGAGGGCGCCGTTAGGACTGAAGACGGTCTCTGTCACTCTGCCCGTATGACCCACGAGTTTTCTGACCTGGTTACAGTTACCGCATCCCAGGTGCTCGCAGTGTAATCATCAGAGGCCGCCACGTTCATCCGTCCTTGGTCACTGCCGGTCGGCCGTGGAGATGACCGAACCAACCAAACATCGAAAGACCTCATTCATGAAAACAAGCCCCGCCTTAGCGCTCGCCGCCACGCTCAGCCTGGCCGGCTGCGCACAATACGCCACAGTCTCGCAAAAGAAGCCGCAATTTCGCCCCGTGCGTGCCGCAGTCGGCGCGCTGGTCTCGACCGAGCGGAGGATCGTCAACGCGCTACGGCAGGAGAATCGTGAGCCGCTCGTGGCAATGGGCGAATACCTGGCGGCAGCAGAGGCGGCGATGCAACAACTCGCCCGTGACCCCGCGGACATCAACGCGCGCAATGATTACAATTTTGCTGTCGCCCGTGTCCTCGGCACCATCAAGCAGGCAAAGCTCGATCCGTGGACGCATCCGCTGCGCGTGCCGGCGGAGGGCGGAGACTACGTCCTCACGCGCAAGCCCGATCCCCGTAAGCTGTGGAACCCGGCGCTGTACGAATTCACGCCGGCGGATCAGTTCGACGTCCACGGCACTTACGTCAGCGAGCACACGCGCAAGGAGGGCCTCGGCGCACCGATTGTCGCATCGGACGCGAAATGAACCTGGACGCGAAGACGAACTTCTCGCTGCCGCGCATTTACTACGGCGTCACCGCGATCATCCGTTTCGAGGGCCGGCACGCCATTTTCGACTTCGAGGATCCGCTCGCGGCCGAGACGGTGCAATTAGACGGACGGACCTTCCCCCTTGCCGCGGATTATACCGTGCCGATCGCGGTGATGCTCGCGAGCGTGAACCCGAAGAAGTTGGAACTCACGCGCCTGCTGCGCCCGGAAAAATACGCCGAGACGGCGCGCATCGTGCGGCTTCAGCCTTACGATCCGAACAAGACGGTCGTGCTCGTCATTCACGGCCTCATGGATACTGCCGCGACGTGGACGCCGATGCTCAATTATCTGCGCGGCGACGAGGAGATCCGCCGCAACTACCAGTTCTGGTTTTACAGCTACCCAAGCGGATACCCGTATCCGTATTCCGCCTCGATCCTGCGGCGCGACCTCGATGCCATCGAAAAGAAGTATCCGATGCACAAACCGATGGTTGTCATCGGCCATAGCATGGGCGGGTGCATCAGCCGGCTGCTGATTACAGATACCGGAGACAAGCTCTGGTTGGAAATATTCGGCAAGCCGCCCGCGCAGACACAGCTCTCGCCGCGATCGCGCGAGCTGTTCACCGACGCACTCATTTTCCGGCATCGCAACGAAATCGGCCGCGTGATTTTCATCTCCGCGCCGCTCCGCGGCAGCGAGATCGCGAGCGGCTGGCCGGGTCGCATCGGCTCGATGCTCGTGAAAGCGCCCGCCAACCTCCTCAGTGCGGGCGCCGACGCGCTGAAGGTGGAGACCTATCAAGGTGACGACCTGCGCCTCAAACGCATTCCGAACAGCGTCGATACGCTTGCGCCGAACAATCGCTTTGTGAAAGCGATCAACACGATCCCGATCACGTCGGGCATTCCTTATCACATCGATCTGCGGCGACCGCGGGCGCGGCGACGCGCCGGAGTCGAGCGACGGAGTCGTGCCGTATTGGAGCTCCCACCTCGACGGCGCGCAGAGCGAACTTGTCGTGCCTTCGGCTCATCCCGCGCACCAAAATCCGCAGGCCATCGCCGAGGTGAAGCGCATCCTTAAGCTGAACCTCGCCGGCGATGAGAAGGTGAGCAGGCGTGCCTCCCGGAACCGTCGTCGGCGCGGGAAGCCGTAACTCCCGGTAATTGATGATCCGCCTTCTCCGCTGGGGCGCGCTCGCTTTCGCCTATCTGGTAGGCGCGATCGCTGCGCTATGGGCCATCGGCGCGCTGTATTTCGATCTCCCGTGGGCGGCGCTGCGCGGCGTGGCCTCGATCATCCTCGCGTTCGCCTTTGTGAGCGCGCTGATTTTCCTCCGCGGGAGCCGGCGCAAGCTCGGCGCGATTTTTGCGGCTTTCGCCCTCGTGCTCGCGTGGTGGCTCACGCTAAAGCCCAGCAACGAAGCCAACTGGCAAACCGACGTGGCGCAGCTCGGCTCGGCGGAGATCAACGGCGACGAAGTCACGCTGCGCAACGTCCGCAACTTCGACTATCGCACCGAGGCCGACTACACGCGCGCATTGGGACACGCGCACCGTGCGCATCTCGCAGATCACCGGCATCGACCTGGCGATCAACTATTGGGGCTCACCGTGGATGGCGCACCCCATCGTCAGCTTCCAATTCGCTGATGCGCCGCCGGTCTGCTTTTCCATCGAGACGCGAAAGAAAGCCGGACAGACCTATTCCGCCATCGGCGGCCTCTACCGGCAGTTCGCGCTCATCTACATCGTCGCCGACGAGCGTGACGTCATCCGCGTCCGCACCAACTACCGCCACGGCGAAGACATCTATCTTTACCGCACTACCTTTACACCCGCGCAAGCCCGCGAGCGCTTCCACGAATACCTGCGTTCGCTCAACCAAATCCACGACCGCCCGCGCTGGTATAACGCCATCACTACCAACTGCACGACCACCATCCGCGACCAGCACCCCGCTGCGGAGCGAATGCCGTGGGACTGGCGCATCCTACTCAATGGCAAAGGCGACGAACTCATGTTCGAGCGGCATACGATCGCCACCGACGGCCTGCCCTTCGCAGAGCTAAAACAGCGCGCCCTCATCAACCCCGCCGCGCTAGCCGCAAACGACGCGCCCGATTTCTCCCGCCGCATCCGCAAAGACCGACCGGGCTTTTAGAAGAGCTGAACAACTCCACACCTTTCACATGACTGCGTGCCGCACACAGGCGGATCGCGTACCGGAAAGACCGCCGGATTTCCGCGACAACCGAACCCCTTTGACTGCCACGTCCCTACATGATGAGAAAGCCGCTGCGCTTGCCGAAATCCTCGCCGTCGCGAGCGCTTCCTCGTTGACAACGATATACGTGTCGCATTCGTCGAGCGCTTTTCTTAGTGTGCGACTGTTCTCTCCGGTAAGCTCTTCGTTATCCAAGAAACTGGCGCGCCGCTCAATTCGGTCCGGCCGAAGACCACTATGATGATAGCCGCTGTCGAGCGGGTCAAAAGACTATCGCGATCCCCGATATCGGGCAAAGCGGATTCCGTGATTCAATTTTTCGGCTTCTGAAAAGGCAAACAGAGCGCTTCCAAATTTGGAGCCTCCGCAGCAGCGGGTTGTCCGTTGTGAGCCCGAGTCGAACTGGTGATAAGATCAAACGCCCAATTCCGCACGGCAGCTTTCGCTGAAGCCTTGCAAGGGATCGAGTTCTGCTGTGACTTATGATCTCTTCCGCGCGAGTGAACTTGCGGCTTGGCGCGTAGTAGACGGCGATGATCGCCTCCATCACTTCCTTCGTCCTATCCACGATCTCCGGCGAGGCAAACAGTCTAATTTTGTTTTGGATCGAGTAGAGGTGAACCATTTTCGAGAGATCCTCCATCTCGTGGGACAACGCATCCGTGAACAATCGGGACGCTTCATCGATGAACTCGGTATAAAGAGCCTCGCGCTTAGCTCTCTGTTGGTTGAGGTAGGTTGCGCGGTTCTGCGCATTTTGCGTCAGCCAGGTGGTTGCGAGCGACGATAGGGCGCCGATGGCGGAGCCCGCAAGTGCGGAGAAAGCAGAGAGATAGGCGGCGTCCATATTCCGGTGGGATCAGATCTATCAACCAGGGTATAAAGAGATGGTTTTCAAAAGCATATTCCCTTCCCGAAATGAAATTGAACAGCTCAGAGTTGAGTCATTGTGGAGTTTGAAGACGCCCGTAAAGACTGCGATCACCCCAATGTGGGCTGAAGGACCCCTGCTCAGTTGCCGTGAATTTCATGCGGGTGCGTGCAGCCCGGTGTAATGCCGCTCGACCAGGGACCCGGCGAATGCACGGCTTATGGGAAAAGGAGTTTCTAGATGTGCGCGATGAAACGCTTTTCGGCTTCGTGCCGTTACTGGTGACGTGATTGTCATGAGCTAGTCGCTTGAAATCAGTGGATGTTTTTGTTTTCGCATTTTCTTAGAGTCTCTAGGTATGATAATATCAACGAAAGAATGCAGGAACCGGATGGATTTTCGCTTTGTTAGTCTCTAGTCACGAAAACCAAAACCGCGCCGTCAGCGCCATCGAGAAAGCAAGCGGAACGGCGGAATGGTCCCTGCCGAAATCTGGCTGCCAAAGGCGTCGCGTGACGCGGTAATTGTGCGCGGAGAAAACCTTCAAGATGCGGCGCAGGGGAGTCCAACCAAGCGTCCTAAAGCGTAAGCAATCGCGTGGCCGCGCAGGTGTAAAGATCGAGCGCCCTTGCTACACCTTTGTAACTCACTTGGGCGGCCAAGTGTGGTAGAATCCCTCGTGCTTGTGGGACATCAATGCAACTCATCTGGCAGCACCCGCTGTAAGACTAAACGTTGCTGCGGCGAGCCCCTTCGAGAAGATCGGCGAGGAGGCCGCCAGAATCGCTTCCCAGAGGTTCAGCTAGTCTAATCCGTCCTGCGCCGTCGCATTGTCGACACGAACGATGGGGGAATCAAGCTTGGAATCGCTCATCAGTCGCACTTGCGCCAAAGGACATCCCTGCCGCTTTTACCGCGTCGTACACAGCCGCGGCCAGATCGGTCCGGATCCGAGTCGCGTTCCCGAACTCGTCCGTCCAGGCCGTCAACTCGAAGTTAATCGAGCTGTCTCCAAAGCCGACGAAGACGGCTTGGGGCGGTGGATCCCGCAAGAGCTCGGGGTGCGCGCGTGCTGTCGCCTCGAGAAGCTTGATTGCCTCTTTGGGGGAAGTCCCATAGTTCACGCCGACCGGCAGCTCGATCCGCATCGAACGATCTCCGTGCGTCCAGTTGGTCACCTTCTCCGCGATGAATTGCGAATTGGGAACGATGATATCGGCCCCCTGAGCGGTGCGCACGACACTGGCGCGTATACCGATGTGCTGGATAGTGCCTCGAAGGTTACCGATCTCGACGGAGTCGCCTTTATCAATTGGACATTCGAAGAGGACGATCAGGCCCGAGACAAAATTATTCACGATGCCTTGCAACCCGAAACCGATCCCAACGCCAAAGGCGCCGGCCAGCACGGTGATCTTACTCAGATCCACGCCCAACAAGGCTATTGCCGTCACGAACCCGACGGCGAGGACTGCGTAGTGGAGCAGGCTCGAAGTGGCGTAGGACCTTCCCGGCGTGATCCGCGTCCGCGGGTAGATGTCCTCCTCAAGGACGAAACGGATGAAAGCCGATAGCGCGTATGCTGCCCACACCGTGAGAAAGAAGGCGAGGATGTCACCGATCGAGATGCTGATCGCACCGCGCTCCAGCCTGGCAGCGAGCACCGTTTTCCCGAAGGACAGCGCAGGTTCTATTAGACCAATGCGATCCAGGTAACGCAAGACCCAGCTGACGATCGCCACGAAGAAGAGCAAATGATATGCTCGTTTTTCCAGGAGGTCGCGATGGCGTTGAACCATTCGCAGTGCCCTAAGCGGCCACACGCGGAGGGCAAAGGCAACTAAGCCACTGGTCACGCGAACGAACGCATAGAGTAACGGGACCGTGACGGCCGCCTCAAGAGCCCCGGAAACCAAAAGGCTCACCAAACGTACATATCCAATAATTGCGCCCACCAGTCCGGCAGCGAATATCAAAAGGAAGAGAGATGCTCCCAGCCGGAGGAAGGAGATACCAGCTTGCCCGGCCAGTTTCCTGGATGACCGCCGGGTGTAACCGAGCAACCACCCGGCAACGACAATACCTATGAGGGTTTCTGACAGAAGGATCACCTGATCAATCGGAGCCCCCGCGGCAACTGCGCTCCGCACGGTATCGACGGCAAAGAGGAAGCTCAGCCAGCAAAGTGCGCGTACCGTCCATGCGCCAGCGATCTGCCGCATCAGCAAGATCATCGGAACGCATGCCAGAATCTGGAATAATTCTCTTACCGCTATCGGTATCTCTCGCCAAACGGGACTTGAAAGAACAGTCAAAGTGAACAGCAGAGCCGCGGCGAAAGGAGAACCGAACAGTTTGATGGCGGACGATGCGGGCTCGCCCGCCGCCATCGATCGATCGATCTGCCGTCGGGCGGCCCAGAATATCACCGCGAAGACTGAAAAGAGCCCCAGATGCAAAAGCCCTCCGGAGGGATCACGGACATACCTGACGAAATCGACCAAGTATGCGGTCGATAATTTGCCGATACGCTCAAGCAAACCGCTCCGCAAATCCCAGAGTTCGATGCTCCAAATCGGCCTTCCATCACGCACCAGAATCCCGGCAACCGCCTGCTGCCGAAAGCGATCAATCTCTGCGAGCACTTTTCCGCACCGGGCGACCTCTCTAGCGACGCGAGCCTGCAGGTCAAGCACGGTCGAGCGTTGGACGCCGATCGGTGCCTCCTCGGCCGCAATAGCAGCCAAGGTGTCGTCGATCTCCTCGAGGATCGGCTCAGGCGCATTGGTAGTTTGAAGCGCTGCGCGCGTCGCGGTCCAAGTCCTTTTCAATTCGGCGAGACGCTTCAACACTTCCTCCAGCAGGGTGGCGCGCTCGGTGAGAACGTTCAGCCAGGTCGTGGTTACAATTTGCCGCTGTCTCCACAGCAACTGTTGCCTCTCAAGTGAGTCAATAGCGGGCTGCTCTTGGAGGAGCTTCGTCGTCATCGAAGCTTCCAAGTCAATGAGCTTGGCCGTATCGGGAAGCGACTCGCTGATGGCTCTGGTTCCGACATCGACAGCTAACTTCGCATTGAGGATTTGGATGAGATTTACTACCTCCGTTGCGCGCGCCGCGACCTCCGTAACCGCTATCCCCGCCAGAGGCGCTTCCGCTGCAGGGTTCGTCTGAGGTGCCCCCGAAGTTGCTTGCTGTTCCGCCGCGCCGAGTACGGCCGTCAGGAAAATGAAGCTAATGGCCAAAGCGAGGGCTGGCGGTCGCAGGCGCGAGTTTGACAACCGGCGCGGTTTTCCCGAAACAGCTACTGTCTTGTCCGTTGCGTATGGGCCATCCGGGTACCGCATTCGACGCACGTTACAGTTGCCGGCGAACATCGGCCAATGCTTTTCAGAATTCCTCACAAGCCTTGCTGCTTGTCGAACAGCCTCTCGCCCAACGTGTTTTCGTCGGCCGTAAACGGCCGATAATAAATTCGTTGCGGGCCGGTCTGGCTACTGGCCCGCCAAAAAGGGGGAAATAATCAAGGATAAGGGCGTCTGGGCGCCGTTTGTGAAGACGGCCTTACTCTCGCGGGCGGTCGCTTCTGCGTTGGAAAACTTTCATACGGCGGCTATAGCTTCAATACTCCACAGGATAATCCCGTTATTATTCTTGGCGGTGGGTATTACCGCCCACCGCACCACCGATTCCCGATTATATTGAGTTGTGGACCGACAAGAACCTTGAAGGATTTAGTCTGAAGCTCGAACCGGCAGAGTCCCGGCAAAACCTGCTGGAAGTCGATGTCTGGCCATGGCTCGACGATTTCAGCGACAAATTCCCGTCCTACTCATCGACCTCGGGCTTGTGCCTGGGGTTCGAGCACATCCACTTTCAGGGATCATTCCGGTGGCTTGGCCCGACGACTGAGCCTACGTACGACCTCGCAGACACCGGATGGAACGATCGGATTTCCTCGGTCGTTAACGGCGGGTAGCCAGCGCACAATTCTTGTAGTTCTCTGTGTCTCGCACGCGCGAGGCTGTTTAAGCCACTTGTCAAATACTTGCCGGTCGGCATGCGTTTTGCGCATTTTCAACGGGCATCCGTTCGTAACGGGCCTGAAGTGCATAATCGCCAGTAAAGGATATATTTACAGAGTGATTGTAGGCTGATCCAAGGTAAGCGTCACGTCGAGCACCACTATCAAATAGGACCGTAGGCGTCATAGGATGTTGCTATGACGGTTATGGAACCTGGATCAGAGATTTTGAAGGTGGATGAGGTCGGCCGGGTTCGGACGCCGCCGGAGAAACGCGGGACGTGGCTCGAATCGGCGGCGTGAGCGGCTGGATCCAGGCGGCCGGCATCGCTGCAGCGTACGGCATCGAGATGTCGTCGCATCTGCTGCCAGAGATCAGCGCGCACCTGCTCGCCGCGAGCGCGACCTGCCACTATCTGGAGTATGTCGACTGGGCCGACACGATCCTCGAGGAGTCGTTGCAGATCCAGGACGACCTCGCACGCGTTCCGGACCGTCCAGGCATCGGATTCACGTGGAGATCGGAAGCCGTGAAGGCCCTGTCGCTGGACCGCTGATCAACCATCTCGCGGTGCCCCTCACGGCTTCGCGAGCGACCAAATTTCCGCCGTCGCCGGCGCGGCGTCGCGCGCGCTAGGCCCGGTAAGACCGACGAGAACGATTCAGACGAAATCCTCACGGATCACCGTCTGCGGTCATGGAAGAATCGCGAGTGCGGTAAGAGTCTGGTGAAAAAACACGCAAATTGCAGTCGCGTCTTCGTGGCGGCGAGGCCAGGCTGACCGTTGGTGGCGGCCGGTGTGAGCCGCAATGGCACCCGAGCACGCCCACTCCAAACCTCACATCAACTTGACTCCACACACACTATGTCTAACACACTCATCCAACCTTACCTCCTCTTCGGCGGCCGCTGCGAGGAAGCTCTCGAATTCTATCGCACCGCGATCGGCGCCGAGGTCGAAATGCTGATGCGTTACAAGGACAGCCCGGAGCCGACTCCGCCCGGCATGCTCGCGGAGGGGTTCGAAAACAAAGTGATGCACTCCAGCTTCCGTG
Source organism: uncultured Verrucomicrobiae bacterium (assembly GCA_963816855.1). Taxonomy (GTDB): domain Bacteria; phylum Verrucomicrobiota; class Verrucomicrobiia; order Chthoniobacterales; family Terrimicrobiaceae; genus DASTFP01. The sequence continues at coordinate 106,156 of CAWFMA010000008.1, read as the reverse complement.
TCGGCGAAACGACGCTCATGGCATCGGATGGTTGCGGCCCTGAGGACGGGAATTTTGACGGCTTTTCGCTTTCGCTTACTGTGCCAGGCGAAGCCGATGCGGACCGAGTTTTCGCAGCGCTTTCGGAAGGCGGCACCGTGAAGATGCCGCTCACCAAAACGTTTTGGTCGCCGCGTTTCGGCATGCTCACCGATCGTTTCGGCCTCGGTTGGATGATCACCGTCATGGCCTGAGGCTCGTTGGGCCGCATCAAGGCGCAGCAAAGCAAAGACGGCTCGCCAAAGGACGGAGAATTCAGAGAGTATTTCAAGGCGGACGCGGTGATCAGCCAGAGGGCTGCGACGAAGGCGATGGGCGTAGTGAGTTGCACGGGATCAAGTCCTATTTTCGTTGATGTGTTCTGCCAATACGCACGCGGGGCCCTTTGCAAAAACGAAGCGCTCCGCATCGCAGGCAGGCGCCTACTTCCCGTCGATCGTCATCTCCTTGATCTGCTTCTCCATCGACTGAAGGCTCCAAGGTAGTTCCGGCCAAACACACTTAACTCCGTCTTTTTCCCCCAGGAGGGCGGGTAAGCCGGAAAGATCGATCAGCGTAGCGCATGTTGCGATGCGCCTTGAACGCATGGACTCCCCGCCTCCTGGAGATCCCGAAGTAAGCGACGCAGTCTAGATCTTTATTCCTCTAGTCTGCCGGTGACCATTCGAATCGGGATGCGTCGTGAGTTTCGAGCTCGATCGCGATCGAGCGCGTCGTCATTAAGATCGACTGGAAAGGTATTCTCTTGAGTCATCGCGCCTTCCTTGAGCTTGCAGCGTTCGCTATCGCGGGGCCAACTTCAATACTGTAGGCGATTGTGACGCTGTTATCATCAACGACGACAATCAAGCTGAAATCCGACCGGAACCCGAGGCCGCGCCATTCTTCATGTTACTGGGAACCGAAGAATCGTCGTAAGTTATGCGAGAATAAAGGATTGCGAACAATCCTGTGAGAGTTTTGGTACTTTGTTGGAATTTAACCGATACGGGTAATAGTTAGGAGACTTACATGCTACTTGAGGTGCAAAAAGGAAATGCAGAGATCATCGAAAAAGCGGTGGCGCTGCTTCGAGGCAAAGTGCCGGAGGGCAAAATCGCCCTGGCTGAGACGTTCACCCGCCAGTATTACAGCCGGGTTGAGGCGGAGGACCTAGCCGAACGCAATCTTTCCGATCTTTGCGGCGCTGCACTGGCACACCTTGATTTCATGCGGGAAGTTCAAATCCGGTGCCCCCAAGCTACGCGTTTACAACCCGCAAATCCAGAAGGACGGATGGGAGTCGACACATACGATCATCGAGATCGTCAACGACGACATGCCGTTCCTGGTGGATTCGGTGACGATGGAGATCAACCGCCAGCGACTAAAGGCGCACCTGACCATTCACCCGGTCATTAAGACGAAGCGCGACGCGGACGGTGAGCTTGAATGAAATTCTGCCGCCCGAAGTGGTCCAAAGCGGTCATTCCGAGTCGGTCATGCATGTCGAAGTTGACCGGCAAACCGATCCCGAAAAGCTGGCTGAGTTGGAAGCAGGAATTCTGCGCATTCTCGGCGACGTGCGCAAGGCGGTTGAGGACTACCCAAAAATGAAGGACCACATGAACCGCCTGGTCGCCGACGATTAGAAAGCCATATCCGGCAGGGCTTATCCCGGAAACCGTTGACGAGGACAAGGCGCTCTTGACATGGCTAGCGGACCGCCATTTCGTCTTTTTGGGTTATCGCGATTACGATCTGGTCAACGAAAGTGGCGAAGACGTTTTGCGTGTCGTGCCGGGTTCCGGCCTCGGCATCTTGCGTGAGACAAGTCAGACCGAAGTTTCGAAAAGCTTTGCCACGGTCACTCCGGAAGTAAGGAAGCTCGCACGCGCTCCCGACTTGCTGGTACTGACCAAGGCGAATTCGCGCGCCACTGTGCACCGCCCCGGATACCTTGATTACGTAGGCGTAAAGCGTTTCGACGCGAAGGGTCAAGTCTTAGGGGAGCAGCGCTTTCTCGGACTTTATACTTCCACCGCCTACGCCTCACCTCCGGCGGACATCCCGCTCCTGCGCCGTAAGGTGAAAAACGTCGTGACGCGCGCAGGGTTCGATCCCAACGGCCACATGGGAAAGGCGCTGGTCACGATTCTGGAACAATATCCGCGCGACGAACTGTTTCAGATATCGGAAGACGAGCTTTTTGAACATGCGATAGGAATACTGGCGCCTGGGCTATCGCCAGCGCACCCGGCTGTTCGTGCGGAGCGACCTTTACGGCCGCTTCCTGTCATGCCTGGTCTATGTGCCGCGTGAAAACTACAACACCGAGTTGCGAAAGCGCATGCAGCAGATCCTTATGCAGGCGTTCAACGGCATCAGCTCAGAGTTTACGCTGCATCTGTCCGACTCGGCCATGGCACGTGTGCTGATCACCGTTCGCACCAAGCCGGGAAGCGTGCCTGACTTCGACGTTCGCGAGATCGAAAAGCAGATCGTCAAGGCGGTGCGCCGCTGGGAGGATGACCTGCACGACGCGCTCATCGCGCAGTCTTGGCGAAGAGCGGGGTAACCAGCTGTATCGCCGCTTCGGAAATGCTTTTTCCGCCGGCTACCGCGAGGACCGTTCCGCCCTCGAAGCCGTCACTGACGCCGCGATCATGGACACGCTCGGGGCGGAGAAAAAGCTCGCGATGAATCTTTATGCCGGTGACAAAGCGAGCATCACTCCGCTGCGGCTGAGGGTTTTTCACTCGGGCGAGCCCATCCCCCTGTCTTCAAGCCTGCCCATGCTCGAACGCATGGGCGTCAAAGTGCTTGAAGAGCTTAACTACAAGGTAGAGCCCGAGGGAGCGCCGCCGGTTTATGTGCATGATTTCGGCATGAGTCACACGGGAGACATCCCGTTCGATGTTTCCGAGGTGAAAAGCGGGTTCGAGGAAGCGTTCGCGCGTGCGTGGCGCGGCGAGGTTGAAAATGACGACTTCAATCGGCTGGTGCTGCGGGCAAATCTCGGCTGGCGCGAAGTCACGATTTTGCGCGCCTACAGCAAATACCTGCGGCAGACCGGGTTTAATTTCAGCCAGGCGTACGTGGAACAGGCGCTGTCCGCCAACGCGGCGATCGCGAAGAAACTGATCGAACTTTTTGTTGTGCGTTTCGATCCCGCGAATACCGCCGAAGCGGACGTCAAAATACAGGCATTGACGGTCGAAATCGAGAGAGGGCTGGATTTGGTCGCAAACCTGGACGAAGACCGCATCCTGCGGCGTTTTCTCGCCGTCATCCAGGCGACGCTTCGCACCAATTACTTCCAGAAAGACGCTGGCGGCGCGACCAAGCCCTACCTTTCCTTCAAGTTCAATCCGGCGCAGGTGCCTGGGCTGCCTGAGCCCAAGCCCATGTTCGAAATCTACGTTTACTCGCCGCGCGTCGAAGGTGTGCATTTAAGAGGCGGCAAGGTGGCGCGCGGAGGATTGCGCTGGTCCGATCGCATGGAAGACTTCCGCACCGAAGTCCTCGGCCTCATGAAAGCGCAGATGGTCAAAAACACCGTGATCGTCCCGGTTGGCTCGAAGGGAGGATTTGTCGTGAAGCAGCCTCCCGCTGACCGCGAAACCTTCATGAAAGAAGGGATCGCGTGTTACCAGACTTTCCTGCGCGGACTACTGGATTTGACCGACAACCTGGTCGCAGGCAAAGTTGTTCGCGCCGAAGGACGTGGTGCGCCACGATGCCGACGATCCTTACCTGGTGGTCGCCGCGGACAAGGGCACCGCGACTTTCTCCGATATAGCGAACGGCGTCTCAAAGGAATACGGCTTCTGGCTGGATGATGCGTTCGCCTCGGGCGGTTCGGTCGGCTACGACCACAAAAAGATGGGGATCACCGCGCGCGGCGCGTGGGAATCGGTCAAGCGGCACTTCCGCGAACTGGGGGTCAATACCCAGACTACCGATTTCACCGTGGTCGGGATCGGCGACATGTCGGGCGACGTATTCGGCAATGGCATGCTGCTCTCACGCCACATCAAGCTCCTCGGCGCTTTCGATCACCGCCATGTTTTTCTCGATCCCAATCCCGACCCGGAAGCAAGTTTCAAGGAACGCGAGCGGTTGTTCAACCTCCCGCGCTCTTCGTGGGCGGATTACGATTCCAAGCTGATCTCAAAAGGCGGCGGCATTTACCCGCGCAGCGCGAAATCGGTCCCGCTTACCCCTGAAGTCAAGAAAGTCTTGGGAGTGGACGACGATTCGCTCACCCCGACCGATTTGATCCGCGCGCTTCTCAAGGCGCCCGTGGACCTGCTCTATAACGGCGGAATCGGCACCTATGTGAAGGCAACTCATCAGACCCACGCCGAGGTGGGCGACCGCGCCAACGATGCGATCAGGGTAAACGGCAAGGAACTTGCGCTGCAAGGTGGTCGCGGAAGGTGGAAATCTCGGTTTCACCCAGCTCGGGCGCGTCGAATACGCGCTTAACGGCGGCAAGATCAACACCGACGCGATTGACAATTCCGCCGGCGTCGACTGCTCGGACCACGAGGTTAACATTAAGATACTGCTCAATTCAGTGGTCGCCGAAGGACGCATGAGCGGAGAGCAGCGCAACAACCTGCTCGCGGAAATGACCGACGAAGTCGGCGCGCTGGTATCTGCGCGACAATTATTTCCAAACGCAGTCGTTGAGCGTGCGCGAAAGGATGCCGCTGGACGCCCAAACGCGCTTCATCAAGTACCTGGAAAAGGCCGGCAAGCTCAACCGCGCAATCGAATTTCTGCCGTCCGACGAAGAATTGGCTGCGCGCAAGGCGGCGAAGATCGGCCTCACTTCGCCGGAGCGCGCGGTGCTGCTCGCCTACAGCAAGATCATGCTCTATGACGAGCTGCTCGCTTCCAAAGTGCCGGACGATCCGTACATCTCCACCGCGCTGGTGCGCTACTTTCCTGCGCCGCTTCGCGAGCGCTATCGCGAGCAAATGGAGCGTCACCCGCTCAAGCGTGAAATTATCGCGACGCATGTCACCAACGAGATGATCAACCGGGTCGGGCAGCACCTTTGTCCACCGCATGCAGGAGGAAACCGGCGCCAGGACTCCGGACGTGGTGCGGGCCTATCTGCTCACGCGCGAGATATTCGACTTTGTATCCTTCTGGCAGGCGGTCGAAGCCCTCGACAACAAAGTGCCGGATGCGGTGCAGTCCGACATGCTGATTGACTCGGAAAGGTTGATGACGCGCGCAACCCTGTGGTTCCTGCGCTATCGGAATTTGAAAGATGACATCGCGAAAACCGTTGAGCATTTCGCTCCCGGAGTCAAAGCCCTCGCAGCGAGTCTCGACAAATTCCTGTCCCCTGACGAGAGCGACGGCTTGCGGCAGGCAGCGGAACGTCTGACTCAAAGCAATGTTCCGAACGATCTGGCCATGCGATTGGTAAGGTTCGATCCGCTTTATTCGGCGCTCGATATCGTTGAGATTGCGACTGAAACGAAGCGCAGCGTCGAGGAAGTGGCGGGTGTGTATTTTGTCGTGGGCGGGAGACTCAATCTTTCCTGGCTGCGCAAGCAGATTGGCGGCTTGCCTGCAGATTCCCACTGGCAAACGCTCGCCAAGGCGGCGCTCAGGGACGATGTTCTCCCGCCTGCAAAGAGAGCTTACCAGCCTGGTTTTGAAACTCAGCCCCCCAGCGAGGGCGCCGGATGCACTCATCAACGAATGGGAAGCGGAAAACAAGAGCGAATTCGAACGCAGCCGTCAGCTGCTCGCCGACCTTCAATCCGCCGGCGACTTGGATCTTTCGATGCTGTCCGTCGTGCTGCGCGAGCTGAGAAATCTAGCCTTAACCCCATATGGTTAAATCTCGAAACCAATTACAATAGTGACATGCACCTATCATCGTCGACCCATACCGCCAGTTTGGGGGTTTTTGCAATCCCCGCGAAAAGGTTCAATCCATGATTTCGAGTCGACTTGAAAATGACCCTCTACCACTTCTGAGTGCATTGATCGACAACATGCATGTCGGTTAGGTTCAAAGAGATAGCTGTGGTGCTGAGGCGGTCGCTGCTGGTAACACGGAGAATTAGCTAAGCGTCTCATCGTCCTTGAAGGTGGCGAGGTAGAGATGCTCTAAACAGACGCTACGAGTTCCGTGAACAGCCAGAAGTCCGTCAATGTGGACGAAATCCTTTCTGCGGGGATATGCAAAAACCCCCGATAGCCTGATCGCGTTGCGCAAAGAAGCGCAGCGGCGCCTGCCGCGTGCGGAGTCGCCGGCTTCGACCGAGACGTGCTGGCGGACGTCACCCACGAGGAGCACGCGCATGTTGTGCTTGTGCGCGAGTCGAAACAGCTCGGCGCCCTGCCGGTTGGACTTCAGTCCTGCTTCGTCGCAGATCACGACCGACCATAAGCGTAACAGCCACCCGTAATCACCAGACAGCTCATAAGCATCGCGGCGAGAACGCCTTTGAAATGGATGGCACGGAGCTTCCGGGTCGAATCCTCCATGCATTGAACGGCGTCTTGCAAGTCGGGCGCGGCCTTCTCCAATTGCCCTTGGCAAGCCCGCACCGAACGCCCCGAAGTATTTTGCGACCGTGGATGTTCTCGCCGCCGCACAGGATCGGGAATGGCTGTCTCAGGCTACACGAGCCCTGGCGAGACACTGGCGTATCAAAAATAGCCGCAAGAAATCAGCCCAGCCTGACTCTTCCTTTTACGGCGCGGCGGTCTGACGCTCACAGCCTCTCGTTCATGAGAGCGAAGCTCGCTCGTTCGGCCTTTGCGGAGCAGCTTCACGGTATCCTGCACGGCGGATACCAGTTCATCACCTTGAAATTCGATCTCTTTAGCAGTGTTCTTTCGATTCGTTGTCTTCGACAGGGCTACCACTCCCAGGAGCGCCTCGGGTCGTGACCGCATGATTTCCAAGAGCCGCAGCGCTGCCCCGGAAGGATTCCGTGCGCCCACGAATAACGATAACTGTGCAGGCTAACGCCGGACACTCCGGCAATTCGGCACCGTCGGCTAAACTCCGTGGAACGGGCGTTGGCTCCCGCCGTCTTGATCGTGGGAAAGAGATCGCCGGATTTCGGCAAGGATTCGAAAAGCTTCCTGAGTTTCGGGCCGATGCTCAGCCGGGCAGGTTCGCTATCGAACCCGAGCTTCTTTCGATGATAAACCAGCAACCCCTCTTCCCAGTTAATATTTTCGGCGGTGAGTTCCGCCGCATCCGATTGAGCCGCGCCTGTTTCGTAAAGCAGTTCGTAGTAGGCGCGTTTCTCGGGATTCTTTTCGCTCGCGATAATCTCCGCATGTTCTTGCGCTGTCACGGCCCGGCGATGCTTGCTCCGAATCTTCGGCCAGACCCGCTTGGCTAGGATCGGCCACGCCAACCACCCGATGTCGCAAGCGAGGTTGTGAAGGCGGCGCAGGTAGTGTGCGACGGAATTGCCGTTGTTGTGCACAATTTCCAGGAGGTCCTCCGCCGTGGTCTGGACGAGCGGCTTGCTGCGGATCGAATCGAACGCTTTCGAGCAGAAGGTACGCGCGCAACGCTCCTGACTGCAATGGAGACCGTGAGTGCCCATCTCGCGCATGACGGCCACCCACGTGCGCGTGCTCATCTTCGCGTCGTGTGCGGAAAGATAGGCGCGCGCCATTGTGAGATTTAGTGTCGGCAAACGATGAGCCTCGTTTTTGGCGTGTAGCAGCTTTTCCGCGGCCTTGCGGTCCTTGGTGCGGAGGCTACCCTGCTTGCCCGGATTCGTTGTCCTGCCAGTAGAAGACGCCGTTCGCTCGCTGGAAGAGCCGGTATTTGTTCAGCATGGTCGTGATCTCGGGTTGGAGATAGCACGCCGAAGGTCCTTCCGGTTACCGAGCACCCGCGGAGTTTGCGCAGAGTTCGGAGGAATTCTTCCCTCGCTTGAGAGGCTCTGCTGGCAAATCCGCTGGCAATCGGCCCTTTTTGAGGGCCTTTCGCCGTCTCGTGAGTTTATAAGTAACTGATAACAAATCAGTTACAACATGGCTCCTGAGGTAGGATTCGAACCTACGACCAATCGGTTAACAGCCGACCGCTCTACCGCTGAGCTACTCAGGATTCGGCAACAATCGGAGAAAAGCCGCGTACTCCGATGTTGTCAAGGCGGCGACAAGATTCGATTCCCGCCTGCTTCAGAAGACGGATCAATTGTTGTCACGGCCCTTATTTCACGAAAATGCGATATCCCCACGAGGGAAGCGAGAGTTGGAGGGAATTTCGAAATTCGACTGATTCTCCGCCGAAAAAATCGCGATACCTTCCATGGAAAAGGGTTTCGCTGAAATCAGGGGTTTGAGCGGACTTGGAAAAGTTAAACACGGCGAAAACCTTGTCGCGTTCGTTGCGCCTGACAAAACTCAACACTTTGTTCGGGATCGAATTGGGCACATTGATCATCCTAGCCCCCCATTTCGCGTTCCAGAGCGCTGTGTTCTCGCGCTTTAGGCCAAAAAGCTTCCTGTAAAATTCGCTCATCGAGTGCTCTCTCCACTCAATGGGATCCTTCTCAAAGAACTTAAGGCGCTTGGTGCTTCCCGCCTCTTGTCCGTTGTAAATCAACGGCATTCCTTCTCCCACGACTGAAAGCACGATCGCCGCTTCGAGCGCATCGCCAAAATGCTCGAATTCGGTCCCCTCCCACGCGTTCTTATCGTGGTTGCTCACGAATTTCATTCGCATGATGTCGGCGGGGTACGCCTTCTCATTCCAAGAGTAATAAACCCTAAGCCTGTCAAGATCTGACTCGTCGATCGCAATCTTGTGCACAGCCTCGTTCCAACTCCAGGCATAGGTCATATCGAAGGCCGCGGCATGGAGATCTCGATCCTCCCATTCTGCCAGCATGAAAACAGGCTTGATGGCATCCAGTTCCTTACGGACATTGTTCCAGAAGTCTGTGGGAACGAATCCCGCTACGTCGCAACGATAACCGTCGATATCGACTTCAGATACCCAGTATTTCATGGCGTCCGTCATGTATCTGCGAAGATCCTCATGTTGGTAGTCAAGATCGATAATGTCGACCCAATCCCACCAGGGGGTGGGTCGGAAGTCGCCTTTCCAATCTCGCGCGTACCATTCGGGGTGCTCGGTAACCAAGTGATTGTCCCATGCGGTGTGATTGGCCACCCAATCGAGAATCACGTACATACCCGCATCGTGAGCCGCGGTGACGAAATGTTTGAGGTCATCCAGAGTTCCAAATTCTGGATTCACCTTGTAGTAGTCTTTGACGGCGTAGGGGCTTCCCAGGCTGCCCTTGCGCCCCTTCTCGCCGATCTCGTTGACTGGCATCAGCCACAAGATGACAACCCCAAGATTTTTTAGCCTTGGCAGTTGCTCTTCCGCGGCCCTGAACGTGCCCTCGGCAGTGAACTGCCTGGTGTTGATCTGGTAAATAGTGGCGTTCTTGCTCCATTCGGGGTGCTTGATGGTTACTGATGGAGCGGGAGTGTAAGGGCTTGCGGGCTTCATGAGATCTTGGCGACAAGGGAAAAGGTGCGCGCGGACGTTAGGTTCTGACGGCCTCCTCGAAGAACGAGGCCAATCAGCTCGCGTAAGCTTGAAGAAGGCGTTTTCGACAATCAAGCTCGCAGTCGTGCATACCATCTATGAGGAACCGCCCTCCCAAGAAGCTGTGCAGGAACGCGATTCATGCGAAAAAGCCGACGGAGACAAAATCGTGGACAGTCAGCTTGCGGACGCAAACATTGTCCCAAAAAATTCAGGTGCAGAATGGTTGCGGCCGTTTTTCCGGCTTCGTGCCATTTGCTTTTGGCTTTTGCCCTGTCTGTTGCTGCCCCCGCAAGATGTCGCGAAGTCGGATCCCCCGGATAAAGAAGTCACCTTGGACCAAACCGCATCCAGAATCGACTTCAGCTTGGCAGCCACGTTGCACACGGTGAACGGAACTTTCGATCTGAAAGAAGGATTCATTCGGATCGACCCTGAGTCGGGGAAACTAACCGGCAGGATCGTTGTTGATGTGCAAAGCGGCAAAACAGGAGATCCGGAGCGCGATCGGCGGATGCATCAGGAAATTCTGGAAAGCGGCCGGTTTCCGGAGGCGGTGTTCTTACCCGATCGAATCATCGACCGGCTGGCCCTGGCGGGCGAGAGCATTATCGGCGTCCATGGCGTTTTGCGACTTCACGGCGAGGATCACGATATGACCCTACCTGTCAAGGTGTCCATCGAGAACGGCCGGCTCTCCTCCACGTCGCATTTCTCGATCCCGTATGTTCAATGGGGCATGAAGGATCCGAGCACGATGCTTCTCCGCGTAAAGAAGGCGGTTCAGGTGCAGATGCGCATCGAGGGCGCTATTCGCTAGCGGTTCCCGCGAACGTCGTGCCGTAAAGGCACCCCAAGGCTGGCGGGATGGACCGCAAGAAGGCGAGAAGCGAGCTGGCGGAGAGAAGCTCTCAGGTGGCCGCTTTCGGAGCGGCCAAGCCGAGCATTAAAAGCGACATTCCGTTGAAGAGCAGGTTTATGCCAAAGAAGAGCCCGAGCACCCAGACGGAATTCGAAGGCCAGCGAACATACACCATAACCCCGAGGACCAAAGCCGCGATGCCGTTGATCAAGGTCCAAACCCAGCCGTAGTGCTGACGCATCTTGAAAGCCCCAATAATGGATGAAACGCCCTCGACGACGAGAAACACCGCGAGGATGAGAGTAATCACCGCGATGCTTGAGGCGATACAGCGGAGCAACACGATGCCCGCGACAATGCGGATTGCCCCCAGAAGCGCCTCAAGAAAGCGATGGGTCGCATGCTTGCTGAAAATTGCCACGAAAAGCGCTATTACCCCGCTAACGACAGCGAAAATCCCGAGGAACTGCGCAAGCACAACGGAGAAAAGCAGCGGCGAGCCGATGGCGAGAAAGCCGACAAAAATCGAAATCAGTCCCCCGGCGATCAGCCAACCGCGGCTGTGTGAAAGTGCAGTGAGGGGTGAAGCAGGAGTATTTGCGACCATGGCCCGGACAGATTGCTCTAACCCACAAGCAAAGCCATTCTTTTCTCCGATCGTCTTCGGACCTTCTGGTGGGAATTTGGTTGCCCAGTTCGGGAAATCTTCACCTTTTCCGACGAAATTGAGCCAAGAAAATCAGTAAAGAGACAATTTTTCCCTTGCGTTGGAAAAGAGATCGTCCATATTCACCGCGTTCTGGGGGGAACAGCAGGCCGTCGCGGCACTCGTCGCGGCGGCCTGTATTTTTTGGCGGCGGGCGGCTAGCTCCCTGGAGGCCGGCCATGCGGATGAGAGTTGGGACTCAAGGATGCGGGACCTTCTGAGTGTGCGCCTCAAGGCAGCGCGACGAGGCTCGGCAATTTCTGGGCGGCATTTGGATTGGAGTGGGAACGGATCTGTTCGGGATCTTTTATTGAGGCAACCAGGCGTATCGTGGGAGACGATCCAAGCTGCTCATGCTCTTCCGAAGGCAAACGATCGGTCCGGAAAACGCCGCGAAACCCCGGCCTCGCCCGGCCCCCAGGGTTTTGAGTAGGGTTCATGACAATCTTCCGCCTCGCTAGTGTGACTGAAGAGAGATCATCCGCTCAAACCTGGTTTGCGCTTGGAAACGCGACGTTTTGCCGTTTGTGGTTTGCCAGCGTTGCGTCCGGCATTTTTGTTTCCGCGCAGGAGGTCACCACGACCTGGCTGATGCACGACTTGGGCGCGTCCTCGTTTCAGCTCTCATTGACGGCGGCCGCCGCTTCGGCGCCGTTCTTTCTCTTCACCCTGCCTGCCGGAGCGTTCGCGGATATCGTGAGCCGGCGCGGCGTGATCGTGGGCGCCGTATTGTGGCAGGGGGTGTGCGTCGCCCTCCTTGCACTTGGTGCGTGGCTGGAGAAGATAGGTCCCGCGCCGGTCCTGGCATGCATTTTCGCGCTTGGTATCGGGATCGCTTTCGCCGCGCCAGTCTGGGGCGCTGTTGTTCCAGATATTGTCAGCAAGGAAGAACTCCCTTCCGCGGTGACGTTGGGAGGAGTTCAGCAAAACCTGGCCGGAATCGTCGGGCCTGCTCTGGGTGGTTTTCTGCTCCCGTTGCTGGGCGCGCCAATTCTTATTTCGATCAATGCCCTGACGTTTCTGGTCGTGGCGGTTGTCGTCTTGTTTTCGAGGTTCCGCCAACCCCAGCTGAGCAGGCTTCGGGAAAGCTTTTCGGAATCGTTCACCAATTCTCTGCGTTATGCCCTGAATTCGCCGCGCATAAAAACGATCCTGCTGCGAAACGCTCTTTTCTCGGTGGCGGTTTCTTTCATTCCCGCGCTTCTTCCGGTGATTGCGCTCAAGGAATTGAATCTCTCCGCGGGCCAGCTCGGTCTTCTTTTCACCTGCGTCGGGATTGGCTCGTTGGCGGGGGCGATGATCATCCTTCCTTATCTTAGGCGGCGTGTTTCTTCGAATGGAATTACTTCCATCGCCATGGCCTTACTCACTGCCGTTGTCTCGGCGATGGTCTTGGTTCGTCAGCCGCCGGCTTTAATGGTGTGCGCCACCGTCGCCGGCGTGGCGTGGGCGCTGGCGGGTTCGGAACTTTGGCTGGCGGGACAGCGGGTCATGCCGGCCTGGGTGCGCGGACGCATGAATGCGCTCCAGATCGTGGTTGGCCAAGGCGGGATCGCGCTGGGAGCGGTCCTCTTGGGAGCCGGAGCGACTCACTGGGGACTTAATCCCACCCTCGCGGCGACCGCGGTCTTGGCTCTGGCCGTGCTTGCTCTCGGGCATCGGCTTTCCATCAATTTTGCTGTGGAGGCCAGCACGGATGCTGCGCCGGTCAAGCCAATTCACGATTTTCCCGTGCCTCCGCAGCCCGATGACGGGCCGGTTACCGTGACGATTGAGTACTCGATCGCGGGCGATGACCGCGAAAAGTTCCGGGCCCTGACGGACGAGATCCAAGCGGTCTGCCGCCGCAATGGCGCGTTTCAATGCCGGATCGATGAAAGCTTGGAGCATCCGGGACTCTTTCGCTTGGATTACACGGTCTCGACGTGGGCCGAACATCTCCGCCAGCACATGCGAATGACTATTGACGAAAGCCAAGTTTTCAAAAAAGCGTCGGATCTTAATTCGAGCGGTTCCAAGCCGGCCGTCCGCCACTTCCTCTCGATTCAGCGGGCCATGGATCTCCACGGCTTCGGGTTCAGCGGCCGCACGTTTGCGAATTACCGGGACCGGATCTGGTAGGTCTATTTTGGCCCTGCGGAGGCTGGTTTTTACTCTGTTGGAGAACGTGCATGATTGATGTTGGACAAGCATGGATAATCCCATTATGTTCCCACTGGCAAGAAAAAAATGCCTAGCATCCATAAAAAATTTAAATCCCCCTACTGGTATTGCGGCTTCAGATCCGCTGACGGAAGGCGTTTGAAGCGATCCACGAAGTTGACGGACCGCAAGAAAGCCCTGGCGTGGTGCACAGCGCTTCAGGAGGCACAGGATGCCATTAGCCGTGGTTCGCCGTCAGAGGCAGCTCTCAGGACGATAATTTCCGAGACGATGGCCAAGATATCCGGCAAAGGGCTTGTGTCGCCGACTATCAGATCATGGTTTGAGGGATGGGTTGCCGCGAAAGAAGGCACTGTAGCCGCGGAAACTCTGCAGAAATACAAGAATGCCGTTTCCGACTTCTTGGGATTCCTGGGCAACCGGGCCGACGCTCGCCTTGAAAACATCACGGAGAAAGACATTGTCGATTATCGGAAGTTTCAGCTCGCGAGAGGGACAACGGCTTCTACCATCAACCAGCACCTCACCAAGAACCTGTCTGCGCCACTCCGCAGTGCCTTCGAGCGAGGGCTTATTGATCACAATCCGACTGCAGGGCTTAAAAGGCTGCGAGATCCCTCCACGGCGCGAAAAGAGCCATTCTCGATGGACGAAGTGAGGCGACTCCTGGCTGTGGCTTCCCCTGAATGGCGCGGCATGATCTTGGCCGGCTACTCGACAGGAATGCGGCTTTCCGACGTGACGTCCCTGAAATGGTCTGACATTGACTTCGGCAACAAGGTCATCGCGTTCGTTCAGCGCAAAACGGGGCAGGGAACAGTTGTCGGGTTGCATCCTGATTTCGAAGCATGGCTCGAGGAACAACCAAACCGCGAAGGGCCGATCTTCCCAAACATGACTGGACGTGGCAGCTCTGGCCGGCGTGGCGTATCGGGCGAGTTCGCGGCGATCATGAAACTGGCCGGCATTGAACCAAAAGCCATACGCAAAAAGAGCGGAGCTGGCGGACGCACCGTGCTTGCGAAATCTTTCCATTCATTCCGCCACGGCGCCTCAACGCATGTTTTCCGCAGCAAAGTCATCGAGGCAGCGCAAAAAGCCGTCACGGGGCATTCCCAAGGGCAGGTGCTCAAAGACGTATACGCACCATGACATTGAGCTTATTAGGGCCGCTTCTGAGATGATTCCGAGGCTTTAGACGGCAGAGGGAAGTCTTGTTCTAGTTTCTTCAGGAATTGATCTACCCGATACAGGCAAATTACGAAGTCCCGCCGCGTTTCCATGCGTTCCAAGATAGCCCTTAGTTTTTCAGCCATGACGGCTGTTGTGTCGGGATATATGTGCATCGTATCACCGACCATGATGTCCCTGGCAGCATCCCTGGCTAGATTGCGCTCAAAATCCTCCCCTGTCATCGCCTTCATGTCTGGGTTTACCGGCGGCCCATGCTTGGTTTCATCGAGCAGCCAGCCAAAGAAGACTCCGGTTTTTCTGCTGATCGTAGCCGCAAGCTCTGGACTCAGATCAAGCCTGCCGCTTTCCAGACTGTTTACCGTATGTGTGCTTCGCCCAATGACTTGCGCAAAATCCTTTATCGTCATGCCCATCGCTTGGCGTAATTGGGCTACTTTTGTCCTCTCCTGGGATCTGGCCATCGAGCAGTAATTTAAGGGATACAAAGTGTTTTTACAAGATTTCGTTGACAAAAATTGAACGATCTTGTATCCTCGAGGTCTATAGTGACATTGTATCTACTCCATTATGCCCAAAATAGTCTCATACAAGCCGATTGAAAGTGTCGGTGAATATATCCGCCCCATTGACGTCAAGCGCTGCTTCGGCTTCAGCCGCACCCACGCCTACAACCTGATGAACGCCGGCCTCGTCAAATCGAAGAATGTGAAGATCCCGGGCAATAGCAAGGGAATCCGGCTCATCGAGGTCGCAAGCCTTCGGGCGCTTATCGCAAACAGCTCAGATAAATAAACTCCCCAAACCATTACCCAGACAAATAACCCTCCAGTTCCCCCACGATGACCGTCACAATTAGCAAGTTTGAACACGCGAAAGCAACCGAATGCCGCGACGTAAGTTTCCACAGCGTCCTAGCAGACATTGAGGCTGGGAAATACAGGTATGAGGTTTCTGCTGTGCGCAAGGCGTATAATGGAGCCGGTGGCGGCATTGATGGCAAAAAGGCCGCGAAAACACTGAAAGAGAAACTGCCGGCGGTTACATTCTCGGGGCGTTGCGCTGGCGGCAGAAAAGACACGGACATTGATTCTCCCAGTGGGTTGCTATGCTTAGACTTCGACAACCTGAATGGCGATCTGGAAACAGTTCGGGAAAAGTTCTCTCAAGACAAGCACGTCTTGGCGGCATTCACTTCCCCTACCGGCGCAGGACTGAAAGTGGTTGTTCCGATCGAGGCCGACGTAAACAAGCACTCTGAAAGCTTCGAATCTGCCAAGCACTATTTCGAAACGACTTACAATATCCCGCCAGATCCTTCCGGTAAGAACCCCGCGAGGTTGTGTTTCCTGAGTGATGATCCGCAGATGTTCTCGCGGCCAAGCGCTGAGATAATCCCGCCAAAGCCGCCGGAGCCATACAAGGAATTAGTTAGGCAATTTGGCGAACCGTACATATCAAACGGAAAGGGAACGCTTCAACCTAATCAGGTATTCTTCGTTGGCAAATTCGCTCAGGAGCACTTGGTTTTACACGAGCCAAACGAGCGCGAATTTTACACCTATGATCCGGTGTCAGGAACATGGACGCCCCGGACGACTGATTCCATTAAAGCCATGTTTTCTGATGACTGGCAAAGCTACGCGCAGGATGCCAATGAACCCGGATTGCTCACGCTTCGAACTAACGGATTGCTCGAAAATCTGACCTCACTTCTGCGCGGGCGCGTTGAGAAGCCGGGAGCATTCAAGCGGAATGGCCGCATCATTCACTTAAAGAATGGAATGCTGCACCTCGAGCACGATGGAGCAGTCTTGAAGCCGTTTTCGCCAGATTATCTTTCCCGCAATATCTGCCCGATTCCTTGGGATGAGGACGCCGTCTGCCCGCGCTTTAAAAGTGAGCTTCTAGCCAGCGCATTGGAGCCTGAGGACATAAGCTTATTGCAGCGCTGGTGCGGTTCTCTGCTGCTGGGGGGAAATGCTGCGCAAAAGATAATGATTTTAACCGGCACGCCAGGAGGCGGAAAGAGCACATTGCTGGAGATCATCGAGGCTGTCATAGGGCCGGCCAATGTCTGCCAGCTGCGGACTGAACACCTCGCAAACCGGTTCGAGATATCGCGGTTCTTAAGGAAAACGACGCTGTCGGGGAAGGACGTGCCGGGAAATTTCCTCCAGACTGCCGGCGCGCACATCCTGAAGGCGCTGGTGGGTCATGATCTACTCTCCGCAGAGCATAAGGGTTCAAACACTGAATTCCAGCTCCGCGGCGATTTTGGCGTTGCAGTCTCATGCAATAGCCGATTGCGGGTCAAGCTCGACGGGGACGTTGGTGCATGGCGCCGCAGGCTCTTAATCGTCAAATATGAAAAGCCGATGCCCAAAGAGCGCATCTCCTATTTTGCGGAAAAGCTTCTGGAGAAGGAGGCCAGTGGAATTCTTCGCTGGATGGTAGATGGAGCAATACTGCATCTCCAGGAGTGTGATTCGATTGGAGAATACTGCTTAAATGATGAGCAAAAGGATAGGGTAGATCAGCTGTTGCCTGAGTCAGATTCGATTCGGCATTTTATAACCGATTGCATTCAGGCTGCACAGGGTTCCGACCTTACGACCGCGGAAATTGTATCGGCCTATTTCGACTATTGCTCAGGGATGGGCTGGCTGGCGTTTGGCTCCAGAGACGTTGAGCGAGCACTGCCCGATTTGATGCTGGAGATTTTCCGCTCCTCACTCAGCAGCCATATCTCGCGAAACGAAAAACGCCAAAAGGGATATCCACACGTCGCGTTCTCGGGAGAGGCGAAATGAATCAGATCCGGCGCTACATCGAGCACGCCCCTGAAGCAATTTCGGGAAACGGAGGACACTCTCAAACACTGAAGGTCGCCAGATGTCTCTTCAATGGGTTCGGCCTATCCCGCCAGGAAATGCTGGAATGGCTGGGGGTATACAATGCCAGGCTATCCGAAAAATGGACCGCCAGGGAGTTGGAGCACAAGGCAGATGCTGCCGCCAATGGCTCATACGATAAACCTGCCGGCTGGATGCTCCAGGATGCGCCACATACCTGCAAGCCAGTTGCAATAAAGTGTGCCACAATGTCTCATGTAGTACCAGCTACAGGCAAAAAGTATGTTCTCGCTACGGTTGCCACGGTAAATTCTTACTCCTACACAGATACAGGCGCGCACACACGCACACACAATAAGGAGTTGAAAAGTGGCGTAGCAAGCGTAGCGACGCGCCCCCCGCTACTACATCAGGAGTGGGAAACAACCGTGGCAACCGTAGCGGACGAAGTAGGACCCCGAGGCTATCCGCATCGCTGGCGAACTTAAAAAGCTGCACCAGGAAGGGATAATCAAGGGGGCAGACGATCCCGAGGCAGATTTCTACGCCAGATTCATTCGGGACTTTGGCGCCACCTACACCGACAACCCGGCGGGCAAATGGAGCGCCCCGGTCCTTACTGGCGACGATCAGCCCCGGGCTGCAGCCGAGTGGGACGAGTTTATGAAAGCAGGGTTCGAGCCTGGAGATCTCTTCGATCTAAGCGATCCAGCGGACCAGCAGGCGTATGAAAAGCTCTGCAAGGAAGGCCCTAAGGAAAATAAACCCGGCAATCCGGAAGATTACTACGACTTAAGCAATCCGGAAGATCGCCAGCTTTACAAGGAGCTTCACCCTGAATTCACACACTTCAGAGTTTAGGACTGCGAATGAATCTTCATAACACGTTCATATGCATCCCATTATCTGGCGCCGGAAGGAATCTATTTAAAGGCCTCCACGGAGAGCAATCGTTGGGCGCCTAGGAGAGCATTTACGAGAGATTAGCAAAACTTATTATGTCATTTAAATTATCCAACAGACGATAGGGGAGTCGCCGCCTTTTGGGGTGTTGCGCTCCGAACTGTGTTCAGATGGAAGGGCGAAGAAGCGCCACTTTACGACTACGATGCGATGCTTCAGTGGCTGGCGCCCAGGAAGAATTTGCCTCGAGCTGTTCTAGCCAAGATCAAGCTGCCGCCGCCCAAGAATGAGTCATCAACTGTCACTGGCTCAACGCAAGTTGAGTTTGCTGGCACAGCTGGGGCTGCATCGGCATTGAAGCGGCTTGAGGGGGCGGAAATAGCTGCATGGAACCGGCATATGGTTGCGCTTGACAGAGGCAACCCGATAGAGATCCGAGAGGCGCGGGATTCCTGGCTAAAGATTTCGGAGTCTCTGCGAAAGTTTGATCTGCTGGTGGAGCAGAATAGGCGGGAGGCCGGCGAACTCATTCCGCGGGAAACCTTGCAGAGCTTCATAGAGCTTTTCCTGAGGTTTTCCCGAACGAGCTTCACTTTGGAGGCACAGGATCTCGTCTCGAAGTTGTCCGGCGCCAGCGAGATTGAGATTTACCAACTGCTGCGAGCCTCGATGAACGTGGCGTTTTATACGGGGAACGGTGCGGTTCATGGCCGGCAATTTCGACCCTGGCCTGATTGCCACAGCAAAGCGCTCTATCGAGGAAACCTGCCAGTATGACCTTTCGAAGCTTGACGGCGATGTGGAGCGTTTCAAGCGCGTCATTCAACTCATGGCAGAAAAAAATCTATGAAGAAGAAACTAAACCCGTTAGTGGAAGGATTTCTCCAGGGACTTAAGCGGCCCGAGCCACCTGACTTTAACCCAGAACTTCGCAAGATGGCGCGTGTGTTGCGGAACGAGATCAAGGCGCTTCGACTGCGGATCACAGCATTAGAATTCGAACTGCCATGACACAGCCAAAAGAGCAAATTACAGACGATCAGTTCGCAGAGTTCATTCGGAACCTTTACAAGGTCTCTCGCGCCGGCCCCGCAAATTATTGTGCCGGGTTGGAGCTGGCTGATTGTTTTGTTTCTTACGGTGGAGCAGAACAACCAAGGCCGCAAGACTTAGGATTCTGTGCGCGCAACGAGTCGTTTCGGGCGAACCTTCAATTGAGGAGATCATGCGAAGGTGCAAAGTGTCCAGGCGGCGCGCGTTTGTCGCCTGCAACGAAGTTAGGCCGCATGCGAAAGTGCACCAACCGTTAGAGGATATCTTCTAAGCATTTACGCCTCTTTTCGGACAGCAAAATTCCCGCCAATGTGCACTTTTGCAATATAGTATATGGAACCGATTTATGACGAGAAGGCGCAGGCCTACGTTACTATCACCCCTGAAGCAGCGGCACGCAAGAGGCCGGTTGATCACCTGGACGAAAAGGAAATGAAGGTCAGAAAGGCTCACGTGGAAGAGCTGAAACAGCTTACCGGTGTCTTCTCGTCGCTGGCGACCAAATTTGAAGCTAAAAGGGAAGGGGCGATCTCGTGTTCAAACATTAAGGCCGCCATGCCGCTGTGTCGGGAGGCCGAGGGAATCAGAGTTCAAGTTGAGAAGGCTCGCACCGCTATCAACGAATCCCGTACGCGGTATCAGCTCGCCCTTGAGGAAGTTCGCGACGACCGCATTGACCGTATCCGTCTCCTATGCACCAGCAGAGGGGCCGCGAAAATGCACCCTGGTCTAAAGCTGCTTAACGACGTGTGCATGGATTTTCGCGAAACTGACAAGGCCGACAAAGCCGCTCGTGATGCCGCCTATGACCTTGTTTGGACAACCCTAAGCGCAGTTGCCGACGCAATTGCCCCTGAATGACTCCTAAAGAAAGCCCCAATATGTCTACCAAAAACCCTGTTGTAACGAAACCGGCCTGCCTCACTCCACATTTGGAACAGAACGGTAAAGGCAAAGGCTGGCTTGGAAACCCGAGATTCAATGGCATTCCCGCAGTCCCCAAGAGGGATCGTGCTCAGCAGGTTATTACTGATGATGAGCGGGCAAAGGCGACCCAGCTCCTGGCGGACTATCGTTCTGCAAAGGCAATTCGATCGGCCAATGACCTGCAAACCTTCAACGAGCATCTGGAGCGCGTTACGCTGGCGAAGCAATGGTCCGAGGTTCAGTTGATGAAAAAGCAGATCGCGGAAGCCGACCACGGCAAATTCGTTGAAGCTGACGCGAAGATGCGCAAACTTGAGGGTGATGCGGCTGCGGTCGTCAAGCCAGCGTTGTCCAGGCTCGTGGAGAGCTACGATTCAGAGCTTGTTGAATACAGCGCACAAAGGGAATCTGAGCTACTGGCGCACGATCTGCCCATTTTTGAGGATACGATGAAAGACGGTCGCGAATATCGGCACTATGCGTTGTGGGCCGATCGGGTCGCCATAAGTTTGCACAGCTGCCGCGAGGTGGCACGTGAAAGGCTTCAGGCTTTTAGCCCGACCGACCATTACTCTGAGGTGGAAAAGAACTCCCGGTTCGCCATTTCGACGTTGGTTTTTTTGGCAACATCCGAACCCTTCACGAGTGTTGGGATAGCCATAACCGGATTGTCAGCGTCGATCAAGATGTGGAGCACATGCATTCACAATAGTCCTCCGACCATGCTCACCCGCGGTGAGACGCATGCGGAGCTGAGCAATCACAGGCGTGCGGCAGCAGACTTCCTAGGCCAATACCTCAACGATTCGTCATTCCTTCATCCAGGGCAAGCCACGGCGTCTCGGGGTAAAGCTGTGCACAACCAGATACGCCATAGCAGAACCGCAGCGATACGCCCGAGCCAGAGATCTGTCCAGCCATTCTTGTGACATCTTGATTCAAGCTGAATCTCTGTGCAAGCTGGCCGGCGCCGGTACTCTTTCGCTTGGATTCGACGGTCATCGACTAGGCCGGAGATCTCCGCCAGCATATTCGAAACGACTATTGACGACAAGCTGAGTATTTCAAAAAGGGTCGGATCTGAATGCGTGGTCTCTGCCGGCCGTCCGCGAATGCCTCTCGAATCAGACGGGCCATGGATCGCGACGGCTTATGGTTCAGCGGCTGCACGTTTGCGAATCAACGGGAACGCATCTGGTAGGTCCGATGCGCCTGGCTTGCCTCTGGACTGTTGCCGGGCATGCTCCTCGCAACCGTTGGCACGGGCAAAGAGGTCCCGGTGAGATGAATTCCGAAGAGCTTTTACCCCTTGATGGCCTTCAGCAAAGGCTCCAGTTCCACGGTTGCGAAGCTCGTGGCCACGTCGCTCATGGCGTAGGGGATCACCACCAGCTCATTGTGAATCATTCCTCCGCAGGAATAAACCACGTTGGGAACGTAGCCGGAGCTTTCTTCAGCTGTGGGAACGAGAAGCGGCTCTTCGGTGCGCCCGATAATTTTCGAAGGATCCTCGAGGTCCAGCAACATGGCTCCAATGCAATATTGCCGCATCGGACCGACCCCGTGGGTAAGCAGTAGCCAACCCTCCTTGGTCTCCATGGGCGAGCCGCAATTTCCGATTTGCACGATTTCCCAGGAAAACTTGGGCACTTGAAGCAGTTTCGGATCCTCCCAGAACTGAACGTTATCCGACCGCATCAGGAACAGATTCTCGCCATCAAGCCGCGAAACCATGACGAACTTTCCGCCAATTTTACGCGGAAAGAGAGCCATCCCCTTGTTGCGAGCTCCCTTTCCCATCAGGGTGCGAATTTTCAATAGTCGGCCTCCGTCGTGCTCAGAAAGCTGCGGAAAGATGCGGAATCCATTGTAAGCAGTAAACGTCGAGTAGTAACGCGTCGAGCCGTCGTCGTCGATGAAACGGACGAGGCGCGCGTCTTCGATTCCCCGGGACTCGTTTTGCGACGTCGGAAAAATAACGACTTCGGACCAGTTGCCGTCCTCAGGAACTTCGAGATCATAGTTGCCATGCGCCACCGACAGGAGATTCTCTTTGGTCTCCTCGTAGTCGATGGGATTCTCAAAGCGAGACCGCTCCCTTTCGAGAGCGGCGGCCAGCTCCTCTACGGTGAAGCCCTCCGGCAAGCCGGAAAGAATTGCTGATGCGGATTTGCTCAGTGCACCTGCCGCGATCAGGGTCTGTCGCCAAATCTCGTTGCGGCGTGGCTGGATCGTGGCCTTTAGGGGGCGCAAAAACGGGCTGCGCTCGTCGACGGAGATATTGCAGTCTTTGTCGATAAGTCCCCGAACAAAGACGATCGAAGAGACATGTCCTTCTCCCGTGGCGCGCAGGCTCATGGCAAAACGCGTCGTTCCGTCCGGGAGCCCCTCCTGGTTTCGCGCGGGCACCATCGACGGGTTAAAGAGCGCTGCCGATTCCACGGAATATTCCATCGTGAAATAGGCGCCAATGAGCAACCGGCGCGCCTCGCTGATCGGCGTTTCCGAGGGAACGAATTTGACCACGGCCTCGTAATTTTCCAAGAAGATGTCCCGGATGCCGCGGTGTTTCTTGCCGAACTCCTCCTCGACCCGGTGAAGCAATGCGGACGCTTCGGAGTCCGGCAAGGCGTTCACCCTTCCAACGATGGTCCTGGCGCGCGGATCGCCTCCCGGGTTAAAGAACCGCGCGATGGTCCGACGGGGATCGGGTCCAATGCGATGTCGAAGCCGGTTGACGGTTACGTTCATGGGATTGCGTCGCTTGATGGAGCGGCGGCTTACGCCGCCTTTTTCGAGGCTTTCTTTTCCGCTTTGCGAATTCTTGTCCTTTTTCCCACTTTGGTCCTTTCCCTGGTTTGTTCAATACTCTCCTGCAGCACGGAGACCAGATCGACGACGTTCGGCGGCCGCTTTCTTTTCGACACCGGCGGAGCCGCCTTGTCGCCGTGCTCGATCTTCTCTTCGATCAAATTTTCAAGCGCTTCGCGGTAGTCGTCGGTAAATTGCTCGGGGTTCCAGGCGGTGGTCATGCTTTTGACGAGCTGCTCAGCCATGCGCAGTTCGGCTTTTCCCAGCGGTTTTTGGGCGGGGCTTTTAAATTCCTTCACGTCGACCAACTCCGCCGGGAAATGCATCAATTCCAGAATCAGTCCCTTCTGCTTGGGCTTTATTGCCGCGAGATGCTGCCGGGCGCGTATGACCACCTTCGCAATGGCAATCACATCGGACTTGGCCAGCGATTCCCTTAGCAATGCGTAGGCCTTGTCGCCGCCTTTGGCCACCTCCAGATAGTATGGCTTGTAAAAAAGCAGCGGATCGACAGCGTCAATCTTGACGAAATTTGTAATGTCAACAGTCTGGGTCGCTTCGACATCGACCCGGGCAAAATCATCCTCCTTGAGGACGACGTATTTTCCCTTTTCATATTCGTAGCCTTTTACGATTTCCTTCCAGGGCACCTCCTTTCCGCCGGCCTCAGCGACGCGCTTATAGTTGATCGGGCTAAGATCGGACTTTCGGAGCATGCGGAACGTGAGTTCCTCCCTGCGTGTCGCGGGGTAGAGCGACACGGGAATGGTTACCAATCCAAAACTGATAGCGCCCTTCCACAATGGTCTCATAAGTCTTCGATCGCACCAAAGGGTTCGAATCGCAAGGGCTCTGGCTGTCAACCGGCAGCTCTTCGCCGGGAACGACGCCCTCCGGCCGCAAGGCTTCGCCTGGCAAAGAGCCTCGCGGCCCGGCGATTTGTTCGTTCACCTCCCGCGGGCTGCCCTGTTCTTCTTTTTTCCCCGGGTCTCTCAAACCTAATGATCTTGCCGGTTGGGACCGTCCGCCGATTTGGCTTTTCTGCGACCCGGGGTTTTTTCCCCGCTGCCGCAGGCGGGCGCGTCGCTCGCTTCGTGGAACCCTCGGGGGCCAGCAGGCCGTAGTCTATTCCGACAACCCGCAAACCTGCGAACTCGGAGATGGAGCGCGGAAAAATCAAATATTGGCTGGAGGACCCCAGCTCAAAACCAACCGTTCCGTAGTCCGCTTTCGGCCCAAACGGTTGCTGATGGATGGTCATGACGCGATGCGTCCTGATAGCCTGTTGCAAGGCTTTGTCGTTTTCCGGCGAAACAAGAAGCACGTGGCTGCCGGGCTCGCCTGCCGCTTCAAGGACCTTGCTCAACCGCACCGTTTTCATCGCCTTCCTGCAGACACACAGGAACTCGGATTCGCAAGACATTTCCTCTGAATTGAGGCGTCTCGCGCTTCTCCCCCTTCCGGGCCTTGCCCGAAACGGTTCAACCCGACGGACCGCAAGTCGCCAATTGTTTAACCCCCTTGCGCCAGCGGGTTCATTTCCGCTGCGCAAGGGAGAAAGAATATCTGCGGCAAGAGCCAGAATACCGAGACGGCAAACTGACCTTCGCGGCATCGCGGGATGCTTGTCGCGGCTGTTTGAACCTTCCACGGCTCAAGCCGCATTCGTGTGAGCAGTTTCTTCATTTCCAAACTCCGAACTTAAGGAGACCGCGAGATGATCGATCGCGTCTTCAACCAGATCCGGGAGAAACAGATGCGGGAAGCTCGTCTGCCAAGCGGCCACTTCGGCATCTTGAATCGCCTTCCGGATACGATTCCTTTCGCCGGGAAGACGGCGCTCATATCGCGCTTGCAGGCGCTCCTTCAGTTCGCCGAGCGCCGTTTGCAACTTGCGGCAAATGATCACCGGCGTATCGGGTTCCGCGCAGCCAGGCATCAATAGTCCATTCATAGCTCTGTTTTTCAGCAGTTTATATTTGTCTAGTCGTCTACCATTGGAAACGGGCAGCTTCAGGCGGTCATCGGGGCCTCTTTTGCTCTCAGCAGGTCGAGCGCCCCGGGATACACCTCGCGCAGAATCTCGACATTGTTCTGAATCCGCGCCTGCGTCAGGGCGCCTTGGATGAACATGAACAGCATCTTGGCCTTGGCCTTCGCGTCGGGAGCAACAACCTGCCCTTGGGCATGGGCCTCTCGAATTGCTGATTCGAGATAAGTCACCTTTCGCTCAAGAATCTCCTGGATTTTACCGCCGAGAACCGTGTCCTGCGTGCACATCTCGCTTCCTAGGGTATAAAGCGGGCAGCCCAGCACGGATCCGCACTCCTTCTTGATCTCCGCCAAGCGTTGGTAATTGAACTCAAAGTAGAGTCTCAGCCGTTCCAGAGGCGGAAGGCTCGGCGAGAAAATGCCATCAAGCTGCGCTTTGTGTTCGCGCCAATCCGCGTCCAGTGCGGCCGCCGCCAGATCCGACTTCGATCTGAAAAAGTAGTAAAAGCTTCCTTTCTTCACCTTGGCCTGCGCGCAGATAGCATCTACGGATGTCGCTCCGTAACTGTTACACCAGATCATGCGCAATGCCGCTTCAGTCAGGCGTTCCTTGGCGCTGCTCGTCCTCGGCATGCCTCACCATGCCAGAAGTGTACCGTATGGTCAACTATTATTTGGGTGGAACTGGTCTTTTTCAAGCTCGGGAATTACCGACGGCGAGAAGCGCTCGAGAGAAGCTTCTCGGCGAATCGATTGCACTAGTTGCGGAGACCCTTGCCGTGGCGCCTGAGATGCCAGCTGCGGATTTAAATGGTCGGCGTCCGGGCGTTTTTGGTTCATTTTGCGAGGAATGTTCCTCACGAGGCAAGTCGGCAAGATCCCAAATAAAACGCGGATCCTCGTCGAGACGTGTGCCGTAGGTTTGACAGCCGGTGTTGCGGCGGTTGGCTTTCAGGTGGGCATAGATCGATTGAGCGGTCTGATTTACGGTCAAGCACGTTGGCCGTCACCCGGGGCTTTTCTCGTCGGAAGCCTCGTTGCGATCTGCGTCGGCGCCTTGCTGACTGGATTTCTATTGAACCAGCTTTGTCCGGAGGCGGCCGGCAGCGGCATACCGCAACTGAAGCTCGCTTTCTGGAAGGATTTCGGTAACACGCCGCCGCGCATCGCTGTTGTGAAGTTTGTCGCGGGAGTCGTGGGCATTGGCGGCGGGCTCAGTCTCGGCCGTGAAGGCCCAAGCGTGCAAATTGGCGGAAATCTTGGATCAACGGTTGCCGGTGTGCTAGGAGTTTCCAAGCAGGGCAGGCGCTCTGCGGTCGCCGCGGGAGCGGCCGCTGCGCTGGCGGCTGCCTTCAACGCTCCCCTCGCGGCTGTCGCGTTCGTGCTGGAAGAGATTCTCGAAGATCTCAACAGCCGTTTCCTCGGCCCGGTTCTGCTGGCAGGTGTGATCGGCGCGTTTACCGTGCATGCCCTCATTGGTCCCGAACCAGCGTTTCGATTGCCGCGGATCGATGAACCCACGTGGCGCGCGTATCTCTTGATCCCGCTGGCTTCCGTGCTCGCTGCGGCGATTGGAATCGGGTTTCAGGGGACCACTCTTGCGCTGCGTTCCAGGATGAGAAAGGTCACGCTTCTTCCCGACAGCACCAAGCCGGTCTTTGGGGCGTTGATCACTTGGGTTCTCGGAATGGCTGCCTTGGCATTCACCGGGAGGCTCGGTGTCTTTGGGACTGGCTACGGTGATCTCTCTCACGCGCTCCAGGAAGGGATGATCTGGAAGGTTGCCGGGCTTCTTCTGGTCGCGAAGTGGGCCGCCACGGTTGCGTGTTACGGCTCTGGTGGGTGCGGCGGAATTTTCTCTCCCTGTCTCTTCTTCGGGGCGATGAGCGGAACGATGTTGACCGGATTGTTTGGGCCTGTGCTGGCGCTCACGGACTCGGATCGGGTGCTGGTGGCGGCCGGAGGTATGAGCGCCTGCCTGGGGGCGGTGGTGCAAGCTCCGGTGACCGCGATTCTTATCATTTTCGAAATGACCCACCAATTTTCGCTGGTGCCCGGCTTGATGCTCGCCGGGTTGTTGAGCCAGGTGGTGGCCCGCCGCCTCGCCAGGGAGAGCTTTTACGAGACCGCATTGCTGCAGGATGGTCATCGTATGGAGCACATT
Organism: uncultured Verrucomicrobiae bacterium; assembly: GCA_963816855.1. Taxonomy (GTDB): domain Bacteria; phylum Verrucomicrobiota; class Verrucomicrobiia; order Chthoniobacterales; family Terrimicrobiaceae; genus DASTFP01. The sequence continues at coordinate 78,940 of CAWFMA010000008.1, read as the reverse complement.
ATTCCGCCCCGAGATTTGAAAAGCTGGCAGAATCTTCCCGTCTCGGCGATCGCCCGCTTCGATCCCGTGGTGATCGCAAGCCTGGAGCCGGACGATCTTCGGGATGCGATGCGCTACCCTTACAGTCGTTTCCCCGTTGTGGAGGACGGTCGCCTGACCGGCATTTTGAATCGCGCGGAGATTCAAATTGCCTTGGATCGCGGCGCTGCTCCCAAGGCCGGCGCCGCCTACGACGTGCGCCCCTGGCAAGTCATTCGAGAGATTCAGAATCTGCTCATCGAATCGGAAGACGGCATCGTCGTGGTCACGGACCGGGAGAACGGAAATCCAATTGCCGTGGTCACGCTTCACGACCTTCTCCGGGCACAGCTTGCGATCAGCGAGCGGGAGGGGAGTTAGAAGGCTCTTGAAAACGTCGCCAGGCCGTTCTTATTTGCCGGGTAGGTGATCGGTTTTTTCTGACTGGCCTCCATGAGCGCAGACAACGAAGAGCAGCAAATTCGCGAAATTGTTTTGACGTGGATATCCGCAACCGCCGAAGGGGACTTGGATCGCGTGTTAGGACTTATGGCGGAGGATGTCGTCTTCCTTTCGGCAGGCCAGCCTCCGCTGCGCGGACGGGACGCCTTTGAATCTGTTTCGCGCTCGATGGCCGGGAAAATGCGCTTCGAGGGCCATCCGGATATTCGAGAGATCCACGTTGCCGGCGACTATGCGTTTTGCTGGACGCGCCTTCACGTGACCGCGACGCCCCGGGATGAAGGGTTGCCGATTCGACGAGCGGGCGACGTTTTTTCGGTCTTTCGCAAGGAGCAAGACGGTCGATGGAGGCTGTTTCGCGATGCCAACATGCTTGCGCGGGTGTAAACGTGGCGCTCATCGATTATCGGGGAAAAATGTCGCGCGAATGAAAAATCAGGGAGCGGCTTCGCAAACGGAGGTTCCTGAGATCATGACGACTATCCCTCCCATGCTTCGCTGGTTCTTGGTCGTGCTGCTTCTGGCGTCTTCCAATGGGTTGGCCGACGAAGCGTCCCGAAAAGATCCGATCGATGACCACATGCGATCGGCGATTGACAGGGATCCTTCAACGGCAGGAATGGTGAGGGCCTACTCGGATGCGAGCGTCCAGTGGGACAAGCGAATGAATTCCGCCTACCGGTCGTTAAAAAAGCAGATGAGCCCCGACGAATGGCAGTCTTTGGTCGCCGCACAGAAGGCTTGGGTCGCTTACCGCGATGCCCAGGTCAAATCCCTCGAGTTGACCTATTCCCGGATGGACGGATCCATGTGGGTACCCGTGTCAGCTGCCAGCGTTCTGACAATTACCCGGGACCGCGCGCTTTTCCTGGAGTCTCTGGTCGAGACTCTTTCGGAGCGCTGACAAGTAGCGACAGATTTCCAACCGACGGAGCAGCTCGCAAACTAATGAATCTTCCGGTCGCCCCTCGACAATGACCAACCGAAAGAACAGCCTTGATCGATCCACGATGAAGACGATGAAAGTCATGCGCTTCAATGATTCCATGGACCACCCGGCAATGATTGCCGACGAAGCACCGGTCCCACGGCCGGCCGCAAATGAAGTGCTGGTGCGTGTGCACGCGGTGGGGGTGACGCCCACGGAGCGGCTTTGGTATCCGACCTCCCATGCCGCCAACGGCGAAAGGAGAACCGGCGCGATTTTCGGGCACGAATTCTCGGGCGTTGTCGAAGCCGCGGGTTCGCAGGTTGAAGAGAGCAGGATCTGCCAGGAGGTGTTCGGGATGAACGACTGGTTCGCCGACGGAGCGACCGCAGATTATTGCACGGCCATTTCGGCGTCGGTGACGGCCAAGCCATTGAGATTGAGCCATGCGGAGTCGGCGAGCGTTCCCATTGGAGCGCTGACCGCCTGGCAGGGGTTGTTCGACCGGGCGAAACTCAAGAGTGGAGAGCGCGTTCTGGTGCATGGCGGATCGGGCGCGGTGGGCCTCTTCGCGATTCAACTGGCAAAACGGGCCGGTGCCCGCATTGCCACCACGGCCTCGGCGCGGAATTTCGGCCTCCTCTCCCGGCTGGGAGTCGAGGAACTGACAGATTACCGCACGGAACGGTTCGAAGACCGGGTGCGGCCTGTCGATGTCGTGTTCGATGCCGTCGGCGGCGAGACATTGAAGCGCTCATGGGATCTTCTGAAGCCGGCGGGACGCATGGTGACCATCGCGGCGGACAGCGAGCGCAATGCGGACCACCGAACCGAAGAGGCCTTCTTTATCGTCGAGCCGAACCAGGAGCAGTTAGCCGAGATTGCCCGCTTGCTGGACGCGGCGGAAATCGAGCCTTTTGTGGATTGCGTCGTGCCGTTTTCAGAGGCATCCGAGGCTTATTTTGGAAGAATTGAGGGTCGCCGCGGATACGGAAAGGTTGTTCTTTCTTTGACTGCGTAGAGGAGATCCACGCAATCCGGAGCGTGACCTGTGTGGGCATTCAATACGCCCAGTGGCACTCAAAATGGAAACTGTCATGTTTCGCGATCCCGCGATACCCTTGCCTGTCAATCAGCCATGAAACCATTCTATTTCCTGTTCAAGACGCGTCCCTCTATTTCATTGCTCATTCTGCGAATCGTGCTTGGCGCGGTCTTCCTGCCGCATGGGGCACAGAAGGTTCTCGGGTGGTTTGGCGGCCACGGGTTTGCCGGCACGATGGCGTTCTTCACGCAAAACATGCACATTCCGGCGGTCCTGGCCTTTTTGGCAATTGCCGCGGAATTTGGGGGAGCGATCGCCTTGTTCCTCGGTTTGTTCACCCGCATCGCCGCGCTTGGCATCGCGGCAAATATGGTTGTCGCAAGCGCGATAGTTCATTGGCAAAACGGCTTTTTCATGAATTGGTCTGGCAACCAGAAGGGGGAGGGTTTCGAGTTTCATCTCCTGGCGTTGGCCATTGCGGTGGTCCTGCTGCTGCGGGGTGGCGGCAAGTGGTCTGTGGACGCCGCCATGGCCGCCTCGCTCCGCCGGAGAGACTAAATCGCTATCGCCAAACGAAAACGGCGCGAAACCATGAGCTCGAATCTCGATTTCCAGCATATCTTTCTCGAGGGGCACAGCCCACGCACGTTGCTGCTGCTACATGGAACCGGCGGCAACGAGAACGACCTTTTGCCTCTCGGGCTGGCCATCGATCCCGAAGCCGCTCGGATAAGCCCGCGGGGGAAGGTCCTCGAGAATGGAATGCCGCGCTTCTTTCGCCGCCTGGCCGAGGGGATTTTCGACGAGAAGGACCTCGTGCGGCGCACCCATGAATTGGCTGACTTTATTGCCGAAGCATCGAGAGCGTATGGCTTCGATCCTCGCCAGGTGGTCGCCGTCGGTTACTCGAACGGCGCGAATATCGCCGGCGCCCTGCTTTTGTTGCGCCCCGATAGCCTGGCTGGGGCGGCGCTTCTGCGGCCGATGGTGCCGCTTACCCCGGAGACACTTCCGGATTTGACCGGCGTTCCGGTGCTCGTTTCGGCGGGGCAGCATGATCCGCTGGTTCCGCCTCAAAACGCGCGGCGGCTGGCCGCTTTGCTTGGCGACGCCGGGGCTAATGTCACCTTGCGTTTCGAAAATTCGGGACACGCGATAACGGACGACACGGTAGAGGCGGCCCGCCAGTGGCTCGCCGAACTGACGGCTTGAGTCGTTGCGGATTTCCCTCGGGCGTCGCGCAGCTCTTCATCGGTGGCGACCGGTATTGCAGTTGGGCGTTTGCAGATGTCTTGAGCTGCTTAAGGCTACCTGAAGTCGAGAAGGAGAGTTTTCGCCACGGGCGATTCGCCCAGCGCACTGTCCAGGGACGCAGATTTAACTTGGCTGAACCGCGCTGACGCGTTCCAATTCTCAACCGCGTCATGAAAGCGGTGGTGATCTCGCGGCCGGGGCCTCCGGAGGTGTTGGAAATCGAGGACCGGCCCAAACCCGCTTTGGGACCCGCGGAAGTCATGATCCGCGTCCGGGCCGCGGGATTGAATCGCGCAGACTTGATCCAACGCGAGGGACGCTATCCCGCGCCGCCGAATGTTGCCGCCGATATCCCGGGTCTCGAAGTCGCGGGCACAATCGAAGAGATCGGCGCGGAGGTGACCCGTTGGAAGATCCGGGATTCTGTGTGTGGTCTTCTGGGCGGTGGCGGTTACGCCGAATATGTGTCAGTTCCCGCCGGGCATTGCTTGCCGGTGCCGCAAAACAGCACTTTCACGGAGGCGGCGGCACTGCCGGAAGCGGTGTGCACGGTCTGGCACAATGTCTTTCAGCGTGGCCGCTTGGAGGCGGGAGAAACATTCCTTGTCCACGGCGGCAGCAGCGGCATTGGTTTGGCGGCCATTCAGCTCGCCCTCCTGCGCGGAGCCCGGGTGTTCGCGACGGCGGGGAGCGACGAGAAATGCAAGGCTTGTGAGCAGGCTGGTGCCGAACGCGCCATCAACTACCGGAATGAGAATTTCGAAGAAGTGCTGAGCCCCGACGGCGTGGATGTCATTCTCGACATGGTGGCCGGCGACTACGTCACGAAAAACTTGAGAATCCTCCGGCCGGAGGGCCGGCTGGTATTTATCAATAGCATGGCCGGCTCCCGGGCGGAGCTTGACGTCGGGCAGATCATGTCACGCCGGCTCGTGGTCACCGGCAGCACGCTCCGCACCCGGGATTCCGCGTTCAAGAGCGCGCTTTTGACCGAGGTTGAGCGAAATGTGTGGCCTCTGATCGAGAGGAAAGAGTTTCGCCCGAGTATCTTCAAGGTCTTTCCGCTCGGCGGCGCCGCGGACGCTCACCGTCTGATGGCGAGCGGCCGGCACATCGGCAAGATTGTTCTGACGGTCGAAGCTTGAGGGCGCGAAACTCGCGAGGGGTTTGCCCAGTGCCCGCCCGATGGTCTCTGCTTCGCCTCCACGGCGCCCCCGTTCGTGGCCCTAGAACAAGCGGATCACGGTCACGGCAATGTTCCCGCCGAAGCAAACGTCAACGTCCGCGCCGGAGGCGCGGTGCCGGGCGTGGTAGTCGCCGTTGTAGTAGAGTTGGCTGTCTTCCTCGTGACGGTAGGAGAGGGGAAGAGGATGCGGATCAAGCGGGCACTCGACGATCTTTGGCTCGTTATCGCCCGGCGGAAGGTGCGGCAAATTCACATTGTAGAAAACTCCCGGCTTGACCGGTCTCGCCAGCAGGTCGGCGAGCACGCGCGCGACCCAGTTCGCGGCCCGGTCCCAGTCAAACTCCATTCCTTTCTGGCGGTAGTGTGATACCGCTACGCCCGGCCATCCATGGAGCGTGGCTTCGCGAACCGCAGCGACAGTTCCCGAGTAGTGGACATCCGCCCCGAGATTTCCGCCGTGATTGATTCCGCTAAGCACCCAACTCGCGTCTGGGACGAGCCGGAGCAACCCGATCCGGGAACAATCCGCGGGCGTGCCGTGTATCGCGAAGCATTTGTCGCCCCGTGGCTCAATGCGGACGGGGCCTTTGGCTGTGACGGCGTGACTGACTCCCGATTGCGGGCTGGCCGGCGCCACGATCACCGGCTCGCCCAGCGTGCGTGCGGCCTTCAAAAGAGCCTGGAGCCCCGCTGCCTCGATGCCGTCGTCATTGCTCAGCAACAATTTCATTGGCCAATGCTAGCGGGTATTCCCGGACGGCAAATGAAAGCTTTCGCCCGCCGGGCGGAGGCGGAGACTTGACCCGATAATTGCTCGCAAGCACCATCCTCACCCTTGAGCCGTAGAATCCTTCCTCAACTGGGCTGGAACCTCGCTTTTCTCGCTGAAAACAAGACGATCCGCTCGAAACGTTTCGGAATTCCGCCAGAGGCGAAGGCGGTTCGCTATCCGATTCGTTTGCTGCGCTATTGGTTTGGCTATCACCTGCTGCGGGAGGAGGCGGAGCGCTTGGCGCGTCCGCTTGACGTCGCGGAGATCGGTGTTCACACGGGACAAATGCTCGAGTTCGTGCGCTCGGCCCCGGGAGGTCCGCTGTTTTCAAAGTGGACGGCCGTCGACGCGGTCATGCTCACCGAAAAGCTGCGCAAGGCGGGCTACGAAGAGTTTTTTGAAGCCAACCTCGAAGATCCGCTTTTCAACCTGCCAGCCGACTACGACGTCGCGATTCTCCTGCACATTCTGGAGCACCTGTTCGAGCCGGAGACCGCTCTTCAAAAGGTTGCGCGCCGGATCCGACCGGGAGGAGCGCTCATCGGAGGATTTCCGGTTGTTCCCCGGGTGGTCGAGGGGCTTCGCGAAGCAAAGGTGCGAAAGACTGCCGCGCCAATGGGGCACGTCAGCGTTTTTTCCCCGACCCGCGTGCGCCGGATGGCTCGAGCCTGCGGCTTGCGCGTCGAGTTTCTAAGCGGAGCCTTTTTTGTTCGAAGCAAGGGAAGTCCGCTCGAGAACTCGGCGCTCTGGGTGCGTCTCAATGTGCTCTGGGGAGCTGCCTTTCCTTCCTGGCCTGGGGAACTCTATTGGCTCATGCGAAAACCTGGTCCCGCTGACTCGTCCCGGCAAGCTCTCGGCGTCAGAGGGCAATGACCTTGCCGGGGTCGGGAATGATAACTTCAGTTTCGGGGAGTTCCCGATAGAGCTTGAGCTCGAACCATTCCACCGCGGCCCGGTCGCCGTGCACGAGAAGGATCTTCTTCGGGCGCAACCCGATCGCATAAGTAAGCAGGCTTTCCCGGTTGGCGTGCGAACTGAAGTTAAATTCTTCGATATGGCACCGGACGGTCAGCGGCGGTTGCTTGGCATCGAGAACAACTTCCTCGCCCTGTTTGGCGCTCCTTATGCGGCCGGCGGGGGAATCGGGATCCGAGTAACCCACGAAGAACAGGCTCTGATTCTCATCCTCGAGCACGCGGCGGGCGAAAAGATTGGACAGCGTGTTCTCGGTCATCATGCCGCTCGAAAGCGCGAAGATGCATCTTTTTCGTGGCGCGATGGTGTGGATCTCGTTTCCGGAAACGACGTAGGGAGCGAGCTCGTGGAGAAGTTGCAGCTCCGCGTGCGCCCGCTGCGCGTCGTGCGACATGGCGTCATACAGTCCGCTCAACTTCGTGCTCAAGCCGCCGATGTAGATCGGGACCGGCGCGAGGGTGCCGCGCAGCCGCATCCGCCAGAGCATCGCCAGAAGTTCCTGGGTCTTCCCGAGCGCGAAGATCGGAATCGTAACACTGCCGCCTCGCGCGAAAGTTTCGCGAATCGCCCGCGAGAGGCGCTCTTCCTCGCTGGCGCGGGTGTATCCCACCGGGGTAGGGGAATCCCCGCGCGTCGTCTCCATCACGAGCACGTCGATGCTTTCTTCGGGAAACTCCGCGCCCCTGATCAGCGTCTGGTTCTCAAAGTTCACGTCCCCGGTGTAAAAGAGTGCCTTGCCCTCGCTGCGGATGAGGACCCCGGCGGCGCCCAAAATATGGCCGGAGTTAAAAAACTCGAAACTGTCGCCATCGCTGGCGTTTCGTTCGCCGGTCAGGCTGTAGCGATGTTTGACGGCGCAGCGCTGCCACGATTCTCGCGAAAATTCCACTCCGCGATGCGTGAAAAGCGGATAGCTGGCGATGGCGTGCTCTTCCTTTTGCCGCAGCATCACGTTTACCGAATTGTGAAGCATGACCTCGGCGATGCGAATCGTCGGCTCGGTCATGAACACGCGGGCCTTGGGTTCGCGGCGAGTCAGAAACGGGAGGGAGCCGACGTGATCCTGGTGCGCATGGGTTACGATGATCGAGGAGACCCCTCCTTCGGCGACCGGCCGAAAGTCGGGGATCGCGCTCAAGCCTTCTTTTTTCGGGTGCAATCCGGAATCGAGAATGATCGACTTGCCCTTGATTCGGAGAAGGTAGGAATTTGCTCCAATCTCCACGTCCCTCGTCAGATTGCAAAACTCCATCGATTTACGCTATGCGGAGAAGACTACGCCAGATAGCGTAAAATGCACCTTTTTAGATCCTCCGCGCCCGTCGGCGGCATCCCCCGGCCTGCCGGAATGACGCCTCGTTTCCGGGCCTTGATTGGAAGAAAGGCAGGCATTATCCTGTGCGTCTTTTCCCATGAGCGCGAAGCGAGTCTCTCTCTACGACACCACCCTGCGTGACGGCACGCAGGGCACCGGAATCTCCTTCTCGGTGCTGGATAAGATTCGGGTGGCAGAGAAACTGGACGCCTTCGGCATTGATTATATCGAGGGGGGCTGGCCCGGCTCGAATCCGAAGGACGCGGCATTCTTCGACGAGGCCGCACGCCGCCAGTGGAGACACGCCAAGATCGCCGCCTTCGGAATGACCCGGCGCGGCCGCATGCGAGTGGAGGACGATTCCCAGGTGCAAATGCTCCTCGACGCGCAGACCCCGGTCGTAACGATCGTGGGAAAAACCTGGCCGCTGCACGTGACGGAAGTCTTCGGGGTTACTCTCGAGGAAAATATTTCCATGATCGCTGATACGATCCGGTTCTTGAAAGAGCAGGGGCGGGAGGTCTTCTACGACGCCGAGCATTTTTTTGATAGCTATCGCGAGAACCCGGATTACTCGCTGGCGACGATCAGCGCCGCCAGCGCGGCCGGCGCGGATCTTGTGGTCCTGTGCGACACAAATGGAGGCTCCCTCCCGCACTCGGTCGGCGAATTGACCCGAAGGGCCATTGCGCATCTTAACGCGGCGGTCGGTATTCATACTCACAATGACGGCGGGTTTGGCGTCGCCAATGCCCTGGTGGCGATCGAAGCGGGCGCGGTTCAGGTTCAGGGGACCGTGAACGGCTACGGCGAACGAGTCGGCAACTGCAATCTGACCACGATGATTCCGACCTTGCAGCTGAAACTGGGAAACGAGGTCGTCCCGAATTTGGGAATGCTTCGCGACCTCTCCATTTTCGTGGACGAATTGGCCAACGCTCCGCATGACATCCGTGCGCCGTACGTTGGTTCGGCTGCCTTTACGCACAAGGGGGGGTTGCACGTGCACGCGGTGCAGAAGTTGGCGCGGACCTACGAGCATGTGGACCCGACTCTTGTCGGCAATCGCCAGACGATCGTGGTCTCGGACATGTCCGGGCAGACAAATGTCCTGATGAAGGCGCGGGATCTCGGCTTCGCCTTGGACAAAGGCTCTCCGGAGGTCGGTCGCATACTTCGTGAGATCAAGGATTCGGAGGCTCGGGGATATGAGTTTGAAGCCGCGGAGGGTTCGTTCGAATTGCTGGTGCGCAGAGCTCTCGGGAAATATCAGCCTCTCTTCGACCTCAAGGAATACCACTGCCACTTTCGATACACGGGCCGCGGGGGGTCCGATCCGTGCGAAGCAACGGTAAAACTCCTGGTCGGCGGAGTCCCCGAATACACGGTCGCGGAGGGAGACGGGCCGGTCAACGCGCTCGACGCCGCGCTCAGAAAAGCGCTCAAGCCGTTCTACGCATGGACGGATGCGGTCCGCCTCGTCGACTATAAAGTTCGCATTATTGATGGCGCGCGCGGCACCGCCGCGCGCACGCGCGTGCTGATCGTCTCGACGGACGGCCGCGACTCCTGGGGAACAGTGGGCGTCTCCGAAAATATCATCGAGGCGAGCTGGACGGCGTTGGTCGACAGTTTCGAGCTCTACGGGTTGAGGCTCCCCGAAAAGTCGTAACCGGGTGCCGAGCCTGGCGAGGATTCATCCCGAACGGTCGGTCCTGGCCGCCGCGTCGCTGGAATAGAATCGGGCGTAGAAATCCGGGTCGAGCCTGTGCGCCTGGAAAGCAAGAACGGTCCGAAATGGGCCGGTGGTTGCGGGAAAGCGTCCGTAGTGCTCGTAGAGGTAGTGGCAGTATGCGATCGTGGCGTCAATCGCCCTCTGGGAATAGCGCGGAACCGCGGCCTGTACGGTTGCACCCTCCAGCCAGCCGGTCGTCTCACCACCATCATGAAACGTCCCGCGCCCGTCCGCATATTTGTAGTCCAGAAAAGCGAGCACCCCCTCTCTCATGTCGCGGTAATAGGGCGGGCAAAACGGCTTGATCAGGATCTCTCCATCAGCTTCGAGGCCGACTGGCGTTGGCACTGGCAAATGCGCGGGACCCCCCGGAGGGCAATCCGGCGAGCCGGCTGATGGGCACGTCTTCCGCGCGGAAACCGAGCGCCAGCGGCCAGATAAAAGGATGGGCCGCAAAATGAGGGAAACCGCCAAATCATAGGGCCGCGCACATCAGCCCGAGGTTCTGATGCATCGCGCCTTGCTCGATGGCCACGAATTCACAAACCCACGCCTCCACGAAGCTTAGGGTAAGCACGCGCCCGTCCGCCGGATTGTCGTGAAGTGTTCCCCTGCGCTGGGAGCGAACGGGGCGATTCTGGCGGGTGATAGCCATGATGATCGTCGATGAAGAACATCGCGAAATCGTCGTCGAATGCCGAGAGCAGCACGTTGATGTAAAGCGCACTCAACTCAACAACCGGAAGGAAGTAGGTCGTGCCCGGAACCTTGGTCATCCATTTGTTGAATGGCGCGACGAAGGGCACCCGGCGCGGAACGTCCAGGCGATGATCGGCGATTTTCACCCGCGCCTTTCGGTAGAGGTTCGATCAGGCGGAGTTGGCGCGCCGCCTGGATCAAGCCAGGAATTTCGGCACGCTGGTAATCCTGTGGTCGCTTGAGCATCCACGTTCCCGAGTCGTTGATCACGAAGACGGTGCAATCGTGCATCGCGTCGCCGCTGGCGATCCTGCGGGCGACGAAGTGCGTTATGATATTTCCTTTGCTCGACTCGGGGGGCTGGTCGAAGGGCCATAGGGCAGCTCGGCAAGCGCTTAGCCGGTCACCCCGCAGGCGGCAAAGGCGAGCGCCGCCTCCTCCTCTTCACGGAGCGGGTCGGGTTCTCGCTCGCTCCGATACGCAAGCGGACCCATCGGCAGGCTCATCCCCGGAGCGAAACGCCGAGACCTTCGCGCAAGCATCGCCTCGAGCAGCGACATGTTGTCTGCGCCGCTCTGCGAAGGAGTCTGTGTCGGCACGTCTAAGCAACCGTCAAAATTCCCACGCCCTTCGGCATCGTGCGAGTTTTCAGCGTCTCCTCACGAGGGATCGGGTCCCGTTCGGAAGGCGATACGATTTTGACAGGGATCCGGTGACCACCTTCGGGACGCCAGGGGCTTCGGCGGGTTTGGTCGTCTCCGGAAAGTGCTCCTCCACCATTGTTTGCGGGCCGTAGTAGGCCTTCCAACTCTGGCGGGCCATCCTGGTGGTGAGCACGGTCACCGCCAGGGTCGCGACAAGACCGAGTCCATAGAAGGTCCATGTCACGGGATCGTGTGACGCCGTTCCGGCGCTGGTGCGGACGGCTCTTCCGAGCACGGCTCCCACATAGGTGTAAGCGGCGCTTGGAGGGAGAAATCCAACGAACGACGCGAGGGTAAATCTCAAAAAGGAAATATCGATAAGCCCCGCAGCGTAGCTGACCAGGCTGTGGGGAACGATTGGCGACATGCGGCTGATCAGGATAATGCGCCAACCCTCGGTGCTGACAGCCTTTTCCAGCGATCGAAACCTTGCGCTGTGGCCGAGTTTTCTCTGCATCCAGTTCCTCGAGAGGTAGCGACTCGTAAGGAAATTCACCACGGCTCCGACGGTCGAGGCGATGGTGACAAGAGCCGTACTAAACCAGAATCCGTAGACGGCGCCCGCACCCACCGTGAGAACCGAACCGGGCAGGAAAAACACGCAGGTGAGGGTATAGAGAACAATGAATCCCACCGCGCCGACCCAACCGCTCTGCTCAATCCACTCCAGAGAGCGGTGAAGAAATTCTGTCCAACCCATGTTTCAGCGACTCGCGATACGACTCTCTGTTAGCTTCGTCCGGAGCATGTCCCGCGACAAGCCAAAGCTTTGCGGCCGGCGCCTGGCTCTCCCGGCAGTTCGGGACCTCTGGCTGCGGGAACGTGAGGAATCATGCTTGCGTTCTATCCAAAGTCGGAGGCGGCGTCGACATCGGAGAAAGGCGAAAACTGCCCGTGCGCGATGCCAACGCCCGAAAAGCCAAGGGCGGACAGTTGTCGTCCGCCCTGGCAGGGTCTCATGTTTTTCTCGCGGGGCGTTACGAGGAAGGCTTTTTGGTCTCCGCCTCGGATTTGGTCGCCTTCTTCGCCTTTTCGGTAGCCGGGGGTTCGCTGGCAACCAAATCCACCCATTCGATGAAGGCCATCGGGGCGGAGTCGCTGGAACGAGGGCCGAGCTTTATCGACGCGGGTATAGCCTCCCTGACGGCTTGCACTGCGAGGAGCAACCTCGGAAAACAGTTTGCCGACGGCTTTGACGGTCCGGGTGCTATTGTTGTGAAGCAGGGCGAGCGCCCGCCGGCGAGCGTGAACTCCGCCGCGCTTGGCCAGAGTGATCATTCTCTCCGCGAGCGGGCGGACAGCTTTTGCCTTGGCGAGCGTCGTCTTGATGCGCCCGTGCTCAATCAAGCTGCACGTTTGATTGGCGAGAAGCGCATTTCGGTGCTCGGCCGTGCGGCCGAGCTTTGTCGTTTTCTTGCGATGGCGCATGATGAGTTACTTGATTTCGCCTGCGGGATCGACGAGACCGGTTTCGAATTTCATGCCGAGGCCGAGGCCGAGCTGCTGCAACTTGTCTTTGATTTCGTTCAGGGATTTTTTGCCAAAATTGCGATACTTCAACATTTCGGCCTCTGTTTTCATGGCCAGTTGGCCAACTGTGGTAATGTTGGCGTTATTGAGGCAGTTGGCCGCGCGTACCGAAAGCTCGATTTCGTTGACGCTCATGTTCAGAAGTTTTTTTAGCCGCGTGTTCTCCTGGCTGACCTCTTCCGGCGTCTCATCGAACTCCACCTTCTTGTCGTCGTATCCGACGAAAACGTCGAGATGATGACGAAGAATGGCCGAAGCCTGCAAGAGAGCTTCGTCCGGCGTGATCCGCCCATCTGTCCAGACGTCGAGAATCAGCTTATCATAGTCGGTCCGCTGGCCCACGCGGGTATTCTCCACGGCGTATTTGACGCGCGTGACCGGGGAAAAGATCGAGTCGATGGCAATGACTCCGATCGGCTGGTCGGGATGCTTGTTCTCGTCGCCCGTCGCGAAGCCGCGTCCCACCTTGATCTCAAGCTCGGCGTCAAACTTTTGCCTGCGGTCAAGAGTACAGATATGCTGATCGGGATTGACGACTTCGAGGCCCTGAACGCATTGGATGTCTGCCGCGGTCACCGCTCCTTCCTTCAAAACGGAGATCGTGGCGGTGCGGGAGTCGTGGTCGGGGGCCTTGAACTTGACCTTCTTGAGGTTAAGAATGATGTCTACCACGTCTTCCACGAGACCGGGCAGGCTGGTGAACTCATGGGGCGCCCCCTCAAGCCGGACCGAAGTGACGGCGGCCCCTTCCAGTGATGAAAGCAAAACCCGGCGAAGGGAATTGCCCAGAGTGTGGCCGTAACCGGCCTCAAAGGGCTCGGCGACGAATTTTGCGTAAGTATCTGTGGCCGTGGACTCCTCTTTGGCGAGGGTTTTCGGCATCTCGAACCTTCCGAGACGAACGGGCATTTTTTTGATAGGTGTGTTTCGCCGGGTTTCCCTGGGCGCTGACAGCGGGACGTCGAGAACGCCCACTCCAGGACCAACGGCGCGGTTTTTCAAGCGCGGGTGAGCACCTATAGGGCGAGACTCCGGAATGTCAAGTCGAATCAGGCTGAAAGACGGCTCCTGGCGTCCTTCTGCATCGCTTCCCAAAGGCGGGCCAGGGAGGCGGTTACGCGCTCCTTTACCGGTCCCAGTTTGTCCGGGGTAATGGTTGAGCCTTCGCGGAGAGGCTCGGCCGCAAACATGTAATACTTGATTTTTGGTTCCGTGCCCGACGGGCGCACGGCAATCCGCCGGTTGTCGGCGAGCGTAATCATGAGCATCGCCTCCGGCGGAATCTGGTCTCCTTCGACGTCCAGGATGCTTTCCGTGGCGAAGTTGACGGTCGAGTTCACCTTGGCGCCGTCGATCTCCGTGGGCGGTTTGGAGGCGTAGGAATCGACAAGCTTCTTGATTTGCCCGGCTCCCTCGGCGCCCTCCATGGTCAGAGACTCGCCGCGCTCGAGGTAGAAACCGAACTCGCTGAAGATCCGGTCGAGAAGGCCGACCAGGGTGGTGCCTTCCGCCTTGGCGTAGGCGGCGACCTCCGCGAGCATGACGGTGGCACTGTTGCCGTCCTTGTCGCGAACGAAGTCCGAGCCGCTGTAGCCGTAGCTTTCCTCGCCGCCAAAGACGTAGAGGGAGGAGTGCTCGAGCCGCAGTTTGCGGGTCTCCTCCTCGGAGAGTTCCGAGTAGTTTTTGCGAAGCTCGGCGGGAATCGCTTCCTCATACTTGCGCAGCTTCTCCCCGATATATTTGAAACCGGTCAGCGTTTCGACGCAGCGGATACCCGCCTTCTCGGCGATCGCCCTTTGGAGATCCGTGGTCACGAAGGTTTTGATGATGACGCTGTGCGCCTTGTTTTCCTTGTTAAGGATTCCCTTTTCGAAGTGCTTCATCGTCCGGTACCACGCCATCAGCGAGCCGATCTGGTTGCCGGTGAGAAGCGTCATCTTGCCCGACGAGTCGCGCGCCGCGACGCCCATCCGGTCGCAATCGGGATCCGTGGCAATCACCAGGTCCGCGCCGGTCTTGTCCGCCAGGGTCATCGCCATCGTCAACGCGTCGGCGTTTTCTGGATTCGGCGACTTCACCGTGGGGAAGCGGCCGTCGGGGACATCCTGTTCGGGCACGGTCTGGCAGTGAAAGCCAAGCCGGTCGAGCATCGGCTTGATAATCACCCCGCCCACGCCGTGCAGCGCGCTGAAGACAACCTTGAAAGAGTTTTGCGCCTGGATGAGTTCCGGATCCAGGGGAATGGTCTCCAGGCGTTTCATGTACGCTTCGTCGATCTCCGCTCCCATCGGGATAATTTTGCCTTGTTCCGCGGAGGGCAAAGGCTTGTAAGAGTCGCTTTCCACCGCGTTCACTTGCGCAATGATTCCGGACGCGTAGGGCTCGACGATCTGGCCGCCGTCCTCAAAATAGACCTTGTAGCCGTTGTACTCCGGCGGGTTATGACTCGCCGTGATGTTGATTCCGGCCTGAGATTTCGTGTAACGGACCGAAAACGAGAGCTCCGGCGTCGAGCGGGGGCCTTCGAAGAGATAAGCGTCGCAGCCATTCTCGGTGATCACCTTGGCGGCGAGTTCGGCGAATTCGCGCGAGAAGAAGCGTGTGTCGTGGCAAATGCAGATGGATGGACGCCCGGCCCGGCCGCTCTTCGCGAAATATTCCTTAGCATAAGCCACCAAGCCCTGGGTGGCGCGGCTAATGTTGTAGTAATTCATCGCGTTCGTGCCGACACATGGGAATTCCGGTCGGCCGAGCGCTTGAGGGGAACCCTTTTCCGCCCGTGTGATAGCTGAACTGATCGTCTTGCCGCGAAGCCCGCCCGTTCCGAAGGCCAGAGTCCGGAAAAACCGATTATCGAGCTCCTTCCAGTCGCCGGCATCGGCCAACTCGCGGATGGAGGCTTCGTCGAGCGGGGACGAGCTTTTGGCCAGAAAAGCAAGGAGGTTTTTGGCCGAGGATTCGAGCAGTTGCCCGGTGGCTCCGGCGGCTTGTATTTTCGCGGTGAGATCACTCATTTTGGGGAAGGAATTTCCTTCGGGATAACATCCGCACAGCCGCATGCAAGGTTGATTTCCGGACCGTCGGATCGTGTGGCCAAGGGAATGAGCAGACTCAGGCGACTGGACACTCTCAGAGGTTCTGAGTGTCTAGAGCAAAGAGCAAGCAAGTCGCTTCAGCGGTTTTCGACCGCGCATTTCACTTGCGTTTCGTCGTCAGCATCCAGTTTGATTCTCGCTCTGGCGCCGTTGCCGTCGCCCGCGATCAACCGGGCTTTGCGTGTGATTGTGTCCCGGGCAAAGATTCCTTCAGCCGAGGGCCGGCCAGGCGGTTCGGAGCCATCGATCGATCCGGGGTCCAAGAGATCGCGCCTCACCGCGGCCTTTCTTTCGATAAGCGGCTATCTCAAAGGCGTGAGCTTACCTGTTGTATTGGTCGTCGCTGACTTTCTCCATCCACTCGACGACCTGACCGTCGAGCTGTTCCTGAATGGCGATATGGGTCATAGCCATGGCTGGCGCAGCACCATGCCAGTGCTTCTCACCCGGCGGAAACCAAACCACATCGCCGGGATGGATCTCCTCGACGGGACCGCCTTCATGCTGTGCTCGACCGCAACCGCCGGTGATAATCAGGGTCTGACCCAGCGGATGGGTGTGCCATGCTGTTCGAGCGCCGGGCTCGAAGGTGACACTGGCGCCCGCCGCGCGGGCCGGTGCGCTTGCTTGGAACAGCGGATCTATACGCACTGCCGGTAAACCAGTCGGCCGGTCCAGTGTTGGACGGTTGTGAACTGATTCTCTTAATTTCCATTCTTATCTCCTGGGTTTGAGTTTAAAGGGCATCCCCGGAGTGGCCAGGGCGGTGCCTCTGGTTTTCAGGGAAGCCGTGGCGTGGAACGATCACGGATCTTTGCGAATGGCTTGACCTTGCCTTCGGGACTAACTGCAGGCTGGTCGGAGGGATCGCCGATAAAATCTAACGTAACGCCGCAATCTCCGCCGCGGGATCGGCCGCCCGGAAGATCGAGGTGCCCGCCACCATGACATTCGCTCCCGCTTCCCGGGAAAGCCGCGCCGTCGCAACGTTTAAGCCGCCATCCACCTCGATGTGATAGTCCAGTTGGCGTTCCTCCCGCCACGCAGCCCCCTGGCGCACCTTGTCCAAAGTCCCCGGGATGAAGGCCTGCCCCCCGAAACCCGGGTTGACCGTCAGCACCAGCAAAACGTCAAACAGCCCGAGAAACGGCTCGATGCGCTCAACCGGCGTCGGCGGACTGAGGGCCAGGCCCGCCTTGCAGCCCGCCGAACGAATGTGCGTGAGCGTTTCGGCGACATCATGATTCGCTTCGACGTGCACCGAAATCGAGCTGGCCACCGCGGTGAATCTTGGGAAGAATTTATCCGGCCGTTCAACCATCAGATGCACGTCGAGCGGCAGATCGGTGCGCCGCGACGTCGCTTCCACGACGTCCGGGCCGAAGGAAATATTGTCCACGAAATGCCCGTCCATGACGTCGCAATGGATCCAATCGGCTCCGGCGGCAGTCACGCGTTCAACTTCATGGCCGAGTTGAGAAAAATCCGCCGCGAGAATGGACGGGGCGACGATGGTTTTACGGGGGTCCATGTGCTATCTGATAGCGTGTGTTGACAGATTTCACCAGCGACGAGTTTTACATGGGAGAAGCCCTGCGTCTTGCGCGCAAGGCATTCGACTCCGGGGAGTCGCCGATCGGTGCAATCATCGTTCGAGACGGCGGAATCATCGCGCGATCCTGGAACCAGGTTGAAACGCTAAAGGATGCGACCGCCCATGCCGAAATGATCGCCATCACCCAGGCCGGGGCCGTTGTGGAAGATTGGCGGCTCATTGACTGCGAGATGTTTGTCACCAAGGAGCCCTGCCCGATGTGCGCCGGGGCGCTGGTTCACGCGCGCCTGCGCCGCGTGGTCTTCGGTTGCCGCGATGCGAGAAGCGGCGCGGCCGGCAGCTTGCTCAACATTCTTCAAATGCCCGAACTAAACCATCGGTGCGATGTCCGGGCCGAAGTGCGGGCGGATGAGTGCGCGCGGATCCTGAAGGATTTTTTTGCGGCGAGAAGAATTCAGACGACCAACATGCAGTCACCGTAGCTGAAGAACCGATAGCGTTCTCGAACGGCTTCCGCATATGCGGCCAGCGCCGTCTCCCGCCCGGCAAAGGCGCACACCAGCATCAGCAAAGTCGACTTTGGCAGATGGAAATTCGTCAGCAAGGCGGCAACCCGCCCGAAGCTGAACGGAGGATGGATGTAGATGCTGGTCGAGCCCGAATGCGGCAACACCAGGCCTCGGGGCTGGCTTTCCAGGACGCGGACGGAGGTCGTTCCCACCGCCACCAGGCGCGCGGCGGCATTGATCGAAGCGGCGGCATTCTTGTCAATGGAATAAAGTTCCTCGTGCATGCGGTGGTCCGCCACGCGTTCAACCTTCACCGGCAGGAACGTGGCGATTCCAACATGCAACGTCACCAGGGCATACGGAATGCGCGACAAAATCTCCTGGGTAAAATGCAGGCCCGCAGTCGGCGCGGCGACGGAGCCGGTTTCCATTCCGAAGACAGTTTGATACCGGATCTCGTCTTGCGCGTCGGCGTCCCGGTGAAGGTAGGGCGGGATCGGCACGCTGCCGAAACGCGCCAGGTCCGGCTCATCGTCGAACTCCACCAGACGCGAACCGTCTTCGAGAATTTCCCTGACGCGACCGATAGTGCCGGCGATGATAAATTCAGACCCGGGGCGGACCCGGCGCCCCGGCTTCGCCAGACAGATCCATTTACCGGGTTCGGGAGACCGCAGGAGAAGGAGCTCGATACGTCCATCGTTGGTGCGGAGCCTGGCTTTGAACACTCTCGAATTATTGAGAACGGCCAGATCCCCGGGCCTCAGGTATTCGGGAAAGTCGCGGAAGAGGCGATGTTCGAGACGCCCGGAGTCCCGGTGGAGAACCAGCATTCGCGAGGCGTCCCGCTCGGCCAGCGGCCGGGCAGCGATGAGCTCCCTCGGAAGGAAAAAATCGTAGTCGGCTACGCGGTCGGTCAACGGCTTGGGGCGGGCTTTCGCCCCACTCGGACAAAGCCGCGCCGCTGCGCCGCCGCGTCCACGAGCTCCGCGACGCGCTTCTTGAGGCGGTAGGCACGCGCCGCCAGAATCCCGACGCCGATAACGTACGGAATCCATAGCCAGAGATCGCTGCCGGCTACGTACAGCTGGCGGTAGATCAGAACGGCCAGGACGAAAAGATTGATCAATAGGGTCGTCGCGACCATCTGCGTGTCGAGCTTGATCCTAGTCAGGCACTTTGGGCCGCCGTGGTATTCGGTGACACTTCGCAGCTTGATGCCCCACCAAAAACTTCCGTAGACCTGGATGTCCCAGTTTTTCCAACCGGTATCCGTCGAGTAGTTCCAGCCTTCGGTTTCGAGCGCCTCGATGATCTCCGGCAACAACTGCTCCCGGCCCTGGCCGTTCTCCGTCCAGAAATTCAAGTTCGAGATGCTTCCGCGGGAGGGAGTGTAATCTTTTTCGTGCGAGGCAATGACCGCCGGGGGAGTGCGCTTGAACTTCAGCCAGGTGAAGTAGCGGGACCAGCCGCGCACGAGCGGTTGGGTCAGGGCCAGAAAGGCGACGAGGAGCCGGGCGAGGATGGTGTCGTGCTTGGGCTCGAGCTTCGCGTGGATCATGTGCGACAAGGCCACGAGAAAAGTGCCGCCAAACATCAGGTAGGGGACAATCCGCAGGAAGGGCAGCGGAATCGACAGGCAGAAGACAAGGAAGGTGAGCACCACCCATTCGATGCTGCTCAGGTATCCCGCGAGATCGGATTGCGGGGTGGGGTAGATCGACTGGAAAAGTCCCTCGCCGAAAATGCCGTGATAAATGATCGGCCGGTTGATCAGCCAGGTGAAACGCGGCGCGCCGTAAATCTGGCCCTTCCATTTCGCCGTCCCGGTTGGCCCGAAAAAGACCAGGTGTTTGAAGCGAAGGAGCGACTCGGCTTCCCCGTAGCCGTTCTGCTGCTTGCGGAATGCCGCAAGGGTGAACCGGCGGTAGTGCCACACTATCGCGGACGGGCTGAAACCGATGATCTGCCCGTCCTGCTGCAGGCGCCAGCAAAAGTCCACGTCATCGCCGGCCTTGCGGTACTCGGGATCGAAACCTCCCACTCGCTCGAAAGCCCATTTGTAGAAGGCCATGTTGCAGCCAGGAATGTGTTCCGCGATCTGGTCGGTGAGCAGCACGTGGTTCGGCCCACCCGGCGCCGCCGCGACGCACGCTTGGATCCAGTTCTCCGCCGGAGGGGAGACGTTGGGTCCGCCGACGCCCGCGTAGGCGCCGCTGAGCAACGTCCCGACCATGAAGTAAAGCCATTGGGGATCGGCCATGCAATCGCTGTCGGTATAGGCGAGCACTTCTCCCGTGGCCGCCCGCGCCCCGACATTGCGCGCCATGCTGAGGCCCGAGTTCTCTTGCCGGAGGTAAGTGATCCAGCGATTTCTCGAGGCGATTTCCTCGGTATCGTCCTTCGATCCGTCATCCACCAGGATCACTTCGTAGTCCGGGTATTCGATGCGCCGCAACGATTCGAGGCATCGTTCGAGCGTCTTGGCGCCATTATAGGAACAGACGATCACCGAAACCTTGGGGTAGTGGGGGAGGCTGATCTTGCGAGTCACCGACTCCGGGCCGGCGAATAGCGACTTCACCCGTGAAAGCGCCTCTTTGGGCAGGCGTTCGCGCGTGGTCAGCCCGAAGGCCCAGTCGGTAATGTCCTGGCCATTGCACCACCACTCGTCGGTCCAGGTGTAAAGAAAAGTTCCTGCCAGGCCGCCCCGGACGACGCTTTCAATATGCCAGGCGAGTATTTCGGCCTGTTCCTTCTCGGAGTGCCGCAGCGTATCCATCCCGAACTCGCCCATGATCAGCGGGCGATCCTCGGCCAGATTCTGGAGCCGCGCGAGATAGCGATCGAAGTCGCTCCTTCGATGCAGGTAAACATTGAAGGTGTAAAAATCCATGTTTGTCGGCAGCAGGTATTCCGTGGGCGGATAGCTCGCGTAGGAAAACAACACGTCATCGTCGGCATCCCTCCCGATGTTGATCATGTTCTCGACGAATTCCGTGACCCGCCTCACCCCGTACCACCGAACCATGGTGCTCGAGATTTCATTGGCCACGAGATAGCCGAGGAGCCCGGGATGCCCCGCGTTTGAGTTCACATCGGAATGGACCTTGGCGAAAATTTCCCGGCGGCGCCTGCCCGAGCTGAGAAAATCCACGTTTTGCCCCCACCAAAGGGTGACCATCACGCGGATTCCAAATTCGTAGCAAAGGTCGAGAAACCATTTTGGCGGGGCGTGATAGACGCGCACCCCGTTCACACCGATCTCCCGCATCAGGGAGAGATCGATGCGGGCCTTCTCGGGCGGACCCACGTAGTAACCGTCGGAATCGGGAGCGAAGGTGCCATAGGTGACACCCTTGAGAAAAAACTTGTAATCTCCTTCGAAGAAAAACTTTGCGCGTGCGCGCACCCGTTGCTTCACGGCGTTAACGGGTACGGAAAGTTCCCGCACTTGTCCAGTGGGCAAAATTTTCGCCCCCGGTCGCGGCGACGCCCGCTTCGCCGGCGATGAGCCGGCGCTTTTCCGGAGTTCAGTATCCCGCGATTTTGATCGCTTCCGCGGCGATTTGCGCGGTCTGATCCATATCGCTTTCGCCGTGCGCGAGTGACAGGAAACCAGCCTCGAACTGGGAAGGCGCAAAATAGACTCCCCGCTCAAGGCAGGCATGGAAATACCGGGCGAACGCCGCTTGATCACTTCGGCGGGCATCGGTGAGATTGCGGACAGGCCCTGCGCAAAAGTAGAGGCAGAACAGCGAACCAATCCGATGAAAAGTGAGGCGCTTTCCGGCGATGACCGGGCGAATTCGTGCCTCGAATTGCTCGCCAAGCTCTTCCAGGCGCGACCAGCCTCCGTGTTGGATGAGTTCGCCGATTTGCGCCAGGCCGGCCGCCATCGCGATCGGGTTTCCCGAAAGAGTTCCGGCCTGGTAAACCGGACCGTCGGGAGAGAGGGCGTCCATGATCTCGGAGCGCCCGCCAAAGGCGCCGAC
Source organism: uncultured Verrucomicrobiae bacterium (assembly GCA_963816855.1). Taxonomy (GTDB): domain Bacteria; phylum Verrucomicrobiota; class Verrucomicrobiia; order Chthoniobacterales; family Terrimicrobiaceae; genus DASTFP01. Next base: position 57,163 of record CAWFMA010000008.1, on the reverse strand, counting down.
GGGAAGCCCGCCGCCGATCACCTTCCCCAGGGCCGTCAAGTCCGGCAAGACGCCGTAGAGTTCTTGCGCGCCGCCCGGAGCAACCCGAAATCCTGTCATCACCTCGTCGAAAATCAGGACCGAACCTTCCGTGTCGCAAAGCTCCCGAAGTTCTTCCAGAAATCCCGGCTCCGGGAGATAGAGCCCCGCATTGGCGGGAATCGGCTCGAGAATGATCGCCGCAATTTCGCCCTTGTTCGCCGCAAATGCTTCCCGAACTGCTGGCAGATCATTGAAAGGCACGGTGATGGTCAGGTTCGCCAGCGCCTCCGGAACACCGGCGCTATCCGGCCGACCGTGGGTCAGGGCGCCGCTCCCGGCCTTGACCAGCAGGGAATCAGCATGCCCGTGGTAGCAGCCTTCAAACTTGATAATTTTTTGCCGGCTGGTGAAACCCCGGGCCAGTCGGATGCAGCTCATCGTCGCCTCTGTGCCGCTATTGACCAGGCGGACCTTTTCCACCGAGGGAACCAGCTCGCAGATCGTTCGCGCCATGTCGACTTCCAGGGGATTGGGAACGCCGAAACTCAGCCCGTTGGACGCAGCGGCGCAGACCGCGGCGACTACCGCGTCCGGCGCATGCCCGAGGATCGCCGGACCCCAGGTGCCAACGTAATCAATGAGCTCCCGGCCTTCGACCGTGAAGAGTCGCGCGCCATCGGCTCGCGCGGCGAAAAAAGGTTCGCCGCCGACAGCGCGAAAAGCGCGCACCGGAGAATTCACCCCGCCAGGAATTACCTGGCTGGCGTTCCGAAAGAGATCGTGTGAGGTCATCGATTGGGATAGAAACCTTTGACGAGGCGTTAAGCAAACGGGAATCCTGGTGCGCCGTGCCCGACCACTGGCCGCGGAGCTGCTTGGAATCAACATGACTGAGCGATGAGAGAACCCACAATCGAAGACCGGCTGTTTGCGCGGGCGAAACCTCAGGCCATGCCGGTTCTCCATATGCAATGGAAGCGCCTCCTCTTCTTGCATTGGGCGTGGAGCGCGAAGGAAGTCCAGGACACGCTTCCGCGGGGACTCTTCGTTGATACCTTCGACCAGCAGGCGTGGCTTGGGATCGTGCCGTTCTTTATGAGAAGGGTTCGCCCAAGCGGACTTCCGCCCGTTCCTTGGCTTTCGAATTTCCTTGAGCTCAACGTCCGCACCTACGTTCACGACGGCGCAGGGGTGCCTGGAGTCTGGTTTTATTCACTGGTCTGCAATCAGCCCCTCGCGGTGGAAATCGCCCGGCGCGGATTTAATCTCAACTACGTTCACGCGCGAATGAGCGCTCACATCGGCCCGGATGGAACTTGCGCCTACAAAGCCAGGCGCCTCGGTTACCCGGATGCCGAATTTCGCTACGGCTCTCGGAAACCGCCGTTGGCGACCGAACCGGGTTCCCTCGAGTTCTTTCTTGTCGAGCGCTATGTGATGTTCTCCGCCGATCGCCAGCGGCGTCTACATGCCGGAAAGGTCTTCCATCTCCCGTATCGGATCGCCCAGGCAGAGGTCGAGAAATGGAGCTTCGTGCCGGCAGTCGCCGATCGATTCAAGGACCCTTCCGCGCCCGCCGACCACGCAGTGGTTGCGGAAGACCTGGATGTCGAGGCGTGGCCGATCCGGCCGCATCCCCACGCCGGCTGAAAGCGGCGTCCCCAGCGCCTGGCTCGGCTATTGGGGCTTCGACACGGCTGCGTTTTGCGCTTAGACTGATCGCGTATGGTAAAGAAACTGCTCCACACCCGCTATCGGGTTACCGACCTGGAAAAGACGGTTCATTTTTACAAGGAAGTGCTCGGCCTTGAAGAAGTGCGCCGGATGACCAGCGGACGGGGTTCGCAACTCGTCTTTCTCAAGGCACCGGAAAGCGAGGAACTCATTGAGATTTGCAAATACGATGCGAGCGGTCCGGTGCAGGTGGGTCCGGACTTGACGCATCTCGCGTTTGAGGTGGATGACATGGAGGCGTTTGCCCGCCATTCGGCTTCGCTCGGCTATCCGCTGAGCGATGGACCGCACAAGAGTTCCGGCGGCATAATCGCCTTCGTTGACGCGCCCGACGGTTACGAGGTCGAGTTAATCCAATCAGCCAAACGTTAATCTCCCAGGCCGCCGCTATGCGACTAGCATCGTTGCGCGATTCCTCATGGTAGGGGCGGCATCCCCGGGCCGCCCGGCCCCGCTACCATTTTAAAAGAGAATCACGAACAGCCCGGTCGGTGTGCCCCTTTCGGAGGGATCCCCCCAACACCTCCGTTGATTCCCTTGACCGGGCTGTTCGGTTTGCAAGACCGCAAGCAAAATGCATGCCAGGCGAAAGGAATTATCACAGGCCTCCGATTGAACGGGTTAAACGGCTGGTCGTTGCGTTGCCGCCTTGCTCCGGATTAAAAAGGGCCTTCCGGATGTCCCAATTTGCGCACTCGAGCCGATTTTTTGCTTCGCTTTCGGGAATTTCGAGACGCTCGGCAACAATTCGTGCGGCACGAGCCCGCAGCTTCTCGTTGGTTGGCTGAAGGCAGATCATCGAATTGCCGTCCACCCGCCCGAGCCGGATCATTGCGCACGACGAAAGGATGTTGAGGGCAACCTTGGTTGCGGTGCCTGCTTTCAAGCGAGTCGAGCCGGTAATCAGTTCGGGTCCTGTGGGCATGTCAACCTCTACATCGGCCTTAAGCTCGCCTCTCTTTCTGTTGGGGTTGCAGGTCAAAAGGATTGTCCTTGCGCCTATGGCCCTGGCGGCTCGCAGGGCTCCTTGGACAAACGGCGTCCGGCCGCTGGCAGTAATGCCGCAAACGACGTCGCTCCGGGTGACCCCGCGTTCTCGGATCGCCAAAGCTCCCGCCGAGGGGTCATCTTCGGCGCCTTCGACGCTGGCCTGAATCGCAGAGGCGCCTCCCGCCATGATTGCTTGCACCATGGCGGGCGACACTCCAAAGGTCGGAGGCATTTCACTCGCATCTAGGACGCCCAGGCGTCCGCTCGTCCCCGCGCCCACGTAGAAAAGCCTGCCATCGTGCCCGAGTGTTTCCGTGACCAGCTCGACGGCGCGGGCGAGCGCGTCCACGCTGTCTCCGAGGGCTTCTTCGACCAGGCGCTCTTCGCGCACGAAAAGGGAAACAAGCTCGCGGGACATCAGTTCGTCCAGGCCCCACGACCGGGGATTTGGCTGTTCCGTGGTTGCCAGGTGCAGCGTGCTCTCGGCTCGCGCCTCCGGTTCGCCGCAGGCAGTTTCCCACGTTTCCGATGCGAGGAAAACGGCGCCATGACTGGCTGAGATCTTGCACACCTCAACCCGGGAACCGGGGTAGTCCTTGCGAAGGGCCTCGGCAAACAGGCGGCCGTAAAGCGGTTGATTCAAGAAGACTCCGCCCATCAGGCGGACCGGCGGCCTCTGGAACCCAAGCCTCCGGCAAACCGCGGCGGCAAGCCGCGCGAGGGCCTCCGCGCCCTCCCGCAGGATTTCCGTCACTTCGGAGGCGTGTTCGAAGAGCAGGGGCGTGAGACGCGCCAGATCGTCCTTTTGCGCGGTTTGTGCCCAGACCGTCAACTCGCGCAGCGTATTGAGGCCGAGGGCTCGGAGAAAATCGCGCCCCAATGGCGTCATGCGGCGCTCGGTGTCAAAATCGAACAACACTCGCCGCAAGGCTCGAATGGCGAGATCATAGCCGCCGCCGCTATCGCCGAGGAGGTGCCCCCATCCGCCGGCGCCATCCTCGTTGGAGGCATTTCGTCCGGTGACCGCGGATCCGGTTCCCGCGATGACCGCAATGCCGTCGCCGTCGCCGAAGGCTGCGGCGAAGCCCGACTGCCGGTCGCTGCCCACCCGAATGCCTGCTTGCGGCCAAAGCGAGCGGGCGAGACGCTCCAGCTTCCTGCGGTCCGGTTCGGTGGCACAGCCGGCCAAAAAGAGGCCGACGCGTCCGGCCTGGCACGGCAGGACGGCCAGCAGCGCTTTCAGGGCACCGGATTCGAGAAGTTGCATGCTTCCCGGACCCAGGCGGCCGCTTTCGAGAATGCGAAGTCCGCCGCGCCCCGTCTCGGCGAGCGTCCAGTCGGTTTTGGTCGCCCCGCCGTCGATGCCCAAGATAAGTTGCTTCACCATGCGGCCCACGGCTAAAGTGTACCTCAAATGATCAAGGGCACTTCATTTTTCTCTGTTTTCCTGGGCTTCTCTTTTGCCGTGTGGCTGGTGACGTTGTGGATTTTGTCGTCGCTCCCCGGCCAGGACGTTCACCTGCCCGCATTTCCCGAGTCCGACAAGGTTGCACACTTCTTCTACTTTTTCGTTGGCGGGTTGCTTCTCGCGGCGATCTTGAGCAGAACTCTTCGCTGGCAGGGGTGGAGGCTCTTGGCGGTCGTTCTGGCGGCGATTGCCATCATTGGAGCGCTCGACGAGACGCACCAACTCTTTACCAAAGATCGATCGGGCGGCGATCCCGCCGACTGGATCGTGGATTGTCTCGGTGGCGCGGCTGGTGCGCTTGTGATTGGATGGATCTATGTCCGAGCAAGAGAAAGAAGACTTCAAGCGCCGAGCGCAGCGGTTGCGGACGGAGATTGAGCGGCACAATCGCCTCTATTACGACCAGGCAGCCCCGGAAATTTCGGACGCGGAGTTCGACCAGTTGTTTCGCGAGCTTCGCGAGCTGGAGGAGGCGCACCCGGATCTCGCGACGGCGGATTCCCCGACCCATCGGGTTGGAGGAAAACCGAGCCAGGGATTTTCCCAAATACGCCATGCCGTGCCGATGCTGTCGCTCGACAACTTGTTTGCCAAGGACGGCCTGGAGGGATTGCGGAAGTTCGTCGCCAGCGTTGCCCGGGCGCTGCCGGGAGAAGCTCTGAATTGGCTCGTGGAGCCGAAGATAGACGGCGTCGCGATCAGCCTCCGCTACCAGCGAGGGGTGCTGGTGAGCGGGGCGACTCGCGGCGACGGGGAAAGGGGCGATGACATCACGCAAAATCTCAAGACCGTGCGGGCCATCCCCCTGCAATTGCGGGGAACAGTGGCCCCCTCCGTGCTCGAGGTGCGCGGAGAGGTCTACATGACCACTTTGGGCTTTGGCCGTCTTCGGGAGGAACTCCGCGCCGCGGGTCACGAACCGTTCGCCAACCCGCGCAACGCCGCAGCGGGTTCCCTCAAGCTTCTGGACTCCCGCATCGTTGCGCGGCGTCCGCTGGAATTCATGGCCTTCGGTCTTGGCGAGGTGAGCGACGAGGTCACGATGCCTTCCACGCAGAAAGGTGTCCTGGACTGGTTGAAAGCGCTCGGTCAGCGCACGCACCAATGGACAAAAATATGCCATTCGCCCGAGGAAATCTTCGCGGCGATCAACGAGCTCGACGGCATCCGCGGCGGGTTCGGATTCGAAACGGACGGCGCAGTCGTCAAGCTCAATGATCTCGGGTTGCGAGAGCGGGTGGGCGACAATTCGCGCGCGCCCAAATGGGCGCGCGCATGGAAATACGCCGCCGAGCAGGCGACGACGCGCCTTCGCGAGATCACGGTTCAAGTGGGCCGGACCGGAGTGCTCACCCCGGTCGCGGAACTCGATCCGGTCTTCCTGCGGGGCAGCACCATTGCCCGGGCGACGCTGCACAACGAAGATGAAATTGGTCGCAAGGATATTCGCATCGGGGACACGGTGGTCATCGAAAAGGCTGGCGAGGTAATTCCCGCAGTGGTGCGCGTGGTGCTCGAACAACGCCCCCCCGGCACGGAGCCGTTCGACTTCTTTGCCCATATCGGCGGACGCTGCCCGGTATGCGGCGGCCCCATCAAAAGAGCTCCCCAGTTTGCGGCCTGGGTCTGCGAAAATCCTCAATGCCCGGCGCAAAAGACCCGCCGCCTCGAGTATTTCGCGAAGCGGGGCGCGCTCGACCTCGAAGGCCTCGGCGGGATCGTCGCCGACAAGCTTGTCGAGCGAGGCCTGGTCCAGGAACCGCTGGATGTCTTTCAGCTCAAGCTCGGCGACCTTTCTACGCTCAATCTGGGAACTGATTCGGAACCGCGCGTCTTCGGCGGGAAGAACGCCGCCAAACTGCTCGAGGCGATCCAAAACGCCCCCCAGCTTCCCCTGGCTCGCTGGCTTCACGCCCTGGCGATTCCCGAGATCGGAGAGGAAACGGCCCACGACCTAGCGATGTCTCATCAGTCGTTGGAGGCGGTGGCCGGCTCGGACCTCCTGCGCGACGTTGTCACGCTTGATCGCTTGCGCGGCGAGATCGCGGAGACGAACCCGCGCGCGAGAAAGAATCGTCAGTTAGGGGAACACGAGCGACAAGCCCTCGCGGAAAAGCACGGCCAACTCGTCAGGGAAGCGGAGGAGGTCGGAGGGCGTCTCATTTCGCGAGGGTTCGCGGAGAAGGCCAAAAAAAAGGGGTCTTCTCTCTCCGATGCGGTCGTCAAGGTCGGGCCCGTTGCGGCCAGAGCCGTCCTCGACTGGTTTGCATGCGATAGGGGCCGGGAGGTCTTGCACCGACTTGACTTGCTGGGCATCCGGCCACAAGGCTCGGCGCCCTCCGGCGGAAGGGAGGCTTTCAGCGGCAAAACGTTCGTCCTCACCGGCTCGCTCGAGACGATGCCGCGCTCCGAGGCCCAGGAATTGATTCGCTCCCGGGGCGGCAACGTCAGCGGAAGCGTAAGCCGAAAGACCGACTATCTGGTCGCCGGGCCCGGGGCGGGGTCAAAGCTGGACGACGCTGCAAAGCTCGGCGTGAAGATTTTGTCCGAGGATCAGTTTCTCGAGCTCCTCGAAAGAAAACCTTCTTGAAAATTGACGCTTACTGTCTGTGCTCCGGCGGAAGTCGTTCCCTGGGTTCGTAGCCTTCAAAGAAGAAATTGTCCGCGTGGCGCAGCGCCTGGTTCTGTTCTTCGGCGCTGCGGAGCGTCCATGTCAACAGGGGCATGCGCAGGAGGCGGCGGAGGAGGGCGGGAACGACCGCAGGCAATTGCTTCCAATGGTGCGAAATGAATTGCGGGCGGCTCATCCAGTTCATGCCGTAATGGGCGAGAATGACCTTCTTCCAGTCGGCCATGTCATCCGTGTCGAATGAGCAGGAAATCTGACCACGGCAAAGATCCGGGTGGTTCCTCCGAAACCAGCCCAGCGAAAACGGGTTGAACGAATGAATCGCGACCGGTCCGCGGTAGTCGCGCAAGATTTTCGATACGGCAGGCTCCAGCGCCCCCGGGCGCTTTCGGTTCTTGATTTCGATAATCACCGCCTGCCGCCCGGCGATGAGATCGAGGACGTCTTCGAGCAGCGGAATTCGCTCGCCGCCGCCCGCCAGTCTCAATTTGGCGATTTGCGCCGAATCGGTCATTTTCACGCGAGCGTCCAGCCCCGTCAGACGCAACAGGTTCCAGTCGTGAATGACAACGGCCCGGCTGTCCGCGCTGGACTGAACGTCGATCTCGACCGGAAAGCCGTGCCGAATCGCGCGGTCAATCGCGGTCAGCGAATTTTCCGGATGGCTTTCATCGTGGAGGCCGCGATGGGCGATCGGCGTACCAACAAGCCATTTTGGAACGGGCACGGGTAACCCTACTGCATCGGCTGCCCGGCTTCATAGCGGGCCAGTTCTTCGATTCGGCCGGCGTGCCGGCCTCCCTCGAAGGGCGTCTTCAGCCAGATGTCAACGATGCGCAAGGCGAGCTCGATGGAAATCATTCGTTCCCCGATGGAAAGGACGTTCGCATTATTATGCTGGCGGGAGAGTTCCGCCGTTTCGTCGCTCCAGCAAAGCGCGCACCGGATCCCTTTGACCTTGTTGGCCGCGATGGCCTCGCCATTGCCGGATCCGCCGAGCACAATGCCGAGCTCTGCCTCCCCTTTGGCGACCGCCTCGGCGGTTGGGATTATCCAGAGGGGATAATCTGTCGATGCGGGGCCATGAGTCCCTAAATCGACGACCTCGTGGCCTTTCCCTTTCAGATGCTCGATTATTTGTTGCTTGTAGCTGTAGCCGGCATGGTCGGAGCCGATGGCAATTTTCATACGGGTTGAGGAACGCTGGGGGTCTGGGTTTGGAGGTCGAGGGCGCGAAGAAGATCCTTGTCCGCGTCCGAGGACGGATTGGACGCGGTGAGAAGCTTGTCCCCATAGAAAATGGAATTGGCGCCGGCAAAATAACAAAGCGCCTGCGCTTCACGCGAAAGCCGGTTGCGGCCCGCCGAAAGGCGCACCTTCGCCAAGGGCAAGGCGATCCGGGTCGTGCCAATGAGCCGCACCAACTCAAAAGTATCAACCGGCTCGCAGTGCTCAAGAGGAGTGCCGGGCATCGGAACGAGGCAGTTGATGGGGACACTTTCCGGCGGGGGATCGAAGGAGCAGAGCACTTCCAGCATCCGCAGGCGGTCGCTCTCCGTTTCGCCCATGCCGACGATTCCTCCGCAACAGACGCTCATTCCCGCACGCTGCACGGCGCCGATCGTCGCCAGGCGGTCCTCGAAGGTATGGGTGGACACGATTTTTGGATAATGCTCGGGCGAAGTGTCGATATTGTGGTTGTAGGCGGTCACTCCGGCGCGCTTGAGCTTGCGTGCTTCGGCGTCGCCGAGTTGCCCAAGGGTCACGCAAACTTCCATCCCCAGCTTGCTGACCTCGCGCACGGTTTCGAGCACCCGTTCAAACCTCTGGTCGCCGTCGCGCACGCCCTTCCAGGCGGCGCCCATGCAAAAGCGGGTCGACCCGTTGGCCTTGGCGCGCCGCGCATGGGGAAGCACCTCCTCGACGGTCATCAGCCTTTCCCTCGAAAGCCCCGTGTGATAACGCCCGCTCTGCGCACAGTACGAGCAATCCTCGGAGCACCCGCCGGTCTTTACGCTCAAAAGCGTGCAAAGCTGCATCTCATTCTCAGGCCAATGAATCGAATGGACGCGGCGGCTTTCCTGAAGCAGTTCGAAGAGAGGCCGGCGGTATATGGCCTCGAGCTCGGAGAAGGTCTTTTTCACGCGAACATCCTTCTTAGCCCCCGTGTATTCGGGCGTCAACGTTTCGCGGCGATCGACTGAGTTTCCCCATCTTGAAAGCGGGTGCGCAGAACCATTCCCGGTTCCACCTGCGCGGCGGACACCAGGGGATAACCTTCGGCCGCCATGGTGATCGTGTATCCCCGCCGGAGCGTCGCCTGCGGATCAAGGGCCCGCAGAATTCCCGTCGCGCGCTCCAGCCGCGCCTGCCTGCCTGCCAATTCCCTCGCCACGAGTTCGGTGATCTTTTGATTGCTCAAACGGCACCGAAGCTTGTGGTCCGCAATCGCCCGGAGGGGAAGCTGGCCGAACATCCTGGCTGCCAGCCGCTCGAACAGGTTTCTCTCGCGTTCGAGACGCAGCTTTGCGGCGCGTTCCAGCGAGGCCTTCTGCCGATCCAGCGTCTGCAGAAGCTCGAGCACTCTGTGGAGAGGCTCGCGGAAAAGCGCGGCTTTTCGGGCCGCCTCCAGCCGCATCTGCAGAATCTCGAGCCGGCTCCCGCAGGCCCGGGCAAGACGGGCCGAGGCTTGCCTTAGTCTTCCGAGCACCTCGGTCCGGTCGGCCGCGAGGATCTCCGCGGCAGCGCTGGGGGTCGGCGCTCTCAGATCCGCGACGAAATCGGCGATCGTGAAGTCGATTTCGTGCCCGATCGCGCTCACCACCGGCAGCGGCGAGGCGGCGATTGCGCGCGCCACGACCTCCTCGTTGAATTCCCAGAGGTCCTCGATGCTTCCCCCGCCGCGGGTGATCACGATCACGTCAACCCGCGGAAACCCGCTCCCGGGGGCTCTGCCGAACTCACGAATCGCCCGGGCGATCTCCAGGCTCGCGCCCCGGCCCTGCACGCGGACCGGATTGATGAGCACCGAGATGCCGGGGTGGCGCCGATGCAGCACCTTCAAAAAATCGCGGATCGCTGCTCCCGTGGGCGAAGTCACCAGGCCGACCCGGCTTGGAAAACGCGGCAGCGGCCGCTTTCGGCCCGGAGCAAAAAGCCCTTCGGCCGACAACTTTTTCTTGAGCGCTTCGAATTTGGCCTGCAGCGAACCCTGGCCGCGTCCCTGAATCAAGCGAACAATCAGCTGATACTGGCCCCGCGGCTCGTAAACGGAGAGCATTCCGAAAACCTGCACCCGCTGCCCGTCGGCCAGCTTCAACCCGTGCAGGATCGCCGTCGCGCCGCTGAAGAGCACGCAGGGAAGCTGGCTGAAATTGTCCTTGAGGGTGAAGTACTGGTGCCCGGAGGACTGCCGGCGATAGTTGGAAATCTCCCCCTCGACCCAGGCGTCGCCAATCCCGCGCTCGAGCAGTTCTCTCACCCGCCGCGTTAGCTCGCTGACCGAAAGGATCTTCGGCTCGGGGGCTTCGGGTGATTTATGAAAATCGAGATCGAGCTGCATCCGGAGAAAGTTGGCGCGCGCGGGTATACCGGATTTCCGGCGCCCGCTCACGGCATCGGCAAAACAAAGATCTCCCGCCGGCGGGCGTCAATAATCTTCCATTCCGATTTCGATGACTGTTTTCTCGAAATGTCGCGGCGATTTGCTTAGATTGAATTTTTCGTTGCATGAACACGACTGCCGAAACCGACATCGAGTCGCTCGATCCGGGCAACCGGGAACAGATAATCAGGGCGGTGAGAGAAACGCTCAAAGCCAACAATCCCGGGATCCTGAGCACCGTCGATCGAGACGGGTTTCCTCAATCGCGATGGATGGCCACGATGTCTTTCAGCGATTTTCCGGATCTCTACACGCTGACCGCCGCGACCAGTCGCAAGGTATCGCAAATCCAGACGAATCCGCTCGTGCAATGGATGTTTTTCAACGAAGCGCTGACCTTTGTCGTCAATTTGACGGGAAGAGCCGAACTCTTCCTGCATGAGGCCGAGGCAATGAAGCGAATCTGGGGACAGATCGCGGATAGATCGCGGGCCTATTTTCTCACCAGCCCGGCCGGCGGTGCGGGCTTTGTCATAATCCACACGAAAGTCGAAAAGATCGAATGCACGATTCCGCGCAAGGTGCTCCGGTTTTCGGTTGATCCCGCCGAGGTGAGCGACGGTTTTCGATCCGCTCAAAACTGAGAACCTACGCGACGGCGCCGCATCGGGAATGGTCGCGCAACTCGATGGCCCCCAAGATCGACCCTTCTCCTGGATAACGGTGCCCCAACGGCTTGCCTGGCCAGCAGCCGTCTCAACCGGCGGCGGTCGCTAGGAACGTTTTGCGGTCCCGAAATCAGATCGTGAAAAACTTTCGCCCAGGCGCGCGGAATGTCATAATTGGCGTATGCCAGTCAAACCCATCCCCGACGGTTACGAAGGAGCGACGCCTTACCTTTGCTGCAAGGACGCCGCAGGCGCCCTGGAGTTTTACAAAACGGCCTTTGGCGCGAAGGAATTGCATAGAATGCCGATGCCCGACGGAAAAGTCGGCCACGCGGAGATGCAGATCGGTGGAGCCCGAGTAATGCTTTCCGACGAATTCCCCGAATGGGGCAACCTCAGTCCTCTGTCGATTGGCGGTTCGGCGACGACCGTGTTGATTTACTTCGAGGATGTCGATGCGGTCGTCGATCGTGCGGTATCAGCCGGGGCGAAGTTGCTCCAACCGCCGACGGACCAGTTCTGGGGAGACAGAAGCTGCAAGCTTCAAGACATTTCGGGCCACACGTGGATGTTTGCAACCCGCAAGGAAGACGTCCCCCCCGAAGAGATGAACAAGCGGGCCGCCGCGATGTTCGGGTCCTGAGAGAAAGGCATCGGTTCTTCGAGGCGGTTTTCTGCCGGTGCACCTCGCCCCTTTTGCGGTAGCCGTTCACGGAAAAGCAGTCCCGGCTTCCGCCTAGCTAAACACAATTTATCGATAAAAATCGTTTTAAGTTTCACGTCGGAAGCGAGTAAAAAAAAGATACATTGCTCGATGACCCGGGAGTTCAGACGAGCGCGGTCTCGACGGAGAAAATCGGAGGAAGGTCGTCGGCGATGGCTCGCCATGTGTCGCCTTCGTCCTTGGATGCGAAGAGCTTTCCCGTGTTTGTGCCAAAGTAGATCCCTGCCGGTTCGAGAGAGTCGGTGGCCATTCCCTCCCGCAGGACGCCGCCGAATGCCGCCTGTTGCGGCAGGCCTTTCGTAAGCCCCTCCCAGGAGTCTCCGCCGTTGTGGCTCCGAAAGACCCGGAGCTGTCCGCCGGGCGGACAGCGAAACTCCGCGCCCTGCAGCGGGATGACGTAGATTGTCTCGGGTTGCCGCGGATGAATTGCGAGCGGAAATCCAAAGTCCGAGGGGAGCCCGGCGGTAATTTCCGTCCAATCCTGCCCGGCGTTTTCACTGCGATAGACGCCGCAGTGGTTCTGTTGGTACAAGCGGCCGTCGGCGAGCAACAATTTGTGAACGCATTGGCCGAACTCCGGGTATTTGTTGGGCATGAATTCCGCCCGCGTTCCCCGGTTGGCAAGCTGCCAGGATTTGCCGGAATCATCCGAACGAAAGACTCCGACCGCCGAAATCCCGACAAACATCCGCTCGGGATTCTCCGGATCGAGGACGATGGAGTGCAGGCACAGCCCACCCGCGCCGGGGTTCCACCTGGGGCGGGTGGGGTGATCCGTCAGGGTCGAAATCTCGGACCATGTGTTCCCGTGATCGGCGCTTTGAAACAGGGCCGCCGGAGCGACTCCGGCGTAAATCGTCGCGGGCTGATCGGCGCGCCCCGGTTCGATATGCCAGATGCGCTCAATCTTTAGGTCCGACCCCTCGGCAAAACCGGGATTTCGATCCGAGGTCTCCCAGGATTTTCCCAGATCGGACGAACGGACAATCTCGGAGCCGAACCAGGAATCGTTCGAAGTGGCATAAATCGCGCCGTTGCGGGCGTCGTAAACAGCGTGGTGGATCTCGCGGCCGGTTTGAAACGGTCCACTCAAATCCCAGCTGTCCCTATCAGTGGTTCGAAGGAGAAAAAGACCCTTTTTTGTGCCGGCAAGCAAAAGAAGCGATTTCACGGAAAGGAAATAAAATTATGTATAAGGCTTGTTTCCTAAGTAACTAGAGTGAATTAGAGAGTGCCTTTAAGAACGGCTGTCCGGCTTTTTCGAGGCGCTCTTCCAATTTCGCGGTGCATGTGCAATTGCTGCAGGCCCAGCGTTCCGAACCGTTTTCATGGCGGCAATTGCGCCGGGCATGAGCGTCCTGAACTGATACCAAGTCGAAGAAATCCTCCCAGTAGGGGCGCTCTTCCTCGAGGGGTGTCGCGCAATAGCATACTTCCACCCATTCGGCGGTGCCGTCCTGCCGCAGGCGGGCATGCCGCATGTCATCGATGTATTCGTCTCCCGCGATCGACCCGAGGCCAAGGGTGCCCTGCGCGACGGCCTGCAGGAGTTCCTTTTCCCTTCCCGGCTTGATCCGTGCCTTGACGAGGTAGCGCATGACTCGGGCAGCCTGGGACGCCTAGGAGACTGTTGAAAAACCCGCGCGTGTCGCGCCCTTCGGGGAGTTGCGCCAATTTTCGGCCCTCCCGGTGTCGCCAAGCTTCTCCGTAGCGCCACGGCTTGAGGGGAGATGGGGACCCCGCAACCCCATCAAGCCTGCGCTTGGCTCCTTGCGATCTTCCCAAAATTGACCGCAACGTGGCATACGCGGGTTTCTCAACAGTCTCCTAGCGGCTCAATTCGAGCATCCGCCGGACCGAGCGCTCCGCCTTCACGCGGACGGGCTCCGGGATGGTGATTTCCGGTTCCAGGTAGTCGAGACAATCACGTAGCTTTTCGAGCGTGTTGAGCTTCATATAGCGGCAGTTATTGCAGGCGCAAAGATCGGTCGGACCGGGGATAAATTCCTTGCCGGGCACCTCTTTTTTCAATCGGTGAAGCATTCCGCTTTCGGTTACGATGATAAATGCTTTGGCGGGGCTTTCCCGGCAGTAGCTGACCATTTTTTCGGTCGAACAGACTTCGTCGGCGAGCATCCGCACCGCGTAGGTGCATTCAGGATGCGCGACCACCTCGGCGCCGGGATACTTCTCCCGGATCGAGGCGATGCTGTTGCGAGTGAATTCGACGTGGACGTAGCAGTTGCCCTGCCAAAGGTCCATTTTGCGCCCGGTTTTTTCCATGACCCACGAGCCGAGATTCTGGTCCGGGACAAAGAGTATCGGTCGATCCGCCGGAGCGCTCTCCACGATCTTGACGGCGTTGCCGCTCGTGCAAATGACATCCGCCAGCGCTTTGACTCCCGCGCTGCAATTGATATAGGCGATGACGTAGTAGTTTTTCCCGGCATGGTTGGCCAGAAAGGCGGCGAGATCTTCCGCCGGGCACGATTCGGAGAGGGAGCAGCCGGCATCCATGTCCGGAATCACCACCGTCTTGGCGGGGTTTATGATCTTTGCCGTTTCGCCCATGAAATGGACGCCGCAAAAGGCGATCACCTCCGCGTCCGTTTCAGAAGCCTTGTAGCTCAGCCCGAGGGAATCGCCGACAAAATCCGCGAGATCCTGAATCGGCCCCACTTGATAGTTGTGGGCAAGGATCACCGCGTTTCGTCTCTCCTTGAGGTCGAGAATCTCTTCTACGATGTCGGTGGCGACGGCTGTCATGAGCTACCTTCACGAAAAACTGTCCGCGCTTCAAGTCGCATCGCGGAGATCCCTCTCACTTGAGACGGGGTCTCTGTTCGGCGAACGCGGAATGGTCATTTTCTCTTTTTCATGATAACCAGCGAGTTTGTTCAGAACAGCCATGATCATTGTAATAATGGGAGTTTCCGGCTCGGGCAAAACGACGGTCGGCTTAAAGCTTTCCGCGGCGCTGGGCTGGAAGTTCAGCGACGCGGATGGCTTCCATAGCGCGGCCAATGTGGCCAAGATGCAAAGCGGCCTCCCGCTGACCGACGAAGATCGAGAACCCTGGCTCCGGTCCATCCGGGCCGCGATTGAGAGCTGGGGGCGGGATGAGCCTGGGCATGTGCTGGCCTGCTCCGCCCTTAAGGGCTGCTATCGCGATGCCCTCGCGCCCAATGATTCGGACGTCAAGTTCGTGTATCTTCGCGGGGAGTTCGAGCACATCGCGGCGCGGCTCCGGTCCAGAAAGGACCATTTTTTCAATCCAGCCTTGTTGCGAAGCCAGTTTGAGGCGCTGGAAGATCCCGAAAATGCCCTGATCATCGACGCGGCGAATGATCCAGCGGAGATCGTCCGGCTGATTCTCGCGGCGTTCGCGCCCCCCGGCTGACCAGGGTTCCGGAAGGGACTCCCGATTCCAGCCCGGGGGAAATCCTGGCGGCGATCGGCTTCGGTTTCTGAGAAACTTACGCCGGCGGTTGCCGCAGCGCGTTCACCGCGGTGGCGAGCGTTGCCGAATCGGAGACCGGGATGACCGGCGTTCCTTTTCGGATGCGGCTCACCAGCCCGGCCAGGACGCCGCCCAGGCCAATCTCGACGAACTGGCTGCAATGCAGGTGATCAATCAGGTATCCGATGCTTTCGGTCCAGCGAACGCTTCCGGTGACTTGATCTGCGAGCGTGCGCCGGATTGAAGCTGGATCGTCTACCGCCGTGGCATCCACGTTGCAAACAACGGGCACCGTGGGCGTGTTGAACGGAGTTGCTTCCAGGGCTTCCTTGAGTTTGAGGTAGGCGCTTTCCATCAAGCGGGAATGGAAGGCGCCCGCGACTTGGAGCTCCACGGCTTTCCGGGCTCCATATTCTTTGGCCAGGGAAACCGCAACGGCGATCTTGGAAGCTTCGCCGGATAAAACGATCTGTCCCGGACTGTTCAGGTTCGCGACGTCAACGTCGGCGGCGGCGGCCAGTTCGCGAATGCGGTTTTCTTCGCCCCCGATCACCGCGGCCATGGTGCCTTCCGTTTTCTCGCAGGCTTCTTGCATCGCCCGAGAGCGTTTCGCTACCAGGCGGAGGCCGGTTTCGAAGTCGAAGGTTCCCGCCGCGGCGTGGGCCGTAAATTCCCCGAGCGAGAGGCCTGCCGTCGCGCCAAAGCTGAAGCCGGGGATTCTTTCCTGGAGGGCTGCGAGGCCGGCCAGTCCGTGGACATAAAGCGCCGGCTGGCAAACCGACGTTTTCGTCAATTCGTCCACCGGGCCTTCAAAGGCGATTCGCGAAAGCGGAAAGCCAAGGATTTCGTCGGCCCGCCTGAAGAGATTTGCCGCGACAGGATATTCGGCGGCCAGGTCTTTTCCCATGCCGACGGCCTGAGCGCCCTGGCCGGCAAACAAGAGGGCGATTTTGTGGCTCATAATTTGATCTTCAGAAGCCGGGCGGTTCGTTCCGCCGCGGAGCGCAGCAGTTCGGCCGCGCGCTGGCGCGATTCATCGAGGGTCAGCGGGCCGTTGGCAATCGGCACGCAGGCGTCCAGTTCCGGAAACTCTTCGTCCACCAGCCCAGCAAATCCAATAACGGGTTTGCCGTGGCTCGCGGCCAGTCGCCCGATTTCGTAGGGCGCCTTGCCTTGCAAGGATTGCGCGTCGAGACGTCCTTCGCCCGTGAGGACGAGGTCGGCGAGGCGAACTTTGTTCTCGAGGTCCATCAGGCGGGAAACGGCCTGAAAGCCGGGCTCGAGGGAACCGCCGCAGAAGGCCAGAAGGCCGAAGCCGAGGCCGCCGGCCGCTCCGGCGCCCGGGCTGTTCGCATGGTCGATACCGAATTGATCGGCAAATAAGTGCGCAAGATGCTCGAGCGAGCGCTCCAAGGTCACCTGCATTTCCGGGGTGGCGCCTTTCTGCGGGCCGAACACCTTGGTCGCGCCCAGCTCGCCCAGGAGCGGGTTCTTGACATCGCAGAGCCCGGTAACCGAGCGAAAGGCGCGCGCTTCCGGAGTCACAATTCGGCGGAACCGAAGAAATTCCGACGGTCGCGAAGGGACGGGTTCACCTTTTTCGTCGAGAAATTTCCAGCCCAGCGCCGCGGCCATACCGGCGCCTCCATCGTTCGTTGCGCTTCCTCCCAGGCCAATGATGAGATCTTTCGCCCCGCGCGCGATGGCGTCCGCCACGAGTTCGCCGGTTCCGAAGGTCGATGAGCGCAAGGGATCGCGCTGGTCGTCGGAGATCCGCCACAAACCCGATGCCGAGCTCATATCGATCACCGCGATCTCGCCGGGGATCAACGAATAGGAGGCGGTAATCTCCCGCCCGAGCGCGTCGTGGCTGGCGATCTCGACATGTTCGCCGCCAAGCGCCTGACGGAAGATTTCCGCGGTCCCTTCTCCGCCGTCCGCCACGGGGACGAGATCGAATTCCGCCCCGGAAAAGACGGAATCAAAGCCGGCGCGGATGGCCGCGGCGGCGTCTCCGGCGGTGAGAGATCCCTTGAATTTGTCGGGGGCAATCAGAATTCGCATGCGAGAAAAGGGAATCCGCCGCACCCGGTTGCGTGGCGCCTTCGCGCGGGTGTCCAGCGATCCATGGGAAGTCCCGGTCGGCTCGGCTACTCAAATTTCTTGTTCAACTCCACGAGCAACAGTTCGACGTCGGTGTCGGAAATAAGTTCGGGCCGATCGATTCCGGCCAGCAGCACTTCCGCGCGATCTTGCCCGGATTCCTTCTGAACTTTCACCGCGGTCACGTGATCGAGATTCAAATACGTTTTGGATTGCGTTAAATAGACGAACTTCGGCATGCAAGCGTTCTAGGTCCTGGCGCCACAGGCCGTCAAGCCAGCCTCCCATCGCCAACCGTCCGCCGCGGTTCCGCGTCGCGACGAAGTTCCCGGGGGGATTCCTAGTGGTGACAAGCTCCCGGGCTGCCTGTTTGCCGGGCGCGGCTGGCGAGTCTTCCTCACGCGGGCTTCTTCTTGCCGCCGATAACCTTTTCGAGCATGGCGTTCGCGAACTTCTCCAGGACGAGGCCCCAGGCGCTGAGCACGACAAGGACGATCACGGAGAGCCCGAAAAATACCCACACGGGCTGCTCCTGGATGCGAAGTCCCAGCCAGATGACGTAGGGCTGATGGACCAGGTAAATCCCGTAGGAAAACGCTCCCACCAGGGCAATCCATTTGGCCGCCGGCGGCCATTTCGCGAGCAGGCCCGCAACGCCGGCCACGGATAAAAAGCAGCACGTGCCGGTCCAGAGATCGGCGAAGACGTATGGAGTGCCTCCGCTGTAAAAATAGGGCGCAACCAGATAGAGGGCCAGTCCGAGGACGAGCCCCGCACCGCCGAGAAGGAATTTCTCGAGCCGCTCCGAATCGGCAAGGAAGAGCATTCCCAGTATCATGCCCAGCGCGAATTCCGGCAGCCGCGACAAGGCGTTTCCGCCGAGAATCCAGGCGCCGTTCGCGCTCCACACCTCGAGCAGCAGGTAGCGGGTGCCAAAACCGACCGCGAAAGCCAACAGGAGAAAAAAGACCAAGCCGAGCTTCCGCATCGCCATGTAGAGGACGGGAAAGATCAGGTAGAGCTGGATCAACATTGAGAAATACCACCACGCCGCGTTGAGGTACATGAAGTTCATCGAGATATTGATCATTCGCAGCCCGGTGAGACTGATCAGAAAGCGATAGTCAATCGGCTCCAGGCGCGCCACGAACGGCGACACGAGATAGACCAGATGCGCGAGCCAATACATCGGGTACAAGCGGATGAATCGGGCTTTGTACCATGGGCCCCACGCCAGAGGGGCTTTTGCCTCGCGGCGGGCCGTTGCCGAAGCCAACGACCAACCGCTGACGATGATAAACAGGCCGACGGCATGGAAACCGCAACCCGAGATTGCGTACCAGACGATCTTCGCGGCGGTCTCGACCGACGCTGCCAAGCCGTCCCAGCCGTGTTCACCGGACACTTCCGCGATGAAATGCCCGGACATCGGATAGGGAGCCCAGTCGCGATACGTTTTGAAAAAATGGAAATAGACGACCCAAAGGATTGCGAGTCCCTTGGCGATGTCGAGCCAGACCAGGCGTTTCATAGGGGGGCCGTTCCTTTGTATAACGCCTTTCCAAGAATCCAAACGAGAAATCTCGCCGGCGTCCGCCTGCGGAAAACCGGCACTGATGGCGATGACCGGTCGCCGCCCGTATTCGCTCCTCAGGCCTCTACCCGATTGTCGCGAGGGCAAAAAACTATAACGGTCCTGAGCAATCAACACGCTGCTAAGAGTGGTTATTGAGAAACAGCCGGAAACGCCCAGTGAAAACGAGGAAATGGGATTCGCTCTCTTCCGCCGCGGTGATTTCGTTCTGCTAACCGACGATGTTCGATGCAAGCTCATCCGGTTTGAGGAGATTTTCTTTCTCCAGGCCTACCGGAATTACACCCTCGTTTACTTCTCCGGCGGAAAGTTTTGGGTGCGCACCGCGCTAAAGGATTGCGAGAGCCGGCTGGACGGCTCGACTTTTTTTCGCGCCAGCCGCGGTTGTCTTGTCAATGTTACGCAGGTCAGAACCCCGCGCTTACTCGAGAATGGTCGCCTGCTCTTTGTTCTCGGAGAAGGAAAAGAGGTCGTGCTTTCGCGCCGGCGGACCACCGTTTTTCGGGACAAATACGAACTGCTGTAAGAGCCACGGCGACCGGGCAGGCCCCGACGGATCGCGCGCTGGCCCCCCGGCCCGAACCGGTATCAGGTCGGGATATGGCCAGCGCGCTCCGTGTTTCCGTGGGGGGAAATTATGGTCGCGACGCGTCAGCCATCAAGGATCAGGCGAAGGCCGGTTTTGCGAATGCCCATGTTTTTTCGAGGGGCGCGAAACAAGTTAGCGAAATTCCAAAGCAGCGATCGACTCTTGGGGCCGCCTGCGCGGCGCGGTCCTCCCGGAGAGCCGCTGCTCTTTTCGCCGGCTCTAAGCTTTGCGGAGCGGAAGATGCGGCCCGCCGCCTTCATCTAATGATAACGTCTTTGTGAGCGAGCAGCTTGCCCACCATGAGGCTGAACCGCTCGAGAACGCACTGCAGGCCTTGCAGGTCTCCGAGATCGTTCTGGGTATGCTTGACGTGGGCGTAGAAAAGCGTCGCGTACAAGTCGGTGCGCTCTTCCTTCGTGAGATTCAGCGTGTCGATAAAGCCCGACACTTTGGTGGCGGCTTCTCGAAGCCTGTAGAGCTTTCCTTTTGTGAGTTTGAAAGTTTTCATTGGACGGGCCGGTTGAACGAAAGGTTGTCGAAGCGGGAGAGGTCCCGATTCGCGCCGTCAAGGCTCGCGGCGCAGGAATGCCGCAACGAATCGGGAAGAGGAGGACAGCGGAAGCTATTCCACCGTGAACAGCGCCCAGCGCCTCAGCGCAACATTATCGATACGCCTCAGGGGGCGTTGGCAAATGATCGATATATGATAGGACACCATGATCGTGTGTGGACTTATACGTGCCGCCTCACCGGACTTGCGGCTTTTTCGAGAAAAGTTTTTGGCGTCTTCGAACCTCCGGCTGCCGGAGCCGCGGAGGGTCGCCGGTGCCAACCATCTGGTTGCGAGGGACCTCGGGCCCTTTTTCGAATCCAAGTCGCAGCCCGTTCCGGGGAATGCTTTTTCCACGCCCGATCATGCACCCGAAACATAAACAACGATTTCTTTGACAGCTAAGGCAACGATCCGTTCAAAGGACCCCCACCCGAACGAACATTTTCGACCCGAGGCAGAAAAGCTCTCCTTAAGGAAATAAGTTTACGCTTCGAGTCGCCGCGCGCCAGGACGGTTCGTGTCACTCTTTCCGGTCAATTCTGCCCGCGAAGCCTTCGGGTATTTCCGGCCGTTGATTCTCGTAAATGCCGAACCGCACCCCCGCGGGATCCCTGAAGGTGCAGCAAGGGCCGTTCGGAATTTCGAAGGCCGCACCGTCCGGCGCCCAGCCCCGCGCCCGCAAGGTGGCAAGGGCGCCTTCAAAATTCGCGACTCGATAGATGAAGATGGGCGCCTCCCCGTGCAGGTGATCGGCCAGCAAGATCATCGGACCAGTTTGGGACAAGCGAATGCCGGCAACCCAGGCGTCGAATGCGTGGATCTTCCAAACCAGCTCGCCGCCCAGTTCTCCGGTGTAATAGCGTACCGAAGCCTCGATGTCCCTCGCCGGCAGGTAAAGGTAGTCCAGTGAAAGGAACATCAGAAATGACCATCCGATGGGGTCCCCGGTGCATCAAGCCCGGCTTGCTCAGATCGGGACGAAGACGGCGAGGTGGTCGCTATTTCTCGCGGTAGATTGAAAGCCGGTCCAATAGCGCGCGCCGAGCGGACGGTCGCGCGCTCGCGGTCATTCCGTTTCGGGGCCGCCAGAAAGATGGCGCAGCTTTTCCGGATTGCGGACGATATAAATAACTCGCACCCGGTGGCCATCGAGTTCGAAGGAGATCGCGTTGCAAACAGAGCCTCCCGACATGATCAAGACGCCCGTTCCGCCATTGATCCTTGCGAAACGATATCGCGTATCCGCGGGAAACCGTTTGCGAATTTCGACGAAGAAACGGCTGATCCACTCGGCGCCCTGAATTGACCGCCCGATTGCCGCAACCCGTCCGGCCCCGTCGCTGTAGAGCGTGGCTTCGCTGGTGAGAAGGGTGAGAAGATCGCCCACCTCGTCGGCTGACGGTTGCCTGAACGAACTGCTCGACGACGCGCCGCGCCTGGTCGCTCGGCGGATTTCCCGCGGATTGTTTCGCGCCCAATCGTTCTTTTGCGCGCCGGACGATCTGGCGGCAATTCACTTCGCTCTTGCCGACAACCTCCGGCGGACCTCAGCGTGATCGTAGTCGAAAACTTCGTGCAAGAGGAAGACCGCCCGTTCGACGGGCGAAAGCGTTTCCGGCATGATCATGAACGCTGTGGAAAGCGAATCGCCAATGCGGCCGATTCGCCCGGCGACTGGGCGCGCTTCTCCACGAGCGGTTCGGGCAGCCACATGCCATAATATTCCTCCCGTTGACGCCTGGCCGAGCGCAATTGATCAACACACAGGCGGGTGATCGCGGGACGAGCCAGGCTTTTGCCACCCGGATCTCGCCGACGTTTTGCTTCTGATCATCAAAAGCTTGGACGAATCACGGGCCGGCAGCGTGACGACTACCACATACAAAAGTAATGCGATTGCCGAACGCTTTTGTCGGACTCACCTGCCAGGCTACAGCCCCGATTCAAATCCCTTCGAACCTCGCTGGAGTCACAAAGCTCCGCTGCGCGCTCAGCGAACTGCTCGAGCTGCGTGCTGCATTCGGCTCACCTGCGATGGTTGTCGATTACGGCGTGGGTGCCACCGAACACCATCTGCCGCACAAAATCGTTGGCGAGGAAATCGTGCGGAAAGCCCAGTTCGATTTTCGTGGCGTCGTCCAGCTTGGTGAGCTGTTCGTCAGTCAGTTGCCAGTCGAGACACTTCAAATTATCCTGAACCTGCGCCGCGCGGCGGGCTCCGATAATCGGGATGACGGGCGTCTGGCGCTGGCGCAGCCAATTCAGGGCCACTTGCGAAGGGGGATGTCCTGTTTCCTCAGCCAGCTTGGTCACGGTTTCTCCGACGCGCAGTTTCCGCTCGTCGGGCGGATTGCTTTCGCCGCCGTAGCGCGCGGCGTCGGGTTGGCTCCGGGTCTTTGAATACTTGCCGCTAAGAATCCCTCCGGCAAGGGGCCCCCACGCGGTGACGCCAAGGTCCAGCGCGCGAGCCATCGGGAGGAGGTCGCGTTCCGGGTCGCGCTGCGCGAGGCTGTATTCGATCTGCAACCCAACGAACGGGCTCCATCCATGGAACTGGGCGAGCGTGTTGGCCTGCGCGACAATCCATGCCGGCGTGTCGGAAATGCCCACGTAGAGGACTTTCCCTGCGCGCACCATGTCGTCGAGGCCGCGCATCACTTCCTCGACGGTTGTCATGAAATCCCAGGCGTGAACCCAATAGAGGTCGAGGTAATCGGTTTTGAGCCGCTTGAGGCTGGCCTCCAGGGAGCGGGCCATGTTCTTGCGGTGATTCCCGCAGGCGTTGGGGTCCCCTTCACGGGTGAAGAGTGTGTATTTGGTGGCGACGACAAAGTGGTCTCGATCGGATTCAAGGAATTCACCGAGGAGCGACTCGCTTCCGCCCTCGTTGTATTTATTGGCGGTGTCGATGAAATTGCCCCCGGCCGCCGCGAAGCCGTCAAAGATTTTTTTGGATTCCTCTTTCGATGTGGCGAGGCCCCAGTCCCGCCAGACATCGCCGAAGGTCATCGTGCCCAGGCAAAGTTCGGAGACCCGCAGCCCGCTTTTTCCTAGTAGTTTGTAGCGCATGGTGGTTTTCAATGTGCTCGATTCCTTGTGTCAAGGCGACCGGCAAATTCCTGCTCCGCGTCGGGCAGCTGGTTTTCGTCAATGGCAACCGCGCTCCTATTGGGTCCCGAAAGGCGTCGCGGAGCACGCAACGCGGCGAACGAGGGTTTCTCCAAGGACTATGAAGTCAAAACCCCACATTCAGGAGCCTTGGTTTCTGCGGCTGCGCCTCGTCTTAGGCTGCGGTGCCTTGCTCCTCAAAGGATTTTTTTCGCAGTTCTAAGCAAAAACCGGGAAAAGACCGGCCAAGAGCGCTTGAATTTCCGGAGTGTCCAGATTTCCCTTAGTGATAACCGCGGCTCCAGTTTCGATAACCGTCGGCACGGTTTCCCCCCTCATTTTGGCGACCAGAGCCTTCACAGCTTCATGGCCCATCCTCTTGGGGTTTTGGGCGACGAGTGCTTGAATCTCATCTTTTCTCAAGCCTTCCATAAGTCCCTGCGAAGGGTCGAAGCCGACAAGCTTCTTGCTTCCTGCCAGGCCATTCCGCTTGAGCGCAGACAACATGCCGAAGGTGCTCGGTTCGGTCGGACAGAAAATGCCGTCCGCCTCTTTAAGCTTGTTCAGCATTTTCAGCGCGCTCGATTGAGATTCTCTGGCGGTCGTGCCGGAGTAGCGATTGTCGGCAATCACCTGAATGTTGGGAAATTTCTTGATTGCTTCGAGGAAGCCCGCCTCCCGCTGACCCGTGCTTGCCGAACCTTCTTTAAAGCGAAAGAGGACCACCTTGCCTTTGCCGTTCAAAAGCTTTCCCAACTGCTCGCCGGCCATTTCTCCGCCGCGGTGGTTGTTGGTCGATACCGTGCTGACAAAGTCCTTGACGGGCTCGCCCTTGAGCGGCGAATCGAAAATCACCACAGGGATTCCTTTCTGCATCGCGGAGGCGACATGGCTCTGGAGCGCGGTGTCATCAATCGGCGCCAGGACAATGCCGTCCACTCCCTCGGCAATGAACCGCTCAACGATTTGGACCTGCTGGGCAGGGTCGTCTTCCTTGAGTGAGCCCTTCCATATCATCTTCACGCCGGCCTCTATTGCGCCTTCACGTGCTCCCGCTTCGATCGCTTTCCAATACACGTGTGTCGTGTTCTTAGGAATCACGGCAATTGTTTTCATGGGGGAGAAGTTGTGTAGAGAAGTGGGCTGGACTGCTTTATTATTGTTCGCAAAAGCATTGTCGACCTTTTTTGATTTGGACTTTCCCATCTGGAAACGTTGCGAACCGCCCTGGAGGATTACGAGCGGTTCGTCGGCTTTGCACCTCGCACAGCCGCGGGCGATACGGTCCCGTCCCCTTCATGTATTCCCGGATTCCTGCAAGAGCGAACGCAACGTCGCGAGATTGACGACGTCCTCTGCCATGTCCTTGCCCTTGGGCGTTTCAAGGACTTTGGGGATGCTGCGAAATCGCGGCTCGCGCATGATGTACCGGAACGCGTCCAACCCGATTTTGCCTTTGCCGATGTGTTCATGGCGGTCCACGCGCGAGCCGCCTGCGGTCTTCGAATCATTCAGGTGAAAGGCGGCGAGCCGGTTGAACCCGATGACTTCTTCGAATTGAGCGAACGTGCGAACAATACCCTCCGCATCGCCAAGCTCGTAACCGGCGGCGAAGAGGTGCGCGGTATCGATGCAAACGCAGAGTCGCTCCGGCTCGCGGCAGCCGCGCAGGATGAAGGCCAGTTCCTCAAAGGCTCGGCCGAGCGACGACCCCTGGCCGGCCGTCGTCTCCAGCGCAATGCGGGTCCTGGTCTCGGGAATCTCGGCATGGATCGCGTCGAGACTGGCGACCACTTGCTCGAGTCCCGCCTCGACGCCCCGGCCCATGTGCGCGCCCGGATGGAGCACGAGAAACGGAAGGCCGAGCAGGCTCGCCCGCACGAGTTCCTCGCGTAACGAGCGCATGGACATTTCGTGGAGAGCGGGGTCGCTGGCAGCGAGATTGATAAGATAGCCGCTGTGGCCAAAAACAAAGCGGAGAGAACCGCGCAGCGGGTGCTCGCGAAAGCCTCTGGCCTCGGCTGCACCGAGGGGCTTCGCAAACCATTGCATGTTGTTCTTCACGAAGATTTGCATTCCCGCGCAACCAATCGCGCAGGCGCGGTCAATGGCGGATGCCACTCCGCCTGCCGTCGAGACGTGCGCTCCCAGGAGATCGTCGTCTGCCAATCTCGTTTTGCGTTTGCGTGTCACCGGCATGGCACAAACCTTTAAGAGACCGTTGAAATACCCGCGTAAGCCGCGCGCGAGCTCCTTGGGGCAGATATCGATGGAGGAACGAAGGAGCATCCCTTGAGCGGGATGTGATTGAGGAAGGACGCCCGTGAGGGGAAGGGCTCCCTCACACTTCCATGATGCCCCAAAGAACTCACGCCCTCCGGGTTGGGCCAATTTTCGGCCCTCGCTTTGTCGCCAAGCTTGCGCGGAGCACTGCGGCATTGTGGGGAGATGGGGGCCCCACACCCCATTAAGTCTTCGCTTGGCTCCTGGCGATCTTCCGAAAATTGACTGCAACGTGGCATGCGTGGGTATTTCAACAGTCTCTTAAACCGTTCGCGGGAAAATTCCCGCCATTCTTCAGTGAAGCAAAAGGGCAACGCGGATTTAGGTCGATTCGCCGGAGCGCGCGAGGAACGAAGCGTTGGGCTTGCGAAGCTGAAGAATTCTTGCAAGAGAGAGCGCAGCGGCCTCTTCGGTCGCCTGTTTCATCGGACGACCAGCGCCGGTCTTTGATTGATTAAGGTGGCGCTCATGGAATGTTTCCGCCATGCCCTCGAATGTCATTTGCGGAGGTTGCTTGTGCGGTTCGGTGCGCTATGAGGCTACCGGACAGCCTTACAACATCACCCACTGCCACTGCTCGGACTGCCGGCGCAGCAGCGGCGCCCCGTTCGTGACCTGGGCATCATTTCGCCGAAACGAATTTCGGTTCACGGTTGGAGAGCCGAAAGATTTGCGATGGGCCGGGCGCGTGCGCTCTTTCTGTCCGCATTGCGGAACGCCGTTGACGTTCCTTACCGAGCCGGCCGCCGACGAGATCGACGTGACCGTCTGCAGTTTCGACCAGCCCGCGATATTGACGCCGGCCGACCACATCTGGGTTGAGGACAGATTGCCGTGGATTCGTCTCGCGGATGGTTTGCCGGCCTATGGGCAAACGAGACCGAGCCTTTCGGACTGACGGGCTAGCCGGCCGCGTTGGGCGCTGCCCTGTCGCAACGTCTGCCACGGCCGCGGGGGTTTCCGGCGAGCGGTTTTCCAGCGCTTGTCAGACAAGCGTCGTTTGGCGCTTACCAGAGGCGGGTGCGGCCGCCGCAGGGGTGTCCCGCAGAGGATTTTGCTCGAGCGCGAGATGATATTCTTCGTCGAAATCAAAGGGCTCGCTTACGAAAACGCCCAACGGTGTTACCACCCTGCCGTGCCGGTGACCGCCAGGCAATTTTGCGACCCCGAAATGCGAGAAAGATTACGCACCTCGAACAACAAGGAGGTTCTGAGATTCTGGAGCGAGCTTCACCGTGAAACCGATTCTCCGCAAGGCGTCGAAAGCGCGCTCGAGGAATTCTTCCCGAAGTTGGATTACCAAATCGACATCGGGGCTTCTTCCGTACCATGCGCAATCGCAGCAAGCCCGCCAACGACGGGGAACGGCACTCCGGAATCATTCAGTGCGCGGACGATGGCCTCGTAGCTGGCGACCTTCATGATGGAGGAGAAATTGACCGGAGAGATCCGATGGCGAGAGAAATCGCGCCTTTTGATGCCGCACAGCAAGTGGCATTCACTTCAAGAACGAACTTGGAAACGGAGCGAGGTCCTGCGGCGACAAGGAAATCAGTTCGACGAACCGTTCCAGCGGATCACCCCCGACAGTTCTCAAAGATTCTAAATTGATGAAACCTTTCTGGCTGTCATGGTCCGGAATATGAGCGGCAACATGAATTTCTCGAATTGATCGCAGATGAACCGCCGCCTATACCGCATCTTCAATCCGGTCCTTGTGGTAACGCTCGGAGCGCTGGTCCCGCTTTCCAGGTCCATGAATGCCGACACGCCGCAATCGGTCACCTCCCAAATAGTCGGGGCCGCGAATGCTTTCCTTTCCATCCTCAACGACAGGCAGCGATCTGCGGTGCTCTACAAATTTGACGACGACAAGCAACGGGCCCGTTGGTCTAACTTCCCAGCAGGGTTCGTTCCCCGAGGTGGTTTGAGCTTGGCAGAATTGGGAGAAGCTCAGCGGTCGGCCGCGTTGGCTCTGGTCGCTTTGACTCTTAGCCAGAAGGGCTTCGAGAAGGTCGAGCAAATCAGAGACGCTGACGACGCCTTCAAGTCGATGTCACGCGACGAACGGCTTTTCGGCAAAAACCTCTATTACCTTTCCATCCTGGGGACACCATCTGAAAAGGACCCGTGGATGCTGCAGTTTGGAGGTCATCACCTGGCGCTCAATATCACCATCGTGGGAGAGCACGGCGTCCTCACACCTAGCCTTACCGGGGCTCAACCCGGCACCTATACGGTCAACGGCAAAACGG
The DNA here is from genome assembly GCA_963816855.1 of uncultured Verrucomicrobiae bacterium. Lineage (GTDB taxonomy): Bacteria > Verrucomicrobiota > Verrucomicrobiia > Chthoniobacterales > Terrimicrobiaceae > DASTFP01. Next base: position 29,380 of record CAWFMA010000008.1, on the reverse strand, counting down.
TGCGCCCGCTTGGTCAGGAAAACGACAAGGGCTTTGCCTTGCTGAACGCTTTGGACGATGCCCAACGCAAGGAAGCGATCTTGAACTATCGCGTGGCGGACCTCGTGCTCGGACCCGGGCACGATGGCGAGACGATCCGGCCGGAAGGATTGAAGGCCTCGGCCATGAACGAGAAGCAACGGGCGATGCTGCTTGATCTGATCTCGGAATGGTCGCGTATCGTGAATGGCAGCTTCGCCGCCGCCAGGATGGAGGAGATCAAAGCTGGTCTTGACGAGACGTGGTTTGCCTGGAGCGGTCCGACCGCCGTCGAAGCGGGAAAAAACGGCAACTCCTATTACCGGATCCAGGGGCCCAAGCTAGTCATCGAGTACGCCCCGCAGCCCGGGGAAGATCATGTCCACACAATTTACCGTGACCCTGCGAATGACTACGGCCGTGCGTTCACGAGCAAATGAAACCGATATTTTCTCTTTTCGCCGTGATGTCCCTGTCGGTGGCGACTCCAGCGTGCGCACACAGGCTGGATGAATACCTGCAGGCTGCCACGTTCGCCGTGGACGGGAATCACGTTGCGGTAGAGATGCGCCTTACCCCTGGCGTCGAAGTCTTGGGCAAAGTGCTCGCAGTCATCGACACCAATGGGGATGGTGTCATCTCGGAATCCGAGCACAGTGGCTATGCGGAACGGGTGCGCCGCGATCTGTTGCTCACCATCGACAACCACCATCTACAGCTTCGGTTGGTCTCGTCGAGGTTCCCAAAACTTGAGGAAATGAAGGAAGGGCTTGGCGATATTTTGCTCAAATTCGAGGCGGATGTCCCCCACGGCGGGCCCAACCGAAGGCTCATCTTCGAGAACTATCATCAGAGCGCAATTTCCGTGTATCTCGCGAATTGCCTTGTCCCAAGGGACCCTAATATTCACGTCACCGCTCAAGACCGAAATTACGACCAGTCGTTTTATCGATTGGATTACACTCAGGCCGGTGTTCGCTCGCCCCGCCGCCCACCCGTTCTTGGTCAATTCTCCGCGGACGGATTACCATCAACGAGAAGTTTTTGCAGCCTTTTTTGCCGCCAGGCACCGCCGCCGAGATCACGTCTGCAAGAAGTCGGCTGCGTAGCCAGGGAGACGCCGCGCTCGGACCAAGCGAATTGCTTTTTCCAAATTCCGGAAGCAGCCTTCACTGGGTCGAGGTACTGAATCTCCGTGTTCGACCCCGGATGCCCGGATACTTCAGGAGCGCGGAATGGCGCATGAAGATGCTTGTCTCGCGCATCTGAAGGAGCAGGGAGTGTCCATTCTTAATTTCCGGGATATCGATCGAGCGGAGGGCGGCGCAAACCACATTGACGAGGTCTGCGATGCGGCCTGACCTCGAACAGTTGCTGGAGGCGAGCTATCGGACGGTGGTCGGCAGGGACCTGCGCACCGATGCGGGCGGCGATCTATACGACGCACCGGCGGCGCTACTGATGCACGGTAACGAGGCAGATCCGCTGTTCTGCTACGCCAACCGCACCGCGCAAGGTCTGTGGGGCCTGACCTGGGACGAATTCGTCCGCCTGCCGTCGCGACTCTCGGCCGAACCGCTGGTCCAGGCGGAGCGCGACCGGCTGCTGGCGCGCGTGCGCGTTCATGGTTTCATCGACGACTACCAGGGTGTGCGGATCGCAAAGGACGGCACGCGCTTCCGCATCTCGGGCGCGGTGGTGTGGATGGTGGTGGTCGAAGGCGCGACGCATGGGCAGGCGGCGCTGTTCCGGGAGTGGGCGCTCACCTGAGCCTGAACCTCGGTCGCCGACGGCGTTGAGATCATTCTAACCCGTTGCAGGTAATTTGCTTGCGCTCAAAGCCATAAGATCCTACACTATGCAGTTTCGCACAACCAGACGCGGAGAACCCGTACGGATTTTCCAAATTTTCTCTGTGGCCGAGTGGGTCCGCGCACCGCGATAAGGTTTTGGATCCACGGTCAATTCAATTGATTTCTAGCCCGTCTTCTGCTATTGAGTGTGTGTAACTCAAGGCATCCCCGTCAGATTGCGGCTTAGCGGAGGGCAGAACTAAGCTGCAGCAGTTTATAGATAATCGAAAGGCTCGCAAAATGAAGCGTTTCCTAACCACTCTCTCGCTCTTGTTGTCCCTATCCTTACCGTTTGGCGAGACGGTATTCGCCCAGGATCAGTATCGGTTCGTCATGGTGTCCCACATCGGTTCCAACGACCCGAACATGAATTGGTTGACAACCTCGATGAAGACCTTCGATGAGAAATACCCCGGGGTGAAGACGGAATATCTCTCAACAAACGAATTCAGCCTGCAAAGCTTCATTGCGATCTTGAACCAGGCGATCGCGACTCATCCCGACGGCATCGCTCTCCCGATCCTGAATAGCGAAGCTCTCGAGCCGATCCTGGACAAGGCGATCAGCAGCGGCATTCCGGTGGTCGCCTTCAACATTGCCGATCCACGCCCTCCGGACCAGCGGATTCCCTATCTTACCTACGTGGGTGGAGACGAGTATCTCACGGGCTTGAAGCTCGGGGAGTACGTCATCGAACAGGCGAACGCAGGGCAAGATTCCAAAGCCAACCAAGATGATGTGCGCGAACCACGATGCCAGCCACCAGGGCCTGAAGGCACGGTGCAAGGGAATGACGGATGCCATGAAAAAGATTGGCGTGAGTGTCGACGAACTTGTCATCGGCGCCGATCCTGCCCGGGCGCGCAGTATCATGCAGTCCTACTTGAGCACTCATAAAGATGTGAATTACATTTTCACCTTGGGCACACTGTCCTGTCCTTGGGCCTACAGTGTCGCTGATGAGATGGGATTGAAACCGAAGCTCTCTGACAAGGGGATGACAATTGTCAGTGTGGACGATAGCCCGAACTCCCTCGAAGGCATCAAGGAGGGAAAAATCCTCGCTTCACACAGTCAAGGTTTCTGGCTCCAGGGCTATCTCCCGATGGAGATCCTTTACTTCAACAAGAAGATGGGTATGCACCCCCTCACCGACGTCATAACCGGGCCGGTTGTCATCAACGCGAGTAACGTTGATCAATGGATAAAATTCGTCAAAAACGTCATTGGCGAAGAGGCCTACAAGAAGCAGATCACCTGGTAGAAACATCACGGGGTGCGAGCGTGGCCGTAGGATAGTCCGACGTCGATCGGCGCGCCAAATGCGGAAACTACTTAGACGCACAGATATTGGGATAATTATCGGCTGCATTTTCCTATTCGTTCTGTTCAGCCTCTGGAATCCCCAGCAGTGGTTCAGTTGGAGTAATATTAGTAACATCGGCCAGTACACCGCAATCCTTGGCCTCCTGGCGATCGGACAAACGTTCGTCATTCTCATTCGCGAAATTGATCTCTCCGTCGGATCCGTCTACGGAATCGTGGGGATTACTTTCGCTGGCTTGGAGAATAATAATGTTAGCGTTCTTGTGTCATTCATCTTGGCAATGCTGCTGGCGCTATTGATCGGCCTGGCAAATGCCATCCTCGTGATTCGCGGGAATCTCTCCTCGATGATCGTGACGCTTGGTGGTCTCTTTTTTTATCGTGGGCTGGTTTATGTGACGACCCATGGCGCGGTCACCGGGGTGCCGCAGGCCGCCCGGGAGAACTGGCTCGCGCAACTCCTGGGCGGCCATTGGCTTCGGATTGAGAATGGGTTTCTTCTGCTCCTTTTGCTTGCCTTTCTATGCGCTGTCACCCTCGAGCAGACGCGTTTTGGAAACCATTTGCTGGCGTTGGGCGGGGACCCAGCCAGCGCGGAATCTCAGGGCGTTCCGGTAAACCGGGTAAGAACCGTGGCTTTCTGCCTTTGTTCATTCTTCGCGGGATTGTCGGCGATCGTGACCCTCACCAACCAACCCCAGACCAATGTCTCCCTGGGCACCGGGATGGAACTGGAGTCGATTGCCGCCGTAGTCGTTGGCGGGACCCTGCTTACTGGCGGTAGAGGGACCATCCTGGGCACCATCCTGGGGGCGTTCTTCTTCACTGCAGTCCGCTCGCAAATGATCGCACTGGGTGCACCGCCTTCATGGTACATCTCCTTCGTCGGGATTGCTCTACTCGTCGTTGTCACCCTCAATACCCTCTTGGCGAAAAGGCTTAAATCCGCCTAACAGTATCTGCGTCTTGCAGGAGGAAGCATGTTTAAAAGGCCGTTCGACGCTTCTGCATCAATCGCACCGAAGGCGCGGCATCCACACTGTCTCGCTATTTCAGCGCATGATCCCTAACTATTTATGCCGGGCGTTTCAGAAGCCCCATGGGAAAACGAATTGTTAACAGGAGAGAAACGAAATGGCGACAGAAGCCCGAGCCACTGACCCGAAACCGCCGCTCATCAGCATCAGGAATGTTTCGCTTTCCTACGGGAACTTTCAGGCGCTTTCTGACGTAAGCGTCGACTTTCATCAAGGAGAAATGGTCGGTCTGGTGGGAGATAATGGAGCAGGCAAGACAACTCTGATTCGAATCATTTCAGGCATTATCCCCCCTAGCTCTGGTGAAGTTTATTTTGATGGGGAGAGAATCACGAAGTTCCACCCCAAGAAAGCCATCGATCTTGGGCTGGAATGCATCCAGCAAACGATCGGAATATGCGACAACCTGTCGGTTGGACGTAACTATTTCCTCGGGCGAGAGCCGATAAAACGCTTCTTTGGTGTGCCATTTCTTGACAAGAAAAAGATACGGGAAGCCAGCGCGAAGGTGATCCATGACTTCGGATTGCGGGACACGATTGACGTGGATGATGAGATCGCGCTGCTCTCGGGAGGCGAAAAGCAAACCTTCAAAATCGCTCGGGCAGTTACTTTCCGCAATCGCGTGATTATCATGGACGAACCTACCAATCATCTTTCGGTGCGCGAACGGGCTCGTGTCAATGAGTTGGCTGTGCAGTTGAAGCAGCAGGGGCTGCTCGTGATTTATATCACTCACGATATCTTCCAAATTCATCGAATCGCTGACCGGATTGTTATTATGGAGAACGGCCGCAAGGTTGCGGATGTCCCGCGGGATGCGATGAGCGCGGAAGCGTTGGAGGAAATCATCCGGGAGGGCGGCCGCGCACCTTCGAAGGGAGCGGCGTAATGAGGCAGCGCCTGCGGCAGATTGTACGAAGACATCCGGAAGCGGCTACAGTCACCATGGTGGTCCTGATATCCTTGGCCTTCGCGATCATCACCCGTGGCAGTTGGCTATCGGTCGGCAGCGTGCAGGCATTGTCACAGATCACGGCGGTGCTAGCGATTGTTGCGTTCGGGGAAGCAATCGTCATCGCGACGGGCGAAATCGACATATCTGTTGGTTCAGTCTGTGGAATCGGGGCCCTGGTGTTCCTCGGGTTGGCTCAGGTCGTTGGCAGTGGTTTTGCGCTCCTCGGCGCGCTCGCCTGCGGGATCGCTATCGGCGCGTTCAATGGTGTTTTTGTCGCGTTGCTCGGCGTGCCGTCCCTGCTTGTTACTTTGGGCACGCTCTTTCTCTTTCAAGGTCTTGCTTATGCCGTCACGGCTGGTTTTTCTTTTGTCGCGACTAAGGCGGTCAGGCGGGAGTTTATCTATAACATTGTCGGTGGCGGCGAATTCGCCGGCCTCAACGCCGCGGTAATTTGGGCGCTCGTCGTGCTGGTCGTGCTTCAACTGGTGGTTTTCGAAACTCCGGTCGGAAATCGCATCCTGGCCATCGGTGGCGATGCCGTCTCGAGCTTTTCCCGGGGAGTAAAGGTTGGCAGAATAAAATGTGGAGTTTTTGTCGTCAGCGGCCTGCTGGCAGCGTTTGCCGGTGTCCTGGACGCTGCTTTTATCGGCTACGCGGACGGCAGCTTCGGCGCAACGATGGAGCTTTCTGCGATCGCCGCCGCAGTTTTGGGTGGATGTCATTTGGCGGGAGGCCGAATTTCTCTCATTGGCACGCTTTTGGGAGCCTTTATGCTCCGCGGTATCCAGAGTTTTCTCATCCTCCTGAGCGTCCAGCCTCAGTGGTACATCCTGGTCGTCGGACTCATCGTTGTTCTTGCGAGCTTGGCGGATCGCACTCTAACGAGATTGGCTCTAAAGAACTAATGTGCCGATTAGGCGCGACAGATTCCAATCTACGATCCACTGGCGGAGAAAGCCCCGCAGGAGATCAGGCTTCCAGGAGGATGTCTCGTCGACCCCGAGTTCGTGTGCCAACCAGGGCACCCTTCGTTTCCTGGCTCGCTCCGCGGGTTCTCGCTTGGGAAAGTATACGACAGCGTCGGGGTGTCGCCGCCGATCGCCTTGGCCGAAAATCGGTCGATGACGCGGGGGACTTGCTATATGCTGGAAGCAACCCATTTAACTTTTTTGCAAGTCACGAACTATGCGGTGTATGTCATGAACGATAGCCCTGAAGAAGAGGAAGATGACGAAACGAACGGGATCCTAATCGCGGAGGGGGACGACTGGCCCGAAGACTACTACGACGGCTTCGATGCTCCTATGAAGGTCATTAGTGAAATTCTGCTCGATAGTGAGGCTTGGGACCTCCCGATTTCGTGGCCGGAGGTTCTGTCCGGCTGGAGGGATGCCAGGAAATTGCTGGACTGCCTCGAATCAATTAAGAGTTCCTGCAGTGCCTACAACCTATTTGACGCTATTGACGGTTGCTCGGTGGATAGTGAAAGCTGGGGCGGCGACTCGCCCGGAAGGAGCGGGTGCTGGATCTCCGTGTTCGTCCGACCGGAGAAGCTCGATCAAGCGCTCGAGACGGTCGTGAGGCTTTCGGATGCGCTGAGGAGCTACTGGATTTCAAGCGGAAAGGCCGCAGCGGCCGAGCAATGCTGGCGCGATTATAAGGCAAAGAAAGAGAATCGCTAAGAACATGTGAAAAAACTGCAAAGCGCCGCGTTGCTGCTGGATTTTTGGCCTGGCCAAGGCGTCAGGGCGGCGGCAATGCCCGCTGCGTGTTGCCGATGCTTTGCATCGCCCTGCGGGCTGCCTTCGGCAGGCTATCTCCCTTCGGTCGGCTGTCCCCCCGAGCAACGCAGCCCAAGCCAAGAAGACACGCAACCCTGTGGGCGAGAGCAAGAAAGGCCGTCTGGCCGCGTTGCCCGCTCGGTTACAGCCCGCTGCGGGGATGCGCCCTCGCGTGCGCCTTGCCAGACGGCCTTTCTTGCTCTCGCGCGGCGCTTTCTAATTTTTTCACAGGTTCTAAGAGAGCGCAGCTATAAGGCAGATCAGGAACTAGCAAGTCAGAATAGGTCTTTAGGTCTTCTTTTTGAGGAGCGAGTCTCATCTTGGCAGTTTTGACGCTGTTCTTGCAGAAGCAAGACAAGGGGGATACCAATAGCCTTTGAGAGCGAGACGTCGACCTTATGAAGGCTGGTTCCGGAATTGTCCGCCTGTCAGCCAGTGATCTTAGCAATCATCTGGCGTGCCATCATCTGACATCCCTGGATCTGGCTGTGTCGCTTGGGGCGAGACCTGCGCCGGCCTGGCATTCGCCGGATGCCCAGGTGCTCCAGGAGCGCGGGATGGCTCACGAAGATGCCTATCTCGCACATCTGGAAGCCCAAAAGGTGTCCGTTCTCAATCTGCGGGATATCGATGACCCTGAGAGAGCATTGGCGGAAACGCGTGCTGGGATGGAAAGCGGCGTCGAGGCAATCGCCCAGGCGACTCTCGCGAGCGGGCGATGGTTCGGGCGGTCGGACGTGCTTCGGCGGGTTGAGCGGGCGAGCAAGCTTGGCAGCTGGTCGTATGAAGTTTACGACTGCAAGCTCGCCAGCGAAACAAAGGCGGCAACGATCCTTCAACTGTCGCTCTATTCCGAGCTCTTGGAGAGCATTCAGGGAGTTCTTCCAGAGTCGATGTACGTGGTTCCTCCCGGAGTGAATTTTCAGCCGGAGCCCTATCGGGTGCTGGATTTTGCTGCATACTATCGTTTCGTCAAAGCGCGTCTGGAGAGAGCGATTGAGCAAAACCGAAATGGCATCACGACTTTTGCGGAACCGACGGCTCACTGTGAAGTATGCCGCTGGTGGCAAGAGTGCGACGCGGAATGGCGCAAACAGGACCACTTATCTCTGGTGGCAGGAATCAACAGACTGCAACGCAAGCAACTATCGGCCTGGGAAGTAACGACGGTTGAGCAGTTGGCTGTCCTTCCAGTGCCTATCCCAAACCGCCCTGACCACGGATCAAAGGAGGGATACACAAAAGTCCGCGAACAAGCGCGGGTGCAGGTAGCCGGGCGAAACCAGGGCCGGCCCGTTCACGAAGTATTTGAGGTCACTGGCGAACATGGTCTCTCGCTGCTCCCCGAGCCCTCGCCCGGGGATATTTTCTTTGACCTTGAAGGTGACCCATTTGTGGGCCTGGGTGGACGCGAATACCTCTTCGGCTTCGCCTGCGTAGATCAAACAGGTCGGCAGACCTACGACTGTCGATGGGCGATAACGCCGGAGCAGGAAAAGCAGGCGTTCCTATGGTTCGTCGATTCGGTTATGGGGCGCTGGTCGGACTATCCGGCGATGCATATCTACCATTTCTCACCCTACGAGCCCGCCGCTCTAAAGAGGCTCATGGGCAGGCATGCAACGCGTGAAGACGAAATCGACCGGATGCTGCGAGCACGATTGCTCATCGATGTTCACGCTGTGCTGAAGCGAGCCCTCCGCGCCAGCGTGGAGGAATACTCGCTCAAGGCGCTTGAGGAGTTTCACCGCTTTGAGCGCAAGGTTCCGTTGAAAGAAGCCCGCAGTGCAATGCGTGAGATGGAACACGCCCTGGAACTGGGGCAGCCGACGGAGGCGGGTGAGGACGTCAAGAATACCATTGCTGGCTACAACGCTGACGATTGTTTTTCGACGCGATCGCTACGCGACTGGCTGGAGCGCGAACGGCAAGCGTTGGAGCTAGCAGGGCACCGAATCGCCCGCCCGCCAAAGTCGGACGGCGCTCCTCCCGAAAATATTGATGAGCGCCAGCGAAAAACTGCGGTTTTGGCGGAGGGGCTAACGAGAGGCATTTCGGCTGATCCAGTGCAACGAAGCGAGGAGGATGCCGCGCGCTGGTTGCTGGCGAACCTTCTGGCCTGGCACCGGCGGGAGTCCAAAGCGGATTGGTGGGAATATTTCCGTTTAAGAGATCTGACGGATGAAGACCTCCTGGACGAAAGAGGCGCCCTCTCGGGTTTGGTCTTCGCTGAATGTCTCAAAGGGGGCAAGACACCGACGGATCGCTATTCGTTTCCGAAGCAGGAAACAGACATCCGGGCTGAAAATGAGGTTTGCGAGCGGGGCGAAAAGATCGGCGAAGTAGTTGCGATAGACATCGCAGCACGCACGATCGACATAAAAAAGAAGAAGAGGACTGCCGACATTCATCCCAAGTCGGTTTTCGTTGAACCGAAGAGGGTAAAAGTCGATGTCTTGGCGAATACTCTATTCCGTCTCGGAACCTGGATCAACAGTAACGGTGTAGACGCTCCGGGGCCCTACCGGGCGGCGCGTGATCTCTTGTTACGGCGGAGCCCGCGTTTAGAGGGTGGGACTGACACGCTCGTCCTCCCGGATGAATCGACCGTCGACGCCGCGAAACGCATCGGAACGCTACTGGATTATTCTGCTCTGCCCATTCAGGGGCCGCCGGGATCTGGAAAGACATTTACTGGCGCACGCATGATCTGCGAACTGGTGCGTCAGGGAAAGAAAGTCGGGATTACCGCGATCAGTCACAAAGTCATCGAGAACCTGCTCATCGAGGTAATCAAGGCCGCAAATGAAGCGGGTCTTAAAGGCCTGAATTGTATGCAGAGGGTCAAAGATAAAACAGACGACGCAACACCCCCAGGGATTGCACCGGCTACAGATAATGAGCGACCGCTGGAGGCCCTGCGTGGCGGCGCTCAAGTCGTTGGTGGCACCGCCTGGCTTTGGTCGCGAGAAGAATACTTCGAAGCGGTAGACGTTCTTTTTGTTGATGAGGCGGGGCAGATGTCGCTGGCGAATGTGCTGGCCGTTTCCCAAGCTGCGAAAAATGTCGTCCTCCTTGGCGACCCCCAACAATTGGAGCAGCCGGTCAAGGGCAGTCATCCCGACGGTGCCGCTGTTTCCGCTCTTGAGCATTTGCTCGCCGGGGCGAAAACAATCTCTCCCGACAAGGGCTTGTTCCTGGAAAGGACGTGGCGCCTGCATCCAAAGCTGTGCGATTTCACTTCAGAGGTGTTCTACGAGGGGCGACTCCACCCGCGTGAAGGACTCGAGCATCAGAAGATCGAAGGGCACTCGTGGTTGACCGAATCGGGTCTCCGGTTCGTTCCTGTCCATCACGAGGGCAATCAAAACGCTTCGGCGGAAGAGGTCGAGTGTATCGCCGCTCTCCTTGCCAGTCTCGTGCGAGCCGGTGTGAACTGGATCGACGACAAGAAGCAAAGCCGTCCGCTGGGGATGAACGACGTGCTAATTGTCGCACCCTACAATGCACAGGTTTCCGACCTCTCGAATCGTCTTCCGAAAGCGAAGGTGGGCACGGTAGATAAGTTCCAAGGGCAGCAGGCGCCGGTGGTCATCTACTCGATGACGACCTCATCGCCGGAGGACGCCCCGCGCGGAATGGAATTTCTCTACAGCCTGAACCGGCTCAATGTCGCAACGTCACGCGCTCAAGCCTTAGTCATTGTTGTCGGCAGTCCCCGTCTTCTGGAGCCCGAGTGCCGCAGTCCTCGGCAGATGCAGTTGGCGAATGCGCTTTGCCGCTACGCTGAAATGGCTCAAGTCGTCGAGACGCCATCATACCCGCAAACCGCCACGTTCCCCAATTGATTCTGCGCGAGTATTTTCGTAAACAGCGCTCGCCCCCGTTCTTGACCGCGGATCAAGACGGATATGCGGATAAAAACATATCCCCTGAAGGGACAGTCACGGTCCCATACGGCTTCGAAATTCTGCCATGCTTGTACCGCCGAACTCTCGAGTATAAATCTCCTTGATAGCCTTCTTTACATCCTCGCCGTCGATGCTGATGACGCAGCGACGTTCATACACATCCTCGACGCCAAATTTGGGCGCTTGGCTCGCTCCAATGGCCTTCATCTGAGTCGTGTCCAATACTATGGATTGATCTTTTTCGGCTATTGTCCTTTTCAGCCTGTTCACAACGGCATCCAGCCGCTTCTTTGAGAGTTCTTGATTATAACGGACAAGTTCCGCGGGGCTCAACCCATGTCCGGTCGCGCTGGCTCGGGCTTCCACTTGCACCGCTAGCTTTTTCAAGTAAAGGGCCTGCATCACGTCCCAGTTTGAATTCAATTCCTCTCGCACCCAGTCGGCCAAGGCATTCCCTTGGTGCTTGGGCCCCTCGTTGGGGCTCGTCACCACTTTGTCGAGTTCGGAAGAGTCAACATCAAAGTAAACATGATATCGCACCCCTCCCGGCACGGTTATCGGAGGAGCGACATCGATCGGTTCCAACTCAATTGTCACCGGACCGAGGACCGCGGTTAAATCTCCCGTAGACCCCGCAACGATTTGATCCGGGATGGCAGCAGATTCGTCCTTAACCGTCACAGAAGCCGAACCGGGACCATTTTCGGTCATAGTGAGCTTGGCGATTATCACAATTTTAAGAATGCGGAGTTGTTCCATCCATTTTTTCCACTCCGCCTCCGGAACGCCTGGCAGACTGATGTCCGAGGGATTTTCCCTCTTGTGATATACCTCCAGCTCCACCGAAAGGGCACGGTCAGGGAATTGCCCGGAGCTAGTACCAGTTTTCCTTAAAAACTTGAAGTCGCCCTCGGGGCTGCACTGGAAGGGGAGGTCCACGCCGACTTTAGCGCTTCCTTGTGGCACCTTGGACCAATGTGGGGGCTTTTCATTGCCCTTGTAGTCGATCGTCAACGAGAAGCTCACCTTGCCATGATTCCCTGCGGGGATGCCGAGCTTTACGGAATGGTCAAAGTCATCCAGAAAAATGGAAATTGGATCCTTTTTGCGGTCGTTTTTGGAGCACTTGTTTAACCGGTAGTCGGGGCAATGTATGGACGAACCGTCCGTGACTACTTGAGCCGTCACATTGAGGTACCTGATACTGAGGAAGCGAAGCCACCCTCTAACTTCCACGTTCATAATTGATTAGCAGCTGGCTCGGCTCTTGCAGGAAGCGATAAGCAATATTTTGCCATCGCCTCCTTTCGGCACACGAAGTTACACTCGACTCAATGCAAGAGTCTGTAGGGCTAGGGATAGTTTTTCTGTAGGGCCACATCCTACAGACCGCCTTTGTTCTATCGTAATTCGTTTAGACAATTCCTGCCGCCAATTGATCGGTGGAGAATGGCTTGCTGAATTCGTGAAAGGAGTCTGGACAGACTTTCTGGACTGGCCCCTTCCGGAGTTGGCGCGGCATCCCACGAGTGGAAGGGTGGAGCGGCCACGAGGTGTGGCGGTCAGACAATTATCACCCAGAGAGAAGAAACCATCTTCTGGGAAAAAAAGAGGAGGGGACTTCTTTCCCTAAGTTGGGAAGCCCAGGGCATGAGCTCGCAACCTCACTTGGCGCACCTTTAGGTATGGCTTGTCTCTATCCGATTCTTCGCCGGCAATTCCTAGTGAATCAGCGTCGATCTGTCGGCGAGGGATGCGCCACGCGGAATGGAATTTCTCTACAGCCTAAACCGGCTCAACGTCGCAACGTCGCGTGCTCAAGCCATGGTAATTATCGTCGGCAATCCCCGTCTTCTGGAGCCCGAGTGTCGCAGTCCGCGGCAAATGCAGTTGGCGAATGCGCTTTGCCGCTACGCAGCAATGGCTCAAGTCGTCGAGAGGCCATCATACGCCAAAGCGCCGCGTCCCGCTATGATTGATTCAGCGCGATATTTTTCCTGTGAGCGCTTTCGACGGTCGCCTTCCGACGGGAGGAGAATGATTGGCTTTGGCCTCGGTGCCTGCGGACTCAGAAATTTTTTTGGAAGCCGCTCAATGATGATATCAATGCAAGGCGAGGAATGGGTTGGCGATTTTCACTCCGTCGTATTCCTGGCCGTCCGAAAGATCTTCAGAGTAGAGGGTATGAGCGCCCAGTTCTTGCGCGGCGGCGACAATCGCCGCGTCATACGGGTGAATTTCGTAACGCCGCGACAGCCGAAACGCCTGCCGGTACAGATCGGCCGTCCCAGGCACACAGGGAAAAGCCAGCACCCGATCAAGAAACGCGGCGACCTTTTGCTCCGCGACGGGCTTGGCTATTTTTCGCGTTGCAACAACCCAGGTTTCCATCAGCACTTGGTAGGATGTCCCGAAATCCTGTTCGGCGAGCAAGGTGGCGGCTGTATCGCGCTTCTTTCGCTCGGACGGGGCGTCCGAGAGCGCATAGACAAGGACATTGCTATCCAGCATTACCTCAGCGGCGGGCATTCCTCTCCTCCCGGGATGGCATGACGCCAACTCGACCGCCGAAGGAACCAATCATCGCCTGTATTTCCCTTCGCGCTTCCTCACGACGCTCGCTCGTCTTCGTCAGGTGCTCGAGCGCTTCTCGCACGAGCGCGCTCACGCTCGTGTCCCGCTCTGCGGCCAACCGCCGTGCCGCGCGCCATGTGTTCTCGTCAATCGTCAAATTTACGGTCTTCATCCTAAAAACAAAGTATCTTTGTTTCTTTGCTGAGTCAATTACGCTCGTTCACGACTCAAGGAGTTCCGCCCGTCTGTTCCCAAACACGGAAAAGTCGACTCCAAAAGAGCTGGACTACTTGCAACTCATGGAACCGTTGAAGCGTATTCCGAACGCGCGAGCCGGCACGGTGGATAAATTCCAGGGGCAGCAGGCACCGGTAGTCATTTACTCTGTGCGACCTCATCGACAGAGTACGCACCGCGCGGAATGGAATTTCTCTACAGCCTGAACCGGCTCAATGTCGCAACGTTGCGCGCTCAAGCCGTAGTCATTGTCGTCGGCAGTCCCCGTCTTCTGGAGCCCGAGTGCCGCAGTCCGCGGCAAATGCAGTTCGCGAATGCGCTTTGCCGGTACGCTGAAATGGCTCAGGTCGTTGAGACGCCATCATACCCGCAATGGCGCCGCGGCCCGCTACAATTGATTCAGCGCGCTGCCGTCGGCTGTGTTCATTGCTGCAAAGAGCGATGTCGTGCCGTTGCGTTTGTAATCGTGCGTCATGGTTTGGCAGCGTCCCTTCTTCAGAGGAAGACCCGGTTGGGTGCGATCCAGTGCCTGGATTTGACCTTTCTCGTCACAAGACAAAACGATGGCGTGCTCGGGCGAGAGCCGTTCCGGGAAGAGTCTGCCGATGGCGAGGATGAGGGATTTGATCAGGTCTTTCATTCGGGTGTTTTCAGGCGCGGACGCCAGTCCCACGGATCGTCGAACCCGCAGAAGCCTTGTGTTTTACAAAAGAGAACGCTTTGTCTACGAGAGAACACCACATCCTGTCCGTCTCTTAGCCGAAAAATGAGGCGTTCATCTTTGAGAAGTCGTGGTTGTTTCACCACACGGCTAAGGTTGACAATGCAGCTTCTGTTGGCACGAAAGAAGATGGAGGGGTCCAACCTGCGCTCGCAGTGCCCGAGAGTGCGGCGAATGAGAAGCTTGCCGCTCGCAAAATGGACGAGCGTAAGATTCTGGTGCGCCTCCAGAAGGAAAATGTCCCGGATTTCCACGATCCAACATTTGATATCGTCAGTCAGGAGAACGAAATCGTCACGACGGAGTATATCGACGGTGAAATCGTTCACGAGGCGGAGGAGGGTCTGGTAGCTCTCAAACTCGGACTCGACAAGCTCGACGTGTCCCCGAAGGTGCGACCTGAGAAGCCAAAACCGGGCAGATGCGTGAATTTCTGAGTTGAAATAAAATGGCGCACGATCGGTTCCGAGTCCCCGAAGTGCAGGTTCCATGCTGTATTGAAGACTCGCGTCTCGTCGACGGTCATTCGCATGTTCTGGCGAAGATGTTCAGCCCACGTAGATACCAGATATTCCAGGTGGAACAAACCGGGCTGATCCAAACTTTCGTCGAGCCCGCACTGGAATGCGCCATTCCGCCGACATGTAGCCTGAACTTCTTGCATCAAGAGTCGAAATTGCTCTCGATGCTCGCTAGCGATGGCATATTCGATCGTTACTCTGATCGGTCCGGCGTCGTCTTCAGGGACAACGGAGAGATTGTGCAGGTGATTGAGCGGCGCTGCCTCAACGCTGGCTTCGGTGGCGAAGTTGATTGAAAAGTGATGCCCGACGGCCAATCCAGCCAGAGCAACAGCAGCCCCGGCGGCAAAAGTCAGTTCGAGACCCGCATGCGCGACTCCCGTCGCCCATACGATTGCACCAACCGCCATGGAACCTTGCCCTAACACTATCTGGAACGAATTCATTCGTCCGCGCACCCAACCGGGCATGACGCGCTGTCCAGCCACCCAAAGCTCGGATCCCACCATCGCCCAAGCGACGCCGGCAAGTGCCGCGCATGCCATCAAAGCCGGCACGTGGCGGATGAACGCCATCGCGAACAGCACGACGGCAACTATCACCATGGCTATAGAAGTGATTGCATTCGCCGAGACCCGCGGCCTGAGATACGGCAGCACCAGCACCGCGCCTGCTAATGACCCGACACCTACGCTCATAAAGACAAGGCCGAGTTGGGCAGCGGAACATTCCAATTCTTTCAACGCGATCACGGGCAAAAGCGCTGGGACGATCGAGATAACAAGAGCGAAGAGTATGTTCCGGAAAAGCATGATCTTCATGCGCCGAGAATTGTGAGCATACCGCAGCGAACTGATGAACGATTCTGTGAAGTTCTCGCGCAGCCCGATCGACTGCCTTTGGCAAGGGCTCCCCGACAATATGGCAAGAGCGACCACGACAAACGCCAGCGCATTGAATGAAATCAGCAGTGGTGCCCGAAGCACCGGCAAAAGGAAACCGGCCAGAGCCGAACCCACGATCGTTGAGACGTTTAGTTGCACTCCTCCCAGCGTGACCGCGGACGACAGCTCATCTTTGCTTACGATGTCCGGCACGATCGCTCCCCAAACCGGGGCGCCCAACGCAAGCCCAATCCCGAGCGCGAAGATGCAAGCAAGCAAAGAGTTGGAATTGACCACTTGGGTCCATGCGCCAAGTGCAAGGAGCGCGGCACAAGCTCCCTGCCATAGCGCAGCACTCACAATCACCAGACGCCGGTCCACGATGTCAGCAAGCACGCCGGCTGGCAGCGTGAAGAGAAAGTACGGCGCGGAGGCAGCAGTTGCCATGAGGGAGAGGGAAAACGACGAAGCGCCGAGATCATGCATCACCCAGGTCGCAGCCATGTCTTGTGCCGAGACGACCGTGCCCGACAAAACGCTCGCCAGAAACAAGCGGAAAAACACTGGATTTCGAAGCGCAAACCAAGTCGAGGTAGATTTCATCTCATGGCGAGCGATTCGCACGGAGACAGTTGCTCTTGCCGATCGCACCAAGAATTGCGACCTTCATGGAAAGGTGTGATCGTCGGTGAGGAGACGAGCTTATGGGCGACTTGACGCCCGGCTTGCGAATGGAATTGTGAAGATGCACGATGGTGGTCCAAAGCATCGCTGATCCCGCTCCCGCCTATCGCGGCAAGCAATTGATTGTGGGAGTCCTGGGTGCCTACGCGAACAAACCGCCCGCCGCGTTTATAAGCCGCCCGCTCCTATCCACAATCGGAGAGCTAATCATCCTATGCGTTTTCAGGTTGGCGTTGATAAGCTACGTGTTTTCCAAGTGATCCTAGCCCTTCCACAGCGCCAAACAATAGGACGGTTTCCGCAACGCACTTAGTCAACCTTCTCGACTCGAATAGGAGAATCTCCTAGGAGATTGCTGGCGCGGCTCGCCCAGTCTGGTGCGATTGGTGCGGGCGCAATTACCTGGCACCTGCTCACCGTCTCCTGCAAATGCTGGTTTCCGCAGCTCCCACCGCAGACGATACTGGAGAACACCATTCTTGACAGCTTCGGGAGGCGGTCTAGATCTCCAGCAACTCTTGCGCTTCAGGGTCGAAGAAAGCGACTCAGAGATCGGCATGAACCCAGCGATCTTGTTCGCCGCACTATTTTCCTGGGTCCATCCATCTCAAAATCGAACCATACGATCGCTTCGAGAGCCCACTCGCCAGTTTTTGATCATCCGTTCACCTCAAGATAACGCCGACTATTGGCCTTGAAAGCTCACTCGTCACTATTCGGTTGCCCTCCCTGACCTTCTTCGACGATCACCTGCCCATGAACGGACCTTTGTCCAGCGCCGAAGACTACGCATGGGGAGGTTCATGTGGATCCGGGAAATGTTGACGACCTTGCTTGGCGCGTTCCGTCTTGAAGGGCTCTTCGCTAACGTTCAACGCTTGACGCGCCAGAGCGACGGGGGTGTAACATTCGTGCTCGATTTCCGGAAGCAACATCACTACGCTTTACGGAAGCACCGCCAAAAGTCACATCGCTGATCCGCCTCGACAAAACCGAATCGGTATTTCATGGAATCCCTGCCGCCTCTCGAGTTCGAATATAGCAGGGTTGATATCGACGAAACAGATAAGGAGATCGAAACGAAGAGCTTGATAAGCTTCCCTTATGGTCTTCAAGGTTTTCAACAAGCTCCCGCATTTTGAAGCACACTTGGCGGACGCAATTGCTGGCCTCTATCAAGAATCTCGATCTCGGGATATTCGACCATGCGGTGCAGGCTCTGGTTCGTAATGCGTCCGACGATAAGGCTGCGGAATCCGATGACGGACAACGCCGCTTAGCAAAGTCGCTTGGACATTCTATCCCCGCCCACTGCACAGCAGACGCCCGTCTCGAGTCAACGCGGCTGATTCGTCCAATTGCGGCGATGCTGCCGGTGGTGGTTGCGTTCGTCCTGCAATGGACGTTCTGGCCGGACGTTTTCCCTTCGGCGTGGTTCATCTTCTATCCCGTGGTCTTCTTTAGTTCCTGGATCGGCGGACTCCGTGCCGGCCTGCTCGCTACGGCTCTCTCCACGGTTCTGATCTGGTGCTTTTTTCTTCCGGAGCGCTCTTGGGAGGTGGCGCGTTCCGAACACGTCTTCTCGTCCGCAATTTTTGTGATAACGGGAATCCTCTTCAGCCTTTTCCATGGCCACCTGAGAAAAGCAAATCAGCAGACGGTCGATGCGCTCGCAGCCTTCAAAGCTGCCAACGACCAACTTGAATCGCGCATTCGCGAAAGCGCCGCCGAGCTGGCTCAGACCACCGAGTCACTCCAGACGAGCGAGCGGCGTTTTCGTGAACTCGTTGAGGCGCTTCCTGCGGCAATCTACACGACCGACGCCAATGGACGGATCACCTTTTTTAACCACGCTGCGGTTAAGCTTTGGGGCTACGCGCCTCAGTTGGGCACCGACCAATGGTGCGGTTCCCGGCGCTTGTATTGGCCGGACGGCACGCCGCTGCCACACGACGAGTGTCCCATGGCCATCGCTTTGAAGCAAGACCGGCAAGTCTGTGGCACGGAAGCAGTCGCCGAGCGGCCCGACGGCACTCGCCTGCCCTTCATAGCTTACCCGACACTGTTGCGCGACGGTTCAGGAGCGCTCGTGGGCGCGGTGAACATGTTGGTCGATATCACCGAGCGCAAGCGGGCCGAGCTATCGCTGCGCGAAAGCGAGGAGCGATTTCGCCAGGTGGTCGAGAACATCGAAGAGGTCTTTTGGATGACCGACTTGGAGAAAAACAGGATGCTTTTTATCAGCTCAGGATACGAAAAGATATGGCGCGAGACGCGCGAGTCTCTCTATTCGTCGCCACGGAAATGGATGGAGGCCATCCATCCGGAGGACCGCGAGAGGGTTCTTCGAAACGCTCTCCTTAAGCAAACGCGCGGCGACTACGACGAAGAGTATCGGATTATCCGCTCCGACGGAACCCGGAGATGGATCCATGATCGGGCCTTTCCCGTTCGCAACGTCGACGGCACCGTGGACCGCATCGCGGGAATCGCCGAGGACATCACCGAACGCAAGCAGGCGGAGGAAGCGCTGAGACTGCGCAGCAGTCAGCAGGGAGCCCTCGCCGATCTGGGACGGCGTGCACTTGAGAGCAGAGACCTCGATCAACTGCTCGATGACGCGACTTCGCTCGTACCGCAAATTCTCGGCATCGAGTTTTGCTGTGCGCTCGAATTGCTGCCGGACGGCAAGACATTGTTGCTGCGTGCGGGCGCGGGATGGGGGGAAGAACTCGTAGGGCGCGAAACCGTGCCCGCGGGGAGTGATTCGCAATGGGGATTCACACTGCTGTCGAGCACACCCGTGATCGTGGAGGACCTGCGCACCGAGACGCGATTTTGCCCGTCCACGCTGATGCGCGATCATGGTGCGGTCAGCGGAATGAGTGTGATCATTCATGCCAGCGGCAGACCCTACGGCGTGCTCAGTGCGCACACGTTGGAGCGGCGGGAATTCACCGGCGTCGATGTGGATTTTCTCAAATCGGTAGCAAATGTTCTCGCCGCGGCTATCGAGAGGCGGCAACTGGAGGAAGACCTGCTTTACACCGTCGAACGCGAACAGCAGCGTATCGGTCAGGATCTCCACGACGGGCTTTGCCATCAACTCGCAGGCATCGGGTTCTCAACCGGTTTGATAGCGCGCGAATTGCCCGAGAGCCTCGATGCAAAGAGCAAACTCACACATGTCGTCGGGCACGTCCGGGATGCCATTCTGGAAGCGCGGATGCTCGCGCGCGGCCTGTCGCCCGTGCAGTTGGAATCCGACGGCCTCATGTCCGCGCTCCATGAACTCGTTACGACCACCGAGCAGCTTTTCAAAATTTCGTGCCGCTTTGAGTGCGAAGAGCCTGTGCTGGTGGAGGACAACGGCATCGCCACGCACCTCTATCGCATTGCGCAAGAAGCCATCCATAACGCGATTAAACACGGCCGAGCCGCCCATGTAAGCGTCACACTTGCCGATGCCGGCGACCACACGCTGACCATCTCGGATGACGGCTTGGGTTTGCCCACGGAATTCAGCGGCAGCCAGGGAATGGGACTGCGCATCATGAAATATCGCGCCGGCATGATCGGCGGGCGGCTCTCTATCGGAGCCGGTCAACATAACGGCACCCAAGTCGTCTGCACGTGGAAACCATGACCGAGAACGAATCACCACGCCGCGTGCAGAAACGCATCATGGTTGTGGATGATCACCCTATGACGCGAAACGGGATAGCCGACTGGATTCGCTGCGAGCAGGATCTAAGCGTTTGCGCGGAGGCTCAAAATGCCGAACAGGCTCTCGAAGCGGTATCGAAGAGCAACCCCGATCTCGTTTTGGCCGACATTGCGCTACCAGGCAAGAGTGGTCTTGAACTCATCAAAGACCTGCGCGCAATGCAGCCCGA
Organism: uncultured Verrucomicrobiae bacterium; assembly: GCA_963816855.1. GTDB lineage: Bacteria > Verrucomicrobiota > Verrucomicrobiia > Chthoniobacterales > Terrimicrobiaceae > DASTFP01. The sequence continues at coordinate 8,979 of CAWFMA010000008.1, read as the reverse complement.
TCTCCCCATACTCGTGATATCGATGCACGATGAGTCCCTTTACGCTGAGCGGGTGCTGCGTGCAGGCGCTCGCGGTTACATCATGAAACACGAAGGCGGCGACGATATAATCCGGGCGATTCGCCAGGTGCTGAGCGGGAAGCTCTACGTCAGCGAGCAAATGTCGGCAAGGATACTGGAGGGCGTTTCCGGCAGGCAACCCGCGACCCAATGCTCCGCCATCAAGCAGCTTACCGATCGTGAGCTTGAAATCTTCCAGTTGATCGGCCAGGGACTCTCTACGCAAGAGATCGCCAACAAGCTTCATCTCAGTGCAAAGACGGTGCACGCTCACCGCGCGAGTATCAAAGACAAACTCGAAATCAAAAGTGTCACCGAGCTCATTTCCTACGCCGCTCGATGGGCGGTGCAAGAAGGCGCAGCTGCCCGAAAGGAACCAACCTGACACGAGATTGTTAAAGATCTCCGTCGGCAGTTGGGAGTTTTGCCTTTTTTTCTTGAGATACGCGGGCTCGTGGAAAGCGGTTGAGCTTGGCCTCCCTTTCGGATGACAGACGACAGTTTGCCTTCGAGAACGAGAATCGCTACGTGAGAATGCCCTCGCCAGAATTATTCCGGTTCCCACAACACCCTGACTTCTCAGGCTCATCGCTCATATCAAAGATTGTGCGGAGAACGGCGGCGGCTGGGTTTTAGGGGACTTTCCGACCCACGAACGTTTCGTGCGCGATCTCGTATCCGATAGCGGCTTCACGGCGGTTAGGTTTCAGGGGCAGCAGGCGCCGGTGGTGATCTACTCGATGACGACCGCATCGCCAGAGGATGCGCCGCGCGGAATGGAATTTCTCTACAGCCTGAACCGCCTCAATGAGGATTCCGGACAGGAGGAATTTTAGTCTGCCCAAAAAACGTTTGGCGATAACATGAGCAAGGAAGAAGAGATCCAAGTAGAGCCTGACTCGAATGATCGTCACATTGTGACTATTAAACTGGGGCCCGATGTCAGGCTGCAAAAGCCGACCTGGAAATCTCTTCGCCGATATTGGCGATATGCCAAATCGAGCGAAGTAGAGTATCTCGCTTTAAGTAGGTCAGGAGTGTTCGTGGTATTTTGCATGACAGTAGCATCAGGCCAAGGAGGTATTGTTGGCACATGGAATACTGTAGCTAGGCGTTGGGAACAGGTGCGTGAAGCCAGCTATGTTCTCTGCGCAATGTTGGTGGAGAGTCTCAAAGCTATAGTCTCTTTTCACTACGCGTTTCTTGCTGGGGAGTGCGAGGGTATCAGAAAGTTTGTGTGTGGGGTCATAACCTTGAGATAGAGGAAAATGACCAAAGAGAAGAAGGATACGAAGTGCGACGATTTGATCGACGCGCTTTTGGAGAAGCATGGGATAAGCCCGGAAGCGGTGCTTGGAGAAAACGGGCTGATCGCGGAGCTAAAGAAACGAGTTGTCGAGAGGGCTCTGGCGGGGGAGTTAACCCATCATCTTGGCTACGCCAAAGGCGAAGCGCCCGAAGAGGTCGACAACCATCGCAATGGCTACAGCAAGAAGACGGTGGTTGGGGAAGAGGGAGCGATGGAGATCGAGGTTCCCCGGGATCGCAGCGGGAGTTTCGATCCCCTATTGATTGCCAAAAGGCAGAAGCGCTTCGAAGGCTTCGATGAAAAGATTATCGCGATGTATGCGCGGGGGATGACGGTAAGGGAGATTCAGGGTTTTCTGCTTGATCACTACAGGGTGGAGGTGAGCGCGGATTTCATCAGCACGGTGACCGATTCGGTGTTGGAAGCGGTGGTGGAGTGGCAGAATCGGCCGCTGGAGCGCAGCTATCCGGTGGTCTACTTCGACGCGCTGCGGGTGAAGATCCGCGACGAGGGAAGCGTAAGGAACAAAGCGGTGTATCTGGCACTGGGCATCGCGGCAGAAGAGGGAACCAAAGATGTGCTGGGCATTTGGATCGAGCAGAACGAGGGAGCCAAGTTCTGGTTGAAAGTCATGAACGAGTTGCGCAACCGCGGAGTGGAGGACATTCTGATCGCGGTGGTCGATGGGCTTAAGGGCTTTCCGGAGGCCATCACCACGGTCTTCCCGTTGGCCAGCGTGCAGACCTGCATCGTGCATTTAAGCCGTTATTGCCTCTCCTTTTGCGGTTGGAAAGAGCGCCAGGCCCTGGCTCGCGAACTCAAAGCCATCTACCGGGCCGAAACCGCGGAGGCGGCCGCCAAACGGCTCAGCGAGTTCGAAGCGGGCCCTGGGGCAAAAAATATCCGATGATCGCCGAGAGCTGGCGCCGAAATTGGCAACAGATCATCCCCTTTTACGGTTATCCGCCGGAGGTGCGAAAAATCATCTATACCACCAATGCGATTGAAAGTTTGCATATGCAGCTGCGCAAGGTGCTCAAGAACCGAGGGCACTTCCCGAGCGACGAGGCGGCTACGAAGCTCATCTTTCTGGCCTTGCGCAACATCACCAAATCGTGGAAAAATCCGCCCTTGACCTGGAGGATGGCCGCCCAACCAATTCGCCATTCAATTTGGGGAGAGATTTAACAAATGAGGCTGATGCCTTCGGAATGGGGGCTACGCGCCCCCATAACCCCGCGGCTCGGGGGGAACTGCGGGACGCTACCGCGCCTTGGCAAATCGGAGCTAAACGAAGAATAATAAACCGGCCCTAAACACAAAACTTCGGATACTTCCGGCAGTGCCGGGACATCATTTAGTCTGCGTTGCACCATTTGATAGGACCAAAGATGGTTTTGCCATGGTAGATGGTCAGGTACACTTCGACAGCAAACGCAGCCGCTTTGACGAAGCTCATTACCACATAATTCAGCGCGCATACGGAACTTACGATAAAGGCGATTATGGGCCGCTTGGCTTATTTATGCTGGATGACTACCAAACCTTTCTGGCCCACGATGCCGGCAACCTATACAAGTTTAGCACCACTCACGTTCACGCTGCATTGACCAAACTACACAAAGAGGCCGAACAAGGTCGCGCCAACGCTACGCGCGTGGCTCACGACTAGCCTAGCACTTAGTCTACGATGGAAAAGGCACTCAACTCGATGAATGATTTACCCAAAGCGCGCCGCGATTTCTTGTAAAGCGTGGTAAGCGTCGGCAACATGGGTATAGGCATGGCTCACGCGACGGCACCGGATAAGATCCCGGACCCATCTCCCGCGCTTGCGGGCGTGGCCATCCGTTACCCGGAGAAGACTTTCTTCCTCGGTCAAGTTTTCAATGACACGACGAATTCTTACAAGCTCGTCTGGTTCCTCGCAATTCTCGCGCTGATCAAGCGGAGGGACGAAGATGCGTTTCCCATTTCCGACATCTTGACGGAAATGGCTGTCGGGGCCGGCATCCTGTCTGTCTTTACCGGCTGTCACTTGGCCGACAGGACAAGCTGCAACACCTCATCCTCGAGCTACAAGAGCAGTCCGGGCTTCCTCCGCACGCCACCCCACAGGCCATTCGAGAGTTCGTGGACGGCTCAGGCGCAATAAGCCGACTCAAATACTTCCGTCTCCAGCGCCTCCTGCTTGGGTTGCCGATCACCTACGAGGCGTGCATGACGATGGGTTGCGTACGCGCAAGACGATCGAGTTTGCAAGAGACAGCCAAACGACGCCTTTCGGTTGCCCGTATTTTTTCGATGCGGACACCATTGGGCTGAACGACTCATGGCGCGTGTTCTTGCGCGAGAATCTCGGGGTCGTTGAATCCTTCGCCGAGCATCACTTTGCGATGTATTTACAGGCGCGAAATCCGAACGTGCCGGGCGTGCTGAACAAACTACACGCGCCAACATTGCGACAGCTCACGGCTGCGCGCAATTTCTGGCGTCTTGTGCGAAGCGGCTTTGAGAGGGCCGAGAAGCTCGCCGATTTCCGAGACATCTACTCTGAGCGCCAGCTTGCAGACAGCTTCTCCGTTGACCATTTCCTGCCGTGGACCTTCGTCGTTCACGACCTGCTATGGAATCTCACGCCCGTAGAAGACGCTACCAATTCGAGAAGGTGACGTGCTTCCCGATCTCGACGTTTACCTACCTCGACTTGCAAAGCTGCACTTCAACGCCATCCAGGCCGCGAAGCATCAGCCCAGGTTGCTAGAAGATTACATCGAATGCTTCAAACAGGACCCTGCCCGGTTGCTTGCTCTCGGCGAAAGCGAATTCGAGGCAAAGTATCGGGAGGTGATCATACCGCAGGTTCAGATTGCTATGAACCAAGGCTTTCAAGCCGAATGGAGATATCGAAATTAGACAGCGTTAATCGTCGCTCAGAAAAAACGCAGATGGCTTCCCCGGGTCGCGGTCAAATTCAGAGAAACCAAGCATCGGCAGCCTTTTCTGCACTGCCTATGAGCCTGCCGTCGGGGCTCGTCACCCAATCCGAGTGCCCCTCAGGGCAGGATCGGTATTTCGCGGCATTAATAATTCTTCTGCAAGTAGCGCTTGGCCGATCGTAATACCACTTCCGATAGAATCGACCCGACTGAATTTGCCACGCTGCCATCATGACCGAACTCCATGCCAAATCTCATCGCCCGAAAGGCTCTCGCTCAATAAACTGTCTTCAGAAAAGATAGTTACGGAGTCTCAACCACCAAACAAAGGCGCATTATTCGACTACACCAGTCCCGGTCATTTTTGCCAGAATAGCCCACTGCAGAATGTCTCCACCTGATTTCCTCCAGAACGCTTTCGCGGAAAAGGCCCGCACGTGCGTCAGCTCGCCGTCAAGATCCTGAATATCTACCTCACGTCTCCACTTTCGAGTCGGAACGATACGTCCGACATTCGGAAGGCGCGCGTGAGGAAGCTGGTTGAGGACGCGGTGCGACTGAATAAGCCTGGGAGCGGGCGATGATTATCCGGGCGTTGGAGGTCTACAATTTCCTGCGGTTTTTCTACACCTCCACGCTCGATTTGTCCGCAACGAAAGACACCGAATCCGCTCTGGCTCTCATTCTCGCACCAAACGACTCCGGTAAGACCTCCGTGATGGGGGCGTTGGAGTTTCTGTTTTACGGCACAGTCGAGGGCAAAGGCGGCGATGCGACCCTCGCAGCTCTCGTGAATGACGAGGCGGTTGTACATCGCGGGGCGCGTCGGTGCGTGGTCATGTGCAAGCCAGGCTGGTTTCGAAGGAGCGAGATCGAACGATTCGGCGATCCGTGACGATCGAACGCGGCGGAGGCGCACGGAGAACTCCGTCGAGTCGCCCTGTCCTCGTTGGAGGGACCGGAACATCGCTGGACTGGAAGCCAGACGCGGACGACGTGATCGCTTACAAGCTGGAGCGACTGATGCCCCGTTCGTTGTTTCACTACTTCTTCTTTCAGGGGGAGGGACTGGCGGACACTTTGATCGAGAAGCAGGACCCGCAAATCGGGGGGACTGACCGAACTACTCCACGAGGGCGACTGGCAAGAGGCTGACGTGACTGCGCCTTTTCGAGTCGAGGGATGAGATAGTCTGGGCCGAAAGGAACCAGACGAATGAAAGGCAAAAAGGACAGCACAGAGGATAAGATCCGGATTTTAAGGCAGGCGGACGGAGGTCGGTCGATCTTGGAGGTGTGCCGGGAGGCGAACATCTCGGAAGTAACGTTCCACCGGTGGAAGAATCAGTTTGGGCAGATGGAAGTCAGCGAGGCCAAACGTTTGAAGGAGCTTGAGAGAGAGAACACGGAATTAAAGAAGATGCTGGCCGAAAGCCTGCTCAAGAACCGAGTGCTGGAGGCGGTGTGCGAAAAAAAGTTATAAGCCCGGAGTAGCGACGGCGAGCCGCTCGGGCGGTGGTGGCCCGCGAGCTGTGTTCCGGGCGGGCGGCGTGCCGGTTTTTGAAGGTGTCGAGGTCGACCTACTGGTATCGGAGCAAAGAGCCAACCAGCCAGGAGCAGAGGCTGCTCAAGCGGCTCAGGGAGCTCAGCGAGAAGCATGGCCGTTACGGGTATCGGCGAATCGCCGCCCTGCTGCGGCAGGAGGGTTGGCCGGTAGGAAAAAGACACGTGCAGCGGTTGCGAAGATCCCTCGGGCTGCGAGCGCCGCCGACCAGGCGCAAGGTGGTGCGTCGTGACCTCTCCACGGGGCTGCCGACGAAGGCCGAGCACCGGGGCCATGTCTGGAGCTGGGACTTCATCTCGGATGCCACCACGCGAGGCGGAGCCTTACGTATGCTGACGATTCTGGACGAATACACTCGTGAGTGTCACGTGCTGCGGGCCGACCGTGCTCTCAAGAGCAGCGATGTGCTCGAATGGATCGGGCGGGCCATCGCCGAGCACGGATCGCCCGCCTACCTGCGGAGTGACAATGGTCCTGAGTTTATCGCCAAGGAAGTCCAGCGATGGCTGGCCGCCAATCAGATCAAGACGATCTATATCGAGCCCGGCAGTCCGTGGCAAAATGGCTTCGTCGAGACTTTCCATGGACGCTTGCGCGACGAGTGCCTCAACCGGGAGCAGCTCTGGACGCTGACCGAAGCCCGCGTAGTCATTGAGGACTACCGCTGCCAATACAACCATCACCGGCCGCACAGCAAGCTGGGCTACCAAAGCCCAAAACGCTTCGCGGCCACCACCCAAAGCGCTCCAACTCCGGCTCCAGTCGCCCTCCGGGGCTCCTTACGCCGCAGCTGGACAAACCAAGGCAAACAACATAACCAATAACCAAGTCTCAGACTAACTCTCCTCCTGACTCGAAACGGTGAGTCCACTCAAGGCCATAGACGACCTGAGATCCCTGCTCGGAAATCTCAATAACGAATGCCGAAAGGCTTCCGGCCAGAACAATGAGCTTCAGCGCGCCGTGGAGCGCGTGGCGTTGTTCGAGGAGCGAGAAACCAAATTCCGACGTGACTTGGAGTGCGGCGAGGAACACTTGCAGAACGCAAAGAACGAGGTGAATCGCCTGACGGCATTGGTCGCTGAATCGGTTGGGAAAGTCGACAACGAGGCCGCCAAGAGGCTGGGTGAGCTGCGTCAACGCCTCGACCAACATCGCGAGCGCCTTGCCGGCGCCCGCCACGGTCTTCTCGCAGCCATCGGAAGCACCCGCGAACTCCTCTTCTCACCCGCGCGTTTGGACCCGTCCGAGCCATTCTTCAAGACCTCCGGGAAAAGAACCTGTTGCCTGCCGACGTTTCAGAGGGATTTGTTGGGCGACTCCTCAAGCGGGGAGAATGCATTTGTGGCTGCGATCGAGACCGGGCACGCCTCATCGCGAATGCGTGGAACGATTCCGCATTTCCTCGCTATCCACCGAATTGAACTCGGACCTCTTCCAACTCTACAACCTCCTTGAGCAAGGCTCAGCTCGCGGATTCGAAGCGGATATTGAGCAGAACCTCAAAGGGCTGGCAGCATCGACCGAGTATATCGAATCCGAAACTCGATCAATCGCTAAGATGGAGGAACAACTGCGCGCGTTGCAGGCGCGCGTGGACGAGGCAGCACAACAGCGTTGCCAGGAACTGTTGCGCGACCAACGCAAGGCGATAGATCAGCAGGCATCCCAGACGGCGCGTGTTCAGGAGCTACGATTGCAGCTCGATTCAACCACCGCGAACAAGGAGCAAGCCAAGAAGGAGATGAACTATGTTCGCTCCAAGACGAAGACGATAAGCGTGGAGCCGGTGTTCGAGATGCGCGACCTCGTTGGAGAACTGATCGAGGTCTTGGAGGCGGGACTGACCGGGCTAAAAAGCTCCCTGCACGAGCCGTTGGAGCAAACGATCCGCGATTTGTATGACCCGGTTGCCAAAGATGGTTCGGAAGCTCGAATTTCGCCGTCGACACTCCTTCCCTACATCGAGAAGGATGGCAAACGAGCAACGTTTCTTGGAGGCGGCCAGAAACAGGTGCTTTGCCTCGCCTACATCATCGCCTTAGCTCAATTGCGTAAGAGTCTCCACGAAGCACTTCGGAGTGCCGGCGTCATGGTTCCGGCCGCCGACGATCAGGCATTCGTAATGGACTCGATCTTCGGCCAGTGTGAGCCGGAGTATCAGGAGGCGATCTGCAAGTTTTTGCCGGGGCAGACTGGCCAGATTCTGCTCCTGCTCGCGGGGCAACAGTGGACCGAGACGGTGAAGCACGCGCTTGAAAAGGAGATCGATCTGCTTTTCGGCTTCGAGTATCACTCACCGAACACGCGCTACGACGAATCGAAGCATCAATTCATTTTCGGTCGGAAGACCCATTCGTGCGGGCAATCCCGTGTTTCGACAAGTGATTGTCGCTTCCGCACTCGGTATTGAGGGCGCCCCAGAGCGTGCCCAAGTCGATGATATCACTGACGAGCTGCTCCATCTGAATGCTGACCGGAAGCGAAGCTTTTTTCATCGCGGTTTCTTCGAAGCGGTAACCGGCGCAGAGATACGCGCTGCTCATACCGGCGAAAACAGAGAAAGCCGCCTCTGGCGCCTCGCTGGCGGAATCATGGGCCTACTCCGTCGTCGCGATCCCGGAGCGTGTGCACGACTCCTTCGTGAGTCTCCTGCCCTTTTGGATGAACTCTGTCAGGATGGAAACCCGTTCCGGGTGAGGATGCTGCTGCCTGTGGTCTATCCGATCCTTCGTCAGGAGGGCTTACGCGATGCGGCGGCGTCGTACATGAAGCATTGCTTTGCTCAACTCAAAGCCGAGAAACGGCTCCAACTCGCCCAGCAGCTTCTCGAAGACGCATCCGAGATGATTCGAGACGGCAATGCCGCCGATGCACTCATTCTTTTGGACACGCTCCCAGAGCCTTCGGCCAGCGAACGCAGGCACGGTTTCGTTCCAGCGCCAGCTTCTTCGAAAGAAAGCGCAGTGCCTCCAGGCGCTCGGCAAAAGTGAGGCCGCGGAGAGCCGACTCCAGCTCCTTGCGGATCTGAGCCATTTCGACGAAAGCATCGAAGCACTTGCCGATCTCGGTCTGCTCGCCGGTGGTTTTTCGATTCTCTACAGCGTG
>CAWFMA010000007.1:0-268057 GCA_963816855.1 uncultured Verrucomicrobiae bacterium | reverse complement strand
CCGCGCTCTCGGGCCTGTGCGAGCTGGTCGCCGATCTCGGGATTGTCCAGAATCCATTCCCGCCGAGGCCAAAGACCTTAAAGAAAAGCCATGAGTGATTACGATAGAAGTGAGTTTCTAGTCCTGTTACACCATTGTCGAGGATGGCGAACTTACATATCATGAACTCTACAAGCTCGCGGAACGGCTCAGCAACCATCGAGAAGCGTGTGTCCGTTGGCCAGGCGATCTTCTTGTGAAATCCTTGCAGAAAGTGTGGGCTGACAGCAAGATTACAAAGAGTGAAGCGCGTCAAGTGGCGCGAGTAATCCTTCACATCCGCAAGGAGGCGGCTAAAACGCGAGGCAGAGGAGGCTTTTGCTCAGGCAGCCGAGATTGCATCCAAAGCCGCTCGCACGTTCTAAACGACCGTAACGCTTGAGAGGAGACCATGCGCACGCTCGAACAAATCATCGCCGAACACCCGTTCTGGCACCGACTCAAATCCGACTATTTCCCGCGGATTAACCAATGCGCTTCAGAACTGCACTTCGGCGTGCAGCAACAAATCTTCCTGGAGGGATCAAAGGCCGATCGTTTCTATCTTATCCACGCCGGACGAGTCGCGCTGGAGACATTCGCGCCTGGCATGGGCGTCATCACAGTTCAAACGATTGGAGAGGGCGAAGTGCTGGGGTCCTCATCGCTGTTTCCACCGTATCAGTGGCATTTCAGCGCGCGATCCATCGATAACACTCGCGTCGTAGCCTTTGATGCGCAGGCAATCCGACAGATCGCGGAAGAGGACCATGACTTTGGTTACGATATCACGAAGCGTGTAGGCCAAATTCTGTTGCAGCGGCTTCAAGCAACGCGCATGCAGTTACTCGATTTCTATGCTCGGCGTGCTTGATCAACCCAAGACGCTGGGCCTGGATCCGGCGAGTCAGCGGCCATTTCGCGTTCGGCAACGACTTGAGGCAAATGCCGACAGCTTTAGGCTGGAGATTGAACCCGAAGGCGTCGCTACTTCGTGTGCTTTCGCGGCCGGGCAGTGGTGCAGCCTGTTTTACCTTTTTAGTGGCCGCTCGGTCAGCCGTTCCTTATCGTCACTTGTTGAATTGTTGGCTGCTAGCGGGTGTCGCCACGATGATCGTCTCGCAGGCGGCCTTCAGTTGCATGCCATTTATGAACGTGGCCTTCCACTCCCCCCACTCGATGCAGCAGCGTGGCTGCGGGTGATCGGTGTCGCGCTGGCCGTCTTGGTGATTGTCGGCTTCGAAAGACGGGTTCGCACCCAAGCCGAGAAAAGCCAGACGCCCGACGCCCATGCCCGCGCGCTGCCGCAGCTTCGTTAAGGCCGTGAGAGCTATCGCTCCGCCGAAACTTGAGCGCGTTCACGATATACTCCGTGAGCGCCGGCCCGCACTGGAAATGATGCTCGCTCCGCGGTCGGTGGCTGTGATCGGCGCAACGGAAACCGAAGGAAGCGTCGGACGGACGCTGATGGAAAATCTAAAAGCCGGCAACTTTGGCGGCACGCTCATCCCGGTGAATCCGAGGCGCAGGCGAGTATTCGGCATCACTGCTTTTCCAAGGATCAGCGCGGCCCAGCATGCTGTCGACTTAGCGGTAGTTGCCACGCCGGCGCCCACCGTGCCTGCTCTGATCGGCGAATGCGTCGAGGCGGGTGTGAAGGGTGCGATAATTGTTTCGGCCGGGTTCGAAGAGTGCGGCCAAGCCGGCCGTGAGCTGGAGAAGCAAGTTCTCAAGGAACTGCGAGGCAGTAAAATGCGGATCATTGGGCCGAATTGCCTCGGGGTGATGCGACCGCGGATTGCGCTGAATGCGACCTTCGCGGCCGACATGGCGCTGCCCGGAAGCGTAGGATTCATTAGCCAAAGTGTCGGGTTGTGTACGGCCATCCTGGATTGGGGCCTGCGCGAGAAGGTTGGCTTCAGCGCCTTTGTCTCGGTCGGTTCGATGCTCGATGTGAACTGGGGCGACCTGATTTACTATCTGGGGGACGATCCAAGCACGAAAAGCATCGTGATCTACATGGAGAGCATTGGCAACGCCCGCTCGTTTCTTTCTGCTGCGCGCGAAGTGGCGCTTACCAAGCCCATTATTGTCATCAAGGTCGGCCGTTCCGAAGCCGCATCGAAAGCGGCGGCTTCGCACACAGGCTCCCTTACCGGTAATGACGAGGTGCTAGATGCCGCGTTTCGGCGCGTGGGCGTCCTACGCGTAAATACGATTCCCGAACTCTTCAACATGGCGGAGGTGCTCGCTAAGCAACCACGCCCGCGCACTCCGCGCCTAGTTATCGTGACGAATGCTGGCGGACCGGCCGCACTCGCCACCGACATGCTTGCAACGGGCGGCGGCCAGATTGCCCAGCTCTCCCGCGAGTCTTTCGATGCATTCAACAAGCTGCTTCCGGCGCACGGGAGCCGGAACAATCCCGTAGACCTCCTTGGTGATGCCGGACCAGAACGTTACGCGAAAGCGCTCGAGATCGTCTCGAAGGATCCGAACAACGACGGTGTGCTCGTCATTCTGACGCCACAGGCAATGACCGAACCCACTGCGACCGCTGAGCAGCTCAAACGCTTCGCAAAGTTTAACGGGAAACCGATCCTTGCGAGTTGGATGGGCGGCGATCAAGTGCGAGTTGGCGAAGAGATCCTCAACAATGCCGGCATCCCGACCTTCCCCTATCCGGATACGGCCATGCGCGCGTTTGCTTACATGTGGCGGTACGCCGACAATCTACGGAGCCTCTACGAAACGCCGGCCGTCGGTGCAGACTCCGACAACCAGTTTGCTAAGCGTTCCCAAGTGGCCAAGATCATCCGAACGGCGCGTAGAAGAAAGCGCACTCTTCTCACAGAGGTCCAATCGAAGGAAATTCTCGCCGCCTATGGCATTTCCGTTGTCGAGACCCACATCGCATTTAGTGAAGAGGAAGCAGTCAAGTTAGCAGAGAGCATTGGCAGCTCTGTCGTGCTTAAAGTTTACTCCGCGACGATCACACACAAGACTGTCGTGGGGGGCGTGAAATTGAATCTGCGCGGCGCAGGGGCTGTCCGGAGGGCATACCGCCAAATCCAGTTAGCTGTAACCAAACATAATCGAGGCGAGGATTTCCTTGGCGTCACGGTGGAGCCAATGATCGCGTTCGACGGCTGCGAGCTCATCCTCGGAAGCAGGCTTGATCCGCAGTTCGGGCCGGTCCTGCTTTTCGGTGCTGGCGGACCGCTGGTCGAGGTTTTCAAGGATCGCGCGCTCGCGCTGCCACCGCTGAACGCCACGCTTGCCCGTCGGGTAATCGAGCAAACCCGCATCTTCGCCGCGCTTAAAGGCGTGCGCGGCCGCGGCCCGGCCGACCTTGCAGCGCTCGATCAATTGCTCGTCCGCTTCAGCCAACTCGTTGCCGAGCAGCGCTGGATCAAAGAGATCGACATCAACCCGCTGGTGGCCTCAGCCAGCGGCCTCATCGCCCTTGACGCGCGGATGGTTCTGCACAGCGCCGAGGCGCATGAAGACGAGCTCCCGCGCCCAGGAATCCGACCGTATCCTTCACAGTACGTTGCGCGTTGCCGACTCCGCGACAACACCATCGCCATCCTTCGGCCGATTCGGCCGGAAGACGAGCCGTTGATGATCGAATTCCACAAAACGCTATCCGAGCAGAGCGTGCGGTTTCGCTATTTTAGCCTGCTCAAGCTCGAGACGCGTATCGCCCACGAGCGGCTCACGCGAATTTGCTTCAACGATTATGACCGCGAGATCGCGCTGGTCATTGATTATAAGAATCCACAAACTGCCCGCCACGAGATTCTCGGGGTCGGCCGACTCATCAAGTTGCACGGGCTAGATGAAGCGGAATGGGCAATCATGATCAGCGATCAATGGCAAGGCCACGGTCTCGGCACAAAGCTGCTGCGCCTTCTCGTTGAGATCGGCCGCAAGGAAAAGCTCAGCCGTATCTTCGCGCACATCCTTCCCGACAACAGCGTGATGCAGCACGTCTCGAAGAAGGTTGGCTTTAAGCTGCATTTTGATAGCAAAGAAGACGAGTGGAAGGCCGAGCTAGCCTTGTCATAGTCACCGGATTCTCGGGTCGAGGACCTTAACATCGGCCGACCGTCCAAGTGTCAGATGCGGTGCTCCTGAGAGATCAACTTTGATGATAGCCAGATCCTTGTAAGCGTCGGCCTTCACAACTTTAGCTGACACCTTCTTGCCGTCAGATGTGACTACCGATACGGCATCAGCGTCCTCGATCAGGTGTTGATTTCTAAGCCAAGCTGGAAATTAGCAGGGGATCGGATCACACAGCACGTTTCTGTCTTGGCCTGCTGCTTGGCGCTAAGTTCCTAGTTCCTCTAGACGCAGGCGAGATCAACTCACAGCAATCATCAGGTAAATGGGCATCCTTTTCGTGGTTGTTAAGCCGGAGCGAAGTTCCTTGATGAGCGCAGCGTCTACTTGCGGGTGCACATGGCTGTGTTGCACGGTGTCAGGCGAGTTGTTAAACTCTTTGATGGCTTTCCTTTTTCTCCGATCTCGCAAATCCGTTGCATCAGATTTTGCCGCGTCGCCAAATTTCATGGCTGACTCCAGCCAGTGCTAAAGATCAAAGTCCTGCAAGTCAATTTCCGTCCCGCTGGCAATCTCGACTTCAGCAATTCGTACACACCGGCGTTGTTAACCAGGATGTCGAGACCCCCCAAGGCTTGCTTCGCCCCCGCGAACAGCCGTTCGACGTCGACCTTTCTGGGTCGCCCGCCTGTTGGGAGAGACCGAACCAGAGCACGTCTATGGTACCTCGAGATCCATAGCTTCCAAGTCTGCGCGTTCGCGCACAGTCGAACTGCGTCCGTCTGCACCGACCACGAGATCAGCGCGCACTTCGAGTTCGCCCCGCGGCGTTGCTCGCACGCCGACGATCCGCTCGTTCTCAAATAGCAAGTCGGTCACCTCCGCTTGCATTCGCAGACAAAAAGACGCGCAGCACAGCGCATGTTTGGAAATGAAATTCAAGAATTCCCCTTGCGGCATGAAGGCGATGAATTTGCAGTGCGTCGTAGAACCAAAAAGTTACTAGATCAAAATCAGCTTAACTTGGATTGGCATTTTGCAGATTGAGTTGATCGCCTTGGAAGCCTTTCAGGAAGCAGCGCAATAGAGACGCCGCGATTGATGAACAATACCGAGAGCGCGCACTGGCGAATGAACGCGAGAAGAAGGAAGCCGAGAGAAATGAAGGCTGAGAGAATCAAGAGGTATGAAGCCGCCACGGTCCTTGAAATTGAGATAACCCAGATCCTGGACTATGGCTACCTTGCAACAGTCTTGAACGATAACCGGAAAAGGATTTTTCTTCGAACTTGCAGGTCCTAGCTTTGCCCAAGGTCAGAGGTAGATTGTATGAGCACCCAGCGGCAAGTGCGGACGGGCTGATTTCCGGATTTGCTACCATGGTCGTTGGCTGTCCTGCGAATGTAAGGTCGCCGGCCAACCCCTAACCAAGGCGCAGGAACGCGAAGCGGATCGGCTGCGGCATTCTGGCGGGTTGTTCGTAGTGGTCCGTGACCTCGGCGACTTGACGCCAGGCGCTTGCCTCCCTCGAGCGGGCACAGGCTCTGGAAGGCTCGTACGGACTTTTCATTTCGGCATTTCGGCGGGCGGGAGTCGTCGATATCGGAAAATGGGCACGGAATGTGCTGGCACGGGCCGAAACTTCGCGCCAGGAGCCTCGTGGTGACCTTTGATTGGCGGGCCGCGCTTTGTTGATATGGCTGGGGCGCGACGCGTCGCGCAAGGCGAGCTTTCCAGATGATCTCTGAAAGACAATTTGCCAAGGCGTATGAAGCTTCCTAGTATCGGTACACGACTTCCGCGAACTGCGAACGAACCAGGCCGATGACTCCTCTCGGCGATTTCCACGTCAGGCTTATGCGCCGGGATGAGCTTGCATTTGCGATCGAGCTGGCCGCGCGGGAGGGATGGAACCCAGGGCTTCACGATGCGGAATGCTTCTTCGAGGCGGACCCCGGTGGATTCTTGATCGGCGAACTGACTGGTCAACCCATTGGGTGCATCTCGGCGGTGTCCTACGGCGGCTGTTATGGCTTCGTGGGCCTGTATATCGTCCGGCCCGAGTTTCGTGGCCGCGGTTTTGGCATGAGGCTGTGGCAGGCCGCCATGTCTCGGCTCCGGGGACACAATATCGGTTTGGATGGCGTGCTGGCCGAGCAAGACAACTACGCAAAATCGGGGTTTCGTCTGGCGTATCGCAATCTCCGTTATCGGGGTCGCGCTGCTGATGCCGCGGTCGCAGCTTCGGTCGTACCGGCGGCCAAGGTCTCGTTCGAGGCGGTCTGCGACTTGGACCGGCAGATCTTTCCCGAACGGCGTAGCGCTTTTCTCCGCGCCTGGCTCGCCCAGCCCGGAGCGGGAGCGTATGTGGCTCAAGACCAGGGGCGACTGATCGGGTACACGCTTGTTCGCCAATGCCGCGAAGGCTGGAAGATAGGCCCGCTGGTCGCGGACAATATTGACGCCGCTCGGGCTCTGTATGACGCGGCCTCCGCGCACGCTACTGACGGCCAATCGCTCTTTCTCGACATCCCGGAGACTAACCTGACGGCACAAACGCTGGTGGCTGCGCGCGATCTGATTCCGGTGTTCGAAACTGCCCGGATGTACACAGGCCCAGATCCGGCGATCGACCTCTCAAAGCTGTTCGGTGTCACGACATTCGAATTGGGGTGAGCCGGCCGCTGAAAGGAGCGGCCTCCGTCGAGAGCACGCCAAATACGTGCCGTCAAGGTTCGGTGATCGAGACCTGAACGGCCTTGAGGCAAGGGCTCCCGGCGAAGCTCGGACGCGCCCGCATTTTCGGCGAAAAATCGCTCGAGGTAGACGATCCGGGGATGCTGATATTCCGGCGCATTTCGACGAGTTGCAGACATGAGCTACGTGATCGGAGTGGACGGCGGCACTGAAAGCCTGCGCGCCTTTGTATTCGATCTTGACGGCCTTCCGCGCGGTTCTCACGCCACGGCATACAAGACCGATTTCCCTAAGCCGTCCTGGGCGGAGCAAGATCCGGAAGACTGGTGGCAGGCGCTCGGCGCTTCGGTCAAGGGTGCGCTCGCCAAGGCTAATATCGCGGCCCAGGATGTGATTGCGCTTTGCGTCGACACGACCTGCTGCTCAGTCGTGACTCTCGAGCGCGACGGACGTCCGCTCCGTCCGGCCATGATTTGGATGGACGTGCGCTCGGCAAGACAGGCAGATGCGATCGCCGCGACCAAGGATCCCGCGCTTCGTGTAAACGGTGCGGGATCAGGGCCGGTCTCGGCGGAATGGCTGATCCCTAAGTCACTGTGGATCAAAGAGAAGCAGCGAGAGCTTTTCGATCGTGCCGAGAAGATCGGCGAATACCAGGACTATATCAATCTGAGGCTTACCGGACGCTGGGTCGGATCGCTCAACAACATGTCAGTGCGCTGGCACTATCAGACCGACCACGGCGGCCGGCCGGTATCGCTCCTCAAGACGCTCATGCTTGAGGAACTCCTCGACAAATGGCCTATGGAAGTGATCGCGCCAGGCGATGTTATCGGGCCACTGACGAGGGCCGCCGCCGAGCAGCTGGGCCTCAAGGCCGACATACCTGTCGTGCAGGGCGGTGCCGATGCCTTCATCGGTATGGTCGGGCTTGGCGTCACCGAGCCTGGTGAGATGGCGCTGATCACCGGCTCCTCACATCTTCATCTGGGCGTCGCTGCAAGTCCAGTTCACAAGCCCGGTGTGTGGGGCACGTACATGGATGCGGTCTATCCTGGCAAGGCGATCATCGAGGGCGGACAGACATCCACCGGATCCGTCATTGCCTGGTTCAAGCGGCATTTCGCACCCGACACGAGCTTTGACGAGCTCAACGAAGCCGCAAGCGCTCTCGAACCGGGCGCTGAAGGCCTCGTCGTGTTGGATCATTTCCAGGGCAACCGCACGCCCTATACTGACGCGGCCTCACGCGGGGCAATCACGGGACTGACACTCAAGCACACGCCGACCCATGTTTTCCGCGCCATTGTGGAAAGCATCTGCCTCGGCACCCGCCTGATCATTGACAGCTTTGGAGAAGCCTTCTCCGCGAAGCGCATCGTGGTTGCGGGTGGAGCAAGCAACTCTCGATTCTGGCTTCAGATTCACGCCGACACGATCGGCGCTCCGCTCGAACTGACCGAAGTTCCCGATGCGCCGGCCCTCGGCTGCGCGATATTGGCAGCATGCGGGGCAGGGCGATTTGCAACTATTAAAGAAGGCTGCAAGGCAATGGTGCGCCGCCGCGCAATGATCGAGCCGGACAGCCGACGCACTCAGCTCTACGAGCGCGAGATCTATCCGCGCTATGTTGCACTCTACGGCGCGCTCAAGTCCGTCCGCGACGTCCGCTAGCTGTAGACAGGATACCGCCTCTTGAACGACGGCAAGGATTCTGGTCGAAAACACCGGAGTTTCGTCCCGGTCGGGTCTTCGAAAGAGTGCTACGCCCACAAGGCTTGTTCGCCTTTCAATGATCTGATCCTCTTTCGGGGAAAGGGAAAATGTCTTCGTAGGCATCAAAACGGTCTGTCGCGCCAAACATTAAGAACGATTCAGGAATGAGCGGCAGCCTGTCTGTGCCGATTTCACCTTGGTTGGGGTTTGGGGTTGTTTGAGGCTCTACTGAGCCAGGTACCCGCCGTCGACCGGGAGAACTGTGCCAGTGATGAATGATGCCTCGTCTGACGCCAAGAAGAGAATCGCGTTGGCAACCTCTTCAGGCTCGCCGAGTCGTCCCATTGGATGGGCTTTCTTAATTTCTTCCACGTATTCGGAACCGCCCGGCTCCTCCGAAAACTGATATTGTGGTGGACGCAGTAAGACCGCTGTCCAGCGAGATCATCCTTGACAGTGGATTGCGGCCGGTGCGCGTGATCTATCATGGCGCGTTTCGCGGTCAATTCGCCCAAGCTCGCCAGTCCCGAAACGCTGCAAGAACGTCCCAGTAGTGGCAAAGCGCAATCGACCGTCGGTGCCGGCGAATTCCTCTACAAGCTTGAGATCGCGAAGCATCACGACGAGTCCACGCTTGTCGGACCTTTGCTGTCAGGAGCGAGACCACTCCATTGATAATGCGGAGCTGAAATCAGGTGACGGGCAGATGCAAATCTCGCCACTTGTTGGGCCGTGGACCGAAGGGCAATTTGGAGCAAGAAGTAGGGGCGGGTTTTCCCCAATCTCGCCCTATTTTTCGCAGCGGGCTTTCGGCTGTACAACTGTCACAACGACTTTCCTTGTTATTACCGCCCGAAAGAACCCCCGGCAAGGCCCGGCAACTGCTCACAGGGCGATTCAATTTCCATCATCCCTTGCTCCTCCTTCAAGCTACGTGGCTAACCAGTTGGATCACGCGCCCTCCGCAAATGCCTCAGCCGGTGGTCGAAACTGGCCGAACGGTCTCCGCACGAACTGGCTCTGGCAAGGCTCCAAATGCCGGGACAGTGAGGCACGCCGACATAATCGCACGCAGCAGCACACCCATGAGTTGAACGATTAAGGAAACAGCGTAACGGCGACCGCCTTGCGAGCGCAGTGACAGCAGCGTCACGCGCAAAGCACTTTTAGCCCACAAACAATAAAGCGAATATCGTCACGTTATCACGGTAACTGAACTGAGCTGGCCCTCACTTTGTGTCGCCGCTGCCTTCAGGGATCACGAAGAGTAATTTCGCCACTTGGCAGAACTTCCTACGGATCGGCGATTGATCGCGGCAACCTTGTCAGACTGCTCGGGACCCAACAAATCCGTCGCGTCAATGAAAAATACGTCCGCGGACATTGGCGGAAACCAGAGGACGAATTCTGATTTATATTCTGAATATCTGATATGCTGTCGTGCAACCAATTGATAATCAGAATGTAAGCGGGTGAAGGGAATCGAACCCTCGTTCTAGTCCGACTATTCTGTAGAGCCTCCTTTGCGTCTGCCCCGAGCCCGCACTTTTCGTGCGGCCGAAAAAAGCCACGGTTACCTTCGTCGCCCATCCTAAGGCGACTGCGGACTCCCGAACGTTTCCAATACGAAGGATGCGCCAAGCTGTAGCAGCTCGGAATGAGAAATGTGTCCAAGAAGTGTCCAAGCACAATTTTTTCTCGAAGTTGAATATTTCGTAAGTATCTTATTCGCAGCACAGCCAGCACCCGGATTCGAACCGGGGACCTACTGATTACAAATCAGTTGCACTACCGCTGTGCTATGCTGGCGTCGAAGCCCTGATGACGGGCCTCCGCGAGCGGATGGGTCTCAAGCGCTGAGGCCGCGGTGCCCACGGAGGTGCCCCATCTTTTTTCAGGGTTTTTTCTTTCGAGGAGGAGCATAGCGGGCAGGCCGGTGCGGGGTCAATCTTGACCTCGCCGTCCCCTTCTCCAAAGCGCGGAGCATCAGCGCCAGCATCAGATAACTCTTTCCGGAGCCAAAGCCAATGCGGATTTTCATCTCACCTCAAGCCAGTTCTTGGTCGGGGCATCCTCCTGTTCCGCTGCCGGTGGGAGGCCAGAGGTCGGCACTTGCCCGACTGCTGCCAGCGTACCCCAAGTAGGGAGTGAGTCGGCCAATCAGGGCAAAAAGCCTTGCCATGTTGGCCTCACCCTCCCGGTGGTGCAGAATCCGCCCGATCTGCTCAAAGGCTCGCCCCAAGACGCAGGTCAGCGGGTAGTAGTCGAGGCACTGGAGGTTCTCATCCTCCAGACACTCGGGGAAGACCTCCCCACTGGAAAACGCTTCATACTGCCGCTTCCAGAGGGCGTCCGCTCGATCGTTAGCGCTCACTCGTCCCGGTAGCTTCATTTGGCCGGTCCCCCCTGCGGCGTGGCACTATACCCTTTCCCCGGCCACTCGTTCCCCTCCAGCATCTCGCGGGCTTCCGGACAGTATCGCATCATCCCTTCCAGCAAGGCCATGGTATGCCGTGCGCTGAGGACGAGTGACACGAGCTGGTAGGCCATCTTCTCGGAGAGCGGCAGTTCAGTTGCTGGCATCGTGCAGCCCTCCTCTCTGATCCAGATACTCCCACAATCCCTGTATCAGGCCGGCGTGAACCCGTTCGACCACCAGCAGGGCCGGAAGGGCGTTGTTTATCTGGAGGTAATTGTGTCCAATGGCATCGCTATCCATCAATTGTTCCAGTGTGTAGAACGCTTCGAGCCATTCCTTGTCGGGGCCGACAAAGGGAGGTTTTAATTTAGGTATTGTTTTATTGGTTGTCGCGGCAAAACCTGCCCTGAGTGTCCAAATTGTCAAGCGCCAAAAATCACCTAAGTTCCTCTCGTTCAGGCGCATGCGTGAGCGTTGGCGCGCCACCGGCCACGCGCGTGCGTACACGTGAGAGATTCACCGTGACCGGGGTTCTTTGCCTTCCGCGCTCGCTCTGAGGTCAGGAATATGCCTTTCCGGCGCAAGACAGGACTGGAGGCTGAAGACCTTGAATCCGCCGCCCTCAAGCAAGAGAGAAGTGTCGGGAGGGCCTCGACTCGGTGCGAGGGGGTATTCCGTCACAAAAGCGACGCATGAGCATGAAACGGGCGACGACGGCTCAGAAACGAGCGCCCCTCTAAGCGGTGAGAGAGCGTCGCGTTGTTTTTAACGGCTCACAGGCGCAGGGCAGGGAGGGAAAAAAATTGTGTCACGCGGGCTGCACCTCTGCCATAGCCCGCATTATAGAAAAAATAGCTATGCAAGGAACACCAGTATTTCTCGTATAAGTAATAGTAATAGATTCACGACCGCAACTGAAAGCTGCCTTGCTGAGCTACAGAAATTTTTCACTACAGCCCAACACCCAACAAAATGAAAAAACTAGTCACAATTATCACCTTCGTCGCGGCTTGCGGCTTCGCTAACGCTGACGGTCCCAAGTTCAAGTCCTATGCGGAGATGCAGGCGGAGCGGGCCGCGAAGGCGGACGCAGCTTCTGTTCGATTCGCGGCAGAACGTGCGCCCTCGGATAAGATCGCGCAGGAGAACGCCCTAGCGAAAGCGGCGCACGCTACCCAGCTGAAAGCAGAACGGAGCAGCGTAAGAAGATGGCGATCGCCGCCGCCGGAGCGCCGAAGGTTAGTGTCGGCCTCACCCAGGTGGTCTGGTAAAGCCGAAACTCCCTCCCTTGCGAGGGAGTCTGACCGGGGAATGGGTCTCCCGGCACTGACGATGGCAGATCCCCAAGCGAACCTTCACCAAATCGAGAAAATTCGCGGCATCGAAGCTCTTCTTTCCTCGGAGGAAAAATCGTGATATTACACGATAATGCACCGGGAGACGCTCATCGCCAAGATCAGCGAGATCCAACGGACCGCTGAGCAGTTGCTGGTCCAACTCCAGGCCAACGAGTATGACGCTTTTGCGGCTCACCTCTATCGGGCCAGAAGGGAATACCGGTTAGCCTGCGACAGCTCCGGCAAAAGCGGGAAGCCGATCGAGCGCTGCCTGCTCTCGACCTTTCGGGTGGCCGAGAGCATGGGCTTCAAGGGCGACTATCGCCAATGGCAGGAACTGCTGCGGACCGGGGACTGAAATCCGGTCAAGTTGCGTCTTCTGAGTCCTGAAATTTTTTGCGCAGCTTTTTCGTTTTCTTTTTCCGTTCTTCAAGCTCCCATTTGACGGGGACAAGCTCACCTTTGGAACTCCACCATTTGGTGCCTGTCCACATGGCCAAGGATCTACTACCGTCGGAGAGCCAGACGCGAACGGCCTTTCGAGGCTTCGGTTTGGGATCGTCGACGGCATGCGGGGGGATAGCCGATTCTTTCATCGAGAGAGCGAAGGAGAAAAGCTTGGGGCTGTCAAGCGTAGCGGTCATCTTGAATTTCTCTGCCCAGTTTCAGCAGAGTTGGTTGCGATAAACCGAAGGTCGAAGACTCATGACGCTGTAAATAGCGACGACAGCCATGCCTGCGAGGAACCCTGAGGCTAGCGAAAAGGAGTAGAGTTTCAGACTAGCTCGCGAGGTGTTCATGGGTTGGACCTTCGGCTCGCGGTCCCAAGGTCACAACCGAGGTTGTGTTAAATAAATGTCACACGATCAGAGGTGCAGATGAGACGCGGCAAGTTGAAAATAATGAACATAGGGCAAGTGGGCCTCGGGCGGCTCGGCTAAAGGACCTTGGCGACGAGCCGCCCGGGGCCAGAGGGAGGCAAGCAGATCGAGCGATGCGTCATCGCGAGTTTTCAGGTGGCCGAGAGGATGGGCTTCAAAGGCGATCTCCGGCAGTGGCGGGAACTTCTGCGGATTGGCGATTGAGAATTGCAGCCCGATGCAGAAATCCGCAGCGACCCTGATATTCAAGCCTGCAGCAAAGTTGTTTAAACTTTGCCCCGCGGTCCATAACCGAGGTAGCCCGTTCCATTTCGAGTTGGTTGATTCGTCAACCAAGGGCGGGCTACCTTTCCGTTTTTTAACACCACGCATCGTCTTTACGGGTTGCTGCGGGCTCGCGTGGTGGAAATGGCCGAAGGCGAAGCCGCTCCTTTTACGGGAAGCTTCAAAACCTGCCGAAATTCCCGCTCCGAAAGGTGCGCATGCATCAAATATCTGTTTCTCACTGCTTTCCAATTGCTTATACAGCTCCCCGCTGTCGAATCTAGGAAAGACCCTATCTAATAATAGTCAATATTGTAAGCGAACGTAGTGTTTCACGAGGACGTGCGGCAATCGACCTTGTTGGCACCGGATTAATCTCAGATGTTTGCGTTCGCCTCGTTGCTCGTCGGCCCCCGGTTCGACTCCTGACAATGCAAACCTACCACAGGAGGTTTAAAACGCCCGCGAGACGTAAAAACTTTGTGTCGGTAATTCGACCCAGAAAAAATGACGGAAATCGGTGCGAAATTTCGCTGTCAGCAGAAGCTTCAGCAATGAGTTCTGAATATGGTCGTTCGAGTAGTCCTCGCGTATGAAAAAATAATCTTGACTAACAGAGGCTAATTCGTCATAAATGTTTAAAAAACAACGAGAAGCACCGACGAATCCTACCTCAAGAGCCAGTCCGAGCCGGGCTGGCAGATCAGGTAGGACGAGAACGCAGTTCGACTGCCAGCGCGCCAGCGCCATCCTCCCAGCGAAGCCAATTTTGCAGAGCCCGTCCGCGGGACGGGATAATCCTACCTCAGGAGCCATGTTTTAACTGATTTTATATCAGTTATTTATAAACTCACGAGGCGGCGAGAATCCCGAAAAAGGGCCGATTGCCAGCGGAAGTGCCAGCAGAGCCTCCCAACGAGGGGAGAATTCCTCCGGACTCTGCGCCAACTCCGCGGGTGCTCGGCAACCGGAAGGACCCTCGGAATGCTATCTCCAACCGAGACCGACCATGCTGAACAAATACCGGCTCTTCCAGCGAGCGAACGGCGTCTTCTACTGGCAGGACAACGAATCGGGCAAGCAGGGCAACCTCCGCACCAAGGACCGCAAGGCCGCACAAAAGCTGCTACACGCCAAAAACGAGGCTCATCGTTTGCCGACACTAAATCTCACAATGGCGCGCGCCTATCTTTCCGCACACGACGCGAAGATGAACACGCGCACGTGGCTGGCCGTCATGCGCGAGATGGGCACTCACGGTCTCCAATGCAGTCAGGAGCGTTGCGCGCGTACCTTCTGCTCCAAAGCGTTCGATTCGATCTGCAGCAAGCCGCTCGTCCAGACCACGGCGGAGGACCTTCCTGGAAATTGTGCACAACAACGGCAATTCCGTCGCACACTACCTGCGCCGCCTTCACAACCTCGCTTGCGACATCGGGTGGTTGGCGTGGCCGATCCTAGCCAAGCGGGTCTGGCCGAAGATTCGGAGCAAGCATCGCCGGGCCGTGACAGCGCAAGAACATGCGGAGATTATCGCGAGCGAAAAGAATCCCGAGAAACGCGCCTACTACGAACTGCTTTACGAAACAGGCGCGGCTCAATCGGATGCGGCGGAACTCACCGCCGAAAATATTAACTGGGAAGAGGGGTTGCTGGTTTATCATCGAAAGAAGCTCGGGTTCGATAGCGAACCTGCCCGGCTAAGCATCGGCCCGAAACTCAGGAAGCTTTTCGAATCCTTGCCGAAATCCGGCGATCTCCTTCCCACGATCATGACGGCGGGAGCCAACGTACGTTCCACGGAGTTTAGCCGACGGTGCCGAATTGCCGGAGTGTCCGGCGTTAGCCTGCACAGTTATCGTTATTCGTGGGCGCACGGAATCCTTCCGGGGCAGCGCTGCGGCTCTTGGAAATCATGCGGTCACGACCCGAGGCGCTCCTGGGAGTGGTAGCCCTGTCGAAGACAACGAATCGAAAGAACACTGCTAAAGAGATCAAATTTCAAGGTGATGAACTGGTATCCGCCGTGCAGGATACCGTGAAGCTGCTCCGCAAAGGCCGAACGAGCGAGCTTCGCTCTCGTGAACGAGACGCTGTGAGCGTCAGACCGCCGCGCCGTAAAAGGAAGAGTCAGGCTGGGCTGATTTCTTGCGGCTATTTTTGATACGCCAGTGTCTCGCCAGGGCTCGTGTAGCCTGAGACAGCCATTCCCGATCCTGTGCGGCGGCGAGAACATCCACGGTGGCAAAATACTTCGGGGCGTTCGGTGCGGTGTAACAGTGACATCTGACTGGTGTGTGGTAGGCATTTCTTCATGCCAGCACCTTTCAGATTGAGTCCGCCGGAGCGACGTGAGTTGGGAGGGATGAGCCGGAGCCAAGGCGGCCGGGCCGACGAGGTTCGGAGAGCGCGGATTATCCTTGGTTTGACTGGCGGGCAAACGTTGGCCGGGGTCAGTCGCAGCCAATCTTGCAGCGTCGATACCGTCAAACTCTGGCGAGACCGTTTTCTAGAAGGACGAATCTCCGGTCTCTGGGGACGCCATCCGGGCAAGGCCGTAGCTCCAGGCACTGAGCGCTTGGAAGCCCGCATTATTAATTGGACCTTGCCTCGCAAGCCGGCCGACGGCTCCACGCATTGGAGTTCGCGCAAACTTGCCGCCGCACTGGGCCTCAGCCACATGAGAGTGGCCCGCGTCTGGACCAAGGTTGGTCTGCAACCTTCCCGGCGGCGTCACGACATGGCCAGCGATGACCCGGATTTCGAGTCCAAGGCGGCCGCCATTATCGCTCTCTACCTTAAGCCTCCGACCCACGCCGCCGTCTTTTGTGTCGATGAAAAGACGGCCATTCAGGCGCTCGATCGCCTCGATCCGGTCTGGCCTCTGTCGCCCGGCCGCGCCGAGCGCCTTGGGTTTGAATATTTCCGGCAGGGCACTCTTTCCCTTTATGCCGCCCTGGAGGTTGCCAGCGGGCAAGTCCTGGGCAAAACGGCCCTGCGCCACACCAGCGCCGAGTTCGTCGCCTTTCTGGCCGACGTGGTCGCCACGATCCAGGTCATCGCCGACAACCTTTCGGCGCACAAGACCAGGGCTATGACTGAGTTCCTCGCGCTTCATCCTAACCTTCAAATCCATTACACCCCGACTTACTCTTCCTGGCTCAATCAGGTCGAACTCTGGTTCTCCAAAATTCAGCGCGATCTGATCACCCGCGGCATCTTCACTTCCAAAGCTGACCTCGCTCGCAAAATCGCCCGCTATATCAAGGGCCACAACAAAAGCGCCAAACCCTTCAGTGGACCTATCGACATACCGACCGTCGTATCCCTTAAGACCATCAGCTTCATGCGTTACACTGCACTAGGAACACCTGCCCCGCGCTGAACTCCCGCTTTGTGCCAGCCGCGCATCTTTCCAGGGAACAGAGGGAGGCGGTCGCCTCGATTCTCAGCACGCGCGATCGAATATTTAGTTTTCGTGGTGTCGCAGGATCCGGAAAAACGACGACGCTCCGGGAAGTACAACGCGGACTGAGCGGAGCGGGGCACACCGTCTTCCGTCACTCCCACGGCGTCGGCGGCACGGATGTTGCGAAGCGAAGGGTTTGCCCAGGCGACAACGGTCGAGGACTTCTTGCGCAACGCGGAGAAACGGGGCGGACTGCGGAACGCGGTCGTGATCTGCGACGAAGCAGGACTGAAGTCCAACCGGCAGGGCGCCGAGCTGTTTCGACTCGCACAAGCACAACATGCGCGTGCTCCTCGTGGGTGACGTCCGCCAGCACGTCTCGGTCGAAGCCGGCGACTTTCTGCGGGTCCTCGAAGCGCACAGCAAACTCGGTCGCTGCCAGGTCGAGGAGATTCATCGGCAGATTCCCGATGAATATCGCGCTGCTGTCACCCAAATGGCCGCCGGCAATGTCCGTCAAGGTCTCGACCGACTGGATCGAATAAATTGGATCAAGGAGGGACAGGCGGACTACCTGAAGAAGGCAGCGACGGACTTCCTGCTGCTGACGGATCAGGGACGCCATCTGGATCGCTGCCTGGCCGTGTCGTTTACCTGGGACGAGAATCATAGGTTTACTGACTCGATCCGCAAAGGCCTTAAAGAACGCGGCGCGCTCCACGCACAAGGAATGCGCCTCGAAGTCCATGAGTCGCTTCGCTGGACTAATCAGCAGAAGCGAAATTGGCAGCGCTACGAACCAGGACAGGTCGTAACCTTCGTCCCTGGCCGCAATCGGCCCGCTTCTTCCGCGACGCTGGCTCGCGTCGAGAGAAAGAAAGTCGTCGTGACTCTTGCTCCTAGGAAAGAAATCGTCCTCGATTTGCGTCGCCCCGATTCCTTCGATGTTGCTCGCCTGCGGCAGATCGAAGTTACTCCGGGCGACAAGATACTCATCCGCACCAACGACAAGCCGCTTGGTCTCACTAACGGACAGGTATTGACCATCTCTAGGATCGAGCCGGATGGCGCACTTCAAACCACGGAAGGCTTGCGTGTGCCGGCAGATTTTCGGCATTGGTGCCATGGTTACGTCGTTACCTCGCACAAGGCCCAAGGGTGGACGGCCGATCACGTCGTCGTTGCCGCGGAACGCTTCACGTCAAAAGGAGCCTACGTGGCGTGCTCTCGAGGTCGTAAGTCCTGCATCGTACATACTCCGGACAAGGCGCGCCTGATCGAAAGATTGCCCGAGGGAAATCGTCGTGCCGCGCTGGATGCGCTTTCAGAGATTCGCCCTAAGAACGCCTCGATCGTTAACCGTGTCAGAGCATGGAAGCAACTCTCGATAGACCTGGCGCAACGCCTCGCTGCGCAATTAAATCAACCATCGACCGCCCGAATGCGAATTGCGTCCCCGCAAAAGCGTCTGAGCCAGAGTATATAGAAAGAGTGTTCCTATTGTCCGACGGACTGCGTATGCTTCCAGAGTCGAAAATTGCCGAAGCGAGGTTCATCGATCTTCATCGGAGCGGAGATTACAATAATAATGTATTATTGTAAGTTGAGATGGGCGCTCGAAAGGCTGGAGAACGCGTTGAAGTGCAAAGAGGTGTGGGTAGAAGGATCCTACGACTTCCGGAACCCGAGCGAGGATCTCCCGAGCGACTGGAGCGATGAGCAGCGCCGCACGTTGCACTATCAGGCTTTAGGAAAACCTCTGGAGGCTCAGGACGTTTGTGCGGTTGCTGCGAGAGCGGATGAGAGCCGCCCTTACCAACTTCAACTGTGTTCTGCCTGAACTGAGCCATCTGCGAATCTTCCGTCCAAATAAGAAGGATGATCGCGGTCTGTGGGCGCTCATGAAACTGGAACCCCAGCCCGAGCCGCAAAGCCTTGGCCTGATAAAAGAGAAGATCGGCAGTCGCTATGGGATGCTCGATCTGCTCGACGTTTTTGTCGAGGCCGACCGGCTCGTCGACTTCACACGATTTTTCACGCATTCGGGCACACGGGAGGTCCGCTCACGCGAGGCGCTACGTCCGTTACTGATCATGGATCTATTTGGCGAGGCGACCAACATGGGCATCAAGCAAGTGGCGAATGCCAATGACCGCTACGGCTATGACGAACTGCTCTATGTTCGAAAGACCTACTTCTCACCAGATTATCCGAACTTGGCGGGAACCTTTGCGCGCCCGACGGCGGCTAATGCCAGCCTCGTTGCGCCGGTCTCGTCTATCCTGGGTCAACTTTTAGCGGCCTGGTTCTGATCCGGATTTCAGCCAATTTCCGAAGGCTCCGACGCACGTGAATCACGCTCGCTAATGTGCGTGAATTCATTTGAAAATTCTGTACGGGGAGCGATTTCCAGCAAAATCTGTGGCAACTCCGCACGCGGCAGGCGCCGCTGCGCTTCTTTGCGCAACGCGATCAGGCTATCGGGGGTTTTTGCATATCCCCGCAGAAAGGATTTCGTCCACATTGACGGACTTCTGGCTGTTCACGGAACTCGTAGCGTCTGTTTAGAGCATCTCTACCTCGCCACCTTCAAGGACGATGAGACGCTTAGCTAATTCTCCGTGTTACCAGCAGCGACCGCCTCAGCACCACAGCTATCTCTTTGAACCTAATCGACATGCATGTTGTCGATCAATGCACTCAGAAGTGGTAGAGGGTCATTTTCAAGTCGACTCGAAATCATGGATTGAACCTTTTCGCGGGGATTGCAAAACCCCCAAACTGGCGGTATGGGTCGACGATGATAGGTGCATGTCACTATTGTAATTGGTTTCGAGATTTAACCATATGGGGCTAAGGCTAGATTTCTCAGCTCGCGCAGCACGACTGACAGCATCGAAAGATCCAAGTCGCCGGCGGATTGAAGATCGGCCAGCAGCTGACGGCTGCGGTCGAATACGCTCTTGTTTTCCACTTCCCATTCATTGAAGAGTGCATCCGGCGCCCTCGCCGGGGGGCCGAGTTTTAAAACCAGGCTAGTAAGCTCTCTTTGGAGGCGGGAGAACTCGTCCCTTAGCGCCGCCTTGGCGAGCGCTTGCCAGTGTGAATCCGCCGGCAAGCCGCCAATCTGCTTGTGCAGCCAGGAAAGATTGAGTCTGCCGCCCACGACAAAATACACACCCGCCACTTCCCCGACACTGCGCTTCGTTTCAGTCGCAACCTCAGCGATATCGAGCGCCGAATAAAGTGGATCGAACCTTCCCAATCGCATGGCCAGGTCGTTCGGAACATTGCTTTGAGTCAGACGTTCCGCTGCCTGCCGCAAGCCCTCGCTCTCGTCAGGGGACAGGAATTTGTCGAGACTCGCTGCGAGGGCTTTCACTCCGGGAGCGAAACGCTCAACGGTTTTCGCAATGTCATCTTTCAAATTCCGATAGCGTAGGAACCACAGGGTTGCGCGCATCATTAGCCTTTCCGAGGCAATCAGCATGCTGGACTGCACCGCATCTGGGACTTTGTTATCGAGGGCTTCGACCGCCTGCCAGAAGGACTCAAAGTCGAATACCTCGCGGGTGAGTAGGAAGGCCCGCACCACGTCCGGAAACCTGGCGCCTGTTTCCTCCTGCAAGCGGTGCACAAAGGTGCTGCCGACTCGGTTGATCATGTCGTTGGTGACCTGCGTCGCGATAATTTCACGCTTGAGCGGGTGACGCTCCATTTGATCGCGATAGCACTCCCGAAGCGGCGCGGGGAAGTAGCGCACCAGCGCGGTGGAGACGTACGGATCGTCCGGCACTTTGGAAGCAAGCAGCGCGTCATAGAGCATGATCTTGCTGTAGGCAAGCAGCACCGCGCGCTCCGGCGAAGTAAGGCCAATCTTCGACGCCTTGCGCGCAGCCAATTCTTCGTCGGACGGCAGAAATTCGATTGCGCGGGTGAGCTTACCGGCCTTCTCAAGGTACTTGATGAAGCGCGTTTGGGCGTCCAGCAGCATCCTTTCTCGCACGCTCAACGACTGAGTTTGGAGATAATTATCGCGCAATACCAGCGCGCCGACTTCGTCAGTCATTTCCGCGAGCAGGTTGTTACGTTGCTCGCCACTCATGCGCCCTTCGGCGACGACTGAATTGAGCAGTATCTTAATGTTAACCTCGTGATCCGAGCAGTCGACGCCGGCGGAGTTGTCAATCGCATCGGTGTTGATCTTGCCGCCGTTGAGCGCATATTCGGCGCGCCCGAGCTGGGTGAAGCCGAGATTGCCACCTTCCGCGACCACCTTGCAGCGCAATTCCCTGCCGTTTACCCTGATCGCATCATTGGCGCGGTCACCCACCTCGGCGTGGGTCTGAGGAGTTGCCTTCACATAGGTGCCGATTCCGCCGTTATAGAGCAGGTCCACGGGCGCCTTGAGAAGCGCGCGGATCAAGTCGCTCGGGGTGAGCGAATTGTCGTCCACTCCCAACACTTTCTTGGCTTCAAGACTAAGCGGAACCGATTTCGCGCTGCGCGGGTAAATGCCGCCGCCTTTTGAGATCAGCTTGGAATCGTAATCCGTCCACGAAGAGCGCGGGAGGCTGAACAACCGCTCGCGCTCCTTAAAACTTGCTTCCGGGTCGGGATTGGGATCGAGAAAAACATGGCGGTGATCGAAAGCGCCGAGGAGTTTGATATGGCGTGAGAGCAGCATGCCATTGCCGAATACGTCGCCCGACATGTCGCCGATCCCGACCACGGTAAAATCGGTAGTCTGGGTATTGACTCCCAGTTCGCGAAAGTGCCGCTTGACCGATTCCCACGCGCCGCGCGCGGTGATCGCCATCTTTTTGTGGTCATAGCCGACCGAACCACCCGAAGCGAACGCGTCATCCAGCCAGAACCCGTACTCTTTTGAGACGCCGTTGGCTATATCGGAGAAAGTCGCGGTGCCCTTGTCGGCAGCAACCACCAGGTAAGGATCGTCTGAATCGTGGCGCACCACGTCCTTGGGCGCGACAACTTTGCCTGCCACCAGGTTGTCGGTCAAATCCAGTAGTCCGTGCAGGTAAACCTGGTAACACGCAATCCCTTCTTTCAAGAAGCTTTCGCGGTCAGCGGGAGGCTGCTTCACGACAAATCCCCCCTTCGAGCCAACCGGGACGATCACGGTGTTTTTGACCATCTGCGCTTTCATGAGGCCGAGGACCTCGGTGCGGAAGTCTTCCCTCCGATCGGACCAGCGTAATCCTCCGCGCGCCACCTTGCCCCCTCGTAAATGTATACCTTCGACGCGCGGCGAATAAACGTAGATTTCGAACATGGGCTTGGGCTCAGGCAGCCCAGGCACCTGCGCCGGGTTGAACTTAAAGGAAAGGTAGGGCTTGGTCGCGCCGTCAGCGTCTTTCTGGAAGTAGTTGGTGCGAAGCGTAGCCTGGATGACGGCAAGAAAACGCCGCAAGATACGGTCTTCGTCCAGGTTGGCGACCAAATCCAGCCCTCTCTCGATTTCGACCGTCAATGCCTGTATTTTGACGTTCGCTTCGGCGGTATTCGCGGGATCGAAACGCACAACAAAAAGTTTGATCAATTTCTTCGCGATCGCCGCGTTGGCGGACAGCGCCTGTTCCACGTACGCCCGGCTGAAATTAAACCCAATCTGCCGCAGGTATTTGCTGTAGGCGCGCAAAATCGTGACTTCGCGCCAGCCGAGATTTGCCCGCAACACGAGCCGATTGAAGTCGTCATTTTCAACCTCGCCGCGCCACGCACGTACGAACGCTTCCTCAAACCCGCTTTTCACCTCGGAAACATCGAACGGGATGTCTCCCGTGTGGCTCATCCCGAAATCATGCACATAAACCGGCGGCCCTCCCTCGGGCTCTATCTTGTAGTTAAGCTCTTCAAGCACTTTGACGTCCATGCGTTCGAGCATGGGCAGGCTTGAAGACAGGGGGATGGGCTCGCCCGAGTGAAAAACCCTCAGCCGCAGCGGAGTGATGCCCGCTTTGTCACCGGCATATAGGTTCATCGCGAGCTTTTTCTCCGCCCTGAGCGTGTCCATGATCGCGGCGTCAGTCACGGCTTCGAGGGCGGAACGGTCCTCGCGGTAGCCGGCGGAAAAAGCATTTCCGAAGCGGCGATACAGCTGGTTACCCCGCTCCTCACCAAGGCTCGCGATGAGCTCGTCGTACAAGTCATCCTCCCAGCGGCGCACCGCCTTGACGATCTGCTTTTCGATCTCGCGAACATCGAAGTCAGGCACGCTTCCCGGCTTGGTGCGAACGGTGATCAACTCACGTGCCATTGCCGAGTCGGACAGATGCAGCGTAAACTCTGAGCTGATGCCGTTGAACGCGTGCATAAGGATCTGCTGAGTGCGCTTTCGCAACTCGGTGTTGTAGTTTTCATGCGGCACATAGACCAGGCATGACAGGAAGCGGCCGTAAAGGTCGCTCAGCACGAACAGCCTTGTGCGCTGGCGATAGCCCAGGGCCACTATTCCTATCGCATGTTCAAAAAGCTCGTCTTCCGATATCTGAAACAGTTCATCGCGCGGATATTGGTCCAAAATTGTGACCAATGCCTTTCCCATGTGGCCGTTGGGATCGAACCCTGCGCGCGTCACGACGTTGTTCACCTTACGGCGCAGGAGCGGGATGTCCGCCGGAGGTGAGGCGTATGCGGTGGAAGTATAGAGTCCGAGAAAGCGCTGCTCCCCTAAGACTTGACCCTTCGCGTCGAAACGCTTTACACCTACGTAATCAAGGTATCCGGGGCGGTGCACAGTGGCTCGCGAATTCGCCTTGGTCAGTATCAGCAAGTCGGGAGCGCGTGCGAACTTCCTTACTTCCGGAGTGACCGTGGCAAAGCTTTTCGAAACTTCGGTCTGACTTGTCTCACGCAAGATGCCGAGGCCGGAACCCGGCACGACACGCAAAACGTCTTCGCCACTTTCGTTAACCAGATCGTAATCGCGATAACCCAAAAAGACGAAATGGCGGTCCACTAGCCATGTCAAGAGCGCCTTGTCCTCGTCAACGGTTTCCGGGATAAGCCCTGGCGGATATGGCTTTCTAATCTCGGCGACCAGGCGGTTCATGTGGTCCTTCATTTTTGGGTAGTCCTCAACCGCCTTGCGCACGTCGCCGAGAATGCGCAGAATTCCTGCTTCCAACTCAGCCAGCTTTTCGGGATCGGTTTGCCGGTCAACTTCGACATGCATGACTGACTCGGAATGTCCGCTTTGGACCACTTCGGGCGGCAGAATTTCATTCAACTCACCGTCCGCGTCGCGCTTCGTCTTAATGACCGGGTGAATGGTCAGGTGCGCCTTTAGTCGCTGGCGGTTGATCTCCATCGTCACCGAATCCACCAGGAACGGCATGTCGTCATTGACAACCTCGATAATCGTATGTGACGACTCCCATCCGTCCTTCTGGATTTGCGGGTTGTAAACGCGTAGGTTGGGGGCACCGGATTTGAACTTTCCCGCGAAATCAAGGTGTGCCAGTGCAGCGCCGCAAAGATCGGAAAGATTGCGTTCGGCTAGGTCCTCCGCCTCAACCCGGCTGTAATACTGGCGGGTGAACGTCTCAGCCAGGGCGATTTTGCCCTCCGGCACTTTGCCTCGAAGCAGCGCCACCGCTTTTTCGATGATCTCTGCATTTCCTTTTTGCACCTCAAGTAGCATGTAAGTCTCCTAACTATTACCCGTATCGGTTAAATTCCAACAAAGTACCAAAACTCTCACAGGATTGTTCGCAATCCTTTATTCTCGCATAACTTACGACGATTCTTCGGTTCCCAGTAACATGAAGAATGGCGCGGCCTCGGGTTCCGGTCGGATTTCAGCTTGATTGTCGTCGTTGATGATAACAGCGTCACAATCGCCTACAGTATTGAAGTTGGCCCCGCGATAGCGAACGCTGCAAGCTCAAGGAAGGCGCGATGACTCAAGAGAATACCTTTCCAGTCGATCTTAATGACGACGCGCTCGATCGCGATCGAGCTCGAAACTCACGACGCATCCCGATTCGAATGGTCACCGGCAGACTAGAGGAATAAAGATCTAGACTGCGTCGCTTACTTCGGGATCTCCAGGAGGCGGGGAGTCCATGCGTTCAAGGCGCATCGCAACATGCGCTACGCTGATCGATCTTTCCGGCTTACCCGCCCTCCTGGGGGAAAAAGACGGAGTTAAGTGTGTTTGGCCGGAACTACCTTGGAGCCTTCAGTCGATGGAGAAGCAGATCAAGGAGATGACGATCGACGGGAAGTAGGCGCCTGCCTGCGATGCGGAGCGCTTCGTTTTTGCAAAGGGCCCCGCGTGCGTATTGGCAGAACACATCAACGAAAATAGGACTTGATCCCGTGCAACTCACTACGCCCATCGCCTTCGTCGCAGCCCTCTGGCTGATCACCGCGTCCGCCTTGAAATACTCTCTGAATTCTCCGTCCTTTGGCGAGCCGTCTTTGCTTTGCTGCGCCTTAATGCGGCCGAACGAGCCTCAGGCCATGACGGTGATCATCCAACCGAGGCCGAAACGATCGGTGAGCATGCCGAAACGCGGCGACCAAAACGTTTTGGTGAGCGGCATCTTCACGGTGCCGCCTTCCGAAAGCGCTGCGAAAACTCGGTCCGCATCGGCTTCGCCTGGCACAGTAAGCGAAAGCGAAAAGCCGTCAAAATTCCCGTCCTCAGCTGCACGCACGCACATGAAATTCACGGCAACTGAGCATGGGTCCTTCAGCCCATCTTGGGGGTAATCGCAGTCTTTACGGGCGTCTTCAAACGACACAATGACTCAACTTTGAGCTGTTCAATTTCATTTCGGAAAGGGAATATTCTTTTGAAAACCATCTCTTTATACCTGGTCGATAGGTCTGATCCCACCGGAATATGGACGCCGCCCTTCTCTCTGCTTTCTCCGCACTTGCGGGCTCCGCCATCGGCGCCCTATCGTCGCTGGTAACCACTTGGATGACGCAAAATGCGCAGAACCGCACAACCTACCTCAACCAACAGAGAGCTAAGCGCGAGGCTCTTTATAGCGAGTTCATCGATGAAGCGTCCCGATTGTTCACGGATGCGTTGTCCCACGAGATGGAGGATCTCTCGAAACTGGTTCACCTCTACTCGATCCAAAACAAAATTAGACTGTTTGCCTCGCAGGAGATCGTGGATAGGACGAAGGAAGTGATGGAGGCGATCATCGCCGCCTACTACGCGCCAAGCCGCAAGTTCACTCGCGCGGAAGAGATCATAAGTCACAGCGAAGAACTCGATCCCTTGCAAGGCTTCAGCGAAAGCTGCCGTGCGGAATTGGGCGTTTGATCTTATCACCAGTTCGACTCGAGCTCACAACGGACAACCCGCTGCGGAGGCTCCAAATTTGGAAGCGCTCTGTTTGCCTTTTTAGAAGCCGAAAAATTGAATCACGGAATCCGTTTTGCCCGATATCGGGGATCCCGATAGTCTTTTGACCCACTCGACAGCGGCTATCATCATAGTGGTCTTCGGCCGGACCGAATTGAGCGGCGCGCCAGTTTTTTGGATAACGAAGAGCTTACCGGAGAGAACAGTCGCACACTAAGAAAAGCGCTCGACGAATGCGACACGTATATCGTTGTCAACGAGGAAGCGCTCGCGACGGCGAGGATTTCGGCAAGCGCAGCGGCTTTCTCATCATGTAGGGACGTGGCAGTCAAAGGGGTTCGGTTGTCGCGGAAATCCGGCGGTCTTTCCGGTACGCGATCCGCCTGCGTGTGGCACGCCGTCATGTGAAAGGTGTGGCGTTGTTCAGCTCTTCTAAAAACCGGGTCGGTCTTTGCGGATACGGCGGGAGAAATCGGGCGCGTCGTTTGCGGCTTGCGCGGCGGGGTTGATGAGCGCGCGCTGTTTTAGCTCTGCGAAGGGCAGGCCGTCGGTGGCGATCGTATGGCGCTCGAACATGAGTTCGTCGCCTTTGCCATTGAGTAGGATGCGCCAGTCCCAAGGCATTCGTTCCGCAGAGGGGTGCTGGTCGCGGATGGTGGTCGTGCAGTTGGTAGTGATGGCGTTATACCAGCGCGGGCGGTCGTGGATTTGGTTGAGCGAACGCAGGTATTCGTGGAAGCGCTCGCGGGCTTGAGCGGGTGTAAAGGTAGTACGGTAAAGATAGATATCTTCGCCGTGGCGGTAGTTGGTGCGGACGCGGATGACGTCACGCTCGTC
The DNA here is from genome assembly GCA_963816855.1 of uncultured Verrucomicrobiae bacterium. Lineage (GTDB taxonomy): Bacteria > Verrucomicrobiota > Verrucomicrobiia > Chthoniobacterales > Terrimicrobiaceae > DASTFP01. The sequence continues at coordinate 241,059 of CAWFMA010000007.1, read as the reverse complement.
GGCGACGATGTAGATGAGCTCGAACTGCCGGTAGAGGCCGCCGATGGCGGAGTAGCTCTCGCCGATCTCCTTCCGCGTCTCAATGGAAAAGCAGACCGGCGGTGCGTCTGCGAATTGGAAGCTGGCGATGGGATGCGCCATCCACGGGGAACCCCAGTAGTTGATGGCGAGGTCTACGCCCGTGATCTGCGACACTCGCACGGTGCGCGTCTCCCAGCGCGGCGTGTAGTCGGCCTCCGTGCGGTAGTCGCAATTGCGGACATTGTGCAGCGTGACCTCGTCGCCTTTCACCTCCGCCCACGCAGTCTGTGCTACGTCGGGCTGCCATCCACGGTTGTTGCTGGGTTTTAAGGTTATCCACCAGGCGAGCACGAGTGCGAAACCGAAAAACGTTGCTCCGAGTTTTCGCCTCGCACCGTGCGCGAAAATGATCACCACCAGCACTGCGAGCGCGAAGGCCCATGCAACCACTGCGTTCAGCACCGGGAAGTCGTAGTACAGCGCACCGAAGGCCCAGACCACGTAACCGAGCGCGAGTAGCCATGCGAGCGCCCAAGCTCCACCTCGCAACGCTCGCTTCATCGCTGAGCGTGTAATTTAAGGATGCCTTTCACCTCGGTGATGGCCTGCGGATTCTGGTGGGCGCCGTGGCTCGACGCCACGACAAGCTCGCTCTGCGCGCCGTCGAGGTGACTGCTCCAATAGGGCACGATGCCGTCGGAACACACGGGCCTGGTGTGGTCCCTATTCCCCGCCTTCCCACGGTCGCCGCTGATGACGTGGTATGGGATGCCGGGCTGCTACTTCTTAGGTCCAATGGTGGGCCGAATATTTGCGTTTTGGGCGAGATTAATCGATGTGAGGTGGAACGTTGCTTGTTCACGAAATGACCGTTCTTCCGGGCGATGCCTGCTTGTGGGTTTCAATGGTTCTCTCCTGTCAATTGTCTTGGGTCAGGATTGGTTTACCCTGCCCTCATCTTCGGGGCCTTTCTCGGAGGGCGGACTCTTCGGCGATCGGGCTTCCCTGCTTGGTCCAGCGGCTACGTCCTCCGTGGAATCCGGCGGCGCATAGATAATGGATCTGCGAATCTGCTCTATCTGCTCCGGCGAGAAATTCGGGAATAGCAAACGGCCTTCATCCCGCCATTGACGCACCTGGGCTTCGGCAACTTTGGTCCGGTCGGTGTCCAATCCGTCGTCGCGACCGAAATAAAGGGTCTGCGAAGGAAAGGCGAAACCGGTGCCACTATCCTCCACGATTTCCATGATCCGCAGCAAAACGTCTTCCCGGATGCCGAGAAACTCCGCCCGGTCCCGCGTCTCCACGTAGGCGAATACCTCGATGTCCAGCGAGCAGTTCCCGAAACCGATAAACCGCGCGCGCGCCGAGTCGGGGTTGATGCGCGGATGACCAATGAGCATTTCACGGATCTTGAGGAGCAGGTAGCGGAGTTGCTCCGGGCTGGTCTCGTAGCGAACGCCGATGGCGGCATGGATCGGCGTCTGATCGCGCCGGCCGAAGTTGACAACTGACAATTTCGAGATCACCGCGTTGGGAATAGTTGTTACTGTGCGGTCGATGCCCCGAATCCGCGTCGAACGGATGCCGATGGCTTCGACCGTGCCCTCATCGGTCCCGCATTTGCAGAAATCACCGACCCGAATGGACTTGTCCGCAAACAGACTCATACCGCCGATCAGGTTCTCGATGGTCGGCTGCGCGGCCAGGGCGATGGCCAACCCACCAACGCCCAACCCGGCGATGATTCCATACACTGGCAATCCCAACCGGTCGGCACCCGAGGCCAGCAATGCCGCCGCGACGATCATTCCCAGCAAGCGTGTAAAAGCGCGGATGAGATGCGCATCAATGCCCTTAGGCGCGATGTGCGGCGAAGCGATGACCGCCTCGGCGATCACTGGGGCGAAGCGCCATGAGATCCATGCGCCGGCGAGGTATTGAGCCATCGTCACCGCGGACTCGATGTTGGTGGCTACGCTGCCGCGTAGATCGAGCTGAATGAGTGTCAGGTAGGCGACAACCGGGGCTGCCAGGAGAATGTACGCAGGCAGTGCGACCTGCGCCAATGCTTGCTGGAATGGGTGGTCGCTGTTGCCCCGGCGCGACAGAAGGAATGCAGAACGCAGAAACAGCGCGAAAAAAACAAGGATCAGCCCAAATGCGATCCACTTCCAGCCTGCCTGGCCGGCAACCTGGCTCCGAAGCCACTCTGGCATTGCTTTAACCCAAGAGGAGTGAATCATCCAACCCCCGTTTTCGGCCAGAATTTCGTGCACGTTCTCAAGCGGGACCGCACGGGTATAAGCCAATCCGCGCACTCGTTGGTAAAAGTCGTCTGCTTTGGCCACGGTTTCCGGGCTGAACAAAAACTCCCCCTTATTCGGCCCGCTCTCCGCACGAACCAGGGCGATTTGCGTATTCGGGATCACCCAGCGCGCGGAATTGGCACCGGTAAGTCGGGCCATCTGATCCGCATCGGGGATTTCGTTCAACGGCGGAAGCTCAATCCGGCTCAAGGTTTCATACAAGCGTGTCAGCGCCGATAAACCCGTCTTGAAGCGAACTGCGGGGGCCACCTCGCTCAAGTCCAGACATTGCACGGCTGGTTCGCACAACGACATCAGATGGTTGTTTTTCGCGCGCGAGGGAGACGGAAGGAAATCCCGGCCCATATACGCGGCGGCGGCGTCCGTGGATTCGAGGAACGTCATCAACGTGGCGCGGGGACTCGATCGGTCGGCCGGCTTGAGAGGATGCGCCGGGTCCTGGCCGCGCGCGGTCAAAGCTGCAAAGAGAATGACCCATGCGGTCGTCAGCAATTGAGCACACACCCACCAAGGCCCACCTCGCAACGTTTGTTTCATCGCTGAACGTTTAATTTGAGGATGCGCTTCACCTCGGCGATGGCCTGCGGATTTTGGTGCGCGCTGTGGCTCGACGGCACGACCAGTTCGCTCTGCGCACCGTCGAGGTGCGAGCTCCAATACGGCACGACCCCGTCGCTCGACTTCGGCGCGTCGCCGCGCCCGCGGTCGCCGCAGATCGTGTGATAAGGAATGCCCGGCGTGATCGGGATCGTGTTGATCGCTTTCACAAAGCGATTGTTCGGCGCAAGCGTATCGACGCTGTTCGGAATGCGTTTGAGGCGCAGGTCGTCACCTTGATAGGTCTCCACCTTCAGCGCGTCGGCGCCCGCACTGAGGAGGTTGGCGGGCGCTCTCACGAGCATCGAGCCGATGCGGCCCGGCCAGCCGCTCGCGAACTCGCTGCCGCGGAGCGGCGCGGAGATGAAAATCACGCGGCCGATTTCGTTGCGATGCCGGAAAATGAGCGCGTCGGTGAACAGCTCGCGCGATCGCGCCGAGAGCTGTGTCTGCGCGGGCGGCTTGCCGAATATTTCCAACCAGAGCTTGTCGCCGGTATCTGTAATCAGCAGCCGGCTGATGCACCCGCCCATGCTGTGGCCGATGACAACCATCGGCTTGTGCATCGGATACTTCTTTTCGATGGCATCGAGGTCGCGCCGCAGGATCGAGGCGGAATAGGGATACGGGTATCCGCTTGGATAGCTGTAAAACCAGAACTGGTAGTTGCGGCGGATCTCCTCGTCGCCGCGCAGATAATTGAGCATCGGTGTCCACGTCGCGGCAGTATCCATTAGGCCGTGAATGACGAGCACGACCGTCTTGTCCGGATCGTAAGGCTGAAGCCGCACGATGCGCGCCGTCTCGGCGTATTTTTCCGGGCGCAGCAGGCGCGTGAGTTCCAACTTTTTCGGGTTCGCGCTCGCGAGCATAACTGCGATCGGCACGGTATAATCCGCGGCAAGGGGGAAGGTCCGTCCGTCTAAATGCACGGTCTCGGTCGCGAGCGGATCCTCGAAGTCGAAAATGGCGTGCCGGCCGTCGAAACGGATGATCGCGGTGACGCCGTAGTAAATGCGCGGCAGCGAGAAGTTCGTCTTCGCGTCGGGGTTTATTTCGCGTCCGATGGCGACAATCGGCGCGCCGAGGCCCTCCTTGCGCGTATGCTCGCGGACGTAAGTGCCGTGGATGTCGAACTGATCCGCCGGCGTGAAATCGTAGAGCGCCGGGTTCCAAAGCTTGCGGGGATCGGGCTTGCGCGTGAGGACGTAGTCTCCGCCCTGCGCCGGCACCCGCAGCGGATGCGTCCACGGATCGAGCTTTGCCTGCTTGATGGTGCCGACGACGCGGGCGACCGCAAAATTGTAATCATTGCGCGCGTTGATGTCCGCGGGGTCACGGGCGAGTTGTTGCATCGCTGCCTCCGCTGCCGCCAGGTATTCGCCCATTGCCACGAGCGGCTCGCGATTCTCCTGCCGTAGCGCGTTGACGATCCTCCGCTCGGTCGAGACCAGCGCGCCGACTGCGGCACGCACGGGGCGAAATTGCGGCTTCTTTTGCGAGACTGTGGCGTATTGTGCGCAGCCGGCCAGGCTGAGCGCGGCGGCGAGCGCGAAGGCGGGGCTTGTTTTCATGAATGAGGTCTTTCGATGTTTGGTTGGTTCGGTCATCTCCACGGCCGCCGACCGGCAGTGTCCAAAGACGGATGAACGTGGCGGCCTCCGATGATTACACTGCTAGCATCTGGGATGCGGTAACTGCGTATCGCACGACGGCGCAGGGCGTCTCTGGGAGACGGAGCTGTGCGGCGACCCTCGTATTCTCCATTCGACCCATGGCATCGATGAATTCGCGCGGCCGTTCCCCAAGCCGTTGGGCGTTGCGTTCACCGCGTTCCGTCAGCGGCAAATTGGTCAATCCCGTGTCCTGGCCCGAGAGGCTCCAAGCGGTCTCGCCGTGTCGGCCCAGGTAGATCGTTGGATGTTTTTCGCTCACGGTTTCGCTCGTTCCGGAACCGCGGCCTGCGCACGGACCGGCCGGGCTGGGATGGTAGAAGGGGGGCCGACCAACGGCGTCGCAAGTTCCAATGCGCGGCGCGGTCGAAGGAGTCTCGCCACCAGGCCGGTCCAGCCGGTCTGATGCGAAGCGCCAACGCCGCGACCGGTGTCGCCGTGAAAATATTCGTGGAACAACACGTAGTCTCGGAAATGCGGGTCGGTCGCTTGCTTGGGATGAGACTTTAGAACGGGCCGCTGGCCGTCTTCGCCTTTCAGGAACAGGCGCGTCAGCCGGCGGCTCAATTCGTCGGCAACGTCGATGAGAGTGACAAATTTCCCGGACCCGGTCGGGCACTCGACCTTGAAATCGTCGCCGTAGTATTGGTGGAATCGTTGCAGCGACTCGATGAGGAGATAGTTGATCGGCATCCAGACCGGGCCGCGCCAGTTGGAGTTGCCGCCGAACAGCCCGCTGCGAGACTCCGCCGGCCAGTAACCGACTTCGTAGGTGTTGCCGCCGGTCTCGAAACGAAACGGCTCGCGCTCATGGATCTTCGAGACGGCGCGCACGCCGTGGTCGGAGAGAAAACCGTGTTCGTCGAGCATGCGTTTGAGCAGCGCCTTCATGCGATGGCCGCGCAGCAAGGAAAACAGACTGCGGTTTCCGCGTCCCGGAATGTGCCAGTTGGAGATGAGGGCCGCCAACTCCGGGCGGTGCTCCAGATACCATTCCATGCGCGCGGTGAATTCGGGCAACAGCTTGAGCGCCTCCGACTCGACCGGTTGGACGGCCAGCAGCGGAACCAGGCCGACGATGGATTGCACCTTCAACGGCAGATTTTGCCCGTCCGGCAGGCTGAGATGGTCGTAGTAGAACTGGTCGGTTTCGTCCCACAGACCCAGCGCGTCGTCACCCACGCCGTTGATGGCGCCGGCGATGGCGAGGAAATGCTCAAAGAATTTCGAGGCGATGTCCTCATAGACATGATTGTGGACGGCCAGTTCGGCAGCAATGCGAAGCATGTTGAGGCAATACATCGCCATCCAACTCGTGCCGTCGGCCTGGTTGATGAAGCCGCCCGTGGGCAGCGCACTACTGCGGTCGAAGCAGCCGATGTTGTCCAAACCGAGGAAGCCGCCCTGAAAAATGTTTCGTCCCTGCTCGTCCTTGCGGTTGACCCACCACGTGAAATTCAGCAGCAACTTCTGAAACACGCGCTCCAGAAACGCCACGTCGCCCGGGTCTTCCGGATCCGACTCGCGGCGTTGGTCGCGATCGATTTGAAACACCCGAAACGCCGCCCAGGCATGCACCGGCGGATTCACGTCGCCAAACGCCCACTCGTAGGCAGGCAACTGACCGTTCGGGTGCATGTACCACTCGCGCGTCAGCAGGACGAGCTGACCTTTGGCAAATTCGGCGTCAATGACTGCCAGCGGGAGGCAGTGGAAGGCGAGATCCCAAGCGGCGAACCAGGGGTACTCCCACTTGTCCGGCATCGAGAGAACCTCGGCATTGTTTAGGTGCGTCCAGTCCTGATTGCGACCATGCTTGCGTTCCGGCGGTGGCGGCGGCTGTGTTGGGTCGCCCTGCAGCCATTCCTGCACGTCGTAGCGGAAGAATTGCTTGCTCCAGATCATTCCCGCGAAGGCTTGGCGTTGCACCATCCGCGCGTCGGCGTCGGTGATGTCGTGCTGCAACGTGGCGTAGAACTCGTCAGCCTCGCGGCGACTCCGGGCAAAGATGGCGTCGAAGTCGGCGAATGGCTCGCCGGGTGACGCACCGTCCGCCGTCGAGAGCCGCAGCCGCACAGTAGATGAACCGCCCGCCGGCGGCACATTCAGTTCGTAAAGTGCGCCGGCCTTGGTGCCGGTCTGCGCGGGATTCACCGCCGACTTGTTTCCGGCGATCACATATTCGTGAAAGGCGTCCTTGAAAAAGCCCGCGGCCTCGGGCTGACCGAAGTGGCGACGCGCATTGGTCTCGTTGTCGCAAAAGAGCAGTGTCGGTTTACCATCGCAGTCGAGCCGCAGGTTGCCCAGTTGGGCGTGCTCGATTTTGACGCCACCCTTCTCGGCGGTGAGCTTGGGCTTCGGCCCGTTGGGTTTCCACGACCAGGTGTTGCGGAAAAACAGTTGCGGCAGCACCGAAATTTTCGCCGCCTCCGGCCCGCGATTGTGGACCGTGACCAGCATGAGAATGTCCTCCGGCGTGGCCTTCGCGTATTCGACGAAGACGTCGAAGTAGCGGTCGTCGTCGAAGATGCCCGTGTCGAGCAACTCGAACTCCGGCTGGCTGCCGTCGCCTTTGCGCCGCCCGTTCTCCTCCACAAGTTGCGCGTAGGGAAATTCCCGCTGCGGATACTTGTAGAGCATCTTCAGGTAGGAATGACTTGGCGTGGCGTCGAGGTAGTAATACAACTCCTTCACGTCCTCGCCGTGATTGCCCTCGCTGTTGGTTAGGCCGAAGAGCCGCTCCTTGAGAATTGGATCCTGGCCGTTCCACAACGCCAGTGAGAGGCAAAGATGTTGGTGGTCATCGCTGAAGCCAGCAATCCCGTCCTCACCCCAACGATATGCGCGGCTCCGCGCGTGATCGTGCGGCAGGTAATCCCACGCGGTGCCGCCGGGGCTGTAATCCTCGCGGACGGTTCCCCATTGCCGCTCGGACACATAAGGTCCCCACTGCCGCCAGTTTCCCTTGCCCGCTTTGTCGTTGGCCAGGCGTTGTCCTTCGGCGGACGCGTTCGCCGTCGCTTTGGGGGATGGAGTCTTTGGCACGTGGCGTTTGTCTAGTTCAGGATTTGGGCGCGGCTGTGACCGCAGGTTTGGTCCCGCTTGTCGGGGAGGAAGTCTCTTCCGCCTCGGATATCGTCGGCGACCGGAACGTAGGCAATTGGACGAGGTCCTTGGAGAAAACAAGGTCAAGGATCCAGTCGAGCGCGACGCGAACTTTCTTCGCGAAACCCGGAAGTTTGCTCAGGTAAATGCAGCGCCAGAGCCACCAGGCGATAATTCCGGAGAACTTCATGCCGAGCATTTCCGCCACCCCGGTGCGCCGTCCAATGGCCGCCAACATGCCGAGCATCTTGAACTTGAACGGCTGCGGCGGCTGGCCGCGCATCGTCGCGACGATGTTCTTCGCGAGCGTCGCCGCCTGCCGGATGGCGTGCTGCGCGGTCGGCGGACAAAATTTGCCCGGTTTCAACGCGTCCGGCACGAGCGCGCAGTCGCCAAGCGCCCAAACGCCGGGAAAGTTCGGCACTTGCATACATTCGTCCGCCACGACGCGGCCCCGCTGCAACGCGCAGGGCAGACTCGCCAGCACCGGCGCCGGCATGGTGCCCGCGGTCCAGATCAACATGCGCGTGGCGATTTTCGTGCCGTTGTCGAGCGTCACCTCGTGGCCGTCGTAACCGGCGACCTTCGTCTTCAGCCGGATGTCCACCCCGCGCGCGCGGAGCTTTTTCTGGGCGTAGTGACCGAGGCTTATCCCCAACTCCGGGAGAATGTGGTCGCCGGGGTGCACCACGACGACTCGGACCATCTCCTCTTTGAGGCGATGGTAGAATTTCATCCCTTCGCGCAGGAAATCGTTCACGGCGCCGGCGGTTTCAATGCCGGCGAAACCGCCGCCCGCCACCACCGCCGTTAAGGTCGTCTGGCGCCGGGTTTCGTCCGTCTGATTGTCCGCCAATTCGAGTGCGTCAATGACCCGGTTGCGTACGAGGATGGCGTCGCCCAGCGTTTTCATCGTCAGGGCGTGCTCGGCGAGGCCGGGCGTGTTGAAGAAGTTTGTCACCGCGCCAAGCGCCAGCACGAGCTGGTCGTAGCTCACATCGACTGGGTCTGGCAAGTCGGCGTGCGTTATGCGCACCTGCTTCTTAACCAGATCGATCGCCTCGATGCTGGCAATGGCCACACGGGTGTGACGCAGCATCTTTCGCAGCGGCTGCACGATGTCGGTGACGGCCACGTCGCTCCCGGTCACCTCGTGGAGCATGGGCGTGAACAGCACGAAGTTCTCTTTGGCGATTAAAGCAATCTCGATGTTCGGGTCGCGGCCCAGCCGCTTTTCCAGATGCAGCGCGGCGTAGGCGCCGCCAAAACCGCCGCCGAGAATCAGAATCCGTTTCTTCGTTGTCGCGGTGTTTTTCATAGCTTATAGGCGTCAGCAACAGCTTTTCGCCAGGTCGTCTGTCGCAACCACTTTCACTGGCGTCATGCCAGGCACCTTACTGAGAATCTGAGGGAGCATATCAGCTACATACTTGACGCCTTCATCTCTGGATTTCTGATCCTTGTCGAAGATGCGCACCTCGCCGCCACGAGTACTTAACATTAGGGCAATGCGGCGACCGAGCGTGCCTGCTCCAACGATTGTTATGGGACGGTTGTCAAAGTCATAATCCATCTTTGTCATTGTTCTCTGCTTTTTGTGTTTGTGGTTTTCTTTATCGATTCCCCTCGGCGCACGTGCGCCGTAGGTTTACATCTTGGCATCGCTGTCCTTAGTTATCGACCGCCCGAGCGCGCGGGCAAAATTTTATCATCGTTTACGACCGCTAAATCTGTTCTCCGCATCTGGATTGAATTCGTACCGTGAATTCGGAAGCGACAATAGAGCGGACCGGGAGGAATCCGTGTATTGCCCTTTAGTGCAGTACGTGGAGGAAGGTGTGGTGGTCGGTTTTATGATTGTGTCCTTGCAGCCGTTGATTCGGTTTGTCCATTCATTTCTGCAACGCTGGAGGACGCTGTTTCGGCGGATTCCATTCGGCGTGACTGCTTGCGCAGAGCTTTGCCCACGGCATAGCGGGTCGCGACGGAAACATAGTCCTTCAGCGGACTGCAGGGATCAACGCTCGAATGCCAGTATTCGGGAGTCGTTTTCAAAACGGCGATCACCTGCTTCTGAGTCGCATCCAGACCCGGAATAATCGCCGCGCTGCAGACGCGCGGTCGGCGAAAAACCGTTCGACCTTTCGCGCCAGGCGATCTCGGCGCTGCGTTCGCGATGATGGATTGGGACACGCGGTAGGCGACATCGTGCGGTCGGCACCCGTGACGCCAAGGGCAATCGGGGTCAAATCGCATTGGTTTCATCCTCCTAGCATCTCGTTGAGGGCCACGAGCAGCACACCGAGAATCAGCATCGCAATTCCTACCCACACCGGGTGAGGCGAGATCGCGCGTCCAAGGCGGTAGCCCGTCAAAAACAACATCACGTTGGCGATGAAGTTGGAGACGCCCTGGGCGGCCGCTACGTTGTGCATGAAAATGAACGGAACCGCCACCGGGAAGGTGGACAGGACCACCAGGAGAAAAACGCCGAGGGCGCCCCGCCCAATCGTCCTTGCTCCTTCGTCTGGACCGTGTTCGGATTGGCCGCTTTTCCGCTGGGTGTCGCGCTGGCGGCGGTCGAGATGCGGCAGCCAGAGTTGGCGCGCGCCGTACCGATCGCGGTCGGTGTGGTCGTCCTGATGGCCGGTTGCCTCCAGCTTACCGCCTGGAAGGCGCGTCACCTCGCCTACTGCCGGGAGGCGCCCCGGGCACGGCCGTACGCTGTCGGCCGACGCTGGCACGGCCTGGCGACACGGCCTGCACCTCGGCCTCCACCTCGGCCACTGCTGTGCCGGTCTGATGGTGATCCTCCTGGTCATCGGGGTCATGGACCTTCGCGCGATGGCCGTCGTGGCGGCAGCCATCACCGTCGAGCGTCTCGCACCGGCCGGTGAGCGCACCGCCCGAGCCACCGGGGCCGTCGCCGTCGGCGCAGGGTTGTTTCTGATCGCGCGAGCAGCCGGGCTCGGATGACGCATCCGCATCGTAGAAACACGAACTGGCCGAGTCCCCCGCCGTATGCCCCAGGCACCATCCACCACTCGCTCTACAATGCATTCAGTTTCGGACTTTTCGCCGCGTGCGAGCTGGAGTTGGAAGACCGCGAACTGCTGCAGAAACTCATCAGCGAATGGCAGAATGGTCGAAGAGCCGGACGGGTCGTTAGAGGCGTCTTGTGATTTCTGGAGAATCAGGTAAAAAGGAGAGCAAAGTTCAGACCGTTAGGTAATAGAAACAGAAGAGACGTTTAAGCAAACTGGCCTGACCCCCAAAAGGGGGACGTGACATAACTGAAGTTCTGCTTGAGAGAAGGAGCAGAACATGAAGAGAAGTCGATTCAGCGAAGAACAAATAATTGGGATCTTACGAGAAGCGGAGGCCGGGAGTCCGGTAAAGGCGATCTGCGCAGCGCATAATATCAGCACGGCGACCTACCACGCGTGGAAGAGGAAGTTTGGAGGCATGGAAGTGAGCGAAGCCAAGAGGCTCAGAGCAATGGAAGAAGAGAACTCGCGGCTCAAGCGTCTGGTGGCCGACCAGGCGGTGCAGATTCACATTCTCAAGGAGGTCAACGCAAAAAAGTGGTGAGCCCGTCTGCAAGACGGCGGGCGGTGAAGATGAGTGTGCAAGAAAATTTGGGGAAAGTTGCGGCGGCCTGTCGGGCGCTGGGACTCTCGAGATCGAGTTACTACCGCAACGGGCGATCAAGCCTGGAAAGCCGGCGCATCCGCAAGGAAGTGCTGGAGCTAAGCGAGAAGCATCCTCGTTATGGCTATCGCCGCATTACCGCGCTAATGCGGCGGGAAGGCTTCGAGGTCAACGGGAAACGAGTGGCGCGGATTCGGAGAGAGGAAGGAATCAAGGTCAGCAAGAAACAACGCCGCATGAAGCGGCTAGGGGTTTCGACCGCAGAGCGGCAGCGGGCTGAGCGGCCAGGGCAAGTTTGGAGCTGGGACTTCGTCACCGACCAGACTGAAAACGGAAGCTGTTTTCGCATCCTCACCTTACTGGACGAAGACACCCGGCAATGCTTGGCCATTCATCCTGCGTGGTCCATCCGGGCCGTCGATGTCATCACGGTAGTGGAAGTAGCCATAGCCCGCTATGGAGTGCCCGAACACCTGCGCAGCGACAATGGCCCTGAGTTTATCGCCTCCTGCATGCAGGACTGGCTGAAGGCGCAGGAGATCAAGACGCTCTACATCAAGCCGGGGAGCCCTTGGGAAAACGGGCATATCGAGAGCTTTCATGACAAGCTGCGCGATGAATGCCTGAACCGCGAACTCTTCGGCAATCTGCAGGAAGCGCGCGTGATCCTGGAAAGCTGGCGTGTCGAATACAATGAGCGTCGTCCGCACAGCGCGCTTGGCTACCGGACCCCGAACGAGTATGCCGAGAGAAAGACGAACCGGTTTGATGGGGGCTGCGCGCCCCCAAACCCCGCGCCGCTCGCCGCGGCAGGCGTTCGGGGGGAACTCATGAGCAGCGCCACAAGGTGGCAAACAAACGAAAAACAAAACACTAAGGAACCCGCAGAGCTTCAGTTATGAAGTGTCTCACCCGCCGGGTCATGCCAAAACCACCAACAGCCGGGGCATACTATTGAACTCCCGAAGCCGGACCATAAATGTAACCGAGTATCGGAATGCTCAAGATAATGTGAATCCAGCGAAGAATTGAACGTTTGGTGGCATTACTGATCATTTAATCCCTTTCCATTGAGAATTTGCTGCATACATTTTTCAACCCTTGACTCCCGAGTTTTGGATTGTTTGGGTGCAGAAAAATAAAGAATGTATGCTCTTTGCCGTCCCGGCGTTAATGCATCAAAAGCAGTTTTCAAGGCAGGGATTTCATCTAATTTATTTTGAAATTCTTCAGGAATTATGAATTCTGTAGTCTTTTTAAAATTCACTTTCAAACCGGCTTTTTCCACTTCAATGGCTTCATAAATATAGGCTTTCAAGATGGGTTCCATCTCAACTATTTCCCGAACATTGGTGAACCGAATCTGGCGTCCCGCCTGCGTATTCTCCCCTGGTTTGATTAGAATACCATTGGCATCATTTAACAAGACACCTTTGCAAAACATAAGCGCACAGTATTCTTTAAATCCATGTATTATAACTATGTTACTTTTCTGAAACGTGTAACAAGGTTTACCCCACTTCAATTCTTCGGTCAGCTGACAGTCAAGAAGGATCATTCTCAATTTCTCCATTTCTTCCTGCCACTTTTTGGCTCTACTTAAATGTACATCAACCTTAGGATTCATTCTATTCATCGATTGATACTCTGAAATAAAGTGAGGTAAACTCAAAGCCGGAAGCAACAACAGTAGCGGCACATTCATTTGGCGGTGGACTGATTTCTTGGCCGAACGAGACAAGATCAGCTTAAGGCGGAGTGCGGCGCCATCTTGGATCGAGCAAGCCGGTCACGATTTGGAGCCTGGTATCGTGCTCCCCGAGAGCATCAGCCACCGCCGCCATCGGCATTTGATGACCTTCGGTCACCCTACCGGCTGCCTGCGGCAGTCTATCTCCGCTTCGCTCCGGTTCCCGGTACAAGAGCATAGCCAGGGCCTCAAAAAGAAGGTAAAACCGCTGCCGTCCCGGGCCCAGGGCACCGCCACGCTCAAGACTCCGTCTTCCGGGCAATTGCTGCGCGACACCCGCGCTTCCAAGAGGCACTCGTACTGGAAGAAGTTCAGATGCCTCCATCGATTGATGCTGGAGTCATGCGTCGGACAAGGCTTGCCGCACAGCGGACATCCAAAGCGTTTGCCTCTTCAAAATCCAGCTTCAAAAGCAGCCGGCGTGGTTCGCCTTCACATCGACATTGCGTTACTTTCCGTCCCGCTTCGAGTTGCAAGGCCGCCGTAAACAATGCTTCCGTTGTCGTCGCTCTTATGCTGTTCCCCCTAGTTCGGATTTGCAAGGGCCGGCAATGAGGCCCTTGTTCCTCGATGAAGTCCGGATCGCCCCCTCACCCCGCCTAGCACTGTCCCCGGAAAGTATCGCGACGATTCGCACTTTTTCAAAAAAGGGCGTTCAATCTCGATTTAATCCTGCGACTCGCTACTCACGAGGGTGTATTTGTTTTCGAGGTGAATAGAGACACCCCACGGATCTATGCAACAGGGCGGCCAGGAGCACCTGATCACGTTTTGAACGCTCTGCTCATGGGGCCGATGAATCAGCCAGATCCCATCGTTTTTGTCATCGACGACGATGCGTCGTTTCGCCGGTCCGCCGAACGGTTGATTCAATCCGCAGGATTTAAGGTCAATGCCTTCGCTACAGGGGCAGAGTTTCTGCGCTCGGGACGGACAGATGGGCCGTCCTGTATGGTGCTCGATGTGCGGCTTCCGGCCTTGATTTGCAGCAGGAGTTGAGCGCGGCGGGAATAGAGATACCGATCATCTTCATTACGGGACACGGCGACATCCCCATGTCTGTTCAAGCGATGAAGGCGGGAGCGGTCGAATTCCTTACCAAGCCGTTTCGCGAACAGGATCTGCTCGACGCGATTCGGCAGGCGATCAAGCGCGATTGTGCCTTGATCGCGCAGCGGATCAAGCTGAACGGTCTGCGCGCCCTTGGCGATTCCCTCACGCCTCGGGAATGCGAAGTGATGACGAAGGTCGTCCTTGGACTTCTGAACAAGCAGATAGCCTCCGAGTTGGGAATGACGGAAAAGACCGTGAAATTTCATCGCGGTCACATCATGCGGAAGATGCGCGCGCAATCAGTCGCTGATCCTGTCCGAATGGCCGATCAACTTAAAGCGCAGGCTGCCGTATAGTTCGAACCCTGAGGCGGCAAGTCCACCTCAGGAATGGAAATCTTTCCAACAGACGCCGTGCGCGCGGCGCGGAATCAAGAGATGAATTGGCCGGATGTTTCGATAAGCTGTATAAAAGATTTTGGCTCCCAGGCAGCGCGACCGACAAAGAGCCCGTCCACCTCGGCGATCTTCGCATATGAGTGAAAGTTCTCATGGTTGACGCTCCCGCCATAGAGCAAGGGCACGTCCGTGGCGGTCTCGGGTGAATACAAGCGGCCGAGAACGTCGCGAATGGCTGCATGCTGCTCTTGAACGTAGGCAGGATCCGCAGGTTGTCCGGCCACTCCGATGGCCCAAGTCGGCTCGTAAGCGAGCATGACCTTAGGCAACTCTTCACGAGAAATGCCTTCCAGACCGGCGCGCAGCTGCGCTTCCAATGCCTGCGCGCCTGTTCCTTGATCCTTTTGGCTGCGGCTTTCGCCGATGCAAACGAGCGCCGTGAGCCCGCATGCAAGGACCGCTCGTGTCTTTCGATTGATGTCCAGGTCCGTTTCGCCAAACTTCTGCCGGCGCTCGGAATGCCCGATCTCGACGAGGTCCACGGGAATATCCGCCAACATCCGGGCGGAGATTTCTCCCGTGGCTTCCACCCCATCCTCCCAATGAACATTTTGAGCTCCGACCCCGAGAGGCACGCCCGCTTCGTTCACAGCGTCACGGACAAGCTGCAGCGAGGTAAACGAGGGAATGACAAATAGATAATGCCTCGAGACATCCAGTTCGCGCACCAAGGGGATGAATTCCGCGATGAACTGACGCGCCTGCGTGTTCGTCTTGTGCATTTTCCAATTTGTGCCGAGATGGAATTTCATGAGCCCTTCTTCATGAAGTTGCGGTGAATCGAATCAAAGGAGATTGCCAGCACCACAATGGCGCCGCTGACAATCGTCTGCCAGTAGGGAGAGACGCCTAAGAGAACGATAACATTTTCGATGACTCCGATGATCGCTGCGCCGATAAGTGCGCCGAGCGGGTTGCCGACGCCGCCGCTGGTCGCCACCCCGCCGATGACCGGCGCGGCGATCGAAGCCATCACCCAGATATTTCCGATCGAGGGTTGGGCGGACCCCAACCTGGCCACCATCAGCATTCCGGCCAGGGAAGATAGAAGCCCTGCGATCATGAAACAAATGACGCGCACCCGGTTCACTTTGATACCGAGCATCTGGGCCGCCTCGCGATTGTTGCCGATGGCGTAAATATATCGCCCGAAAGGCGTACAGAGAGCCAGCAAAGTGACAACTATGGCCATCGCAATCAGGAAAATGAAGGGAACCGGAATTCCGGCAATATCGCCCTTGCCCAGAAAGAGGATGGACTGCGGGATCCCCGTGATCGCCCGGCCCTGGGTGGCGACCAGATTTATGCCCGAATAGATTCCGGTCATGCCAATCGTGGCCACCAGGGCATTCAAGCGCAAACCCGAAATCAAGATTCCGTTGACGAAGCCGCAGAGGACACCAAGCAGCAGACACAGGCCGAAGGCGACGAAGGGATTCACTTTCGCCTGAACCATTAGCATTCCCCCAACCACCGCGCAGAGTCCAGCCACCGCACCGATGGACAAGTCCAGTTCACCAAGAATAAGCAGCAAACATTGTCCCAGGGCGACAATACCGGCAAATGCCAACGCACGCATGATGATCGTCAAATTGTACGCCGTCAGGAAGGTCGGAGACAAAAGATGCGAAACGATGATCATCACAACCAAGATTCCGAACACTCCGGCAATTTGGTTCGTCAATAACGACCGAAGTGCAGACTTCGAGTCCGAAGTATTCTTGAAACGTTCGACGACAGTATTAGACATGGTGCTCTCCTTCAGTGCCAATGATCGCGCTCAAGATCTGGGGCGCACTGGCATTGTTCGTATCAAATTCGCCGGTCTTCGCGCCGTGATACACAGCCACAATCCGGTTCGAGCAGCGCAACAGCTCTTTCATTTCGGAGGAAACGAGGATAATCCCCACCCGTTCGTTTTCCGCCAATTCCTTCATAATGCGGTAAATCTCCGACTTGGTTTTTACATCGATGCCCTTGGTGGGCTCGTCGAAGATCAGAACTTTCGGCCGGCCGCGCATACTGCGGCCGATGATGATCTTTTGCTGGTTACCCCCGCTTAGATACACGATGCGTTTCTGGTCGCTCGAGGTCTTGACCTCGTAAAGATCGATAATTTTCCGGGCGATCTCCGCTTCCTTCGCGGTCGAGATAAACGGCCCGCGCGTCGTTTCCCGGAGCACCGAAATGCCGATGTTATGCCTGACACTTAACAGGGGCAGGATGCCATGGTGTTTGCGCTCTTCCGGAAGATACACGAGACCGTTCTTCATGGACGAACTGGTGTCGCGCAGCTTCCACCTTTCTCCGTTCATCTTTACTTCGCCACCCGTTTCGTGAAGGAAGCCAAAGATCGTCTGCATGATTTCGGATCGGCCCGCGCCGATCAGCCCGGCAAAGCCCAGGATTTCGCCCTCATGAAGGGTGAAATCAATGTTACGAAATCGTGACCCGCTGAGATTCTTTACCTCCAAGAGGACCTTTCCGCGCGGCTTTTCGGGACGAAACGATTCATCGAGGTCAAAATCCTTGCCAGACATCAGGATGATGAGTTGACGCGGCGTCATCTCGGCGATCGGCGCATTCCCAACCTGCTCGCCGTTGCGCATGACCGTGATCTCGTCTCCAAGCGCATACATCTCCTCGAGCTTGTGCGAGATGAACACCACCGAATGCTTTTCGTCCTTGAGCCGGCGAACAATTCGAAAGAGGCGTTCGGTCTCCTGCTCAGTTAAGGAAGTGGTGGGCTCATCGAGAATCAGAACTTCCGCGCTGCGATTCGTGAGAGCGCGGGCAATTTGCAGAAGCTGTTGCTCGGAGATCGAGATCTCCTTCACCAAGGCTTGCGGGGAGACCTCAATATGAAACCGCTCCAGGTGCGGAATCGCCGCCTGGTTTAGGCGTCGTCCCGTAACCAGCGCTCCGCCAATACCGGACTTGGCGAAGGGCATGAAGAGATTCTCGGCCACGGTCATTTCAGGAAATAAGCTAAGCTCCTGCGGAACGTAGGCGACCTTCGAAAACAACTGGGGATGCTGAAGAGCGTTTTGCCCGTCGATGGTGACTTCACCTTTATCCGGCACATAGACGCCGGTCAGCACTTTTACCAGAGTGCTCTTGCCGGCTCCGTTCTCTCCAATAATACAATGGATAGTTCCCGGCCGGATCGACAGGTCTACATTATTGAGAGCAACAACTCCAGGAAAGGTCTTTACGACTCCTTGGGCGTTAAGCAAAGCCATAGAAATATATAAAGGCGAAAAAAAGTTTGCGAATGGCTCGCAATGGCTTAGCCGCGCCATGGCCGTCGGGGCCATGGCGCGCCCTTCCCAAAGGCTTAGAGGCCGGTATAATCCTTGGCCATGTCCTGCGTGATGAACTTCACGCCCGTATCAATCTTGCCAGGTGTCGGATAACCGAGGCCCTGCTGCCACAGGGCAATCACCGACCAGAAGCCTTGCATCTGGGGCCGGCTGGCCGACGAAGACTCCACGACGCCTTCTTTGATGAGCTCGATGAGCTGGTTCAGGTCATCCAAACCGACTTCCTTGACGGTTCCGGCCTTGTTCGCCTCCTTGATGGCGATTCCTATGCCAATTGGCCCTGCGGCGTCGCAGGCTACCCACCCACGCAAGTTGGGGTTCGCCGACATGATCGCGGCCGCTTCTTTTTGCGCAGTCTCGATATCATCGTTGTCAATTCCTTCGGCGACCAGCTTGATTTTGGGATACTTTTTGAAGACTTCCCGATAGGTCTCGGCGCGGATGCGATGGTTCGGCGCGGTGGGCACACCTTGCATGATTGCGACTTCGCCCTCCTGGTTCAGGAGTTCGACCAACCGCTCGCCGGCGACTCTCGCTTGCGCCGCGAAATCACCTCCGACGCTCGTCAAAGCAAGACCCGAGGGAGGCTCGGAGTCAAAGACGACCACCGGGATTTTCCGATTGAGCGCATCCTCGATGACCGCGCGATTTCCTTCACCGTCCAGCAAATCTATCGCAATCCCGTCGGGTTTCGTGGCGATGGAGCGCTCGAGAATTTCGTTCTGCACGACGACGTCCGCGCTCTGCGGCGCCCGGTAGTCGACGTTGACCTTCGAGCCCGTCTGATCTTCGATCATTTTCGCCGCCTTTTTGGCTCCTTCGTTTACCTGATCGAACCAGGGATGAACGACCTTGGGAACGATCACGAACTTATATTCGGCCTTCTTTTCGGCTTTGTCTTCGCCGAAGGCCGCGGGAAGCGAGCCAAGCACCACGGCAGCCACGGCAAAGCCTAGGCAAGATTTTGAGAGTATGTGTTTCATTTGTTAGTTTGCTTTGTTGGTTGGGGTTGGAAATTAGTTGCCGGCGTGTTTTTCCGCTACGGCGGTGAGAGATTCCAGGAAGAGGGCAATTGACGTCGCACCGGGGTCTTGGGCGGCGCGCACGCGCTCGCCGAGCGCCGTGGCCCGACCGAAGCGAGCAAGCATGCCAACCGTCGATTGAGCTCCCTGTTTGGCTGCGTTCGTCGCCTCGCGCAACGCGACAGCCAGGGGCTCCGCCTGTTTGGCCTCCAGCGCCTCAACGGCTGGCACCAGGGCGTCCATCATCGTTTTGTCGCCCACCGCGGCCGGGCTCTTCCGCTTCAGGTCGTTCAGGCCGCGCCTCAGAAAGCCCGCCAGCGTCGCTGCGTCCATTGTTTCGCTCGCGGGGCAACTCCTCGCGGAACGGAAGAGAACCCCAAAGAGGATGCCGGACGCACCGCCCATCGAATTCATCATGGCCGAGCCGACCGCCTCGAACTCCTGGTTCACCGTCGCAAAGGTGCGGCCCTGCAGGTCGCGAATGGCCGCATTACTGCCGCGCCCAATGGTGCTTCCGTGATCGCCGTCGCCAAGGGCCTGATCGAGCTGGTTCAGATAATCCGCCTTGGACGATAAAGTAGTCAGGGCAGCTACGAGGGCGTCGCGTGTTTCGAGCAAATTCAAAGGCCTTTGTTCCATGTGCGTATTGCGTGGTTTAGGGTTTGGAGAGGTGAGTTGAGGCGAACGCGCGCCAGCCTACGGATGGCGCGTGTAACAGACCGAATCACAGCCAGCGTCCAAGAGCGGCTCGATTTCTTTGTCCAGGGGAAGCATGGTGATGGAAAACCCAGCCATATCCAGGGAAGTGGCGAATTCGCCCGCTTCGAATCGACTGACGGGAACGCTCCGGGCTTCGAGGCTCTTTCGGACAAGGCCGGCAACAGTGAGCAATTCCAAAACCGTGGTTCCTCCCAAGGCATTGACCATTACCGCCACTCGATCCAAAGGCGTTTGGGTAGCAAGATAGTCCGCCACCAGAAGGTCGATCATCTTTGGGACCAAGGTTTCGGCGGGCTCGAAGGGTGCGCGGCTCACCCCCATCTCGCCGTGCAATCCCATCCCGATTTCTAGGTCGCCGCTCGGGAGATCAAACATCGGCTGACCGGTCTCAATCGATGAAGCCGCTCCAAGGGCCACTCCGATCGAACGCACCCGCCCGTTTACTTTCTCGCCCAGCCGCACCACCTCCTCCAAAGGCAAACCACGATCCGCCGCTGCGGCCGTGCATTTGAGGACGAAAATATCCCCGGCGATTCCCCGGCGCGCGTCCATTCGGTCCGCCGGCGCGGAGGCAATGTCGTCGTGCACGCGAATCTGCGCGACCTTGCCGCCTTCGTTTTCCAACTCCTCAGCCGCAAAATCAAAATTCAGCACGTCGCCAGAGTAGTTGCCATAAAGGTAGACGATCCCCTCGGCTTCACCCAACGCCTCCGCCGTGGTCTGAATCGAAAGGGGATTGGGGGCCGCAAACACCGCGCCGGCGACCGCCCCATCGGCCATCCCCGGCCCCACCGCGCCCAGAAAAAGCGGCTCATGCCCACTGCCGCCCCCAACAAGTATCCGCACGCGGCGCCCTTTGTTGCCGCGATAGACCAGGCCAAAATGCCCCTCCACACGCTCCAAAGGGACACGGTTGACGGCGAGGATGCCCGCGAGGGCGAATTCGACGGCTTTATCGGGAGTGACAAGAAACTTTCTCATTGATGTAAATCGAATGAACCGATCTGAGCGGCTGCCTTATTTTTACAGAATCTATAACGTTCTAGCTATATTGCATAAAAATGGGGGGTTGCCGCGAGATTCGGTGGGGGTTGAACAAAGAAGCGTGGAATAGCTAATAAATTCTCGGAGCAAGCTACAACGTTCTAGAGGTCGGTCAAATGAATTTTGCAATTTTTTTGCCGCGAGCTTTGGCCGGCAGTTGAGACCCTCCCACGGGCGACGCTGCCGTCGGTTTCCGAAAGATCGCGC
This sequence comes from uncultured Verrucomicrobiae bacterium, assembly GCA_963816855.1. GTDB lineage: Bacteria > Verrucomicrobiota > Verrucomicrobiia > Chthoniobacterales > Terrimicrobiaceae > DASTFP01. Next base: position 220,105 of record CAWFMA010000007.1, on the reverse strand, counting down.
GGAGCCAAATGCAGAGCGTAGCCGCAGCGCTCCGCGTAACCTTGGCGCCACGGTAAATGCGTGGCTACTTCCAACCGGGCCCTCCCCTGGCCAAAGGCGACGATCGGTCTGAAACGTTCTAGGAAATTGTCATCCATGTGCTACAGTTTCCGCTAGCCTCAATTAAATTTTTCGTGGGTTCACCGCTTAAAAGGCCTTCGAAGGCTATTCGCCTTAAAGATATCGCCCGTCGGCTCGACGTATCGATTTCCACGGTCAGCGCTGCCCTGCAGAATCGCGAAGACATCAGTCAAACGACTCGCCAGCGGGTTCTCGCGGTCGCTGAGGAACTTGGATATCAACCGGACTCGATCGCCCGGAGCCTCGTCACGCGGCGCTCCAACGTCCTGGGGGTCGTGGTCCCCGATCTCTCCCGGTCGTTTTTTTCCGAGTTGATGAAAGGTGTCGACTCCGTCTCCAGCGAGGAGGGATACAGCCTTCTTGTTTGCAATACCGGTGAAAGCGCCGAGAAGGAGGATCGGATTCTTCGCATGCTGAAGTCACGACGCGTCGATGGTCTTCTCATTGCTTCCGCGCACAGCGCGCGGACCCGGGATTGGAAACGGGCTTTTGCGAACCTTGCTGTCCCTGCTGTCTTTGTGGATCGTCGGTTTCCGCGGCTCCCATTTGTGGGAGGCGACGATGAGGCGATCGGTCTTCAGGCGACAAATCACCTGGCGGCGCAGGGTTATCGTCGGATTGCTCACATCAGCGGTCCGCATTCGGTGGCCACGGCGATCGGTCGCCGGAAGGGCTATTTGAAGGCTCTTAGAAAGCTCTCTTTTGGCCCGGCGCCGGAGCTCATTGTCGAATCAAACTACCACGAAGAATCCGGAGGCTATGAAGCCATGCAAAAGCTGTTTGACTTGCCGTTGCCTCCGGAGGCCGTGTTCGCGGCGAGCGATCCAATCGCCATTGGAGCCATGCAGGCAGCGCTGGATCGTGGTCTGCGAATTCCCGAGCAGTTCGGCATTATTGGAGTCGGCGGTCATCACTATGGCCGGTATCTGCGCGTGCCGTTGAGCACGGTGGAGCAACAGCGCCTCCGAATCGGCCAGGATGCCACGCGAATGCTGCTCGATTTCATCAATGGACGGTCGCCGGCTCGCCCGAGACAAATCCTCGTTGAGCCGCAGCTTCTCGTTCGCGCCTCATCCTGTCGTTCACAAGGAACTGTTGTGGAGTGAGCTGAAGGCGAGCGCGAGCAGGTCAGCATTCATGGAGGTCAAGGATTGCCGTTTCGGGGCCGGCGTCGGCTAACGCCTTCTGGCGTTGCTCCACGCAACGAGCCTGAGCTTCCCGAGCGGCTTAAGAGAGTTGGATCGGATTAGAATAATCCTCACTTTTGTAAGCGGGCGGAGCCTTTCACCAGGACCAATACCCGCCTGTCGATCACAGTTGCCAGGAATTTTCTATCAACCGCGGCAGGGCTTTCGGCGCCGCGCGAAAAAATGCGCCGCGGTAGCTCTCCTATGGCTCCCCTCGCAGGTCCCATCGGTTTTCAAAGATTTTTGCGTGCAGTTTCCGGCGAATCCGGATCAAAATGTCCGGAGCTTGGAACGACTCAGCCGTCCGCTTGGAAACGAACCGACGCGCCTTGCGATCCCTCCGAAGCATGCCGCATCGAATCACACGATGCAGCACGTTGTGCGTGCGGTATGCCAAGGAATTGCATTGCGCATTGAATATCATAAGTGAAGCTGACGGAATCTCCGGCCAGGACTAGCCTCGTGGAAAAACGCAAAGTGGTGATTACCGGGATCGGCGTCGTCGCACCGAACGGCGCGACGACCGCGGAATTTTGGCGAAACACCGTGAGTGGGCGAAGCGGCATCCGCCGCTTCTCGGCGTTCGACTCCGCGCAATTCCCGTGCCAGATCGCGGGAGAGGTCACCGGCTTTGATCCGGCGGCATATTTTCAGAATCCGAAAATCATCAAGCGTTCTGACCGTTTCATGCAATTCGCGATGGCTGCGTCGAAAATGGCTTTGGACGATTCTGGGCTGGAGCTGGACAGGATCGAGCGCGAGCGCTTCGGCGTGTCGATTGGAACTGGGATCGGAGGTCTTGAAAGCATGGAACGATCCGCGCGTCGTCTCGTCGATCAGGGGCCTTCCCGGCTTTCGCCGTTTGCGATTACCAGCATGATGGGAAACGCGGCGAGCGCCCTCGTTTCCCTGGCCTTCGACTTGAAAGGCCCCAACATCTGCATCGTCTCCGCGTGCGCCACGGGCGGCCACTCACTTGGCGAGGCCTGGCGTTCGATCAAATATGGCGAAGCCGATATTTTCCTGGCCGGCGGGTGCGAGGCGACGATCACCCCGCTGGGCGTGGCCGGCTTTTCGGCGATGAAAGCCTTGAGCTTGCGCAATGACGAACCCGAAAAGGCCAGCCGTCCGTTTGACAGGGACCGGGATGGCTTCATCATGGGAGAAGGAGCCGGTGTGCTCGTCCTCGAAGAACTCGAACATGCGCGCGATCGCCGGGCGCAGATCTATTGTGAGCTTGCCGGCTATGGATGCACGGCGGATGCCTACCACATGACCCAACCCCACCCCGAGGGGCGGGATGTCGCACGCGCAATGAAGATCGCCATGCGTCACGCGGAAGTAAATGCCGGCGAAGTGGACTACATCAACGCTCACGCGACATCCACGTCAATCGGCGATCTCTGCGAGACTCGGGCGATTAAGCTGGCGTTGGGCGAAGAGGCGCGCCGGGTGGCGATCAGTTCGACCAAGTCGATGACCGGTCATCTTCTCGGAGCAGCCGGCGCTGTTGAACTCGCGGTCTGCGCCCTGGCGATGAGGGATGGCGTGATTCCTCCGACGATCAACCTGGATACGCCCGATCCCGAGTGCGATCTCGACTATGTGCCAAACCAGGCCCGCGAGGCGAAGGTACGCGTGGCCGTCAACAATTCGTTCGGGTTCGGCGGACACAACACTGCCCTCGTGGTGATGGCTTGCGACGGGAAATAGCACCGCAAGCCAAGGCACACAATTCAAGGAAACGCTCGGCCCATAGCCGGAAAAGGCTGACCCTTCCCTGAGTTCCCCTTACTTAAATTACATTCTTCGCCGCGCGAGGAACCTCCCACGGGAAGGTGAACGGACCATCTTCGATCTGGAAATCAGGTCTACGTGCTTCCAGCGGCCTTGACCCTTGCCCCTTAGATTCTAGCATCGTCGGAAAATGCAGGCCAACACTCAAGCCCGGGGGCGGGACGATCGGGATGATGCCGCCGAGATCCGTTGCCGATTGGGGGCGCAGTCAATGACCGCCGGGCGCGCGGCCGGTCTCACGCAACCGGGTGCCTCGCCTCACGGGCCGCGGCGACGAGCCAAATTTGGCAAATGACTCTCTGGCGAGTTCAGCAAGACGAACGGACAATCAGAGGCGCCTCCCCTTCCTGTTGCGGCAGCCAGGACGGATCTGGTGGTCAGCCGCCTCATTCGCGGACGGCGTCGCGCGCTGCGGCGACTGCCTCGTTATCGCCCACGGTGACCCTGCGTCCCAACTTCGTTGGGCGAGGTTTGCGAGTCGCCGAGCGGCTCGTGCTGGCCTGCGGCATTGTCCTGTTTTTTGTCCTCCTGGCGCGGCTCGGAATCGAAAATGTCCTGGCCAATCTGCGCCTGGTGGGCTGGGGGATCTTTCTGATTCTCGCCGCCGAGATTGTGCCGATCCTTTTCAACACCCTGGGCTGGCGCGCCGCGTTTCCCGGCGGCCGGCGCGTGCCCCCGTTTTGCCGATTGATTTCGGCGCGCGTCGCGGGCGACGCGGCGAACGCGCTGACCCCGACAGCCACGATGGGGGGCGAGTTTGTCCGGGTCCGCATGCTGCAAACGGAGATGCCCGCGCCTCCCCTGGTCGCGTCCGTCATGGTCGCGAAAATCACTCAAACCGTCGGACTCGTCGGTTTCGTCGCCATTGGCCTGCTTTTGGTGATCGACGACACAGGCCTCCCGGTCACGGTTCGATGGGGAATCTTCGCCAGCCTATGCGTCTTTTCCGTCTTGTTGGCCGGATTGCTGTTCGCGCAGCGTCGCGGGCTGCTTACACAGGGCGTGGCCGCGTTGAGCCGATGGCGCCTGCTCCGGTTTCTGGCGTCGCTGCGGCCATCCATCGAGCAGGTCGATGCCGAAATGGCCCGGGTGCATCGGGAGTCGGCGGGGCGAATTATCATTTCGTCAGCGAGCTTTGCTTTCGGCTACGCCGCCGGCATCCTCGAGACTTATCTGATCCTGTTTTTTTTCGGAGTCCCTGTCACCTTGGAGCTAGCCCTGGCGGTCGAAGTGCTGGGGGTTGCCCTGAACAATCTCACTTTCTTCGTGCCTTTGCGGGCGGGCACCCAGGAAGCGGGCAGAGCCCTGGTCTTTGCCATGCTTGGTTTGGGCGCGGCGCAGGGGTTGGCGGCGGGAGTGATTTATCGGGTCCGCGAGCTGACTTGGGGCTTGATTGGGCTCGCCTTACTGGCCGGCTCCCGGTCCGCTCAACGAATCTCTCCACCTTCAAAACCGGACCACGAGGTAGGAGCCTGTTGAACAACACCCGCGTATGCCACGTTGCGGTCAATTTTCGAAAGATCGCAAGGAGCAAAGCGCAGGCTTGATGGGGTTGCGGGGTCCCCATCTCCCCGCAAGCCGTGGCGCCACGGACAAGTCTTTCCCCTTTTCGGCGGCCTTCGCCGCCTGAACCGCTCCTAGGATCACTTGAACGGACGAACAATCTCCGGCGGCAGCAGCGGTATTGCTCCATCGTGCGAGGCGACGAAGGCACCCACGCGGCAAGCATCTTCCAGGACTTTCCGGACATCGCCACCGCGCGTCAGGCCAATCATCAGACCGGCCATGAAGGAGTCGCCCGCGCCGACGGTATCCTTGACGACGACCCGCGGAGCGCTGACGCAGATCAACTCCCCGTTGTCCCAGAGCGCTGCGCCCTTCGAAGCCCTGGTGATACAAACGCGGGAAGTATTGGTCGCTTTCCCCAAAGTCTCGCACGCCTGGGCAAGCTCGTCCGGTTCGTTGGGGGTATTGAAGGACGCTTCGCCGGTCTTCAACCAGGTGGCCAGCTTGCCAACCTCATCATCGTTCAGTTTGATAACGTCGGCGTGCTTGGCCAGATCGATCACCAGGGCGGGATGCGCAAAAGGCGGACGCAAATTGACGTCGAAAAACTTCACCGGACCGTCGAGCGCGAGCAGGCGATTCACCTGCTCCAGGTTGTAGGGCGAGCGCCCGGCCAATGAGCCATAAATAAACCCGCGAGCCTGCGAAACCGCATCAAGAGTTTCCGGAAGAACCTTGATCTCGTCCCAGGCCACCGGCTGAACGATGTCATAGCTCGCGTTTCCGTTGGCATCCACCGTTACCAGAACGGTTCCCGTTGCGAGCTCCGCGCGGGCACGAGTCACGAATCCCGTGTTCACTCCCTTGTCCTCGGCCACCTTGAGAATCTCGTCACCAAGAGGATCGTTGCCGATCGCGGAGATGAGCGACGCAGAGGAGCCAAGTTGCACGAGATGGGCGGTCACGTTAAATGGCGCGCCGCCCGCATGCCGTCCCGAGGGGAGGCAATCCCAGAGGATTTCGCCAAACGAATAGAATTCAGTGTTCATATGAGGGTAAAGTCCGCGTTCAACCGGGTAAAGATTCGGCGATCCCAACTTCCGCCCGCTCCGGACGCTGACAGCCGACCACCTGGATGGTCAGAAAAGCGGCCGGCCGCGTGACAAAGCTTCGTTCCTTTTGCGAATAAATCCGACTCCAAGGCGGCCACGGGGAGCAGGCTGGCCTCCGGGCCGTTTCGCGGCTTTTCGCGAGCGACTTGATCCAGCTGCGAGGGCGAAGAGAACGAATCTTGTCGGACCCGGAAACGGCCACGGTGGAGAAAGAAAGAAAACGCGGGGGGAATTCTCTCATAGCGGCATGGCGAGGGTAGCGACGGATATCCCGATGTCGATCAAAAGTTCTGGGCGCGATGCCGGAAGACTTCGAAAATTGACCTCCACGGAGCCCGCGGGTGTTCTCACAGTCTCCGGCCTTTCGTTTAACTCAAACCGGCGTTGCGCTAAGCAGGCTTGCCAGATACACCTAGCATTCGAAACCATCCCTTCCATGAGCACACATCCCCTAGCCGGCAAGCCTGCCCCCAAAGAACTCCTGATTGACGTCAACAAACTCGAAGAGGCGTTCTACGGAACAAAACCCGATATTTCCGACCCCAACCAGCTTGTGAGCTTCGGCACAAGCGGCCATCGGGGCACGAGCTCGAATTCGACCTTCACCGAAGCCCACATTCTGGCCATTACGCAGGCCATTTGCGAGTATCGGCACAACCAAGGGGTGACTGGCCCGCTCTTCATGGGAAAAGATACCCACGCTCTCTCCCGCCCCGCCGAACGTGTGGCGCTCGAGGTGCTCGCCGCAAACGGAGTGGAGACTTTTATCCAGAGCGACGATGGATTCACTCCGACGCCGGTCATTTCGCGCGCCATCCTGACACATAACCAAAATCGCTCACAGGGACTGGCCGATGGCATTGTTGTGACCCCCTCCCACAACCCGCCGACTGACGGCGGCTTCAAGTACAATCTGACAAATGGCGGCCCGGCCGACACGGATGTTACGGACGCAATCCAGAATCGGGCCAACGAACTGCTGCGCGGGGGAAACAAGGGCATTCGCCGTATCAAGTTTGAAGCCGCGCTCAAGGCCTCGACAACCCACGCCGAGGACTTCGTCGGCGGCTACGTGCAGGATCTCGCAAACGTTATCGATCTCGAAGCCATCCGCTCTGCGGGAGTGAGAATCGGCGTCGATCCTCTCGGCGGTGCCTCCGCGGCATATTGGGCTCCGCTTGCCGAGCGTTACGGTCTTGGAATTACGATCGTCAATTCGGCTATCGATCCCACGTTCTCGTTCATGACGGTGGATCATGACGGAAAGATTCGCATGGACTGCTCAAGTCCTTACGCCATGGCCAGCCTGGTAAGCCTCAAGGACCGATTCGACGTCGCTTTCGGCAATGATCCCGACGCCGACCGCCACGGCATCGTCACGCCGTCGGTCGGACTCATGAACCCAAACCACTACCTCGCGGTAGCCATTCGTTACCTCCTGGGTCACCGGCCGCAGTGGTCAACTCGCGCCGTCGTCGGCAAAACCCTGGTCAGCAGCTGTCTCATAGACCGCGTCGTCGGAAGCCTGGATCGCAAACTGTGGGAGGTGCCGGTGGGCTTCAAGTGGTTTACGCCAGGCCTGTTCGATGGCTCCTGTTGCTTCGGCGGCGAGGAAAGCGCCGGCGCGAGTTTCCTGCGAACCGACGGCACGGTCTGGAGCACCGACAAGGACGGCCTTATCCTGAGCCTGCTGGCAGCGGAAATTACCGCGCGCACCGGGAAGGATCCTGGCAAGCACTACCAAGAGATGACCGCCGAGTTCGGCACGCCATACTACACCCGGATTGACGCCGCCGCGACCCCCGAGCAGAAGAACCTGCTCAAAAAACTGTCGCCGGAAGCCGTCACCGCTACCGAGCTTGCCGGCGAGCAGATCACGGCCAAGCTCACGCGCGCCCCGGGAAACGACGCGCCGATCGGCGGGCTAAAAGTTGTCTCGACAAGCGGTTGGTTTGCCGCCCGTCCGTCCGGAACCGAGAATATCTACAAGCTCTATGCAGAGAGCCTCAAAAGCCATGAGCATCTGGCCTCCATCGTCGAGCAAGCCAAAGAGATTGTCAGCCGCTCCTTGGCGGGAGGATGAGGTTTTTCTTCGAAGGCAGAAGGCTCCTGAAGGATTGAAATAACCGGATTGGGAAAGGCCTGCAGTTCAGGGAGGGAACCCGCGGACCGTCGTATTGTCTCTTTGCTTGGCGGGAGATCTCTTTGCGACCCTTGGAGGATCTGCCTCGCGATCGCTGCCTAAAGCCCTATTCCTCTCGGGGCCGGCACCGGGAGGCAGCGGTTCCTGCTTTCTTCGTTTCTTCGCTTGGAGTCGCGGAAGTGGTCTGGTATCGATCTCGGACGAAGGGAACCCTTCGCAGAAAGGCAGTTTAACGATAGGGCTGAGGCAGCAAGTTCAGGGCTTGAAACGGCTTACCGCTTGGCCCGATTGGAGACGTGAAATACCGTTGGAGACGGACCGGCAAACGGAACTTCGCCATGACGCTATGAAAGTGCCCGACGAACCCGACCGAAACGAGGGACGCTCAGGCGGCGGGTTGCGCGACGCCGACCCGATGTTTCATCTCCTCTTCGAGCGCACGGCGGACGCCGTCCTGCTGTTCGACCCGAGCACGGCAACGGTTTTGGACTGCAACGAAGCGGCAGCGGCGCTGATGCGTTGTGACTATCGCGCCGATCTTGTCGGCAAGCGGGCGGAAGAAATTTCGGCCGATGTCCAGCCGGACGGTTCACCGACCACCAAGTCGGTGGCAAGCCGCATCGCGGAGACCTTTAAAAATGGCAATTGCCGGTTCGAGTGGACGGCGCGACGAGTCGATGGGACGGATATCCCGTTGGAGGTCAACGCCACCGCGATTGAACGCGACGGCAAACCCGTGTTCGTGCTGGTCTCCCGCGACCTGAGCGAGCGAAAGGAAGCCGAGGCGGCGCTGCTCCGTGCGGCCGAGCGAGAGATTTCCGACCATAAGCGGGCCGAGAGCGAGATCCGAACCGTGAACGCGTCGCTCGAACGGCGGGTCGCCGAACGCACCACCGAACTGTTGCGGGCGAACGATCAGCTCCGGCAGGCGGAAGAAAAGTTGCGCAAGAGCAGCGAGCAAGTCCAAAAACACCGCGACGTGCTGCTGGAATTGGCTCACGCCGACAAGTCCGACTTTGCCAAGGCACTGAGCAAAATTTGTATTGTCTCCGCCGCGACGCTGCAAGTGGCGCGCGTCGGATACTGGTCGCTGCGCGAAAATGGCTCGGTCATTGTTTGTGAAATGCTCTACGTGAGAGATGCGGGTCAGTTCGATGAACCTTTCAAGGGCACCTCTCTCGCCGCTTCGCGTTGTCCGGACTATTTTCAGGCGCTGGCGGCAAGACGGCCTTTGGTCGCCGACGTTGCTTCCAGGAATTGGGCCACGAAAGGCCTGACCGAAATGTACCTGCAGCCGCTTGGGATTTCCTCCATGCTCGACGCGCCGGTGTGGGTTCGCGGAGAGGTTGTGGGGGTGCTTTGCCATGAGCATACCGGTCCGCACCGCGAGTGGTCTCCCGAAGAAGTCGACTTTGTCTCGGCCCTGGCGGCCACTGTTTCCCTGGCGCTCGAAGAATCGAAGCGCGCGAAGTCGGAGCACCTCTTGCGCGAATCTGAGGAAAAATTCCGGGCGCTCTTCGAGGGCACGAGCCAGGCAGTTTCGTTGCACGACGAAAATGGCATCCTCGAGGCGAACCCGAACTGGTTGCGGCTTTTCGGCTATTCCCGGCTTGACGAGGTCCTCGGGAAACACCCCGCGGAGCTTTCCGCGCCGATCCAAGTGGACGGCGCAAGCGCCGAGGCGCTGGCCAGAAAACATATTGCCGACGCGGTGGCTTATGGCAGCGCCCGATTTGATTGGGTGATCCTGCGCCGCGACGGCGCCGAACTGCCAATCGAAGTCTTTCTCACCCGGATCCAGTTGGGCGGACGACAGCTTATTCAAGCCGTTTGCAACGACATCACCCAACGCAAACACGCCGAGGCCGAGTTGGTGCGCGCGCTCGCCCGGGAGAAGGAATTGGGACAATTGCGAAGCAACTTTGTCTCCATGGTCTCGCACGAGTTTCGGACCCCGCTCGGCATTATCCAGTCTTCCGCGGAAATCCTCGAAGACTATCTCGAACAATTGAAGCCCACTGAACGCGATGAACATCTGAGATCGATTCGAAAGAGCACCCGGCGCATGGCGGACCTCATGGAAGAGGTGCTCCTCCTCGGCAGCTTTGACGCGGGGCGGATGGAATTCAAACCCGGGCTGCTGAACTTGCGAAGCTTCGTGACCAGGATCATCGACGAAGTGCGCTCGGCCACCAATCGCCGGTGCCCGATTGATCTGTTCCTCGGCGAAACGCCGGCAGACATTCAGGCTGATGAGCGGTTGCTTCAGCACATCTTCACGAACCTTCTGACGAACGCGGTGAAATATTCCGAACCGGAACAAGCGGTGCGCGTCGAAATAGAGATCGCGGAGGAAAGATTGGCCTGCTCGGTGCGCGATCAGGGCATCGGAATCCCTGAAACCGATCGGGAATGGCTCTTCAACGCCTTCTACCGTGGCCACAATGTCGGCGACCAGCCCGGAACGGGGCTGGGTTTGGTGATCGTCAAGCGCTGCGTCGATCTCCACGGCGGTAAAATCAAAGTCGACAGCAAATCGGGGGAAGGAACAACCGTGACCGTGACATTGCCGATATGAAAAAAATTCTGGTGATTGAGGACGAACCGGACATGCGCCGCAACCTGACGACCATCCTCCGGCTCGAGAAATTTCTTCCGCTGCCCGCGGAGAATGGAAGCATCGGCCTCGAACTCGCAAAAAAAGAAAGGCCGGACCTCATCCTTTGCGACGTTATGATGCCGGAACTCGACGGATACGGCGTGATCGCTGCTCTCAGGGCCAACGCGGATACTGCCGCGATTCCCTTCATCTTCCTCACGGCGAAGGGTGAAAAACCTGATATTCGCGCGGGAATGAATCTCGGCGCGGATGACTACCTCACGAAACCCGTCGCGAAAAGTGACCTCCTTTCGGCGATCAGATCACGCCTGGAACGCGCGGCACAGCAGGCGGTCCCGGAATTTAAGCCGAATTTTGATTCCGCGAGGCCGCTTGAAAGGGCGTTCGGCCTGACCCCGCGCGTTGCGGAGGCGCTCCTTTGGGTCACCCAGGGCAAGACGAACAGCGAGATTGCCATCATTCTTGGAACGAGCGAGTCCACGGTGAAGAAGCATGTTCTCGACATCTTCGAGAAGCTCGGCGTGGAAACCCGGACCGCCGCCAGCCTGCGCGCTCTCGAGGTCTTGAGTTCGCCTCCAGCGCAGGAATAGCTGCAACGCAAGACAACGCATTTTTTCGCCTGGCCCTTCGATGGATCTTTCGTTCCATTTACGTTCACGCGCGGCTGCCTTAGAGGGGACTCCTGTCAAGCTGGATTCGAAATTCCGGCGCACCAACGTTCAACAAAAGAAAGTGACCGCATGTCCAAGTTCGTAAAGCATCAAAGTTACCCAGAAGGGTTCGATACCGCAGGCTATCGAATGACTGTTCCGGAAGGCTACGCCCGCTATGCCGTGATAGACGGATTTGGCCCGGGAGGCGCCAAATTGACAATCCAGGCGGAAACGGCGCCAGCAGGGGCCTTCCAGGTCGACGAACTTCCGGCGAGTTGGGATCCGAAGCCGCCTCCCGGCACCCGCGCGACGATTCGGATTGGAGCAAAGCAAGCTGGCTCAGGGAGAATCCGCCTGCTGTTCAACGGAAACGACTATTCCGAACCGCTGCCCGTACAAGTCCCCCCGGACAGCGACGGAACCGTTGGCTCTCTGAAGGCCGCCTACCAACTCAGCAACCGGGCGCTGATCAAGGCCAAAGAACGGCTGGAGCAACTCAGGAACGCCATGATTGCGATGAATGGCGCCATGTCCTTCCAGGCAAATTGGGATGACGCACTTACCGAGCGTTACAACACCGTCTCCGCCGTCATGAACCTGTCCAACGCCAACCTGCAGTCTGGCCAGGTAAGCCTGAACCCGAAGCAAAAGACGCTTTTCGCAACCGCGATTCCCACGATTACCGGCGTCCTGGATCGGATCAACAGCAGCCTGAACCTCTGGGGAACCGGAGAGGTGCCGTTTCTCATGAGATCGGATCTCCAACCCGACTACGCCTATGTCTTCGGTCACACCCGGGACGATCGGTATTTCGGAATAGAGTTGGAAAAAATCTCCTTCAGCCAAAGCGGTCCCTTGGGGCGCGCGGCAACGATGCTGCACGAACGGTTTCATCTCACCGGAGCGCAACATGGCGAAAACTTCTTCGAACGGAAGCCGAAGCCGCAAACCGGTTACGAGAAGAAGCAGAATACGTTTCGCCGAGTCGATAACGCGGAAGCTCTGGCCTTTCTCGTTTGCTCCCTGGCGCCAGAACTAATTGACCCGACACAGGTCTACGAACGAGGCAGGTAGCAAAAATTCGGAAAGATGCGGGTCTCCCGGCGACGGGGGGCTCCGGTCCGGAAGTTCAGGGGCGATCCCCGCATTGATCAGGAAGGAACAATGGGCTCATGAGAACCAGGCAACTCCCGGAGAATTTTCGGGATTGGATCAAGTCGCCGACAATCGCTATAGATTCAAGGATGCTCGCGCCACAGCACCGCGAAAAACCGGAGAGGGGCAGCGCCGAAAATACGGCCGCCGCAGGAAGCGGGAATGACGTTCTTGGCGATCGTCGACTCCGACATACTTGGAACGGCAGGCGAAAAACCACTTGCCAGCATTTGGAGCCGATGGCACTGTCACTCACTCCGCATGCCTCAAGCAAAATCAATCTCATGACAACCGTTGTGGGGATATTCGATAACGCCCTTGATCTGGATCGAGCCGTCGAGCGACTTGCTCGCGCAGGCTTTAGGGACACTGTCTACGACGAGGGGATCCTGGCCGGGAAAGCCGTAAGTGCCGGCGGAGCAGTATTCGCGCCCGGTTACGGTCCAACTTTCGCTTGGGGGAGCGCCGAAATCACGAATTCGCCGCCAAGGCCGAGCCACGACGCGGTCGTGAAAGCCTTCAAGGCTCATCTTGCCAACTATCGCCTGCCCAAGGAAGTGATCAATGGCTACGCGACGACCTTCAACCATAGCGGCGAGTTCATGCTGGTGAAGGCAAAACCTCCCGACGCTCAACAGGTTGTGGAAATCCTTCGGGATTGCGGCGCCACGCGAGTCAATCGACACGACGCTTGAGGGCGGTCGCGCTCGGGCTGAAGTCAGGCGCGTGAGAGCCTTTTAACGGCCGTCGGGCGCGGTTCATGGAAGCTGCCACCGCATTTTCGCTCGATTGGTGCCCCTGACGATCAGTGCCAGGTCCTCCGGCAACGGGCTGGTGCAGTCAAACTTTTTTCCGGGGATTTCCAGGGAGAGCCGGGCTGAATGCAGAGCATGACGTGGGAGCCATAGCTCCTCGGCCATTTGTTCGGTCCACCCACGATCAACGAAATTGAGGTAGTGGTGGTTTCCCCGGGCATAGAGCTTATCGCCGAGGAGCGGGAAACCTGCAAAGGCCAGATGCACTCGAATCTGATGCGTGCGACCGGTCTCAGGCAGGGCCCGCAGCAGGGAAAATTTGCGATCGCCTGAAAGGCTTAACCGCTTTTCAACGCAAAGCGACGTGACGGCGCGCGCCCCCAGCGGGTGCACGGTCCGTTCAAGCCAGACTGCCGAAGAGGCCACTTGCCCCAGACGCGCAATCGGGGCATCGACAATTCGCTCGTCCCAATCGGGCCAGCCAAACACCAGGGCGACATATTCCTTGCGAACATTGCCGCGCTGCATCGCGATCCCCGCGGCACGGGCAGCGTGGGCGTTCTTGGCGACAAGCAATACGCCGCTGGTTTCGCGATCGATTCGATTCACAAGAGAAACCTGCCCTCCCGTCGCGATCTCATAGCCAAGCAGTTCGCGCAATTCGTCCCAAAGAGTTTTAGGGCCGTTCGGTTTTGTGGGATGAACCAGCATGCCCGCGGGCTTGTCCACGGCCACGAAATCCTCGGTTTCGTCAAGGATCTGGAACTCGCCTTGATTCTTGGTCTTCACGCCGTCACCTTCCTGGAGACTGGTGAAATACCAACGCATGTCAAAGAGTTCGCGCCCTCCGGGTGGCGCCGATCTTCTGCTCTCGCCTCGCCAGGATTGCGCGGAGGGCTGCGGCGGCGACGCTGCTCCGCATTTGGCTCCTGCCGAGCTTCCAGGAATTGACAGCCATCCGGCATACGCGGGTGTTTCGAGAGCCTCATAGGAGAGTGTTGAAATACCCGCGTATGCCACGTTGCAGTCAATTTTCGGAAGATCGCAAGGAGCCGAGCGCAGGCTTGATGGGGTTGCGGGGTCCCCATCTCCCCGCAAGCCGTGGCGCTACGGACAAGCTTGACGACACCGCGAGGGCCGAAAATTGGCGCAACCCGGGGGGCGCGAACTCTTTGGGGCATCTCTCGGCGTCGCTCCTCAGTCACAGCCCCTCACGAGGATGCTCCTTTGTCCCTCCACCGATACGTGCCCCAAACAGCTCGCGCGCGACATGCGGGGGTTTTCCAACAGTCTCCTAGGCGTTCATGATTCGTTTCCGCAGGGTCACGCGAATCTACTCCGCGGGAAAAGGCGGTCTTCCGGCGCTCGACGATGTCAGCTTCGAGATTCCCTTCGGCGAATTCGCGGCGGTGACCGGCCCCAGCGGTTGCGGCAAGAGCACGCTGCTCAACCTGCTTGGCGGCCTCGACAGCCCGACTTCCGGAGAAATCTGGGTTGGCGACCTGGGGCTTCATCAGGCCAGGGACACCGAACTCACGCGATACCGGCGCTACGATTTGGGAATTGTTTTCCAGTTTTTCAACCTCCTGCCCGCCATGACGGTCGCGGAGAACGTTGAATTGCCCCTCCTGCTGCGCGGCACTCGCCAGCCGCGCAAGCAAGTCGCCGACGCCCTTGAACTCGTCGATTTGTCAAAGTTGCGCAACCACTTCCCTCATCAACTCAGCGGCGGCGAAATGCAGCGCGCGGCGATCGCCCGGGCCATCGCCGGGCAACCAAAAATCCTTCTGGCCGACGAGCCTACCGGGAATCTCGACAGCGGCAGCGCGCAGCGCGTCACCGAGACCCTGCTAAAGATTGCTTCCCAAAAATTTGCCACGCTTGTTATTGTGACGCACAGCGAAGAGCTGGCCCGGCTGGCGGCGCGCCACATTTCTATGCTCGATGGAAAAATTACCACGCAGAATCCTGTATGACGACAAGCTCCTGGCGAAGTTCACGGTCTTCGCCGAGCTGGGGGGCGACGAGCTGCACACCTTGCTGGAGCAGAGCGCGGTGGAAACCTACTCGGAAGGGGAGATTATCATTCACTCTGGCGAAGTCGGGCATTGCATGTATGTCATCCTGCGCGGAAGCGTTCGGGTGACGGTTCCCGATTCGGGACAAATCGAGCTGGCTCGGCTTTCCGTCGGCGATTTTTTTGGCGAAGTTGCGCTCGTCGACGACGGCCCGCGCTCGGCAAACGTCATCGCCACCGACGTTTGCGAGCTGCTCTGCATCACCCGGACCACGCTCGGGGTCCTGGCCGGGCTTCATCCCGACGCCGCCATTCAATTGCTTGCGGCCATCGGCCGGAGCCTGGTGGCGCGACTAAGGAAGGGCAACCAAAAATACATAGACCTGCTGCTGTCCGGCGGACCAAGTTCGTAGCGCATTCGGACTTTAGACCCTCTCCGGCCCCCTAGAAGCGGAAACACCGGAGACCGCACGATTTTCGGAATTTTTACACGTGGAAAAACAACGCACTCTCTCATCCCCAGCCCGCTTTACGGGAACTGCCCTGCATACGGGCGAAAAGGTGACTCTTACGCTCCACCCCGCTCCGGTCGACCACGGCTTCAAGTTCAAGCGATCGGACGTGCCCGACGACCCGATCATCGAAGCCAGGGTCGAGAACGTCAAAACGGTGGAGCGCGCCACCACGCTGATCGAAGGCAGCATCAAGATTCACACCGTCGAGCACGTCCTTTCGGCGCTCGCGGGAATGGGGGTGGACAACGCGCTGATCGAGATGAACGCCAACGAACCGCCAATCGGGGATGGCAGCGCGGCTCCCTATGTTCGCATGATCAAGGAGGCGAAAATCGTCGAGCAGGACGCGGCTCGCTCCTATCTGGAACCGCGCGAACCAGTAGTTGTCCAGGTCGGCGAATCCATCATTACTGTCCTGCCAGACTCCAAGTTCCGGGTTTCCTGCACGCAGGTTGGCCCCGGGGGGCGTTTCACGCAATATTTGAGCGCGGAGGTGACTCCAGACTTCTACGAAACGGAAATCGCTTCGGCGCGCACGTTTGTGTTTTACGAAGACGTCAAGCCGCTCATGGATAAGGGACTCATCAAGGGAGGCAGCATTGAGAACGCCATTGTCGCGCGCGGAGATGCGGTGCTCAGCAAGGAACCGCTCCGCTTCCCCGACGAGTTCGTCCGGCACAAGATTCTCGATCTCGTCGGCGACCTGATTCTAAGCGGCCGGCGCCTTCGCGGGCACGTCGTTGCAGTCAAGCCGGGCCATGGGCCAAACACCGAAGTGGCCCGCAGCCTTGTGAAACGCAATTCCGAGTATCTCGCCATGGCGCCGCGACCAGTGGCCGCGGCCGCTGGGGTCCTCGATATCAATGAGATCATGCGCACGCTGCCGCATCGGTATCCATTCCTCATGGTGGACCGAGTCGTGGAGTTTCAGGAGGATCGAAAGGCCATCGGCGTCAAGACCGTCACGATCAACGAGCCATATTTTCAAGGTCATTTTCCAGGCCATCCCGTGATGCCCGGAGTCCTTCAGGTGGAAGCCATGGCCCAGGTGGCCAGCATTGTGATGATGCACAAGACGGAGAACGCGGGGAAGATCGGCTATTTCATGAGCGCGGATGCCGTCAAATTTCGGAAGCCGGTCTTTCCAGGCGACACGCTTTTCATCCACTGTGAAATGCTGAGCATGAAAAGGCGCCTTGGGAAGGCGGCGTGCAAGTGCCTCGTCAATCAAGAGGTCGTTTCCGAGGCGGAACTGCTTTTTGGATTGGTCGACCAGTGACAGTTCTTCGAGGTTCCGGCCTGGAATGATTCATCCCACCGCGATTGTTCATGCCGGCGCGCAAGTTGCCGACGATGTTGAGATCGGGCCTTACTGCGTCATCGACGGTCACGTCACCATCGGTTCCGGCTGCATTCTGGCAAATCACGTCTCGATCGCCGGACCGGCGACTATCGGGCAGGCCAACCGGTTCTTTCCCTTCAGTTCGATTGGACAGCGCAGCCAGGACTTAAAGTATCGGGGCGAGCCGACGTTTCTCGAGATCGGGGACCACAACAGCTTTCGAGAGTTCTGTACCGTGAATCGCGGCACCATGCCGGATACGAAGACGTTGATTGGAAGTCACAATAACTTCCTTGCCTATTCGCACGTCGCGCATGACTGCACGGTCGGAAATCACGTGATTTTTTCCAACAATGGCACCCTCGCCGGCCACGTAATCGTTGAGGACCATGCCGTTGTCGGCGGTCTCTGCGGGGTGCACCAATTTTGCCGGATTGGCAGGCACGCCATCCTGGGCGGTTGCACAAAGATTGTACAGGACGTTCCTCCCTACATGATTGCAGACGGCAATCCGGCCGAGATTCGCGGGGTAAATCAAGTCGGGCTCGAACGCCGAGGATTCAGCGCCGAAGAGATCCGTACGCTGCGCGAAGCCTATCGCCTGCTCTGCCGGGCAAATCTCAACGTCCGGCAAGCCTGCGAGACAATCCGGCAGGAATTTCCGCAGAACGAGCACATCGCGCACCTCCTCGAGTTCATCGAAGCCAGCAAACGCGGCATCGTGAGATAGGAGCGCCGCGACTCGGACCGTGCGGGTTGCCCCGCGACAACGATCACGAGGACTTCGCCGCCAGCAGCGATTTCGATTCGAAAGCCTTCTGAAAATGGTTTACTTCCGTGCGGCGCGGGATCCGATCCTCTCTCGATGCCGAGGCGTAGAGCGCAGCAGCCGCCGAGGCGAATTTTACGCGCTCGATCAGAGTCCGACCGCGCGCCAGACTCGACACGTATGCGCCATGAAACACGTCACCGCAGCCAGCGGTGTCCCTTGCTTCGACGCGGAAAGCGGGGAAGAAATGTGGCGATGGGGGGGATTCGGCATACCAGCATCCCGTGGCCCCGCAGGTGAGGATAACGACCGAGCGGCCCTTACTCCACAAAGCGCGAATCGCTGATTCGGGAGAAGCGCACCCTGTGATACGGCGCGCAAAGGTCTCCGAAACCACAAGGTGGTTCACCAGCGCAAGGAGTTCCTCGAAGCGCGGCGAATCGGCGCGCTCCAGGTCCGCGACGACAGGAACGCCGGCGTCGTGGGCAACCCGGGACGCGCGGATCGCGCCCGGCACCCCGTGATGATCAACAAAAAGAGAGCGCGAATTTCGAATCAGAGCCTCCGGCGGCGCGCTTTCATGCGCCCCAGTGAGCCCCGATGACCTGGAGAAGACGTTCCGCGAACCGGTATCCATCGCCAGGATGATCGTGGAGCTGACAACGCCGTTTTCCGCAGCCCGGGAAGCTTGAGAAAGATCCACGCGCTCTCTCGCAAGATACTCCTCCACCAGGCGCGACTCGTAGTCGAGGCCCAGTCGGCCAGCATAGGCGCATCGAGCGCCAAGCCGCGTGGCCGCTACCAAAGCCGTCGCCGTAAGTCCCCCGCAACGGAGTTCCCGCCGAAGGACGCGCGTCTTCGTATCGGGCGAAGGATATGTCTCGACGTAGAGAATCTCGTCCACCGCGGCGCTCCCCAGTCCCAGGACATCGATTTGTGGCGGCATCGTCGATTCGCTCCGGTCGCGGAATCGGGATGGAAACCGGGCCTTCGAAGTGTCACGGGCCGCCGAAAAGGATCTTGCCGGGTCGGACGAACTTCGGCGTGAGTTGGAGGACACTTCGCTCCTCTGCGAAAAGCTCGGCCGGACGCGCCGGAACTTTCTGGATCCTACGCCAAAAATGCGCCGCCACCGGCACTTCTTATTTCAAGCGCCGAGCGATTCTGTCCGCAAAAACCCGCGAAAACACCCTGACTTCCTCCACGCGAAGAGCAAAGCAAATAAAGACATAAACGCTTCCGGCGCATACAATTACCGCGGCGAGCACGGCGGCCTTTCGCCACAAGCTAGGGCTGCCGAGCCACGGCGCCCCATGGATCACGCCAAGCCAGCAAACGAACCCGAGAACCGCCGCAGCCAAACCGCAACGAAGAATCGCTCCCAGAAAGCGCTTCGTCTCGAGCGATTCCGCGTTGCGTCCCATCAGCACGTAGAGCGTAAGAAAATTCGCCCCGGCCGAAATGGAAGTGGCCAGCGCCAAGCCGCGATGCCCGAGCCCGAAATGAAAAATAAAGAAATAATTGAGGCCGAAATTCAGCGCGATCACCGCAAAACTCACCAGCATGGGTGTCCACTTCCTGTCGATCGCATAAAACGCCGGCGAGAGCACCTTGACGCAGGAATAGGCGACGAGACCTATCGAGTAGAATTGCAGCGCCAAGCCGGTCTGCTCGGTGTCGTGTTGCCTGAACTCGCCGCGCTCGTAAATGACTGCGATGATCGGTTGGGCGAGAAAATACAAGCCAACCCCGGCCGGGAGGGTAAGAAAGACCGCCAACCGCAGCGCCTTGCTTAGGGTTGGGCCGAACTCCGATCGGTCGGAATGCGCGGCAATCCGCGAGACGACCGGCAAGGTGATCGTCGCCACGGCAACTCCAAAAACGCCAATCGGAAGTTGCATGAGACGAAAGGCAAAACTCAACCAGGACACCGCTTCCTTCCCAAGGAACGACGCGAAACTGCTATTGACCATCACATTGATCTGGACCGCGCTGGCGGCAATAACCGAGGGGACCATGAGGACGAGGATTTTTCGAATCCCGGGATCATTCCACTGGAAGTCCGGTCGGAATTCGTAGCCGATTCTCCGCAGGCTGGGCAATTGAACCGCCAATTGAAGAAAGCCGCCAACGAGCGTTCCGATCGCCAGGCCGGTCAAGGCTTTCTCGCCAAATCCCGGGTCAAAGAGCCAGCCAAAGACAACCCCGCCCGCGATGGAGCCTAGATTAAAGAAACTTGAGGCCATCGCGGGAACCCCGAAGACGTTCTTGGCGTTGAGAATTCCCATTACCAGCGCGGCAAGCGAAACCAGCAGAATAAAGGGATACATGATCTGGGTGAGCCGAACGGTAAGGTCCGCATCCTGTGGAGCGAATCCCGGCGCCAGAATGCCGATAAGCTGTCTGGCGAATACCACGCCCAGCAGACTGACCAGGCTGATGAAAATGGCCGTCAGCGTCATCACCTTTGAGACAAGCGACCAGGCGGAGACGTCCCCTTCTCTTTCAATCTTCTGCGAGAAGACGGTCACAAATGCCGTGGAAAGAGCGCCTTCGGCGAAAAGATCGCGCAGCAGATTCGGGGCACGAAACGCGATCGTAAAGATGCCCATCAGCGCGGAGCCAAACAGGCCGGCGAAGAGCATTTCCCGCACCAGGCCTAGCGCACGCGAGCACATAACCGCCACAGCGATGACGCCGCTGGCCCGGGTGTTGAGTTGGTGTCGGTTACCCACGCGCGGCAGCCTTGCGCAATCGCTCCATGATCGCAACGCCCAAGCCGGTTTCCGGGACCGCTTCCGCCACGATCAAGTCCAGGCCTACCTCGTCAAGGCGCCTCATCGCGCTGTAGAGATTGGCGGCGGCCTCCCGAAAATCCCGCGTCGGGCTGAGGCGCTCGGAAGCTTCGAACCCTTCGGCGGAGCCGGACCAGAGAAGCAGCCCCGTTTTCGAGGGCCAGTCGCTCCTTTTCAATCCGTGAGAACCTAGTGCCTGGATAATAATCAGCGGCGTGCGGGGCGCATAGTGGCTCTCCGTCGAGCCTGGAACCCTGATCCGGCAATTGGGCGGCTCAATCCTGCCGAACTCCGACAAGCACTCTTCGAGGATCGGCCCGTGGCGCAAAATCTCCAGACTTTCCTCTCCCACCCGCACGATCGTCGATTCGAGACCGTGGGCACAAGCTCCGCCATCGACGATGAGCGGGATCCGTCCTCCCAGTTCCGCCATTACGTGCCCGGCAGTCGTCGGACTGATCCGCCCAAATCGATTGGCGCTCGGAGCGGCAATGGGCCGGGCGTACATTTCCGCGATTTGCCGAAAGACCGGATGAGCGCTCATGCGCAACGCGACCGTGTTCTGGCCGGAAGTCACCAAATCAGGCACCAAATCGGTGCGGGGAAGCACCATGGTGAGCGGCCCCGGCCAGAATTCTCTCGCCAGCCTAATGGCCAGTTTGCCTGGACGGGCAAGACGCGTGAGCCATTCGATATCAGTAAAATGGACGATCAGAGGGTCGTTAAGCGGGCGTTCCTTGGCTTCAAAAATCTTGGCGCAGGCCAGGGAGTTGAGCGCCGCGGCGGCAAGACCATAGACGGTTTCCGTGGGCAAAGCGACAAGCTCTCCCGCGGCTAGAAGCTTGACCGCCTCGACAACGCCCTCCGGGGCGGAAACGACCCGGGTTTTCAACTCTCCAGCATGCTATCGAGGCTATCCTGAGTCTGCTGGCGCCGAAAAGCCCCAAGGGCATTCCGAATTGCCGGGTAATCCCCAGCCAGGAGCGAGGCGGCAAAGAGGGCCGCGTTCTTCGCGCCGGCCACACCGATCGCAAAGGTGGCAACAGGGACGCCGGCAGGCATTTGCACAATCGACAAGAGCGAATCGATCCCGTTGAGTGACCGGCTTTGGATCGGAACCCCAAGGACCGGCAATTCAGTCTGCGCCGCAATCATCCCAGGCAAGTGCGCGGCGCCTCCGGCGCCCGCAATGATCGCCCTCAATCCTCGCGCCACGGCAGACGACGCATACTCGGCCATGTACTGCGGAGTCCGATGCGCGGAAACAACTTTGCACTCGTGGGGAACCAGTAGCCTTTCCAGCAAACGGGAAGCCTCGCGCATCGTTTCCCAGTCCGATTTGCTGCCCATGACCACGCCAATCAGTGGGGATTGGCCCGAAGTTTGCTCCATCTTCCGTGACAATTGGTATGAGAAGTGCCGGTTAAGCCTCCCTGCGCGCAAAAATGTGCAGAGACGCTGCTTCTGCCGAGCCTCGAAAGACTATCAGAAGGATATGGCCAGAGGAATAGTAAAATGGTTCAACGAGAAAAAGGGCTTTGGATTCATCGTAGATCCTGCGGTGAACGGAGATATCTTTGTCCACTTTTCGGCGATCGTCACGAAGGGGTTTAGAACCTTGAAGGAGGGCGAGGAGGTCGAATATGAACTTTACGAAGATCAAAAGGGTTCACGAGCGAGGAATGTTGTGAGAATTTGAGGGCATGTTGCCCAATCTCGTGCTCATCGGATTTATGGGATGCGGGAAATCCTCGGTGGGCCGTCGCCTTGCCACGCTGACAGGGCATCGTTTTGTGGATACCGACGAACTCGTCGTCCGGAGCGAGCACCGGGATATCCCGGAGATTTTCTCCACCAGCGGCGAGGCCTACTATCGCGAGGTCGAGAAGCAATCGCTCGAGCGGCTGGTGGGCGTCTACGGCATCGTTCTTTCGACCGGCGGCGGCATCGTTCTTTGCGCCGCCAATCGCCAAACCCTCAAAAGCATAGGCGTGGTGGCCTGGCTGGACGCGAGTCCCGACATTCTCTTCGAGCGGGCCATTCGCAGCGGCAGGAGACCGTTGCTGCAAACGGAGAATCCCCGAGAGACCTTCGATAGCTTGCTGCAAAAGCGGCGCGAGCTGTACGGTTCGACGGCGGACTTCCGAATTGATTGCACGCGCACGGATCACGAGGAGACGGCGCATTTGTTGCTGGACGAGGCTTTGCGCAAGTATCGAAGTTTTGAGAGTTGACGCTCTCTGCCAGTTGAGACTTAACTGAGCGGACACGCAAACCCAAAACCAATACATTCAAATGGCTACAATCGGCATCAACGGCTTCGGACGCATCGGACGGCTTTTCTTTCGCGCGATGGTTGAGCAGGGGCTCCTCGATCAGGGCTACAAGGTCGCAGCGGTAAATGACCTCGTCCCCGCAGATAACCTGGCATATCTCGTAAAATACGATTCCACGCAGGGCGGATTCAAAGGCGAAGTCTACAGCGAGAAATCTTCCGGAGCCGCCGAGGACGACACGCTGGTGGTCAACGGAAACAAGATCAAATGCCTTGCTGTCAAGCAAGGGCCTGCTGCTCTTCCATGGAAGGACCTGGGTGTAGACGTTGTCGTGGAATCAACCGGCCTCTTTACCGACAGCGCGAAGGCCAAAGGCCATCTTGAGGCCGGGGCAAAAAAGGTGATCATTTCGGCCCCGGCGAAGGGCGAGGACATCACGATCGTCATGGGAGTCAACAACGACAAGTACGATGCCGCCAAACATCACATTATCTCCAACGCGAGTTGCACCACCAACTGCCTCGCGCCCGTCGTTCACGTGCTTCTGAAGGAAGGCTTTGGGATTGAAGAGGGGCTGATGACGACCATTCACAGCTACACGGCCACGCAGAAAACGGTCGATGGTCCGTCAATGAAGGACTGGAAGGGTGGACGCACCGCCGCCGTCAATATCATTCCGAGCACCACCGGTGCTGCCAAGGCCGTCGCTCTCGTTTGCCCGGAAGTCAAGGGCAAGTTAACCGGGATGGCTTTCCGCATCCCGACGCCAACCGTTTCCGTCGTCGATCTTACAGTCAAAACGAAAAAGTCGACGAGCTACAAGGAGATTTGCGCTGCCATGAAGAACGCCAGCGAAACCTATCTCAAGGGGATTCTCGGCTACACCGAGGATCAAGTCGTCTCCAGCGACTTTATTCATGACATACGTTCCAGCATTTTCGACGCCGGCAGCGGCATCGAGTTGAACAGCAACTTCTTCAAACTCGTGAGCTGGTACGACAACGAGTGGGGCTACAGCTGTCGCTGCGTGGATTTGCTGAAGCAAATCGCCTAGAATTCGCCATTTCCTTCGGGAAACCCATGAAGAAGTCCATCACCGATATCCCGCTAAAAGGGCGCCGCGTGATCATGCGCGTCGATTTTAACGTCCCGCAAGACAAGGAAACGGGGGCGATTACAAATTCCGCCCGGATTTCGGCGGCGCTGCCGACGATCAAGTATATCCTCGATCAGGGAGGGTCCCTGGTCTTGATGAGTCATCTGGGCCGACCGGACGGCAAGAGAGTAGGAAAGTACACCCTCAAGCCGATTGCAGAAAAACTCCAGGAACTCCTCGGAAAGCCGGTGAAGTTTCTGCCCGATTGCGTGGGCCCCGAGGTGGAAGCGGCGTGTGCCTCACTGAAGCCCGGAGAGGTGGCCCTGCTCGAGAATCTTCGCTTTCACATCGAGGAAGAGGGAAAGGTGAAAAACAAGGACGGCACCAAGACGAAGGCAGACCCGGAAAAGGTTGAAGCATTCCGAACCTCTCTTACCAAGCTCGGTGATATCTACGCCAACGACGCATTTGGTACCGCGCATCGGGCACATTCCTCCGTCGTCGGCGTAAACCTGCAGGAAAAGGTGGCCGGCTTCCTGATGCAAAAGGAACTCGACGCGTTCGCGTCGGTCCTCGAGGCTCCCAAACGGCCCGTGCTGGCAATCCTCGGCGGTGCGAAGGTGGCGGACAAGATCCCATTGATCCGCAACCTCCTCGACAAAGCCAACGAGATCATTATTGGGGGAGGGATGGCATTTACCTTCAAAAAGATGATCGACGGAATGGAGATCGGTGACAGCATGTTTGATCCGGAGGGCGCGAAAATCGTCCAGGAGTTGATGGAGAAAGCCAGCGCCGCGGGAGTCAAAATCCACCTCCCCGTGGACTTTGTCTGCGGCGACAAATTCGACGCAAACGCCCAGACGCAAACCGTCGACGACAAGACGGGGATCCCTTCGGGCTGGCTGGGCCTCGACGTCGGCCCCAAGAGCCGTCAACTCTTCAACGAGGTGATCGCCCGGGCAAAGACAATTATCTGGAATGGACCGCCCGGTGTGTTTGAATTCGACCGCTTTGCCGAAGGCACAAAAGTGATGGCCGAAGCGATCGCCGCGGCGACCGCCGCCGGCGCGACCTCGGTGGTTGGCGGAGGCGACACCGCAACAGCTGCGAAGAAATTCAAGGTGGTGGACAAGGTAAGCCACGCCTCGACCGGCGGGGGCGCCTCCTTGGAACTGCTCGAGGGCAAAATCTTGCCGGGTGTGGCCAACCTGAGCGACAAATAGGCCAAGGATCAGAGAAATCCCCGAAGCGACGTCAACTCCAGGAATTCCAGATCGTCTTGAACGGCCCTTTGGCGTATTCTCGAAAGCCGGGCCTTCGTTACCCTTAAGAAAACATGAGAAAAAAAATCATTGCCGCGAACTGGAAGATGAACATGACCGTCACTGAGACGGCGAATTTCCTCGAGAGCTTCCGTCCGGAAGTCGACGAAATCAGCGCTGTTGAGATTGTCATTGCACCTCCCTTCACCGCTCTTCCCAAGCTGTCGGAATTGCTGGGAGGCTCGCAAAAGATCCGCTTGGGAGCGCAGAATTTCTACTTCGAGAAATCGGGCGCCTACACGGGGGAAATCAGCGCGGCGATGCTGCGAGATCTCTTCGTTAAATATGTCATCATCGGGCATAGCGAACGGCGGCAAATCTTTGGGGAAACCGATTCCCTAATTAACAAGAAGGTCATTGCCGCGCACGCCAACGAGCTGAAGCCGATCCTGTGTGTAGGGGAAACGCTCGAAGAGCGCGAGGCCGGCACCGAAAAGCAAGTGCTCGAGACCCAGTTGCGCGGCGGCCTCGCGGGCGTTAGCGCTGAACAGTTCCCGGAAACCGTGATCGCCTACGAGCCGGTATGGGCTATCGGCACGGGAAAGACAGCTACCTCCGCGCAGGCGCAGGACGCGCATGCGCACGTTCGTGCCGTGCTCGAAGAACTGTCGGACAAGACGACAGCCAGCAAGGTGCGCATCCAGTACGGCGGGAGCGTGAAGCCAAACAACGCGAAGGAACTGCTCAGCCAGCCCGACATCGATGGCGCCTTGGTCGGCGGGGCCAGCCTCGAAGTCCGAAGCTTCGCCGAAATCGTGAAAGCGGCCCAGCCCGGATAGCGATCGTATAGCGCCCCAACCTTCCGCAAAAGCACTCTGAACGGAGCCGGGATCTCGAGCGGGGCTTCTCCCGTCCCTATCCTCTGAGCACGTCGAACGTCTCTTTGAGACCCTCGGCCAGACTGCTCACTGGCACCCAACCCAAAGCGGAGAGCTTGACTACAGATGCGCACGAGTGTCGCACGTCTCCTGGCCGCGGGGGTCGATATACGACGGCCGAGCGGGAAGGGGCCAAAGCCAGGATTTTGCGAGCGAGATCATTGATTGTTATCCGCTCGCCATAACCGCAGTTGTAGGCGCCAACCGCCTTCTCATTCTCCGAAGCGAAAACCAAAGCTGAGACCGCGTCCTTCACATGAATGAAATCCCGGCTCTGCTCGCCATCGCCAAAAATCGTTAAGGGTTCGCCGCGCAATGCGCAACGAAGAAGACCCGGAACAGCTGCGGCATAGGCCCCGCGGGGGTCTTGGAGGGGGCCGAAAACGTTGAAAAAACGAAGCGAAGCGGTGCTGAGCCAGCCTTCGCGCGAAAACATTTCGCAATAACATTCGCCATCCCATTTCGTGACCGCATAGGGGCTCTTGGGCGCTGGCGCGGAAGTTTCCGCCGTCGGGACAGGCGGGTCGTCCCCGTAGACCGCGGCGGAACTGGCGAAGACCAGCCGGCGCACGTTCGAATCGGCGGCGGTTCTGAGAACGTTCAAGGTGCCGATGGTATTGATTTCCACGCACTCTTGCGGCTCCTCCATCGACTCCTTCACGCTAACCATCGCAGCCAGATGAAAGACGACGTCCACTCCCGCCATTGCGTTGCGGAGCGCCGCGGTATCGAGCACGCTTGCGCCGATGAATTCCACCGGCGTCCCGTTCAGATTTGAGCGGCTTGAGCTGCGCAAGTTGTCCAGCACCCGAATCTCGCCGCGCCCCTGCAGGTATTTCGCGAGGTGGCTTCCGATAAAGCCCGCGCCACCGGTAATCAGAACCCTCATCACCGTCGGACGGGTTCGAGATCCGCAGCTGCCGAAGCGACCCCTGCGGTCATCCCAAGCCGAGCGCGGCGATCAAAGCCGCCGGACGGCCTAACCTTCATTGAACTGACTCAACCGATGAAACGTATCGAAACGCTCCGCGATTAGCGCCGGCGTAACGGTCTTCAGCCGTTCCAGACTGAAGGCCTCCACGCTGTAGCTCGCCAGGACGCTTCCGTGCACCACCGCGCGACGCAGTGTCGAAAATCCGATATTCCCCGGGTCCTTCGCCAGGTAACCTGCCAGGCCGCCCGCGAAGCAGTCCCCGGCACCGGTCGGATCGTGAATATCTTCGAGCGGAAAGGCGGGGCAGCTAAAGAACTGCCCGTCCTCGCCGAAGAGCAGGCTGCCGTGCTCCCCTTTTTTAATGGCGACGTACTGAGGACCCCTATCACGCAAGCGCCGCGCCGCCTTGATCAAACTCGTTTCGCCAGTTAACTGCCGAGCTTCCCCGTCGTTGAGGACAATCATATGGATCCGAGGCAAGAGTTCCAACAGCCGAGGCTTGGCGATGTCAATCCAAAGGTCCATGGTGTCCGCTATGACAAACCGAGGCAAGCGAACCTGGTCGAGCACGTGGTGCTGCAAATCGGGGGCAATATTGGCCAGGAGCACGACTGGCGTGTCTCTGTAAGCCTCGGGCAACGCCGGTGAGAAATGCTCAAAGACATTCAAGGAAACCGAGCGTGTCTCGCGAATATTCAGATCCCACATGTATTCGCCCGACCAGCGGAACGTTTTTCCAGGAACAATTTGCAGCCCGGTGAGATCGATGTTGCGTTCCCTGAACAGCTCAATGTGTTCGTTCGGGAAATCCTCGCCCACGATGCCCACGAGGTTCACCGCACCGTGCAGGCTGGCAGCCACTCCCCCATACGAGGCGGAGCCTCCCAGCAGATTCTGATGCTCCTCGAGAGGGGTCTTGATGTCATCGAGAGCGATTGAGCCGACAACTAGCACCGACATGCCTGCGGAGGTTGCCACAGCGCGTGATTTGAGCGAGCAAAAAACCGAGGAAATCACCGCCCTGCAAGAGGACTTCCGGGATTGCTCAACCGGTCCTGGAGGATTAGCCACTGGGCAGCCCGATGATCTCGATAACGATTGAGAACCTGGTAAAGCGGTTTGGAGAGCACACGGCGCTATCCGGCATAAATCTCCGGATCGAGGCCGGGGAGATCTTTTTCCTGCTCGGGCCGAGTGGCTGCGGAAAGACTACCCTGCTTCGCAATATCGCGGGCTTCTATGTTCCCGACGCCGGGCGTATTCTTTTTGGAAATGAGGACGTTACCCGGCTCCCGCCACACCAGCGAAACACAGCGATGATGTTCCAGAGCTACGCGCTCTGGCCCCACATGACCGTCGCAAAGAACGTCGCATTTGGGCTGGAGGAGCGAAGAACGCCTTCCCCGGAGATCGAGCAGCGCGTCAAACAGGCTCTTTCCTCGGTCAGAATGGAGGATTACGCTGAGCGAAAGATTGCCCAGCTTTCCGGTGGCCAGCAACAGCGGGTCGCCCTCGCTCGCGCTCTCGTGATCCGACCCCGCGCCCTGCTGCTGGACGAGCCTCTGTCGAATCTTGATGCCAAGCTGCGTCTGGAGATGCGCACGGAGATTCGCCGGGTCTGTAAGGAGTCCGGGCTTACCGCCATCTACGTGACCCATGATCAAAAGGAAGCCCTTTCGATATCCGATAGAATGGCGATTCTCGAGAGCGGAAAGATTGCCCAGATCGGCACGCCCGAAGATGTTTATCGCCGCCCGAAATCGCGTGTCGTCGCGGATTTCATCGGGGAGACCAATTTCATCCCCGGTACGATCGCTTCCATAAACGAGAGAACCGCGGCCGTTGACACCACGATCGGGGCTTTCGAGGGAATCCTTGCCGATCCCGACTGGCATCCGAAACCGGGCGACAACGCGACTCTCTCGATCCGCCCCGAAACGTGGCGGATCCAGGATGAAACTGGCGGCCCGAACAGCGTAGGGGGAAAAATCGGCGAGGCGGTATACTTGGGAGAGATTGCGCAATACCAGTTTCTTGCGGGCCCTTACGCGTTGAAAATCTTTGAAATGAATCCGGATTTTTCCAGCCGGGCCGCCGGCCGGGAACTCTCCGCGCAGGCAGCCCGGGGCGACGTCGTGATCCTTCGCGACTGATTTCTGATGATACGTATTCTCGCCGTCCTCATCGCTCTCGTCTCCATTGTCGCCATCCCCTTCGCGTTAAAGCCCTCGGAGAGCCTTCTGGCGAATGCCGACGAAACGATTGTCATTGTTACGCCCCACAACGAGCAGATTCGCTATGAATTCAGCCGAGCCTTTGCCGCCTATTACCAGACGCGCACTGGGCGGACCATCCGCATCGACTGGCGAATGCCGGGGGGAACCAGCGAAATCGCGCGCTTTCTCAAGGGAGAATTTTACGCTGCTTTCGAAAGGACCTGGAAATCCGCGGGCCAGCAATGGACTGCCGAAGTTGCGGCCACCTTCGACGACCCGAAGGCCCAAACCGAGGCGCGAAGACAATTCCTCGCCTCAAACGTCGGGATCGGCATCGACCTCTTCTTCGGGGGAGGCGCTTTCGACTTCCAGCAGCAAGCCGACGCGGGCCGACTGGTCGATTGTGGAATTCTGCGCAGCCGTCCCGATTGGTTTGCCGAAACATCAATTCCCCACTCCGTTTCCGGAGAAGTCTTTTACGACCAAGGGGGGCGTTGGGTTGGTACCGTTCTTTCGTCGTTCGGGATCTGCTACAATCCCGAATCTCTCCGCCGGCTCGGAATCGACGAGATTCCGGCAGCGTGGACCGATCTCGGGAATCCTCGCCTTTTCAAACAGGTCGCTCTCGCCGATCCCACCAAGAGCGGATCGGCAGCGAAAGCGTTTGAAATGATCATCCAGCAACAGATCCAGGAAGCGGTCCGCTCCCGGAACGGGCTGACAGCCGCGCAGAGCGATCTTCAGTCGGGCTGGGCCCACGGTCTCCAGATCATCCAGCGCGCCTCGGCCAATGCCCGCTACTTCGCAAGCGCGGGGCCTCAAGTCCCCGTCGATGTTTCCCTGGGCGATGCCGCGATCGGGATGTGTATTGACTTTTATGGACGATTCCAGAACCAGGCTATTCGCGTGACCAATGCGGCAACCCGCTTGCAGTATTTCACCCCAACCGGCGGTTCTTCGGTGGGCGTGGACCCCATCGGGTTGTTCCGTGGAGCGCCAAACCCCGAAGCTTCAAAAATGTTCATAGAGTTCGTGCTCTCCCTGGAAGGCCAGAAACTGTGGGACTTCAAAGTCGGAGCGCCGGGAGGCCCAGTAAAATACGCGCTGAGACGCCAGCCTATCCGCAAGGAACTC
The DNA here is from genome assembly GCA_963816855.1 of uncultured Verrucomicrobiae bacterium. Classification (GTDB taxonomy): domain Bacteria; phylum Verrucomicrobiota; class Verrucomicrobiia; order Chthoniobacterales; family Terrimicrobiaceae; genus DASTFP01. The sequence continues at coordinate 189,760 of CAWFMA010000007.1, read as the reverse complement.
TACCTTCCGCGCTACGTAAGCTATCGGTCGGACCCGGGCGTCAACCCTTACGAGGAAGCCAAATCGTTCGAATACCAGCCCGGCTGGACGGGATCGCTTTTCAAGGTGATGACCTTTATTATCCGGGTCATGTGCCTTGACAGCCATGACGAGCAATCGGCGGCGTGGCAGGCTCTCATTGCCGCTGGGTTTCCCCCAAAGGCAACAGCGCTTTTTAGCGACATGAGCGCGGTCGGCTACGAGGTTGCTTTGGAAAAGTTCCGCCGCACGCTTGGAGCGGCGAGCCGCGTCGAGGAGGTTCAACTCGCCCGCGAACTGGGTGATCATTTTCGCGCGCAATACCGCGCCGCCGAAAAGCTTGCCGAGGCAGGGCAATGAAAGAGCGCGCCGAATAGCATGTCGAAGCGGCTCTCGATCACCGTCTTCGCCGCGACCGGGCTATTCTTCACGTTCTTCTTCGCGTGGCCCATTGGAGAGGCGCTGCGCGGCGCATTCTTTTTGGGGGACGGAACCTTTACCATTGCCTACGTCGTCGAGGTTTTCAGGAACCCGATTTACCTGGAGGGTCTCGCGAACGCCTTCCTTCTCGCCGTCGCGAGCACAATTCTTTCGGCTCTCCTTGCTCTCCCCCTTGCCTTTCTCAGCGACCGTTTCGTCTTTCCGGGAAAAACCCTGCTTTCCGGCCTGATTCTCATCCCCATGGTTCTTCCCCCGTTTGTCGGTGCGATCGGAATCAAACAGATACTTGGCCAGGAGGGGGCACTCAACGCCCTTCTGGAAACGCTTGGGCTGCTGAGACCGGATCACCCCATCGATTGGCTGGGACGGGGCAGGTTCTGGGGAGTCGTCGTGATGAACGCTCTCCACCTTTATCCGATCCTCTACCTGAACATTGTGGCAGCCCTGGCGAACGTCGATCCGGCGCTTGAGGAGGCTGCGGAAAACCTGGGTTGTGTGGGCTTTCGGAAATTCCGAAAGATCACTCTTCCGCTCATCGCGCCAGGCCTCTTCGCGGGCGGAACGATCGTCTTCATCTGGGCGTTTACGGAGCTTGGCGTGCCCCTCATGTTCGAGTTCACTCGGGTCACTTCGGTGCAGATATTTTACGGTATCAGCGACATCGGAGGAAATCCTTTCCCCTTCGCCCTGGTAGCCGTCACGCTCGCCGCGTCGGCATTCCTTTACGCGGCGAGCAAATGGATTTTCGGCACGCAAGGGCACGCGATGATGGCCAAGGCGACGAGCCAGGGCGGACCGCGCAAAGCCGGACCAGCCACCAGCGCGCTCTGCACGCTGTCTTTTTGTTTCGTTACCGGTCTGGCGATTCTTCCGCATCTCGGCGTGATCCTGGTCGCGTTTTCAAGCGATTGGTACGGTACAATTCTTCCCAACGGCTGGACGCTCGAGAATTTCAGGAACGCCCTGGGCCACGATCTCACCCTTCCTTCCATTCAAAACAGTCTCAAATACGCTAGCCTGGCCACACTGGTGGATATTGGCCTGGGCGTCGCCATCGCCTACGTTGTCGTCCGCACAAAACTTCCCGGGCGTGAAATCCTCGATGCGATCTCCATGCTTCCGCTCGCGGTGCCGGGGATCGTCCTCGCGTTTGGGTATCTGGCGATGACCCAGGAAGGAAGAATTTTCGGAGCGCTCAACCCGGTTAGGGATCCCCTGCCGATCCTGGTGATCGCCTACAGCGTGCGCCGACTCCCCTACGTTGTCCGCTCCGCGGCAGCCGGCTTCCAGCAAACGAGCGTAACTCTTGAGGAAGCCGCGCAAAACCTGGGCTGTCCGCCGCTCCGTACGTTGATCAAAATCACGATTCCCCTGATCATGGCCAATCTCCTCGCCGGCGCCTTGCTTGCGTTTTCGTTCGCCATGCTCGAAGTCAGCGACTCGCTCGTTCTGGCACAGAGGCAGCAGGACTATCCAATTACCAAGGCGATCTACGAACTTTACCAGTTGCTGGGCGACGGGCGCTTGATCGCCAGCGCCCTGGGCGTGTGGGCAATGTGCTTTCTTGGCACAGCCATTTTGGGCGCGAGCATTATCCTTGGCAGAAAACTCGGCGCGATTTTTCGCGTCTAGCGGCTCACCCATGGCAGAATTGATCCTCTCGATTCGCAACAGTCTTGGCGAACTTTCGGTGGCCGCGAATTCGGCGACGCAGTTCCTTCAAAGCATGAACGTTTCTCGCGGCGTAATTTTTGCTGCCAATCTGGCCATCGAAGAAATCATTACCAACACGATCAAATACGGCTACGACGACGAGCTGGCACACGAGATCATCCTACGGCTTAACCTTTCCGAGAGCGTGCTGCGCATCGAAATCTCTGACGACGGAAGGGAATTCAACCCGTTCGATCAGCCCGAACCGGCCCTTGTTCCCTCGCCCGAAGGTCCTTCGATAGGCGGTCTCGGAATTCATTTTGTCCGCAAAATGTTGGACTCCTGCGCCTACTGCCGAAGGGGCGGACGAAATATCATAAAGCTAAGCAAGCGACGGTAAGGTTTTGGAGCGGCCCCGTTTTGGCGCGCACGGAATCGCCCCGGCGTGCGCGGACCTCGTTTGCCACGGAAGCGCGAAAACCGCTTCCTTGTGAAATATTGTTTCGCTAAATCGCAAAAAGAATGAACAAATTTTGGATTGTCGGACTGACGAGCCTGGCCATGAGCGCTCGGCTCTTCGCGCTGGATTCCTCGATTGCCCAGCTGGCGGTATCAATCGCGCCGGACTGGGACTCGCCGTCGGGGAAGCTTCAACTCTTCGAACGCGAAGGTTCCGGGTGGAAGACAGCCTCTCCCCCGTTCCGGGTCCTCTATGGCAAGAATGGCCTTGCCTGGGGACGCGGAATCCAGGGGTTGAACGAACCCGGCATCCAAAAAACCGAGCGGGACAAGCGCGCGCCGGCTGGGATTTTCAAAATCGGAACGATTTACACTTACGATCCGGCCCTCCCGGCAGGAGCGTCCTACCCCTTTCACACGATTACAGATGCTGACGCTTGGATCGACGATCCCAACCTCCCTCACTATAACCAACACGTTGTCATCGATGCAAAAAATCCTCCACCATGGTTTGAGAAGCAGAAAATGCGGTTGAACGATCCGCCTCATCGCTGGCTCATAGAGATCCGGCACAATGCGGATCCGCCGGTGCCCAATGCCGGGAGCGCGATATTCTTCCACATCCAGCGTGGCCCGGACCGTTCATCCGCCGGATGCACGGTCATGCAAGAGGCTTCGATTGTCAGGATCATTCAATGGCTGCGAAAGGAAAAGAACCCTCACTACGTCCTGCTTCCCCGGGAGGAGTATCTCAGGCGATGGAAGGCTTGGGGGCTTCCGTCCCCGCAAGAGTCACCCGGGCTGCTTTAGGCCCAGAGCCGCGGCAACGACAAGAGTGAACAAGGCCGGCCGGTGTTCGCCGCGGCGATCAATTGGGGAAGCTTTCGTTAACCCGGCATCAATCGCTGCGCCGCGCGCCAGCGATGACCGATCCCCAGATCTCCCTCCCTTTCGCGATGCCTTCCACTGCGTGATCGTAAAGCAGGCTTGACTTAGGCGGCGGCACATCAACCGGACGCGCGTCCACCAATGCAAGCCGCGCGTCTTTTCACCCGACTTCCAGATCAGCCCCCTTCTCGCCGAGCATCACCATTTCAGCCGCCTGACTATCGGCAACCATGGTAACGGAAAGTCCCAACTCTTTTTCGGCCGCTGCCGGAGTATTTGCGACCACGCTTCCCGATTGTTTTTAGTCAAGGCCTCCCTACGCGCTGAATCCTCCGTCGATCATCAGGCTTGCACCGGTGATGTAGCCGGCTTCGGGGCTCGCCAAGTACGCGACCATCCCCGCGATTTCCTCGACGGTGCCGTAGCGCGGCAAGGCCATTAACTTCTTGAGCATGTCGGCGAACTCGCCCTCAGCGGGATTCATTTCTGTATCCACCGGCCCGGGCTGAACATTGTTGATCGTGATCCCCCGCGGTCCCAAATCGCGAGCCAAACCTTTCACCAACCCCTGCAGCGCGGACTTACTCATCGCGTAAACGCCACCACCTCCGAAGGGCATGCGTTCAGCATTCGTGCTGCCGATATTGATGATGCGCCCGCCTTCCTTCATGTGTTTGATTGCCGCTTGCGTGGCAACGAACACCGCCCGCACGTTGACGGCGAGCGTCCGATCGAAGTCCTCCAGCTTGAAATCATCGATCGGACCGCTGGCAAAGACTCCTGCGTTGTTAACGAGAAGGTCAATGCCTCCCAGTTCCGCCACCGTCCGTTCGACTGCGGCCACTACGGCGCTCGCATCGGCACTGTCCGCCTGAATGGCCAGGGATTGAACGCCGAGTGCCTGAGCCGCCTTTACGACCTCGCTCGCGCGATCGGGCGAACTGCTGTAGGTTAGCGCGACCCCAGCGCCTTCGCGAGCTAGACGCTTGACGATGGCCGCTCCGATGCCCCGACTGCCTCCGGTAACAAGGGCGCGTTTGCTTTTCAGTGATTGATTCAAAGTTTCTCCTGACTTCTGTAGGTGCAATCCGGACGGCTAGCCATACTCTTGAAGTCTCCCGTTTCGTGAGGTCAAGCGGTCGAGGTTGACTCTCACCATTAGTCCGGCTGCTGCTTAAGCTGTTGCGAAAGTTCGTAGGCACTGCGCTCGACCCAGTTGTGGGCCAGCTTGCCATCGCGCAGCTCCCAGATGGCTATGCCGGTGAGCTGCACGGGCCGATGATCAGCGGGTGTGCCGAACATGCCCCGATTGAAACCCGTGACGGTCCAACGGGAAACAACGCGCGTGCCGTCACTACTGCTGAACATATCGTCGCTAACCAAGCGTAGTTCTTGGATTTTTAAGGTGAAGGCTTTGATCCATTCCTTGAAGGCCGCTCGCCCCACGATGTCGGTGCCGGCATTGGTGATAACGAAGTCCTCGGTGCAGAGCCGGTCGACAGTATCGAGGTCGTAGGGTGGATTCCAGACTCTGGCCCAAAATTCGGCGAGCAGTTCCTCGGCTTTCGTTCCGATCGCATCCATGCCTGGTTGTATTTGGCTGCGTGGCGAAAAGGAAGCATTCAAAATGCTTTCTCAGCAGCGAACGCCGGCTCGGAACCTCGCTTCGCGTCGCTGGGCCAAGCACGTCGCTCCAAAGCAAAATGCTGGTCCGGATCGGCGATGCCAACCGAACACCGCGCTCACGATCCATCGCGATAAAGGAAAGGTCCGGTTGAAGTCAAGAGTACGGAGTTCGAGCGGTGGCTTTAAACTGACGGAATTCAAAGAACCGCTTGAGCTAGGAGTATATGATGGCTTGTCGAAAACGTTCGTCCAATCATTAGGCTTTGGAAGAAGTCTGAAGTCTTCCTGGCGCTGCCTGTCGAGAGATGGGGTGGTGGAGCTTTCTCTGCCATCGCCCTGAAGACAAATTTGAGTTACCGTCACCACCGCCGCTCCTGGACGGGCAGTTCGAGGTAGAGCGGGTGTAATCAAACAGAATCGTGATGCATGAGAATACGACGAAATCGGTCCATTCGGACCCTGGCGAGCCTCGCCCTCATGCTCGCCACCACCTCCGGAGTAGACGCCCAGGAAAAAGACAACACAATGAAACAGCAGGTATTTTATCACTCAGTGACGGTCGATGGACTCTCCATCTTCTACAGAGAAGCGGGCGGAAAGACGCTCCGACCATTCTTTTGCTGCACGGTCTTCCGTCCTCGTCGCGGATGTTTCAGCCGCTATTGACACGGCTTGCGGACAGCTACCATCTGGTTGCGCCAGACTATCCGGGTTTTGGACATAGCGACTGGCCCGACCCGAAAAGTTTCGCCTACACCTTCGACCACATTGCTTCCGTGATAGACGGATTCAGGCAAGCGTCGGGTTTGTCGCACTACACACTTTACATGCAGGACTACGGCGGGCCGGTCGGCTTTCGCATGGCCTTGGCACACCCGGAGCGGGCGCAAGCTCTGATCGTCCAGGATGCGGTCGCTCACAACCAAGGCCTTGGGGCGAACTGGGCAACCCGGCGGGCATTCTGGGCGGACCGTCCTGCCCACGAAGAGGCGTTGCGCAAAAAACCTGCTTTCGCTGGCAACCACGAAGACGCGCCATATCGGAGACGATCCGAAGATTGAGCTCTATGACCCGGATCTTTGGACCGATGAGTGGGCGTTTTTGAACGCTCCCGGACAGCCGCAGATTCAAAGCGATCTCTTCTACGACTATCGCACGAACGTCGATGCCTATCCAAACTGGCAGGAATGGCTACACAGGACGCAACCGAGGCTGTTGGTCCTCTGGTGCAGGCACGATCTCTCGTTCGACCTCGGAGAGCCGGAACGCTACCGCAAGGACGTACCGAACGCGCAGGTCCACGTACTCGACGCCGGACACTTCGCGCTTGATACCAAAGCCGATGAGGTCGCAGCGCTGGTACGTGGGTTCATGAGCGCGCAGAAGTAAACGGCACGCCCTTCCGCGCCTTTGGCGCTTACTTCCCTGAGGCCATCCGGCAAGGGTCCTGCGCGGGGCAAATGTCGCTTTCTCGCCAGGAGAGGGTCTATTTTGACAAACCTGCGCGCCGGTCCCTCCTACCGCCGGGAAATTTCTCGATGCGACTCGAACGCTCTCCTTGTCGAACCATGCCTAACCTTGTTCAATGAGGTCCACCCCTTCGCAATGAAGCTTTCTTACTACGGCCACTCATGCTTCTCGGTGGAGACCGGGGGCAAAATCCTCCTCTTCGATCCGTTCATCAAACCGAATCAATTGGCAGCCAGTATCGAAGTTGAAACGATCCGGGCGGATTACATCCTCGTTTCCCACGGTCACTACGATCACATCGCTGACGTGATCGAAATCGCTCAAAGAACAAGAGCCACCGTCATCTCGAACTACGAGATCGTAGTCTGGCTTGGCAAGCAGGGCATCGAAAAAACGCACGCCATGAACCATGGCGGTGAACATGTTTTCGATTTCGGGCGCGTCAAATACGTCAACGCCGTGCATTCCAGCCAGCTTCCGGATGGCTCATATGGCGGCAACCCGGGAGGGTTTGTCATCGAAACTGGCCAGGAGACGTTTTACTATTCGGGGGATTCCGCCCTGACGCTGGACATGCAACTCATCCCCGAAGAGGTGGAGCTGCGGTTTGCCGTCCTCCCGATCGGAGACAATTTCACGATGGGGGCGCGGGACGCCGCGCGGGCTGCTTCTTTCCTCAAATGCAAACAGATCGTCGGCGTCCATTACGACACGTTTCCGGTAATCGAGATCGACCACGAGGAAGCGGTTGCGACCTTTGCACGGGCCGGAGTGGACCTGCATCTGGTGCCGATCGGCGGATCTGTCGATCTATGAGATTTCTTTGCAACGTTCGAAATCCACGGTAGTTTGATTTGCAATGAACCTTCCCATAGCGCTCGGTATGCCTGGATGGCCGGAAACCGTCTTCATTCTCGTGATTGTGGTCTTGCTTTTCGGTGCCAAAAAGCTTCCCGAACTTGCGCGAGGACTGGGTCAAAGTCTCGGTGAATTCAAGAAGGCCCGGGAGGAGTTCGACCGCGAGATTCACAAGTCAACGAGTCAGCCCGAAGTCAAAGAGCCCGCCGAGAAACAGCCCCATCAGCCTTCCTAACAGGCTGCAATACCGCGCATGTTAGAGCCCTGCAGGTTGCGCCCATGTCGCTCCTGGCGGAGTCAGCTTGTTGCGCTAAGCACCGCGGCGTCGGATCCGCGGGTTGAACGGTCCCCTGGGCGAACTCCCTGCCGGTCCGGTTGATGCGCCAGGCCGCATGTTGGCTTTTCACTCTTCTTCTTTGCGGTTCCGCTTTCGGCCGGGACGTTATCGTTGCCTCCTACAACATCGAAAGCTACCCGATCCCGGACGAAAGGAATGATGGGGGGGTGCCCAAGGAGGCCTGGAAGCCGGAAGAGGAGGTCCGCGCCGTCGTTAACGTCCTCTGCAAGGTCCAGCCTGATATCGTCGGACTTATCGAGGTCGGCGACGAATCGATGCTCGACGACATTCAGCGGCGATTGAAAAACGCGGGCCTTGATTATTTGTACCGCGAATGGGTCGAAGGGGCTGACGAACAACGGCATATTTGCCTGCTCAGCAAATTCCCAATCGTCGAACGGAATTCGCGTGGAGATGTTCGTTTCGAGATGGATGGCAGAAGGCTGCGCATCAATCGAGGCATCCTCGACGTGACCGTTGAGATCAATGCCGATTACCGTCTCCGGCTGATCGGAGCGCACCTAAAATCCCGGCGTGCGGTGCCGGACTACGACCAGGCCCTTATGCGGGCGAAGGAGGCTGGATCGCTTAGACAACATATCGACCAGATCCTCGCGGCTGCCCCGTCCACAAATCTTATGGTTTTCGGGGATCTGAATGACACGAAGAACCAATATCCGGTTCGCGAAATCATCGGCTGGAAAACCGCGCCCAACCACATGATGGATCTTTGGCTGCACGATAGCCGCGGCGAGCGCTGGACGTATTACTGGAAAGCCGCGGACGAGTATTCCCGAATCGATTATCTTTTGGTCAGCCCGGCCCTGGTCAAAGAAATCATCCCCGAAAAATGCGGCATCAATGATTCGCCATTTTGGAACGAGGCCAGCGATCACCGGGCAATTTTTGCCACCGTTTCCCCGGTGAACGAGATATGAGAGTGCTCCGCGCATGCCTCGCTCTCCTCCTGCTCTCCCCGTCGACGAGAGGCGCCGTCGAGGAAGATTGGCAATATATTGTCTCGCTGGATGCGGGACCGAGAAAGAAACCGGCCAGTCGCGAGGAGGCGCTCCTTCTGGCGCGAAACCAACTGCTCATCCAGCGCAAGGCAATAGAGCAGTTTCTTGTCAGGCACCCACAGAATGACCATGTCTTCGACGCGAAACTCAAACTCGCGAGAATACTCGCCGCCGAGGGAAAAATGGACAACGACCCGCGCCGGGTGGACGAAGCCCTCCGCTTGTTTGAAAACCTGGAAAGCACTCCCGGCTTGCCGAGCGAGCGATTGGCGGAGGCCGGGTTTGCCCGGGTCTCGCTCGCGATGCAGGGCCAGGAGGGGAGCAGCCAGCGGGCGCGCGAATCGATCGTCTGGTCGGCGAGAAGCTTTGTCACTAAATACCCGGGAGATCGCCGGGGGCCCCGGTTGCTCGTGGAGGCTGCGACCGTCTGCGACGATGTTCCGGATCAAAAGAGAGAACTCCTCGAAGAAGCGGCGCGCCTCACAACCGAAGAGCCGCTGAAACGGCGCATCGCGGACGACCTGCGACGACTCGACTTGATAGGGAAGCCCCTGAGCCCGAAACTCTCCGCACTGAAAGGCGGAGAGATCGACCTGGCGAAACTTCGCGGATATGTCGTGGTCCTTGTTTTCTGGTCGGCCGATTCCCCCCACAGCCTGCTCTGGCTGCGCGATTTTCGCACTTCATGGGAATCGCTTCCCAAGGATCAAGTCCGCGTGGTTACCGTGAGCCTTGATGACAATCAGGCTACCTTGGAAAGCCGCCTGCGAGCGCTTCATAGCGACTGGCCGACTCATTTCGACGGGATGGGATGGCATAGTCCTGTCGCCCGCTCGCTGGGCATCAATGCCCTGCCTTCCGTCTGGATCCTAGACCAGAAAGGCATTTTGAGAACGATCAACGCGCGATCAACCTACGAAACCTGGATCCGCCAGCTTCTCCGCGAACAACGAGCGCCTTAAGGGACGACTGTTCGAGAAATCCGAAAGCGCGGAACTGATGCTGGCAAGAACATGGCCGCCCTGGCCGGATACCACCAGGGCGAGGAGCGCGCTTCAAGGTCCCGCCGGGGCTCGCCGGACCGGGCGGAGACTGCCGCTACGGCGAGGCGTGCCAGAACAGTTCGAAGGCTTCCGACCAATCGCGGGTCTCGACTCGGCTGCGAGCCAAACCTCCCATGCGCTTTCGGAGCTTGGGATCCTCCGTCAGGCGCCGGATCGCTTCGGCCAATTCACCGGCATCAAGGGCCCTGGTGATAAACCCATCCCGACCATGCTGAACAAGATCGCGAGGACCTCCAACGTCGCAAACGATGACCGGCAAGCCGCTGGCTTGCGCCTCAAGGACAACATTGCCGAAGGTATCCGTGGTGCTCGGAAACACGAAGAAGTCGGCTGAAGCATAGGCGCCGGCCAACTCTTCGCCTCGCAAGTAGCCGGTGAAAATCGCGTCGGGGAGAAGACGCTTGATTTCCGCCAGATAAGGACCCTCCCCGACGAAAATCGGGCGCACCGGTGTTTTCCACTCGGCCAACCGACGCGTCGAAGCGACCAACGTATCAAGATTTTTCTCCTTGGAGATGCGCCCGACGAAAAGCATGCCCGCTTCTCCATCTCGCAACCCCCTCGCCCGCCAAAATTTCTCGTCCCGTCTCGACGGATTGAACAACTTCGTGTCCAACCCGCGCGGTAGGATCTTCAGCTTTTCCTCTGGAATGCCTCGCTCAACCCAGCAGCGGCGATAGTCCTGCGAATTGACGTAGATGATGTCGAGCTGGCTGTAAAACCAATGCATGTAATTCCATGTGAGCGTCTCCAAAAATGAATCATCAGTGAGAATGCGCACGTATTGGGGAAAATCGGTATGATAGATCCCGACGGCGCGAAGGCCCAAAGTCTTCGCCGCGTAGAGGGCGCTCAGCCCGACCGGTCCGGGGGTGCTGATGATCAGTTCGGAAAAGTTCTCCCGAATCAGATACTCCATGATCAGCAGGAGCGGCGGAAAACTCAGCCGCTGAAGCTCGTATTCCGGGAGCTCGAATTCACCGACCGGCTGAAAATTCTTTAAGGAAAGCCCAGGCTCGGAGGCCCGCGATCCACAGGTCACCACGGTGATATCGTAGCCCGCCGCCAAGCCCGCCGCCGCCATCTTGCGGATCGTGGTCGCCACCCCGTTGACGTCTTCAAGCGTATCGGTAAACCATGCTCGCTTTTGGTTTCCCAAGAACGGAGACGGGGTTCCGACGAGGCCGCGGGTCATTTCCCGCAGCCATTCGCGGCGGGGTTGACGAAACGCGTGCACGTATGGAGAGAGCATCGCGGCGATAATTCCCAGCGGGCTGATGGTCTGAATACTCTCGATAAACCTGCCATTGGAGAGCTGGTCGATGAACTGGGTGACAAAGTGATAGCCGAGCTGCCCCGCGATCAAGTTTGCCATCAAGAAGGCGCGACGCTCAGGCTCAGCGACGCCCGCCGTCTCGCGCGCCAGCGCGGTTCTCACTTCAGGTCTCGAAAAATAGGTCGAGAGCTGTTTCCAGATCGAGGTGTTGCCCGCCATGGCCAGCTCGAAGATTTTCCCGGTCGCGATGCCCTGGGCCAGAAACCCGAGCTTCTCGGCCAAAGTGAATTCCGTGGGGTCCTTGCCCTCCATGAATCGCGAGAAGGCCTTCTCGATCAGGCCGGCGGCGGGATCATTCGGCCGCACGGAAAACTTTGCCTTCACGTAGCGATAGGCGGTGCTGTAAGTTCCATGTGCCAGAGCCAGGGGCGTGCCGCCCTCGCCTGCCGCCTCACAGCGGCCTTCCCGGATGTTGGCAAGGAATTCCGTGGAGGTCGCGACCGAAGGCGTCTCGGTAAAAGCGCGAGCCGGGTAGACGCCTCCATGGTCGTCCGAGCCGCCCACGAAAACCTTCCTCCACGGCTCATCATGGGTAGGCTGAAGGCCGGTCCTCGCGACAAACGCCTCGATGTTTGCCGGCGTCAGCGAGCCCAAAGCATGCCTGGCTGCGCTGCTCAGCCGGGAATGGTACCGCCCGTTAATTCCTTCGAAATGCCGAAAGGTGAGAGCGAGCTTTTGAAAGTGCAGCGGCGTCAGCTTTTCGTCCGGACTATGCAGGGGGTGCGCGACCGCATGCGCCAAGGATTGTTCGGCAAGATAGCGTTGAAGATCGAAGACGTTCTCTCGCTGGGCCTGAATCTCCCGATGCTGCGTTTCGGTAAGGCCCCAGACCAGGAGATGGATCTTGCATTCGTCATCGGGAAAATTGGCAGTCACCTCCTCGCCAAAGATCACTCCCGGCAGATGCGCGATTTCGAGGCACCCGGCCATCGTGTTGTGATCCGTAATGGTGACAAATTGCATCCCGATCTCTTGCAGGCGCCGATAAATCTGAAGCGGATCCGAGTAACTCGCGGGAAACTCCAATCGCCGGAGGACCCAGTCCGCAGCCCGGGTGCTATGCCGGGAGTGGATGTGGAGATCGGCTGTCGACTTCGCGGAGTTCATCGTTCGGAGCGCGAGCGCGCGAGCCAATCCTCATAGGTTATCGCTTCGCGAGTCGCAAGCGCATCGCGTATCAGCCTCGCCACCTGCCTTCGAATCGCCTGGTGGTTCCAATCGGGAGGATGCAGGCCGATTCGCATCAACCCGCGTTTACGCAGAGAGTTCGCCAGCAAGGCGTTCCAACGTAAGCTTGCCATCCGGCGCCATCCGGAGCGCACGCTCCACACCAGGCTTTGCGAACTGGTCTGGCGGCCGGTTCTCAGGTCCTTGAAACTGCACAGTCTTGTGGTGTAGTCGAATCCCGCTTTGCGGAGTGCAACTTCCGCTTCGGCTCCCAAAAGCCACGCCGGAGCGATGAAACCTCGCGGAAACAGCCCGATGGCGGCGAGAGCCTGCGTTCCCATCGCCAGCCGGCATGCGGCTTCGCCTTCTGTGAGATCATAAAACTCGCCTTCGCCCGCCGTGTAGTGCTCCGTGATGAGCCTTTGCCTCCAACCACCGGGGCTCGCCGGACGCTGATGAAAGTAACCGTGCAAGACGACCTCAGCGTGCCGCGAGGCCGCTCTGAGCCAATCGCAAAACGGACCGTCCCGGTCGATCGGCGCCACATGGTGGAGATTAGGAATTACCAGAAGGGAGACTCGATCAATCCCGGCCGCACCAAGATCTCGCAGCAAAAGCGTCACAATGTCCCGAGTGCTGGGGCTTACATCGTGGATCGACACAACAAGAGCCCGGCGCGGCGTTTGCATTTGCGGAAAGGGTGTGTTAACGGGATGCTACTGGTAATGTCTGAAGAAAATCCGAAGCCACAGAAGGAACCGCGCTCTCCGGGAGGGGGAGACCCCCAGTTGAACTGGCGGGGTCTGGTGCTCTTTGCAGTTGCCCTCGCCCTGATCGGCGGGGCGTTTCTCTTCCGGGGGGGCAACTTCACGCAAACCGAAGAAATTTCCAACAAGCAATTTCTCGATTTGCTAAAAGCCGGAAAAATCGTTTCCACCGAGCAGCGGCCGGTGGAAATCATTGTGGAAGAGGGCCGCAACACGCAATCCATTTCCGGATTTTATAAGCGCAAGTCCCTGACGACGAACGAGGAGGTTGAGGTTCCCTTCCGGACGCCCATTTACATGCCTTTTAATGGTCCGCAGATAGAACAGGCGCTGAGTGCGGCGAATATTACCCCTTCCGTTAAGCCTGAATCCAACGTGCTCGCCTCGGCGGTGGTCAGCTTTCTGCCGATCGCCTTATTCCTGGTGATCCTCTATTTCTTCTTCCGGTCCCAGATCAAAATGGCCGGACGCAGCGCACTCAGCTTCGGCAAGAGCAAGGCGCGTATGCTGTCGAAGGAAAAGAACCGCATCACGTTCAAGGATGTCGCCGGCGTCGAAGAAGCCAAGGAGGAGGTGTCCGAACTTGTCGAGTTCCTGAAAGATCCCAAGAGATTCCAGAAACTTGGCGGGAGAATTCCGAAGGGCGTCTTGATGGTCGGCCCTCCGGGAACCGGAAAGACGCTTCTCGCGCGCGCCATTGCCGGTGAAGCAGACGTCCCATTTTTCTCCATCAGCGGTTCGGATTTTGTGGAAATGTTCGTGGGCGTGGGGGCCTCGCGAGTACGCGACATGTTCGAGCAGGGAAAGAAAAACGCTCCGTGCCTTATTTTTATCGACGAAATCGACGCGGTGGGCCGCCATCGCGGACACGGTTTGGGCGGCGGACACGACGAGCGCGAACAGACTCTGAATCAACTCTTGGTGGAAATGGATGGTTTCGATACCCAGGATGGGGTCATCATCATTGCCGCGACGAACCGCCCGGACGTGCTCGACCCCGCATTGCTTCGGCCCGGTCGCTTTGACCGCCAGGTGACCGTCAGCCTGCCGGATGTCAACGGGCGCGAGGAAATCCTCAAGGTGCACTCCAAAAAAGTGAAGCTTTCCGCGAACGTGGAACTCGCCGTTATCGCCCGAGGGACGCCTGGATTTTCTGGCGCCGAGTTGGCGAACGTCATCAACGAGGCTGCCCTCATTGCCGCGCGCCGCGGCTTGAAGGCGATTACGCTGGCGGAACTGGAAGAGGCGCGCGACAAGGTGCGCTGGGGACGGGAACGTCGCAGCCTGGCCATGAGCGACAAGGAAAAGATTTCCACCGCCTGGCACGAAGCAGGCCATGCGATTGTCAACGTGCTGCTCAAACACACTCATCCTCTTCACAAGGTAACGATTATCCCTCGTGCGAACTTTCTGGGCGCAACCATGTATCTTCCTGAGGGCGACAAGTATTCGACGCAACGTAAGGAGGCCCTCGACCTTCTGGCGGTAACCGCGGCCGGCCGCGTTTCCGAGGAGCTCTTTACCCAGGACATTTCGAACGGCGCCGCCGGCGATATCAAGCAAATGACTCGCCTGGCGCGCAAGATGATCTGCGAGTGGGGCATGAGTGATACCCTCGGGATGGTGGAATATGGCGAGCACGAGGACTACGTGTTCCTGGGAAGGGACATTAACCGGTCGCGTGACTACAGCGAGTCCACCGCCCAGGAGATCGACCGCGAGGTTCGCCGGCTTGTGGACGATGCTTATCAACGCGCCAGGAACCTCATCCTGGAAAACCGCGACAAGGTGGAAGTGATCGCGAAAGGATTGCTTGAGTTTGAGACGCTCGACGCGTCGCATATCAACGAAATCATCTCCACCGGTCAGTTGAAAAACCCGCCGCGCAAGGAGAAAGCGCCGCCTCCACTCCCCCCTCCGCCAGCGGATTCAGTGCCGGAGCCTCACGAACCTATCAAGCCGCAATTGCCCCCCGGAGGACTGGCCGCGCCCGCGCCTGCCTAGGCCCCGGGGAAGAGGCCGCCCGGCGAGGCCCGATCGAAAATCTCCACGGGTAACCGTAATCGCTAAACGGTTAGGACAGAAGTTTCAGCACTTTCCTCGGATCCTGCACTCGCAGGATCAAGAGGCCCTTCTTTGCCGTTGGCATCGACGCCAAGTAGGCGTACTCGATATTGATCTTGTGCGAGGCAAGGGCCTTTGCAATTCGCGAGAGGCTTCCGGGCTTGTTGTCGTTCTCGATCATGATCACCTCAGTCTCAACGACCAGTGTGCCGCGGGATTCAAAAATCGCCAGGGCCTTTCGCGTATCGCTGACCACCATTCGGACCACCGCGTGATCCACGGTGTCTGAAATCGTGAGACCGTAAATGTTGACCCGGTCCGCTGCCAAAGCCTCGCAGACTTCCACAAGTGTTCCGGGCTTGTTAGCAATGAAGACCGCCAGTTGTTCAACGATTCTCACGAGGTAATACTATCGCGAGGCGGTGACATTTTCATTGATTACTTGCCCGGTCTCTTCCTTTGCGGTCGGGGCGGCAACCGGTTTCGCGGTTGGCACGGTGGGGCTGACCTTCCAGAACTTCGCGGCGTACCTCGGCCAGTCAGCGAGCACTTCCCTGGCGATATCGCTCTCGGTGCGCTCGAGATGCTTGTAAATAAGACCCTTGAGGGCGCTAATATCCTCCTCGACCTCCAGCCGGGACGGAGTGATCAGTTGAGGGTTGTAGCGATCGAGGAACTCGTCTTCGAGATCGAGAACGTAGGCCACTCCGCCGGTCATTCCCGCTCCGAAGTTTTTGCCGGTCGCCCCAAGGACGACGACCATGCCGTTCGTCATATATTCGCAGCAATGGTCACCTGCTCCTTCAACGATCGCGGTTCCGCCAGAGTTCCTGACGCAAAAGCGTTCCCCTCCGCGGCCGTTCGCGAAGAGCGCGCCACCGGTGGCTCCGTACATGACCGTGTTGCCAAGAATGATACAGTCCTGCGGCGTGTATTTCCGCTGGGCGATCGCCTTGATGATGATCTCGCCTCCGCTCATCCCCTTGCCGACGTAGTCATTCGCCTCGCCGGTAAGAATCAGGCGCACGCCGGGCGCGAGGAAAGTGCCAAAGCTCTGCCCGGAGCTCCCATTAAAACGAAGCTCAATGGTTCCTTCAGCCAGGCCCTCCTCGCCGTATTGATATCCGATTTCCCCGGAAACCTGGGTGCCTACTGAACGATTCACATTTGTGATCTTGTATGAAAGCGAAATCGGCCTGCCGTCGCTGATGGCGTCCTTCGCATCCTGCAGGATAATATCGTCCAGAGTCCGATCATCCGGTCCGTCGTTGCGCGCGCGAGTCGCGTGGCGAATCATGGTTGAGTCGTCTTTTGCGACGTCGACCAGTAGCGGTGCAAGTTTCAGCGTGTTGGCCTTCGGGTGGCCCGGAACTTCCCGTTGCCGAAGGCATTCCGTGTGGCCCACCATCTCGTTGATTGTCCTGAAGCCGAGGCGCGCCATTATTTCCCTCACCTCCGCGGCCACCGCGTTGAAAAAGGTGACAACATTCTCGGGCTTTCCTTTGAATTTGCCGCGAAGCTTTTCATCCAGCGTGGCAACGCCGACCGGGCAGGTGTTCAAGTGGCACTGGCGCACATAGACACATCCCATCGCGATGAGAGCCGCGGTGCCGAAGTTGTATTCTTCGGCGCCCAGCAGGGTCGCATAAACGATGTCCTCGCCGGAGCGCATTCCGCCATCAGTTCGCAGCGTCACCCTGTTCCGCAGTCCGTTGAGAAGAAGAACCTGATGGCTTTCGGCGACGCCCATCTCCCAGGCACCGCCGGCGTTCTTCACCGAGCTCAATGGCGAGGCGCCGGTCCCTCCTTCGTGACCGCTCACCAGAATGATGTCGGCATGGGCCTTGGCCACGCCTGCGGCGATCGTTCCGACCCCGGCTTCAGCGACAAGCTTCACGCAAACACGCGCCCTGCGGTTGACCTGCTTCAAATCGTAAATCAGCTGCGCCAGATCTTCGATCGAGTAAATATCATGATGCGGCGGGGGCGAGATGAGCGTGACCCCCGCAACCGCATGCCGAAGCCTGGCGATATAGGCGCTAACCTTATGGCCCGGCAGCTGACCGCCTTCCCCGGGCTTGGCACCCTGCGCCATCTTGATCTCGATTTCTTTCGCGCTGGCCAGATACGCGGCGGTCACGCCAAAACGTCCGCTGGCAATCTGCTTGATCGCGCTGTTGGCCCAGTCTCCGTCTTCCCTTCGCTTGAAGCGCACGGGATCCTCGCCGCCTTCGCCGCTGTTTGACTTCCCGCCAATGCGATTCATGGCGATGGCGAGCGTCTCATGGGCCTCGGGACTGAGCGCTCCCAAGGACATGCCCGCGGTGGTGAAGCGACGCCGAATTTCCTCGATGGATTCCACCTC
Organism: uncultured Verrucomicrobiae bacterium; assembly: GCA_963816855.1. GTDB lineage: Bacteria > Verrucomicrobiota > Verrucomicrobiia > Chthoniobacterales > Terrimicrobiaceae > DASTFP01. The sequence continues at coordinate 172,228 of CAWFMA010000007.1, read as the reverse complement.
CTCGATGGGCACCGGACCCGACGAGAGGGGTACAAGATCGAGCAGATTGCGGATCGAATGCGGCCGATTGACCAGCACCGCATCGACGTATTTCTTGTAGTCCTCGGCCTTTCCAGCCTTGTCCGCGCCTTTGATCCCCACAAAAGTGTGGAAGTTCTGAATGACCGGCGGGGTAACGGCATGCAACTCGCCGCCGCGGCGGAAGCGGAAGTAACCGGGGTCTTCCAATTTGCCCGCTTCGACCGGCACCGTGTCGCCGAAGGCAAGGCCGTGACGGACCAAGCTTTCGGTGGCAATTTCCGCGTAGTCCACGCCCTCTATTTGAGTGGAAGTTCCGGTAAAGCACTCATCGACCAGCTTCGAGCAAATACCAATAGCCTCGAAGATCTGAGCGCCGCGGTAGCTGCTGACCAGCGAGATGCCCATCTTCGACATGATCTTGAGCAGCCCATTTTCAAGGGCGTTTTTATAATTGAACACTCCCTTTCCGAAGTCGGGATCCACGGACCCCTTTTCGATCAACTCTCGCAGGGTCTCGTAGGCGAGGTAGGGGTCCACGCAGCTCGCCCCAAATCCGATCAAGCAGGCGATCTGGTGAACATCGCGCGCTTCTCCCGTCTCACAGATCAGGCTGGCCTTCATCCGCTTGCCAACCCGCCGCAAATGGTGATGGACCGCGCCCACGGCCAGGAGCATCGGCACCCCGACGTTTTGAAAATCGACGCCGCGGTCGGAAAGGACGAGGAGCCTTATTCCGCCGTCCACCGCTTCCTCCGCTTCACGACAAATCCGGCGAATCGCGTTTTCAAGCCCGCTCACACCCTCGGCGACAGGCCACACACAAGGAATGGACCTGGCCGGAAATTCCCCCCCGACGGCGACAAGCTTTTCGAGTTCGGCGTCCAGCAGCAACGGCGACTCGAGGATAATTTGCCGGCAATGCTCCGGGGTTTCCGAAAGCAAGTTACGCCGCCAGCCAAGAACGGTGTGCAGGGACATCACCAGCTTTTCACGAATCGGATCAATCGGCGGATTGGTCACTTGCGCAAAAAGTTGCTTGAAATACGTGTAGAGGAGCCGCGGTCTCAGAGAAAGCACTGCCAATGGCGTGTCGTCGCCCATGGAACCGACTGCCTCCGCCCCGTCCTTGAACATCGGCTTGAGCACGATATCCAGCTCCTCATTCGAATACCCAAAGGCAATCTGACGCTGGGTGAGCGTGAGGATGTCGAGTTCGTCGGTCGGGGCGGTGGCCTGCCGCGCACCGGCGTGCTCAAAGCGCACGATATTGTTCTCGAGCCATTCCCCGTAGGGTTTGCGGCCTGCAAGCATCGTCTTCACGTCGTGGTCGTGAAGCAGACGACCACCCGATGTATCGACAGCGATCATCTCGCCGGGTGCCAGTCGCCCCATTTCGGTGACGCCTCGCAGATCAATCCCGGAGATGCCTACCTCCGAGCCGAGGCAAAAAATCCCTTCGTCCGAAAGCATGTAACGAGCAGGGCGCAACCCGTTCCGATCGAGACAGGCTCCCACGGTAATCCCGTCGGTGAAGCAGAGCGCGGCGGGACCGTCCCACGGTTCGCAAATGCAACGATGATATTCGTAAAAGTCCGCGACCGGCTGCGGAATTTTCTTGTCCGAGCGCCACGCCGGCGGAACCAGCATCGACATTGCATGGAGGATGCCACGACCGCTCATCGTCAACACCTCCAGCACATTGTCGAGACTCGCGGAATCTGATCCTCCCGGCTGGATTATCGGCTTGAGAAGGTCGATATCCTTTCCCCAAAAATCCGCGCGCAACTCAGCCTCGCGAGCGACGGTCCAGTTGCGATTGCCGCGAACGGTGTTGATTTCGCCGTTATGCGCGAGCATCCGAAACGGCTGAGCGAGCGGCCATTTCGGAAACGTGTTCGTGCTGTATCTCTGATGATACACACAAACGGCGGTCTCGTAATCCGGGTTCGAAAGGTCTGGATAATATTTCTCCAGAGAAGCGGAAACCAGCAACCCCTTGTAAACGATCACGCGATGCGAAAACGAAGGAATGTAAAAATGGCTGATCTTGTCCGCGGCGGCGGTGTCCTCGATCTCGTTCCGGGCAAGAAAGAGTCGCCGCTCGTAGTCATCGTCGGCCATGCCCCATGGCTTGCCGATGAGAACATGCTCGATTCTCGGCATGGTCGTCTGCGCCTTCTCTCCTAGCACTCGAATATTAATCGGCACCTCGCGCCATCCGAAAAGAAAGAGTCCCCGCTTTTCCAGCACCTCTTGGGTGATAGCTTTTGCCCGCGCCTGGGCATACGCATTGTCGTGCGGCAGGAACATGACCCCCACTGCGAGGTCCCCCTCCTTATAAAGCGTATGGCCAAACCTGGTAACTTCCGGAACGAAAAGCTTGTAGGGGATCTGAGTTGTTACTCCTGCACCGTCCCCGGTTTTCGCGTCCGCATCGAGCGCCCCGCGGTGCATCAGACTACAGATCGAACGCATGCCGAGCCGCAGAATGCGGTTTGAACGCCTTCCGCTAACCTGGGCAACAAAGCCTACGCCACATGAGTCGTGCTCGTGCTCAGGGTTGTATAAGCCTTGATTGGTGTCGGCGCGGAGTTTGTCGGCAGTTTTCATTGATAGGTGCTCCCAGTTTTCGTCCCGATCATTCCGGGCGCTTGATAGTCAAAAGGGACCTCCAGCAACTTTCATTCCATTGATCGGCTGTGTCATCAACTTTTTCATCCCCGCGGCAATTCATGGATGGGTCATTTCCTCGGCGCGCACGAACCGGTCAAAATCTTCCGGGCTGACAAAGCCGAGCGCGACCGCGGCCTCCTTGAGGCTGGTTTTCTCTTGGTGAGCCTTCTTGGCGATCTTAGCGGCTTTGTCGTATCCGATGTGCGGATTGAGAGCGGTGACCAGCATCAGCGAATTCTTGACATACTCGGCGATGCGCTCGCGGTTCGGGTTCGATTCCCACCGCGCAGTGTTCATGGAACGAATCGCAAGCGTCGGCCAGGAGGCGTACCGAATTGAGGAAATTGAAAATGATGACCGGCTTGAAAACGTTCAGCTCGAAGTTGCCTTGTGAGGCCGCGAACCCGATGGCGGTGTCGTTGCCCATGACCTGGACGCCAACCATGGTCAACGATTCGCACTGGGTTGGATTCACTTTTCCGGGCATGATCGAGGAGCCCGGTTCATTCTCGGGAATCGTCAACTCGCCGAGTCCGCAACGAGGTCCGGACGCCAGCCAGCGAACATCGTTGGCAACCTTGATGCAGGTCGCGGCGAGGCTCTTCAGAGCGCCGCTGGCAAAGACAAATTCATTGTGCGCGGACAAAGCGGCAAACTTGTTCGGCGCCGCGTGAAACGGAAGCCCGGTCAACTCCGCAATATGAGCCGCAGCGCGGTCGCCAAACTCCGGATGGGAGTTCAATCCGGTTCCGACCGCCGTTCCTCCGATCGCCAGCGAATAGAGGCCCGGCAACGAAGATTCAATGCGTTGGATGTCGGCATCCAGAAGGGCCACATAGCCGGAGAATTCCTGGCCCAGCGTGAGCGGCGTGGCATCCTGCAAATGCGTGCGCCCGATCTTGACGATGGATGCAAAATCTCCGGCCTTCGCGTCGAGTGTCTGGCGCAGGCCTCGCACCGCGGGCAACAACTTGCCGACGACTTGAGTCGCGGCCGCGATGTTCATCGCGGTCGGAAAGGTGTCGTTGGACGATTGCGACATGTTGACATCGTCATTCGGATGGACCGGTTTTTTGGAACCCATTTCTCCCCCGGCGATTTCGAATCGCCCGGTTGGAGATAACCTCGTTGGCGTTCATGTTGCTTTGCGTGCCACTGCCGGTCTGCCAGATGCGAAGAGGGAAATGATCGTTCAGCTTTCCGTCGATGACCTCGTCGGCGGCCTGCGCAATGAGCCTGGCCTTTTCTTCGGAGAGCTTCCCGAGATCGCGATTCGCCAGCGCGCAAGCTTTTTTCAAGATCCCAAGCGCGCGAATCAGCTCCGGAGGCTTCACATCGTCGCCGATGTCGAAGTGGATCAAGGACCGGGCCGTCTGCGCTCCCCAGTAACGATCGTGGGGAACATGAATCTGGCCCATGGTGTCCGTTTCGACGCGATGACTCTTCGTCGGAGAAAGGGAAGTCGTTTGGGTATTCACAGGAAAATCCTAGGCCGCTCGGAAGAAATTGAAAAGGCTTCCTTCCCCATTTCCACGGAACTCGATCGCCAGGCACGGCAACCCGCAACCTCGCAAGGCAGCTGCCTTGCCGGAGTCGGAATCACGCGGAACGACCCATCGCGGACGCCGGGTTCGTCCGAACGGGTCGCTAGGAGATATTGGCCGGAGCAGGCGGCGAGGCCGAGGGATGGCTGAGGAAGGCGAGTTTTTCGCCGTCCCGCCCCACGTGAACGTTTTCGTGGACTTTGATGTTTCCGCGAAGCAATTCCTCGGCGAGCGGATCCTCGAGATAGCGCTCGACAGCGCGCCGCATCGGACGCGCCCCGTACTGCGGATCGTATCCCTTCTCGATAAGGAAATCCTTCGCCGACTCTTCGAGGATGAGATGGATATCCTTCGCCTTGATGCGCTGAATGACCTTGGCCACTTCCAGGTCGACGATCTGAATAAGATCCGGCTTGGTCAGCGTGTGAAAGACAATGGTGTCATCGAGCCGATTGAGGAACTCGGGCTTAAAGATACGTCTCGTCTCTTCGAGAATCTTATCCCGCATCACGTCGTAATTGTCGTCCAGTTTCGGCGCGCCGAAGCCCAGCGTCGTCTGCCTGCGAATCAGGTCCGCGCCGACATTGGAGGTCATGATAATGATCGTGTTGCGAAAATCGATCTTGCGTCCCAGCGAATCGGTGATTTTGCCCTCTTCAAGAATCTGCAAGAGCAGATGCATCACGTCCGGATGGGCTTTCTCAATCTCGTCGAACAAAACCACCGCGTAGGGCCTCCGGCGCACAGCCTCGGAGAGCTGGCCGCCCTCCTCGTAGCCAACGTAGCCCGGCGGCGAGCCGATCAGCCGCGACGCCGTGAACTTCTCCATGTACTCGGACATGTCGATCTGGATGAGAGCGTCCGCGTCACCGAACATGAACTCCGCGAGCGTGCGCGCAAGAAACGTCTTGCCGACGCCTGTCGGCCCTAGAAAGACGAAGGATCCGATCGGTCGGCGAGGGTCTTTGAGATCGGCGCGGGAACGGCGAAGCGCCTTGCTGATCGCGATGACCGCTTCGTCCTGCCCGATGACCTTGCCCTTGAGCTCGCTCTCCATCGCCAGCAGCTTCTGAGTTTCCTGCTGCTCCATGCGGGAAAGCGGGACTCCCGTCCACTTCGAAACGACGTGCATAATCTCGTCTTCCGTGACGAGAACCTCCTTCTCCTCCTTGTTGATTCGCCACTCGGAGAGAATTGTATCGAGCCGGTCCTTGGCCTGTTTCTCGCTATCGCGCAGAGCCGCCGCCTTCTCGAAATCCTGCGCCTTGATCGCGGCCTCCTTATCGACGCGGATCTGCTCGATCTGGGCCTCGATATCCTTTACGTTGGGAGGCCTGGTCATGGCCGCGATGCGGGCGCGCGAGCCGGCCTCGTCCATGACATCGATTGCCTTGTCCGGCAGAAAGCGCCCGGTAAGATAGCGGTCGGAAAGCTTGGCCGCGGCGTCGAGCGCCTCGTCCGAAATCCTGGCCTTGTGGTGGGCCTCGTATTTCGGCCGGATTCCCTTGAGGATCAGGATCGTTTCATCGACGCTTGGCGCCTCCACCTTGACGGTTTGGAACCGGCGCTCCAGCGCGGCATCCTTTTCGATATACTTGCGATACTCGTTCAGCGTGGTCGCGCCGATGCATTGTAATTCCCCCCGGGAAAGGGCGGGCTTGATGATATTGGAGGCATCCATCGCACCCTCCGCGGAGCCGGCGCCAACGATGGTGTGAAGCTCGTCGATGAAAAGGATGACATTCTTGGTGCGGCGGATCTCGTCCATCACAGCCTTAATGCGCTCTTCGAACTGGCCGCGGTACTTCGTGCCTGCAACCATCAGCGCCAGGTCGAGAGTGATGACCTTTTTGTCGCGAAGAATCTCCGGCACCTCTCCGACCACAATTTCCTGGGCCAGGCCCTCGGCGATGGCCGTCTTGCCGACGCCGGCCTCGCCGATCAAAACCGGATTGTTCTTGGTGCGGCGGCAAAGGATCTGGATGACGCGTTCGATCTCGTCCGCCCGCCCGATCACGGGATCCAGTTCGTTCTTCCTGGCGAGTTCGGTCAAGTCGCGCCCGAACGCCCGCAGCGCCGGCGTCTTGGAATCCTTCTTTCCTCCTGTCTCGGCGGGAACCCCTTCGCTCTCCTCCTGCGGGGCGAAATTTGGATCGAGCTCCTTGAGGATTTCGTTTCGGGTGCGCTCGATATCAATTTCGAGGCTTTTCAGGACGCGCGCGGCGACTCCTTCTCCCTCGCGCAAGAGACCGAGAAGAATATGCTCCGTGCCCACATAGGAATGCTGCAAGGCCTTGGCTTCTTTTCCCGCCAGGGCCAGAACCTTCTTTACCCGGGGAGTGTAGGGAATGTTGCCGACCATCTTGGTCTCGGGACCCGAGCCTACCTGCTTCTCCACCTCCATACGAACCGTCTCCAGATCGAGCCCCATCTTTTGAAGCACATTGACGGCGACGCCTTGCCCCAGCTTTATCAGGCCGAGCAGCAGGTGCTCGGTCCCGACATAGTTGTGGTTGAAGCGGTCAGCTTCCTTACGGGCAAGAGCCAAGACCTGTTGCGCGCGAGGTGTGAAGTTATTCATCATTTTCCTGCGATCCCGAGGGTTTCGTTGCAATTTTTGAAGTGTCCGGCTCCGGAACGCCCTTCAGTTTGGCGCGAATCAAGGTGGCGCGCAAGGCGTCCCTTTCCTCCGCGGACATTTTTTGCGCCTGAACCCCTTTTTGGAGATGCGCCGGCTGGGTCTCGATAAATAGCTCATCGACCAGGAAGCGATGGGTTTCGGGGAACAAGCCGAGATCGATCCCTAGCTTGATCACGGAAAGCTGGTTGAGAGCCTCCTTCGAGCTAATCGAGTGAGCATGCGAAAGAATGCCGTAGCCGCGGCCGATCTGGTCGAGAAGGGCAACCGGCTTGCGCTGCAGCAGGAGCAGCCGGGCATTATGCTCGTGTTCGATGACGGTTTCGATCACCTTCTTGAGCCGCTCGATGATTTCTTCTTCCCCCTCGCCGAGGGTGATTTGATTGGAGACCTGAAAAAGGTTCCCCATAGCCTCGGTTCCCTCCCCGTGAAGACCGCGCACGGCCAGGCCAATCTTGTTCACGGAGTTGATGATCTTGTTCATCTGATCGCTCATTACCAAGCCCGGCAAATGCAGCATGGCGGAAGCGCGCATTCCCGTGCCGACATTGGTAGGACAGGCGGTCAAGTATCCGAGTTTCGAATGAAAGGCAAAATCGAGCATGGGCTCCAGTTCGCTATCGGCCTGGTTGATCATGGCGAAGACCTTTCCGAGTTGGAGTCCGCAGCAGATGGCCTGCATGCGAAGATGGTCTTCCTCATTGATCATAAAGCTTAGACTTTGCGAAGCATTCACCACAATCGCGCTGCCGACTCCTTTGGCCGCGTGCTCTCGACTGATAAGATGCCTCTCCACCAGCATCTGCTTCTCCAGCGGCGAAAGAGCTTCGAGATTCTCGCAGAAAGCGTCGCCCATCGCGGGCAACTGGAGGACCGCGCTCTTTACCGCTTTGAGAACTTCAACCCGCTCCGCTTTCTTGGCCCACCCTGGAAACGGCTTGCTCTTGAGATTGCGCGCCAAGCGCACCCGGCTCGTCACCACGATCTGGCGGTGAGGACCGTCCCCGCTGATCCATTCCCCAGTCCTGGCGCTGATCTTGGAGAGTTTCATACACGCTGGCCCGATTCTATGCGCCGAATTTGATCCCGGAGGTCGGCGGCCTTTTCGTACTCCTCATCGGCGACCGCCCTTTCGAGGCTGGACTGAAGATCCCTGATCTGAGCATCAAGCTCGCGGGTCTTGATCAGGCTGGCCGGGGCCTTGCCCACGTGCTCGGAACCCTTATGCATGTTCTTGAGCATCGCTTCAAGGCTTTCGCCAAATACATCATAGCAGGCGCTGCAACCGAGGCGGCCGGTCTTCTTGAAATCAGCCTGGGTAAACCCGCAAACCGAGCAGGACACGCCGCTGGGCGACCGCTCGATATCCTGAGCCGCGCCCATGCCCAACAAAAGATCTGCGAGGGCAAAGCCCGTCGGGTCGTTCACGCCCTTCTCCTTGGAGCAGGCTTCGCAAAGGTTAACCTTCTGCATCTTGCCGCCGACGATCTGCGTCAAAAAGACCGTCGCCTCTTTTTGCTGGCAAACATCACATTGCATACCACTCAATAAATCGCTGTCCCCGTCGTCTCTGTCAACTGGTGGAACCGCTCGATCAAAGCACGTGTCACCGGGCCCGGAACGCCGTCTCCGATCACCCGGCTGTCGAGCTTCACCACCGGAATAACTTCGGCCGCCGTGCCGGTCAGGAAACACTCGTCGGCGGTAAAAATATCGTAGCGGGTCATATCGGGTTCGCTAATGGCGATTCCAAGTTCCGCCGCCATTTCGAAAGTAACCTGCCGGGTGATCCCTGCGAGCGCTCCCGAGGAGATCGCAGGTGTCAAGATTTTGCCGTTCTTGACCGTAAAAATGTTGTCACCCGTGCATTCCGCCACGAAGCCCTGCTCGTTGAGCATCAGGCCTTCTCCCGCCCCCGCCTGCTGCGCTTCGATCTTGGCGAGCACGTTGTTGAGATAGTTCAAAGACTTGACCATTGGACTCAATGCGCCGTGAGGAATTCGCCGCGTGGCGCACGTCACCACGTGGAGCCCATGGCGGTACATTTCCTCGGGATACAGGGTGATTCGAGAGGCAATGATGAAGACGGTGGGGCGAGGACATAAGGCCGGATTCAATCCCAAATCTCCGCTCCCGCGCGTGACCACCAGCCGCACGTAGCCGTCCTGGAGCTCATTTTGGCGAATGGTCGCCAGAACCGCGTCAATCATCTCGAACTTTGTCTGAGGGATCTGGAGGCAAATCGCCTTGGCAGAATCGTGAAGACGGTCGATGTGTTCCGCGAGACGGAAAACCCGGCCATGATAAAATCGGATGCCCTCGAAGACGCCGTCTCCGTATAGCAAGCCGTGGTCGAACACAGAGATCTTGGCGTTCTCTTTTTCGTAAAACTCACCGTCGAGATAGATCTTCATTCTGTCACCACGCACTTGATGCGGAAAAAGCCCAGCTTGCAAAACATTTTGCCCGAACTTTTTCCCGGCGCTACCGCGCCCAATCCCGTCGCATCGCGATTCGAGACACCGCTCGGAAAAATTTGGGCCAGGGCGGAGATCCGGCCTTCCGAGCGCGCCAATCGCCCGCGGGGTCAGCTGGGGAACTTGCCTGACTCCAACGCCTGCACGACGTTGCGTTGCTCGGCGGTCAGCAGACGGACAATCTGGGCGCCTTGCGCGATTCGCCGATTCCGAAGGAGTTGAAGGCGCTGCTGGTAACTGATCTTTCCCTCCTCGAACTGGCGATTAATCTTTCCCACGTAGGCGACGCCTCGTTGACGAATCGCTTCGACCTGACGCTTTTGCTCTCCGGTCAACCGGAGCATTTTCTGGTTGCCGGGCGCGTAAACAAGAGTAGCGCCGAGAACCTTCGCTTCGATCAAGGAAAGCTTCGCGCGCTGGTTGTCATTGAGCACTGAAAGCGCGCGCCTGTTGAAACGCTCGTTGAGCTGAAGAAGCCGCTTCTCTGCCGCGGCGCGTTCCTGTTTGGCCGCCGGCATCGGGCTCGTCAATTCTCGCGCGGATGACCTGTATTCGTCTCGCAGCGAATCCAGCAACGCCCGCTGAAGCGAATCGAGCTTCAATTCAGCCCGAACCTTGTCCACGCCCAGAAGGATCGGCAAGGCGCCAGGATGGTCGACAGCTGCCGTCATCCCACAGACGGGCTGACCAACAACACAGCAAACCAGGCTGATCGCGGCGAGAATTCTGAACACCGCTTAGCAGGCCTTGGCGATCATTGCTTCGAGCTTAACGATATCAGCGGCGAAGTTCCTGATCCCTTCCGCCAGTTTGTCGGTCGCCATCGCCTCCTCGTTCACGAGCCAGCGAAAGACCTTTTCGGAAACGTCAACGCGCTCAATATTCGCCGCCTTCGCGATCGCCGGATCGAGTTTCCGGACAACTTCTCCTTCGGACTCCTGCAACTTGCCCAAAAGATCCGGACTGATCGTCAGAAGGTCGCAGCCGGCGAGTTCCAAGATCTCGCCGACATTGCGGAAACTAGCGCCCATGACCTGCGTCTTGTATCCGAATTTCTTGTAGTAGGTGTAGATCTTTTGAACCGATTGAACTCCGGGGTCTTCCGCACCGACATATTCTTTGCCGGTGGACTTCTTGTAAAAGTCGTAGATTCGGCCCACGAAAGGCGAGATCAGGGTCACTCCCGCCTCGGCGCACGCAATTGCCTGAGCGAGCGAGAACATCAACGTGAGATTGCAATGGATCTTTTCTTTCTCGCAGACTTCGGCGGCGCGTGCCCCTTCCAACGTCGACGCGATCTTGATCAGAACACGCTCGCGAGGAATGCCGGCTTTCTCGTAAAGGCCGATCAGGTAACGCGCCTTTTGGACAGTTGCCTCGGGATCGAACGACAGTCTTGCGTCCACCTCGGTGGACACGCGGCCGGGAACGATCTCCAGAATCTCTTTCCCGAAAGCGATCAGCAAATCGTCAATGATTTTTTTGTGCAATGCTGGTCCGCTAAGGGACGAACTCTTGTTATCGGCGATGGCCTTGTCGAGCAGCGGAGAGTATTCCGGAAGCTGAACCGCCTTGAAAATCAGGGTCGGATTCGTCGTGGCGTCCTGCGGCGCGTATTTCCGAATCGACTCGAAGTCCCCCGTATCCGCGACAACCGTCGTAAATTGTTTAAGTTGATCCAGTTGGCTTGTTGCGGTAAGTGTTGGGCTCATGGTCTTTCCTCAACTGCACTATGCCTGCTGACGGTGCTAAGCGCAACTCCTAATTCCCGCGCGTCTCTCTCAATTGCCAGTTGGGCCAAAAAAGTGTTGCCTCGGCTTCTCTTCGAGCTTGCTTTTTCACAAGAAAAGGCCACCCGTTATCGGCATTTGACATGCGCGTCCGACCCGTCGACTGGCCTACCTGCGGTAACTTGGGGCAGAGACTTTACAGGCACACCCCCTGCGCCGCCGTGGTATTTCTCGTTTTATTTGGCCTGCCGGCCCGGGCCGATACGGGCGCAGCCGCACGATACTCCGCGGCGCACGGAGAACGAGCGCTTTTGGTCTGGCAGAACGGCCGACTGCGCATGGAGCGATACGGAGCAGGCGCCTCCCGAGACAAGATCGAAAATGTCTATAGCATTACCAAGAGCTTGTGCGCTTTGGGGACTTTTACTGCGATCGGCCACAACCTCTTGAAACTTGATGAGTCGGCGAGTCTGACGTTAACCGAGTGGCGAAGCGACCCGAGAAAGAGCCGCATCACGGTTCGCGACCTGCTCAATCAGACCTCGGGGCTCTCCCCGGGGTTTTCCCAAATCTATTCGGCAAATCTCCGCAACAAAGAAAAGGCTGCCTTGGGTCTTCCCATCGTTTCCCTTCCCGGGGCGGCATTTGCCTATGGCCCATCGCACTATGAAGCACTTGAGACGCTGATGGCGCGAAAGCTTCAAAAGCAACCCCTTGCGTGGATGAATGGTGAGCTTTTTAATCCTCTTGGAATCAAGTTGGGGGCATGGCGACGAGACCGCCTCGGAAATCCCTACTTTTCGGCGGGCGCGCAGCTGTGCGCCCGCGACCTCCTGGTCGCCGGGCGAGCTCTCAAACAAGAAGGGGTGGGCCGAGCTGTTTCGCGGGTCCCCACCTCCCTGATCAGGACCGCGTCGGCGGGATCCTCCGCAAACCCGATGTATGGCCTTGGATTCTGGCTGAACCGGCGGGCGTCCGACGAAGACGCTATTGAGTGCGATGTCGAGGAGGCGATTTCGGCACGCAGACCCCCATGGATGCGCTCCTGCATGTCGAGGCGGGCGCCCTCCGACCTGGTCGCGATGGTTGGCTCTCATGGCCAGCGGGTCTACGTTTCGCCTTCGTTGGATCTCGTGATTGTTCGACTCGGCCGGCAGGGGGGGTTCCGCGATCCTGATTTTCTGGGCGCATTTTTCCGCTAGTCCGGACGCCTTGGGTTAACGCGCAGAAGCGGGATCCGGCCTTGAAGCCGCCTGCTTCACGGCGAGAAGCAGGTTCGACTCGCCCGGTCGCCACTTATAACCGGTTCCGAAAGGCAAGTGAACGGCCATGCCCGGAGCGGCGAAAGCTGCGCTTAGATCGCTTTGGTAATACTTGGCAAAGATGTCCAACGTCCCGGAATAGTTGCCAAAAAACCAGCATCGCCAACCTTCGTTGCGAAAAAACCGGAAGGGAATGCCCGAGTCATCCTGCAAAACTGAAAAGGCCTGACCCAATAGAAAGGCTCGAATGCGGGAAAATCCGGACTCATGCAACAAATAAGAGGCCGCCTTCAAATAGACATTTCCCAAGCCGAAGGTGCCCGCCCATCTCAGAAGCTCGCCCTTGGCCCTCAACACGTCGTCGGCGACATTGGCTTGGACATAGTAAAGCGTTTGCACGGTGGAATGCCCACCGCGACGAAATTTGATTCGAACCCCGGGGAGAAAACCCCGCCTTCCGGAGGAAATGTCGCCAATCTCCAGAAGGGTTCCTTCACCGTCAATCCCGATATAGTCGCTGGAAACAACCTCCCCGCCGGCGAACGCGATGAAGGTATAAATCAATGGCAGCACGCCGCGGAAGGCCGTTCGATCCAGTTCGACTTTCATGTCCTTGGTAATGAAAAATCCGAAAGAGAGAATCACTTCCGCCGATCTTCTTAAGTTTGCCAGGGCCTCGGCCAAGGCCTCGGGCGACAAAGTATTCGGCGCCTGGATCGAGCCGACGGATTCCAGGCCCCCCAGAATGTAGACCGGCGCGTCGGGATAGAGGGCAAGGGGGCTCACCGCGTCGGGTCCGGAAAAGAAATAGTAGAGCGGCCGGTCCATCGGGATGCGCGGCGCGAGTTCCTCGGCGCTCCAGGTTCGCATCTTTGAAAAAAAGTTCCGGTCGTAACGCTGGGAGAGATGCGCGAGGGCCGCGACGTGCCCGGCATAGCCGGATGAGTGTCGAATCTCGAACAGGGGTGAACCGGGCGGGACCGGAACGCCCGCCAGAAATTTGGCCAAATCATCGGCCGAAAAGGACTCCGCGGGCACCCCAGCGCACGCCGCACTTCCTGAGCGGAAAGGGAGACCATCGCTGTGAAAAAAAGCCAAATGGCAAGAAGGCTCTTCATCTGGGAATCCTGTTCCCGGCCGCTAGAAAATACAGCCCAATTCCAAGGAGCAGTGTCGCCAACCCGGCCAGCGCCTGCTCCGGTCTGTCGATCGCGCCATACACCATCGCGAACAAATTCAGCGCAAGAAACACCCCGGGCGTGGCCGGATAGCCCCAGCAGCGGAAAGGCCTCGCCAGATTCGGCTGACGCCAGCGCAGGACGATCACGCCGAGAACGGTCAGAAAGCTGCAGGCAAGGATCGAAAATTGGGCGTACACAAGCACGGCCTCAAATGTTGAAGTGGCTACCATGAAGAGCACCAGAGCTGTTTGAACTCCGATAGCCAGGCGAGGAACGCCGCCGGTGGAGGTCCGCGCCAGGATTCCAAGAGCGGGAAAATCCTCTCCGACGGCCTGCGCCACGCGGGGACCCGCCCAAGTCATGGCGCTCACCGAGGAGATCAGGCCGCCAGCAATCAACGCTGACATGATGCGCCCCCCTTGCTCGCCAAGGAGGTTCCGGGCAGCGATTTCGCCCACTTCAATTTTCCCCGCAAAGCCGCTCATCGGCCCGCTTGCAAGAAAGACTGCATTCAGGAAGACGTAGAGGATAGTCACCACCACGGTAGCCAGCAAGAGCGAGGCCGGCACGGTGCGCTGGGGTTCCCTGACCTCGCCGATGATGTAGGCGGCCGCGTTCCATCCCGAGTAGGCGTAAAGGACGAACATCAATGACACGGCAAACGGACCACTGAGCGCTCGCCCGAAATCCCCGGCAAGCGGGGTGACATCCAGCGCGCCGCGACGCCAAAACCCCAAGAGGATGAAGCCCACGATCAGTGCGACCTTCAACGAGGTGATCACCACCTGGAAATTGCCGCTCGCCCGCACGGTGAAGGAATGGACCAGCGCCAAAAGGAGCACCACCGAGACGGAGACCGAGGCCGAAACCGAGGCGGCCGAAGTCCCGGGCAAGGCCGCCGCCGCGTATTTCCCAAGGGCCAGCGCAGACAGGGCGATGGGCGCCGAAAATCCGACCGCCACGGAGACAAACCCACCCATGAATCCGATGGCCGGATGATAGATCGCCGAAAGAAAGTTGTATTCCCCGCCGGAGCGCGGAAACGCCGCCGCCAACTCCGCGTAACTCATGGCCCCGCAAAGCGCCACCAGGCCGCCGAGCACCCAGAGGAGAAGAATGAGAAATGGGGAGGGGATCGCCACGACCTGAAAACCGAGACTCGTGAACACCCCGGTGCCAATCATGTTTGCCATGGCCAGGGCCGTGCAGGTGATCAGTCCAACTTTTCGGAAATCGCCCATCTGGGAGGACTTTCTGAAAAGACGCCCCTGCTCACAAGCCGGCAATTATCCGAGGTATTTGCGAAGCTTCTCCTTCAGTTCGGAACGGGCGCGGAAGAGAATGCTCTTTACCGCGGGCACACTTGTTTTGAGCACCTCCGCGATTTCTTCGTAGGGCATTCCCTCATAACGTCGCAGCACAATCGCCATGCGCTGATTCTCGGGAAGGCTTTCGATCGCCGTGTCGATGGCCTGCTGCAGCTCCGCATCCAGCAAGACCTCGTTGGGCGCGGGTGCCTCATCGTCGGAATACTGATGCGCGACTTCCGAGCGATCGCTCTCCATGGGCACCAACTGCGCCCGCCGCCTCCGCCGCATCTCGTTGAATACCAGGTTGCGCGTGATCGTCATCAGCCAGGTGGTGAATTTGGCCGAAGGTTCATAGCGACCGGCTGACTTCCATACGCGAATGAAGACTTGCTGCCCGATATCCTCGGCCTCGGCGAGCGACCCAAGCATCTTGGCCGCCGTGCCCACGACGCTATGCTGGTGCCTCACCACCAATTGCTCGAAGGCCGCGAGATCTCCCGCCTTGGTCCGGCGCATGAGCGCAATGTCATCGTCCTCCTCTTCGCCGGTGCCTGAGGCCGGGCGGTCCTGGTTAAGGGACACGGCGCCTCCGAGTGCGAAATTCACCCATGATTAAACATCTCACGGAGGAGAATGACTCGCAAAATCGGCTTGGCGAACACGCCGGAGGGCGATTTGCTTCAGCGTTTCATGCCGAAACCAGTCGTCGCCAGCTATTGCACCACGTTCCTCAAGCGCGAGATGCGGCATATCTACCGGCAGGTGACGGGCTTGCGCGAGTTCGAAACCTTCGTCATGACCAAGGCGCGCGAAAATGCCCACCTCTTCCCGTTCCCGGATGTCGAAGTGCTCCCGCGTCCACGCATCAACTTCTTATTGCGCTTTCACAAGAAATACATCCAGCGATTGGAGCCGGTTTTCTACCGCGGAGAATACGACCAACTGGACAGCGTTTTGAGCCGGCGCCACACCGATTTGCTCCATATCTATTTTGGTCACACCGGCGTCCACCTCTTGCCGTTCGTGCAAAACTGGCCGAAGCCGGCATTGGTGTCCTTTCACGGGATGGACATCATGCTCCGCGACGACGAACCGGGCTACAACCACCGGCTCCGCGAACTCCTGCGCAGCGTGCCTCTGGTCCTTGCGCGAAGCGAGTCGTTAGCCGCGCGCCTGGTGGAACTTGGTTGCGAGCAGAAAAGGATCCGCATCAACCGGACCGGAGTTCCGATGGAAGGATTTCCCTATTCACGGCGGTCTGTTCCCTCCGATGGTCGGTGGCGCATGATCCAGGCTTCCCGATTCATCGAGAAGAAAGGGCTTGATATCACCCTGACGGCGTTCGCCGATTTTCGGAAAAAGTACCCCCATGCGGAGCTTGTCCTAGCAGGGGAAGGTCCCTTGGAAAGCCGTCTCAAAGAAATGACCCAGCGTCTCGGCATCACCCAGGCAGTCCGCTACCCCGGGTTTCTCGGCCAGCAAGAGCTTTCGGCAGCCTTTCGTTCGGCTCATCTTTTCTTGCATCCAAGTCAGACGACCAATGCCGGCGACCAGGAAGGCGTTCCCAATTCCATGCTGGAAGCGATGGCCAGCGGACTGCCGGTAGTGGCCACCCGGCACGGTGGCATCCCGGAAGCCGTCGAATCGGGACGCGACGGCCTGCTCGTTCCCGAGCGGGACTGCGCGGCCCTCGTGTCCGCGCTCTTTGAAATCGCCGAGAACCCCGCCTCGTATCATGCCTTTTCGCGCAACGCGGCCGACTCGGTGCGCGAAAAATTCGAACAGGCGCGCTCGATCGCGAAGCTCGAGAGCCTTTATCGCGAGCTAATCAACTGATCCGCCTGGCGGCTAGGGCATGGATCAATCGGGCGTCGGCAAGGAACCTGATCTGAAATTCCGTCTGAGGGTAGTCTCGGCCGTCCTGGACAAGCTCGAACTCCGCCATCGCCGCCGTTTGCGACTGGATCGCCCGCGCATAGTCCGCGTCGTCGGTGACCAGCCGGACGATGGCGTGAGGTCTGAGGATACGCAAAGCCTCGCACAGGAATCTCGCGCGCACCAGGCGCCGCCCCTCATGACGGCGCTTTGGCCAGGGATCCGGGAAGAGGACGTGCAGATAGTCGGCGCACCCATCGGGCAATTGGCTTAAAACTTCCAACCCGTCGCCATGAACTACCGCCGCGTTGCTCAAGCCAAGCTGGCAAATTTTTTTCCGGGCCTTGGCGACGCGTTGGCCCTGCCTCTCTATTCCAAGAAAGTTAGCCGACGGGTATTTGCAGGCCATCTCAACGAGAAAGCGTCCCTTGTGACATCCCACGTCGATCTCCAAGGACCGGCGGCCCGGGCCCAGCCAACTTCTAGAAAGGCCGTCAGGCGGCGTCTCTGTGAAACGGATGGAAGCGGCCCCGGCGGCTTGAAATCGCGCCATGATCGATCAGCAACTCGCTAAGCTCGGCCGAAGTCTTGTTCAAATCGAACAAATCGCGGCACCGCGCGCGGCCTTCAGTTCCCATCGAGCGCGCCAGTTCGACATCTTCCAGGAGGCAAGCGATCTTCTGTCCCAGGGCCCGGGAGTCGCGTTCGGGCACGATAAAGCCGGTCTTTTCATCCACGATCATCTCGGCGACCGCGGCCACATCCGTGGAAACCACCGGGAGCCCCGCCGCCATCGCCTCCATGATCACCGTTGGAAGATTGTCCATCGCGCCATCGTCCGTTCTGGTGCAGGAGAGAATGAACATTCTCGAACGCTCCAGCAGGCGCCTGATTTCTCCCTCGGTTTTCGGTCCGGTAAGCGCGACGCTCGGGGCGACTCCAAGCAACGCCGCCTGTTCCTTCAGGCTCTCCTCGAGCGGGCCGTTTCCGATGATTTGGCAATCGAACTCCTTGCCTTCGAGGCGCGAGCACGCTTCGATCAGGGTGCAAAATCCCTTCTTCGGAATGTAGCGGCCAACGCTCAGGATCAAGGGTCGGCCGCCAGGAAAGGAGCTTGGATGGAAACGCTCGACGTCAAGGCCGTTGTAAACCCGGAAGAACTTGCCGGCCTGCGAGGGGAATTTTTTGCGCAGATACGCCAGGCTGAATTCACTGACGGTAACTACCAAAGTCGCGGAGAAAAAGATCTGGGCAAGACGTTCCGGGGGCTCATCGCGAAAGATGTCGTTGGCGTGCGCGGTGATGCTGTATTCGACGCCAAATAGCCTCTTGAGCCAGAACGCAGTCCGCGCGGCGCTTCCCGCAAAATGCACATGAAGGTGCCGGATCCCGGCGTCCCTGAGCATCGGGCCAAGCCAGAGCGCCTCGTAAATGCGCCGTTTTTGTTCCTCGCAACCCCAAAGGGCGCGCAGGCTCTCCAGCGCTTTGCGGGCCGAACGGCGGAAATTCGCGTCGGCGGCCAGAATCGTATCGAACTTTTCAGGCAAGAAATAGATCGGCCCGATATTCGAAAAATAGTCCTGCACCGGTTCACCGGCGGGTTTGCGGATGGAGAAGACCGGGAACTCAAACCCCCTTCCGTGCACGGCCTCCACTTCGCGGACACAGAACGTCTGGCTAAAGGAAGGAAAACGTTCGAACAGATAGGCAAAACCGAAGGGCGCCGAAAGTCTTTCCGACATGACTTTACGCGGCGTCCTTGTCCTGTCGCTTACGAATCAACGGCGAGCGCTTTCCCTCCACCACCGCCCGATTGATGGTGATTTCCGCGATGTCGTCTCGACCAGGGGATTCGAACATCACGTCGAGCATGATCCGTTCGAGCAAGGCTCTAAGAGCGCGCGCACCCGTTCCTTTGCGCACGGCCTCGGCCGCCAGAGCGCGCAGAGCATCTTTCGTAAAGGTCAAGCCCACCCCGTCCATGGCCATCAATTTCGCGTATTGCTTGACCATCGCGTTCTTGGGGTCCGTCAGAATCATCAGCAGTTCATCTTCGGACAACGCGTCGAGGGTGCTGACCACGGGCAACCGTCCGATGAACTCCGGGATGAGACCAAAACTGAGAAGATCTTCAGGTTCGACCGCGTGGATGGATTCCCGGGCGACGGTCTCGGGGTTGCGGAGGTCGCGCGCGTGAAATCCCATGGTTTTTCCACCCAGCCGGCGGTGGATGATTTTGTCCAAGCCAACAAAGGCTCCGCCGCAGATGAAGAGAATCTTTTCGGTGTTCACCTGGATGTATTCCTGGTGGGGATGTTTGCGGCCGCCCTGGGGCGGCACGTTGCAGACGGTGCCCTCCAAGATTTTCAGCAGCGCCTGCTGGACCCCCTCTCCGGAGACATCGCGCGTAATGCTGACATTCTCTGTCTTGCGCCCGATCTTGTCGATTTCATCGATGTAGACAATGCCCATCTCCGTGCGCTTGACGTCGTAGTCGGCATTCTGCAGTAGCCGCAAAACGATGTTCTCAACATCCTCGCCCACGTACCCCGCCTCGGTAATGGTGGTGGCGTCGGCAATGCAGAAGGGAACGTCCAGGATCCGCGCGAGCGTGCGAGCCAGCAGCGTCTTTCCCGAGCCGGTGGGCCCGATCAGGAGGATATTGCTCTTCTCAATTTCAATGTCGGCCAGCGAACCAAGCTGGTGAACAGCCGGATCGAAGGACGCGCCGTCCTGCGAAATTCGCTTGTAGTGATTGTGGACAGCGACCGCGAGGACCTTCTTGGCTTTCTCCTGGCCGATGACGTGCAGATCGAGTTCGCGCGTAATTTCCACGGGCTTCGGCACGCGGATCGCGGTCTTCTGCTTGCGGGCTTCGTCGTTGAGTTCCTTGTCGAGAATCCCTTTGCAAACTGTGATGCAGCTGTCGCAGATGTAAACGCCCGGGCCGGCGATGAGCTTGCGCACCTCCGCGTGGCTCTTGCCACAAAAGGAGCACATCGTGAGGTTGCTCGCCCGAGCCATGGCAGCAAATCTACTCCGAAGGCTTCTCCACGGGAAGCTCTTTAATCTCTTTGCGTGATTTCACGACCTCATCGACCAACCCATATTCCCTGGCCTCCTCCGCGCTCATGTAGTAATCGCGGTCAGCGTCCTTGGTCACCTGCTCGGCGGATTTGCCAGTGTGGATTGCAAGGATCTGATTCAGGCGTTTTTTGAGCTTGAACATGAACTCCACCTGTCGCTCGACGTCGCTCGCCTGCCCCTGCGCGCCTCCGGAGACCTGATGGATCATGATGTCGGAGTTCGGCAAGGCATAACGCTTGCCTTTCGTCCCGCGCACAGAGGAGAACCGCTCCCATGCTTGCCGCGATCCCCATGCAATAAGTGTTCACGTCGCAGGTCACGAACTGCATGGTGTCATAGACGGCCAGACCCGCGGTCACGGAACCACCCGGCGAGTTGATATAGATGTTGATGTCCTTCTTGGCATCCTCCATCTGCAGAAACAGCATCTGGGCCACGACAAGATTCGCGACGTGATCGTCAATGGGAGTGCCAATGAAAATGATGCGGTCTTTGAGAAGACGCGAATAGATGTCGAACGCCCGTTCTCCCCTGCTGGTCTGCTCGACGACGGTTGGTACCAGATACGAATTCTTCATAATGCACATGTTTAAGCAGTCGGCTCGCCGGCAGGTTCGCGCACCGTAACATTAGCCGCCAGCAAATCAAGAGCCTTGCCAATGAGGATTTGCTCGCGCAACGCGCCAAATCCTTCGCGACGCTGAAGGTCCTTGATCAGCTTGGCAAAAGGGATCCCGTGACGGGCCGCCATTTCCAACACCCGCCGGGAGAGGTCCTCCTCGGTGACTTTCAAATTCTCCTTTTCCGCGATGCGCAGGAGCAAAAAGTTGCTGCGGACGCGGTCTTTCGCCCCTTGGTGCGCCACTCCGATCAGCTCGTTTTCGTGTTTCTTGATTTCGTCGTCGCTGATTCCGCGAACCTGATTTTCTCGCACAATATCGTGAAGAATGCTGTCCAGTTCCTTCTGCACGACGGGAGCGGGCAGCTCGCAGTCGACTTTTTCAAGCAGATACCTGACCGCCGCCTGCCGTTTCGCGTCCTCAAACTGAGCTTCCGCCAATTTCTCGAGGCGCTCACGCACCTTTTGCGCAAGCTGTTCCGCGGTGGTGCCCGGCTCGATCTTTTCCGCGAGCGCGTCGTCCAGCTCGGGAAGACTTTTCGTATTGATGGCGTGCAGGGTCACCGCGTAGTCGAGCTTTT
The DNA here is from genome assembly GCA_963816855.1 of uncultured Verrucomicrobiae bacterium. Taxonomy (GTDB): domain Bacteria; phylum Verrucomicrobiota; class Verrucomicrobiia; order Chthoniobacterales; family Terrimicrobiaceae; genus DASTFP01. The sequence goes on along the minus strand of CAWFMA010000007.1, from coordinate 151,230 downwards.
TCCCCGCGAGTTTTGAAACCGGCAAATCGGGGGGCAGATCAATCGAAAACGTTCTCTCCTCGTTGACATTCATGCCCGCGACGGCCTGGCAAAATCCAGGCAAGAGCGTAGCCTCATCCATAAAGATCCACGCGTTCCGCCGGCCTTGAAGCTGCGCTGGCGCGTCGGGAATTGTCTCGCCGAGCGCCACTCCGTCCAGCGTCGCCGCGTAGGTCAGCACCGCATAGTCGCCCATCTGGAGGGCGCGCCCCTCCACCGGCGAGTAGGTGGCGTGCGGTTCGCGCAATTGGTCGAGCCAGCGCGAGACGCTCTCTTCCGTAACCTTTTGCTTGGCGATCTCCGCGGGAATCGCGGAATAGTCCGGCAACTCGAAGTGCGGAGCGGTCACCACGGTCGCCTGGTAGCGCATCGTCCTGTCGTCGGCGATCTCCACGTTCTCGACCTGCGAGACCGAGAGCACCCGAAGCTTGTTCTCGCGAATCGCCTCATCCAGGCTCTCCCGCAGAAGCTTGGAGGTCAGCTGCTCCTTGATGTCTTTGGCATAGCGACTCTCCACCAGGGATTGTGGCGCCTTGCCGGGACGATAACCGGGAATCTTCGCCTGCCGCTGAAAACTGCGCGCCACATTCGACCATTCCTTGGAGACTTCTTCAGATGGCAACTCGACGCGCAAGGTAACGAGGCAATTGGGCTGGGATTCGACGACAACGTTCATGTGCAAACGAAGCAGATAAGCACAGCCCCGAGACATGCACAACCGGCTAATTTTCCGCCCGCCGGACAGGTCGCCAACCGGGCACAAGCGGAACTGCGGCCGGAATCATTCCGTTGCGCGAAACCGGGGTCTCGCTATCCTTCGCGTGCGTGATCCGGTTTTTTGTCTATGGGCTTCCCGCGCTGCTCGCAGGGCTGATCGTGGTCTCGTTCGTTAACGTCTCCGCGCTTTCGACCAAGAAGAAAAACGAGATGTCCATCGGGACACTCGGCGAACCGTCCACCCTCAATCCCATCCAGCAGGCCGACGCGGCCGCGGGGGAAGTGCAGGCGGTGATCTTCAACGGATTGCTGAAATACGATCAGCACCTTGAAATCGCGACCGACCTCGCCAAGTCGTTCACGCTAAGTCAAACGACGACCATCTTCTTTCGGGACGCGGCCGCAGCGCTGGCCGCCCGGCGCGCGATCGAGGCGCAAACCTCGCTGGGGCAGGAATGGAAATTGCGCTCGGTGAATACTCAGGAAAACCGTCTGCTGCTCGAATTTGACGAACCCGGAATGGAGAGCTCGCGCAAAATCGTTGGCCTGCTCGATCCATCCGCGATTGTTCCGCTGCATGTCGTGCGCGTCGATTTGAAGGACCGGGCCGCCGAAACCCTCGCGGCGTTCCTCGGCGCACCGCGCGCGTCGAACGTCGTCCGCGAATGGATCGAGTCGGCTTCTGCGTTTGAACTGACGATCGTCGGCGATGCGGAGGTCTTCCTGCGCGAGATACAGGGCTTTCTTTCGAAGCGGCCGGAGTTGGAGGCCCGGTCGACCCTCGCGGAGACCAAACAATTCCTGGCGGAGCCCGAGGTGCTGTTTTTGCTTAGGGAGAACGTCCGTTGGCACGATGGGGAGCCCTTTACCTCCCGGGATGTCGCCTTTACCTATCGCGCGATCATGGATGACGCTTTCGCCTCGCCGCGCAAGCCGGACTTTCTTTACGTTCTGCGCGTCGAGACGCCGGACGCGCATACAGTCCGGGTCATTTACCGAAAGCCTTATTCCCCGGCCCTGAGCAGTTGGATGATCGGGATGCTGCCCGCGCATATTCTCGAGGGCAAGCCCCCTGATTGGTGGGCGGTGAACTTTAACCGCAACCCTGTAGGAACAGGACCGTTCCGTTTCGACACCTGGAAGACGAACGAATATCTGCGCGTGACACGCAACCCCGACTACTTCGATGCGCCGGGACCCTGGCTCGATTCCATTGTTTTCCGGGTGCTCCCGGACCAGCTCGCCTTGAGGTTGGCTTTTGAAACACGCCAAGTGGACTTCTGGAGCGTCGATCCCTGGGCCGTTGGACACTTCGAACAAGACAACCGTTTCGATCTTTTCTCGTCGCCGAGCAGTTCCTACACCTACGTCGGTTGGAATTTGCGGCGTCCGATCTTTCATGATGAAAGAGTGCGACAGGCCTTGGCTCACGCGGTGAACGTTCCGGAAATGGTGAAGTACATCCTCTACGGCCACGGCGTCCAGAGCACCGGGATTTTCACCCCGAAAATGTGGTTTTTCAATCCCGACGTAAAACCGTTCGGTTACGACCCGGAGAAGGCGCGGCAACTGCTCGCCGAAGCCGGCTGGAAGCCGGGCAAGGACGGCATCCTGGAAAAGGATGGCCAACGATTTGCTTTCACTCTGATCACCAATAACGGAAACGAAGTCCGCCGGGACATCGCCACGCTTGTGCAGGACGACCTCAGGAAGCTGGGCATAGAAGTGAAGATCGAGCTCTACGAATGGGCCGTCTTTTTGAAGAACTTCATCAATAAGGGAACCTTCGACGCGATGGTGCTCGGCTGGTCGCTCGGCCCCGACTACGACCAATACCAAATCTGGCATTCCTCACAGAACAACCCGGAACAGCTCAATGTCGTCAGCTACAAAAATGCCGAAGTCGACAGGCTCCTCGCGGACCTTCGGGAGGAATACAACCGGGGGAAAATCATCTCCCTGGCCGGACGCCTGCAGGAGACGATCTACCGGGACCAACCGTATCTTTTCCTCTACGTGCCGGAGGGGACTTCCGTCATGTGGAAAGACAGCTATCGGATCCGCCGTCCGGACCGCCAGGGGGGTTGGATCGACACGCCGGTGGAGATGACCAAGGCTGGCTGGGGATACTATATGGATTGGTTCTATCGCCCGGCTTACGCGGACTTGCTCCCGAAGTGACTGATTGGGGGTTTTTGCCATGTTCGTCTTCATTCTTCGCCGACTCTTGATCAGCGTCGTTCTGCTGTTTCTTATCAGCGTGATATCGTTTTTTATCATCACGCTTACGCCCGGCAGCCCCTATCCGTGGGGAGAGCTCAATCCGAAAATCACCCCGCAAGTCAAAGAAGCATTCAGGAAGAAATTCCACCTGGATCGTCCCCTCCCGGAACAATACTGGCTCAACATGCGCGACCTTTTCAGCGGCAATCTGAAGAGCATCAAGGATGACCGGCCGGTTCTTCGCCGGATTGCCGAGCGGCTTCCGGCCACGGTCTCCCTGAATGTCCTCGCGATTTTTCTCTCCCTAAGCTTCGGCCTGCTCCTCGGGGTCTATGCGGCCAAGCACGCCGGCAAACTTCCCGACGTGCTGACCTCGATTCTGGCTTTCGTTTTCATTGCCTTGCCCGGTTTTTGGATTTCGGACCTTATCGTTATTGGCCTGGTAAAATTTACCGACGCTCCGCTCCTCGGAACGCAGACTTATGGGGTGGATTTCCCCAATGCCGTAACCCTCTGGCTTGACCGTTTCTGGCACATGGCCCTTCCCGCGCTGGTGCTTTCCCTTGGAGGCATCGCCGCCCAATCGCGTTACCTTCGGGCGAGCATGATCGAGACGATGCGCGAGGATTACATCCGAACCGCGTTCGCCAAGGGCCTGGAACCCGAAACCGTCTTCTACAAGCACGCGCTGCGCAATTCGATCCGTCCGCTGATCACCGGAATCGGAGGCCTGTTGCCCGGACTTATCGGCGGCTCGATCATTATTGAAACGATCTTTGCCTACCCGGGACTTGGCCGCCTCGGTTACGAGGCGGTGCTCGAGCGGGATTACCCGACGCTCATCGCGTTGAATTTCATCGTCGCCGCGCTGGTTCTCCTCGGCAACCTTATTTCCGACGTCCTCTACGCGGTCGTCGACCCGCGGGTTCGACTGGAGTAACATGGTCACAAGCTTCCAACCGCTCGAAACAGATCTCCGGGACGCGATGGCTCCCGGCCCGATCCGTCGCGTCTGGCACCGCTTCCGCCGCGATGCGATCGGGGTGACTGCCGCGGCGATCGTCGCGCTCTTCTTTGTCATCGCCGTGGTGACCGGCTTGGGCGCGTGGAGGGGAATTTATTTTCCTCACGATCCGAACGCCACCAATCTGGCTCTCAAGCTCAAGCCCCCGGGCGCGGCGCACTGGCTCGGCACGGACAATCTTGGGCGGGACGTCTTTTCGCGGATGCTGAACGGCTCGTACATTTCCCTCACGGTCGGCTTCATCGCGGTGGCGGTGTCCCTGCTGATCGGCGTTACCGTCGGTGCGATCTCCGGATATTTTGGCGGCTGGGTGGATAACGTGATCATGCGAATTGTCGATGCGATCCTCTGTTTTCCGACTTTTTTCCTGATCCTTACGGCTGTGGCCCTCCTTGGCCCCAACATCATCAATATCATTGTGGTCATCGGCCTGGTAAGCTGGACCGGAACCGCGCGACTGGTGCGCGCGGAGTTTCTCACCCTTCGCGAGAGCGAATACGTCCGGGCAGCCCGCGCACTGGGCCAGCGTTCTCTTCTGATCATCCTTCGCCACATCCTGCCGAACGCCGCGGCGCCAATTATCGTGACCGCCGTCCTGGGGATCCCGGAGGCGATTCTCACCGAGGCGGGCCTGAGCTTTCTTGGCTTTGGAGTCCAACCGCCGCAGGCTACCTGGGGCAATATCATCACCGACGGCAAAAGCTATCTCCTGGACGCCTGGTGGCTGATCGTCTTCCCCGGGTTCGCGATCTTTGTTGCCGCCCTCTCGTTTTACCTGGCCGGCGACGCGCTGCGCCAAGCCTCGGAAACCCGCTCCCAAAAGACATGACCACTCCCCAACTGCTCGATGTCCGCGAGCTTTCCATCCGCTTTCGCAGCGAAGACGGCTTCATGGAGGCGGTAAAGAACGTCTCCTTTTCGGTCAACGAGGGCGAGTCGCTGGCCATCGTCGGGGAAAGCGGGAGTGGAAAAAGTGTGACCGCGCTTTCCTTGACCCGCCTTTTGCCCGAACCTCCCGCGGAGATCGTCGGCGGGGAGATTACCTTCCGCGGCGAAGCCATCTTCGGAATGGCTCCCAAACGCCTGCGAAACGTCCGAGGCGGAGGCATCGCCTACATCTTCCAGGAACCATCGACCTCGCTGAATCCCGTCTACTCGATTCGGAGCCAACTTGCGGAAGCTATCAAGCTGCACCGCCGCGAGGTTCATGATGTCGAATCCGAGATCGTTCGGTGTCTGACCGCCGTCGGCATTGTCAACCCGGAGCAGCGCATGAGGGACTACCCGCATCAACTAAGCGGAGGAATGCAACAACGGGCGATGATTGCCATGGCGCTAAGTTGCCGGCCAGCCCTCCTGGTGGCGGACGAGCCGACCACCGCCCTGGATGTCACCATCCAGGCCCAAATCTTGAAGGAATTGCGGCGCCTGCGAACCGAATTCGGCATGGCGCTGATCCTGATCACTCACAACATCGCCATCATCAGCGGCCTCTGCGACCGGGTAGCGGTCATGTTTCGCGGACAGATCGTCGAATACGGCGAAACCGGAAGCGTCCTCACCAACCCGCAACATCCGTATACGAAGGCCCTCATTTCCTGCGTCCCGCGGCTCGGCTCGAAAGAAAAGCGGCTCAAAACCATCGAATACGATTGGGTGGAGCAGGCTTGAATTTTTTCAGGTTGTTGTTGTTAGTTGGAGTGATTTTGCCAAAGTCCCTCGAGCAACCTGCAACGAAAGGAGGGGAATCATCATGAAATCCGCCAAGATCTTCGCCGTAGTCGCGCTTGCGACAGCCAGTTTGAGTTTGGCCGCGTGTGCGCACAAATCGCCGCCACCACCACCGCCGCCACCGACCGTGGGCCTGTCCAAATAGGTCAATTTCAGGATCGGGCGGGAGTCGATCCCGCCCGATCCTTGACGCGGAAAGAGCGGCTCACGTGCGGGTTGCCCGGCACGTAAAATCTCCAGGCCAGTTCCGCCGAGCGCGAAATCCCGATGCGCGGAGAGGTTTCAACCTCGGCAGGTTTCCCGGGCGGAGAGAAAGAAAATGCAGCGGCGCGGCACAAATCACGGCCATGGTGCGCCCCGGTGATCCCAAGGGCTTGGGTAAGCTTGCCGGGACCGGAGCAAAGTTGTCGCGGATCCCGCAGGTTGCGGCTCTTTTCCATTCTCCGGATGCCGTCGATTGGCTCAAGCGCCCTGATCAGGACGAATCCCAGGCGTGTGCCTTTCACAAGCACATTGAGCATCCAGTGGACGCCGTAGCTGAAATAGACATAGGCCGCGCCAGCCCGGTGAGCCTGAATGAAAGCTCTCGCGCTTGGCCGAAAGGAGGTATGGGACGCCGCGTCGCCTTCGGCATCATAGGCTTCCGTTTCGACCACCGTGCCGGAAAGTGCGCCCCAATTGAGCTTGCATCCGATCAAGTCCCGTGCGCAACTGACTGGATCGCGCTCAAAAAAAGACCGCTTGAGCATGGGGCGTGAACAAGCTCCATGGCGATTTTGAAGGAGCCGGATAACTTCAATGTCAGCAGGCATTCCAGATCCCGACAATGGTAGGCCGGTTCGCGGCCTCCGGCAAGCGCCCCGGAAGCGTTTGGAAGCCCGCTTCGGGCGTCAACGATTCTGAACCAGGTTTAATCATGAGCGGCATCGAGCCGGGCAAGGTGATCCTCAAGAAAGGCGACGCGCTGGTCGTCGTCGACGTACAGAACGACTTTCTTCCCGGCGGAGCGCTCGCGGTTCCCGACGGCAACAGAATCCTTCCCGCGATCAACAAGTATATCGCCGCATTCGAACAACGCAGTCTGCCGATTTACATGACCCGCGACTGGCACCCGGTCGACCACTGCTCCTTCAAAGAGCAGGGCGGACCGTGGCCCTCCCATTGTGTGGCGGGTACCTATGGTGCTGCATTTTCGACCGAACTGACGTTTTCCTCCACGCCAACCGTCGTTTCCAAGGCAACCACACCCGACCGGGAATACTACTCGGACTTTGGCACGACGAATTTCGAAGCGGATCTTCGGGGCGCAGGCGTCTCCCGGCTTTTCGTCGGCGGACTCGCGACAGATTATTGCGTTTCCAGCACGGTGCTTGACGCCTTGGCACTCGGTTTCGAGACCTATCTTCTTGTCGATGCAATCCGCGGCGTGAATGTGCAGCCCCAAGACAGCCAAAAGGCCGAGGAGGAAATGGCGCGGCATGGCGCGGTAGCCATCAAGGTGCAGGATCTCGCCCCGTGAATATCGACTACGGCCCGTTGCTGACGGACCGCTACCAACTAACCATGCTGCAAGCCTATTGGCAGCATCGGATGCACGAGACAGCGGTTTTCGAGTTTTTCGTCCGCCGGCTGCCGGCCCAGCGAAATTTTCTCGTCGTCGCCGGGCTCGACCAGGCCTTGGCCTATCTCGAACAGTTGGCCTTCTCCCCTGAGGATATCGAGTGGCTCGAACGGACGCAGATTTTCCAACCCGGATTTCTTCGCTGGCTTGGAAGCCTGCGGTTCACGGGAGATGTGAATGCGATGCCGGAGGGCACCGTTTTCTTCGGGGAAGAGCCTGTTTTGCAAGTGAGCGGACCCCTGCCCGAAGCCCAGTTTGTCGAAACACGGCTCATAAACATTCTAAACTTTCAAACGGCGATCGCTTCGAAAGCCGCCCGCTCCGTTCTTGCGGCTCCCGATAGGTTGCTCGTCGAATTTGGTCTTCGCCGAGCACAAGGAGCGGAAGCTGGTCTCATGGCAGCGCGGGCCAGCTACATCGCCGGGATGAGTGGCACCTCCAATGTCCTGGCCGGAAAGCTATTCGACATTCCCTTGTTCGGCACCATGGCACACTCCTTCATTCAGGCGCACGACGATGAGCTTGAAGCGTTCGAGAACTTTGCCGATGCAAACCACCGCGACATCACCCTGCTCATTGATACCTACGACACCGAGGCCGCGGCTGCAAAAGTCGTCCAACTGGCGGCCGTTTTGAAAAAGCGCTCCATTGACATCAAGGGTCTCCGTATCGACAGCGGCGATCTGGCGGCAAATGCCGCTCGCGTGCGGGCAATTCTTGATCAGGCAGGCTTGCGCGAGGTGAGCATTTTCGCCAGCGGGAATCTCGATGAATACGCCCTGCGAGATCTGGTCCGCTGCAGGGCTCCAATCGACGGGTTTGGCATTGGGACCCGCCTCGATACCTCGGCGGATGCGCCCTACCTCGATTGTGCCTACAAATTGCAGGAATACGCGAACCTTCCACGCCGCAAGCATTCCGAGGGCAAAACGACCTGGCCCGGTTGCAAACAAGTCTACCGCGCGAGGGACGATTCCGGGCGCATGGCTAGCGATATCCTGACTTTCCGCCGGGAGACATTGCCGGGGGAGGCGTTGCTGGTGCCGGTGATGCGCGGCGGCAGGCGGCTGGCAAGCTCTCCACCGCTGTCAGCGGCACGGAATCATGTCGCCAGCCAGCTCGCCTCTTTGCCAGAATGTCTTCGCGGCCTCGACCAGTGCGAGCCGTTCGAGGTCAAGATTTCCGAATCGTTGCGGGAATGCGCGCTGGCTCTGGACGAGCGGGCGCTTGGCCGGCGCAACGATCCGAGCCGATTCTGAAGCGAAAAGCGCGCCCGCTGAAACGCCCACCCGCAGCCTTGCGATCAGGGAGCGAGCCGCTCGATATTCCAACCATCATTCGGTCGGCGACTGTACTCAAAGCGGTCGTGCAGCCGGTTTCGACCGCCCTGCCAAAATTCAATGCTCGCCGGACTGAGCCGGTAGCCGCCCCAAAACGGAGGGAGCGGAACCTCGCCGGCGGCGAACTTTTGCTTCATCCGCTCCCACATCGTCTCCAGAACGGCACGGGAAGACAACTTGCTGCTTTGGGGCGACGCCCAGGCCGACAACTGGCTCTCGCGCGGACGAGTCACAAAATATTTGTAGACTTCGACTGCTGAAAGCCTCGCCACGGAGCCGGTGACGATTACCTGGCGCGCGATCGCCAGCCATGGAAAAAGAAGCGACGCATTGGGATTTTCGGAGAGCTGCCTGGCTTTCCTGCTCTCGAGGTTGGTAAAGAAGACAAAACCCCGCGCGTCGATCCCCTTCAACAGAACGGTGCGCACCAGAGGCCGCCCGTCTTTCCAGGCCGTCGCAAGGCTCATGGCATTCGGCTCGATGACTCCCGCGCGCAGCGCGTCTTCGAACCATAGGGAAAACTGCGCGATGGGATCCGCATGGAGGTCTGCGCGGTGCAGGCGTCCACACAGGTAGTTCTTCCGAACATCAGTAAGATCCGGGGGTTTGGTTTCCACAGGATTTCGAGCAGTTCAATTCGTCAAAATGGTTCTTTGGCCTTCGAATCTCAACGAAACAAGTGGCCCGAAAAGATCAAGAACCCAAAGCAGACGCACTGGAACGTGAGAGCTGTTCCGATTGCCCTCGCCCACCAGGTCTCCGCAATCAGGCGCGCGCTCTTGTTCCAACGCTTGAAGTGATCGTGAGCCACCTGCAAAACGCCGTGGTAGAGCCCGTAGGCCACAAAGTGACGCTCGATACCGTGCCAAAGGCCCATTGTAAGAAACGTCAACATCAGTCCAAGGTGGGCGGCATGCACGGGATTGCGAATGAGTTTCCGTTTGGCGGCCCAGAGCTGGAACCTCATGAAAACGTGATCCCGGAACCAATGGGAAAGGCTAATATGCCAGCGGTTCCAGAAGGCCTGGATATCGGGAGCGAGAAAGGGCAGATAAAAATTCGGGGGCGTTCGGATTCCCAACAGATAGCTGAAGGCAATCGCAAACGCGCTGTATCCGGCGAAATCAAAGAACAGATAGAAGCTGTAGGCATACATGTAGGAAACCACCGCCAGGAAGCCTTCACTATCCTTCACCGCCCCGAGCCATCGGTCGTAAATGATGGCCGCGAGCACAAACTTGTAGAGCATCCCGGTGAAAAAGCAGGATGCCGCGTGATCGAGATCGTCCAGAAACTTCCTGGTCGTCCGCGGAGCGTGCCAGTCGGCCTCAAAGCGCCTGTAGCGATCGAGAGGACCGGACGAAACCGTGGGAAAAAACAGCAGGAACATCAAAAAGGTGGGGGGCGTGAGTTCCTTGACCGTTCCGTCTTTCAGGCAAATCAACACGTCGACCGCCCGGAAAGTCAGGTAGGAAATACCCACGAACCCGATTAGCCCGCCGCCCTGCTCGAAAGGCAGCATCTTGGAAGAGACCATCGGAGAAAGCGCCAGCACCAAAAAGGCGGGGAATCCTCGATGGGGACCTTCGCGTCTTCTCCATGCGGCATAACCGGCGGCCACCGCCCACTGAAAGACCGTGAACACGACCAGAGTGGCGAGTTCGTGCCAGAACGGAGACTCTGGCTTGCCCACCACCGGCCAGGCATACTGGACGATGAGCATTCCGGAGGTGGCGATGATCAGCCAGGATTTCGGCTTCTTCCCCAAAAACCCAAGGACGATCGTCGGGACGACGACAAGCAGCAGCAAAATCCCGAAATAGCTAAAACTGGCGTAAGGCGTCATCGGCGGTCATCTGGCTAGTTCCTCGGCCAGGAGCTTCCGGTCAATTTTTCCGTTGGCGGTGGTCGGGAGATTCCCGCGAAAAATCCATTTCTTGGGAATCATATACGCCGGGAGCTTCCTCGAGATCGCAGCGCGCAGCTGCTGGGCGAGCTCAAAATCCGTCTCGCCGTTGCGAACCCTAACTTCCACGAAGGCGGCGATCCCTTCCATCACGCCGCCCCGCTTCATCGGAACGACCACCGCGTTCCCGACCTCCCGAAGGCCGCAGAGGTTTTGTTCCACGTCCCCGAGCTCGATCCGGAAGCCGTTGACCTTGACCTGCTCATCGATCCGGCCCGAAAAGAAAAGCAACCCATCCTTCAGGATTCCCAAATCTCCGGTCGCATAGCCACGGCCTCCCTCGCGCTGAAAAAAACTCTGGTTTGTCAGCTCCGGCCGAGCCAGATAGCCGGGACTGACGCTCGGACTGACGATCAAGATCTCGCCGCGACAATCCGGCGGCGCGGGCCGGCGACGTTCATCGCCGGGAAATACAGCCGCCCCCGGCATGGCATAACCCAGCGGAACTTCTTCATACCGGGCAAGCAGCTCGCTGGTCACACGAACCGAGGTCACCGCCACCGTGCATTCGGTGGGACCATACGTGTTCCAAACAGAGGCCTCGGGAAAGCGTTCGAGCAGCGCCTGCGCAAGCCGGCGCGGAAGCGTCTCGCCGCAAAACAAGAAGCGCGTCAAGTCCGGCAGGAGCTCCCTGCGAAAGGTCGAGTCGGCCGAACAGAACGCCGCGAACGACGGCGTCGAAATCCAGTTCGTTGGCCTGACTTCGGCGATCAATTTGAAAAGATCTTTCGGCACGCCGAGAATCTCTCTCGGGATCGAGACGTGCGTGCCGCCCGAGGCAAGAGACAGATACAAGTCCATCACCGAGAGGTCGAAGGTGAACGGCGCCTGCCCGAGAAATACTTCCTCGTCTTCCGAAAACTTCTGCTCGGCGAGCATCCAGTTCAAAAAAGACAAGAGGCATTGCCAAGTGACGACCACCCCTTTGGGCTCGCCGGTGCTGCCAGACGTGAAAAGCACATAGACCGCGTCGTGCGTTTCCGCCGCGCAGGGGACCGCGCCGCCGACCGCACGACAGACCTCGGAGATGCTCGCCGCGGTCAGTTCGAGCGATGGGCGGGTAATTTTGCGTATGTTTTCCAGGCGTTCGGAAGGCAGTTTGTCGTCGATCGGAACATAGGCTCGCCCGGTCATGGCACTCCCCAAAAAACCTGCGAGCATCGCCGGTTCCTTGTGGCCGATGACGAGGATCGGATTCTTTGACGTGCAGCGGCCTTCCACGTGGGCAGCCACTTTCTGCGCGTTCTCCCACAATTCGCCATAGGACACCCGTTCCTTCCCGTTGGTATAGGCAGGACGATCCGGCATTCGTTCCGCTCTCTCCCGCAACCGGTCGAAAAACTGACGCGCGTCCCGAAGCATCTAGAAATTCTGATAAATAAACGCCGGCGTGGTGAAGTTTTCCCGGAGCTGAACGTAGATCACCGCACCAATGATCATCACGTAGTAGACAGTCAAGACCGCGAAACGCAACCGGGGGTTGGAAATCTTGGAAAGAAAATGGTGCACCGTCGAAGTCAGAGCGCCTGGCGCAGGATTTCCGGCACCTCGGAAAGCCGGTCATGATAGAAAGCATCCGCCACTTTGTCGAAGCAGAGCCAGCCCTCGGGATTTAAGTCGTCATAACCCCGAAACCGCGGATCGTTCTCGTATTCTTCAAAGTCGTAGAAGGGAAAACCGCAGCGCGCCACCGCTTCTCGAAGTCTGGAATAGTAGACCTCCCAAGCCTGTTTGTCGGCGCCCAGCATTTGGAAATAACGTCCGTTTATGGGCATCGCCAGAATCAGCGGTTTCGCGTCGAGCTGTCGCAGCACTTCCAGCAGAATCGCGAAATCTTCCCATTCCACGGTGGTCGAAATGTTTTTCAGGCTGGAAATTTCGAACGCGTGCAACCGCGACTGGTCTTTCGCTTGCAGCTTCTTCCAGATGCTCTTTCGAATTCCCAAGGAATTTCCTTCAGTCATCCGTTGGAACTCGTGTTCGCCTTTCTCCCTGGCTGCTCTCCAGTCGATGCCGGAACCGGTCAAGGGCGCCGGGATGGGAGGGTGCCGTTTGGTCGCAAATTCCAGCCAGGTGAACAGCGGGTCGCTGATATCGAAGACGCGCTGGTAACAAACCGCCGCCAGGTAAGCCGCTTTTCGCACGAACACCGCGTTCGGAATGTCACCTTTGTAGGCGGGCACAAGTTGCTCGAGAATCGAGTTTTTCCGCAAGGTCTCCGGATACTCGGCCATGCGCGCCGCCACACGCTGCTTGATCCGGTCATCGAGAAGGGGCGACGTAAGCGTCGCCAAAGCGTGCTCCACCGAAAAATTACCGGCATACTGTGCGTCGGTGGCGCGGGGATTGAAAAACCATTCGGGGGAAATGATGACCACCAACTTCTTTCCTTGAAGAGCCGGTCCCAAAGCAGCGCAGGTTTGCGCGATCAGAAGATCGGTATTTCCTCCCTGCCCAATCGGTTCAACCCGAAAGCCCGTCGGCTTCGAGGCAAAAAAATTGTCGATCCGGTTGAGTTGCTTGAACCTCATCTCGCAACTCCCTAGGACCGGAAGATAATCCTGCCGGCGCAGGACCGCCTGCTGCGCGGCAAGCCCGAGCCGGCTCGTTTTGAGATTCGCCAGAGCGACCTCCTCGAGATGATTCGACAGGCCTAGCTTGGCGCCCAAAAAGGCCGCGCCAAGCGCGGCGACGGAGATCACCAAGGCACTTCCGGCGGCAACCAGTGCGGTGCGACTCATAAATTCAAGACTGCGCGAACCTCGGCTGCCATCTTCTCCGGAGTGTCCCAGTTTTGCTGGTCGAAGGCCGACAGCGGGATCTCCACGTCGAGCCTCTCTGAAAGACCGGCGAGAACCTGCACGACGTTCATCGAGTCCAATAGCCCGCTCTCAAACAGCGGCACGTCGGGATTCGTCACGACTTCTTCGCTCCCAGTGACTTCCCTGAGAGTCTCCCGAACCGCCAACTCCACGTCCATCAATTTTCGCAATAAACAGGCTGCGAGTCATTTTCGCAAGTCACACTTCGTCGTGGTTATTCGCCTCGGCGACCCGAAGCGCCGGCCATCCTACTTTGCCCAGCCTCTGGAACGGTCCAGCGCTTGATGCCATCTGTCGCGGAGGGCTCTTCTTTTATCCTCGCCGAACGTCGGCTCAAACCGCCGGTCGCAAGCCCATTGCGAGGCAATCTCCTCGGTCGATTGATAATAGCCGACGGCGAGGCCGGCGAGATAGGCGGCGCCCATGGCGGTCGTCTCAGCATTCTTCGCCCGGGCGACAGGCACGCCCAGCAGATCCGCCTGGAATTGCATCAAAAGATTGTTCTTGCAGGCGCCGCCATCGACTCGGAGCTCCGCGAGTTTGATGCCCGAGTCCGCCTCCATCGCGCGGAGGATGTCGTCCACCTGGAAGGCGATTGCCTCCAGCGCCGCTCGCGCGATATGCGCCGAGGTCGTCCCCCGGGTGAGGCCGACGAGCGCGCCTCGCGCATAGGAATCCCAGTGCGGAGCGCCCAATCCGGCAAACGCCGGAACGAGGTAGACGTCGCCGCTATCGGCCACGCTGGCCGCCAGCTGCTCGATGTCCGGGGCGGTTCGAATAACCCCCAATCCGTCGCGAAGCCATTGAACGACCGCGCCCGCGATGAAAACGCTTCCCTCCAGGGCATACTCGGTTCGGCCCCCCTGACGCCAGGCGATCGTCGTCAGCAACTTGTTTTTGGAGGGAATCGGCTCGGCGCCCGTGTTCATCAGCATGAAGCAGCCGGTGCCATACGTGTTCTTGACGAGACCGGGTTTCGTGCACATCTGGCCGAACAGCGCAGCCTGCTGGTCCCCGGCGATTCCCGCGATCGGAATTCCCGGGAACGCGCCGACCGTCTCCCCGTAGACTTCACTCGAACTTTTCACGGAGGGCAAGATCGCGTGAGGCACCTCCAGCACCTCCAGGAGCTGTTCGTCCCAATCTCTCGCGTGGATGTCGAAGAACATCGTTCGCGAGGCGTTCGTCTCGTCGGTGACGTGGATCTTTCCATCCGTCAGCTTCCAAATCAGCCAGCTGTCCACGGTTCCAAAAGCCAGCTCGCCACGTTCGGCCCGCTCCCTGGCTCCCGGAACATTGTCCAGCAGCCAGCGCACCTTGGTCCCGGAGAAGTAGGCATCGATCACCAAGCCGGTCTTCTGCTGGACCAGCGGCTCGAGCCGGTCGGCGCGCATCTGATCGCAAAGCGCAGCTGTTCGGCGATCCTGCCAAACGATCGCATGGAAGATCGGTTCACCGGTTTTGCGGTCCCAGATGATCGCGGTCTCCCGCTGGTTGGTGATTCCGATCGCCGCGATGTCCCTTGGCAAGACATTCGCGCTGGCCATGGCATCCGCCGCAACGCCGAGCTGGGTCGCCCAAATTTCGTTGGCATCGTGCTCCACCCAGCCAGACTGAGGAAAGATCTGGGTAAATTCCCTCTGCGCGACGGTCACGACGTTTCCTGAATCGCCAACGACCAGGGCGCGACAACTGGTCGTGCCCTGGTCCAGGGCCAAAAGATATTTGGACATGCCGAATGCTGCTACAGAGCAACTAAATCACGCGAGGTCTTTTTGACCCTCCGATCAATTGAAACGGGATCGGCGGACGGGCCGAGGAGGATCCCATGCGGTGAAGAAGAGACTCGCTGGCTGTCTTTCAAGGGCGCAACGATTCCCGGGCGCCGGCTGTGCGCTCGGGCAGGACGTTCTCCTGGTATGCTCTGAGCAAAAGCTCAAGCGCCGCGATTTCGTTCCGCATCAATTCGCCTTCGCTGGTGTCGGCGATGCGGCGGGGAGGATTGAACACTCGCATGGCGTGAATCTTGGGAATGATATCCGCGCCCCGGGTGATGGCTTCGCTGATCGATTCAAAATGGTGATGCTGTGCGAGGTAGGTGCGATCCGCGTCAAGGACAAGGGTAAAGCCGTTGTCGCCGTAGACCTCAGAAAAAGCGCCGTCGATCGTGACTGCCTGGCGGCTTGCCTTGATCGGCGATTCTCCCTTCTCGATTTTCACCGGGACATGGCCGTTGACGATTAGGCCGTGTTCGCGATCAACCCCAAAGTCGTCAAGGATCTTCCGACAGAATTCCTTCTGATGGATCAACCTGAAGTAGGGGTTCTTCGTTTCGCTTCGCGCCTCCTTTTCCGCGACAAAATAGCTTTCGAATGTCGCCACCTTGTCCTTGCCGAACAAAGGTGAAAGAGGGCCGCACCACAAGTACCACAGCATGTCGAGATGGCGCTGTTCCTTATGACGAAAAGCCCGATGGACCACTTGGCAGAGCGCGTCAAAAAGCCTCCGGCCGCGAAAGGGAACTCCGTCGACCTTCAGGGGCAGAAAGTTCCCCTCGTCATCAACAGGCACGCAACCGTGAAAGATAAGGTTGTAATCGCGCACAAGGTGCATCGCGCCCTTTTGCTCGAGAAAACGCATTTGCTCAAGCAGGGTCTGGCTTTGCAGGAACGAGCTGCGGAGCTGCGCCATGCACTCCGCTTCCTCGGGCGAGAGGGCGTAGGGATCGTTCCAATCAACTGTCGGAAGGTTGCGATCGAGAATCGGGTAGCGCCGACCGCCGATTGGCACCGTCCAATCCTGGGGATCGATTTGATGAAGAAGATTGCGATGCTCGAGATGGAAGTCCGGATTTCTCCCAATCGTCTGGCTTTCGAGCTTGAACTGAATAATCGCCATCGCTTTTTGCATCCGCCTCATCGACAATTCGTCGCGTATGCCCCGGCCGTGACAGGAAAAGCATGTCGCCGGATCGTTGGCCCAGACCGTTCTCACCAGCTTCTCCAGGGGCGCCATCGGGATACCGTAGCCCATCTCAAGTTGGAAAAGCCTCTGATAGCGCAGCGAAATGCGCAGCACAGTTGCGATGCAGGCTTCCTGACCGAGGGAAGCTCCCATCCAGAAGACATCGTGGTTTCCCCAGGTGATCGCCACATTCGGCTGGCGCATCACGTAATCAATCGCCTTGTCAATTCGCGGTCCCCGGTCGCCAAAATCGCCCGCGACGATCAACTCGGAGAAAAGCAGGTTGCGTATGATCCGAGCCATCAAGCGGAGAAAAGTCAGCTCCTGTCCATGCTCGACGAACTGATCAAGCATCGAATCGACGTAATCCTCCGAGCGCTGGAGATAAGCGGAGAAGAGCAGTTCTCGAAACAGGGTCTCGTAGTGCATGGGCAGAACCGCTTCGATCGCGTTCATGCTGTAATGACGCGAGATCTGGCGCAACAACTCGATCGCCAGCCGGGTCTGCCGGCGCAAGAAATGGCGCCGCGCCGCAACGTCCGGCAGGCGCTCCTGAACATGCTCGTAGGTCTCGCGCGGATAGTAGATGATGTTGAGCAGATCAAGTTTCTCGCCCGCGGTAAGCCGCTTGCCAAACGTGTGCTCCACCAGCGGCCGCAAGCAGCCAGAGGCATTCTTGATCACATGGATCAGCTTCTTGAATTCACCGTGGATGTCGCTGATCACGTGAACCGTGCCTTTTGGAAGCGTAAGCGCCGCACGGAGGTTGGCGATCGCGGCGAGGGTCGCGTCGGTGTTCGGATACTGGACGCTCAGAGCCCGCAAATACGCGAGAGTCTGCACGTCCAAAGCAAAATGATCGAAAGAAGACTGCTGGTCGCTCATGGGCGAAATTCGCTTTAAAGTCCGGACGACCACCTATTCTACCCACTCGGCAAGGAAAGGAAATAAGATCTCCCGGTCAGCGGCAATACGCCCCGGCAGACAGCCACCGGTTAAACCCCACGTCTCCTTGGTGGGCAGCATGATTGCGAGAGCTCCAAACCGGCGGACCGAACGGTTCAGAGGAAACGGTGCATGACGAAGGCGTCGACCAAGCCCCTTGTCGGGTGGCGGAAAACACCTGGAAGCGTCCCCACAATCCGGAAGCCGTGCCGTTGCCAGAGACGGACCGCAAGATGATTGGTGCTGACCACCAAATTGAATTGCATCGCGGAATATCCGCGCCGTTTGGCCTCCTCCAGCGAGTGCTCGCACATCATCGATCCGATCCCTTTTCCGCGGGCTTTGGCCAGGACCATGTAACTGGCATTCGCGACGTGGGAGCCGCGTCCCACATAATTTGGCCTAAGGAAATAGGTCCCGAGAACACAACGATCCTCTAGAGCGACAAATGGGTGATGGCTCCCGGAGAACCAATAGGCCAAAGCGTCTTCGCGACACGTGTCGGACGGGAAGACGTAAGTTTCACCAGCGGTGACCGTCTCTTGGAAAATCGTCCAGATTCCTTCGGAATGCACGCTCATTGCGGGAACAATCGAAACCTCGCTCATCGAAGGACCCAAGGACAAATACATGGCCGCGGCGAATTTGGCAATCCCTGCGCTCACCGGGGACTTCCCCGGCCTGCCTCTTCGTCGCGGAAATTCGGTGTGGCGCGATTCGAAAGACTGGGCGAAATTAGGCCAGCGGCCTTGAGAAATCGGGCCGCGCGTGTTGACAGAAAACCGGGGATTTTAACGTCGTGGAGAAATATTGCGTGAACAATGGTTTGTCACAGCTGAGCGGGCGGAGGCAGGAGGCCCCGAAAACGCCCGAGGTCAAGACGAAAACCTTAGCGAACGGCTATAAGATTTCCTATCGGAACGACAGCGAACTGGAGACCATCTACGACGATATCTTCAGCAAACATACATACTTCTTCGAGACCACCGCTCCGGAGCCCTATGTGATCGATTGCGGAGGGCACATCGGCCTCTCAGTTCTTTATTTCAAGAGCCTTTATCCGGATTCGCGCATTGTAACGTTCGAACCGAATCCGGAAACCTTTTGGTACCTGCGACAGAATATCCGCCAGAACCGGCTTCAGGGCGTCACGGCTGTCAATAAGGCCCTGACGGGTGAGCGGAGGAAGCAGGCCATTCTGTACGTGGGAGAGGACTATCTTCAAGCGTGGGATTCTACCGATACGATCAAGCCCGATTTGTGGACCAACATGGACCAATACCGCGCCATCCCCGTCCGCACCACGATCTTGTCCCCGCATATCAAGGAGAGGGTGGAGTTCATCAAACTGGATATCGAGGGAGCGGAATATGATGTTCTTGCCGAATCCAGGGCGAGAATGAGTTCGGTTAACGCCCTCACGCTCGAATACCATCAAAGCGCGCGCAATCGCGCCGAGGGGAAGCTGCACAAGACGCTGGAACTGCTGAATGCGGCCGGTTTCAGGTGCGAAATGCGCTACCAGAACCGGCCGGTTTTTTTTGATTCTCTCCCGAAGGCATCGATCTACCAACTCATCATCAAGGCGACGAGATAGGTTGGAAACGGTTCGCGGCCCTCAGGCTTTGAGCAGGCTTTCGTACAGCTCCACGTAGTTTTTCGCCATCTGCTTTGCGTCGAAGAGTTGCTCGGCCCGAGAGCGGCACTTTCTACGGTCGATCGTCCCGATATCCTTTATCCGCGAGGCCATTTCCTGAATCGAGGAAACCAGGAAGCCAGTCTGGCCGTTCTCGACGATCTCCCCCATCGACGACCGGTCCCAAGCGATGATTGGAGTCCCCGACGCGAGGGATTCCAAGCCCACTGTCGGCAATGGATCGTTCCATTGAATCGGCATCAAAACCGCCTTCGCCTGGGCTAAGAACTTCTGCTTTTCCTCAAAATTCAGCGAGCCGATATATTTCACTTTATCGCCATCTATGTATGGTCGGACGCTGCGCTCGAAGTACTCCTCACTTTCATAGATCGTTCCGGCGATTACCACACGTTCATTGGCGAGAAGCGCCGCCTCGATGGCTTCGCGAGCGCCCTTTGTTTCGTTGATGGCTCCGAAAAACGCGAGATATTCGCCGGCCGAGAAACTGGGATTGGCCCATCGATCCAAAGGGATTCCATTGTGGATGACCCGCGCCTCTCCCTTGAAGTCGGCGCGCTGAAAATGACTGACGAAAACGGTGGTCACGCTCTGAATCAGGTGTTCCCAGATCGCTTCGAAATATGTCTTAAACTGGTCGTGAGGATGTCCCCAGTGAATCTCGTCGAACTCGATGGGGTGATGGACCGTCGATACCAAAGGAACGGGGAGGAGATGCGCGAAGGCGGTGGAGTAAAACCGCGTATGGTCGTGGATAACGTCAAAATTGCGCCAGTCCGCGAAGGCCGCGATGATCGGGAGCACTTTCCCAAGAATGGTCTCGGCAGCGTCCTCCATGTCCGAAAGGGCGACGAGCTTGGCCCTGGTCGAGGACCGCAGCGGAGCGTAAAGAGTAACCTCGTGGCCCAAGTCAACAAGGTTCTCGCTCAGGATGTGGACGATCTGCGAAAGCCCATTCTTGCTCGAATCCGTGATCGGTTCAAAGAGCGTGCCGATTTGCGCGATTCGAAGCCTCTTCATTTCATTTGGAGGTATTCGTTTTCGAAGCCGCTCAGACTCCAAAAAGCGCTTCGCTTCGGCGCTTCAGCCGCAGAGGGAATTCGCGCCCCGAGCGGACTTGACCTCATGCCGCCTGGGCGGCTTTGGCGGTAGGGACTCCGGCCATGAGGCGCAGGACAGACTCCTGGTTGGCCTCGGCGCGGGAGAGTTCTCCGGCGATTTTGCCGTCGCGCATGACCAGGATGCGGGTGGAGAGGTTGATGACTTCGGGCAGTTCGGAGGAGATGAGGATGACGGCGAGTCCCTTGCTGGCCAGGTCGTCGATCAGGGCGTGGATGGCCGCCTTGGCCCCGACGTCCACCCCGCGGGTGGGCTCGTCAACGATCAGGAGCTTGCCGCCGCGGGCCAGCCATTTGGCCAGCACGATCTTCTGCTGGTTGCCTCCGCTGAGCGAACTGGGCGGGGCTTCCATCGAGGAGGCCTTCACCCGCAGCTTGGAAAAATAGTCGGAGGAAACCTCCTCTTCGCGCCGGCGCTTGAGCATCCCGATCGCTCCCCGCAACCGGTCCAGGATGGCCAGGCTCACATTGGCCCGGATCGGCAACTCCAGCACCAGACCCTGACGCTTGCGGTCCTCGGGAACCAGACCCACCCCCGCGGCCATCGAGGCCTTCGTCGATCCAAAAGGCAAGCGCTTCCCGTTAAGCTCCACCTCCCCGGTCGCATGGGAATCCAACCCAAAGATCGCCTTGGCCACCTCGCTGCGCCCAGAGCCCACCAACCCCGCAAAACCCAAGATCTCCCCGGCCCGCACCTCGAAATTGATGTCCCGAAAGCGCCCCGCCGAGCTCAGATTGTTGACCCGCAGCACCACCTCTCCCGCCTTGGCCGATACATGCTGGGGAAAATAGTCCGCCACGCTGCGCCCGATCATCATCTTGACCACCGCGTCCTGGGTCGCCTCGGCCCGGGGCAGCGTCCCCACATACTGCCCGTCGCGCAGCACGCTGATCTTGTCGCACAACCGAAACAATTCCGGCATCCGGTGCGAAACGTAGATCATGGTCATCCCCGCCTCCCGCAGACTCTCAATGAGCTTGAAAAGATTCTGCGCATCCGGCTCCGCCAGCGAGCTCGTCGGCTCGTCGAAGACCACGATCCGCGGGTCGATCCCCACCGCCGCCGCAATCTGCACCAGTTGCTCCTGCGCCGTCGAGAGCTCGTTCATCGGCCTGCTCACCTCAAGGTGCACCCCGATCTTGCTCAGCAATTTATTGGCCCGGCGCTCCATCTCCGCCGTGTCCACCATCACCCCAAACTTGCGCGGGTAGTGCCCCATGTTCAGGTTCTCCGCCACGCTCAGATCTTTGCAAAAGGCCAGCTCCTGGTGGACCATCGCCACCCCCGCGTCCATCGCGTCCCGCGGAGAGTTGAAACTGTAGGGCTTCCCGTCGATGGTCAACTCCCCGCTGTCCGGCTTGTGAATCCCCGCCAGCACCTTGCCCAGCGTCGATTTGCCCGCCCCGTTCTCCCCCATCAGCCCGTGGCACTCCCCCCGCGCGATGTCCAGGGTCACGTCCTTGAGCGCGATCACTCCCCCGAAGGTCTTGGTGATCGACTTAAATTGTATGAAGCTCTCCGACATCGCCAGCCGCTCTCCTTTGGCCCTCCTCTTAGCCCCGGCCTCCTCCTACTTCTTGAGCCACTTCTTCCAGTTCTCGGCAAAGGCGTCCACGTTCTCCTTGGTCACCAGGGTCAAGGGGTCAATCACCTTCACGTCGGCCGGCGCCTGGTTGTTGACGATCTTGTTGAGCAGGATGTCCACCGACTTCGTCCCCCAGCCGTAGCAATCCTGCGCCAGGAGCGCCTCCACGTAGCCGTTCCTCACGTAGTTGAGCTGCGCCGGCAGCGCGTCCACCGCCACTACCTTGATCGAGCCCGCCGGCCATTTCAAGGCGTCCGCCGTAAACAAGGGCCACCCGCCAATCATCGCCCATCCCTGGATCCCCGGGTTGGCGTTCTGCGCGTTTTGCACCGCCTCCGCCGCCTTCTCCGGGGTCTCCACATGGTAGAAAACCCCAGGATTGTTCAGCTTCATGTTGGGATACTTCGCCAGCGCCTCCTTGGCTCCGGCCACCCGGTTTTGCAGGTTCGGCGCGCTCTGGTTGCCCGCCAGGATCGCGATCGTCCCTTTCTCCCCCATCGCCTTGGCCAGCACGTCCACGGTCTTCTGTCCGCACGCCTTGTCGTCGGTCCCGTAGTAGGCAAAGCGCTTGCTGTTGGGCGCGTCGGAGTCAAAACACATCACCGCCGCCCCTTTGCCCACCGCCTTGTCGATCGAGGGCGTCACCGTGTTGGCCTCCGAGCACGAGACCGCGATCCCCTGCGCTCCCATCCGCGCCAGCGCCTCGATCGCCTCCGCCTGCTTGGTGGCGTCCTCGTCGTTGGGCGTGCGGATTTCCAGCTGCACATCCACCCCGTATTTCGGCCCAAGTTCCTTGGCCGCGTCCGCTGCGCCCACTTGCGCCGCTTGAAAGACATCGTTGCTCAGGCTCTTGGCCACAAAGCCGATCAAGACCTTCTTCTTGGCCTCGGCCGCGCCGGCCGTTGACTGCGTTATGGCCAGAGTGGCGAGCGTGGCGATTGCCACCGTGGAGCTAAGGATCCGGGTGATTTTCATGGGAGTGTTCTCTAGGGGGGAGTTTTTGTTGCTTGGTTTGTTTTAAAATCTAAAAAAATCCCTCACTGGCGCCGGCTGTGCATGTAGACGCTGAGCCGATCCAGGGAGACCGCCACGATGATCGCCAGCCCAATGATGATCAGCCGGTATTCCTGCGCCAGGCGCATGATGATGATCCCATTCTCGATCAACGCGATCACCAGGGTCCCCAGCAACGCCCCGATCGCGCTCCCCCGGCCTCCCGTCAGACTCGCTCCCCCGACCACCGCCGCCGCAATCACCGTCAGCTCATACCCGGTCCCCGTGCTCGTCGACGCCGTCCCAAAGCGCCCCAGCGACACCATCCCTCCCACTCCTGCCGCCAACCCCGCCAACGCATAGGTGCGCAACTTGATCCACCCCACCCGCAGCCCGCTGAAACGCGCCGCCTCCTCGTTGCCCCCGATCACATAGGTCTCCCGCCCTGCCACCATCATCCGCAAATAAAACCACCCGGCCCCAACGCAGATCAGCATGATGATCAAGGGCATCGGCTGCAACCCGAACATCTCGATCCGCATGAACTCCGTGGTGAACGACGCCGGCAGTTGCTTGCCCGCCGCCGGCAACGTCTTCTGCGGCGGCAGCACGTTGGCCAGCCCCCGAAATATGCTCATCGTCCCCAGGGTCACGATAAAGGGGTGCAAATTTAAACTCACGATCAGCCCCCCGTTGATCAACCCGCACAATAACCCGATCCCCAAGGGCACCAAAATAGCGATCGGCAACACCACCAGCGCCGAACTCTCCACCCCAAAATTCTGCAGCGCCGCCGCACCCCCCAGCGCCGCCAGCGCCATGACCGAGCCCACCGAGATGTCGATCCCCCCGGTGATGATCACAATCGTCACCCCAATGGCCATGATCGCGTAATAGGACATCGGCGTCGCGATCCCGTCGATCAGGTTGTCGAAATTTAAAAACGTGTTCGGCCGACCGCCACTCGCATCATACCACCCATACAGCGCCAGGATCCCCCCAAGGATCAACACCACCACGATCAATCCCAACTCCTGCGCAATCGAGCGCCGCGCCTTCACCTTACTCGGGGCGCTCGAAGCTTGCGGAACGGCAGACTCGCTCGTGGACATTTCTTTTCTCAGGGGGACCAGCTTGCCCTCGGATTCTTCCCATTTTCCTCCCCCTGGCAAGCCAAATCAATGGCCCCTAACTTGCGCGCCGAGTTCCCGCGACAGTCGGAGCAAGCCGCAAGAGCGGATGAATCCTTGTCTCTCCGTTTCCCGGGCTTTGGCAAGGCGAGGCGTTCCACGGCTTCGTCAAAAGGAAGATCGTCCGCCGGCCTCCGGTGACTGGAGGACTGGACCCGAGTTTCGAAACAGCGTAGTCATCGGCGGCATTTAGGTCAAGCAACCACCCGAAAGATACCCTCCGGTCGACGCCAAGAGTTCCTTTTATGCAATCTTCGATGAAGTTCGGATTATCGTGCGCTTTGGCGCTACCGCTCAACGAGGACTTGAACATCGATTGCGAGCGGTTGAAAGCGCACGCGCGCCGGTGTCTCGAGGCAGGCTGTTCGAGCGTCACGATATTCGGGACCACCGGCGAGGGCGCTTCAATAAGCCTGGCCGAGCGAAGGAACGTCCTGGAGACTTTTTCGACCAGCGGCGCCGATTTGCGCCGGCAGGTTTTCGGAGGTGTCACCGGCACATCGGTCGGGGATGCGGTGGAGCAGGCGCGGGTCGTGATCGAACGGGATTGTTGCGGCTTGCTGCTATCACCTCCCTTTTATTTCAAGGACGTCGATGACGAGGGCCTTTACAGATGGTTTTCTCAGGTCTTTGAGACGATCGGATGCGAGGCCCGGAACGTCATTCTCTACCATATCCCCTCGGTTACGCAGATCGCCCTCTCCATCAACCTGATCAACCGACTCAAGGCGTCCTTTCCCGCCTTGGTCAAGGGCGTAAAGGATTCCGGCAGCGATTGGGCATACACCAGAAAGCTTCTGCTCGACGCTCCCGATGACCTGCTGGTTCTAATCGGCAACGAACGGCATCTTGCCGAGGGCATTCAGTTGGGAGCCCATGGCGCGATCTCCGGCCTGGCAAACCTTTGCCCGGGCATTCTCCTGAAAACCCTCGAAACCGGCGTGCGGGATTCCCGGATCGATGACCTGGCCACTGAAATCCTCAAATTTCCTTTCGCGGCCGCGGTAAAGGCCCTTCTCGCGCACCGTCATGGCGATTCCACATGGCTAAACGTGCGCCCTCCTCTTCAGGCGCTCTCTCCGGCAAACGCGAGTCGACTCACCGCCGCCTGCCGGACGATCCTGGGAGATGACGATCAGCAACCGCCGCCAACGGCCTAAGAGAGACTGTTGAAAAAGCCACACATGTCACGCGCCCTCCGGGTTGCGGCATACACGGGTTTCTCAACAGTCTCCTCAGATGCAAATACGGTCCATGGACATCGGGCCAAATCATGCCCAGCCTGAGAAAGCCTGTGCGCCAGCGCAATTGGGTTGGCGCGACGCTATCTTCTGTATTCGGAAATAGCCCTCGCGATCTGCCGCGCCAAACGATCGCGATAGTCGCTGCTTGCCGCGCGCCTTGCGTCCTGCGGATTGGTGAGAAAGCCGCACTCGATAAGGACCGCGGGAAGTCTCGAATTTCTAAGCACGTAGTAATTCGCTTTCTTGATTCCGCGGTTCTCTCCGGAAGTCGTCTTCGCGGCATTGCGCTGAATCAGGCGAGCCAACTCCTTGGCCCTCGCAGAACCGTAGAATGTCTCGATGCCGTTCGCTCCGCGGCGGGGCGCCGAATTGAAGTGAACACTCACGAAAACGGCACGCTTTTGCGAATTTGCCACAGCCACTCTCTTTCCGAGCGTTACGAAAGTATCGCTGGAACGAGTCATCACCGTGCGAAATCCCGCCTTTGAAAGATAAGCGCGAAGGCGACGAGCGACATCAAGCGCAACCCCTTTCTCGGGAATGATGTTCGAGGGAATGCCCCCGCGATCAAATCCGCCGTGTCCGGCATCGATCACGACGGTCGAAAATGAGGCCGCCCGAAGGGGATCGGCGAGCAAAAGGCAACCGGCCAGCACCAGGACCAGTGATTGAAGTTTCGGTAACCTCATCGCGAGCAGCCGAAAATACGAGCCTCCCAGGTCACCGCCCCTCGTCTCGAAGTGGGCGCGTTCCGAGCACCGGCCGTTGCATTGAACGATATTTTCTTGATGATAAGCGAAATGATCTCGCGCATTTGGAGCTGCGACGACTGAGAATAATCGGCGGGGAAACGTCGAGCAAAAACAGCCAGTCGCGCATGGCGCTCGAGAAGGCGGACGGGGCTGCGGCGATTTTTCGGTTTTCCTGGCGTTTGTCCGAAGTTATTTCTTGCGCATGGAAAACAATCGGCGTTCAGCCCGGGACGGATTGGACGCGAGCAAGCGCTGCGCGATGCCGCATCCAAGGGCAAGATGAGGCGGGCTCTGCTGGCAGTAATTGCGGTTTCCGTTTGCGGCGGGATCTTACCCGGGGCGTTTTTTCAGACGTTGGCCGCGGCTGTCCCGTTTCGAGCGTCAATCGTGCACAGTCAACGCCGGACTGGCGCGCCAGGCCCTCAGATGGCGCCACGGTGAGCACTTTCGAATGGCAGATCGTCTGGTTTACGTTTTGGATGGCGGTGCTGGCGACCGCCTCGATTCTTCTGCCCGGGATTCTTCTTGCATGGTTTCTCGCCCGTAGAACGTGGCCCGGGAAGGCGATCATTGAAACTCTCGTCACCCTCCCGCTGGTCATGCCCCCCGTGGCGACGGGTTTGATCCTGTTGAAGCTTCTCGGCCGCAAAGGCCCGATCGGGAGCTTTCTGCATCAACACGTCGACATGGACATCGTATTTACCTGGCGGGCGGTCGTTATCGCCATGGCGGTTATGTCGTTCCCGCTGCTCGTGCGGGGAGCCCGTATCGGCTTCGAATCGGTCAGTCCTCGACTTGAGCAAGTCGCCGCCACGCTTGGCGCCTCATCCTTCCGAATTTTTGCCACCGTCACCCTGCCGCTCGCGATTCGTGGAATCGTGGCCGGCAGCGTGCTCGCCTTTGCGCGAGCCCTGGGGGAATTCGGCGCAACCGTGCTTGTCGCGGGGAACATTCCTTGGAGAACGACCACCATCTCAGTCTCCATCTACAGCAACATCCAGCTCGGTCACGACAGCGATGCGTTCCGGCTTCTTGTCGTTTCCGTGGTTCTCTCCTTTGCTGCAGTTTGGATGAGTGAGTGGCTCTTCAGACGCAGCGCGACCGTGACATGAATCTCCGGTTTCGCAACGTCTCCCTGCGGCTCAACGGTTTTACCTTGGACCTCGATCTGGCGCTCGACAAGAAAGTGACTGCCTTGTTCGGCTCCTCCGGCGCCGGCAAGACAACCGTCCTAGAGCTCGTGGCCGGCCTGAAACGGCCCGACAGAGGCGCAATCGAACTCGATGGAGTAACCTTGGTCGACGTCTCGCGAGGCGTTTTCGTTTCGGCGCGGAACCGTGCGATCGGATATGTTCCGCAGGATCTCGCGCTCTTTCCCCACCTCAGCGTGCGCCGCAATGTCGTCTACGGACTGAAGAAAGAGGGTGCCCCAGCCTTGAAAATCTCACGCGAAAAGCTTTGCCGCGTTCTGGAAATCGAGCGCCTGCTCGATCGAATTCCCGATTCCCTTTCCGGTGGCGAGAAGCAACGGGTGGCGATTGCGCGCGCGCTCCTGACTTCCCCGAAACTCCTTCTTCTCGACGAGCCGTTGACCAGCCTCGACCAATCGTTGAAGGACCGCGTGCTCCCTTATCTGGAGCGCATTCGCGATGAATTCACCATTCCGATGCTCTATGTATCGCACTCCGCCGCGGAGTTGATCGCTTTGTGCGACGACGTCATTGTTTTGCAAAGAGGACGCTGCCTTGCGCATGGATTGCCTCACGAGCTTTTCGTCGCCTCGAACGCAACCGTCTACCGGTTGGGAGGCGGGTAGTCGCAAGGTTGTTCAGCGATCGCAATCCGCTGGATTCTTGACCGGGCAGCGCCCGCCAAATACCCTCCGGTCCCTTCAAT
Source organism: uncultured Verrucomicrobiae bacterium (assembly GCA_963816855.1). Classification (GTDB taxonomy): domain Bacteria; phylum Verrucomicrobiota; class Verrucomicrobiia; order Chthoniobacterales; family Terrimicrobiaceae; genus DASTFP01. Next base: position 123,405 of record CAWFMA010000007.1, on the reverse strand, counting down.
CCTTGAATCAGCGCTTCTTGGCGCGTAATCCGTCGAAATAGACGATCACGATAATCAGTACACCTGTGATGATTCGCTGCCAGAAGGCATTCACGTTCAGAAGATTCGCGCCGTTGTTGATCGTCGTGAGAATGAACGAACCCAGGAGCGGACCGTGCACTGATCCGACCGCCCCGAACAGGCTCGTGCCACCGATCACCGACGAAGCTATCGCTTGCAATTCCCAACCCTCAGCCTGGGTGGCGTTGCCGATTCCGATGCGCGAGGCGAGGAGGATTCCAACAAACGACGCGCACACCGCGGAAAGGATGTAAGCGATATAGATCATCCGGGTGGTATTCACGCCCGAAAGCCGGGCCGCTTCCATATTGGAGCCAATCGCGAAGAGGTAGCGCCCGAACCGGCTTTGATGAAGGAAAACGTAGGCGGGGATAGCAACGACCGCCACCATCCAGAAGAGGTTGGGCACGCCTAGAAAGTCTCCGCGTGAGAACCCGGTGAAGGCGTCGTTGGTAATTGAAATGGTGGCGCCATTGGTGATGAGCAGGCCGATACCGCGCAGAGCTGTCAGCGTGGCCAGGGTCATGATGAAGGGCGGCAAGCCGAGTTTGCTGATTCCGAAGGCGTGAAAAGCTCCGATGGCGAAGCCGAAGCCGAGCGTGATGATGATCGAGGCCCAAATCGGGAAGCCGTGTGTCAGTAACCAGGCAACGATCACGCTGGTGAAGCCCACGACGGCGCCGACCGATAGATCGATGCCTGCCGTAATGATTACGAAGGTCTCGCCCATTGCCAGGATGGCGATCATCGAGCCCTGACGGAGCAGGTTGGAGATGTTGTTGTAGGTCCAGAAGCTGGTCGTGCTGAAGGACAGCACCAGCCACATCAGCGCGAGGAGGGCCACCAGGGTCAGGCTGAGTAGAGTGCCCATTCGAGCCTGCTTTCGGGTCGCGGCTAGCCGTGCCTCTTCTGACGCTTCGCTACTCAGTTTGGTTTCAACGCTCATCTTTATTGTCCTCCAAAAATCCCGCTTTTCATTTGCTCTCGCCCCGCGTCAGACACCGAGCGCTTGCGTCAAAATTGTCTCGTGCAACGCTTTCTCGCTGACGTGGGCGCTGTCATGAGTCGCCACAAGTCGCCCGCGGCGAAACACGTGCAGCGTGTCGGAGAGATCGTAAACCTCCGGCAGGTAGGAGGAGATCAAGATGATCCCCGCTCCGGCCTTAAGCAGTCTGGCGAAAAGCTTGTAGATTTCGACCTTCGTGCCGACATCGACACCCACGGTCGGCTCGTCGAAGATGTACAGGTCTGCCCCATGGTTCAACCATTTGCCGACCACGATCTTCTGCTGGTTGCCGCCTGAGAGGCTCGATGCGGGAGCCTCGCGCGAGGCTGTCTTGATCTGCACTTCCCGGATCTGCTTATCGGCGGCGGCTTTCTCGGAGAAGGGATTGATGACAAGGCCTTTCGTCAGGCGTTTGTAAATCGGCAGATTGATATTGAGTCCGACACCAAGGTTCAGGCAGAGGCCCTGGTCGCGACGGCTTTCGGGCACAAGCGCGATACCGAGGGAGATCGCATCTTTTTCCTTCTGAATATCGACCGGTTTGCCTTTCCAAAAAATCTGACCTCCGGTCTTAGGGAAGCGGCCGAACAGACTCAAAACGAACTCGCTGCGTCCGGCGCCGATCAGTCCGTAAAGGCCTATGACCTCGCCTGCTCTCACTCGGACACTAACGTCCTCGAAGCCCTTGCCGGTGAGTTTTTCCGTACGAAGGATCTCGTCGCCAAAGGGAATCTTCTCCTTGTAATGCATCTGCTCGATCGAGCGGGCTATCATTCCGACGATGAGCGCGTGCTCGTTGGTTTCGGCGATGCGCTGGGTTGATACCAATTGTCCGTCGCGCAGAATCGATACGCGATCCGCGAGCTGGAATACCTCCTCCAGCCGATGCGAAATATAGACAATGGTAACACCCTTGGCCTTGAGACGACCTATCAGCGCGAAGAGTTGTGCGGCTTCCTGACGCGTCAGGTAGGCTGTGGGTTCATCGAAGATGAGGAACCGCGTGCCACGCGTCGAAGCGCGAGCGGTGGCAACCAATTGCTGCTGGCCGATGGTAAGGGAGGAGAGCAACGCGGCGGCTGGCAGCTTAAAACCGATGTCGTCGAGAATTTTCTGAGCTTCGCGCACCATTTCTCCGTGCTGCAGCAGTCCAAAGCGCACTTTCTCGTCACCGAGGAAGAGATTGGCGGCGACCGTGAGATGCGGGCAAAGCACGACTTCCTGGTGCACGGCGTTGATGCCGTGATTGATGGCCTCATGCGGCGTCGCTAGCTCAACCGGCTTGCCTTCCCAGTACACTTCGCCACTCGAGCGCACATGGACTCCTGTAAGCATCTTGATGAGCGTCGACTTACCGGCACCGTTCTCACCGACAATCGCATGGACTTCGCCCGCCTCGAATTCAAGATCAACGGCCTTCAGGGCGTGGGTGGCACCGAAACGCTTGTCGAGCTTTTTGAGCACGAGAAGAGGCGCGCCGGTCGCGCCTCTTCTATTACCGTTACCGCCCTGCTGAGTTTGGTTCATCGACGGCTTTTGGTTATCCGGTGCTCCGGTGGAGTTGCTAGGCGGACGTCGTTTTACTTGACGCTTGGGGTCAGGAGCTCCTTCGAACGGTCAGAATTCATATTCTCCTTGGTGATGAGGTTCACCCCCGTGTCCACATCCTTCGGGACCTTTTCACCCTTTGATGCCGCGAGTGCCGTCTTGATGCCTTCATATCCCATACGGAATGGATCTTGCACGACCAGCGCATGGACATTGCCGTCCGCCAGAAGCTTGACGGTTTTGTCGTCCGAATCAAAACCGATGAGCATGATCTTGTCGGCGACCTTATTCTCGGCGATCGCCTGACCCCCCCCCTGCGTCATGATAAGATTCGAGGTAAAAACACCGCGCAAGTTCGGACTAGCAGTGATCAGATCAGTCATCATGTTTAGGCCTGTCGTTGCCATCCCGTCCGCGTACTTGTCTGCGATAAGTTTCAACCCCGGATATTTGGCTTGAATTTGCTCTTTGAAACCTTTAGCGCGCGCGTCCAACGAACCGACGCCGGGAATCGAGGTGATCAAAGCGATTTCACCCTCGGGTTTTCCATATTTCGCCTGGATAGCAGCCGCAAGGCCGTCTGCGGCGACACGTCCAGCCTGGACGTTATCGGTAGTCAGGAACGATGTGAAGGCCTTGGAATCGGCAGACGAGTCGATGCCAATGATGATAGCCTTCTTGGCGGCCTCATCAATTGGCTTGCCGAGCGCGGCGAATTGGGTTGGTGCAATGACGATGGCCGCCGGTTTGCCGGAGACGGCGTTCTCCAGGATCGAGATCTGGCCATTGATATCCGATTCGGACTGAGCCCCGAGCTCGGGCACGGTAACATTGAGGTCCTTGCCTGCCTTGCGAGCGCCGGCGAAAACAATCTGCCAAAAGAAGGACGTCGTGTCCTTGACAATAATTGGTATGGTTGGCTTTTGGTCGGCAGCTGCCGTCGTTTCGACTATTCCGGTCACGGCGATTGCCGCAAACAGAGCGACGACCTTGCGCAATTGTGGTAACAAATTGGGGAGTTTCATGGGGGTGATCTCGTTATTTAAGACGCCGCAGCTAGGGTATCCGGGGAGGTGCGGCGAGTTCCGCGCCGGATTTTTTTGGTACTTAGCAGATTTCCCTATCGTTTTTCGACGCGCAGGGCAAGGGCGTTCTTTCAGCTTCGCGACGTGCTGGATCGTCGCTCCAACGCCGGGATTTCTTCGCCCGGCAAGGCACCGCGCTCCACGCGATCGCCTGGCGGTCCTCGCGAGGCATCTGCCTTTACGTCGAATTCGGCAAAGGAACGAATGCTTGTCGTACCAAGACGAGATGCAAATGCCGCGATTCGCTCAAAGTTTCGATTCTCTCACGGCGAATACACCTGGGCTGCTCGCACCTGCGTGATTTTGCCGGACGGCATCGAAAGTGCGGTGAGGCACCCTCCATATACGCACCCGGTATCTATGCCGTAGAACTTGCCTTCCAAAATATAGGCATCGCACTGCTTGCTGCCGTATCGTTTGTGACCAGCGATCAGAGGGCGATCCAAAACAATCTTATCCTTCCAGCTCCCGTCGAGGTTGATGTCACCGGTAATCACCTCAACGGGTTGGTCGGGCAGCGCAACGCCATTTAAGAGTGCACCATGAACGGCGATCAGATCCTTATTTTCGAAATAGAGAGGCATTCGTCCCACAAGCTCGAGGTATCCCTCGTAACAGGCCGGCGGCATCAACTTCCTCGTCACCACGCTCTCAGACCTTGGCTGGCTTCCTGCTCTCCACTTGAGATGATCAAAATCATGGTTGCCAAGTAGGCAGACGCATTCCAGTGATTTGAAAGTCTTGAGAACGCCGATGGGGTCGGGTCCCTTGTTAAGCAGATCGCCGAGAAGCACCAGGCGGTCATTTGAGGTCAAGCCAACCTTCTGGAGAAGCGCCATGAATTCGCGATTGCAGCCATGGATGTCTCCGATGATGATCGTATTCATAAAAAACGTGATCGTTCTGATGCGACGGGCTTGCGGCTTCGCAAAAGAAAACCCGCCCAGAGAAGCAAATTGCCGAATCTTATCAAAATGGATTCTCCTTGCGTTCATTTCGGGCGCGATTCTCAAGCAATGATCGAGGACGTCGCAAACGCCGTCGCGGAGGCCAAATCGTACCGATGAAGACGATTCCCGATACCAGGCGCGCGGGACTCGCGTGGGGTTCATTCATCGGAGACGCCATCGCAATGCCGGTCCATTGGTACTACGACCGAACGGCGCTGCGCCGAGACTATGGAGTCGTTCACGACTATGTGGCGCCACGCAATCCGCATCCTGACAGTATTCTCGGACGCTCAAAATACGAACCGCTTAACGCACGTGGCGAAATTCTGCATGAGCAGGCTCAATACTGGGGTCAGCCCGGCATCCACTATCACCAGTTTCTTCGCCCTGGGGAAAACACACTGAATCTCCAGCTGGCCAAGCTTCTCATCGACTCGCTCACCACGCTCAGAGACTACGATGGGGACAATTATCTCCGGCGTTACGTTGAGTTCATGCTCGCCCCTGGGCAACATCGGGACACCTATATCGAGGTGTGTCATCGAAAATTCTTCACCAACTTCGCCCGCGGAGTCGCTCCGCGAAATTGCGGTGATAGTGACATCTGTATCGGCGGACTCGCCCACGTGGGCATCTTGTGCGCATTCTTCGGAGCCAACGTGGAAACCGCGCGCCGGGCGGTGCGCGAACACATTGCGCTGACCCATCGCGCATCGAAAACACTCGAAGCCGGGGACTCATTGACGCGAATACTTTGCGCCATCCTCTCCGGTGCCAATCTCGGCGAGGCGATCCTCGCCGAGGCGACTGACTGGATTTCCCCGCGCGACGTCAAAGAATGGTCGCATGATCCGGACGATGTCGTTGTCGGCGACCGGATCAGTCCTGCCTGCTATATTCCCGAATCTTTCACGGCGTCGCTTTACCTGGCTTGGAAGTATGCTGAAGACTTCGAAGCCGGTGTCCTGGCCAATGCCAATGTTGGCGGCGAAAACTGCCACCGTGGCGCGGTCATCGGCTCTTTGCTTGGCAGCGCCGCCGGAATGCAAAACCTTCCGGCGAGACTAGTTGACGGGATCGACAATGCCTCCGCCTTGCGTGCGCGAATCGACGCATTGGTCAGCGTGCCCCGCGCCTGATCATTGGTCGAGCAGAGCATTGGCAATCGCCTGATCATCGCTTGGAAAAATTCCTCCTTCGCGTCGTCGTCACTACTGGGGCCAGTGACCTGCTTAAGACTCCAGGCTCGGCGGTCGCTGACATAGATGTTCCTCCAACTGCAGGTCGAACTGGCACGCCTCCGCACAACGAGACAACACGAATTTCGAAAAGCAGTTTTTGTGAAGAGTCACTCGCCGACTGTCCGGCAGCGAGCGCCGGCATTGAAAGGGTTCGAGTAGAGCGGTCGCTTCTGGATCCAGGGCGGAGCATGCGTTAGCGGTCCAGTTCCAGCACCACAGGGCGTGCGCTTGTCGGCCGTCCCCGTGTATCCTAACCAGGCATTTGCTCCAGGACTGTTCCGTCGCCCTCTTGAGCATTCCGCACTCCCAGCCTGCGCGAAAGGCTCATTGCATCGAAGGGCGCTCGGACTTTGGCATCGTTATCGAAATAGACAAAAACGTCCCGGCCTTTCGGTTCGGGAGTTGGACGCGGCGCAACTAAGCGGGTGCCTGAGGGCGTGCGGCCTTTGCTCCAGCTTCGGACTTTTTTTGCCCATTTTTCAAGGCTCTGCGCCGAATAACCGCTGACGTAAAGTTTGGATCCCCCGTGCAACCGCACGTAAACGAAGTCACTGGTCGTATCCTCCATGAACGGCCACTTTCCTGCGGTATCCGCGACCACCAGCGCGATTTTGTATTTTCGCAGAAGTCTTATGAAGTCACTGTTTTCAAATGACTCGTGACGTACCTCAAGGCTGTGCCGCAGGCGCCCGACGCCGCACGCTTCCGTCCAGGAGCGTTTTCGCATCCTGGGATCGTGTCGGCGGGCGAGCGCAGCTGCCGCGGCGAGCGTGCACGGAAGAAGCCGGAAAAAGTCCTCGATTCGGTCCCGATCGTATTTAAAGCTGGGCGGCAGTTGCCAAAGGATCGGACCGAGCTTGTCACGGAGGCACAAAACCCCCGAGGCGAAGAAGTTGGCCAAAGGCGCTTCAATATCCTTCAGGCGTTTGATGTGGGTGATAAATCGACCGCCCTTTATCGAAAAAAGAAACCCGTCGGGCGTAGCCCGATGCCACGCTTTGTAGCTTTCGGGCCTTTGAAGGGAGTAGAAAGAGCCGTTGATTTCGATCGAGTTAACCTGATGCGAGGCGTATTCCAGCTCGCGCTTCTGGGGCCAGCCCTTCGGGTAAAAAGCGCCGCCGCGCCAGGGCGGGTAAGTCCATCCGGAAATTCCGATTCGTATCTGAGACATGGTTGCAGCCTGAAAAATCAAACTGCGTGTCTCCGGAGGAAGGGAACCTCAACCGCTCTCGGCTTTTCGTCGAGCCTCGGCCTGCAAAACCTCCCGCTTGCGACCCACTTCGTGTTCCGCGCGGGCAGCCAGGTCCAAAGCCTTTTTCTTCTCCTCACTCAGCTCGCGGTCTACCGCGGCGACTTTCGCGGCCGGCTCGGCTTTGGCTGCCTGGGGGTTTTTCACCGCGGAAAGCGCGAGTCAGCCGAGCCGCGCATCCATCGTAATTTCTGCCCTAAACAACTTGGAGACCGGGCAGCCTTCTTTCGCCTTTTTGGCGATCTCTTGGAATTTGGCCTCTTCGAGGCCGGGAACTGTTGCCTGAACGTCGAGGTGTATGGTGGTGATCGAAAAGCCTCCGCCGGCATTTTCGATGGTCACGGTCGCTGTCGTTGCAATCTTGTCGGGTTTGAAGCCGGCTTCCCCGAGCTGGCCGGAAAACGCCATCGAAAAGCAGCTCGCGTGAGCAGCGCCAATCAACTCTTCGGGGTTCGTGCCCGCTTCGTCGCCGAACCGCTTCGCGAAGGAGTAGGGCACGCTGGAAAGCACGCCACTTTCGGTCGAAACGACTCCTTTTCCATCCTTCAAACCACCATTCCAAACAGCAGATCCTTTACGCTTCATACGGGTCGAATAGTATTGCGCTAGAAACCTGGTCGTAAAGAACTTTCGAGCAGTCGAGACTTCGCCGATCAACCTCGCCGATCCATGCACCCATCTCGCCCCTCAGTGACGATATCCGTTTGGAGTCCCAGGGACCGAGAATGAAGCCACACAAACCCTCTTCTTTTTTCACCCGATTCGCAAAGTGGATCGCCAGGGCGACCGGCCGACCGTCCGCGTTCATGATTGCGCTCGCCGCGCTCGTGCTGTGGGCGCTTTCCGGCCCTGTGTTCGGCTTCAGCGACACATGGCAGCTCATTATCAACACAGGAACGACCATCGTGACCTTTCTGATGGTCTTCCTGATCCAAAATACGCAGAATCGCGATTCGGAAGCCGTTCACGTCAAACTCGATGAGCTCATTCGGTCTCATGAGTCGGCGCACAATGCTCTCCTCGATCTCGAAGATCTGGAAGAAGCCGAACTCGATCAGATCCGGTCACAATATGAAGAGCTCGCCGCCCAAGCGCGGGGGGAATTGCATCGGCGCCGCGGCGGGAAGCAGCCGAAAGCACCGGAGTAGGAGTCGCGAAATCTTTACCGCATCGCCATCGCCGGAAAACGGATATCGTGTGACAGGTTTCGGAGGGCCGCTGGCTTTGAGCCGTTTCGCGATATCGTCGCGCCGAGCCCATCCCCTGAAACCTCGGCGGTCACAACCGAGAATCCTTCAAGAATGCTTTTCCCAAACACGGTTGTCAGCGCCACATCGGTGGCATCGCGGCCCCGCGCGACGACAACCCGGCCAATCCGCCGGCGATTGTGTCTAGGATCAAAGGCAAACCACCGGCCATCCAGGAAGACCTCCATCCAGGCGCTAAAATCCATCGGATAGGGTGCCGGCGGAACCCCGATATCTCCCAGATATCCGGTTACATAGCGCGCGGGGATGTTCATGCAGCGACAGAGCGCTATCGCCAGGTGGGCGAAGTCACGACAGACACCCACCCGCTCGTGACAGGCTTCCCGCGCCGTCCGGTTAGCGCGCGCCTTCAGATAATCGAATTTGATGTGCGAGTGAACGAAGTCGCAAATTGCCTGAACCCGCGCCCATCCGGCGGGAGATCCGGCGAAATTGGCCCAGGCAATATCGGAAAGTTCGCTATCCGTTTCACAGTAGCGGCTGGCCAGGAGATAAATCAAGACGTCGGTAGGAAGCCTTGAAATCTCCACCTCCCGTGCATGCGGAGCAAAAGCGTCCAATTCTCCGCTGTCCCATATGAGTCCCCGGTTGGAAAAGCGCACCACGCCAGGCTGGCAGTGAACCCGGCCGCAGCGGTTGCCATATCTGTCGAGATATTCTTCGAACCGGCTCTTCGGCTCGATGCGGAAGTTCTCACCCTCGACGAGATCCCGCCAGCGGGATGGGTGAACTTTCAGGGAAAACAGAACCGCCGTCTCCAATTCAAGGCGAAGGGAAATGTCGTATCCGAAGGCTATTAACATTGGTGCAACGTTTTGAAGTTCCGCGGCCAGCGGAGCAACACCTTCGAGAGGAAACGCGCGCCGATGAGCAGGGCATCTTCATCGATATCGAACGTCGAGGTATGCAAGGGCGTAATTTTCTTCCCTCTTTTTCGGACACCAAGTCTGATCATGCAGCCGGGAACGCTGCCCAGATAATCGGCGAAATCCTCTGCTCCCATGCTGGGGCGGCCATGAACGTCCACCCGATGCCTGCCCACCACATGCCGCGCGGCCTCCAGGCAGATCGCGGTCACCGCGGGATCGTTGACCACGCCCGGCAACTGAGCGTCAAATGTCACATGCACCGACCCGCCAAGGGCCGCGGCTACCCCGCGAGACAGCTTGGTGATCGCGGCGCGAGCACTTCGCGAAACCGCAGGGTCCAAGGCGCGAATCGTTCCCTTCATGACCACGGAATCGGGAATCACATTCGCAGCGTGGCCGCCCCCGATCGAGCCGATGGTGACGACCAGCGGGTCTCGGGCATCGGTCTTTCGCGGAAGGGCCTGGTAAATGAGCGTGACAAGCTGAGCTGCGATCGCAATGGGGTCGGTCGTCTTGTGGGGACGTGCCCCATGGCCCCCGCGGCCGCGAACAACGATCTGAAAATCCTGGCAGAACGCGGTTTGGGGACCGGCGTTTAGGGCCAACCGGCCAGCTGCAAGCGTTGGATCGACATGCAAAGCGACAACGGCGTCAACCCCCTCGAGAGCGCCACGCTCGATCATCTCGAGCGCGCCCCGGCCAGCTTCCTCCGACGGTTGAAAGATACCGCGCCAGGCAACCGGAACGGAGCCTGCCGCCTTTAGCGCGGACAAAGCGCCAAGCAAAATCGCCGTATGGGCATCGTGCCCGCAGGCGTGCATCACCCCGGCGTGACGGGAGCAATAGGGCACTTCGTTCTCCTCGGCGATTGGCAGCGCGTCCAAGTCCGCGCGAAGTGCGACCACCGCAGCCCCCGGCGTCGCTCCTGGAAAAACCCTGGTAACAATCCCCCTGCCGTCCGGCCCGGCTTCATGCGCGATTCCGGCGACTTTCAACCGGCTGCCGACGAAGGCGGTCGAGGCATGCTCCGAACCGCTTAGTTCCGGATGCGCGTGGAGATGACGGCGAATGGTCACCAACTCCGGGGCGAATTTCTCAAGGAAACGGTCCGCCTCCTGAGAGGAAGACGACGATTGAATCGGGGCCTGGCTGGACATAAACCCTAAAAAACCATCAGACGTTAGCGTGAGCGGGCTCGACTGCGAACGGGAATCTGCTTCTTTGCTCAAAGGGCGTCACGGCGTGTTTTCGTCGCTCAAATTTCGCGTGAGGCCGCGAGAAGTCTGCGCTACTGGTGGAAAATGACGCGATGGGCGCCCATTGCCGTGGCCCTGGCAACCAGCTCCGCAATCGCGGCTGATTTGCCGCTCTACCGGGACCCTGCGAGGACAGTCGAGGAGCGCACCCAGAACCTGATTTCTCTGATGACCCTGACAGAGAAGGTAGGCCAGCTGAGCCAGGGTGTGATCCGTCCCGCCGCCGCGGACCCTCAGACTCACGCCGACCAGATCCGATCCGGTGCGGTCGGATCGTACATCCTCGCCCTTGGCTCGGACAATCCCGCCGTGCGAAATGCGCTGCAAGACATCGCAGTCAACAAGTCCCGGCTTGGAATCCCTCTGATATTCGGCTACGACACGATTCACGGCTTGCGGACCGTTTTCCCGATTCCATTGGCGGTTTCGTGCGCGTGGGATCCGGCTCTCTTCGAAAAGTTGGAAACTATCGCGGCCGCGGAAAGCCGCGCGGCGGGGATTGACTGGGTTTTTGGACCAATGTGCGACCTGGCAGTTGATCCGCGGTGGGGGCGCGTTGCAGAGACCTTCGGCGAAGATCCCTATCTTGCCTCGCTTTACGCCGCCGCCGCCGTGCGCGGCCTCCAAGGCAAAAATCTCTCCGAGCCGAATCACGTCGCCTCCTGCCTCAAACATTTCGCGGGGTACAGCGCAGCGATCGGCGGCCGCGATTACAATAGCACGGATGTTCCGGCGTTTTCGATGCAAAACTTTTTCCTGCCTGCCTTTCGCGCGGGAGTTCGCGCGGGCGCCGTCTCCTTGATGAGCGCTTTCAACGCAAATGACGGCATCCCTGCCGTGGCGAACGGGTTCCTCCTCACGGACATTCTTCGAAAAACCTGGGATTTCAAAGGTTTTGTCGTGAGCGACTGGGAGGCGATCTATGAGCAGATTCCGTGGGGATTTGCAGCCGATGAAGCGGAAGCAGCGCGACGGGCGCTTGTCGCGGGCACCGACATGGAAATGGTCTCAACGACCTATCGCGACACGCTGGCCGCCCAAGTTTCGGACGGTCGCCTCACCGAGTCGGAGATCGATGAAGCTTTGAGACGCATCTTGGGCGTGAAATTCAGGCTCGGGCTTTTTGAGCGCCCGTTCACGGACGCCGAGTCATTCCGGAGCGCGATGTTGCGACCGGACGCGGTCGCCTTGGCTCGCGACGCCGCCGTTCGATCCTGTGTTCTTCTCAAGAATGACAAGATGCTCCCTTTGGCGAAGTCTGTGAAGCACATCGCGATCATCGGCCCGATGGCAGACGACCGCAAGGAAATGCTCGGAACCTGGGCCGCGCACGGCTTGCCGGACGACGTGATCACGCTGGCGGAGGGTATCAAACTCAAACTCTCTGAAACGGAAATCGAGGTTGTGAAGGGGTGCAACGTTCTCGAAACGGGGCGCACCCGCACGCTCAATGACGGGAAGGTGGTTGCCGATGAATCTGGCGGCGATCGAGACGCCGCAACCATCGAGGAGGCCGTGCAGGCAGGCTCCAGAGCGGATGTGTGCATCCTCGCCATCGGGGAGCCTCGCGGATGGACGGGAGAGAACGCCTCTCGCGCGAGTTTGGCCCTGACCGGCAGACAGCGGGAATTGCTGGACGCGGTGGCGGCAACGGGAAAGCCAGTTGTCGCCGTGATTTTCTGCGGGCGCCCGTTGGAACTGTCGGGCGTTCTCGAAAAGGCCCGCGCCGTGATGGTTGCCTGGCAACCGGGAATCCAAGCCGGAAACGCCATTTCCGATCTTCTCTTTGGCGACGCGTCTCCTTCGGGCCGGCTTACGATGTCCTTTCCGATTCAAATTGGCCAGGTTCCGGTCTACTACAATCGATACAGAACCGGCAGGCCCTACGAAGACGCGGCCAATTATCGTGATCTGAGCCGCGATCCGCTCTTTCCTTTCGGCTTTGGCCTGACCTATGCGTCCTTCGGCTACGAACAAGTCCGCATCACGGCAGGCAAACCCGCAGTGGCGTCCGCCGTCGTTACCAACATGGGAGAACGCGAAGGCGAGGAAGTCGTGCAACTTTACGTTTCGGATCTCGCTTGCTCAGAGGGCGCGCGCCCCCAACAGGAACTGCGCGGTTTCGAGCGGCTGAGACTCCAACCGGGCGAGAGCCGCGAGGTTCATTTTGCGCTGACCGACGAGGTTCTCGGATTCACGGGACGCGACGGCAAGTGGCGCGTCGAACCGGGACGATTTCAGATATGGATTGCACCGCACGCGCAAACGGGAACCCCGGCAAATTACGATCTGTGAAAAGCCGCGCGAAAATACCGGGGCTCCCGTTTTGCCGGTCCGGAAGGCTCAAGACGCGAGGGTCACTTGCTCCGCGGCGGACATCGCATCCTGGGTCCGGTGCATCTCGGCGAGCGACAGCAAAAAGGCCAGGGTCGACTCCGCGCCTTCGTTCTGGTTCACCCGGTCGATATGCAGGCCGTCCCTGCAGCCGCCGGATTGCGCGTCATAAAGAGAGAGTCCCAGGTCATTTCCGCCGTGGAACCACTCGAAGGCCTTGTTAACCTGCGCGAGCCAAAAGCGATCGCCTGTGGCTTCGTAGGCTTCCAGGCACGCGCAGATCATTGCATGGGCCTCAACCGGCTGCTGATCGAACAACGCCGGCTTTCCCCCCCGTTTCCAAAAACCGTTGGAGCCAACAGGCCGAAAATGCCCTTCGCGAGCGATTTGATTTTCGGTCAACCAGCGGAGAGTCTTGAGACCAATTTCGAGAAGGGCCGGTTGGTTCCCCCAGCGCCCGGTAAGAATGAGGGCTTGGGGAAGTCTCGCATTGTCATAGCTCACGATATCCTCGAACCAAAGCCAGTCCGAGCTTGCGGCAGATTCATAAAAAGTCCGCAAACGTTGCGACAGTTCTGCGCGGAAATGATTGGCCATGAGATCGCCGCTCAATGTGCGCAGATATTCATGAAGTCCGATGACGGAGAAAGCCCATGAGCGGGGAGAGATGAACGCTTGCACGGTCGGCAATGCCCTTTCGAAGAGTTCGGCTGCCCAGGAGCGCAACCCCTCGCGCTGTGAACGCCCCACGCAGGTTCCCAGCGCCCACAATGCCCGCCCGTGGCTGTCCTCGGAGCCGATCTCGGCTTTCCACTGACGGTCATAGGACATGAAATTTCGGAAACGTCCCGTTGCCGCATCGAACGCATTTTGAAGAAACGCCGCATAGACATTTGTCAACCGCATGCGTTCGGGGGGGCCTTCTTCGAGTTCCTCCAAGAGCATCATGAGAATCAACGCCCGGGCGTTGTCATCCGTGCAATACCCGTGCTCGTAGTTGGGAAGTATGTAGACCGCGTGCTGAAGCATTCCGGTGTCATCGGTCAGACACTTCAGATGATCCAGCCGCCAAACCGGAAGGGCGGCTTGCCGGTCCAAAGTCGCCGGCTCAATTTGCCTTACGGTTTGCGTCGAGTGCTCGTGCCGCGCGTGGTTGAAGCTCTGGATGTAGTCGTGCGCGACGCGGGGCCAAATCATACGCCGTCCGACCAAATAAGCGGACTTTCGCATGGCGTGCCTCGCGGTTTCGTTTCGCAGGAGGTCGCTGACGGCCCTCGCAATCGCTCCCGCATCGCCAAAAGGAACGAGAACTCCGCGGCCCTCCGCCAGCAGTTCCTCCGCGTGCCAATAAGGTGTCGAAACGACCGCCTTGCCCGCACCGACACTGTAGGCGAGAGTTCCGCTCGTGATTTGTGACCTGTTCAAGTACGGAGTGATGTAGACGTCCGTCGCGCCGAGAAACTCGACGAGCTCTTCGTTGTCAACGAAGCGGTCAAAGAAAATCACGTTCTTTTCGACACCGTTTTTCTTGGCCAGGCGCTCCAGCGTGAGCCGATAGGTCTCGCCTTGCTTGCGCACCAGGTTGGGATGGGTGGCTCCGAGAATGATATAAACAACCTTGGGAAACTCGCGGACAATCGCCGGCAACGCATGGAGCACGTTTTCAATCCCCTTATTGGGCGAAAGCAACCCGAAGGTCAGGAGGACCGGCCGCCCTTCAACCCCAAATTTGTCCTTGAAATAGTTGGGATCGGCAAACGGCACATCGGGAATGCCGTGGGGAATCAGGTCGATCTTGGCCTCCGGCGTATGGTAAACCTCGCGGAGGAACTCCGCGCCCTTCTCGGCCATTGAGACCACGCGGGCCGAAAGCCGGATCACTTCCTCAAAGACGACCTTCTGTTCGGGCGTGGGCTCCCGCAGAATCGTATGCAGGGTGGTCACCACCGGCATCCGCAGGTTTCGCAGCAAGGTCAGGATATGGCGGCCGTTCGGTCCGCCGAAAATGCCGAATTCGTGCTGCAGGCAAAGCACGTCAACGTTCGCGAGATTCAGAAAATCGGCTGCGCGCCGATACGCGGAAATGTCCTGTTCATGGATCTCGAAGCGCACCTCGGAAGGATAGTTGTATCCTTCCGGGCAGTCGGTCATGGCCACAATCCAACTTTGCAGGGCCGGATACTCCGCGACGATGGCCCGATAAAGATCCGCCGTGAAAGTCGCGATCCCGCATTGTCGCGGAACGTAATCGGCGAGAAACGCGATCTTTTGAACGTTACTTGGCAGTTCCATCGACAAACGATCGCAGGCAGCGCAAACTTTGGCTGTATTTCGCCCCACGGCGCCCACGAACTCTCCAGAGAGAGCTTACTCGCTTTCGGGAAAACTCGCAGTAGAATCTGGCCGACATGAAAGCCTTGCTCGCCCTCCTTGCCATCCTCGCGGCCTTGGCCGCCGTCCTGCTGATCGGCGGCTGCGGAACCTACAACCGGCTCGTGAGTCTCAAACAGCAGGTGGACCGAAGCTGGGCGGACGTTCAGAACGTCTACCAGCGCCGCGCCGACCTTGTTCCGAATCTCGTCCGCACGGTGGAAGGCGCGGCAAATTTCGAGAAAAGCACCCTCTCCGACGTCATTCAAGCCAGGCAACAGGTCACTAAAGTGCAACTCGATCCGAACGCGGCTCCCGCGGATCCGGCGGCTCTGCAACGCTTTCAGCAGAGTCAGGATCAACTTTCGAATTCCCTTTCCCGGCTCCTGGTGGTCGTCGAGCGATATCCGGAGCTGAAGGCCAACGCAAACTTTCAGGAGCTTCAGGCGCAACTGGAGGGCACCGAAAATCGCATCGCCGTGGAACGCCGCAAATTCAACGAAACCGTGCAAGCTTACAACACCGCCGTGCAAACGATGCCCGCGGCACTCTTTGCGGGCCTCTTTGGCTTCTCTCCGAGACCATATTTTACGGCCCGCGAGGGAGCCGACGTGGCCCCGCAGGTGAATTTCAACTTCGGAGGCACTTCGCCTTCCCCGGGCCCCGCCACGTCGCCTGCAACAAATCGTTAGGGGCAGATGTCACCCATCCCCAGGGTGAACAGACCCTTTTCGGCGTGGCTTCCGCTGCTGGCAACCGCGCTCCTGTGGTCTCTCGGGGCAATCGCCGCGCCGTTGCCGCCCAAGCCCGATCACTACGTGAGCGACCGGGCGGGGATTCTCTCGCCTCAAACGATCGCGGCCCTTAACTCGCGGCTGGAGGCCTTTGAGCGTGACACCTCCAATCAAGTGATCGTGGCGACCTTTCCCAAGGTGCCGGAGGGCTATGCGCTGGAAGACTTCACCCAGCGCACCGCGGAAGCGTGGGGCATCGGGCAAAGCAAGGAAGACAATGGCGTCGCACTTTTCGTGTTTCCCAACGATCGCCAGACGCGTATCGAGGTCGGCTACGGCCTGGAGGGCGCCCTGCCCGATCTTCTGGCGAAGAGAATCATCGAAAGCGAAATCCTGCCCGCCTTTCGGGCGGGCGATTTCGATGCCGGGGTGACCCGCGGGGTCAGCGCGATTCTTCAAGCAACCCGTGGCGAATATCGAGGCTCAGGGCGCACGAACGCCGATACCGGCGCAGAAGACTCCGGTTCCTGGATGCTTTTCGTGCTCTTCATCTTGATCATTTTGATCATTATCGCCGCAAATCGAAACGCGTTGCAGCGGGGTGCCTACTATGGACCGCGCGGCAGGCGAGCAGTCTGGATACCCCCTGTCACCGGGGGCGGAGGATTTGGCCGGGGCTCGGGCGGAGGAGGGTTCGGCGGAGGGGGGTTCAGTGGCGGCGGCGGGAGCTTCGGAGGCGGCGGTGCGAGCGGGAGTTGGTAAAAGATGAAGCCTCGAGAGTTTCTTCAAAAGTTGGACGACGCCAAAGTCGTGGCCGCCATTCAGGCCGCCGAGAATTCGACTTCGGGAGAGATCCGGGTTTTCGTTACGAACCGAACCCTCGGACCGGCGGAAGCCGTTGATCGGGCAACCGTGCGGTTCAAAAAACTGGGCATGACCAATACCCGCGACCGAAACGCGATCCTGCTCTACTTCGCGCCCCGAGCGCGCCAGTTCGCCGTCGTCGGGGACAAGCACATCCACGAGAAGTGTGGTCATGCCTTTTGGAACGAAGTCGCCGCGCGCACTTGCGCCGCCCTTCGGCGGGGTGAATTTACCGGCGCCGTCCTCGGCGCCGTCGAAATGGCCGGTGAGGCTCTGGCGCGCCACTTTCCCCGCTTACCCGATGATCGGAATGAACTCCCAAACGAGGTGGGCCGGGATTGACCCGCGCCTGGCCCAGCTATTGCCAATAACCTGAGCGCCAGTATCTGAGCCCGTTGTCTTCGTAGTAGCGGCCATCGGTCCAGCCCACGTTGGAGTGCGGGCGCTCCACCCATCGGCCCGGAACCCATACCCAGTCGCTGCCTCCCCACCCCCAATACCCATTTATCCAGACAGGATCGGAGTAGCCTGCGGGAACCACCGACCTCGTCTCATAGCGAACCGGGGGCATCTCGCTTGTTACAACGTAGTTGCTGGAGCGATAAACTGGAACACTAGGATCCAAAGCGTTAAAAAGCGCCTGCCCAATCGGATCCGGGGGACGGACGCGGCCATACTCGTCCACGCATCCCGAAAAAATCAGGCCGGCCGACAACAGAGCGAGAAGTATCTTACTGCTCATCCTCTTACCTTCCTTCTGGAAAAAAATCGCATTCCCGAGGGCTTCCGGCAATCATGGAAAACGGGTGGCCACCTAGTCCCGCTAGGTTGAAAAACCCACGCATATTCGCGCCCTCCGGGCTGCGCCAATTTTCGGCCCTCGCGGTGTCGCCAAGCTTCTCCGTAGCGCGACGGCTTGCGGGGAGATGAGGACCCCGCAACCCCATCAAGCCTGCGCTTGGCTCCTTGCGATCTTCCCAAAATTGACGGCAACGTGGCATACGCGGGTTTCTCAACAGTCCTCTAGGGAACCTCGATCGATTCAGCCGCTTGAAGGAAGTCCCGATACGCAGCGGGGTCAAGCAGATGCTCGATCTCTTCCCCCGCCTCGACATCGAGACGAAAAAGCCAACCCGTGCCGTAAGGATGGCGGGCCAGGAGCGTGGGATCCGCTTCCAGCGCCGAGTTGGTCTCGATAATGCTTCCACTCAGAGGCGCCCGAACCGACTGTTCCGTCCCACGAGAAATAACCGCCGCCGCCTCGTCGCCGGCCTTGACCGCCCTCCCGACAACCGGCAGCCTGACCTGCACGATTTCAGCGAGGCTTGGATTGCCGGCCGTGAGTCCGACCAGCGCGCTTTCCCCATCAAGCTGAATCCATTCGTGGCTGGTGGTGTATTCCCTGTCGTCTGGCACGTTCATGTGATATTCAAGTTGCGAAAGCGATGGGTCGTGAGGCAAGCATCGAGCACCAAGATTCGCCTGGCAAGTTTCCCGTGTTCAAAGACACGGACGGTGGGGAATTCGTCGCGGGGTTTCCCTCCTGCGCGGAGACTACACGCAAAATCGGGCGCGCAACCGATTTCGCTTGAACTATGAAGTGGCAGGCCCTCGCGACCGACTTCGATGGCACCATCGCCACGGACGGTGTTGTGGACGAACCGACCCGCCTGGCGTTGGCTCGGCTCCGCTCGGCAAACGTCCGCGTGTTTCTGGTCACCGGACGGGAACTTGGGGATTTTCAGGCAGATTTTTTGCCGATCTTTGACATGGTGGTCGCGGAAAACGGAGCGCTCCTCTACCAACCCGGCAGCGGCGAAACCCGGGCTTTGGCTGCGCCGCCGTCCGAGACCTTCGTCGCGGAGCTGGCCAGGCGCGGAGTCAACCCGCTTGGGGTCGGCACGTCGATCGTGGCGACGCGCGAACCCCATGAGACGACCGTCGTGGAGGTTATCAAGGAACTCGGCCTCGAGCTTCAGGTAATCTTCAACAAGGGAGCGGTCATGGTTCTGCCTTCCGGCATCAACAAAGCCACCGGACTTGCCGCGGCGTTGCAAAGCTTCGACATACCCCCGGAAAATGTCATCGGCGTCGGCGATGCGGAAAACGATCACGCTTTCCTCGAACTGTGCGGGCTTTCGGTTGCCGTGGCCAACGCCCTTCCCGCTCTCAAGGAGAGGGCGGCTTTGGTGACCCAACATAGCGCCGGAGCGGGAGTGACGGAATTGATCGATTCGGCACTGCGAGGGGAGCTTGACGAGCGGGGAGCCATGCAGACGCCGCCATGAGCGTGCTGATGATTGACGTCGGTGGCAGTTACGTGAAAATCATGGCCAGCCACCAGGGAGAAATGCGCAAGATGCCATCCGGCCAAAAACTGAGCGCGAGCGAAATGGTGCGCGGAGTTCTGGAACTTGCGTCGGACCTTGAGTTCGAGCGGATCTCGCTCGGATTTCCGGGCTTGGTCGAACACGGCTCCCCCGTCCAAGAACCCCACAATCTCGGCGATGGGTGGGTCGATTGTGATTACTCAAAAGCCTTCGGCAAACCCGTGCGGGTGATCAATGACGCCGCCATGCAGGCGTTGGGAAACTACACCAGCGGACGCCTTCTTTTTCTCGGCTTGGGAACGAGCATCGGGACCGCGGTGATCGTCGACGATATCGTGGTTCCGATCGAAGTGGGCCTGCTCAAACTCACGCGAAAAAATCGCCTGGTCGACCGTCTTTCGAAGAGCGCACTCAAACGCCATGGGCCCGAGCGTTGGACAGAGGCGGTGGTGGAGGCTATTGGGTTGCTTCAGAACGTCTTCAAGCCCGATGAAACGGTCCTTGGGGGCGGAAATTCCCGGCTGGTCGATCCTCTCCCGCCCAACTGTCGCTCCGTGGACAACAAATCCGCTTATGTCGGGGCGCAGCGCCTATGGGAGGGTTCTGATCTGTTCGCCAGTGCATGCGCAACATCCTGGCGGATTCACAGGAACGAGGCGCATATCTAAGCCGCGAAATCACGGATTCGAGCTTGGGAGAAAGTTGAAAGTCTCCTAAGAACCCTCCTGTCCCGGAATTTTTGCGTAGCCGATAAATCTGCTGCCAGGGTTCTTGGCGTTCTGCTGCGGCAAGGTAAAGTCGAAGACGCTGACCCCGAATTTTTTCTCGCCGCGATAAGTTCGCCCGTCACTGGCTCCGACCATGAGCGGCCGCCCGTCAGATCGCGCCTTGCCGAGGTAAATCATCGTGTGGGACACAGGGGGATCGACATTGACCGAGTAGGTTCCCGTCCAGAACAGCAGGTCTCCCGGACGTAGAGCGCCGAACTCAAAGCTGTCCAGCTGGTTGCTGACGACCGGATAAAAGGTATTCGCCTTCCGCGTCCAGACATACTGCTCACTCGCGGATCGAGGGACGTCCGCCACTCCGTCAGCCTGAAGCAGATAGTAGATCGTTCCCGAGCAATCCATGCCGCCTCGGTCCGGTTCGGCCGAGCCGTAGAGGTAGCCGAGCTGGCGTTCGGTCAGCTCCAGGGCGGCCCGCAAGAGTTTTTGCACCGCGGGGGGATTTTGGTCAAAATTCCGCACATCTTCGGGCTTGAGCGAGGAGACTGCCACGGGCATCGGCGAGGGAGTCGGCGTCGCTTTCGCCGTCTCGCCAAATGCGGCCGCCGCACAGAAGCTTCCAATACCAACTTGCAAACAGCACATTGCGATGCACAATCTCAGCCAGTCATTTTCAAGCCGGCAAAGCCGAGCCCGCCTCGAGTTCCGTTCGTTAATACACTTGAGGGGATCGCGGGAATTGCCACGTGAGGATGCCATGATATAGTGGACCAAAGAACGACCGCAGACGAGTTGCCAGCCGAAAAGCAAAAGACATGACGCCGCCTTCCGAACACGGAGCTTTCCTGGAATCGTCCGCGAAGAGCGCGTTCCGGCAATTCGCCAGGGAGCCTTCTCCATTGACCGGCAAGCGTCCACGACGAACAGAAGCCCATCTGCCTTTGCCTGAGCAAGCCCGGCAGCAAGAAATTTGCAATGTTGACACTTTATGAACTCTGAAAATTATTCTCTCGACTCTCTCAAAAAAGGCTGCGACTCGCTAAACGAAACCCTGACGCAAGGGATTCAGGACGTAGAAGATCAAATCCGATCGACGCCCATGATCGCGGTCGGATTAGCTGCGGTGGGAGGCTATCTCCTTCAATTTTTCCCGATATTCCTGATTTTGCGGCTGATCACGAAGCTGCTCTTCTTCCTTATCAAACCCGCCATCGTCGTGCTGGGCGCCGTCAAATTGTACGAATTCGTTCAAAAGCAAGGCGACGAAATCCGGGGATCCGGTTACGCGGAAAAGGAAAGAGAGCCGCTCCTGGATTCTCCTTCCGGCCCGTCGCAGTCCTAGGAGACTGTTGAAATACCCTCGCATGTCACGCGTGGGCTATTTGGGGCACATATCGGTGGAGGGACGAAGGAGCATCCCAAAAGGGGCTGTAACTGAGGAAGGATGCCGAGAGATGTCCCAAAGAGCTCACGCCCTGCGGGTTGCGCCAATTTTCGGCTCTCGCTACGTCGCCACGCTTGCGCGTAGCACTGCGGCTACGCTCTGCGCTCGACTCTTTGCGATCTTCCGAAAATTGACTGCAACGTGGCATACGCGGGTATTTCAACAGTCTGCTAAAAGAACGGCTGGAGAATGACCGCTTGGGGAATCGGGGGGCGGTCACCGTGGCGACGCGACCACGCGCGCTTTCTACTTCTTGGACCGCCGCTCGGCCAGCGCAAGGTCAGCCTTCGTCACGATCCCGATGACTCGCATTTCTTTATCCACGACCGGCAAGTACTGTATCCGGTGGTCTGCGATGATTTTTCGCGCCTCATCCAGCGACTGATCCACGAAGCAGTAGTAGATTTTTTTTGACATGATTCCGCGGACGAGAGTGGTCGCGGGATCATGGCCGAATCCGGCGGCCTTGCGCTCCGGGTACTTTCCCTCCACCGCTCCGACAAGCCGCGTGCCCGAAGCGACTGGCAAGCGATCAGCGTGCAGCAATCTCATCTTTTCGCCGGCGTCCTTGAGTGAACTCTTCTCCTGGAGGGGTTTTGGCTCGAGACACGCGATATCTTTAACGCACTTTGGAGGTTTTGCGCCGGGCACCTGTTTAACTGACTTTTTCGCTGCCATATCGTTTCTTGCTTTCTAGAGCTATCGTCGTCCGATGGCCTTCCGGTCCTCAATGGTCACCAATTGCTTTTGGCCTGGCCCACATTAAAACCCAAGGTCCGATTTCCCCCGCCTGGCATTTTTTCGCCTAACATTCATTCTTCGGGCTTGCAACTCACTTTCCCCAAACGCTTATTTAATCTCGTCCACCACGTCTCTTGAGAATCCTTCTGGTCGAGAATCACGAAGACACGCTGAGCTACCTGACGCGGTATCTCGAGCAAAAGGGACACCAGGTCCACCCGGCACGAGACATTGCGACCGCCCTGGACTTGGCTTTGTCTCTGAATTTTGACATCCTCATTTCCGATATAACCCTCCCGGACGGAGACGGATGGAGATTGCTCAATCAAATGGATCCCAAGCCATTCGGCATCGCGATGAGCGGCTTCGGAAGTCCTTCCGACAAGGAGAAGAGCCAGGCGTCGGGGTATAGGCATCATTTGACGAAACCCTTCCTCCCGGACGATCTGGACCCGCTTCTCGAGGAGGCGGCTTCGCAAGTCGCGGCGCAGGTCTAACCAGATCAGATCGAGGCTCCGAACAGCCGCGAGACGACTCTTCCGCGCAGGACTTTCTGGTCCGACCTTTCCAAAATTCTCCGGGCCATACGCCCGGTGCCGGTTCGGAGAGCGATTCCCAAAAAACAGAAAGGTAAATCATGCTCAGTTGGGCGCTCACATTCTTGATCATCGCACTGATTGCAGCCGTCCTTGGCTTCGGAGGAATCGCCGGTTCCGCCGCGTGGATCGCACAAGTCCTTTTCGGCCTCTTCATTATCCTGTTTCTAGTCTCCCTCCTTTTCCGTGGCCGTCCACCCCGCGTCTGAACCGCCGGGATTCACGGCTTGGCGAGGCGGAAATACAAGCAAGCGAGAGGCTTCCATGACATGGAGATCCCTGCACAGGGCGAACAAAAGCTGCTATAGTGCCAGGCAGATGATTTCCGAGATTGATCGCGGCGCAAACGGCCGGGGAACGCTTGAGCCGCGAGATGTCTTGCTGCCCTTGCTTGCTGCGAGCGGGAATGGTCTGCTCACCGTGAATCCCGCGCACGAGGTGACCTCCTGGGAGGGAGCGGCCGAGCTCATTTTTGGCTGGCCGGCAAAAGATATCCTGGGGCGAAAAATAGAGGTCCTCTTTCCGAAAGCGGGGCTCGAGAAGCTCTTTATCCAAAGTGAAGATTCCAAGGAAACCCGATTGGAACTTACCTGCAGGACCAGGAACGGTAAGACGAAAGCGGTGGAGGTCTGGTCTCGGGCCACCGAAGCGAGCCAGCGGCGCCACCTTTTGATGGTCAGAGACGTTACCGAGTTGAAATTTCTGGAGCACGCATTCCTCGATGCCGCCGGACGGGAGCAGCGGCGGATTGGCCGGGAAATGCACGACCATCTCTCTCAGCACATTCTCGGCGCCGCGTTCGCCGTAAAGGCGCTGGCGTCGGATCTCGACCGGGAAGGATCCCGGCACGCAGGGCAATTGCACGATCTGGCCCGCCTGGTCAACGAGGCGGTGGTGCAGGTTCGCGACATTTCCCATGGCCTTTACCCGGCGGAGCTTGAGCGAGGCTTGCCGGCCGCGCTGCAGCGCCTGGCCGTCCGAATCAATCAATTCATTCCTTGCGAATTCCGCTGCGACACCAACAGCGCCGTCGAGCCTTTCGATCTCGTTCTCCAGGCGTATCGCATTGCGCGTGAAACGGCTGATCACGCCATACATGAGACCGGCGCGACGAAAATTTCCATCCGGCTGTCGGGCAGGGGAGGTTTCGCCCGGCTGAGTATCACCGACGACGGGCCCAACGAAGGACCTTTAACGCGGGATCCCGATCATCTGGTTTCGAAAATCTTGCTCTATTGTGCGAAAGCCGTCCAAGGACGTCTTCGAGTGAAGTTTCATGGGGGAGTTGGAACCAGCATCACCTGTACGTTTCCCGAATCGTCATGAACGTCAAAGAGCAGGCCGACGGCACGTCCGACGAAGGAAAGAGGCGCGTGCTGATCGTTGATGACCATCCTGTTTTCCGTCACGGCATCACTGCGCTCATCAATGCTGAGTCGGATCTCGTCGTTTGCGGCGAGGCTTCCTCCTCGCCTTCTGCGCTTGAGGCCATGAGAGCACTTCAACCGGACGTCGCCCTGTTGGATATTTCCCTGCCGGGGACCAATGGCATCGAGCTGATCAAATTGATGAAGGCGGAAAAGCCGAATCTTCCGCTCTTGATGCTTTCCATGCACGACGAGTCGCTTTACGCGCTGCGAGCGCTCCGAGCCGGCGCGTTAGGCTACGTGATGAAAGCCGAGGCGCTCACGCATGTGTTGGCCGCGCTGCGAAGGGTCCTCAAGAACGAAATTTATGTCAGCCCCGAGTTCAGCCAGCGGCTGATCTTCCAGGCTGTCCAATCCGTCGAAGGCGGCATGGGTTCGCCCGTCGACAAGCTTTCGGACCGCGAGCTCGAGGTCCTGGAAATGCTCGGGCGAGGCCTCGGGACCAAGGGGATCGCGTCCGAGCTTCATCTCAGCGTCAAGACCATCGAGACCCACCGGGCGCACATCAAGGAGAAGCTCGGGTTCAGGGACGCCGGCGAGATGGTCCGCTTCGCCATCGACTGGGTCGCGCAAGAAAAAGGCTGATTAGCGGATCTGACCGCCGGATCGGTCTATTTCTTGTAGAAGTCGGGTACCACCTCGGCGAGACTTCTGACGCTCCCGTCGGGCATCAGAAGGAGTGGGCCACCATTGCCGTGAACGCTGCCACCTCAACCAGCCAAGGCTGTTTTTCCCACCGGTAGGGAGTGGTGGGCCTCGCGTCAAAGCGAGTCGGCGTATAGTGAATTTCCAGCCGCTCGCCTTCCGGCGCGGACGCTCCCATTTTGGTCAGGATGGGGCACTTCCAAATCTCGCGAGACTGCGTGTAGGGGTCCATCGTCTGCAGCCACCAGTTCTGATATTGCCGGGAATAGTCGTCCTCGAAGTCTGGCTGCTGCGGCCAGTGACCGTTGTCCTGAATGTAAGCCGCAAAGCTAACATGCAGGTTCTTCATGTTTGAAATACACTTCGCTTTGGCAACGGACTCGACGATCTTCGAGTAGCCTTGGATCGACAGGGCCGCCAGGATCGCCACGACCAGGATCGCCACGAGAAGCTCGGCGAGCGTAAAGGCCAAAACGGAAGAGTTCCGCGGACGCAAACCGGCTCGTCGAAGGTGAAGATCCGAAAGGTCCAAAACCGAACGAGAAGGAAGGGCGACAGCCATCAGGGCATGACGGCCCAACTTCTTCGAGCTGCCAAGTCGCTAGCCAGAAGAGGGAGAAGCGGCCGGAGAAGCCGCCGCCGAACCGCTCGAACGCGGTCGCGGGGACCACGGAGACCCGGGTTCCGTGGAACTTGAATTTGGTTATTCCGAAACTACTTCCGGGAATTACAATTGGTTGGACGGTGACGACGTTGGTGTTCCCCGAAACAACAGCTCCGTTGGAAACAACGGGGGCTGAAGGCTCTGTGATAACAACAAGCTGATCAGTTCGCGCCGGGGCGCCCTCCAAAGTACCCTTCCCTCGAAACGAACCGTAGGGATTGTTCAGCGAAATTGAGCCGCGGAATTCTCCCGACGCAGTGTTCCCGGGGACGATAAAGGCAGCTGGAAGTGTCAGAGCGCCATTGGTTCCGGTAGTTAAGCTTTGCGCCGCCCCACCGTCCCCCCCGCTCAGCACGCCGACGACATGCTCTCTGTCGATCGCCGCGACGACCGGACCTTGAACGACATCGCCGTCAACAAAGAACACCCAGCTGTTGATGACCGCGCTCGAGGTCGATGTTTGAAGTCCTCCTTTGATCACGAACGAAAATACGCCGGTGAGATTGACTCCCGAAGCGGTGGCCTGATAGGTGCCATCCGTTCCGGTTATCAACGGCGATCCATTCGTGAAAGGCGGTGGCCCGGCGAACGCAAACGCGAAATTCATCGTCGCGATCAGGCACAGCAGGGAGAAAGCAGCTTTCATCTTACCGGTGTGAAATAGGAAATTCACCTGCTTGGCAAGCAGAAACTATGACCCGAACCGATCTGCCGCGCCCGACTCGAATCCCAGGGAAAAGCCGCTCCGAGGAATCTTAATCCCTCCTTTCCAGCCACGCCAGCGCCTTGACGTAGCTCTGGCGCGCGAGGTAATGGCGCAAATCCGCATCGCACTGATTCGGAAGCCTGGCAATGGCCTGCTCCAGTCGAGCCGCCGCGGACTTCAAACGCTCCAGATGCGCTTCGGGATCGCGCTGGCGCAATTCATGATCCGCCACGATCCCCAGGCGCTCGCGCAGCGCGTCACGAAGCTCGGAATAGGCCTCGGTCATGCCGGGAAGCGCCCCGCAGCGGGACGCAGGCATTTTGGTTGGCCGAGGATTTCAGACAACACCACCGCATCGCGCAGGCCCGCCGGCGAGCCGAGCAGTTCCCGAATGCGGGAGGTCCCGGCCTTGCTTGCGGCCCCGGAGCCACCGCGCCCCGGATGAGACTCGTGCACCCGGCGCCCTTGATGCAGCGGGGCGCTGGCGCGCACCGAAACAACGGGCCGCGGCAAAACGACCGGGCGCACTTCGGGCAGGGGCGGAGGCTCCGGCAAAGCCGGCGCGGGCGCGATTTTTTCCTGAGTCCTTCTGGGAAGCGCGGGCGGCAGCGCTTCGTCGGGCAACCCGAGCGCTTCTTTCAGGCGGCGGAAAGACGGCTCGAATTCGGGCGGCTCAAGTTTTGGCGGAGGAGCGGCGCGAGGACTCTCTCCCGTTTTCGCCATCTTTTCCTCCAGTTTGCGCGCTTCGCGCAACGCGGCTGATTTTTTGACCAGCCAGTTGATAAGGCTGATCAACGCGATCAACAGGAGAATGACCAGCTGTTCCATCTTAAGAAGTCTGTCCGGGCTTTTCGCCTCCGGCAATCGCCTCGCGCATGCCGGTGTCGGACTGAAGATTTTTCATCCTAAGGTAGTCCATGACGCCCAAATTGCCGCTGCGAAACGCCTCGGCCATTGCGAGGGGGACCTGCGCTTCGGCTTCGACAACCTTGGCGCGCATCTCCTGAGTGCGAGCTCTCATCTCCTGTTCGCTGGCCACGGCGGCGGCGCGGCGCATCTCGGCCTTGGCCTGGGCGACGACTTTGTCGGCCTCGGCCTGCTCGGCCTGAAGCTTCGCGCCGACGTTGTCGCCGATATCCACGTCCGCGATATCCACCGAAAGGATCTCGAACGCTGTTCCGCTATCCAGGCCCTTCTGAAGGACGACCTTCGAAATCCGGTCCGGGTTCTCCAGGACGTCCTTGTAGGAGACGGCGGAACCGATCGAGGTCACGATGCCTTCGCCGACGCGGGCGATGATTGTCTCTTCCGTGGCGCCGCCTACGAAACGATCGAGATTGGAGCGAACGGTCACCCGCGCGCGCACCTTGACCCCGATGCCGTCCCGCGCCACCGCGTCGATGGTGACCCTTCCGCCCGATTGCTGAGGATTCGGGCAGTCGATCACCTTTGGGTTGATGCTGGTGCGCACGGCCTCCAGCACCGTCTTGCTGGTTCCCTTGATCGCCAGATCGATCGCGCAAGCGCGGTTAAAGTCGAGCGTGATACCTGCCTTGTCCGCGGCAATCAGGGCCAGCACGACATGGGTGACATTGCCGCCTGACAGATAGTGGGCCTCCAGGGAATCGGTATCGAGGGGCAAGCCCGCCTTGACCGCGGTGATCCGGCTGTCAACGATCAGGCCGACAGGGACGCGGCGCAGGCGCATGCCGATAAGCTTGGCGAAGGGAACCGGCGCGTCCGCAACCTTCGCCCGCAGCCAGACGCCGAAGAAGTTGGCCAGGACCAAGAGCAGCACGATCCCGACGACGGAGGCGACTCCGACGAGAATAAGAGCGAAAAGATTCATGACGTCCAATTGTGGCGGCATACCTTACGCATCACCCTCCATCCGGCTACACCTTTTTTCGAACCACAACCCGCATTCCCTCCTCCCGAACAACGACGATCGGTTCGTCGCTGGCGATAAAGTGGCTTTCCGCCACCACGTCCACCTTTCTTCCACCGATCGAAGCGGTGCCCGCGGGACGCAGCGGCGTTAGAGAGCGCCCCTGTGCCCCGAGCAACTCCGCCGGGGGCACCTTCCCGCCGATTCCCTGCCGGTGGCTTTTTTGCAACATGATCTTTCGTCCGATCGCCGTGTGGGGAAAAGCGGCCATCCATCCCAGGAATCCGCCGACGGTCAGGGCACAAACCCCGACGAAGACCAGCGAACCGGTAACCGCGTCGTAGTAAGCAAAGGCAATGACCACCGCGCCCGAGAGACAGAGTCCCCCCAGCAACCCCAGCACCAGCCCGGGCACAAAGACTTCCGCGGCCAGCAACAGAAAGCCGACAATGATTAGAACAACGATTGCTTCGAACGGGCCCACGGCTGGTCAAGCGCGCAAATCCTCACCATGCGGGTCTCTACTCGTCATCGTGGTCTTTGGGGCCAATTGTCCTTTCGCCGGTAAGAAATTCCTGAACGGACCCGACAGTCCGAAGCGTCGTATTCTTCACGCCGTTGGCGACTCCACCAAGCGTGCCGCCCACCCTGCCTAGAAAGCCCCCAACTTTCCTTCCGGTCGGCGAATCGCTGAATTGCTCGGCGGATTCCGTGGGCGGCGGCTCGCCCGCTTCCAGCGGGGCGATCAACGAGCCATCCTCCGCGGAGACCTGAACCGTCCCCACCCTGATTCCCATGCTATCGTAAAGCTTGAGGATCCACATCGGCGCGCCGCTCGTTTCGTTTGCCCGCAAGGTGTAGTCGACCCAGCTGAAACCGATCCTTTTGCTGACTGCCTGCTTGTTGACAATCTCGAACGCCCGATCAGAGTCCAGGTTGAGACGCGCAAGGGCGATCGACGATTGCTTTCCGAGTCCCGTGTAGCCTTTCAAAGGCGTGCGTTGCGAGACCACCACGTCGCCGGAGGCCACCACTTCCCGGACTCCTCCCCGCGCGGCGGGATCGTTGAAAACCAGCTTCCACTCCTGCGGTTGCGGTTCGCCGCGCTCCCCGGTGACCGAAATCAGATTCGCGGAAGCGTCCGCCGCTTGCTGCGCCGCCTTGAGGGCCAAATAGGCAGTTCCGCCATCGGCCCACGCGGAAGCGGCGAGGAAATACAAAAGAAACCCAAGTTTTGAAAATTTCGCCATCGCCGCAAACCATTATGCACGACCGCGGAGTTTTCCACGCAAAAATCCGACTGGCGCACGCTTGGCGTGGATGCGAGAAGTGGGATATGCCGGCGGAAGTCGAGTCGCTTCGCAAATCCTTAAAAATTTACAAAGGTTTGGTCGAAGTCAGCGGTCTGATCAACTCGATTACCGACTACAACGAGCTTCTCCGGGCGATTCTTGACGTGGCGCGCCGGGTCGTCCTCGCGGAGGCCGGCTCTCTTTTTTTTGTGAACAAGGAGACCGGGTCGCTGGAGTTGGCGATCACCTCGTCGGCCGAGGGAGAGTTCAGCGAGACCCGCATCTCGGTGCCCCACGGGCGAGGAATAGCCGGCTGGGTGGTGGCTCACGCTCAAAGCCTGCTAATTCCCAATGCCTACGCGGACGCGCGGTTTTACAAGGAGGCCGATCAGCAAACCGGGTTTCGGACGCGCTCAATTCTCTGCGCCCCGCTCAAGCACAACGGCGAAGTTATCGGCGTGCTTCAGATCCTGAATCCCCGCGACAAGGAAAGCTTCGACGAACAGGAGCTCGAAGGATTCACCGCTTACGCAAACCTGACGGCCACCGCGATCGAGAAACTGCGGGCCCTTGAACGCATGCGCGCGCAGGAGCGCGTCGAACGGGACCTGGCGATCGCCAGCGATATTCAGCGCGAGCTGCTGGCTCGGGCGATCCCGTCGCGCATCCCGGGCGCCGTTTTTGCCGCCCACAACCAAGCCGCCTCTAACGTCGGAGGGGACTTCTACAACGTCTCTGTCCGCAGCCCCTACGAGACGTATTTCGCGATCGGGGACGTGTCGGGGAAAGGAATCTCGGCCTCCCTCCTGATGGCGCAAACCCTCAGCGCCATGCAGTTCGTCTTCGCCACGACCACCAGCCCGGCCGACGCGCTCGTGCACTTGAACTCCACGCTCGGCGACCGCATCATTCGCGGAATGTTTGTGACGACCCTCGTCGGCCGCGTCATCCCCTCGGCGGACAGGGTTGAGCTGGCAAGCGCCGGCCACTGCAAGCCGGTGATGCTGCGTTCGGACGGCTCGGCCTTCGAGATCGAGACGGACGGCTCCCTGCCCCTCGGGGTCCTGCCGAAAGTGGCCTACCGGCAGGGCAAGATCGATTTTCACCGCGGCGATTGGCTGGTTTGCTACACGGACGGTCTCTCCGAGTCGAAGGATCTGTCGGGCGAAGCCTTCGAGCAGGAAATTATCCCGTCCGTAGCAGGCCGAAAATTTCAATCGCCGCAAGCCGTCGTGGAGCGCCTGATCCGCTGCGAGCAGCGGCACCGCGGCGAGAGGCGACAAAACGACGATCTGACGATCCTGGTGGGAGGGTTGACATGAAAGTGAAATACACCTTCACGAGCGACTCCCACCAACTTGCGGAGGTGCGTCATTGCGTCCGGTCATTTCTTAGGAAATACCAGTTCGACGAATGCTTGACGGAGCTTCTGGTTCTGGGACTCGACGAGGCTTGCACGAATATCATTCGTCACGCCTACGGTTGCAACGGAAAGCCGGTGAGGCTGGAGATGGAAAGCCGGCGCGACCGCGTGCGCTTCATTCTGCGCGACTACGGGCGTTCGTGCGATCCGAGGCGAATTCGCAGCCGTGAACTGTCAGACGTTCGTCCCGGCGGCGTCGGGGTGCACATCATTCGCCAGGTCTTCGACAATGTGAAATACGAGCCTTGCCGGCGCGGCACGCGCCTCGTTCTCGAAAAGAGATTCAGCGAGAACCCCGGCAAGGCGGCCGTCTTTTGATCGAGATCCCTTCTCCTTCGGGCAGATCGCGGGAAACAGCCTTTCGGGTTACTTCGCGTCTCGATCTCGCGTAGTGTCCGACATACCCTTGAACTTCTCTTTCTTATGAACCGTTGTCAGCTTCTTCGTGCGCTTGAACTTGAACGCGAGTGGGACGTGATCGTGGTCGGAGGCGGAGCGACCGGCCTTGGGGTGGCGGTGGACGCTGCTACTCGCGGCCTGCGAACCGTCCTGCTCGAGGCCAATGATTTCGCAAAGGGCACCTCAAGCCGCAGCACAAAACTGGTTCACGGCGGCGTTCGTTACCTTGAGCAAGGCGATATTCCGCTGGTCCTGGAAGCATTGCGGGAAAGGGGCCTGCTCCATCGGAACGCGCCCCATCTTGTCCATCACCTCTCCTTTATTGTTCCTCGCTACAAATGGTGGGAGGGACCATTTTTCGGAATCGGGTTGAAGGTCTACGACGCATTGGCCGGCCGCTTGAACCTCGCTGCGTCCAAAGTCCTCTCCCGCGAGGAAACGCTTTCCCGAATCCCGAATATCGAGCCGGAAAACCTCCTCGGAGGAATAGAGTATTTCGATGGCCAGTTTGACGACTCGCGTCTCGCGATCACGCTCGCGCAGTCCGCGGTGGACCACGGCGCCTGCGCTCTCAACTACATGCCGGTCACCGGGATCGCCAAGTCGAACGGAATGGTTTGCGGAGTCAGCTGCCGGGATGAAGAAACAGGCGCGACCTATCGGCTCAGCGGACGGGTCGTGATCAATGCGGCAGGCATTTTCGCCGATGAGATCCGGCTCATGGATGAACCGGACGCCGCCCGCGCGGTCCAGCCCAGCCAGGGGGTCCATCTGGTCTTTGACCGAGAGTTTCTCCAGGGGAGCTCGGCAATAATGGTTCCGCATACTGACGACGGGCGCGTCCTTTTCGTGATTCCCTGGCATGGCAAGGTTCTTGTTGGAACGACCGATACTGCCATGGAGAAGCCGGAACTGGAACCGCGCGCGCTCGAGGAGGAGATTGGTTTTATTCTCCGGAACGCAGCGCGTTACCTGGCCCGGGATCCCAATCGCGAAGATATTTTGAGCGTGTTTGCCGGCCAACGCCCCCTGGTGCGGCCGCCGGGGAAGGAAGGCTCGGCGACTAAGGCCATTTCCCGCAATCACGAAATCCTCGTTTCGAATTCGGGTCTGCTGACCATCGTCGGCGGAAAATGGACGACCTACCGCAAGATGGCTGAAGACACTCTAAATCATGCCTCGCTCATCGGCGGTTTCGACCTCAAGCCGTGCGCTACGGAGAATCTTCCCCTTCATGGCTGGCGCAGCCGCAACGCCAACTCTCTTCCCAAACATCTGGCCGTCTATGGCACAGACGCCGCCAGGGTTGAGGAACTGGCAGCCGAAGATCCCGCTCTGGCGGAACCCTTGCATCCCCGCCTAACCTACATCAAGGCCAGCGTCGTCTGGGCGGCGCGGGAAGAAATGGCGCTCACTGTCGAGGATGTTCTCTCCCGGCGAACCCGGGCTTTGCTGCTTGACGCGAAAGCCGCAATCGAAGCGGCGCCCGTGACCGCCCGGCTTCTGGCAAAGGAAAGGGGGAAAGACAGCGCGTGGGCGGCAAGCCAGGTCGAACAATTCGAGTCCTTGGCGGCCAACTATCTCGTCCGGCGGGACTCGGCCGCCCTCAAGCCGGATATCCGGCCGCTCCCGGCAACACCGCCGTGAACGCCCCACGGACCGCCGCTATGCGCGCGCCGTCGTTTCGTGTTTGTCGGGAAAATGGTCTTCGCAATGGATTTCGAAGATCTCCACCGAATCGTCCGTCTCGAAAAATAGCGAACCGGATTCCCGCTCCAGCTTCACAAAGGATTTCGACCTCCCACCGTCGCCGCCGACAGAATCAGCCTGCGCTTGCAAGATTTTTGCCAGCAGGCGAAACCCGGGCGGATTGCCGGAGATATAAATGGCCCGCTTTCCCGAGTTTGTCTTGCCCGTCAGGACCCGAAGCGCACCCCGCAAGTCCTGATTCTCGGCGAGAATTTCCTTCACAGTTTTCATGGCAAACTTTCCCCCTTTCCTCCCGAATACTCCGCGAGGACTGATCCGGAAAGATTTTTTTGACCTCCCGCGCTGCGGTCCGCTTCCGCGATCCTCCGCCTGAAGGTGAAAAGATAACTGTTGAAGGGCGTCACGCCCCACATGGGCCGGACATCTCCTGCGAACCGCTCCCGGTTGAACGGCAAAAACACTTCGTCGCGGGTCGGAAAATTCCAGCCGCAATTCGGAATCCAGCGGCTGACGCCGACAAACCACTCTTCGAGTTTGGTGGCGACGAAGCGCCAGGTTGATTCGTTCAAGGCGAGCCGTATCAGGGCAATCCCCCGCGGCGCAATGCTTGCAGCGATCTTTCCGAGCAACCGTTGCTGGTCCTGGTCGCTAAAATAATGGAGGACATCCAGCATCACGACATCGCCGCAGTGAGCGGGAAAATTCATCGCGTCCTCGGCATGAAAGCGGTACCTGACTCCGGAGAGGACGCGCTGCGCGACGCCGATCTTCTCTTCATCCACGTCAAAACCGAGGATTGGCGCGCGGTGGCCATTCGCCCGCAGGTAGGCTGCCAGCAAGCCCATCCCGCAACCAAGATCGAGCAGCGGACGTTGTGAGTCGCGCAACAGCGAGACGACGGCAGGATAGGCTGGGTCGAGGGCGATTTTCCCCATGGCGTAGAAATAAAGGTTTGGCCACGGTTTGTAGCGGGCAGCGGCCTCGCGAAGCGGTGAGTTCATCCCCTGGCCGTTTTTCCAACAACTTTGTGGTAACCCGGCAACAAAGCGAGACCCAGAAGGCCCCACAGCAGCGAAAGAGTCGCGCCGACAAGGGAAACCGAGACCGCCTGGGCCCCCGACAACCCCCACAACTCCCCGGCGACCGTGACAAACAGCTGCTCGCGCAGTCCGAAACCGCTAAGGCTGATCGGAAGCGCTGAAATAATCTCCACGGCCGGCATCAAGGCGAAAAACTCGCCGACCGGCAGGCGCAACCCGAGAGATCTCGCTCCCAGATAAAAGGTGGAGAAATGGGCCAGGAGCATCACCACCGAGACCGCCGAAGCCAGCGCCGTCTGCTTCCAGGAAGTAATGAAACGAAAATACGCATTGGTAAACTCGATGATTCTCTGCCGGCCGGGAAAACGCCGTGGCAGGCGCCCGGTGAAGCCCTTTGCGCTCACGATAAAGGAAAATGCCATCAATGCCATCGCACAAAAAAGATAGGCGAGCACCGCTTTGATGACGTCCGCCACCACCTCGCTTCGCATCAACCAATCCAACCGCAGAAAGATGAAGAGCAACGAGCAGACAACCATCGCGCCGAATCC
This sequence comes from uncultured Verrucomicrobiae bacterium, assembly GCA_963816855.1. Lineage (GTDB taxonomy): Bacteria > Verrucomicrobiota > Verrucomicrobiia > Chthoniobacterales > Terrimicrobiaceae > DASTFP01. The sequence goes on along the minus strand of CAWFMA010000007.1, from coordinate 88,990 downwards.
GCTCATTCGATCCATGAAAACGGAAAGGAGCGCCGGCGTCTTCGGATGCCCTTTGGCCACCAGCCATACCACCTTGACGGCATCTCCGCCGACCGCGCCGACCAGGAAAATATTGAAGAAAAGCCCGACGAAGCTTAGGCGGAGCACCTGCCACGCCGGAAGGCGAACTCCCAGGACCCACAGAAAGATCCCCCAGCGGAAAGCCCCAAGGAAATTGACCACGCCCGCCGCGCCGAACCCCGCGGCCAGCCAAACCGGATTCGCCGCAGCCAACTCCTCCCAGGTCTTGGCGCGAAAATCCGCCTTCCAAAAAATCCATACAAGCAAGCCGAGCGTGACCAGCGATTGAAGGAGAAGAGGAATGATTTTTCTCATGCCATGCGGATCCCCACGCACGGACGCGCCGGCGTTTCTCCGCGAGGGTCAGGCAGAAACGCGGCCCCGGCCGGGCCGAAACGGCCAGATTTTTGGGCGATCTCCGCGCTTTTTTCCACAGAAGTTTTCGTTAGAGTCTTTTCATGGCTTTCGTGCGAGCTGAATCGACGCGTCCTCTCGCCGGGCATCCCGACGGCTCGTCGCTGCCCTGGCCAAAATGGGGAGACTATCTCAAGCAAATGACCAGCGCGGTCTCCTTCTTTGCCATCGGTCTGATGGTCAGCCCGGTCTGCGCGCTGCTGTCGCGATGCTTCGGGACCCGGATCCCTTCGTCGACCGGACAGACGATCATTCGCGGCCTCTTCAAGGGATGGTTATGGTTTTCCTGCCGCATCGGTGTGTTCAAGATCGAGTTTCCGGAAGCGGAAAAGCTTCAGCATCTTCGCGGGACCGTGCTGGCTCCGAATCATCCGAGTCTGATCGACGCGGTGATCATTCTTTCGGTTGTCCCCCATACCGTTTGCATCATGCGCGCCAATTTGATCGAAAGCCCGTTTCTGGGCGGAGCCGCCCGCCTGGCCGGTTTTGTCCCCAACGACAAGGGGCCGGCGCTCATCCGGCGGGGAATGGAAAAGCTCGAAGGCGGCGAAAATCTTTTGATTTTCCCCGAGGGAACGCGCACCTCCACGCTGGCAATCAATCCTTTCAAGAACGGCTTTGCCTTGATTGCCAAAAAAACCGGCGCTTCCATCCAGACGGTCCTCATCGAGCGCAGGGGCCGCTATCTTTCAAAGGGGGTCTCCCTTTTCTCTCCCGGAAGAATCCCTTTTCGATTCCGGCTGCGTCTCGGTCAATTGATTCGGGCAGACCCGGGAGAGAGCGCGCAACAACTCGCTGCCCGGCTCGAAGAGTATTTTCGCGGCCGCTTGGAAAATACCGGCGAGGATCTGCGCATTCTCGACCCGTCTTGATCGCCTCGCCTCAGCTGGAGGAGACCCACCTCGTCATTATACCCAGCTACAACAGCGGTCCCCTCCTGGCAAAAACGATCCGGGATGTGCTCGAAGAGTGGAAACCGGTCTGGATCGTGCTTGATGGCAGCACGGATTCCAGTGTGGCGGAGGCTCATGAGCTCTCGCGCCAACGCCCGCAGCTGCGGCTGTTCGCATTGGAGCGGAATCTCGGCAAAGGGGGAGCGACGCTCGTCGCCATGCGCGCCGCACTCCGCGCCGGCTATTCCCACGCCTTGATCATCGACGCGGATGGCCAGCATCCCCCGGAGCGGATTGCCTCCTTCATGGAGATTTCGATCCGTCATCCTGCCGCGATGGTCCTCGGGGTGCCGGTGTTCGGGCCGGATGCTCCGCCGGAACGGGTCAGCGGGAGGCGAATCGGGAACTGGTTCGCCAACCTGGAAACCCTCTGGGGCGGCGTGCAGGACTCGCTTTTTGGATTTCGGCTCTATCCGCTCAGTCCGGCCGTGCGGATCATGGAGTCGATTCGAACAGGCCGGCGATTCGATTTCGACACTGAATTGGTGGTCAGGCTCTTTTGGGCTGGAGTCCGCCCGATAAACCAACCCGTCCCGGTTCACTATCCGGCGCGAATTGCCGGAGGGGTGACCCACTTTAAGTACTTTCGCGACAACTTGCTTCTTGCAGGAACACACACCCGGCTGTGTCTTTTGATGCTCATGCGTCTTGGGACAATTTGGACACTGCGCAAACGATGGAAACACGACGGTACTTGCTAGCGGGCCGGTTTGCCGCCGTCCTGGGCGTTCTGGCGATGCGCGGACGGCTGCGCGCGGCTGCCTGGGCCGCGCACGATTTTCTGTGGCTCTATCCGACTCTGAGGCGCAACTGTCCCTGGCACGGGGAAGTTCTCACCCATTTTCACACCGCGGAGCGCTCCGCCTGGCTGACCATCGATGACGGTCCCGAGCCGGAGAGCACTCCGAGGATCCTCGACCTGCTCGCGCAGCATGGCGCGAAGGCGACGTTTTTCGTCATTGGAAAGAAAGCGGAGCGATTTCCTTCGATCTGCCGCCGAGTCCTCTCCGAGGGGCACACGATCGAAAACCACACCTATTCCCACCCCGCCGGGGTTTGGTGGGTGATGCCGCGACCACTTGTCCGGCGTGAAATCGAACGCGGCTACGAGGCGATTGTTTCGTCCACCGGGCGCGCGCCGCGATTTTTCCGCTCTCCGGTGGGAATGAACAACGCGTCCGTTCATCCGATCGCCCGGGAACTGGGACTTCGGGTTGCCGGCTGGTCGGTGGACGGTTGCGATGGCTGCCCGGCGACACCCACCTCCGTCGTGACGAGAATCACCCGCGCGATCCATCCGGGGGCAATTGTTCTCGTTCACGAGGGAGAGGGCTTGCGGCATCGTCTGGTCACCCTGGGGCGCCTTCTGGATAATCTCAACGAGGCGGGTTATCGTTTCTCTCTTCCCCCGGAACAATCCCTTCGCTGATGCACGCTCCCTGGTCCGACGAAAAGCCGCACACCGAACGATGGGCCTATCGCCGGCTTTATTCGGCAAATATCTTTCAGCTGGCGACGCGGATTTATCCTTTCCTGCGCCGCCCGGGCGCTCAAGCCCTCGGCCGGACCGTGGCATGGACCTACGCGGTGACCCAGCATGCCATCCGCAAAATCGTTCGCCGGAACCTTGCCCTGTTGAGGAAAGCTCCGGTTTCGGAGCGGGACGCGATCTCGGTTTTCACCAATTTTGGCGCGACCATTGCCGACTATGTCGCGGTGGGCGTCTTGCCCCCGGAAAAGGCGCTCGCGCTTTGTGTCGAACACGACGGCATCGAGCATCTACGGGCCGCAACTGCCGCCGGGCGAGGAGTGATTCTGGCGACGGGCCACTACAGCTTTTTTGAGTTTGGCGCGGTCGTTCTCGGGCAGATGGGCCGACGCGTGACGATAGCGACCCTTCCGGAACCGTCGAACGAGCTGACTGCCTGGCGCGCGGGGTGGAGACAGCGGTGGGGCACGGAAACCATCGCCGTCGGCACGGACCCGTTTTCTTCACTCCAGGTAGCGCGGGCGATCGAGGAAGGCCGCTGTATGGCCATGCTCGCCGACCGCCCCATCGCCGATCACGGCGTTTCCTTTGATCTGCCCAATGGCCGCACGATGCTTTCGTCGTCACCGGCCCTCCTCTCCTGGATGACGGGATGCAAAGTCCTTCCGGTCATCGTGACTCGTCTTCGGCGTGGGAAGTATCGTATTGTCGCAAAACGGCCGGTTGAAGCCCGCCGGGTGCGGCACGCCGAGCGCGATTCGGAGATCGTACGCTGCACCCGGGAACTGGGAGCCTCGCTCTTCGAAGAGATCCAGCGCGAGCCTCGCCAATGGTATCAGTTCGTGCCGGTCGGTCTGTGAGACTGCTGTTGACGGCCTTGTTGGTTGGGGTCTCAGCGCTCAATGCCGAGGAACTCTCGTCGAAGGAGGCTGAAGCCTTCCTGTCGCGGCTTTCGGCAAGCCGGGCGGGGTCCGCGATGCAAGCGGACTTTCGCGAGGAACGCCGCCTGGCATTGATGAACAAGCCGGTGATCGAAACCGGGACGCTCTCCTTTCTACCGCCCGACAAATTTCGCCGCCAGGTCGAAGGCGGGAGCCTGACGGTTTGCGACGGCGACAGCCTTTGGCTTTACTACCCGCAATTTGGCGAGGCCGAACGATACACTCTGTCCGCCAATCGCCCGCTTCGCGAATCCGTTGCCGCAATGACTTCCGGTTTCGGCCTGCAGGACCTTTCCAGGAACTACAATGTCCGGATAACCAAAACCGCCGAGGGCTACAATATGAGACTGGTTCCCAAGGCTTCCAGTTTGCGAAAGACCGTCTCGGAAATCGGAGTCGATATCTCCAACGAGCTCGTCGCAAAGCGGCTGGAAATCGTCGGCGCCGAAGGCGATCGCACTCTCGTCGCCTTCTCCCACGAGCGCAAAGTCATGCTCTCCCCAGGTGATTTCCGATTCCAGCCCCCACCCGGCGTGCGAATCTCGGAGCCGTTGAAATAGAGCGGGAATTCGGCTGCCGGACGTCCGGTTGATCAAGGCCCTCGAGCCGAATTCCAAGCCTCTTTCGTGCGCCCGGGGATCAGACCTCGATGACCACGTCGCCCTCGAAACAGTCGGAAGAAGAGAAGCGCGCCGGCCCGCGCACTTTGAGTCTGCGGCACCTCAACAAGGATGGCACGCCGTCGGCGAGCGCGCTTTCCAGCTGATCCACGAGTTTGAAATGATTGCCATCGAGATCGATTTCCGGGGGAATTCCATTGCGTTCCGGCGCCAGCATTGCCCGACCATCCTCAGTGATGACATAGGCATCGGAGCGAAGGGCGAGCAGGTCGGAGGTCGTCTTCACCGGGGCAAATCTGGTGCGCGGAACGACGACCGCGCCGGCGCCCGAAAAACACTCTACGGCCGCTCCCATCGCGGTTTCCAGTTGATAAACGGCGGGAGACTTTTTGTTCCTGGGATCCACCGTCTTTTGGTTGGTGATGACCGGCAAGGGAAGCAGGCCGCCGTTGCGCCGGAGTTCCTCCGCCAGCCTGTCGAGCCTCAGCCAGAGATTGTTGGTATTAAAGTAGCGATGACGATCGATGTCCTGAAATGCGTCCATGTCCTCGTCCGAGCATTGAGCGGACTCTCGGAGCAGAAGTTGGCCATCTCGTGTCCGCATGGCCAGATGTCCTCCCTTGCGGTCCGCCGCGGTGCGGGTGGTGACCTCCATCAGAAAGGGCATGTCCGAAGCGGCAAACCAGCTCAGAAGAGCGGGGTCCATGGTGGCGCCGAGATTGTCGGAATTGCTGATGAACAAATAGAGGTAGCGCTCCTTGAGCAACCGGTCGAGCATGCCTGAGCCGAGGATGGCCGGATACAGATCGCCGTGTCCGGGCGGGCACCATTCCATGGCCGGGTCCGCGGGCCATTCAACAGGCATCAAGGTATCGGCCGCAATCTTGGGCACCTTGTTCTGTAGCAACTCCAAATCCTCCGGTGCGCCGAGCTCCGGATAACCCTTGAGATGCGCCCGCGTGTCCTCGCTGGTGCTGAAGCTATTCATCAGCAAAAAGCGCAAATTGGCTCCGGTCTGTTTCCGTGCGGCCAGCACTTGCCGCGCGATGAGATCCAGGAACGTCTCGCCATTGCGCACCACCAGCAGCGATTTCGCCTTCTCCAGCCCCATGCCGGTGCCGAGTCCTCCGTTGAGCTTGAGCATTACCGCCTTGGCCAGGAGGGAATCGTCAACCTTCCCCGAAGAGATCTCTTCGTAGCCCGGCAGGTTTTCGACCGGTTGGATCGAGCTTTCCGGGATCAAGCCGCTTTCCTTCGAAGCAAGAAGTTTGAAGGCTCGCTCGAAAGCGGCGACCGCCGCTTTGCTGAGGCCCGCTGACTGCATTTTTTCGCGAAAGGGAGTGAAGGAGGAATTCATGATTTGCAGGCCTCTTTTACTGCAATGTGTCGCCGGGAATCAATTGCCGCAAAGAACCGATTTTGATCGGGCGCCACCGCGCATTTTGCAAATTGGGGCCAAGCCGAGGTTTCGTTCCCTTGCGGCTAGCTCTTTCTTGCGATTTGAAGACCAAGCTCTCTCAGTTGGCGAGGCTCGGGCGAGCTTGGCGAGCTCATCATCAAGTCCTCGCCGCGGTTATTCTTTGGGAAAGCGACCACATCGCGAATGTTTTCGGTGCCCGCCGCGAGCATGACCAGACGATCCACGCCAAGCGCGATCCCGCCATGGGGCGGCGCTCCAAATTGAAACGCCTTGAGAAGGTGCGGAAAGAGAAGTTGTTGCCTGTCGGGATCAATGCCGAGCGCTTCGAACATCCGGGCTTGCAGATCGCGCTCATGAATTCGAATGCTCCCGCCTCCGATCTCAACGCCGTTCAGGACAACGTCGTAGGCCTCCGCACGAACCTTTCCGAGCTCGCCTGCTTCCAGGCAGGCGATATCTTCGCTCTTGGGGCGAGTGAACGGGTGATGCACAGCATTCCATTTCTGTTCCTCGCTGCTGTAGGCTAGCAACGGAAAGTCATCGACCCATAGGAAGTCCAGCGCTTTCGAGTCCTTGTGCCAGCCGAGGATTTCAGCAATGCGCAACCGAATGCGGCCAAGAACGGCGCAAACAACTTCCCATGGACCGGCGCCAAAGAGGACAAGGTCGCCCTCCTCGATGGCCAGGAGATCCTTCAGTGCCTCCTTCTCCGCCGCGGAGAGAAATTTCACGATCGGGGACTTCCATTCTCCCTTCTCGACCTTGATGAATGCCAATCCCCGGCCGCCATACTGGCGCGCGATGGCCGTCAACTCCTCGATTTGGCCCGCGGTGACGCTTGCGAAGCCTTTGGCATTAGCGGCCTTGACGACTCCCCCGGAATCGAGAGCTGCGCGAAAGACCCTGAACTCGGTCTCGCGAAAAACTTCGTCCAACCCGATCAATTCCATTCCAAAGCGGCGATCGGGCTTGTCGCTTCCGAAGCGATCCATGGCCTCCCGGTAGGTCAGGCGCGGAAAAGGGCGCGAGATTTCCGTGCCTTGAACGAGACGAAAGATCTGAGCGAGAAGGCCCTCGACCAGGGAAAAAATCTCTTCCTTGGTCACAAAGGACGCCTCCACGTCGATTTGCGTCAACTCGGTGATTCTATCGGCGCGGGGGTCTTCGTCGCGAAAGCATTTGGCGATTTGAAAGTACCGTTCAATCCCCGCGACCATTAGCAGTTGCTTGTATTGCTGGGGAGACTGCGAGAGGGCGTAAAATCGTCCCGGAAAGATCCGGCTCGGCACCAGGAACTCGCGGGCCCCTTCCGGGGTGCTCTTGGAGAGCACCGGCGTCTCGATCTCGAGAAAACCCTGGGAGTCGAAATAATCGCGGGTCACCTTGGTAATCTTGTGGCGGACGGCAAGGTTGCGCAACATTCCAGGCCGCCGCAGGTCGAGATAACGATACTCGAGACGCAAGTCCTCGGTCACCGCCTCGCCATCCAAGGGAAATGGCAATACTTCCGACTTGTTCAGAATGCTCAGCGCCTCCGCAACAACTTCGATGTCCCCGGTGGCGAGCTTCGGGTTTTCTGTTCCCGCGAGCCGGGGGACGACTTCTCCCGTGACTTGGATGACGTCCTCGCTGCGAAGGCCGTGGGCGAGCGAAGCAACCTCCGGATGCTCTTCGGGCCGAAAGACAATTTGGGTGATCCCGTTGCGATCGCGAAGGTCTATGAAAACGACGCCGCCGTGGTCGCGGCGAGAATCGACCCAGCCGCAAAGGGTGACGCGCGTTCCGGCGTCCGCTTTGCGTAAAGCGCCGCAATGGTTCGTACGATAGCTCATAGTTGAAAAATTAACCACAGGTCACGCAGGAAGGCCGGGGCTCAACGCCCCGCTCAACAACTTCCCGCGTTCCCTGTGGTCAGGCGTCCTTTTGTCGATTTCGTATCCAATCCGCAAGCTCTGCGTGCGGAATCCGCTGCTCGGCGCGGGTCGCGAGCGTTTTGACGCTGACCATCGGCCACTCCTCTCCAAAGAGAACGGCGAACTGGGCTCCCGTCTGTTCCGCGGCCTGAAACTGCTTCCCGACCTTGGCGGCGGCAAGGGAAAAGTCAACGCGAAGACCCGCATCCCGAAGTTGCTGCACAAGCGCCAAGGCCTCGGAGCGCAGCTGTTCCGTCGCGACGACGACAAAGACATCCGCGGAGCGATTTTTCGCAAGCCAGACCTTCATCTTCTCGGCGGCGCGCGGCGTGTCCTCAATAAGGTTTCCAAGAACCACATCCCCCATCCCAAAACCGAGCGCTGGAAGGTCCACCTTCCCGTCGCTCATCAGATCGAGAAGCCCGTCATAGCGACCTCCCCCCGCGAGAGCGCGCTCCTTTTTGGTGCGATCAAAGATTTCAAAAACCATGCCATTGTAATAGGCCAACCCGCGCACGATGAAAAAGTCGACCTCGACATACTTCAGCAAGCCTCGGGGCTGGAGATGGGCGTGGATCAGCTCTCGGAAGGACGCGAGCGGCTTCCCGAAGTCGGCAGAATCGGGAGCAAGAATCCTCTCGCCGAGGCCGGCAGCCCACTGTTTAACCTCGCCCCAGCTAAGGCCAAGGCTCTCGAGCTGACTGTCAACCACTGATTCTGGCTGCCGTTCGGCTTTGTCGATCGCCGCGAGGAGTTGATCGATCTCCGGATTGCCGAAGGCGCCGGCGCCCTTTTTTTCCGTCAACAAGCTTGACCATATTTCCCGGCTGCTGAGGCGCACCACGAAGTCCTGTTCCGTCAATCCGAACTCGCGAAGGATATCAATGGCCAAGGCGATAAGCTCGGCATCGGCAGCGGGTGAAGATTCGCCAATGATATCCGCATTGAACTGGAAGAATTCCCGCAACCGCCCGCGCTGCTGCTTTTCGTAACGAAAGAACTGCGGACAACAGAACCACTTCATGGGCTTCCTGAAATCCTTCTCGCGCGCCGCCACCATCCTCGCCAGCGTCGGCGTCATTTCCGGCCGCATCGCGACGCGCCGCCCGCCTTTGTCCCGGAAGTCAAAAAGCTGCCCGACGAGCTCGCCGCCGCTCTTCTTTTCATACAACTCCATCGGCTCCAGGACCGGACCGTCATATTCGACAAAACCGTATCGTCGGGCGACTTCGCGCCACTTCGAAAGGATGTAGTTTCGGCCCGCGCAATCGTCAGGGTAAAAGGTCCGAAATCCTGGCAGGCTTTGCATCGTCATCAAAAAATCCTCATTGCGGTTCGGGAGCGGAGTGAGAGTCCCTGATCGGAGCGATCCGAGCCTTCAGTTCAAACCGATGGAAGTATCCTGCGATCAATCCCTCAATTTCGCGTCACAAGATAGAAGCCCGCCGAGAAGCGCCAAAGCATCCCCGCGACCTGCAGGGCGATCGATGCCAGAATAAACAGATGCGTCGCGAGGTACGCGTGGTCCCCAAGCCAGCCATCGGTGTATTTTCGAAGCGTCCACGCCGCCCAGACAAGCAGAAAAACCGCGGGGATCCACAAGCTTCCCATAAAGCGGTCCCCGCGGCCAATCGGCCAATACCAGCCGTAAAGAAGCGAGTAGAGCACCGCCAGCAACAAGGCAAAAACCAGACAGGAAACGTTCCCAGGTCGTTTCAGGCGGTCGAAAAGCCTGGCCCGTCCGAGGGCCATCAAGAGGACGCACAGAATTCCAAGCAGGAACAAATAAATACCGCGGTGAGTCAGGGGCTGTTCCCACCTTTTTTCCGCCGGACGCCAGAAAATTCCGCGGAGCGGAATCTTGGCTTCGGGGAAAAAGAAACGCGCCAAAACTTCCCGGGTGCCGATGAACAGACGCTGGGCGGCATCACCGACCCCGTGCCGCTTGAAATACCATGAGATTGAGGGCGCTTCGTCATCCGAAAGCTGTTCGAGCTGGACCCGGCCCGGGTACTTGTCCTGGAAAGGCCAAGCCTCGGTCATGAAATCGTCCATCCACATCCAATACCTCGTATAGTTGAAAAGTGGCCTGCCGAAATGTTCCGAGCTGAATATCGCGAGCGGCACGACCAGGACCGCGGCGATCATCAACGCCATGACGACTCCCACAAGATCGCGGGTCATGGGCGGCTGGGAATTCAAGAGTAGCAGCGTCGTCCTCAGGATCATGGCTGCGCCAAAGACTACGAGAAACGGGGCCAGCGACGGCTTTGAAAGGTACGCCAACCCGCAGAGCAGTCCGAACAGCGCGTGAAGCCAAAGCGGCGCTCCACCCCGCAGGATTTTCCAGGCCAGCAGACCGGCGAGAAAGAACAGGATATAATAGAGAGGTTCCGGTTGGAAATAGGTGGCGCGCACGAGGAGAATTCCCAGGCTGATCAGCAGCAGCAGGTTGGCGATGGCCAGCGGATCCAGCCAGCGCGCTACCGAGATCCCAAGGGCGCAAAGAAAGACGATGGAAAGCGCGGCGTTGAGCCATTTGCCTCGCTCAAAAAATGCCTCGTTGTCCTCGGTGTAAACGAAACGCGCGATCCATGACCACAGGGGATGCCGCACGCCATCCGTGCGCTGCGGAAAGAGGTCTTCGCGCGAGGTGGCGGCGAGCCACATCTCAGCGCCCTGATCCGAGGCCACCGGGTCCTGGTTCGAGCGGCGAATGGTCACCGCCGCGGCGATCAGATGGATTGCCACAACCAGCGGAAGCGTGAGAAACAACGCCGTCCAGCGGCGCGCCTCCAGCCATTGAAGGAGCGCTCTCGCATGAAACCTCGCGGCGCCCGTCATCGGACGGTTTCTTGTCTTCCGCCAATCAATTCGAAGAAATGAACCCGCTTGGTCAAATCGGTCTTCGTCCAAGCGAGAAATCCCGAGATGGCCACGACGACGAGAGTGCAAGCGATGACCAGCGGGCTTTTAAGAAGATGCTCCGGTTCGAGCTTGGCGACCTCCTCGCTCATCGCCCGGTGCAGATACACGCAAATGGCCACGACCACGAGCGGGAAAACAAAGATCAGATTGGGGCGATACACTGCGATGGCAATCCCCATGCAGAAACAGAAGAAATTGGCATGGGTCACCATGGAAAGAATCAGGGAGCGCTCGGTGTAGACCCGGAATGATTTTCGATAGTCGCCGCTACGTCGCGCGTCTCCGATGAAGCGAAATTCCGCGTAGCGTTTCCCCGCCATGAGCAAGGCCCCAAAAAACCACCACGCCAAAACAATCGACAGCGGGGGAAAAAGATTCGCCGGGAGCAGCGCAAACCATCCAAGCCAGAGGCGGATGGGATTGTTGAAGGACTCCGCAATCACGTCCAGGTAGGCTCGATCCTTCAGACGGAAGGGCTCCACGTTGTAGAGGACGCCGCTCAGCAGGAGCAGCGCCAGTGAGACAATGTAGCCCGCGTTGAACCAGAACGCCGCCAGCAAAAAACCGGCGGCCACAAGCCCCGCCATGATCAGCCAGAGAGCCGGAGTTTTCACCGTGCCCGCGGGCACAGGCCGCCAGCGCTTGGTCGGGTGCATGCGATCGAACGGCGCATCAAGAATTTCGTTGATGATGTAGTTTGCCGAGGCAATCAAGCAGGCGGGAACGAGCGACAAAACAATCCGCAACCCAAGCTCCCACTTCTCCTGGGGTACCTCGGCGGGAACCAGCGCAATGGCGACAAGATGCCCAAAGAAAATAAAAACGTTCTTCAGCCAATGATCCAGGCGAAGAACCTTGAGATATTCGGTCATCGGCGGAGTTTTACCTCCCTTAGTTGCAAAGCAAGCAACAGTTGGCCCGCGCGGTTTGCCTTGCGTGAAATCGCGGAATCGGCCAACCCATGAACAGCATGTCAGCAGATTCCGCAGAAGCAGCCACCGCTCCCTCCGCAACCACGGGCCACGCGCGCTGGAATTGCTTTCTCTATGATGCCGTGGAATCGACCAACGACCTTGCCCGGAGCCTGCCGCCTTGGAGCGCGGTACGCGCCCGGGCTCAGACCGCGGGACGCGGGCGCTTCGGGCGCACTTTTGTTTCCGATCCTGGCGGCCTGTGGTTATCTGCGACGCTTCCTGCCGAAGGCGGCGTCGTCCGATGGAGCGGGTTTTCGCTGACCGTTGGATGCCACCTGCTCCGCATGCTCGAAGATCTTTGCGTCCCGGAGGCGCGGCTTCGCTGGCCGAACGACTTGATGAGCGGCACAAAGAAACTGGCCGGTCTTCTCATCGAACAGGGGACCCACGAGACTTTGACGGTGGGATTCGGCATGAACGTCTTCAATACCCCTTGGCAGCACGATCCCTCGCTGGCTGACAACAGCGCGCGATTGGCTGACCTCCTGACCGTGGTTCCCGATCTCGACAGCCTTGCCGCGGCAACTCTGGATTCCCTGGAAGCTGCTCGCCGCGCGATGCTCGAAGGCGGGCTTTCCGAAGCAGTTCGCGAGCTCAACGCCCATTGGGAAACCGCGCGTCCCGTGGAGATCACTTTGATAGCAGGCCGAAGAATTTCTGGAAAATTCAAGGGCCTGGATCAAGTCGCCAATCTTCGAATTCTCACTCCCTCCGGTGACGAGGTTCTTGTCGCCCACCACCACGTAGCGCGGCTGAGAGAGGGCCCCTGAGCAACATGCTCGCCACCGCCCGGACGGCGTCGATTTTTTCGGAGGCGGCATTCCCTCAGCTCGACCGGACAAAGCCATCGGCGCTCCATCCTCGCTCCCCAATGACCTGATTGCTTGCCCAGGTTTGGTCCGCCTTTTTGACGTATTCGCTTCCACCGTCGACCTCTGCCGCTTGGTAAGCCTTAATCGACGGGGAGCCGCCTTTCTGCCCCACGTCTCGCCACTCGAGGCCAACTTCAATCGTGCCATCGGCGATGGCCTTTTGTAAACAACCGATAACGAGGTGCAGCCTCGCGAAGTCTTCCAAGTCTCTGCGGCTATCAATCTGGTCGTCCTGAGAGTCGAGTTGCAATGGAAGAGCAACGTCCTTCCCTCCGTCCGCTGAGAAATAGTCATCATCATTGCACCAACACCTGAAAGGCGCCTGCTCGGAAGTGGTGTCGCGCTTTCGCCCGAAAAGGATTGTGCCATCGCGGTTGACATCCACCGCGATCCCCGTCGGAATGAGGTAAAGAAACAGGCTGCGGCCGTCGAAATCCGGATATCCGGGACTTTTTGCAGCAGCACCGCTCCTTGACTTCCGGAGGAACCCACATCCGGGCGGCGCGACCCGTGTTGCTGGAAAATGCACCTCGTCCACGGCCCAGAGATCGACCTTCTCATTGGCGGCCAACGGGTGGAGTTTTTTTGTGCCCCGCCTGTTTCAGAGGGTCTGCACGCGCGATTACCGGACGAGGGTTTCGGTAGCGAAACGCCCCAACTGGCGCAACAAGCGCCGGCATTGCCGCGAACCAAGCTCCATGCGGTGCTTTTTCGCAGGTATACCGACATCGTCTTCCCATCCCAAAGCTTGCCCGACAACCCCACCTCACTCGGTTTGCTTCGCACAACTCCTTATACAATCCGACAATACGCGCCTTCGCCTCCGCGCTAAGGCGCCGACGAGCCCTCCAGGTCAATTCATTCCCCACTGGACTCGCTGCTTGGCTTGTCTGAACTGCGCAACGCTGAGGGGCCAGGAGGCATCCGCGCGGGCCACAAGGAGCAACGGCTACCAGCGAACCTGCTGTTGGCCGCCTCCTGGAATCCTGAGCGCGCACGCGACCAAGCTAAAGGCACCGTACGTGACGCAAGCGCCTGCGGCTTTGCCATCTGCTACGGTCAACCGCCGACCGCGTCCAGGGGCGAAACTCCGAATACCTGTGCGGCGAGGACCTTGGGCAGCCGCATGGCGGAGCTTTGGGGCTTTCGCTCTCGCCCGCGTGTCTATGAAAGCTGAGCTTGACCGACGCTCGCATCGAAGATCCCCTTTCATGTCAACGAGCGCCGCGAGCCTCTCTCTGCACTTCTCATCTAATCGCATTAGACAAAGTATTTGTAGCTTAGTATCAGTAGTAGAAAAGATGCAGTGATCAAAAGAACGCGAATCCAGTTGTAGATATCCCAGCGCCTTCTTTGAGTGATCCAATCTTCCGGAAGGGAATCCATCCTCCATAGCCTCACACGATTGTTGATGGGAACTGGCAGCAAGACGCTGAACACAATAATAAAAATCCACAGCATGCTTGCTAAACAGATGCATCGCCCTGCCATGTGGTTGATGTCCCAAGTGAGCACCGTGAGAAGGATGTGTAGTGCAGCGGTAAGGCCCATCCACACGGGCATAATCTTTCCAAAAAGAGCAGCGAAGACCTGAATCGCAGGTAAAAAACGCTTGTGGTCAGCTCGGGCGAGTGAGGGATGGATAAACGCTGCCACCGAGAACTCGTTGCCAAGCAGCAGGGCGCCGGATAAGATTAAGAGGAGGTATAGAGCGATCAGATTGTTATTCCTAACGCATTTTAGAATGATGTGTCAAAGGCGTTGCAAAAGGAGGGTATCAGAAAGTTTGTCTGTGGGGTCATAACCTTGAGATAGAGGAAAATGACCAAAGAGAAGAAGAATACGAAGTGCGACGATTTGATCGGCGCGCTTTTGGAGAAGCATGGCATAAGCCCGGAAGGGGTGCTTGGAGAAAACGGGCCGATCGCGCAACTAAAGAAACGAGTTGTCGAGAGGGCCCTGGTGGGGGAGTTAACCCCTCATCTTGGCTACGCCAAAGGCTAAGCGCCCGAAGAGGTCGACAACCATCGCAACGGCTACAGCGAAAAGACGGTGGTGGGAGAAAATGGGGCAATGAAATCGAAGTGCCCCGGAATCGGAGCGGGAGCTTTGAATCGCCAAAGGGCAGAAGCGCTTTGAAGGCTTCGATGAAAAGATTATCGCGACGTATGCGCGGGGATGACGGTGCGCGAACCGGAGCGAAGCGGAGATAGACTGCCGCAGGCAGCCCGCCAGGGCGAACAAAGCGAGTCAAATTCAGGGCTTTTGGTTCCCGGTGAACTGCGGCTTAGCGTGACTAGCGTGTCCTCGCCTGATCTCGGGCTGCCCAAAGCATCCCGCGGAGAATCAGCGTCCGCATTGGGGTAATTTCAAATTCCGCTGCAACGTGACCCAACGAACAGTAAAAGACCTTGCCCGCGCCGTGGCGTCGCTTCCAGACTACCGGCATCACGACACCGTCAATCCACTCGCAATGCTCACCGCCGAACGTTGTCGTCGCGAGCACGTCGTTGCCCGGGTCGACGTGCATGTAATACTGCTCGGACTGATAGTCGAAATCCTCGACCCCTCGCGTGATCGGGTCGTCTGGCTTAGTGATCATTACCCGATAAGAGATAATGTTACCGGGGTGGGCTACCCACTGGCCTCCAGCCATGAACTGATAATCCGGCTCGGCGCGGAAGCTGTCGCCCATTCCGCCGTGAAAGCCAGCCAGCCCCGTTCCCTTTGTCACGGTGGCGACTAGATTCTTACAGGCTTCAGGAGAAATCGTTTCCTGTGTCACAATGGGCACAATCAAATCGAAACGCCCAAGGTCCGGATCAGCAAACGCGGAGGCAGAGTCTTCCACCTGCACATTCAAGCCTTCTGCCTTGAGCAGATCCGTTACGACTTGCGCGCACTGCTTCGGCTGGTGACCTTCCCATCCACCCCAAACGATCAATGCTTCTTTCAATGTAGCTCTCCCAAAAATGGAACCGGTTCCAAGGGACGTGGGCGTTCGCCTGGGAACTGGATCGCCTTCGGCTCACCGCTTAAGCCGGAATTCACGATGGCTTCCATTACTTCCAAAACGTGGAGCGCCAAAGCATCAGAGGCTCGGTGCGCTTTGCCGGACGCCACCGCAGACGCCATCTCCGCGACCCCAAGCCCTCGGTAGTCACGATCGCCAAAACCATGTGTCAGCGCAACGTCGCGCCACTTGCCGTTCTTCTCCAAAAGACGGACAGGTCCACCGAAAATGTTAGGGTCGGGCACTTGGAGAGTGCCTTCGGTTCCGTAAATCTCGATCGGCACATGCGAGTGACCTTGCACGTCAAAACTCGCATTGAAGCTTACGACTGGACCACTTTGAAAGTCCAGGAGAGCGCCAAAATGCGTCTGAACCTCCACGGGAAAAGACTCGCCCTGACGGGGGCCGCTGCCGATCGTGCGCTGGGAGAATGTTCGACGCCCGCACGAAACAACGCGTTTGATCGGACCGAGCAAATTCACCAAGGCCGTAAGGTAATAGGGTCCCATGTCAAAAACTGGTCCGCCTCCGGGTTGGTAGTAAAAGGCGGGATTGGGGTGCCAGCGCTCGTGACCAGGCAAGAGGATGAATGCCGTTCCTCCGACCGGAGTTCCGATTGCCCCGTTGTCGATTAAATGCCTGGCAGTCTGTTGACCCCCGCCCAAAAACGTGTCGGGCGCACAACCGATCCGCATCCCACGCGACCGCGCCGCCTTCAATAAGGGCTCGGCCTCGCTAACCGATAATCCCAGTGGCTTTTCGCAATAGGTGTGTTTACCGGCCTCCACCGCCCGAAGGGCCACCGGGACATGAGCTTGCGGGGTTGTGAGGTTTAACACGAGTTCAATAGAATCGTCGTCAAGCAGGGCTTCTATGGAGGCAAACTCAATGTTGAATTCCCGGGCGCGGGCTTCGGCTGCGGCCGCGTTGAGGTCGGCACAAACGGCGACCTTTATTTGTCCAAAAAAGCGGGCGGCTCGCAAATAGTCGGCGCTGATGTGGCCTGCGCCGATTAGACCTACCCGTAGGGGGGCTGTAGCTTTATTCATCTCTTTTCCTTGGCAATCGGCTTCAAGTCAAATCCGCTCGTTGACGATGTTTTCGAAAAATTTCTTGTCGTCCGCTCCCGTGCTGGACCGGATCTGGCCTGCTTAGAGTGTATTCTTCGAGGGAGGCGAAACCTTCCTTGCCCGCTTCAATGCTGGAGCCAATGCCACTATCCCAGGACGCGTAGCGATTTTTCACCAACTCAGCCAAGCGACCATCGGCACGAATGGCCGCCGGAATCTTCAATCCGCGCGCGAAGGCATCCATTCCGCCAATGTGTGCAAAAAAAAGGTCGATCGGCTCGAAGCTTTCCCGGCGCACCTTCGCGTCGAAGTCAAGTCCCCCTGTGGTGAAGCCGCCCATTTTCCAGACAGTCAGGATGACTTGTGTGGTCAAATACAGACTGGCGGGAAACTGGTCAGTGTCCCAGCCAATCAATTCATCGCCTCTGCTGGCGTCAACTGTGCCCAGCGCGCCAGCGTCAGCACCCACTTCGCATTCATGGTGCATCGTGTGGCCTGCCAGCGTGTCGGGGTCTGCTTCGAGGTCAAGTCTGAAGTGTTCGAGCAGCTCCTATTCGCGCAGGAAATTGAGATCGGCTGCCGCGTCATTCATCGTATTGATGTTTGGTGGGTTCCTTCGGTTTCGGTTCGATGTAGAAGGGCTTCTTGAAGCCGATCTGCTTCTTGTAGTCGACGGCAATGTGGAGGAACTTCGTCAAGTGTTCTACCTCTCTTCTCATATGAGGGTGGTCTTTGCCCATTCCCGAACAACTTGAAGAGGTCTGCGAGCGCCGTTAAGCTCGTGGGTCACTTCGAACGCCTTCTTCACCAAGGCCGCCGCATAAGCAAGAACATCCGCATTTGGACTGGTAGCTCCGCCACGGCAGAATCGCGGATTAAAAGACCGGCTGTGCCCCACAACAGTCTTATCCCAGTACGCTGCCGTTCCTCCTTGAAGGATCGCTAGCGCGACGACATTCGGACGCGTTGCTCATTGACATGTCGAGTATCGATCCAAGGACGACCACCGATTTCACCACCCGGCTGGAGAAGGAGACCGGTATTGCTTTGGTACTTTACCGGATTGGTTATTGAGGGAAATTCCTGCTTCCCAAGAAAAGCTGGCCGAAGTTGTTCAACAGAACAGACGAAACCAAATCCGAACAAACAATAAACAGCTATGCCATTTTCACACTATCAACAATGTTCCGCTCCACTATGTCGAAACAGGGGATCGCGCTAAGCCGTCGCTGGTCTTCGCCGGTTCGGTTTTATTCGGGGCTGAGGGCTTCGACGATCTTGTCCCTCTGCTCGAAAAGGATTTCCATATCATCCGTATCGATGTTCATGGGCACGGACGGAGCGGGCTTCGCATTCCGCTTAGCCTTGAGAAGATGGCCGACGACTGTTATGACCTTCTCGTCCCGCTCGGTCTGTCCAAGCCGGTTTGGGTCGGCCATTCAATTGGCGGGATGCTCGGGATGCGCATCGCTTACAAACATCCCGAGGCCTTCGCGGCACTCGTGCTGAGCGACCACCGCACGACTCGAACCGCAGCCGTTGCGCGATCAAATCTGGCAGCTTTGGCAAGCGTTTCGCGCTGGTCAACGGGCCACCATCGCCGATCCAGAGTTGCCGTTCTTTTTTGCCCAAGCCATTTTCCGCATGCAGCCGGAGTTGGTTCGGCACTATCGCGACTGGATCATCAACTTCCAGACGCAGAGAATGTCTTTCAGTGTGTTCGCGCGGTGTTCGAACGAACCGACATCACCGAGTTTCTGCCTCGGATTGTTGTTCCTACCCTCGCGATCGCCGGGAGAGAAGATCCCGCTGCGCCACCGGCAGAATCGCAAATCATCGCGGAACGCATCCCCAATGCCCGGTTCCTCGTCATTGAACAGGCCAACCGCCTTGTTCCCGCGGAGAAGCCCCGCGAAGTCGCAGAAGCAATCCGCAGCTTCCTTCGGGAACTCAGTTTGGGCGCAGGGTGACCGAATCCCTCGGCCATGAACGGGCGCCGTCTCGGATGGCGTTCGTCCTTCACCCAGCGCACTGAACAACCGCACATGATCTCTGAGGCGTTTCGGCAAGACATTCTGGACCGGTGGCGAGGAGCGGGCATGTGCCCGCCGCAAGCGGTCTTGCAGCTGGCTTCGAGATTCGGTTTTCTGGACCGATTACCTGGTGGACTACGAGGAGACGCAGGCGAGATCACCCCACATGACCACCCCATGACGCTGGGCGTTGGATTTCGTTACCAGAGTCAGGAGTTTGCGCGGATTGGAGCGTGCCAGTGCGAAGGCGAACCACTGATCCGGGTCACGCCCGCCCGCGTATAGAGGCAAACTTCCGCCTACTTCCCCGGGCCAGGGGAGCCGCTCAACGGCGTCGACGCCATCTGCCCGGTCGAACCCGAAACCGAACTCTGGCTTATCTCGCCTCGCGTCGCCGTGGAGTGTCTTTTGTACGCCTTCGAGTTGCCGAGTGAAGCGCTCGGAGAAATTCGCTCGCTCAGTCTGCCCGGCATTACAGCAAGCGTGCGTGAGATGGTCGCATCTCTGGAACGAGTCGCCGGGCTTGCAGCGGCAAAGCGAATCCGCTGGGAGCCGGACGAGGGAATCAAAGCAATCGTAAAAAGCTGGCCGGCGCGCTTTGACACCGCCCGCGCGGACAGTCTCGGCTTTCCTCGCGACGAAGGCGGCTTCGATCGAATCATTGGCGACTACGTTCGCGGCGAAGGCCTCGAACTCTAACTTCACACTAAAAGTCCTATTATGTCTCTTCTCTTTGGGTCCGTCGCGGACGACTTCACTGGCGCAAGCGATCTTGCCGATACCCTTGTCGCCTCCGGCCTTAGTACCATGCTTCTTATCGGTTTGCCTGAAGCCGGCCTACTGCCAGCCGAGGCCGCTGAGGCCGAGGCGGTTGTCTTCGCGCTGAAAACGCGCTCTATCCGGGCGTCCGAGGCGGTCCGACAGTCCCTTGCCGCCGCCCGTTTTTTGCGAGCAGCCGGCTGCCGGCATCTCTTTTTCAAGTACTGCTCGACTTTTGACTCCACCTCCGCCGGCAACATTGGTCCGGTCGCCGATGCATTGCTCGACGAGATCGGCGGCGATTTCACGATCTTCTGCCCTGCTTTCCCGAAAAACGGTCGGAAGATTTTCAACGGCCACCTCTTTGTCGGTCCCGTGCTGCTTTCTGAATCGGGCATGCAAAATCATCCCCTGACGCCGATGACCGATCCCAACCTGGTTCGAGTCTTGCAGGCTCAGACGCGGCACAAAGTGGGCCTCATCAATTTCGACTCTGTCAAACAGGGTGCGCCGGCGATCCGCGCGGAAATGCAGAAGTTACGCAGCCAGGGTGTTCGTTATGCAATTGTCGACGCCGTCGACGAAGACGACCTGGCAGCGATTGGTGCGGCGGCGCTCGACGAAGGCTTGGCGCTTTCCACCGGCGGCTCGGGTCTCGGCGGGGGCCTCGCACCCAGTCTCCGAAATCCCGACGAATTCGGAACGGAACGAGGCGCCATGAGATTTCCAGAAGTCCAAGGACCCGCAGCCGTTATCGCCGGATCTTGTTCCCGCGCGACCCTCGGACAGATCGAACACTTCGTGAAAACCGACAAACCGTTCTTTCGTGTCGAAATCGGCGCGCTGCTCATGGGAAAGGAACGGGTGATCGAACAGGCATTGGCGTGGGCGAAGCCTCGCCTCGGATCCAAACCCCTCCTGATCGCTGCGAGCGAATCTCCGGAGGCCGTGGTGCAACATCAACAGGCGCACGGTCGAGAATATGTCGGTCACCTGATCGAAAGTGCTCTCGCTGAGATCACTCACGGATTGGTAGGTGCTGGTGTGCGCCGCTTGATTCTTGCCGGCGGCGAGACTTCCAGCGCGGCGGTCGAACGGCTCGATTTGCGTGCGCTCCACATCGGTCCAACGATCGATCCCGGAGTACCTTGGACCTTTAGCCTGGGCAACGATCCCCTGGCCCTCGCGCTTAAGAGCGGAAACTTCGGAGCGCCGGATTTCTTTACCTCCGCATTCAACAAACTACCCGACTAATATGAATTCGACTGAGATCAAAACACGTGAAGCAATTTGCCGGCTCGGCGCCAGCATTTTTGGCCGTGGGCTGACACCCGGTTCCTCCGGCAACATCAGCGTGCGTGTGGACGACGGTTGGTTGATGACACCAACAAACGCTTCGCTCGGTGAACTGGATCCCTCCCACCTCTCCAAACTCGACGACCAAGGCCGACTGATAAGCGGAAACAAAGAGACGAAGGAGAGCTTTTTGCATCTCGCCGTTTATGATGTCCGCGCAAGTGCGGGCGCTATCGTCCATTTACACTCGACGCATTCCGTGGCCGTTTCCTGCCTGGTCGACGTGAACCCCGCAGATGTCCTGCCGCCAATCACGGCCTATTATGTAATGAAAATCGGCACACTGCCGCTGATCCCATATTATCGGCCAGGGGACAAGAAGCTCGCTGAGGCAGTGCGAGCTGTCGCGCATAAGCATCATGCCGTTTTGCTGGCCAATCATGGTCCCGTCGTCGCTGGAAGCTCACTCGCTGCCGCCGGTGCTGCGATCGAAGAACTCGAGGAAACCGCAAGGCTCCACCTCTTGCTGCGTGGGCACGCCACACGCTTTCTGACCCCGGTGCAAATCGCTGAACTTCGTGAACTATTTCCAGGCTAGTGAGGCTGCCCAAAACCTGAGCTACTGCGCCTCGGACCGCGAGGGCTCGAACTTTTCATCACCGTGACCTGCTCGTTTGTCGGATATTTCCATGTGCCCCTCCCTTTGATCCAGGACTATTTCGGGTGCGTCTGCCTCCATGTCGGTTTCCTGGTCGAGACGGCGACGCATTTGCTCAACGTCGAGTTCCTTGCACCACTTGCCGACGACCACTGTGGCGACACCGTTGCCGATGAGATTGGTAAGCGCCCTCGCCTCTGACATGAAGCGATCGATGCCGAGAATAAGCGCCAAACCTGCGACAGGAACGTGACCCACAGCCGAGAGGGTGGCGGCCAGCACGATAAAGCCGCTGCCGGTGACCCCTGCCGCTCCTTTGGATGTTAGCAGCAACACTCCCAGCAGGGTAAGCTGATGGCTGAGGTCGAGCGGGGTGTTCGTCGCCTGGGCAATGAACACCGCGGCCATGGTAAGGTAAATTGCCGTGCCGTCTAAATTGAAGGAATAGCCTGTCGGAATCACCAGCCCCACGGTCGACTTCTTGACGCCAAGGTTTTCGAGCTTCACCATCATGCGCGGCAAAACGGATTCGGAGGACGAAGTGCCAAGCGCGATGAGGAGTTCCTCTTTGATGTATTTGATGAACTTCCAAATGCTGAAGCCGTGAACGCGGGCGATCGTCCCCAGAACGACAAAGATGAACAGCAGGCAAGTGGCATAGAACGTGGCCATAAGCTTTGCGAGCGGCAGCAGGGAACTTACGCCATATTTCCCAATGGTGAATGCCATTGCGCCGAAAGCGCCAAGCGGCGCGATTTTCATGATCATACCCACGATCCCAAAGAGAACGTGGGAGGTCTTCTCAATGAGGTCAAAGACCAGCGTGCCCCTGCCACCGAAAGTGTGCAGGGCAAACCCGAACAGCACTGAGATCAGTAGCACCTGCAATATCTCCCCCGAGGCGAACGCATCGACGATCGTCGTGGGAATGATGTGCATGATGAATTCAGTGGTGGTCTGCATCTTTCCCGGGGCGGTGTATTGCGCTATCGCGTTGGCATCGAGCGTCGCGGGGTCGATATTCATGCCCG
The DNA here is from genome assembly GCA_963816855.1 of uncultured Verrucomicrobiae bacterium. Classification (GTDB taxonomy): domain Bacteria; phylum Verrucomicrobiota; class Verrucomicrobiia; order Chthoniobacterales; family Terrimicrobiaceae; genus DASTFP01. Next base: position 66,546 of record CAWFMA010000007.1, on the reverse strand, counting down.
CTCCGGGTCTCACCAAGTTTACCATGATCAGCCCCACGATCAGCGCGATCGTGCTGAGAATCTCGAAATAGAGCAGAGCAAGACCCCCGGTCTTGCCCACCTTCTTCATGTCTTCCATACCGGCGATGCCGACGACCACCGTGCAGAAAATGATCGGGGCAATCATCATCTTGATTAGTTTGATAAAGCCGTCGCCCAGCGGCTTCATCGCCTCGCCGGTACCTGGAGAAAAGTTACCGAGCAGGATGCCTAGGATGATCGCAGCGATCACCTGCACATAGAGTGATCTGTAGATTGGTTTCTTTTTCATTGGGATCTCGTAAGGAAAAAGCCCCCCTTGCCCTTAACCCGCAAAGCCACGATTCTCCTCACCCCTGGCAATCTCAGGATCATTGCTGCGTCGCGTGGCAAACTTGGCGGGAGGAGTCTGCCGAGCGGAGATCTTGGGCGGCTTGTGGTCCCGCAGCAAAAGCTGGAGCGAGTCCTCCCGGGTTTCGCCGACAAGTGAAAACCGTGGTTTCTATCTGGAGGTCGAAAGGCCTTTCGTCACAAAAGGAGCGGCCCTGAGAGTATCGCAGCAACCAGTCGTCTTGATCCCGCACGAAGGCTGCGCGATGTTGCGAAAGCAAGGTTTCATCAATCACCGACTCGGCTCCGGTACAACCGGAGATTTGCACCAATATACCCAATCCTTTCGAGCGGTCGAAGATTTCCTTCGAGCAGATATCGTACGTATTTTTCTCGATGCCCCTTCTTTTTCCTACTGTTCAAAAACACCGAACTTGGCGTGATGCAGCTTCCCAAGCGGGGCAGTTCGCAAAGACATCGGGTGGGAACGTGCACAGACACAGGGAGGCCGCCGGGATCCAGCTCGCCCATGCGGGACGCAAGGCCAGCGCTCAGATCTGGTGGAAAGGGGTCGGTAGTCTAAAGACAGCCGAAGAAGGAGGGTGGCCGGTCGTCGGCCCAAGTCAGCCTCATGAGCCATCCATTTGAGCGATACGCCGTCTTTTTTGACTTCTATGATCCAACGACCCGGCTCGGTGTGAGTCCTTAAGCGGGTTTCCTGTTCCGTTGTTCCCGATTACCCGGTGGGACGGCTTCATTTTTTCCGAGAGACAATGACATTGCGGCATTCCGTCAGGTCAACCGTGCAAAGCCATCGGCGCTCCATTCTTCGCTACCCACGCCGTGGTGGACAAAGAAAAGCCCCGCGGGATCATATTTCGCCTTCACCGCTCGCAATCTTGGGTAGTTCGGTCCCCAAAAGGATCGTTGCCAGGACTGATCGAAGAAGTTGCTCTCCGACACATAGGACCCGGCATCCGCTACGATCTTTCGCAGTTCACCCATCGCCTTGTCGATCTTAACCGCATCTTTGCGAGATGCAGTCAGATCAGGCTCATGGCCGGGAATACCAGGGTAGACCGGCGGGCCCCCGCCTGCAATGATCGCGAGAGCGAAGGCACTCAGCACCGCGGGATTCGTCGCGGTGTCTCTTGCCGCCGCCACTGCTTCAGGGGGGGCTCCGGCAAGCCCCTTGTTGAAATGCAAGGCCACCTCCCAATGTCTGCTGCTGGCGAAGAGAGCATCTGCGAGGTGCTTCTGCTGTTCCTTCTCCAAAAGCGAGGCGGGCAGCCAGGCCGACTCATAGCCATGCAAGAAGATCCCCACCTCGATTTGATTGCTCCTCCACCAAACCTGGGTTTCAGATGCGCCCGGCCTCGGGTCGGAAAACACCGCATCAGGCAGGTTCTTCCTTATGTAATCGGCGTCCCACCAGTGCCGGGCGGGCCTGATCCCTATCTTCGGCGCCGCTTCGATCGTATAGTCGTTAGGCGATTCTGCCACCCAATCGAGAAATGGCTGCCAGACGTTATCCGCCTGTCGCTTATCAAGGCCCTGGAATAGCATCGTGATGGCGAGGGCATTTTCGGAGCGAAAGGCGACGCTCTCGCCCCAGTGAGGATTGAAGAGGCTGTCGCTGTAAAAGCTTATGAACTGGGCAACCAGCTGGCGAAAGGCCGCATCCGAAATAGCCTTGATCGTTGCGCTGACTCCGCCGAAGAAGGCAGGAAGTTCGCGCGTCCTTAGCGTGACCTTCGTGACAACGCCAATGCTGCCACCGCCGCCACCTTTAATGGCCCAGAATAAGTCAGGACTTGCGCAGGGGTTGGCGGTTCGCACAGCGCCATCAGCGGTGACGATTTCCGCTTCCAATAGCCCCGCGGCGGCCATTCCATAGTTCTTCGAGAAGCTCCCGAACCCCCCGCTTTGGATGAGTCCCGCGACACCGACGGTCGTGCAGCCGCCACCTTGAACGTAGCGGCCAGCCTCGGTGGTCACAGCATTGTAGACGTCGATCCACATCGCGCCCGATTCAATCGTGACAGCAGGCTGCGAAGCCTGGCTTCCCCCACATCCCTGGCCGACGAATGCATCGTGCAGGACAATTTTGTTCATCGGCCGCGTCCAGATAAGCAGAGAGTCCGCCGCGTTGGAGGTGCCTTGATAGCTATGGCCACCGCCTTTGACGACCAGCCGCAGATTGTTTTCGCGGGCAAAGTTAACGGCCGCGACAACGTCATCGGCATTCCTGGCGGCGACTGCATAGGTGCTCGGCGCGGAGGTCCATCCGTCCACCCAACCAGTGGTTTGCGTCGCGCCAGCCTGGTCGCCGATATAGAAAGGGTTTCGCAGGTTCTGGATGACTTTCCGACAGCCTGCACTTTCCGGTGCGCCTTCGCAGTCCGCGAGCGGTGACTGCACTTTGATCAGACGTCCCCCGACATCTTGTTTGAGCTTTTCCCACTTCGCGGCGGATGGCCATGCCAAATCCGCAGGCCGCACGCGCCGAATCTCGGCGCCTGCCAAAGCGGCCTGCATCGACGTTGGAAGAAATCGCCAGATGATGGACAGCAGGGGGATCGTTGCCAGACGTTTGAGGAAACTCCTTCTATTCATCCCGTGTCATAGGGCCTTGGCGATCCGCACGGAGCCTATCCTTCTGCTTGAAAATCGCAACGCCCGAAAGCGGAGCGCAGGACTTCCAAACTCAAAGCTGGCGAAAAAGACCCTGATCCGAGAAAACAGCAAGCGAAGTGAAGACAGGTTCCATGACGCCTCAGCTCGAAAAGGCATGGTCCAAGCCCTGGCGTTATTGCCAACAGCTCGAGAGCACCACAAACAGCTTAAGAATTCGACGAAATGGCTCAGTCAAAATGCAAGCTTTCCAATTCGCCGAAGACATAGCCGATAAAAATGTCCACTTCCGCGCGCAACGGAATCCGGTCCGCGTCGTCGGAAATCCAGACCGACCCGCTGCGAAATTTTCCATGCGGCACCAGCCGGTCCTTATTCTTGACGTCAATACGTTGAATCTGAAAATCGAGCTTGATTGCCTTGCGAAGAGCGCCGGCGATCCTGATTTGCTCGCGTTTGGCCACCGTCACTTCCACGAGAAATGGCGCGTCACCGGGGAAGGCCACGACACCGATTCTGTCCCGGTTGTTCAGAACCTGGCTCCGAATGAGCAGCATCGCGGAGAGGATATCGCGGACGGGTTCCACCTTGATCCTTTTCCATTTCGCGACGTTGTTTGGATCGGACAACACCGTGCGACGGCGCCAAAGGCCGTCTGGCTTGAAAGCCGCTTCCGTTCGGACTTTTTTCCGGGAGTATCTTTCGACCTGCTCGAATCCGACTGGCTCCAGGCCTTCCTTGCGAATAACCGCCTTGTGCCTGGCGTCGAGTTGCCAGAGCGTTCGGGCCAAACCATTCGTTCCGCCCTCGACTTCCACAATGATCTCGTCTCCGGAGTACCAGAGCCTGGCCCTGGCACTCGCCGCTCCGATGTCCGACCAACCAAACCGAAACTCCCCCGAAAATGGCCTTACCAAGGGAAAGGGACCTGGAGTCTCCGGACCAACCCTGTCACTCCATGGCTCCGCGGAGTGGCAAATCGAAAAGGCTACCGCCATCAGGGCGATAACCGCGGAGATCCGTCTCACGCGGCCGGCACCACGGCTTCAAGCGATTCGCTGGGAATCCAGCCTCGCTCTCCGGCCGGCGCGCCGCAATACGTCCACTCGCCGCTGCGACCCAAGACTCGGACCGGCGAAGCGCCAGGAAGCCGAAGGAGCGCGGGAGATTGATCCGCCGGCGACGAAAGAAGAGCCGCCCCCTCTTTCTGCGAGACGACGGCAACGTTCTTCTCGCAGACGCGCGGATCAGCGAGGAAACCGACCGCGAAGAGTCCCACTCCCGCGGCCACCAGCGACATCGCGCCCGCGAGGGGTAGGAAACGGCCACCCCTGGCGAAGACCGAAAAAAGGAGCAGAAAAGCTCCCAGCCAAGCCACGATGGATCCAGCCACTAGCAGCGCTTTCAACGGCGCGCGCTCCGCCACGCGTTCGCGCCAACTCGACGGGACGGAGGGCACTCCGTGCGAGCGCTCGATTTCGGAGAGCGCAATCCGTGCATCCCCCAGTCGCGGATCGAGAAGGATTGCTCGGCGAAAGTTGGCCGCGGCCCGCGGATACTGTCCATCCTTCTGCTCAGCCGTTCCGAGGCTGTAGTATATCCCTGCGCTCGGCCCCCGCGCCGCCAGGGCGGATTCAAACGCGCGGACCGCCGCGGGATAATCGCCTTTCGAGAACGCGGCGTTGCCTTCCTGGAGGGTGTCCGCCTTCGCCCAAAGCGCCGTCAAAAGAAGTCCGACGAGAGAAAACTTACGCGCGCAATTCACGGTCAAAATTCTTGAGCTGATCGAGCATCTGCCGCTTCTCGTCCGGATTGAGATTTTTGGGCGCGCCGTTGGCCGAAAACTTCCATTCGTCGTGATGATTGAGAATCGTGCGGATGCCGGTTTTGGTTGTATCGCTGACGCGGGACGTTTCCAGCAAATCGCGAGCGTCCGCGGCGGTCCCATTGGAGTTCAGCTTTAGGAAGACGAATTTCTCGGCAGTATCGAAGAATTCGGCTGGTTCGCACTTGGGATCTTCCATCCTGCGAACGAGCCCTCGAATACCGCGCCGCGCGGCGGACTCCTTGGCGAAAGCCGAACCGGCCACCACGCGTCCCACACCCAGCGCAAAGGCAACTGACCAGGCGGCGGCCAGGGCGCCATTCATGACCAGAAACCTCCGGTCGTAGGCAAAGGACGTAAAGCTCCCCGGGGAGAAGTCGGAGGCCAGCGAACTTTCGTTCTGGATCGGCTTCGATTCCGGAGTCGCGCTGGCTTGTGGCTGAGCGGCCGGGGTTGCAGCCGCCACTGTGCCTTGAACCGCGGTGCCCTTCGCGGCGACCTCAATCGGGCTGCTCTTAATGGTCACGTATTTCTCGAGCGATGGATCAAAGAAAGAAACCTGCGCCACGGGCGTCTTCGAACGATCTTCGCGCGCAACGAGCATGTATTCAAAGCGCTTTGCGCCATTGAACCCGATGGGATCGCTCGGGCTGGATTCGAACTTTTCTGCGGGCGGATACGACTTCCACCCCTCGCTATCGATGAGTGAAGGCGCGCCCATCGCGTCAAAGTTTCCGCGCCCGGAGACCGTGACGTTGAAGGAGATCGGGTCGCCGGCCGCAGACTGTTTTGGCGAGGCGGAAGCTTCCAGAGAAAACTGCCCGACCGCTCCGCTGAAGTCCGCGGGCCGGCCATCTTTGGGCAGCGGCTTTACCTCTAACTTTGCGGATTGAGTCGGCACGGTGATCTGTCGGATATCCCCGGACGACATCATGCTTCCGAAAAAGCTTCCGAACAGGTCATCGACCCCTGAAGGGACTCTGGTGGGAACCTGAATTTGGGATTCGATGCTTCCCGCAGGAATTTCGAGGTTCCCCGCCTTCGCGGCCGAAATGGCCGTCTGAAAAATTACTACGTTATAGGTCCGCCCATCAACCTCCTGCTGCTTTTCAATGGGTTTCGTCAGACGCATTACCGTAAAGCCATCGCCGGCGAACGTGGGGCGATCCGGAAGTCGAACGGGATAGCTGGCATCAAAATAGAACCTCAACTCAACCGGCATGACCTCCCCCACATACACCGTTTTCTTGGGAATGATCAGATCTCCGAACGCGACTTTTTTCTCATCCGACCGGGAAACCTGCGCGCGAGGCGTTGATTGCACGACGGCCGGAGGCGCCGAACCTTGCCGGCCCTTTTGACCCTGAGGAACGGGAATCGCCGGCAACACAGGGATCCCCTGACCGCCGGCAACCCTCAGGGTCAGAGCCGCCGTCTTCACGCTCTTTCCGCCGACGGTGACCGATATGGGAGGAATCGTGAAGTCACCCTGCCGCAATGGGACGATCAGGTAACTATACGTGGCGGTCGAACTCGAGTTTACCCCACGCCCATTTAACTGCCATTGCATCTGTTCGGACTTCCCGACGAAACGGGCGTCGATGCCGTCGATGCTCAATTGTTGGGGGACTTGGGCGCCCCGTTCGCCGGTCACCGTAATATTCAACCGAACGGGCTGACCTACCGCGGCATATTCTTGAGACAGTTCGGCCTGAACCTGTTGAGCCTCGCCCGTTCGCGTCAAAACGAAGAGAGCGAGGGCTAAGGTGCCAAGAAACTGCGTCGTTCGAGTCTTCATCACCAATCCTTCAAAGTCTCCTCCGTTTCGTGCCTTTGCATCAATCGCACGCGTTCCTCCTCCGAGCGAAGAGAATTTAGCAATCCGTTAGCCTGGGCGGCGCTCATCTCCCCTTCCTTCTCCACGGGCTCAGCCTCCGAGCCGGCGCTACCGGAAGTGTCGGCCTTTTCTTCCTCCTGGTTGGGCTTGATTTCTCCTCGTTTCCTTTCTCCGGGAGTCGGCTGCGGGGTGGGTTGGGGTTGTCCTTTGTCTTGGGCTCGGTTTTGCGCCATCTCCTGTCGCGCTGGATCCTTTTGTTCCTCCTGTTTTTGATCGCGGCTATTTCCGCTGTTGTCGTCGGCCTGCGGGGTCTTCTGATCATTTCCCTGCTTCTGCTGCTGATCCTGCTTCTGCTGCTGATCCTGCTTCTGCTGCTGCTCCTGCTTCTGCTGCTGATCCTGCTTCTGCTGCTGATCCTGCTTCTGCTGCTGATCCTGCTTCTGCTGCTGATCCTGCTTCTGCTGCTGATCCTGCTTCTGCTGCTGATCCTGCTTCTGCTGCTGATCCTGCTTCTGCTGCTGATCCTGCTTCTGCTGCTGATCCTGCTTCTGCTGCTGATCCTGCTTCTGCTGCTGATCCTGCTTCTGCTGCTGATCCTGCTTCTGCTGCTGCTCTTGCTTTTTCAGATCTTCGAGCAACTTCTTGACAATATCGCGATTTTCCTCCGCCTCTTTTTTCTTAGGATCGATATTCAGCGCCTCCGTGTAGTGCTGAATGGCGTTCTTCCAATCCGCTTTTTTTTCCTCGCTTCCCTTTGCGGCCTCGCCGCGACGCACCAGCGAATTGGCAAGATTATAGGACGCATCCTCTCGAAGCTTCTTGTCGTCGCTCAGCAATGCCTTCGTAAAATGATCCACCGCCTTGGCAAAGTCGCCAGACTTGTAGGAAGCCGCCCCGGCGTTGAAGTTCAACTTGTCCGAATCCGGCAAGGCCTGCAATCGCCTCTCAAATTCCGCCTTCGCCTTTTCGAAGTTGCCCGCCTGATATTCCTCGAGACCCGTAACGGCGGGCGACGCGGAAACCGAAATCCCGAGAAAGATTGCCGCCAGCGCACCCTGGCGGACCGAGGAAGGTCTCCTCTTCCGATCGCTGAGAATCAACCAGACCGCGAGCAAGCCTGCGCCAAGACTCAGCGGCCATTGATAGCGTTCAATCGGCTGCCGGGAAGTCATGATTCCGGTTTCGGTCTCATCAATTTTCAGAATTCCATTCTCAAAAATCTTCTGCGCTGCTTCCGGCCCGAGCGGTTCATAAAATCCGCCTCCGGCCTGGGCGATTTCTTTAAGCCTCTTTTCATCCAACCGACTTTGCACAGGCTTGCCGTCCGAATCCCGGACGAAGTCCGTCCCGCCGCCTTCCGTGCGCAAAGGAATCAGAGAACCCTCTCCAGAGCCGATTCCCACCGTGAAGATCCTTACTCCGAGAGCTGCGGCCCGCTTCGCCGCGGAGACTCCGTCGGCATCCAGTTCCTCCCCGTCCGTCAGGATAATCAAGGCTCGGGTGTGCCCCTCCCCCTTTCCGAAAGCCTGTTCGGCCATGCGAATGGCTTCGGCGATGTTCGTTCCCCCCTTCGGAATGACTGCGGTGTCGAGTTCGTCGAGCGAAGCCAGCACCGCGCTGTAGTCCAGGGTCAAGGGAGCTTGCAGAAACGCCGAGCCGGCAAAGGCTATCAAGCCGAGCCGATCGCCCCGCACGAGGCGGAGCAAATCCTGCGCCACGAGTTTCGCCCGCGCGAGCCTGCTGGGCGCCACATCGGTCGCCAGCATGCTGCGGGAGGTGTCGATGGCGATGATCACATCCCGCCCACGTTGTTTGACCTCACGCTGAATAAATCCCATCTGGGGCCTCGCCAGAGCCACCGCGATCAGGCTGAATACGGCCAGGATCAAGATCGACTTCAGAGTCCGGCGCCCGATGCTGACCGCGCCCGCAAGCTGCGCTCGAAGCCGCGGCGCAACCACCCTGGAGAGAATCGCAGAATTGCGGCGCTGCGACCAGTAGTAGAGTCCTCCGATGATCGGCACGATCGCCAAGGCGAAGAACCAGGCCGGCTGGGAAAAGGTCAGGGAAGACGTCTCCATACGGTCTGGGAAAGAAGAACCTCGGATCCGAGCAGAACAAAGCCGGCCAATAAAAAGATCGGAAAGAGGTCGCGATAGTCGGTGGTCTTTTCGACGCTGACCTTGGTCTTTTCCATACGATCGATCTCATTGAAGACCTCTTTCAACGAGCTCGTGTCGCTCGCGCGAAAATATTTGCCCATCGAAATCGAGGCGATCTGCTTCAGCAAATCGTCGTTATACTCCATGTGAACATTCCGGTAGACGGTGCGTCCAAAAGGATCGCTGAAAGGAAATGGCACCTCTCCATTCGTGCCGGCGCCGATGGTGTAGATCCGAACCCCCAGAGCCTTGGAGGCTTCCGTCGCGGTGAGCGGCGTGACGCGACCCGCGTTGTTGTCCCCGTCGGTAAGCAGGACGATAAGCTTGCTCTTGGCTTCCTTGTCTTTCAGGCGGTTTGCCGCCGAGGCGATAGCGGAGCCGATCGCCGTGCCATCTTCGACCATCCCAATTTGCAGGCGATCAAGGTTCTGAATCAGCCAGTCATGGTCAAGCGTGAGCGGGCTCACCAAGTAAGGCCTCCCCGCAAAGGCCACGATCCCGATCCGGTCGTTTGGACGCTGCCGGATAAATTGCTCGGTCACCTCTTTCACCGCATCGATGCGATTGGCGCGTTGCGCTCCGATGTTGTAGTCTTCGGCCAGCATGGAACGCGACACGTCCAGCGCCAACATGATGTCGACGCCGCTCGCCTGAACGCTGGTCAGGGTACGCCCGAGCTGGGGCCGCGCCAAGCCGATGATCAGACTGGCCAGAGCCAAATGAGCGAGGAGGGCCAGCAAAGCACCGGCTCGAGAACGCCTCCTCCGCCCCAACGCAGAGAGGGTCGCGGTGGTCGAGAAGGTTACGCCCGGGGTTCCACCAAGGCGTCCTCTAAGCACAGCCAAAACCGGCAGCAAGAGAAGAAAGAGCAACACCCACGGATGGGCAAAGCTGAAGCCGAATGGAGTTCCCCCGCTCATTTCAACGCCCCTGCCCGATCCGGGCTTTCTCCCTTGACCAGGCGCTCCCCAATCGAAAGCAAAGAACGCAGGTCGTCGGCGGCAGCGGGCAGCCGCGCATATTTGAGCAAATCGACCGACTCGAGAAACTCGGAAAGCGCGGCCTTCTCCCCGCTTGAAAACGCCGGATGATCGCGAAGGGCCTCGAGGAACTCGAGGGAGGTGCGGGTTATCGCATCAAGGCCGTGCTGATCGCGAATGTAGGTGCGCAGACAATCGGAGACCTTCACGCCAAAGCCATATGAGTCCGACTCGCTGACTCCCCCGCGCAATTCCTCGAGCGCGGCCAGAGCGCGCTGCCGCGGGGTCTGCGGCGCGAGCGCGCGTTTGCGCCGGGTCAGCCAGAAAACCAGACCGAGCAGCGCGAGGCCTGCCAGGGCCACTGTCACGATGACCCAAAGCGGATAAGGAAAAATCCAGAGCGGCCCGACAATATCGTGGATCGGAGCGGGGGTCGGGGACGCGATGGCGGAGGTCATGCAGCCGCCCTCCTTTCGCGCCGCTCGAAGAACGCACGCAGGGGGATGAGATAGTCTTCGTCCGTGGCGAGCGGAACCACATCGACACCCCGGGATCCAAACAACTTGTCGAGGTTCTTGCGCCGGCGCTTTTCTTCTGCGGCGAACGCCTCGCGAATGCCGGAACTGGACGTGTTGATCTCGACTTGCTCGCCGGTTTCGGCGTCCTCAAACGTTATCAAACCCACGTTGGGCAACCGCTCCTCGCCCGGATCAATTACCGGCATGGCCACGAGATCATGGCGGCGACTCGTGACCGTGAGCGGCTTGCTGTAATCGGGAGCAAGGAAATCAGAGATCACAAACACCACCGCGCGCCGCGAAATGAGCTTGTTGAGATACTCAAGGGCCGCGGCCAGATTGGTCCGCCTGCCGCGGGGCTGGAAATAGAGCATTTCGCGAATCAACCTCAAGGTATGGAGACGCCCCTTCTTCGGGGCGATGAAAAGCTCGACCTCTTCGGAGAATAAGAGCAAGCCGACTTTGTCCCGGTTGTTGATCGCGCTGAAAGCAAGGATCGCCGCGACCTCCGCGGCAAGCTCTCGCTTGCTCAATTCGATGCTGCCAAACGTTCCGGAGGCACTGACATCCACGAGCAACATCACGGTGAGTTCCCGCTCCTCGGTGAATTTCTTCACGTATGGAGTATTCATCCTTGCCGTGACGTTCCAGTCGATGCTCCGAATGTCGTCTCCGGAAATGTACTCGCGCACTTCCTCAAAGTTCATGCCGCGCCCTTTGAAGACGCTGTGATAGTGGCCGGAAAACGAGGAATTCACCAAGCGCCGCGTGCGCAACTCAAGGCGGCGGATTTTTTTCAGGATTTCGCGTGGGTCCTGGTTCATGGGTGCGGATCAAGATCGGAGGCAGATCCTCTCGGTCAATCAAACGTCTGCGCAACGAGGCTTCGCTGCCGGGGCCAGAGTTACGGAACGGGAAGACCGGCGAAAATCTTCTCCACCACCATCTCGCTGGTTACGGATTCGGCCTCGGCTTCGTAGGTCACGCCGATGCGGTGGCGCAGCACCTCCTGGCCTATGGATTTCACATCCTGGGGCGTTACATAGCCGCGCCCGGCGATGAAGGCCTGCGCTTTGGCGGCCAGCGTAAGGTAGATGGTCGCGCGCGGCGAGGCGCCAAAGCGAATTATCCCGTCCAGCTTGAGCTTATAAGCGGCGGGATCCCGGGTGGCCCAGACAATGTTGACAATGTAGTCTTTGATACGGTCGTCCACGTAGATGGAATTGACCACGCCGCGAGCATGGACAATCTCCTCGGGCGACACGACCGGCTGAACGCTGAGAACCGGCGAGGAGGTGGCCATCGTGTTCAGGATTTCCCGCTCTTCCTCGCGCGTGGGATAGCCGACATTAACCTTAAGCATGAAGCGATCGAGTTGCGCCTCGGGAAGCTGATAGGTTCCCTCGTGTTCGATCGGGTTTTGCGTGGCCAGGACCAGAAACGGATCCGAAAGCGGGTAGGTCGAGTCGCTGATGGTCACCTGACGCTCCTGCATCGCTTCGAGAAGCGCGCTCTGGACTTTGGCCGGGGCGCGGTTGATCTCGTCGGCGAGAATCAGGTTGGAAAAAATCGGGCCAAGTTTAGTGGTGAACTCGCCGTCCCGGGGATTGTAAATCAGAGTGCCAATAAGGTCGGCGGGGAGAAGATCGGGGGTGAACTGAATCCGCTGAAAACCCGTCCGGATGCAGGAGGCCATGGTGCGGACGGTAAGTGTTTTCGCCAGCCCGGGAACGCCTTCAAGCAGCACATGGCCGTTGCAGAGGAGGCCGGTGAGAAGCCGGTGGACGAGCTTTTTTTGACCGACCACCACTTTGCCGACTTCCGAAACCAATGGCTCAATCCATTGGCGCGCCTCCAGAACCTGACTGTTTGTTTGCTGTGCAAGAATACTCATAAAGAAATACCGAAACGGAAAGACTAGGTATTTACAACCTGAGACAGCGTGCCCCGAAGCTCGTTCATTTTTTATTCGTGCGAGAGATAGGGCCCTACATCGAACGAATCTCCGATCTTCAGAGCCTGGTATCGCTTCTTGTCAACCCAGACATGATAGGACTTGGTCCCGCCGTCCGCCATTGGAATCTCCACGGTAAGGATGTAGTCCCCGTCGGACTCCGCGGCCGTTACCCGGCCGGCGCGCCCAAGAGTAACCTGGTGCTCCAATCCAGGGACAAATTCCTTGGCGACGATCCGGCCGGCCATTCTCGCTCTGTCGATTTGCGTCCCGGTTTGCCAAACCGCCAGAACAATGAACCCGGCCAGAAACAATCCCAATAGGAACGCCGCTACGATGACCCGCGGCGGATTTTTCACCCTTATCGCGCGCGAGGTCACTAGTTATCCTAACGCAGATCGCATGGCCTCATGAATGAAGAAACTCTCCGTCTCCCAGTTGCTTTTTGAATGCCTCGACAATATCCAGGGCTTCCTCGATTTCGGCAAGCACGGTGACGTGTCCCATCTTCCTCCCGGGACGGGCCTCGGCCTTGCCATAGATGTGAAGCTTGGCTCGTGGCTCGCGGAGCACCACACCCCAATCCGGAGTGCCGTGTTCCCAGAGATCTCCCAGCAGATTCCACATCACGACCGGGGTAAGCAATGCGTTCGACCCCAGGGGGAGGCCGCAAACCGCCCGCAGTTGCTGCTCGAACTGACTCGTTACGCACGCGTCGAATGTGTAATGGCCCGAATTGTGCGGACGGGGCGCCAGTTCATTGACCAGGAGGCGACCGTCGCGCGCGAGGAAAAATTCGACGGCCAGCAACCCGACCACGCCCAGCGCGTCCGCAATTTCGGACGCCAGCCGGATAGCCGCTTCGCGCACGCCGGCGGGGAAGCGCGCAGGAACGATCGAGACATCGAGAATGTGGCGCTGGTGGAGATTTTCCGAAGGCGGAAAGGCGACGATCCGCCCCGCAAGATCGCGTGCCGCGATGACGGAAAGCTCCGCCTCGAAGGGAATCCATTTCTCAAGGACGCCTCGCGGCGCCTTGAAAGCCCGCCAGACCTCTTGGGCGTCACAGGCCTCCTCCAACCTCAACTGGCCTTTCCCGTCGTATCCAAAATCCGCCGTCTTGAGAACTGACGGCGTTCCAATGGCTGCCAGCGCCGCGCGCAGACTCTCCGGAGATTCGACGACCGCGAAAGCGGCGTGAGGAAAGCCCTGCTTCGCCAGGAACGCCTTTTCTCGCTCCCGATTCTGGCAGATATGCAGAACTTCCCCGCGCGGGCGCAAGGGGCGCAGGCGCGCCACCTCCTTGATCGCCGAAAGCGGAATGTTCTCGAACTCGAAGGAGATCACATCGACCTGGCGGGCGAACCGCTTCAGCGCTTCGGAATCGGCATACGGCGCGTTGACTTCCACGTCACTGATCTGCCCGGCCGGGCTGTCGGGATGCGGTTCAAAGGCGTGCACCCGGTAACCCATCCTTCTGGCAGCTATCCCAAACATGCGCCCCAACTGCCCCCCACCGAGAATTCCGACCGTCGAGCCCGGTCCAAAGGAAATTCCTTCCGATGCGGAAATCGCGCCACTAGAGTAAAGTGCTCCTCGCTGCATGTTGGATCGCTTGGTTTACTGGCTTGCCCTGGGCGCGATCACTCTGATCCGCACGCTCCCGCTCGCGGCATGCTTTGCGCTTGGCCAAGCCATTGGCGCCTTCTTGTGGGCGATTCTGCCCCGGTATCGCAAGCTTGCAATGGAAAATCTTTCGGCGGCGTTCGTGAACGAAAAGACCCCTGCGGAGATCCGACGTCTGACGTTTCGCCATTTCACGACACTGGGCGCAAACGGCGTCTGCGCATTCAAGTTTGCCGTGCTTCCCCAGCGGACCATCCTGCGGGTGGCACCGTTTGTGAACAGCGAAGTCGTCGAGAGAAATATCCTGAGCGGGAGGGGAGTGGTGCTGGCCATCAGCCACATGGGGAGCTGGGAACTCTATGCGCAAGCCGCTTTCCAGCGCCCCGAGACGCGCTTCGGAACAGTCTATCAGGCGCTGCGCAATCGCCATCTGGACGAATTGATCAATCGCGACCGCCGCAAGGGGGTCGAAACCTTTGATCGGAAAGAAGGCTTCCAAGCCGCAATCGCCTTGCTGCGGAGGCCGGGATCCACTGCGGTGTTGGTGGATCAGAGCGCGGGCAACGGGGGAATCTGGATGCCCTTTTTCAACCGCCTCTGCTCGAACTCGCCGCTGGCCGCTGCCTTGGCCATTCGTACGAACTCCGCGGTGGTGCCGGCAGCGATCTTCACCTCCGGCTTTGCGCGCTGGCGGATCGTTTACGAAGAGGAAATCCCCTACGATCGAAAGAACCCGGAGCAACTGACGGCGGATATCAACGCCGTTCTCGAACGGCAGATCCGCCAATCGCCCGCGGATTGGTTCTGGGTTCACAACCGTTGGAAGACGCCGTGGCCGAACCTTCTCATTGCCAGACAAAAGCGCGGGATCTATCTGCCTCCTGGCTCCGACCCCGCAAAGCTCTATCCTTTTCGCTTCGTCGTGCGCTCGCCCAATTGGCTCGGCGACGCGGTCATGAGCCTCCGCGCCGTGCGGGCGTTTCGCCTCGGACGTCCGGACGCCCGGCTTTCCATCCTGACTCCGGAGAAACTCGCCGCCTTCTGGAAAACGATTGCCGAAGTTGACGAAGTGATCTCCTTTGCGCCCGAAGAATCGATCTTCGCCGTCGCCAAAAAGATACGCGGACGTTTTGAGGCCGCCATTCTTCTCCCGAATTCTTTCCGGGCCGCCGCCGAGGCGTGGCTGGCGGGAATTCCTCGAAGGGTCGGATTCCGCGGGCACCTGCGCTCCACGCTGCTCACGCAAATCATCGACGAGCCGAAAAAAAAGAAGACCGGTCCCCCCAGACACCAAGCCGACAGATACTTTCACATTGCGGAGCGCTGCGGAGCGGTCGAGCCTCCGCCGATCAACGCTCCGCGCGTGCGAACGAGGGGGGACCGGCGAGTGCTTGGCGTCTGCCCAGGTTCCGAATACGGGCCCGCCAAGCGCTGGCCCGCCGAGCGCTTTCGAAAGACCATGCAACTGGTCTCGGAAAAATTACCTTGCTCGTGGGTGGTCGTTGGAACCGAGAATGACCGAACGGTGGCCGACGAAATCCTGCAGGGATTCGAAGGAAGCGCCGAGAATCTTGCGGGAAAAACGTCGCTCGATGAGCTGATGAAGCGCCTGAGCTCATTTCGGGCGCTCCTTACCAACGACACGGGAACGATGCATCTGGCCGATGCTCTCGGAATTCCGCTGGTCGCGGTCTTCGGATCGACCGAGCCCCGGTTGACCGGGCCTCGGTCACCGACCAGCACGATCCTCCGCCACCAGGTGGAATGCAGCCCCTGCTTTCTGCGCGAGTGCCCGCTTGATTTTCGATGCATGCATGCGGTCGCACCCGAAGAAGCCGCCCAGGCCATGCTGGCGCTCGTAAAGGATTAGCATTCGGTAGCAGTCCCGGTTTTCTCCTCGAAACCTTCCGCTCCCGGGCTCCTTGGAACGCCAGAGCCTTAAATACTTAATCTTGGGCGCAGGATGGAAAGCGCGGCCCGCAATGCGAGTTCAATCAACCTGTCTTCGGGCACCGTAGGCGTTATTCCGGTCCACCATGAAAAGATTCGCCCCGCGGCGTTGCAGCACAAAGGTATTGTTCTCGCCCAGCCTGGTCCACGGCCCGTTGGGAACATCGCGCGCCTCCACGAATTTCCAATCGCAGACGTCTTTGCCGCCCATTTCGAGATAGTCGCGCACCGCGGGGGAGACGTCGAGCCCGGCGCCCTGATTCAAATTGGGGAGGGGCCGGTCGTTGCCGAACACGTATTGCCAGTGGTCCGTGCGAAACGGTCCGCAATCCTCCCACTGCGCGTAGCAGATCTTTGCGCCGCGCTTAATCGCGACCCAGCGGCCCTTGAGCACGCTTTTTCCGGGCCTTTCGAATGCTTGTTTGAACCAGGGAATGGCCCTGCGCGCTTCCGGTTTCGTAGTCCCCCGTGTCACGTCGTTATAGGGAAGCGCCACGTAAAACGGGTTCTGCCGGGGAACGAATCGGATGGGAATGTAGTTTCTTCTTTGCGAAGGCTCAGGAGTGTCCAACCCGCCGTAGTTTTGCGCCCATCGCGGATCCCACGAACTCTTGTAGTTGGGGACGGGATTGTTCGCCGTGGGACGCTCCCCAACCCAGAAGACCGTGGTCACTATGCTCCGCTTCCACGGATAACGATTGAATCCCGAACGGAAGTTCGTCGGCGCGACGACCTGAGGTTCGAGCTTCAGCAGCGCGTTCTCCCGCAGACGCATGGCCTCCTTCTGAAAATCAAGGCTGCTCGATATCGCCGACTGCGCTTCGGAAGCCCTTAACGTTGCGCTAACGAAAAAAATTGCCAGTATGGTTGGAGCGAGTTTCATGCCGAACTGGTGGGACGCCCACTATCGCCACTCGAAAGCCATCCCGCAACACAATAAATCCCGGGCTCAGATTCGGCGCATCGTGGTGTCGCGGACAAAACGGGGGTCGGCCTCCGGATAGTCGAGCGTGTAGTGCAGGCCCCGGCTTTCGCGGCGACTGATGGCGCAGTCGACAATTAGCGAAGCCACGGTGACGAGGTTGCGCAGCTCCAGCAGTTCCGTCGAGACCTTGAAGTTCCAGTAGAATTCCTGGACCTCCGCATGAAGATTGCGAAGCCGGGTGGCCGCGCGCTGGAGGCGCTTGTCCGTCCGGACGATGCCTACATAGTCCCACATCAGCCGGCGAATCTCGTCCCAATTATGATAGATGACCACGAACTCATCGAGGTCTTGCACTTGACCGGGACGCCACTCCGGCAAAGCAAACTCGACGCGGCTTTTGCGATGGCGCGTTGATTTCTCGAAGGCGCGATGAGCCAGAACGAGTCCCTCCAGGAGGGAATTGCTGGCCAGGCGGTTCGCTCCATGAAGGCCCGTGCTGGCCGCCTCGCCGATCGCGTAGAGCCCACGAAGACTGGTCTCGCCATTCAGGTCGGTCTTGACCCCTCCGCACTGATAGTGGGCCGCCGGAACAACAGGGATCGGCTGCGAGGTAATATCGATGCCGTAACTCAGGCAGGTCTTGTAGATTGACGGGAAGCGCGACTTGACGAATTGCGCCGGCTTGCCCGTGATGTCCAGAAAGACGCACTTGCTCCCGCTGCGTTTCATTTCCGCATCGATCGCGCGCGCGACGATGTCCCGGGGGGCGAGCTCCATTTTCGGATGATACTGCTCCATGAATCTTCGTTGCTTGGCGTCGAGAAGAAGACCGCCTTCCCCGCGGACCGCTTCGGAGATGAGAAAGGATTTCGCCTCGGTGTGGTAGAGGCAGGTTGGATGAAACTGGACGAACTCCATGTTGGCGATGATGGCGCCCGCCCGCCAGGCCATCGCCACTCCGTCGCCGGTGGCGATATCCGGATTTGTTGTGTAAAGGTAAACCTTCCCGCACCCGCCGGTCGCCAACACGTTGATGTCGCTTCGCAGCGTCTCGACCTCGCCGGTTTCCTCGTCGAGAACGTAAACGCCGACGCAGCAATCCTGCATGGCATAGCCCAGTTTTCCGGTCGTGAGAAAATCGACGGCCATGTGATTCTCGAGAACGGTAATGCTCGAATGGCCGAAAATCTGTCCGACCAGGGTCCGCTCGATTTCAAATCCCGTATGGTCTTGAAAATGGAGCACCCGGCGCTTGGAATGCCCTCCCTCCCGGCCGAGATCGAGCTCTCGGCCGCCATCCTCCAATTCTCTCTCGTCGAAATGCATTCCGAGGTTCATGAGCTCCGCGATGCGATCGGGACCCTCGGTCACGACGGCGCGCACCGCTTCCTCGTTGCAGAGACCGGCGCCGGCCACCAGCGTGTCCTGGATGTGGAGGTCGAACGAATCCTCCTCGCTCACGACACACGCCACGCCGCCCTGGGCCCAAGCGGTGTTCGAATCCGCGAGGTTTCGTTTGGTCACGAGCGCGACCGAGCCTTTCGCGGCCGCCTTCAGCGCAAACGTCAGCCCGGCGATTCCGCTCCCGATCACGATGAAGTCGAATTCCCTCATGACTTGCCGAAAACTGCAGAGGGAAAATGCATGATCTAGAGGGGATAGTCGGGCGTTTCTAAGCCCGCGGGGCTACGGCGACGTTATCAATCAAACGCGCCTTGCCGAGAAAAACCGCCGCGGCAAGCCTCGCCGGGCGCCGGAGATCCCTCGCCGGCTCGATGGTCTCGGCCTCAACAAGCTCGAGATAGTCGAGCTTGGCGCCAGGGATCTCCTCAATCAGACGGCGCCCGGTCCTCACAATGTCGCGGACCCGCCTGCGTTCGATCGCGGCGCGCAGGGCCGAGTAGATCCTGGGCGCCACGGCGCGTTCCTCGGAGGTGAGATACTTGTTGCGCGAACTAATTGCCAAGCCGTCTGCTTCGCGAATCGTCGGGTGCCCGACGACCCGAATCGAAAAACTCAAGTCCTTGCACCATTTTGCGAATGATACAAAGCTGCTGCCAATCCTTCTCCCCGAAGACCGCAATATCCGGCCGGAGGATGAGAAAGAGCTTTGCCACAACGGTGCAGACCCCGCGGAAATGGCCCGGCCTTGAGGCGCCGCACAGATGGCGGGACAGCGAGATCTCGTCGACGAAAACGGAGCGATCGGAGCGGTACATTTGCCGGGCGGTCGGAGCGAAAGCAAGGTCTACTCCGCAAGCGCGGCAAATCTCCAGATCCCGCACCGGCGAGCGAGGGTAGCCGGCGTAATCCTCCCTGGGTCCAAACTGGAGCGGATTGACGAACAGGGAAACGATGACCTTTCCCTTTTCTCCCGCCAGCTTCCGGGCCCGGCGAAACAAGGCGGCGTGGGCTTCGTGCAAGGCGCCCATCGTGGGAACCAGGACCACCCGGCCCCGCGTTCGCGTTCGAACGTCGCGCGCAGCTTCCGGCGACTTGACCACCTTCACGACTTCCCGCCCGGGAAAGGCGCCTAGGATGAAATACCCTCGCATGTCACGCGTGGGCTATTTGGGGCAGATATCGGTGGAGCGACGAAGGCGCATCCCCCAAAGGGGCTGTAACCGAGGAAGGACGCCGAGAGATGCCCCAAAGAGCTCACGCCCTCCGGGTTGCGCCAATTTTCGGTCCTCGTTATGTCGCCGAGCTTGCGCGGAGCACTACGGCATTGTGGGGAGATGGGGGCCCCACACCCCATCAAGTCTGCGCTTGGCTCCTTGCGATCTTCCGAAAATTGACTGCAACGTGGCATACGCGGGGATTTCTACAGTCTCCTAGGGCGTTGTGGGCGCCGGCGTCGATGACGGTGAAGCTGTCGCCTCGGGGCTGGGCTGAGCGGGAGCCGCTGCCTCGGCGGGAGTGCTGGCTCGGATCGACGCCGGGGCCGCCGGAGTGCCGGCAGACGGCACGCCGGGGCCGCCGGATTCAGGAGTTCGCGCTGCACAGGCGTTCGCCCCCTTTCCCTTTGGGAGTAGGCAATGGCCAGCAAAAGTGTGATCGCAAAAAAGGCCACCCCGAGCCAAACGGTAAATTTTGCGAGCACATGGGTCGTTTGCGCGCCAAAAATGTTCTCAGTCACCGCGCCCCCAAATGCAGCTCCAAGGCCTTCGCTGCGGGGAAGCTGCATCAAAACAACCAGCACCAACAGCAGGCAAACGATGACATGCAGGGTCAGCAGAATGGGGACTATCAACCACATATGGAAAAGGCGGAACGCTGCGCCATCGGGTCTCATTTGTAAAGGCCCTTCCTTTCGAATCTCTTGACCCCCTGCGCGCATCATGAGACGCTCCGTTCCCCTCAAGCTTGCTGCCCGTGGACCTAAAAGAGATTCGCACCCTGATCGACCTGATGAAGAAGAACGGTCTTACCGTCTTCAAAATGGAACGCGAAGGCTTCAAGATTACGATGAAGACCGCGAGCCCCGACAGCCCCACGCACGTCCTGGCCGTGGCGCCGGCGGTCCCGGCCGCAGCCGCCTCGGCTCAGGCCCACGCCGCGAGCGAATCCGCTGCAGAAGCCCCTCTGCACAAGGAGATCAAATCGCCCATGGTCGGCACCTTCTACGCGGCTCCGTCGCCCGAGGCGGCTCCCTACATCTCCGTCGGTCAGGAGGTTACCGCGGAAACGGTCGTCTGCATCATTGAAGCGATGAAGGTGATGAATGAGATCAAAGCCGAGGTTTCCGGCGTCGTTGCGGAGGTATGTGCGGAAAACGGAAAGCCGGTCCAGTTTGGGCAGGTTCTCTTTCGGGTCAAATAAGGGTACCGGAGCGCGCAGTCGCCCGAAGATCCGGTCAATCGTCAGGTAATGTTCAAGAAAATCCTCATCGCGAATCGGGGCGAAATCGCCCTCCGGATCATCCGAGCCTGCAAAGAACTCGGGATTCAGACCGTCGCCGTCTATTCCGAGCCCGACCTGGAAAGTCTCCACGTCCAACTGGCGGATGAAGCCATTTGCATCGGGCCTGCGCCCAGTCCCGAAAGCTACCTCAAAATCGATCGGATCATCAGCGCTGCGGAGATCGCCGACGTGGACGCGATTCACCCCGGCTACGGCTTCCTCGCCGAAAACGGCCACTTCGCCGAGGTTTGCGCCAGCTGCAATATCAAGTTTGTCGGACCTCCAGCGAGCGCCATCCGGCTGATGGGAGACAAAAATTCCGCTCGCGAGTGCGCTCGCCGGGCGGGGATTCCGGTTTCTCCGGGAAGCGACGGGACGGTGGAGCGCGAGGAAGAAGCGGTAAGAGTCGCCCGAAAGGTCGGCTTTCCGGTGATGATCAAGGCAGTGGCGGGCGGAGGGGGCCGCGGAATGCGCGTCGCCAGCAATGAAGGAAGCTTGATACAAGGCTATCACGCCGCGCGCCTGGAGGCGGACAAGGCTTTCGGCAACCCGGATGTCTACATTGAAAAATTCATTATCAATCCGCATCACATAGAGTTTCAGATCTTCGCGGACGAGCATGGCCGGGTGGTGCATCTCGGGGAGCGCGACTGCTCCATTCAGCGACGAAACCAAAAGATCGTCGAGGAATGCCCCTCACCGCTCATGACGCCGGAACTCCGCGAACGAATGGGCGTCGCCTCGATCAAGCTGGCGGAAAATGTCGGCTACGCCAACGCGGGGACGATCGAGTACCTCGTCGACGATGATGGGAACTTCTATTTCATGGAAATGAATACCCGCATCCAGGTTGAGCACCCCATCACCGAGGAAGTGTACGGCTGCGATCTTGTAAAGCAGCAAATCCAGGTGGCCGCAGGAGAGCACTTGTCCAGCCATCTCGTCAAAGCGGTCGCCAGGCACCACTCGATCGAATGCCGCATCAACGCGGAGGATCCGGCCAACAATTTCATGCCGTGCCCGGGACAGATCGGGCTCTACTACGCGCCAGGCGGACGGGGCGTCCGGATCGATTCTCACGCCTACGCCGGATACCCCATTCCCCCGCACTACGACTCGATGATCGCCAAGGTCATCACGACCGCCTCCAGCCGGAAGGCCTGCATTCACCGGATGTCTCGCGCGCTCGGCGAATACATGATCACCGGAGTCAAGACGACCATTCCCTTTCAGCAGGCGATCATGCAAAACTCCGATTTTCGACGCGGCACCTACCACACCGGCTTCGTGGAAAAGGTTTCGCAAAGCGGCATTCCAATGGTCGAGGCGGGTGACTGGGGGTAAGTCGCCCGATTGTCGGCGGGGGTTGCACCTCGGCACAAATCCCCTTTGGGTTGACGCCTAGGCCGCTGACTGTGCACTATCACCGCCCCTGCCGATTCATGCGCCACACGATTTCCATCCTCGTTGAAAACAAGTTTGGGGTTCTCGCCCGCATCGCCGGAATGTTCAGTGGCCGTGGCTTCAACATTGACACTCTGAACGTCGGCCCAACTCTTGACGCCACGGCCTCCCGCATGACCATTGTCGTCCGCGGGGACGACAAGGTGCTCGAACAGGTCATCAAACAGCTAGAAAAGCTGGTCGACGTTATCGACGTGCAGGATTTTCGCGATGAGGAGTACGTGGATCGCGAACTCGTTCTCCTTCGCGTGCGGGCGACGTCGAAGACGCGTTCGGAAGTCATGCAGATCTGCGATGTCTTCCGAGCCAAGATCATTGACGTGCAACCCGAAACCCTGGCCATCGAAGTAACGGGCACCGAGGGCAAGATGACCAAATTTCTGATGCTCATGGACCGCTTCGGCATCAAGGATCTCACGCGCACCGGCAAGGTTGCGCTGCCGCGCACAAAAGATTAGACGTTGGCCAGACTTTCTCCTCGCTATGCCCGCCAAGATTTACACCGACAAAGACGCCGATCTCGCAACTCTCCAAGGCAAGACCCTCGCTGTTCTCGGCTTCGGCTCGCAGGGTCACGCCCACGCGCTGAATCTGAAGGACAGCGGATGCAAGGTCATCGTTGGGCTTTACCCGGGCAGCAAAAGCCGCAAGGTGGCGGCGGATTATGGCTTTGAAGTCTGCGACACGGGAGAGGCGGTAAAGCGTGCCGACGTCATTATGGTCGGAATTCCCGACACCAAGCAGGCCGCCGCCTACCGAAAAGATATCGAACCCCATCTCGCGAAGGGAAAGACGCTGCTCTTCACCCACGGCTTCAGCATTCATTTCAAGACGGTCGTCCCACCGAAGGACGTAAACGTGATCATGGTTGCCCCCAAGGGCCCCGGTCATATCGTTCGCAGGCAGTTCACCGAAGGCAAAGGCGTGCCGTCCCTCATCGCCGTCTATCAGGATCCTGGCAAGAACGCCAAGAAGACGGCACTCGCGTGGGCCAAGGGCATTGGCGGAACTCGCGGCGGGGTCATTCAGACGACCTTCAAGGAAGAGACCGAAACCGATCTTTTCGGCGAGCAAACGGTTCTCTGCGGAGGGGCTTCGGCGCTCGTCCAGGCAGGGTTTGAAACACTCGTCGAAGCAGGCTATTCGCCCGAGATGGCCTATTTCGAATGCCTCCACGAGCTGAAACTGATCGTGGATCTGATGAACGAATCCGGCATCGCGGGCATGCGGTTTTCCATCAGTGAGACGGCGAAGTGGGGAGACGTCTCGATCGGCCCAAAGATCATCGACGCCTCCGTAAAGAAGCGAATGAAGGCCGCGCTAAAGGATATTCAGAGCGGAAAATTCGCCAGGGAATGGATCAAAGAATACGAGAGCGGCTACAAGCGCTACAATTCGTTGCTCAAGGCCGGTGAAAAGCATCCGATCGAGAAGACCGGCACGCGGCTCCGGGCGTTGATGCCCTGGATAAAGAAGAAAAATATTCGCGGTGCGCAGGCCGCGTATTGACCAACCGCCTGGCAGGGAGCCCTGAGGGGCGCAGTCCCCGATTTCGTCATGACCGCCAACTCGGCTCGTGATCGCTCCGGCGTCCCGGACTCGGCCGCGCGCATGAACTACGATTTTGTGGTCGTTGGCGGAGGGAGCGCGGGCTACGCAGGAGCCCGAACGGCATTCGATCTGGGGATGAAAACCTGTGTCGTCGAGGGAGGGGCGACTGTCGGCGGGCTGTGCATCTTGCGGGGTTGCATGCCGAGCAAGACAGTCATCGAATCCGCCAACAGGCTGCGCGCGATCAGACACGCCCGCGAATTTGGATTGCGGGCGGGACAAATTGGATTCGACGCCGGGGAGATCGTCGCCAGGAAACAGCGCCTGGTCTCGGAGTTCGCAGACCATCGGCGGGAGCAGTTGCAGGAGGGAGGATTCGACTTCGTTCGCGGCACCGCCACCTTCCTCGACGAAAACACGCTCCAGGTAAAAGAACTCACGGGGTCCGAGAAACTGTTGTCGGCGAGATCGTTTCTCATTTCAACCGGTTCGATCATCAGCGTTCCCGAAATCCCGGGTCTTGACGAGGCTGGATGTCTCACCAGTGACGATGCCCTGAACCTGACGCAAATTCCGGACTCGATCCTCGTTCTTGGCGGAGGCCCGGTCGCGCTCGAGTTCGCCCACTACCTGGAGGCGCTTGGATCCCGCGTCACGATCATCCAACGCAGCGCCCAACTGCTCAAAGGCATCGACGCCGACCTCGCGAAAGTGGTGGAAGACGCCTTTCGCAAACGGGGGATGCAGATCTTCACAAAAACGAAGATCGTTCGCCTCGAGCGAACCGGCGACGCGCGCCACGTGATCTTCGAGCACGAAGGATCCGCGAAAACGGTCGAGGCGACGGCAATCCTGAACGCGCTCGGAAGGGAGCCGAACATCCATCGACTGGGCCTTGAAAAGGCGGGGGCAAGAGTCCAAGACGGCGCGATCGCGGTGAATTCGCACCAACAGACTTCGATGCCGCACATCTTCGCAGCCGGGGATTGCTCGGGACCTTTCGAAATTGTGCATCTCGCGGTGGAACAGGGCGAGCGTGCCGCGCGAAACGCGGTTCGCCTGCTCAAGGGCGATTCAAACTTTGAGTCCATGGATTACCGGCTGAAACTTTTCGTCGTTTTCACCGAGCCCCAGGTGGCCACGGTGGGCCTCTCGCAGACCGAGGCGGAAGCCAAAGGGCTCCCCTACCTCGTGGCAACGTATCCATTTTGCGATCACGGAAAGTCGATGGTCATCGGTGAGACGGACGGCTTTGTAAAACTCGTGGCCGACAAGTCCACGCGGGAGATCCTTGGCGGCTCTGTCGCCGGCCCGGACGCGGCGACCCTGATCCATGAGGTCGTCGTCGCCATGCGCTTTCGAGCAACGGCCGGACAGCTCGCCACAATTCCGCACTATCATCCCACTCTCAGCGAAATATGGCTCTACCCTGCCGAGCAACTGGCGGGAATCTCTCCGGAGTCCGCCGTGGTGCTGCCGGGCGGCCACAAAGTGGTCTCCTCCCCCCCTGCGAGTTGAGGGATTGACCGACCGGGAAGAGCGGATAGAGTTGGAGGCTCCCTATGAATCTCAACAACCTGACTGGCAGCAACGGGCCCGACAACGGCACTTCATCAAAGCACCTTCTCGGCAGCGATATCGACATCAAGGGAACGCTCAAGTTTGAGACCGAACTCAATTTTGATGGAAAGCTTGAGGGGGAAATCATCTCCGACGGCGGAAGCCTGACAGTGGGCGAGAACGCCCACGTCCGCGGCGAACTCAAGGCGAAATCGATCGTGGTCTACGGCACGGTCACGGGCAACATCGCCGTGACCGAACGCTGCGAACTCAAGTCCTCGGCGGAACTCAACGGCGATCTGAAAGCCGCCCGGATGATCATCGAGGAAGGCGCGATCTTCATAGGAAAGTCGGAGGTGACTCCGAAATCCAAGGCCGATCGCGCCGGATCAGTCGCCGACGACCTCGCCCGCAAGATTTCTCCTATTTCGATCAGCGCATAAGCTGTAATGCCGACCGCTCCGCGCAAGGCGCCTTTCCGCTGCCCGCATTGCGGATTTGTTCAGGACGAACCCGAGCATCTCATCTCCACCTATTGCCGCGGTTGCGGAAAGCACTACGAGGCCAAGGCGAATCCGGCGAGCAGGGCGCCTGCCTGGCGGTTCCAGCGCGGCCAACGGAGGGGCGGGGAACAACCCCATCTGCCTCCCGGCCGTAAGATCGTTTGCCATCATTGCGGCGGGACGCACGAGGTGTCCGGCCATGCCCTGACAACCTTCTGCCCGAACTGCAACGCGACGATTAATCTTTCTGACGTCACAATCTCGTCAATCGCTTCCAAACCGATCGACACCCGGGGCAAGTTGACGGTGACGCCGTCCGGCCACCTTTCCAGCGCCCTGACCATTTGTAGCGAGGCGTTCGTCGATGGACGGGTGACCGGCACTCTGGTTTGCGAGACGACGCTTACGCTCGCCGGTTCGCGACGGATCAGTTGCCAGATGGTTGCGGGCTCAATTGTTATCGAGCGCCGGGCCCGTCTGGAATTCACGTCGCCCGTCAGGGCCGGAAACCTTACGGTCCACGGCCAGGCGGGCGGAACATTCGAATGTGGAGGCGAGATTTTGATCACCAAGGGAGGACTCATCGAAGGCCGGATCGCGGCGAAATCGGTGATCGTCGAGGACGGTGGAATCCTCCTCGCGGAGAGCACCGTTCGCCCTCGCAAGCGAGGGAAGCTCATGGAAGATGGCGAATGCGAAGGCCCGTTTTTCATCGACTCGCTTCCCGCCGCCTACTGAATCGCCGCGGGCGATCCAGGGGGAAGAAACGGCACGATGGCATCCAACTGAGTTCCCGCCGCATTGCCCGCAGGAGACTGCGGATAAGTCGAAACGGCGTTCGCGAGGACTTTCCGGGCCTCTTCCATCTTTCCCATGCGAATCAAGGCCCGGCCCTCCAGGAGGGTGGCGAACGGCGCGACAAAGCTGCCCGAATCCCTGGCTTGCAGATCGCGCAGGGCGGCGAGGGCCTCGTCGGGTTTGCCCTCCACGGCAAGATTTTCCGCAAGCCCGAGCCTGGCGCCTCCGGCCAGTGGGCGGCTCGCGAACACCGAGAGAAATTTTTGGTACAAGGCGGAAGATTCCTCAAGTTTCCCTTCGGCGCGCAGCGAGTGAGCCAGCAACAAATAGGCGTTGGCGGCCGGGGCTGACTGCGGATACTTGGCGATGACTTCGCGCCAGGCGCCTGGATCCCGTGCTCCAGCAAACAACTCTTCGGCGGCACGCCGCGCGCTTTGCCGGCTGATGAGCCAGATGAGCCACGGCCAGCGCAATCGCCAGAATAATCGCTCCGCCGAAAAGGATCGCCGAGCGGTTCTTTTCCCAAAAGATCTCGGCTTCAAAGCCGCCGGCGTCGTACAACTGCTCGTCAGCCGGAGGGGGATCGCTTTTCCGAGCCATCCGGCCGTCAGCCTCCCACTTCTGCTCTCGCCGCTTCCGCGAGCGCCGTGCTAAGATAGCGCTCCCCGGTGGAGCACGCCACGGTCACGATAAGTTTTCCGGAATTTTCGGGGCGTTTCGCCACCTCGATGGCCGCCCAGACGTTCGCGCCCGAACTGATTCCCGCAAGAATTCCTTCCTCCTTGGCGAGGCGGCGCGCCATGACGAAGGAATCGTCATTGGTGACCTGGATGCACTCGGTAATCTGAGGGTCGCCGCTTTCGCTCTTGAGATGCAGGTTGTTGGGAACAAAGCCGGCGCCCGTGCCCTGGATCTTGTGCGGCCCTGGCTTGAGAGGCTGACCGGCCAGGGTTTGAGAAATAACCGGGGAATCCTTGGGTTCGACCGCGATCGCCTGGAAGGTGGGTCTGCGCGGCCTGATGACCTCGACGCAACCGCTAATCGTGCCGCCCGTGCCAACCGCAGAGACCAGAATATCGACCTTCCCGTCAGTATCCTCCCAAATCTCTTCCGCCGTGGTCTGGCGGTGGATCTCCGGATTCGAAGGATTGTTGAATTGCTGCGGGATCCAGGCATTTGGCGTCTCCTTTACGATCTGCTCGGCGCGCGCAATCGCCCCCTTCATCCCTTCGACCCCCGGAGTAAGAACGAGTTTGGCGCCAAGCATCGCCAGCAAGGTCCTCCTTTCAAGGCTCATGGTTTCCGGCATGGTCAGCACGAGCTTGTACCCCTTGGCCGCCGCCACGAAAGCAAGAGCAATACCGGTATTGCCGCTCGTCGGTTCAACAATCACCGTTTCTGGCGTCAGAATGCCCTGTTTTTCAGCGTCTTCGATCATCGACATGCCAATGCGGTCCTTGACGCTGCCGAGCGGATTGAAGAACTCGCACTTGAGCGCGATCGTTGCGTTGAGGCCTTGGGTGACCTTGTTGAGTCGGACCAGCGGCGTGCGACCGACTGTTTCGACGATGTTGTTGTAAATCCTGCCCATGATATTGTGTTAGAGGTTGGGGTTGCGAAAGCTACACAAGCAGGCGTAGCCGGCAAAGGCTTATTTGCGTCGCGCTCCGGTTTCCGTCAAGCCGCGAGCGAACCTCGAAGGTCCGGCGGAAATCAGCCGTCCCCGTGACCCTCGCCCGCCTCGAACCTCACTGGCTTCTCGTAAATCGCGAGCACGATACAGCCCGCCTCGCCCACGATGCTGTGTCGAGTGCCGGGCGGATTGATCATCAAGGTGCCAGGCGCAGCCGTGGTGTTCTGATCCCGCTGAGATCCGGACAAGACAAGGATGTGCTCGTAGCCAAGATGCTCATGCATCGGAACCTTGCTCTTCCGGAGAAACCGGATCAAGGCGGCCGTGGGCCCGGTCACACCGTCCCCGTAGAGCCGATGAATCTCGATTCCCTCGCGAAACGGCTTCCACGAAATCTCGTCCGGGTGCTCGGAGAGGTGAAACAAGTTCGTCAGTTCCAGGCGCGCGAAACGCGCCGCCGGATCAGGTTCCAGGAAATTTCCCATTGCTCAATTGCTCGAAGAGCCCTCTCCGGGAAGGTGCAGAGACGCGCCTAATCGCAGATCGCGGCGATAAAGGCTTGGGAGGCCGCCACCGCCCCGAAAACTCCACCCTGCATTTGCACCATTTTCAGCGCGGCAAGGTGATTGCCGTGGTCGGTGGCGCCGGTGCAATCCGACAAGATCAAACATTCGTAGCCCCGATCGTTGGCCTCACGCATCGTCGTGTGCACACAGACGTCCGTGGTGATCCCGGCCAGGACAAGGTTCTGAACGCGTTTCTGCCTCAAGAGCATGTCCAGGTCTGTCGCATAGAACGAACCTTTCCCCGGTTTGTCGATCACCGCCTCGCCGTCCAATGGCGCCAACTCCTCGATGATATCCCAACCCGGCTCGCCGCGAGTGAGAATTCGTCCGCAGGGGCCCGGATCCCCGATTCCCGCCCCGATGCGGCGGCTGCGCCAACGCTTGTTGGCAGGAAGATCGGAAAGATCGGGCCGATGCCCTTCACGGGTGTGCATGATGTGAAAGCCCCGAGGACGCGCGGCATCCAGCACCTTGCGGATCGGCTGGATCGGCGCTCGAGTCAGCGACACGTCATAACCCATCTTGTCGACATATCCGCCAATCCCACAAAAGTCAGTCTGCATATCAATGACCAACAAGGCGGTGTTTTCAGGACGCAATTCGCCATTCCATGGCCAGGGGTAGGGATCTGATCCAACATATTTCATAGGCACGAGCTTCATACCGGCAGCAAGTCAGATGCCAAGGATGCACCTTTCGCGGGGCAATTGCCGTGCGTCCAACTGGTACGGAATGTGCTTGAAATTTCAACCGCCGAGCAACCCAGATCATGACCAACGGATCCCGTTCGACCATCGACGCTGAGCCGTATCCCTACGAATTTCGGCCTGCCGAGTGCGCTCTCCTCATCATCGACATGCAACGCGATTTCCTCGAATCGGGAGGTTTCGGAGAAATGCTGGGCAACGATGTCGGCCAGTTGCGGCGCACGATCGAGCCGAACCGGCGATTGCTCGAAGTTTGGCGGAAGGCAGGTCTTGCCGTGATCCATACCCGAGAAGGACACCGCCCTGACTTGGCCGATTTGCCGCCCGCCAAGAAGAGCCGCGGCCGGAGCAAGACGTCGATAGGGGATCCGGGCCCGATGGGCCGCATTCTTATTCGCGGGGAGGCCGGTCACGACATCATTCCGGAGCTTTACCCGGCTCCCGGCGAGCCGGTGATCGACAAACCCGGCAAGGGGGCGTTTTTCGCCACGGACCTCCATGCCATCCTGCAAAATCGCGGAATCCGCCAACTGGTGGTGACCGGGATCACCACCGAGGTGTGCGTGAACACCACCGTGCGCGAGGCCAACGATCGCGGCTACGACTGCCTGGTGCCCGAAGACTGCGTCGGTTCTTACTTCCCTGAATTTCAGGAAATGGGCCTGAAGATGATCAAGGCCCAAGGCGGGATTTTCGGGTGGGTTTCCCACTCCGACAGAATTCTTGCCGCCCTCGCATAGAAAGCCAAATCAGGAGAGATCAACCCACCAATGAAGACGACAACGACGAAGCCAAAACTTTGGGTGCCCGGAGACTGGAACGCATTTTTCGGCTTTGGCACCAACATCCTTGTCAACTTGCTTACGTTGACGGCTCTGCTGCGCTTCGTTCTGAAGGTCCCGGATGATATCGTCTTCGGCCGTATTCTGCCGGCCACGGGCCTGATGCTCTGTCTCTCGACAATCTATTACGCCTGGCTGGCTTACCGCTTGGCGAAGCAGACCGGGCGCGCCGACGTTTGCGCTTTGCCCTCGGGGATCAGCGTGCCGCACATGTTCGTAGTCACCTTCGTGATCATGCTTCCGATCGCGCTTTCCACGGGTGATCCGATCAAAGGCTGGGAAGCCGGGCTCACCTGGGTATTTATCCAGAGTTTTGTGCTGATGTTGGGGGGATTTGTCGGCCCGGTGATTCGAAGGATCACCCCGCGGGCCGCGCTGCTGGGCACACTCGCAGGGGTTTCGATCACCTTTATTTCAATGGCTCCCGCGGTCCAAATGTTCACCACGCCGCTGATCGGCATCATTTGCTTTGCGATCATTTTGCTGAGCTGGTTTGGCGGCGTCAAATACCGGGGCATTCCCGCCGGATTGGTGGCGATTGCCGCCGGCACCCTCATCGCTTGGCTTTCGACGGCGGCGGGCCTGAACTATGGGGGGATGAGCATCAAGGGGTTGGCTGACGCAGTGGCAAATTTCGGCTTCCGCGTTCCGATTCCGGCGGTGGGCCATGTATTCTCCGGCTTCGAGTTTCTTGGTGTGATTCTGGTTACCGCCATCCCCTTCGGCATCTATGACCTGGTCGAGGCGTTGGACAACGTGGAAAGCGCCGCCGTGGCCGGCGACGAATTCCCGACCACCCGGGTGTTGACCGCTGACGGCGTGGTCAGCCTCATCGGCTGTCTGATGGGGAACCCATTCATCAATGCGGTGTATATTGGTCATCCCGGATGGAAGGCCATGGGCGGAAGAATCGGCTACTCGGCGGCGACGGGAATCGCGGTGATCCTGTTGTGCTGGTTCGGCACGATCTCTCTCATGCTCGCGCTTGTTCCGACCGTCGCGATCCTCCCGATCCTCCTCTACATCGGAATGCTTATCGGCTCCCAAGCGTTTCAGGAAACCCCAAAGAGGCACGCTCCGGCGATAATTCTCGCTCTCACTCCGCACCTCGCGCACTGGGCGGTCACCCTTATGAACGGAGTCCTCGCCGCCGCGGGAACATTCGCCGTTACCGAGCAACTCGCCGCAAAAATGAAGGACCAGGGCGTCCTTTATCGGGGGCTTGAAGTCCTTGGAGGAGGGTCGATCCTGGGGGGATTGATTCTCGGTGCCGTCGCGGTCTGTGTAATCGACAGAAACTTCATGAAGGCGGCTGGTTTCGCGCTGGCCGGGGCGATCCTGACCTTCTTTGGCTTTATGCACGGGCACCAGATTGGTATCGCAGGCGACCCAAGTGTGGCGCTCAGCTACCTGGTGGTGGCGGCCTTATTTGCGGGGTGCGCCAAACTCGCAGTGGCTGAACCGAAACCCGCAGAGTCCCTCGCACACGGAGGCGCTCTGCCCCAACCCGCCGAATAACAAGCGCCGCCCGCGTTGCTGCCGAAGCTATAATTCGGCGGGCGAGTTGAGCAACTCCGCAACCCGCTTGAGCAAGCGGCCGGCGGCTCCTCCGTCCAGAACGCGATGGTCGAAGCTCAACGTGAAGGCCGCCTCGGTCACCGGAACAAACTTTTCCTTTGCGGAAGCCCAATGCGGCACGACCTGGCCGCAGCCCATTCCCAGGAGCAACGTTTGCTCCGGAAGCGGAATCGGAGTCGCAATGGTCAGGCCGAACACCCCATAGTTCGTGACCGTCGCGATCGATCCGCCCGTCTCGCCGGAGGGAAGCCGGCGCTGGCGCGCCAGGTCGACGAGCCGAGCGTAGCGATCCAGGAGGTCAGCGAGGCCAGACTGATCCGCGTTGCGAATCACTGGCACGAGGACGCCGTCCTCGGCCTCCACGGCAAACCCGATGTCGATCGAACGCGGATGAATGATCCGGTCGCCGATCAACCGCCCCGCTGGCGCGCTGTTCTCCGAGAGAGCCAAGGCGAGCGCGCGGAGCGCATAGAGCGCCGGACCCGCCTTGCGCACCGCCGCCTTGCGATGGGCCAGCATTTCGTCCAGCCTGATTGGTAGAACGACCGTGGCCAGCGGCCGGGTTGCGCTCCGGCGCATGGCGTCCGCCACGGCGACTCGCATGGAGGAAGCGGGCGTGATGCGGTTGCGTTCGAGATCCTGCAAAAATTTCTCGAGATCGTCAATCGTGACCCGACCTGCGGCGCCGCTTCCGGCAATTCCGGCAAGGTCCGCCGCATGGAGCCCCAACTCGGTCATTCGCGCTTTCATCCTCGGCGACAGGTAGCTGACCCCGCCGGCGTGTGCCGGTACCGGCAGCGCCTGGACCGTCGGTTCGACGACCCGGGGAGCCACTTCGTCCGGCCGCCTCCGCTGCCTTCTTTCTTCGAGGGGTTGGCGACGCAATTTCTTCTTCCAAGCCCCTTCGGCGAGCCTCTTCCGGAGAGACCTCGAGGTAAGCGAGGATGGCGCCGACCGGATAGGACTGGCCTTCCTCGATAAGGATCTGAGAAAGTTTCCCCGCGCAGGGCGACGCGACGGCCATGACAGCCTTGTTTGTTTCGACTTCGATGACGTCGCTGTCGGCTTCGACGAGGCTGCCTTTCTTCAACAAGACCTTGATCACGGTTGCCTCGGCAATCGATTCTCCAAGCTGGGGCATTAAAATCGGGACCTGAGCCATAGCGTTTACATTTCCAAAAGGCGCTGCATTGCCGAGACGATGGCACCTGCGGTCGGCCGGTGGACTGCCCACAGGTCCGGATGATAAGGCACCGGGGTATCTTTCGCGCTAAGCCGTTGGGGGGCGGCATCGAGAAGGCCGAATCCCTCAGCCGTGACGCGGGCGACAACCTCGGCGGCCACGCCTCCCCACGGCCAAGCCTCGCTCACGCAGAGGATCCGTCCGGTGCGGGCCACGGAGGCCAGCACAGTATCCGTATCCAGCGGCTTGACCGTCCTCAAATCCACAACTTCTATTTCGTACCCATCTTCAACGAGCTCATCGGCCGCGGCGAGGGACTCATGGAGCATGGCGCCATAGGTCACGATGGTGGCATCCCGCCCGGGTCGCGCAAGGCGCGCCCGGAACCCGGGCGTGGCCACTGCCGGCAAGCTTTCGGCCTTCAGGTGATTGTAGAGAAACTTGTGTTCGCAAAACAGAACCGGGTCATCGATGGCAACCGCCTCGATGAGCATCGAATACACGTCCTCGACGGTGCCGGGAGTCATGACCACCAAGCCGGGATAGTGAGCATAGAGCGCCTCCATGCTCTGGCTGTGAAATGGCCCGCTCCCAGGAGTTCCTCCGGAGGGAAGGCGTACGACAATGGGACACGAAACCTCCGTGCGGTAGAAGAGAGTCGCCGCATGATTGACGATCTGATTCAAGCCACAGACCGAAAAATCGGCGAATTGCATCTCGACAATCGGACGCATTCCTTCGATGGCCGCTCCAATGGCGACGCCGACGATGGCATCTTCGCTGAGTGGCGAATCGAGAACGCGGCCCGGGAATTCCTTGGCGAGGTTTTTCGTGGCTTTAAAGGCTCCGCCGAAACCGCCAATATCCTGTCCGTAAAGAAAGACTCGCGGGTCATCGGCCAGTGCCCGGGCCAGCGCGGCTCTGATGGCCTCCAGATACGTGATCATACCGCCGAAAAATCCATCGAAGCGACGGAGACCGCCCGCCAATCTTCCTCTGCCGGATCCGGCGAAGGCTCGCGTTGCACTTTTGCGGCGGCGGCATCCACTTCCGTTTTCGCCTCGGTCCGCCATGTTGCAATCTCCTCCGGGGTCGCCCAGCTCTTCTCAACCAGGAACTCCTGGCAAACTTTCAAGCAATCACGTCCGAGAGGGGCCGACTTCAATGCGGGGTCCACATAGGAGGCGTCGTCATGTTCTCCATGGCCAACCAGACGAAGCAACTCGGCGACGACCAACTGTGGCCCGCCGCCAGTTCTGGCAGCCTCAATAGCCGAGCCAACCACCTCCAGGCAGCTCGCGAGATCCGTGCCATCCACGCGATGCCCGGGGATTCCGTATCCGACCGCCTTGTCGAGTAGGTCCCTGCAGGCAAACTGCCGGCTGTTCGGAGTTGAATAAGCATACTGGTTGTTCGCGACGACGAGCACCAAGGGAAGCTTTTCCACGGCGGCGACATTGACTCCCTCGTGGAACGCCCCCGTGGATGTTCCTCCATCGCCGAGGCAGGTCACCCCGACCCCTCCCGTTTCGCCGCGGAAGCGACGCGCCATCAACCCGCCGGCGACAACTGGGATCATCGCTCCAAGATGGCTGATCATCGCATAGTAACCTTCGCGCGGTCGACCCCGGTGAATGTTGCCGTCGCGACCACGCATCGAGCCCAGTTGCGAGCCCAGATAGGTCCGGAGCGTGTCGAGAACGGTATCCCCGAAAGCCAGACGTCCCGCCTGATCGCGAATGAGCGGCGCAAAAATATCTCCCTGGCGAAGACTGATCCCAATGGAAACGCTCAACGCCTCCTGGCCACGCCCAAGAAAGACTCCTCCCTTTATGAGGCCGGCGCGATACAAAGTGGCCAGCTTCTCCTCGAGAACTCGCGCAAGCAGCATGAACCGAAACGCCTTGAGGTACTGGCGGCGTTTTGCGCCGGAATGCCCGCTCACGGCTGACATCTCTAAATCAATCCAGGTTTGACCCGCGAAGACTCCAGACAGGCACGCACCCGGTCCGTTCCAAGAGTCAAAAAAACTCTTGGGAAGGAGGGAGGCCGTCCGTTGCCGGCCATCATGGAATCATGGCGCATGGTCAGAATCTTCATTTCTCGGTCGCAATTTATCCATTTCGACGAAGGCGATGCTTGAAAAATCCGGCGGCTTGCCTTGAACGATGTCCGGTCCTGCCGCAGGGAACTTGGCGATTGGACTCAGGTGGAAGGGATCACCCTCCAAAGGAGAAGAAAGATGATTAGCAGAATGATTAGCAAGGCGGCGGTCCGGATTTGCGCGGCAAAGCGTTGCCGCGACGGCGTGTGCAGGCTCTTGGCATGCGTCCGTCGTCCGGCGCCGCCCATGGCGTAAGGGGAAATCGCGCGCCCCGCGGAAGCGGCGCGGCGCTTTGCCAGTTCACGCTTCTGTTCCTCCTGCGCCTCCATCACCGTCGGCAGCACCTTCAGCTTCTTTTCAAGCTCTTGCGTTTTGCGCAGGATCTCCTCGCGTTGCTGCTCGAGCTGTCGCTCCTCGGCAGCTAGGCGGCTTGGCCGGGATCCGGTGGGCTTGGCCATCTTATTTTGGACCAAAAATCGTCCACAGCCAGATGATCAGACCGAGAACCCCGATGATCTGAAGCGGCAGGGTAAACGCAAAGCCGGACTTAGCCCAGTATTTGAACCCTCGCTCCTCCGGAAATCC
The DNA here is from genome assembly GCA_963816855.1 of uncultured Verrucomicrobiae bacterium. Classification (GTDB taxonomy): domain Bacteria; phylum Verrucomicrobiota; class Verrucomicrobiia; order Chthoniobacterales; family Terrimicrobiaceae; genus DASTFP01. Next base: position 30,810 of record CAWFMA010000007.1, on the reverse strand, counting down.
ATATTCCTGATCGAAGCTTGTCGCCAATCCAGAACTCACCGGCAGATCCGGGGAAGCCTCGACGGCGATCTTCGCCTGGGCCTTCATATATTCCACCCGCGCATCTTCGACCGCGCTCAACGCCTTGCTAAGCTCCTTGGGCAAATCGAGGGCACCCCAAGCCTTAGGGTTGATCGCCTCTATGTAACGAAGATGCTGGGTAAACGAATTGTGAATGGAATTGAGCTGCTCGAGCCGCTTTTGAGCCTCCTCAGCCTCGCGCTGCACGGTAACCAACGAACGGGTGAGCTTGTCGGCCATTTCCGAACGACCTACCTCAAGCTCGTCCTGCCGTTTCTTGAGCTCCTCGAGCCGCAGTTTTTGCTTCTCAATGTCCTCAAGCTGGCGCTTTAGCTTTTCGAGTTCGGTATTCGTCTTCTGAACCTCTTCGCCGAGGTCTTCGTTGTCTTCTTCCAAATCGAGGTAGGGGCCTGAGGCTTTGCTGGGATCGGATGGCATAAAAAAATCGAGCGCTGTGGAAATTGACTACGCTTGGAGAAAAATTCCAGCACAATCAATCACCGGCCCGCCAATGCCTCGAGTAAAAGGCCCTTGAGATAAAATGTTTCCGGCAGGTGCAGGAGCACGGGGTGGTCGGCTGACTGATACAGGCGGCGAATGATCCGGGCCGAGCGTCGCGAATCCGAAAAGCCCGCGGCGACCGTAGACTCAAATTCCCCTGCGGAGACATGGTGTGAGCATGAAAAGGTCGCCAGGAGCCCATCCGCCGCAAGCAGTCTGGCACTGCGGAGATGCAGTTCGCGATAACCTCGCAGCGCGTCGTTGATTCTCCCCCGGGCACGGGTGAACGAGGGAGGATCCAGGATGATCAAATCGTAGGCATCTCCCCGCCGCTCGCAGCTCTTGAGAAAGGAAAAGACGTCCTCCTCCTCAACGGAAAAATCGAACCCGTTTAGGGCGGCATTTTTGCGCAGCCTTTCCACGCTCTGGGCCCCGCTTTCCACGCCCGTGACTTTGAGAGCGCCATTTCGAGCGCAGGCCAATCCGAATCCGCCTTGATTCGCGAAACAATCGAGAACCCGCCGGCCTCGCGCGTGCTGCGCGACCACCCCATAGTTTTGCAGTTGGTCCAGATACAAACCTGTCTTCTGGCCTTGGGCAAAATCCACCAAAAAGCGCACTCCCTGCGCTTCAATCTCCCGCTCTCCAGGATCTTCCCCGACCAACGTCCCGGTCACCAGCGGCAGCGCCTCGGCAGCGCGGATCGTCGCGTCGTTTCTCTCGACGACATGGCGCACTTCGGGGATCTCGGACAAGACGGCCGCAATCAGCGTCTTTTGCCGATCCATGGCGAGCGTGAGCGTTTGCAGCACGATCACATCGGCGTAGCGGTCGGCGATTACTCCGGGCAAGCCATCGGCTTCGCTCCACACCAAACGGCACAGACTTGGGTCACAGCCGGCTCGAGATCTCCAGGCGCCTGCCTGGGTTATGCGCCGCGTGAAAAACTCGCGATCGAGCTCCTGTCTTCGCCGCGAAAATCGTCGCGCGACAATCTGGGATTGAGAGTTATAAATCGCCGAGCCGAGAAACTTGTCGCGGCCGTCTTTGATGGAGATCACGTCTCCGTCTCCAGGGTTGCCAAAGACCTTTAAAACTTCGGTGCCATAGACCCAATCGTGCCCGTGAAGAATCCGGGCCCGGGGCCGAACGACTAGACCGGCCATGGCAATTGCCCATGAAGTCGACAACTTCGCACCAGGAGGCCTCCGGGAGGAGGGATCACGTTTCGCAAGGTCATCGGTTACGGACCATCCAAAGCCGTCAGGCGCCGCTCTTTGCCGTCAAAACAAAACGTCCCGAGACACTTGCGCGCTCGGGACGAGGCTGAGATTTGCGAAAAAGTGAAGCGGACCCGGGGTTTATTTTTGGCTGCGTTCCTCGATATATTTGACGACGTCGCCGACGGTCTGAAGCTTCTCGGCATCCTCGTCGGGAACCTCCACCCCGAACTCCTCTTCGAATGCCATGACCAGCTCGACGGTATCGAGCGAGTCGGCTCCCAGATCTTCGATGAATGACGCGGTCGGGGTGACCTGCTCGGGATTCACTCCCAATTGCTCGACAATGATGTCTTTGACTTTTTCTTCAATGGATTTTTCGGACATGGCGGGTATGATTTAGTGGCTAGGCGTAGTGGCCGTCACGTGCTTTGGCAACAAATAATTTGCAAACGTAGCGGCGACGGAAAAATGACGTTTTCCGCGGAACGTCAAGCGCAAAAATCGATGAGCGGCTCAGTTTTTCCGGAGGCCCATCAAGATCGCTCGACGTTCCTGGCGCGTGGCACGGCGGAGTTGCCATAGTCGCAAGGAGCGATCGTCAAAAAGCGCAAGTGCCAAACCTGGCAACCTATAGCAAGCGACTGAAAGCTACGGTGATGGCGTGACGACCGTGGTCGCTGTGTAGTCGGGGTAACCAACCACATCCGCCTTGATCGTGTAGATTTCCGAAGGCTTCATTTCGCGGGTGGCGACTTTCTCGGAATATTCGATGCGCTCCTTGGGATTGACGATGACCAGCCCCTCCTCCAACCCGAACGCGTGATCTTCGGACCATTTTTCAATCACCTTTCCGCTAGGCGCGCTGGTCGTGATCTCGATGCGCTGCTGGGTACTGAAGTCGAGGCGCATGATTTTCTTGGTGTTATTTCGAACCGTGTAGGTGGTATCCAGCTCGCGGCGATCAGAGAGGGAAAACTCGGACGGTTCGACCGTGAGGTTTTGAGTGCTCTTCTCGGGGTGCAGCCGCCCAAATTTGATCGAGGAAAACATGTCAGTGAAAAACCGGGTGAAGATGGTCGTCACGCTATCGGGGCTGCCCTTCGAGCGCGGGAAGGCCGCGACGCCTTCTCCCTCCAGAAGCGCCTGGCCTTCCTGGCTCGTTGCCAGTTTCGCCGACTGGCGTTCCGCAAAGAACGGGCTTCCCTCGTCGGGCGGTGCGATCGCAAAAGCCGTTGGCGGATAGGACACCGCTGGAGTGGAACCCGGCTTGGCTCCCGGTGCTTGCTGGGCGAGAACGGCTCCGGGCAACGCCAAAGCGAAAAGCAGTGCAAACGACTTCATCGATTCAGTTGCTAAGCCACAAGCACCGCAGTTGCAAATCCCTTCTTGGTAAATATCATCCGCCCATGCTTCGGCTTATTCTGCTCTGGCTCGTTCCGTTGGTGGGCCTGGAAGCTGCGGAGAAAAGACCGGCCATCTCAATCCGGCTGCACGCGGAAGGCAATCCGAGCGAAGGGGAGTCATTCGTCACTCCGGTTACGCTCGTCAACCCGCCCAAACAGACCGTTATTCGAAAGGTGCCCATCGTCACGGAACGGGACATTGTCGCTTTTTACCCGTTCGCGGCGGCGGATGGAACGATCGGCTGCTACTTCAAGCTCGATGCCGATGGGACGAACAAGCTGACCCAACACACCATAGAATTTCGCGACACTCTGGTCGTAGCGCTTATCAATGGGCGGGTCGCCTGCGTGATGATGGTTGGTGAAAAGGTCACCGACGGCATCATGCCGTTCCCTTCGGGTTTTCTTCCGCAGGAAATCGTGGACCTGCAAGCTCGCTATCCGATCATCGGCCGGGAAAAAGAATTCCCGGAACAAAGGAAGAAAGCGCTGGCCGCGCTCAAGGAGGCGGCCAAACGGCAAGCCAAGGCCACTCGGGCGTCCAAGAGCGCCCCGCCGTAATGGTCGTCCGGACTGCCTTCCTTCTGTTTTTTGTCCTCGAAGTTTTGCGGGCGGGGCCGCTCATCGACTTTCCCACGGACAATCGCGCCCTCCTGGAAGGGAAACCGCAGGATTTTTTCATGTACGTGAACCGCGACTTTGAAGGGGAGAAATCCAAACCTTGGCAGGGGGGGCAGTTTGGATTCGTCCGCGGTCCGGTGCGGCGTGGCGACAAGATCATTTGCACACAGTTTCACGAAGGTATCGATATCCGGCCGATGCATCGGGACGTGCAAGGAAACCCGACCGATGAGGTGCGGGCGGCGGCAGCCGGCGTGGTTGTTCACGCGAGTCGCGAGGCCGGAGCTTCAAACTATGGACGTTACGTGGTCCTCGAGCATCGGTGGGAGGGCAGCCCCTTCTATACGCTTTACGCGCATCTCTCCTCGATTTCTGTTGAGCCAGGCCAGTCCCTCCAGCAGGGAGAAACCCTGGGCATCATGGGCTTCACCGGCGCGGGAATCGACCGCGAACGCGCCCATGTTCACTTCGAGATCTGCATGATGCTCAGCAGGAATTTTGAGGGATGGCACCAGGCCAACTTTCCAAGGGATCCCAATCGGCATGGCATTTACAACGGGCTTAATCTGGCAGGCACCGACCCGGCGGCTCTCCTGCTCGCCGCGCAAAGAAATCCCACTCTGAAAGCTTCGGAATATTTCAGTGGCGCCGCGCCCGCCTTCAAGCTGGCCCTCAAGAATTCGCCAAACTTCTATCTTATCCGCGCATACCCGTGGCTTGTGACCACGGGGGAGGTCGCCAATCCGCCGGCCTGGACGATCACGTTTTCGCGGTTCGCCGTGCCCATCAAGGTCGAGGCTTCCAAAGCGCCCGTCGCCCAACCGGTAGCCGTCTGGGTGAGCGAGACGGATGAGCCCTACGCGCGCATCACCAAGCACATGGTGGCCGGATCTCGCGGTTCGCCGCATCTCACGCCATCCGGCTTGCGGTTTGCGAAGCTGCTTGCCTGGCCCGACTAAGATCAGAGGGAGAAAATTGAGACCTACCTACCTAGACCGCGATATCCTCGTTCCAAAGCCCGGAGTGCTCCGAAATGAACTTTCGCATCATCGCGATACATTCGTCGTCCTGGACGACCACGAGTTCCACACCTTGGGCTTGCAGCCAGTCTTCAGCTCCTTGGAAAGTCTTGTTTTCGCCAATGACAATTTTGGGAATCTTATAGAGGAGGGATGTCCCGCTGCACATCGGGCACGGCGACAGGGTTGTGTACAGGACGCTGTTCCGATAGACCGCCGCCGGTTGGCGGCCGGCTTGCTGAAACGCGCTCATCTCCCCGTGCAAAAGGGGATCCCCCTTCTGCACGCGCATATTGTGGCCACGGCCGATGATCTCGCCATGGTAGACGATCACTGAGCCAATGGGGATTCCACCTTCCGCGAGGCCTTGTTTTGCCTCGTCGATGGCAGCCTGAAGAAAAGGGTCCCGCATTGTCAGATGAAGCTACTCGATTTCGATGGAAATCTCGTCGTTCGACACGACCACCTTGTAGCTTTCCACGTCCTCGACAGCGGGTGGAGTGAGAACTTTGCCGCTACGAAGATCAAATTCGGCCCCATGCCAGGGACAAACCACGCAGCCATCGCTGACTGCGCCCTCACTCAGGGAAGCCCCGTCGTGCGTGCATTCGTTGCCGATCGCGAAAAACTCGCCGTCGACGTTAAACACCGCAATCGATTTGCCGGCAAACTTGACTTCACGCGCGCTCCCGGGCGGGAAATCCCTTAGAAGCGCGACTTTCTGAGAGCGCATATCGTTTCTAAGGTCGATCGTAGCAAGATCCTGGCGAAATTGCAATCCGACTTGTTTCGCGGCATTTCCCGCGCACCTGCCAAAAGAGGATCAGCGGTATCGAGAAGCTTGCGGCCATTCCCCCGCGAGAGCCCAAGCGACGCTTCGCATTCACGGGCTGAAGATCAATACAATATAGACCAGGAACAAGACGAGATGCACCGATCCCTCGAGCACGGTCGTGCGGGGGCCGGAAAATGTGAGCGAACTCATCAGCAGCGTCAGAGCCAGAAGGGTCATGCCCGCAGCGTCAAGTCCGAGGATAACGGGCCTGCCGGTGAGCATTCCGATACTGAGTATCGCTGGCACGGTGAGGCCAATCGTTGATGCGGATGCTCCGAGGCACAGATTGATCGATCGCTGAAGTTGATTGGCCAGGGCCGCCCGCAGCGCTGCGATTCCCTCCGGCGCAAAAACGACAATACCGACCAGCACCCCGCCAAGGGCGGCAGGGGCTCCCAGCGCTTCGATGCCCTGGTCCATCAATTTGGCCAATCCCTTTGCAAGGAGCACGATCGGCAGCATGGTAACCAACAGGACGAAGGTGTGCCAACCTATGCCGTGCCGGGAAGCTATCGGCTTCTGGTGGTTTTCAGCTTCTGGTTGGACGAAGAATTTGCGATGTCGTCCGGTTTGAATCCCCAGGAAGACAATATAAAGAAGGACCGTAAAAAGGGAAAAGAAGAAAGCCTGCGCCGTCGTCAAGCTGCCGGTCGGAACTGCATGCGTGAAGTTTGGAAGGACAAGCGTGATAACCGAAAGCGGAATGATGACGGCCAAGTAGGCCGCGGCGCCCGGGAGATTGTAAGATTGCTCGTGATGGCGGACTCCTCCCAGGAGCAGAGAAAGACCGACCACACCGTTCAAGACGATCATCAATACCGCAAACATCGTGTCCCGCCCGAGGGTGGGGAGTGCCTTGCCGCCCAGGGCCACCGCCCCAATCAAAACGACCTCGATGATCACGATCGAAAGCGTCAGAACGAGCGTCCCAAGAGGCTCGCCAAGGAACTCAGCCAGGTAATCGGCTTTCTCGATGACGCCGAACGCACACCACAAGATGATGGCGAAAAACCAAAGAAAGAGCGCGGCCAATCGAATAACCGAGCCGTGATCGAAAAGCTGATCATCACCCCATAGGAGAAACACGCCCACCGTCAACCAGGCGATCGAAAGCCGCAAAATCACGTCCCAGCTTTCGCTAGCTTTCCCCCACCCTCTTGAGACCCGCAGCGGACCGCTGCCACGGATGACGGCCAAGCGTTTTCGGGACGCGTTCATTTTTGAAAAAGCTAAGGCTCAGTCAGCCAAAAAAGCGCTGGCGGCTGCGCCTCCAAATTCGGAAGGAGCTTCGCGATTTTTCCTGAGAGCCTTCTCGCGGGCTATTTGATGATTCATGTCGGCAGGAAAAAACCGGACTTGCTTGCCGAATTTTTTCGCGGAGCTTAATTCGTCCCTCGCCACCTCCCCGCCGCCAATTGCTACCATCACATCACTGTTCTCCACGATCGCTTTCGAGGTTGGAGACAATGTTCCCGTCCCGGGGAGAAATCCTCCCCAAGTCGCATCCCTGACGTAGAAGACCACGTCGACGCAAGGAGCTAGAGCGGCGTTGCTGTCCCTCGCCTGAGTTGAGACGATGCCGGCGGTAAGAAAGCCTTTTCGCTTCGCAGTTTCATAAACTGCGCCAATGCCCTCGGCGGTGGCCCCGATGTTCACAATCGTGTTTGCCGGATCAAATTGGTCCAGAATCCGTTCTGCCTGCTTGAGCATCAGTTCCTTATCTTCATATTCGGCGGCAGAATAGCCCAGAAACGTGAGGACCCTCATCTTCTTGGTCTCGAAGAAACCGCGTATCTCTTCCGGAGACGCTTCCTTAGTGATCATGCGCGGCCCGCAACCTAACGCAGCACTTGGGCCCAGCAATAAAATAAAATACAAGCCGGCGCAGGCAAGCAACCCGGCTCGACGCGACGGCGCCTGCTTGCGACACCTCCGAAACTCCGTTGCCTTGCGTTTTTGATCAAACCTTCGCATGGGACAATCATGGCCTTCCGGTCTCGCGTGACGCGAGTCTCGACGGACGGGCCCCGCAAAAATTTTGGGGAAATTCGTGGCAAGTCGCCTAGGCCCTTCTTATGCTGGGCAATGTGCGCATTGCCGGTCTCTTTATTTCCGGCGGACACAACTTTTTCGGACACTACGGTCGGGAGGCCGGTGAATCCCCGACAATCTCCGTCGAGCAAGTCGAGTGCGTTGCGGGCAAGGGACTCATGGGCGATCGGTTCTTTGAACATAAGGAGAATCACAAGGGCCAGGTCACCTTCTTTGAGTTCGAAACGTTCAACGACCTGTGCCGTCGATTTCAAGTGATGGACAAAAGCCCGGGGGTCTTTCGCCGCAATATCGTGACCCTCGGGGCGAATCTCAATGACTGGATCGGGAAGGAATTCGAGATCCAAGGCGTTTGGTTCGAGGGAACGGAGGAAGCGGCTCCCTGCTTGTGGATGAATCACGCCTTTTGCCAGGGGACCGAGGCCGCGATGAAAGGGCGCGGGGGCCTCAGAGCAAGAATCCTCACCGACGGGATGTTGCGCGTCGACGCGAAATGAAAAGTTTTGCGGCCGTTTTGATAGCTGGCGGTCACTCGCGGCGCATGGGCACGAGCAAAGCGCTGCTTGATTATCACGGAATGCCGCTCTGGCATTTCCAAATTCAGAAACTGCTCCGACTCGGGCCTCGACAGCTTTTTTTGTCGGTTCGGAAAAACGTCGAGCTACCGCCGGGACCCTGGACGTTCGTCCATGATCGCTTGCCCGATGCGGGACCGCTTGCCGGTCTGGACGCTGCCCTTCGTCATACATGCGAAGACTTCCTGGTGGTGCTGGCAGTCGACATGCCGGCGATGACCAGCGAATTTCTCAGTTCTCTGTTGCGAGAAGCTGGACCCGCCGGAATCGTGCCGCGCCTTGCCGGCCTCTGCCACGGCACGGCCGCCGTCTATCCCGTCGAAATCCTGCCGCTAGTCGAAACGATCTTGGCCGGCAACGACCGGTCTTTTCAACGCCTGATTCGCGACGCCCTCCATTGCGGACTCATGAGGGTACGGGATATTCCGCCCTCCTCAGCCGGCCTTTTCGAAAACTGGAATTCGCCGGAAGACTCGAAACTTCCAACGTCGACGCGCGAAAACGAACAATCCCTCGCGAACGGCTTTGACGACCAAACTGTACCTTCGACAACTCAACCAGACGGCGATAGCTACGTAACCCTTTCCTCCAATTCCGAACCGGCGGAACGATAGAGACCCTGATTTGGTCAACAAACGGACGCGACGACTACAATGGTCTAACACGGGCGGAAAAACACAAAGGGGGTTGGTCTGTCACCTCGAGAGATTTTCGATCCCAGGAAGAACAAAGCAGCCAACCTTCCGGCCGTTGCCGGCCTTCGAGGGCCGAGTGGCGAAAGGAGAAAATCGTCGCCTTGTTACGCCCCGATCATCATCCCTGTGATGATACTCTCAACCGATTCCATGGTGGTCTGCTTCGGATCAATGTCGTCCGCGACCTTTTTGCCTCGCCGCAGCACGATAATGCGATCAACCACCTGGAATACATGGTAAATATTATGAGCGATTAGGATGCACGAATGCCCGGAGTCGCGAGCACTGCGAACGAAGCGCAGAACCCCCTTGGTCTCCTCAACACCGAGATTATTGGTTGGCTCATCAAGGATAATCAGATCGCTGTCGAAGTGCATGGCCCGGGCAATAGCGACCGCTTGCCGTTCGCCGCCGGACAACGCACTGATCGGCGTAGTCGTCGGAATTTCTTTTGTGATACCGACCCGCTTGAGCAAATCGCGCGCTACCTTGTTCATTGCTTTCTGATCGAGCCGGTCGAGAAGACGCGGCCCGGTCACCGGTTCGCGGCCTAGAAACAGGTTACGCGCGATCGAGAGCTGCGTCACCAATGCCGAATCTTGATAGATCGTCTCGATCCCTTGGGCAATAGCATCGGTCGTATTGCGGATGTCAACCTTGCTGCCATGCATATAGATGTCTCCGCTGTCCGCTCTCAGCGCACCGGAGAGAATCTTTATTAGTGTCGATTTGCCCGCGCCGTTGTCACCCAACAGACCGACGATTTCATTCCGGCGTACCGATAGAGTGACGTCGTTGAGCGCCTGCACTCGGCCGAAAAACTTGTTGATGTGCTCCATCCGCACGAGTTCGTCTGGCATAACATTAGGTTCCCGCGCGGTGTCTGCGTTCAAGCCAGGAATGGAGCGCCATCATGATCAGGATGATCGCACCGATGAAAATATTATAGGCTAAGCCGGGAACGCCGATGATTATAATTCCGTTTTGCATCATCCGCAGGATCAGCACACCGATGACCGTGCCGATGATTGTGCCACGGCCGCCGGTCAGCGCCGTGCCGCCGATTACGACCATGGCGATCACCTCCAGCTCGTATTGAGTGCCGCTGTTCGGGTTAGCGGCTGAGACCCGGATTGAGCTGGTAATACCGGCATAGGCAGAAATGACTGCCGTCAAGATGAACAGCAGAACCTTGGTACGCGCGACGTGCACGCCGCGCGCACGCGCCGCCTCCGGATTGCCGCCTGCGGCCTGAATCCAGTTGCCCGCTTTGGTTTGTGTCAATACGTAGCCGAGGATGACCGCGAACAGGATGAACCAGAGCAGGGACGTATGAATACGTAGTCGACCCACGGAAAATTCGCCGACGAGGATCGTCGTCAGAAGCGAGTTGGCGGTCCAGGTCCGCTGCGGAAAACCGCTGGTAATGTAGAGCGCAGTTCCGCGCACGACCAGCAGCATGCCGAGCGTGACCAGGAATGACGGTATCTTGAGGCGGGTAACCAACCAACCGTTGGCGAAACCGATGACCACCGCAATCGCTATCGCAATCAGGAAGCCTATCTCCAGCGAGGTAATTTGCGCATTGTAGAGAGTCCACATCACGATCGGCGCAAAGCCAAACACCGAGCCCACTGAAAGGTCGAACTCGCCGGAGATCATCAGAAGGGTCATGCCCAAAGCGATCATCCCCAGCTCAGGGGTGAACGCCAGGAAATTGCTGACGTTGCCCAGCGAGAGGAACGCTGGCGATCGTAGGGTGAAAGCGACCATCCCGACCACGAGCAGGACGAACGGTCCGAACTCTGGTCTCGCGACCAGCCTTTGCAGAAGCGAAATTGGTGCGCCCAATTACTTTTGCCCCGAACCCTGCAGGATCTTGAGATAGTTCGCGGCCTTGTCCTTTTCGTAGAGCGTTCCGACGCTGATGTCGAATCCTGCCGGAATGCCGCTGGCCACCATCGCTGCCATTGAAAGGGCTAAATAGCTGGTCGCTTGCGGATCCTGCCACATCGCGGCATTGACATAGCCATCCAAAACTTCCTGAGCGGTATCGATCGAGTTGCCCCAACCGACCACTGGAATCTCACCTGGTTTGACTTTGACCTGATCGTAGACCCGTTTAATACTGCCGGTCACCAAATCACCCAAACCGATGATCGCTTTGATCTTGCTGCGATTAGCCGTGAGGTAGTTTGACATTCGCGTGATAATCTCGGCCTGATCGAGTTTGGCCTCAGTAATTTCGTAGGTTATACCGAGCGGTTTGAAGACGCTGTCGATCCCTTGCGTTTCAAGGACCTGATAAGTCGCACCGGGGACTTCCACCGGCATCCAAACAAAATCGCCTTTTTTGACGAAGTTATGATCGACCAGATACTGCGCCCAACGTTGACCAATCGCGACGTTGTCGCCGCCGACGTAGGCATCACGACCACTGGTCTTGTCTTCGGTGTTCATAATGATCACCGGAATACCGGCCGCATGGGCATCGGCAATGACCTTAGTCAGACTGCCTGGATCAGGTGTGCTGGTGACGATACCTCTCGCCTTCGCAGAGATGGCGGCACGAATTGCTTCCTGTTGCGACGGGACATCGCCGCTGTGAAACGAGGTGCGAACGTCATTGCCAGTGTCTTTTGCCCATTGCTCGGCACCCTGCAGGAAATAGGTCCAGACCGGATCAGTCGGCGATCCGTGTGAAACCCAGTAGTAGATTGCCTTATCGGCAGCCGAACTAACAGCAGGGGCAAAAAACGCCGCGCTGATACCAAGGATTCGTAAAAAAAGGCCCGTCGCTTTCAAGACGGCTTTTCCTCTTTCTGAAAGCAGCCCGAACGGGGCCGCTCGGTTCAACCGAACGAGTGTTTTCATATGTGGGGGTAAGTCCTATAATTTAGGAGGGGACAGAACGATTCGGCAACTTTTATGTGATAAATCGAAGCAAGAACTGATATGATTTGGGTTACTTTGGCTGCGTCCCTCCAGGATCAATCCGAACGGGCGCTTTACGTTCCTTCACCCTGTTCCGATTTCGTTTCCCTACCTCCGCCAGGGCGCTCAGTTCCCTTGCGCCGTTACGGAACCACTCGCTTAGTTGCCGCTTGGCAATGCCGACGTGCAGAACCTCGTCCGCCCAATCAAAATCCTGAAAGGTCGTCATTAGCGGATGTTTAACCGCCTCTTTACAGAACTCCCACTCGCCCCGTTTGCCGATTGGATACTTCATCTGGGCGCCTTCGATCTCGAGACCTAACGTGGCGTATTGTTCAAGTGCCGGCGCCTCCATACAGTAAACGCTCTCATACTCTCGCATCGGGATGGCGTTGGCAGTACCGAAAGTCACCTCAATAGCCACCTCGCCCATCATGGAGTGCCGCACCTCGTCCCACAGGTGGCGAGAGATATCCCAGTAGAACTCCCAAGGCATCTCTTTCGTCTCGCAGAGCACGAGGGCCAAACCCTCTGCCACATTGATTTCCGAGAATCTGATTCCCAACATATAGGCAAAGTAGTCTGCGACATTCTCCATCGGGGGTTTCACGTAGTCCCAGACTCGATTCTGACCAGCGTCGCGACCTGGCTTACGCGCTACCGCAAACCGTTCGGTCGATCTTTCCCGGGATGGAGTCTCCCCTCTCCCTTTGGATCCATCTACTCCGCCGGCGGCGGCTGCAAATTTCTGCAGCCTTGATGGCAGACTTCGTTTCGCCTCAGGAACACCAGCCTGATCAAAATACGCGCGGAGACAGGCGACGCTAGCCCGCAACCGAAGAAGAAAGGTCTCGATCAATTCACAGGTTGGCGCGTCGGCCAGCGGATTGGTCGTTGCGAGATAGTCTTCGTAGGTCGCGAGAAGCTCCCGGTGGATCCACCAAACGATCCGCGAAACCTCACTACTATCGTCGGCATACAGGGCTTCATCCATGAGAATCGCCAGCGCTTCGTTGACAAGACCGTCGATTCGGACCTTGGCGGTACGCATCTCACGAAGCCGAAGGCGAAGCGAATGACAACGGCCGGCCGCGTGATACTGCAGGCGTCCGAGCAACACCTTCAAATCGCGCTCCGGCACAGAGATCATTTTTGCGGCGCAAAAAAACATCAATCGTTTCTCGACATAGCTCAGGCACAACAGCCTTTCCGCAGCGGCACTGACAGATAGACCCGGGCATTTTACATCCCCTAATCCCGCGAATTTTGTTGAGATCATACGGTAATTCCTTGGTTTCGAATCAGCAGATTTGCATGGCACGGGCGGCTGCCCCAAACGCGCCGGCCCATTCCCCCAGTTTCGCGAACGCTAGTTCCACGCCTAAACCGCCTGGCCGCCACTCCCACGCGTCCAACCTTTGGCGAAGACCTTCGATCAGTTCGTCTCCAGCAATCGAAATACCTCCTCCAAGCAGCACCAAGTCTGGATCCAATCCGTTGATCAATGAAACCAAACCTCTGGCTAGATCGCTGAGCATACGATCCCATACCCGGAGTGCGTTAGTTTCTCGGCGCCGGCATGCGGCCAGTAACTCTTTGGTATCAAAGAATACTCCCTCAGAACGCTGATTTACCGTTTGATTTCCCACGGCGTCCTCGAGCGAACCGGGTGTCCCGACGATGTCCAGCGAACCAGTTTCCGCGACGGAAATATGTCCGAAATGCCCTGCGCGGCCGCGAGCCCCGCGCAGGAGTCGGCCGTCGACTATCGCTGCGCCACCGACTCCGGTGCCAAGGGTCAACATGATCACATTTTGTCGTCCAACCGCGGCGCCAAGCCACCGCTCGCCCAAAAGTGCTGCCTGACCATCGTTTAGAACCGGAACAGCCTGGGGCCGGCCGAGAAATCGCTGCCAGACAAGACCCTCAATCCCAGGCATCCGGTTCGGCAAATTCCAAATGAATTTCTCATCTCCATCGGCGAGTCCGGGAGCGCAAACGCCAACGAAGAGTTCCTTGCCGTATTGCTGGATCAACTCCTGAACCAGAGCTTGCGCCACCTCCGCCCAACGCTCGACACCGTTCTCCAGGGATTGGCGAACCACCTGATCAAGAACTGTGCCCTCATCTTCGACGACGACTGCCTTGACGCGTGTTCCACCAACATCGAGTCCGATTGCCGCCTTCGCCTGCACTTAGACAGATTTGTTGAAGGCAAAACCAGATGCAACTAAAAAAGATTGCTCTCCGAGCAAACCGATATGATTATTTGCGAAATGGGGCGGCGACTACGCGGTGAAATAGACGACATTCGGGGAACCTTGCGCGCCATGGTCTCAGACGAATTCCGACGAGCCGGTCAGAGGTTCGTTTCCGCGCGCTACCTATCACAGAGATTTAAGATCAGTTATCAAACTGCCCACCGCCTACTAACCGAACTGGAAGGCGATGGTTTGATCATACGTCGAGCGGGTTCTGGGAGTTTCATCGCGGGTCAGAAGAAACCGCTGCGATCCGCTCTCTTGATTTTCGCCGGGCGAGCAAAGCGTTCCGGGAGTTTCGGTGACCTTCTTTTGCGCCAACTCGTCCTCAAAATGGAGGCGATGGAGCTGCCCTTTGAAGTGATCTTTGGCGGCATTTCGCCAAAGCACATTCGTGAAGATGTCTATCCTGTCCTCTGGGAGTTGCCTCGCCTGATGCACGATCTCTCGGCGGACTATCGATTCTCGCTGGTCCTGCACGACAAACCGCCAGCGGGGATCGGTAGTCTCTTCACTGATTCGATCAGTGTGGATGATTTCAGTGGCGGTATCTCTGCCGGGCAACTTCTGTCGCGTTACGCTCCGCGGCGACCGGTGGTTATTGGAGGCCCTGCTTCAGACAGACGGAGCCAAAGCAGAATTGATGGCTTCCGCCAAATTTTTCCTTCGGCTCAAGTGATTGTTGCAGGGACGTGGTTCTTTCGCTCTGCGGTACAAAACATCGCGGCACCGCTGAGTTCCGTTCAGGCCGACGCCCTTTTTTGTTGCAGCGATCGCCTGGCCGAGGCAACGTTGATATGTTATAAAAAGGTTCAAATCCCTGCGCCGGTGGTCATCGGATTCGACAACGCACCCGTGGCGGAAACTCTCGGCTTATCGACAATTGGAATTCCATGGGAGCAGGTAGCGCGCGCCGCAACCGCAGTGATCAAGAAACGGTTGGACGGGCGGACTGATCATGCTAGTGGGATTGTGCTGCCTTTGGTGCCAGTCATAAGAAATGGCAAACAGCAGATACTGCAATACTCGGTTACTCCATCAGCCCAATAAGCATCACACGCGTGTACGGGCGCTCAACCTGCAGTCGAGCAAAGTCAGGATGCGAAAACTGCTTCCATTCTCTGTCTGGTCCGCCACGCAGTCCTAAATCCGAACCTGGCAACGCCCTCAGCCTGCTGCCGCTGCACCTTCAAGATCCCTAGAGCAAATGCCAAAAGAAATTTCCAAATGGCCGAGGCCATTGCGCCCGGGCCGCCGTCCTTTTTGAGCAGAACTCCAGCTATGCCAGGTCCCCGGCGGACAGGAGCTTCAGGGCGCCCCGGCGGACGCTCCCCTCGAGCACAGGCGCCTAAATGCCGCGCAGGATCTCACCCATTTTGAATAGTCATCGTGACGGTCGGTTTCTGAATGGTTGTCGAAAAGCTTGGCGTCGATGACACGTTCGTGAAAGTGCTAGCGTTGTAATAGCCGTAGGCGTTGGCGGCACACACGTTCCAGCCGAGACCTTCCGTTAGCGACTACGACGCCGAACCTGTCAAGCGTTGTCGCCACCGAATGCTCGGCAGCGCGCCGATTACACCTCTCGCACCCTTGACGAGCGGCCCGCAGCTCTCCTGCCCGTGTTTGACTTGCGGCCCACTTTTGTCACTCTGCGCCCATGGAAACGTACGCTTTCGGCTTCGGACCGCGGGCCAACGCCCCGGAGGGCCAAAAGCGATTTCCTATCTTCGCCGGGGCGGCACTCCTCCTCCGGCTCGTCCGTGAACGCGATATTGAAGGCCAACCGAGTGCCTCACGGCCCCCACCAAAAGCGCTGCCCGAACAAATCCCCGCTTCCACCGTTTCCCGCCAACACCAGACCGTGTGGCTAGCCTTGGCGCGCCGTGCGACGTCGCGCCGGTTCCCCTGATGACGCGCGCGAGGCTGCTGCCTTCCATGGTTGGGACACGCGCGCACCTGGCCCGCAAGGGCACGGCACCGGTAACGAGCAGAGCAATCTGGCAGTTGCGAAACAGTACGAGCAAAAGTGGAGGCAGCACATGTCTGATGAGGTGATGCCATTTTGCATCGAGGTCTCCGAGGCCGAACTATGTGACCTCCGTCACCGCCTCGAACGCACCCGCTGGCCAGAGCGTGAGATCGTCGAGGACTGGTCGCAGGGCGTCCCGCTCGCCTATCTGCGTGAGCTCTGCCGCTACTGGGGCGACGGATACGACTGGCGGGCCACCGAGGCGCGACTAAACGCGCTGCCGCAGTTCCGCACGGCTATCGATGGGCTCGGCATCCACTTCCTCCACGTCCTCTCGCCGCACCCCGAGGCGCTGCCGCTCATCATCACGCACGGCTGGCCCGGGTCGATCATCGAGTTCCTCAAAGTGATCGGGCCGCTCACCGATCCGACCGCCCACGGGGGCAAGGCCGCCGACGCCTTCCACGTGGTGTGCCCGTCGCTACCGGGCTATGGCTTCAGCGACAAGCCGACGCAGCCGGGCTGGGGCGTCGAGCGGATCGCGGCCGCCTGGATCGTCCTAATGGGCCGACTGGGGTATAAGCGCTACGGCGCACAGGGCAGCGACTGGGGAACCAGCGTCAGCGCGAGCATCGGCCAGCAGGATCCCGGCCACGTGACGGGTATCCACCTGACCCCGCCACTCGCGTCGCCAGACCCGGCGACGTTTGATGACCTAACCGAGGGGGAACGCGCAGCGCTCGCCTCGCTGGAGCACTCCGTCCAATGGGATTCCGGCTACTCGCAGGAGCACGCCACCCGACCCCAGACGATCGGCTACGCCCTCGTGGACTCGCCCACGGCACTCTGCGCCTGGATTATCGAGAAGTTCTGGGCCTGGACCGACTGCGATGGCCATTTGGAGAACGTGCTGACCCGGGAAGAGCTAATCGACAACCTCATGCTCTACTGGCTACCCCGCACTGGCGCCTCCTCCGCGCGCCTCTACTGGGAGAGCATCAAGCAGGTGAACGAGTGGATCTCCGGGCGCACGACCGACAGGGTCGGCGTTCCCACCGGCTGCTCGATCTTCCCAAAGGAGCTCCAGCGCCCGTCGCGACGATGGGCGGAGAAGCGCTTCCTCGACATCCGATACTGGAACGAGCCCGACCGGGGCGGGCACTTCGCCGCCTTCGAGCAGCCCAAGCTATTCGTGGACGAGGTTCGTTCGTTCTTTCGGCTGGTGCGGTGACAGTGCGGCCCGGCCCCACGCACCACCTCGGCAGTCGCCCAGTCAGGCACCGCGGCGCGAAACTAGGCTCGCGAGCAGCCGCCCTCAAGGAATCTGCCAAGCGCCGAAGCCAAGAACGAGGTTTTTTTGCCGCTCTGTCACCATCTTGCGATCGGGCGAGGAGTTTGAACCAGGCGCGTCGAATCGCGGTAAGAAGTATTCTCCGAAAGCTGACGCTATGCGGCTTGCCGCGATATCTCGTTACCAACAAATACTGACTTTGGAAATCAACTCTCTATCCTGACACGATGCCTTTCTTCTTACGGCTGTCCTGCAGCGATTTTGGCCTCCACATGGGCAGCTTACCCGGCCATCCCGCCTCGCACGGGTGCATCCGCTTGCCTGAGAGATCTGCGAGAAAGCTTTATGGCTCAGTGCCAATCGGGACGCTTGTCCGGGATCCAGTAGGGACCTTCCCATCCGCAAGCGGCAACCACCCTGCCCAATGATGGGCACTCTCCCAAGAGTTTTTCGCCACAAGGCACTGGGATTTGTCGATGCTTTTGTGATGCACCGATTTCTATGACCCAAATAGCCGGATAATTTTCGGCGACGTATATGCGAGGCATTCCGCTAAAGCCACGCTTCGAGTCGCCCGGAGTTTGAGCGGACAGCATCTCGGCGCAGGCAAAACTCAGATGCGCTAGTGTTTCATCTCGGCCATAAAAGTCGATTACCTCAATAGCACTGGGCTCTTCTTGATGGACCCTTTTGACCGCTGCAATGTACTGATCCACGGCAAGATGAATCTGAATAACATTCATTTCCGCCACCATGGGCGAGCGCCAGCGCAATTCGTAGGGTGTCTTCGGGCCAGTCACGAAATGTCCTGCAGTCTGACCGCGAGGACGTTTTCGGTGCCTTCCGCGCTGCGAGAATGCTTTTCCCATCGTATGGGTGGCTTTGCTCGATTACGCCACCGTCACCATGACAATTTTTCCCCCGCGATGGAAGAAGCCACCACTCGGACCATCATCGGCAACAGTTGCGAGTTCGACAGCCGTTTCCGCTCCCTCTTCTACCGTGAGAGAGCCGGTCGGGTTCATGTCCGTCTTTACGCTGCCGGGATGCGCGGAATTCACTTTTATCCGCGAGCCGCGCAGCACCTTGGCCAAGTGAACGGTGAAGGCGTTGACTGCCGTTTTGCTCGCGTCGTAACCGAGCGCGTTCACATCGGCAATGACGCTCTTCGGATCGCTGTGCTCGGTGAGGGAGCCAAGGATGCTTCCATGAGAAGGCAGTCAAGAGGTTTTGAAGATTCATCTTCGTCGTCGTTTGTTTTCTGCGGCGGCGGGATCGGGCTTCCATCCGGACTCGGTGTGTTGGTCCATGTTTTGATCCGTAGATTGCCGCAAAGGCGGAACGTTGCTATCTCGATATCGAGGTCTCTCTGGTGGAGCCACTGCACCCAAACCGCAATCGTTCCGAATCGTCCGTCCTCAGTTGGGGCTCAAGAGTTCCCCCCGAACGCCTGCCGCGGCGAGCGGTGCGGGGTTTGGGGGCGCAGAGCCCCCATCAGACTTCTTCAAGCCATCGTAGGAAAAGGTTCGTAGGGTTTGACGGGATTTCCAGAGCGTCAGCAGCAAAACAGCGAGCTTTCGGGCCACAGCAACAACAACGGCCCGCTTCTTGGCCTTAGCGGTGCCGTCCTGGGCGAGCTGTAGTCCGTAGTCGCGCAGCGCACTTTCGGTCCCGAAGGGTCCCAGGATATGCTGCGCGGCGCTCACCAGCAGGCGACGCAGATAGCGGTCTCCGCATTTGCTGATGCGCAACTCTTTGTCGGTTTCTCCGCTTGGATAGGCCGATGGTTGCCTGTGCTTTCCGTAGTCTACGTGTTGTCTTTTCCATAAGGCATCGAGCTTACTACCCACGGACCGCAGCGTCCCAGGGCTCTCTCTGCCTTCTCATCTAATCTCGATTGATTGACGATACGCGGATTGTCGCTGCGTCGCAGGAGCCGGAGCAAACGCTGAGTGAGATCAACCAAGCCGAAGAAGTTTGTCTCAAAGGTCCGCCGAAGCATGCCGATCGGCACGTTCTCCGCAGTGCTTTGCCAATCTTCCTGCTCGCCGATGCCGGCATTGTTGATGAGCACATCGAGCCGACCGAATCGATCCTCGATCAACGTCCGCGCGGCCTCGAATGTCGCCGGCGCGGCGATGTCGACGACCACCGCCTCAACTTGCGCGCCGTTTTGCGCAAGCAGCGCCGCAGCGGTTCGCCCACGAGCTTCGTCGCGTGAACCAAGCAATACGTGAAAGCCCTTCTTCGCGAGCTGCCGGCAGGTTTCCAAACCGATCCCTTTATTTGCGCCGGTGACAAGTGCGATCTTTTTCATAGGGAATTCGAAGTTTGTAGCTTGAAGGTTGTTGCAAGTAGGTCGGAGCGAGGATCATCGCTCCATGTGCATTGTAAGCCGATCGAGGCAACGCCTCAAGAAGCGGAAAATCAAAAAAACGATTTGCGAGTCTCCGTTTTCCGCCTGGCCAATCCAACACGGTCGCTTGGCTGCAAAGGGCCGCGACTACAAGCTGAGTTGATCTGGAGAATGCGCGCAAACTGGAACCCAATAACAGTGACAAGAGAGGCAATGCCGATGGCGGCAGCAATGCGAAGCATCATGGGGCGATCGCTGTAAGTTGGGAGCGATTACCTCTTGACCAGCGAATCGGGAAAATGCAGGCCTTCGACGGCGCTTAGCGAGCCTCAATCCTTAGCGCGCAGGCTTTGTGGGACGGTTGGCGCGAATAAGAGTCAAAGGCCGGATACGTAAACCGATTGGCTTCGCGATAGTGCATCGGAATGAAGACCTGCCCTGGTTGGACCGTCGGAGTGACAAAAGCCGACGCTTGGATTTCGGCACCGCGAAACATGACTGCAACAACCGAGGTTACCTCGGATTTGAAGCCTTCGGGCGTCTTCTGGATTGATCTCAACATAACATTCCTTCGGGTAAAGCTTTTTCAACACATCCGACTTCGAGTTTCGAGTATTTGTGCCACTGCGAAGACGTTCCGCGCGCGGTTAGCAAAAAAATGGAGGGACGAAGGGCATAGTTTTTGCGTGGCGGCCATGGCCGTCTCCTTCGGGGATCCACGACGAGAATCTCGCGCTTGTTCCGATTGCGCGCATCACCCTGCCACATGATAGGATGAGCGAAGCACGGATTTGTCCCGCCGAAGACGAGCACGTCCGATTGCTCGAAGTCCGCGTATCTGAGCGTCAAAGCCGAACGATTCCTTGTAGGCCGCGTGCGACGTTGCCATGCATTGACGCGTGTTACTGTCGCAATGCACGAATCCCATGCCGAGCTTGAAAAGACACCCGACAAAGGCCATCTCCTCCGTTGCGATTTTTCCCGTGCTGAGAAAGGCATCGGACTCGGGGTCATGTTTGGCCTGAATGTCCTTGAACCGCTCGCAAAACAAGACCAGGACACGTTCCCAATCGCAGGGCTCGAGGGGCGCGTCGCGGCCGGACCGGACGAGCGGTGTCGTCCCGCGGTCTGGCGGAGCCAGTGGTGTAAGAGCTTCCCAGCCTTTTGGGCAAGCTTCGGCAGCCAGTGACACGATGTAAGCTTAAATCCTCTCTCACGGCAAGCCCGGCACGGAGCGTCCCATGTCAATCGCCCGATTGCGGACCGGCGCGAGGTGACGGCTAACGAACCGGAAAATACTTGACCGATGGCTGCCGGCGAACCGGTTGCGGGTACGGCCCCAGTTCGCACGCCCGCTCGAAGGTGATCGGATAGTCATGAGTCCAAGTGCCAGTGGTCAGCAGCTTGGAAAGCTCGGTCGTCTTTTCGACGGGATACTTGTCAGCGAGCAACTCTCCCACCTCGTGTTCCATCTGCGCCACAGCTTTTCTCGCTTTCTCGGTCGGATTGGTCAGAATCAATGTCTGATCGACGATTTCAGCGAGCGGCTTCTCGCGCGCGTCGCTTTTGATGATCGCAGCAGCGGGATACTGGCCCCAGTTGCGGGTCGACTGGCCCCAACACGGCATGCTCGCAAATGACAATTGTCGTCGGCGGCCAGAGCAATGACTTTCGATGCTTGCAATCAGCCGCTTTCGGGAGGCTTCAAGTAGTCCCTGTTTAATGACAACCGGCCCGAAAGCCAATCGTACCATTGCGCCAACCCCTCGCCTGTTTTCGCCGATGTTCTGATTACCTTTATGGATGGTTTCAGCCGCTTTGCGTACCGGATGCACGCCTCGCAATCGAAATCTACATGCGGCGATAGATCGATTTTCGTAACAATCATCAAGTCGGAAGAGGCAAAGATACTAGGATATTTCAAAGGCTTATCATCACCTTCGGTCACCGAGATCACCACCACTCTTTTTTCTTCGCCGAGGTCGAACTCAGCCGGGCATACGAGATTTCCCACATTTTCGACAAAGAGTATGCTTCCATTCGCGATGTCCAATTCCTTCAACGCGCGACCCACCATCTGCGCATCGAGGTGGCAGGCCTTCCCGGTGTTAATTTGGACGACGGCAACGCCAGTCGTCGCGATCCGTTCCGCATCCCGGCTCGTCTGTTGATCTCCTTCGATCACGGAAATCGTCAAGTGGTCTTTTAAATCTCCAATTGACCTGGCAAGCAATGTCGTCTTTCCGGCGCCGGGGCTGGACACCAGGTTGAGCATCCGCACCGAACGCTCGCGAAGATAACGACGATTCTGCTCCGCATACTTCACGTTCTCCTCGAAGACACTCGCTCCTAGTTTCAGGATGCGAACCCCCTCCTCTCCATGGAGATTGACATGAGAATGCAAGGCGCCGTGTGTGCATCGATCATGGTCGTGATGATGCTCAGGATGATGAGAATTGGCGCTGAGCCGCTGCGAGTCCATTGCAACCTCATGTTCAGAGCATCCGCATTTGGCGCACATCTATTCCACCTCCAATTCTCTGATAGTGATCTGGTCCCCATCGGTCACCGAAAGTCCCCAAATCCCACAGTGAGGACACGGGTCGGTTCTGAGTGCAATGTGAACACTTTTCTTGCATTTCTCGCACCATGCCTGCCCGGGAATCATCTGAATGCAGAGCCTCGCATTGTGAGCAACCGACCCTCGTTTCGCTATCCCAAAACAAAAGACCAGCGCTTCAACCTGCACATTCGACAGTTCTCCTACTCCCAGACACACGCTGATCACGCGCTGAAAATTCTCAGCAACCGTTTGCTCTTCCACGATTCTCAACACCGATCCAACGAGGCTCAACTCATGCATTCCTCGATTACGCGCTCGACTGTCTCATTGAGGCTAGCCGCGAGAATCGGCGTCAGCCTGTCGGTTAGGCGAAGGGTAATACTCACCTCGGCTCCAATCACAACGATATTCGGCACGGCGCCCTCGCCTAGATAAATTGGTAATGCCTTTAGAAGGTGATTTACCCCGAGATTGTGAAGGCTGAACTCCGCTTCTGGATCACAAAGATCCTCGAGCTCAAGACGATGAACACTCCCGACTTTTCCGGCCGATCTGAGAGCATCCACGACGATTGCCTTTCGGCAGCCCTCGAAACACGGTAGCGCCTGCAAGCCAGCCACGCCTCCGTCAATTACTCTAACGTGCCGCGGCAGCACACAGCCTTCGTTCAGTCGGCGAAAAACGTGAATACCGAAGCCATCGTCTCCCCGCCATAGATTCCCCAAGCAAATTATGTTTTGCATCAGGTCTGATAGGTTACTCGTCTTCCGGTTTTCGCGAAGTGTACCGTGCAGACGAGGCACGCATCGTGCGAACGAATCAGATGACCTACTTCAACGGGGTTATCCAAATCCTTAATCTCAAGACCGATAAAGCTTTCCTCCCAGTGACCCCGCATTCCCAAAGAGTCTCGCGGCGAGCCATTCCACGAAGTAGGAGTAATGACTTGGTAGTTTTTGATTTTCCCCCCAGCCGTCTGCAGCCAATGACCCAAACTGCCGCGTGCGGCATTGACAAACCCGTAACCGACTCCATCTGATCGGGCTTCCGATTTAACGAAAGTCGGCTGGTCTATATTTTCAATGAGATCCGTAACGTGTTTCCGCATTTGCCGAAGAACGGCAACGGGACGATGCAGTCGCACGAGCTGCCGAAGCCAGGTATTTGGCCCTTCTGCCTTGAAAAATGACGTGATAAGCGGGTCCCCCGCGATCACGAATTCGGCTAGCGGACCCAATTGGGCAACCTTTCCCCTGTACCGCGGAGCCTTGGCAAACGAATATCTGTCGCTGTCGGGTTGATAGTCAGGTATCGTTTCCCCCTCCCATGGGTGTCGCCCGCCACCATAGTCCATGAACCATGAATGCCGGACATGCTCAGTGATCTCGAGATGGGAGAAGGGCGATAGTTCGTTGGTTTCAGCGTCGTAGAAACCTCCCGGAATCAAGACGTTCCGCTTGTCGTACGGAGGCTGCCATTTTTCTGGATCATAGTAGCAGCCAGCACTTAACAGGTTTGACGCCCCTTTGCCTAACTTCTGCAATCCGATTGACCGTCCAAATCGAGTGATTAACCCTACGCCGCTATTCTGATGCGACTCGCTTTCATCTAGCCAACTATTGAAGTCGTCGACATTCTTCAGCGACAGCCAGCGGTCTGTGGAACACCCTAAAACGATTCTCTCGTACCATTCGACATAGGCTTCAATCGTAGCCAAACAGTTGTCCAGCTTGTCACGCGTCAGCGGACAGGTAACTCCGCCCGGCATCATATACGTCGAATGGGGCCATTGTCCGCCAAACTCGACTATGATCCCCAAAATGTGCTTTGAACTTTGCACGGTTTCGCGGGCCAGCCTTCCTTTAAAAGGCGGTTCGAAGGCCGCAATAATCGTTTCATAAAGCGGGTGTTTTTTATAGGCGGAGTTGCAAAAGTCCGGAGCAAACATCAAGAACGTGTGCCTCGCGTCGCTCATCACAGCTTCGGCCATCAAACACAAGTTACGAATCCGGGTGCCGTTGGGTGCCACAGGGGTCTGGTTCGCATCTTCAAGGGCTAACGTGGCCGCATACAATTGAGATGTACTGCATATCCCACAGATGCGCGGTCCGATCACGAGCGCATCGGTCGGTTCCCTCCCAACCAGAATTTGCTCGTATCCTCGATACATAGAGCCGACACACCAAGCGTCGGTAACCGTGTTCGCCTCGACCTCGAGTTTGATCTGAAGGTCGCCCTCAACACGGTTCATATCCAGCTCAATGATTCGCCTGCTCACGCGAGAACCTCCTTTATGCTTTTCAACCCGATGTGCCGGCAAAAGATGCTTCTTTTTCCGAGTGAGATCCAGTTCCTAATTGACAGGATCCGGCGTGGCGAAACAACCGCTTGTTGATGGGAAACCTTGCGCCGATACAATTGTAGCAGCTATATCCCACTTTCTCGGCCGTGCGGCACTTCCTGCGCGATTCGTCTGACAAGCACGGCCTGACCGTGACGGGCCGATTCAACGTATCCAGCGCCGGCGGCGCGCCGTTTATTATCAAACTCATTGTCCTGAGCATTGTCACAGCATCTACCGGGCAGCCTGACAAATTAAATACTGGAAATCCCGCTCGCGAGCGCCATTCTGGCCTCAATACACCGCCGGGTTTGTCCAGACTAAATTGAAGTCCGCTCGAATCCGTCGGATTCGGCGGCGCTGCGGGTAACCCACCAAAAGCCGCACAGGTTCCCATCGCGAGAACATATTCGGCCTTGTTACAAAGCGCTGCGATTAGGTCCCTCTTCGGTTTGCCGTGAATTGAGTCGTACATTCCGGTTCCATTTGGGCCATTGATCACACTCCCCTCGACACAAAACAGCGTTAACTCCTCTCTCCCGCTAACAATAGAGTCGACAATGCTCAAGAGTTGCAGCGGAGATTCCAAAGACAAGGACGGATGCCAAAGAAGACGAACCGCCTCATCCTCTAAGAATTGCGCAAGGTTGTAACCTCCTGTGGCGGACGGACCATCCAAGCCTAATATCGCCATCGATTCCCCACTGCACCCCCCAGACTCGATCCAGAGCAACGTCTTTCTCATAGAACCCTCGATATATTCTACGAACAGCGATCGGTAGTTAGCATGAAAAAAATATCGTCTACTGCCCAAGGCGACACTGCGGACGTTAAGAAGAATTGGTTCGTTCTGCGGTGTTGGGTACCGCCGCGCCAGGAAAATTGCCCTTGAGTCGCGCTGCGGCGCAACGGTTACAGCGTGCTTCAGCACGGCAATGGCCCAGGTCGTTTTTGCGCCCGTCCTCCGCGAATTTCGGGAATCCTATCCCCTGGTCTCGGTTGTTGTAAGTCTCGAGGACAGCCCGAAAGCGATCCGGGAGGTGGAAGCGGGAACCACGGACCTCGCTCTCGTCGTGGAGCACAAGCCACCGGCGAGTTTGAAAGGCTTACCCGCTCTTCCGCGATCGTTTATATCTCACCTTTTCGCCACTGCACCCATGGGCGGGAAAGCGCGCGATCTGCACGGCGGACTTGAAGAATCAACACTTTCTGCTGTACCAGCGCCCGAGCACGACATTCCGAAGAGCGGAGGAATTCTTCCTTCGGAGCGGCGTGGCCCTGGCTTCGTATGTCGAGATTCCAAGCTTCGAAATTATGAAGCAACTGGCCCGGCTCGGCCTCGGAGTCGCCCTGATGGCCCCCTGGGTGGCGACGAAAGAACTCGCCGAAGGCTCTCTGGTAATGCGCCCTACCCCAAGATCAACCGTCAACCGGAACCGGGTGGTCGTCCATCAGGGAAACCGCGGGCTCCGCAAACTCGAGCAAACGTTCATCGGCCTATGCCGAATGACGGTCGCAGACCTCGGCAGACAGTCAAGCGGATCGGGCGTTCCCGCCAAGCTTTGAACCGGCGGGGCGAATCTCATCCGGCGAAGGCGCCGGCGGATCGCCCCGAAGAAATGCGAATCCGCCGCCCATCAAAACAATTTATGACGTACATTCACTCTGTCACGGTTTGAATCGATGCAGGCCGTCTGTTGAATATCAGCTACTTACAAGTATCGTTTCCGAAGCAGGAAAAAGTTGTTTGCCACTTGCTTGCCACTTCTCCGGCGAAACGTGGCAAGGTTGGCCCGGAACATTCGCCGTCGTCCCTGCCGTAGAACGCTCGAAAAGCTTGTTGGTCCTCCTTAAATCGGCACCCGTCGAACGCGACCGCTTCGTTTCCACGTCTACCAGTCGCGGCGGGAGTATCGGCGAACATGCAAAGCCGCCGGAAAGTCCGGGAAAGCAGATCGAGCGATATGGATTGGGAGCTGCTGGCAGCCTTCGCTTTCGCGCCAAGTTGAGCTGTGACTTGGCTGCGAAGAACTCAACGCGTGATCGTGGTAATCAACTTCCAGCGTCGGCGGGCGGATACAGTGTATCGTCGCCGCGTGGCTTTGCTGGTGCCGCCACTCAGCTACCTCGTGTTCGAGCACTTTGGCCAGCCTTTGTGCCTGATGAAGCTCCGTGAGCGCACGATCGAGCTCCGTCTTGAGACGCTCTACCTCCCTAGTAGCCGCCAGCCTCTCGTCTTGCATCCGCTTTTCGATGAGCGCGATGTTTTCGAGTTGCTCCGCCTTGAGCGGCGAGTCCTTGAGAAGATCGGTAATTAGGCCCATGCGTCTAGTTCCCCAAATTGAGCGATTAGAGAGGCGGAACGCAAGTGCGAAACCAGCGGCGACGACGCTCAAATCGATACTTCTCGGCGATGCCCCTCAGAGTCATACTCGTAGGTCTTGCCATCTTCTCAAAACATTCAGTATGTCGCTTTCGGATAACATCAATTGCGTTCAGTGACTCTCACGTTTGATTTTTCACACTTTCACGAACGGAGTCACGAGTCCTGAATCTCATCCTCTTTGTCGTCTATCGTCGCAATTGTTCTGGCGTATACGCCCGGTCTTACGATTCTTGCAAAAATAGGCATCAACTCAGTGCAATTTGCCCAACAATGCCCACCATCAGTTGGATAGCATAGGTTGTCTGCCCGCTGCAGTGCGCGAGTCGGGTTACTCACGCGACCCATTCGCGCCGATGGCTCGCCGGGCCTCAGGTCGGGCTGCTGAAACCCCAGACAAGTCGTTGATCGGGCTACCCTGCCTGTAAGTGATATGGTTCTGGGTTCCGCGTAGCAATCATCGATGAGGCTAGGTCGGGCGATCCCACAGCGGCAACGGCGAGTTAGGGGGCGCGAGGGCAAGATTCGACAATTGGGCGAATGAAGGGTCACGTTATCGCCAAGGCGACTCTGACGGGCAGGTATGCAAAGAAAGGCAGTAAACGTTGAGCCGAGCTTCGCCCTGTCGTTCTAATTCATACAGGTCAAGGTGTCTCTAACACGCTTTACCTCATGAAAAGTTATCAAATTCTTTTCCTCCTTTTGTTGACTTCCCTCGCGCAAGCAGAGTTGCCAGTGTCGATCGTTGGGACATTTCAAGGAGCGAAACGGACCTTTCCCTAGCGCGTCGTTGAAACCTTACACTCCGAGAGTATCCTATAAGCCTCCTATTTACAGTGACTTGCGTGTCGGAGCCGCGTTGTTCGGGTTTACTGAATGTCGAAACGCTTTACAAAAGAGGATTTTTGACCAAACTCCAGTATTTTCGAATGCTGTCACTTTTTCTGCGCGGTAGCAACTTGTAAATCAGTAGGTTACAGGTTTCGACCCTCATATTTCAGCAGAATGGCACGACATATGCTAAGGGTCCAGTCCCCCTATGAAAACACTAAGACATTTCGCCCTTTGTGCCATCGTGGCAATTGGCTTTGCATGTAACGCGACCGCCAAACAAGACGATAAGCAAGATAAGCAAGATAAGAAAGAGAATAAGGAGGAGAAGCAGAAGAAGGACAAGAAGGATAAGATAGTGGTCATCGACCGAATTCCCTGTCCGACGACAGATAAGCCCTTCTCGGTTCCGGATACGGGTTCCACACTCGCCCTTTTGAGCTTGTCCCTTGCTGGCCTCGGGTTGGCGCGGGGACGGTTATCCTCGCTCCGGGAAAGGTTATAGCCTACACGTATCCGATACTCCTGCGCTTGGCTTGTCCTCGGAGGATGAGACTCGTAGAGAGCATTGGATTTGCCCACTGCTCTTTGTGTTCCCGCTCGTTCGAAAACCTGGCGCTCTTTAAACGATAATCTCTCTTCGCATCCCGCTTCGATAAGCTTGAAGCTAAACGCTGAGTGTCCAGGTTCTCCTTTCCCTTTAAGCACAGAACAAAGGTTCGCCCCGCCTTGCGCCAGAAATGGCCCTGACGACCTTTTCCTTTTGGTTTCCATCGAGAGGATTGGCTTCAGACTGATACCAAGTGCCGATAGCGTCTTCCTATTGCCGCAATCCCATCATGGGAGTGTTGAATCAGCGCAAGATTCGGCGACTCACGCGTAATCAATCCCCTACGCTACGATGACAATCCACGAAGTAAGAGCAATTGAAGCGTATCTGCGCCATAGGGGAACAGAACCACCAACCACGCTACAGACCGTTGAAATCAGGGACAAGTCCTACGTCGTGCTAAGTGGCGTCAGGGGAATCCTTGCCGTCTACCGCATCAAGCCTGGTGGCTATGTCAGACGTTTGGTTCGGTATCCTAGGGCGCTAAACCGCATGGTGTAAGTGCAGTTCTCGTTCACATATCACGCGGAGCACGGTGTTAATCTGCCGGATACACAAACGTTCACATTATTTGCACAACGTTGCAAGTTTTGCTCAGCCCGCTCGTATACAGACTTATGATAAACCCCCCCTTCCATTGTTTCGAGATTCCGCAGTTCCTTATTTGCTCTGTGCTGCCGCGCTGTATGCTGCCTTTTCACATTAATGGCAACGGCAAGTGCCACACTCAGACAGAGAGGTAATGGCCTCATTTATGATACTGAGCTGGATGTCACATGGCTCCAAAACGCAAACGTTGCAGAGGTTGGCATGACATGGAATGATGCCATGGCATGGGTTGATGCTTTTGTTTACGCAGGATTGGACGATCGGCGACTTCCGGATTCACCAGCCACTGCGCAAGGGTTCATCAACGAAGGCGAGTTGGGACATATGTATTATACGACTCTCGGGTAATCCTGCCCTCGGTCCTCGGGAAAACAGTGGGCCATTTTGTAAACTTTCCCGTCTCCTTCAGAGGTTTTCTGGTTGAGTGCTACGCCGCTTCACCCTGGTAGTGCATGGAGTTTTATGTTCAATCAAGATTTTGGAGGGTTTCAGAATGCCTCTTCATCGTTCAACAACTATTATGTTTGGGCTGTAAGGGACGGTGACGTGAAAGGTCATCTTGAGCACCCCGAGCATCCGGAGCATCCTCACGTGCCTGACGCAGGATCTACCCTGACCATGCTGGGCATGGCTCTGCTGGGAGTTGGTTTCATTCGTCACCGCATTTAGTGGGAACGGCTGATCTGAGCGGGTCAGTGAAGTTCGAAGTTGACCGCAGGATCTGGGCGGGACGAAGCCGTTCTTGACCTTCGCAACGAAGTTGAGTCTCTCTGTCCTTGTAAACGCCGTCGAGTCTTTTCGTTTGGCGGCAACACAATGAGTAAAGTTGCAGCGGCATTCGCACCAATCGGAGTGCTCCTCCTCGTCCTGAATGCTCTTGGCGGAATCGTTTCCGGGATCTGGCTTGGCGTGATCGGCGAGTGGTGGGCCCTGGGCGTTGGCCTCGTTGGCCTATTCGTATCCCCCTTCCTGGTCACCATCCTCTTGATACCCGGCCTCCTTTTCGCCGCGCCCGGGTCGGCTCTGTTTGAGCGTGGTAGACAGGGGCCTGCGATGGTGCTGGCGGGCATCTCCAGCCTCTACACAGCAGCATTGATTGCGGCCTGGGGAATCGGAATCTTGCACCTCTTCGCATCCCGAGCCACCGCACACTCGATTATTCCGCTACTCATCTGGTCCTACGGAGTTGCGAGCGGGCCGTGGTCGTTCCTTGCGAGCAAGGATCAGCAGGGCGGCGGCAATGATACTCGCGATGTCGACGTTTTTCTTCCAGGTCGGGTACGTGGTCGCCATCGCGCTGATTCTCATGTCGCGTTCACTTGCACCAGCCGTATTGGCGCTGACTACGACCATGGGAGTGGACTGGCTACTCGAGATGTGCTTCATGCGCGCCCAGATACATGCAGAGGCGCTGTTAAGGGGAACTGCTAGCCGAAGGCAAGGCTATACGATGCAACCCACGAGTGACGCTGAGTTGGACGCTATGAAAAAGAAGTACGAAGAAGGACTTTGAAACTCGCTGCCGATATCACGCAAGGTTGTGCTCCCTCGGCGTAGGATTCGGCTCACCACCGAAGGAAGTGTTGCACAGCGATGACGCGGCGCTGGATAATCGCTCTCGCCAAGACTCTGGGCATCGCGCCCCAGGCGTGATCCCGCGCCAGGAACTTCACGATGC
>CAWFMA010000006.1:0-175729 GCA_963816855.1 uncultured Verrucomicrobiae bacterium | reverse complement strand
AATGGCGGGCTGTTGCTTAAGCGAAGCCGTCACCATCCAGTAAAAGGGGAAAACGCAAACGACAAAGATCAGAAGTAAGGCGAGGAAATGCAGGACAGTTTGCAGTTTGAGCCCTCCCCGGTTTGAGTTGCGTTCGGCCATAGGTTCAAATCTCCTTGTAAACGTATTTCACGTAGAGCCGGGATAAGATCGTCGCCAGGATAAGCAGGACGACCGCCTGGGCGGACGCCATTCCCTGGTCAAAAACGCGAAAGCCAATACGTTGGATATAGACGCTGACCAGCTCGGTCGCGGAACCGGGACCGCCTCGAGTCATCGTATAGACGACGTCGAACAACTTGAGAATGTCCGCGGTTCTCAGAATGAGAATAATGGTGATTCCCGGGAGCATAAAGGGGAGTTGCACCTTCCAGAGAATATACCACCACTTCTCGGTCGAGCCGGGCGGCCTCCTCAATTTCGAGCGGAACCATCGTCAGACTCGAGAACAGAATGAGGGCGCAAAACGGGGTCCACTGCCAGTCTTCCATGATCGAAATAAATGAAGGCCAGGTTTGGATCCGCCAGCCAGTCCACCTTCTGACCGAAAACGAGGCTCCAAGATAGTTGAGACGCCAAATCTCGGTCGAACATGAGTCGGCCCATAAGTCCGACGACGGCAAACGTGGTGGCCAGGGGAATGACCAGGGCGACCCGACTCGATCTTTGAAGAAGCTCGTTGCCAGGCTTGTGAAGCAATAGGGCGATCGCCATTCCAAGGACCAATTGGATCGGCAAATTGATCGCCAGGAAAAGCAACGTCCGAAGCAGCGCCTCGCGAAAAGACTGATCAGTTAGGAGAGCCGTGTAATTCCCAAACCAGATAAACGGCGCGTTGAACAGCGGCCAGATCCCGAGAATGCTCCCCTGAGGCTTGACTTTCGGAAGGATAAATTGATGGAGCGAATTCCAGACGGCGAAAAGCAACGGAAAGATGCCGACCAAGAACAGCACGATCACCGCCGGAGCAAGGAAATACCAGGCGCCCGAGGAGTAGGTTTTCCTTTCTTTTCCTGCTTTCATGGCCTCAAATCACTCCAACATCGCGCGCCGATCCCGCCGCCGCGGTAAATGACTCTCCATCCGCTCGAGCGCACGATTTCAGAAAATGCAAACCATGGCAAGCTCGCAAGACTAAGGGGGATCTACCAAAACTCCGCCGCGCGCCGTGAGTGCGCGTCCCCCCACCGGATGG
Source organism: uncultured Verrucomicrobiae bacterium (assembly GCA_963816855.1). Classification (GTDB taxonomy): domain Bacteria; phylum Verrucomicrobiota; class Verrucomicrobiia; order Chthoniobacterales; family Terrimicrobiaceae; genus DASTFP01. The sequence continues at coordinate 174,495 of CAWFMA010000006.1, read as the reverse complement.
AAAATCCGATGGCGTCTTTGCGTTCGGAAACTGAGCTTCTAACACAATCAACAGCTTGCGGCGTAAGCCACAGATGTGCTTAGAAAGCCCGCCCGGCTCGATCGCTCACGGAAGCCGCGGTTCGAGGCGGCGAGGCACCCGAACCCAACCGCCTTTTAGTCAACTTCGCGTCTCACTGAGCGAGCGCTTTCTTGCCGTCGTAGTAGCCCGCCTTCTTGAGAACGTCTTCCACTCGCTCGCCAATTTTTTGCGATCCCTCCTTCACGGTCGTCTGGCCGCTCATCATCTTGGTTCCCCACTCGGCGACGATGTCGGAAAGCTGCGGCCACTCCGCAAACCGTGGCCGAAATTCGGGCACTCCCTGTTGCCACGACTCAACCATTGGCGGGATGAAGGGGAACTTCTTGACGAGTTCTTCGTCTTTATAGGTGGACTGTCGCCCGCTGACGCCGCCTTTCTCCACGTATTCCTTGGCTTTGGCCTTGGAGGTAATCCATTGGATGAAGAGCCATGCGGCGCCCTGTTTCTTATCATCGCCCTGGCTTGTCACGGCGAGCGAGAAGCCTCTGAGGGCCGGCTTGCGTCCCTCCGGGCCCTTGGGTTCAGGGGCGATTCCGAGCGAATCCTTCACCTTGGAAGTCGGCTCGGTAAGCGTCTTGTAGAATGCGGACCATTCGCAAATCATCGCCACTTGACCTTGGGCGAGAGCATCGACCGCTTCGCTGTGATCGAAATCCACGATGCCGGGCGGCATGTATTTCATTAGTTTTTCGCGGAACTCGAGTCCCGTTTGGGATTTTACATCGAGAAGGTTCGACTTGAATTTCGGGTCCAGCAGAGAACCGCCCCAGGGCCACAAGAAGCGCATGAAACTGTCGCACGACTGCGTCTCGCCGCGTCGCGACTGGAGCGCAAACGCATAATGGCCGTCCTTGGTCAGTTTCGGCGCGTAGTCGTTGATGAGCCCATCCCACGTCGCCGGCGGCTTGTCGAATCCAGCCGCCTTCAACATATCCTTGTTGTAGTAGAGAAGGCCGGAATAGTTGTCGAACGGCAACCCGTAGAGGACACCATTCCAAGATCCAAAGGCCGCCAACAGAAGCGGAAAAAAGAAGTCATCCAGGTCGAGATCGGGATCGATCAGGTTGGGAAACTTCTTCTTGATTTCGTCGACCGGAACGATCCAGCCGGATTCGGCAAATTCGCCCATCAAAACGAGGTCCACCAAGGCGATCGCCAGATCGCCTTGCGCGGAAAAATCCAGCACTTCCTTCTCGCGACTGTTCTCGTAGGGAACGAGCCGCAGACACCTTGATTCCTGTCAGCTTCTCGAATTCCGGCAACATCTCAATCGCGGCGCGGTAGCCGGGACGATCCAAAAAAATGACCTTGATTTCGGTTCCTTTGTAGTCCTTCGCCGCCTCTTCCACGACGAGGCTTGCGCGAGGCTCAAGCCGATCCAAGAGAACAGCACGAACACACAAAACGTCCAGAGGAGTTTTTTCATTGCTTGGGGGGATTTGTAGTAGGGGTACTAAAGAATTAGTATCGGCAGTTGCCGGACTTGTAAAGTCGAAAGCGGAGTGCAATGCCGGGAGCAACGGTCCGGCGAGCCCCTTCGCAGGCGGGCGGATGGATTTCCCGGTCTCGAGCGTTGACAGACTGAGACCGTCGAGGCTCGCTCATACCCGCTTGCGAGGCCGCCAAACCAGACTTAAGCTGCGAGCGTCTGACCACGCCCGCGGACCCAGTCAACCGGCGGTCCGGTGAGGGAGGGAGCGGTCTGTGACGAATTGCCCAAAGACCCGCTGATGCCTGAAATTGAACGCAGACGGGCCGGTTGCCGAAGCCCATGAGACTCAGCTCCCAAAACGCCGGAATCAACCCTTACGCCAACTACAGGCTACCGGGCCCGCTCAGGAGCGACGAACCGGGAATTTGCGGGACGACGACGCCTTCGGTTCCTTCGGCGCGCCCCCTGAATAATCTTTGGCCGCCTTACCGGGACGATCACGCCATCGACACCAAGACAAAGAGCGGCATTCCGGCGCCGACGGTACCGTTACACTTGGCTGCCGAACATCATCCTTAGGCATCACCGGCGTTACAAGATTTACAACGCCGATCCCACGATGATCAGCGTGCAGGAACTCGGCTATCGGAGCTATCGGGTCTTTGGAAAAAGAGCGGGGATGCCCACTTTCCTGTCGGCGGTAGACTCCGCTGGCATTCATCAAGCCTTCCTTGAGGTTTCCGTGAAATCGGTTTCCAGATACAAAGTCGCGTTTTATCTCTTATCCGACAGCGACCCTGGCAGCGGAAAGAAGATACATACTTCACGGGAGCGCCAAGAACAGCTTCGGGAAATGGTGCGGGGAGTAAACGACATTCTTCAGCCGCAGGCCAATGTCGTCTTTGACCTCGTAAAAGGACCCGGGGCGAGCATCACCCTTGCGGGAAACCAGGGCGCTTCGGTGACGGACGAGATTTTTAACGCGCTTCCAGGACATATCAACCCGGTGGCTGATTTCCATGTCTCTCTTTGTCTCGGCTTACGGAGGTTCTGGGAATGGCGACGCTCTTGCCGGAACCACGCTTATCGATAACCACGGATACTGTGTGTTCGAAGACGGCATCCCCTACAGAAGGGAGATCCAGACGCTTGCTCACGAGGCCGTGCACTACCTGTTGCTCTCCTTTGGCTTTGTAAACGAGCACCACACCAAAAGTCTCGCAGATTTGATGTACCCGCCCAGCGGAGCCTACGAATTCGAAGCCGGCACACGGCTCGGTCGGCGCTATGCGGACATCATCAATCCGTGGGACACGGTTTAGCCCATCCTTCCAGCGCCACCGCTGCAATCAAGATCGCGCAATTTGCTGCGCTCGGCGCAAAAAGACTTTGTTCCGCTGGCGGAAGGACATTAGCTTGCCGGGAACGTTAGCGCCAGCATGGACGGATTTGGATTCGAATCGCCGCGAGAAGACACCTTTGTCGAGATGCATTGCGTCTTTAAGGTCGTCGCTAAGGGACTGCGCAGCTCCATCGCAGTCGGGCGCTACGACATCCAATATCTGGTCGGCGAGTTCGTTTCGCCGCCTGCCGGGACGAAGCTCTTCGTCTTCGAGTCGCTGGCGCAAGCCGCCGATTACCAGCAAGGAGACTTTCGGTTCCAACTCTGGGCGGCCACGGCGATAGGTTTGGGCTCGCCCGCGGGCAGGATCACCGACGCGAAGCACTGCGCGGATATCGAAGATTTCTGGCGAGTGCACAATAGCGGCCGCTCCTATTGCCCGTTTGGCGGACTCCGGACGCCCTCTGGCACCCTGTGGGCCGACGCGATACGGCTCGACGCGTGCCTGCGATGAGACGCGCGACAGCGGCACAACAAATTGAGCCCGCGCCAAGCCCTGCTGCCGGTCGTTGAATCCCGCTCTGATTTGAAAACACCCTGGGTTCCATAAATGGCGGCAGCTGATCCCCACTTGCTTAAAATCTTTCGCTCTCGAAAGAGGAAACTGGCGGCGCGCTACTCTGCAGCGCGCTGGATTTTCTGGCCCGTCCTTTTGATGCCGGTTCCGACATCGTAAACGGCATTGTCAACGCCGCGGCCGGCGCGTTCCATTGGCCCGCCCGGGCCACGGCAGCCCAGAAGGACGACCGCGAAAACGGCGAGCGCTAAAAACCGGTTCATGACCAAAAATAATACTCCTTCTCCCTGCGAGTTTTCAACCATGGGAACGAAATCGGCTCTTCCTGCCAGCCTCGCTGGTCGGAGCCACGCGGGGTCCTCCGAACTTCGCTCTGTCATTCCACGACGTAGTTTGAGAAGGTGGTTTGTCCGCCCGCACGAGCGGAAATTGACCATGCTCCGCGTTCAAGAGGGACGAGGGGACTCTCCAGGCGCCGACCGTTGAGGAACCATTCGCATTCCGGCCACGAACTCTGCAAGGGGAGCATTTGCTGGGATTTGGAAATCCGTGGATCATAGGAAAAAGTTGCGCCGTCTTTCGGAAACAAGATGCTCAGCGGCTTGTTGCGCACCGCCGCTCCGCGCCCGTTATGCGGTCCGGCACACCACGCAAGGTATTCCGGCGGAAGTTGCAGGAGGCCGCCCACGTAGAGCGCAGCGGCGTTCTCGACGGGCTCGGTGCCCCGCAGGAACCATTCGCGGACGACCGGTTCGCCGGGACGAGGAAGCAGACCGGTTTCGGCGGCAACATCCACGGAATGAAGGATAGGCGTTTCGGAGATTTCCGGCCAGGCACGATCCCCCGCCGCGTAGAGAGATTTCATCACCGCCGCCCAAAGCGGAGCCGCCGAGCGCACGGCCAGCAGTTCTCCCATTTGGCGGCCGTCAAGGTTGCCCGCCCAGACGGCGACCGTGTGGTCTTTGCTAAATCCCACACACCAGCCGTCGCGAAAGCCGGAACTCGTGCCGGTCTTCACCGCGGTTCGCTCGGGAAGGTTCAGAGGCGACGATGCGCCAAAGGACGCGCGCCGGGCCCGGTTGTCGCAAAGAATGTCGGCGATGATCGCGCTTGCCTCCGGCGAGGCCAGGCGCCGGCTTTCGAAACGGCTGCCGGTGATGAGCCGGGGCGTCCAAACTTCTCCCCCGCGCGCGAGGCCTGCGTAAATCCCGGCGAGTTCAACAAGGCGCACTGGCGCATTCCCAAGGATGAATCCCGCCCCGTAGGCATCAAAGGGAGCCGGAAAATTCAGGCCCCATCTGCTGAAGGGACCGAAGGTCTCACGGGCGCCAATTTTGCTGAGCGCAAAGACCGCGGGCACGTTAAGCGAGTTTCCCAAGGCCTCGCGCATTCGCACCGGCCCGAGATAGCGCTTGGAATAATTCTGCGGGTCGTAGTCGCGGTATTCCCCGGCGATCGCGTCCTTCGTGTCCGGTAATAGCGAAGCCGCGGTGAGCTTTCGTTGATCCAGGGCCAACAGGTAAAGAAACGGCTTGAGCGTCGAGCCGCAACTCCGCGGCTCAACGGCCGAATTGAGGGCGGCATGTCGAGGGTCCCCGGCGCAAGCCAAGGCGCGCACCGCACCGGTCGAATTTTCGATGACCACAATCGCGGCGTCGGTCACTCCGAGTCCCGCATTCCTCGAAAGATGTTCGCGCAGCGCGCGCAACGCAATGTTTTGCAGATTCGAGTCCAGGTAAGTAGTGATTTTCCCGGAAGCCGTCAGGTCGGGCGAAACGCCCCGTTGCACGAGCTGGACGAAATGGGAAGCTTCGCTCGTCGGTTCATGCATCTCGATGCGAGGAGGGGCTCTCAAGAGCGACTGCGCGGTGACGCCGGAAGGAAGAAGCCCGGCCGCGGCGAGCCGCCTGACGTTGCGACGGTAACGGACCAGGGCGGCATCCGGATTCTTCCAAGGGTTCAACCGCGCCGGCGATTGAGGCAGACCGGCCAGGAATATCGCTTCGGAAAGAGAGAGAACCCGGGCGGACTTTCCAAAATAGGCCTGAGCCGCGGCTTCCGGACCAAACCGCCGGTTTCCGTAGTCGAGACGGTTCAAATAGGCTTCGAGGATGCGCTTCTTCTCCCACTCGCGCTCCAGCCTCAGGGCCGCAAACCCTTCCCGGATCTTTCCCGCCAAGGTCCGCTCGCGGCGTGCCGAAGAGATCTTGATGAGTTGCTGGGTGATCGTGGAGGCGCCGGAAATAACGCGTCCGTTCCGCAGATTCCGCAGCGCCGCGGCGGCGGCGGCATACACGTCCACGCCGCGGTGTTTCCAAAAGCGCGCATCTTCAATGCCGACGGTGACCATGGGCATCCAAAGGCCGGCGTCTTTCAATCGCACCGGATAGCTCTCTCTGGCCAGGGGCGTCGGCAGGACGGCAATGGTCTTTCCTTGAGAATCGGTGATGATCGGCGTGGCGGGCGCAGGCCAATCCAAGCTCCTGGGCAACGGGGCGCGCCAGATCGATCGCCCGATAATCCAGAACGAGCAAACGCCCGCCAGAAGAAAAATGAGAACCAATCCTGCAAAGACTGGCGCCGATCGCCCAAGGCGGACGGACGGCAGATGAGCTACTCGGAGGCGACGTAGCATTCGCTTGGGGCCGATCGGCCAAAAACCTGCTGTCTGTACATCGGGGAAATTTGGGTCGCCGGCCAGGCGAACATTCCGGCCGCGGTTGCCCGCGCAAGAACGCTGTAGGTTGAAGTTCGGGCAGGCAAGTCATCGAAATACAGATTCGTTTGCCTGTCCCGGATTTCGCTGTGAGACAACCGTGCGGTTTCAAGTCCCGATTCCTCGGGCAGCGAATAGTATTGGCCAAAGAGCGCGAGGTCCGGATTCACGACCTCGATGCCAGCTGGGATCAAGTCCTCGAGCGCCACGTAGCTCTGGGGCTTTTCACAAGAAAACCGATAGGAAATCAAAATTTGATCGCCCAGTCGAAAAGGGGCCTCGCTGCTGCCATCCCGGTCGGGCGCGGTAAGATTCTTCACCACCCGGTCCATCCTGATCCCCCGGGTCACGGGTGCCGTCTCTTTTTCCGTCGATTGATATTCCGCCTTCAGCACGAAACTGCCCCCTGGTCGCAACCCGTTGACGGAAAACGGCGCCAGCTTCGCGAGGTTGCGGTTGCGCCAGCTCGCGGAACTGGCATTGGCGGAGACGGCTTCCGGGTTGGGCTTGAGCGCGCTGAGCCGCGGCGCCGCGGTCGCTTTCATCATCGCCTGGAACACCGCCAGGAGCCAAAAATTTTCCTGCGTGGAGAGGCTCGACGACGAATCCATAAGCCGGGTCAGGCGGTCGCGGAAGGCGCCGGAAATTGAAGATGGCTCGACGAGAAAGCGCGCCCAGCCACAGAGGGCCTCGGTCCGTGCCGCAGAAGAGAACGTCTCCGGGTTGAAGGCGAGGTCGTCGAACTGCTTCGGAAGCTCGCTGACGAGCGACCCTTGGTGATCCGGGCGAATGCCGAGATCGTGCAACGCAATCGCCAGCATGGCCCGCCCTTCCCCGGTCAGTTTGTCGCGTTGGAGAAAAAGCTCATCAGCCGCGGAAAGGACATCCTCGCCGGCTTCCTCGCCTGAGTTCGAAAGCACAAGAATGGCGAACGCCCTCAAAGTCGGCGAAAGCCTGGAAATCTTGCCGGCCACCATTTTTCCCAGTGCGTCTGAAAGGTCCGAAGAAAGACGGTCGGGGACAGAGAAGCCGGCCTCCTCCGCCTGGCTGGCGCACCAGGCGGCCTGGATCGTTACAAAATTGTTCGGCTCCGTGCCGCCCGGCCAGTAGGGAAGGCGTCCATCTGCCAGGAGCGCCGTTTCGAATTCCTGAAGCGTCTCTTCAATTACTTTCCCGTAGGCCGTCTTGCGCACGTTTCCGTCGGGGAGGTAGTCCAGGAGCGCGCCGAGGAAAGTGTAGGCCAGAAGCCGCGAGGACTTTTGCTCGAAACAGCCGTGGGGGTAATCAAGGAGGAACGGCAAACCCATGAGCTTGCTCAGCCAGGGCACGGATGAGACCGTGAGGCTGAACGTCCCGCGCCCGTGCTTCCATACAGCGGGCATGATGGCCTGGCCGGCGAGCTCGGAGCCCGCCAAAGGACCCGAGACCGCTTCCCTCTTCAAAATCGCGGCTTGGGCCACCGGAACGTTGACCTCCACCGCGTCGGCCAGCTTGGAGGTCGAAACCACCTCGAATTTCACGCTCGCCGGGCCGGCAGCTTTCGCGCGAGCCTTGAAACGGACAACGGCCGGAGCATCGCGGCCGGCGAAAACCTCCCGCTCCGGGCCAGTGAGCAACTCAAGATTTCCGCCCGCGACACATCGGACGAGAAGCTTTTCGCCTTCGGACACTCTTTGCCTCGCGACGGCTCTCAGTTCAACCTCGTCGCCCTCCCGAAGGAATCGCGGAAGCGCGGGCTCGATGAGAAGCTTCTTGCTGACGGCGAAAGTCGTGTCGCCTGCGCCGAACTGGTTGCTTCGCGTCTGACCAACCGCCACCACCCGGAAACGAGTAAGATTGTCCGGAGCTTCGCATTCGAATTTGGCGATCCCTTGCGCATCGGTCCGCACGCTGGGGCGCCAAAAGATCAGCGGCTTGAATTCCTTGCGCGTAAAAGTGACGTTGCCAAATTCCTCAGCGCCAGCGTCGCCAGAGACGAAACCCTTCATCGTGAGCCACGAGGGAGCCACCTTGTCCGTATAAGCCTTCAACGCAGAATAGGTCGCCACCGCGAAGCTTCGAGGCGGGAAAAAGTCCGCCAGCACCTGCGGAAGTCTCCAGCCGCCAAGCGTGAGAATCGAGTCGTCGACCGCATAGATCGCCAGATCGGCACCGTCGACTGGACGGCCCGCGGCTTTGACGCTCACCTCGCCGGAAACTTTTTCGCGCGGTTCGTATTCGGCGCGGCTCGTTTTGACGGAAACATCCAGCGCGCGTTCGGGCGCGCGCACGGCAATCTGGTCGTAGCCAAACATCTCCCCAGCAAGCTCGTCGGAACCGCCGGGGCTTAGGATGTAGACCGAAACAAAGGCATTCGGTTCGTATTCGGGTTTGACCGGAATTTCGAGGCGACTGGTGTTCCCCTTGAGGGGAATGGAAAAGGTGTCAAGGATCCTGTCGGTTTCGACGCTCACCCAGGCCACGCCGCTTTTTGGCGACAAGATCTCAATCCCTGCTTTTTCACCGACGAGCCAGGGTTTGGAACCTTCGCCCCTTTCTTCCCTGACCGAGAAAACCGTCGCGGCGGTATCGGATTCGATGGGAACGTGGGACTCCTCGTCCCCTTCAAGATAAGCCTGCTCGCTCACGGGAAAGCCCGGTCCGCCTGCCGCGGGTGACACAACCACCACGTAGCGGCCCGGGGTTCCCGGCGTGAACTCCAACCGATCGGTCGTCACCCGCTCGCGTTGCTCGATCAGCTCGTATTGATCGAAGTTCCGATATCTGTAGACCTCGGGGGCGAGGCGTTCTTTGACCGATTTTGTTTCCACGTGGAAGAGCTTGACGTCCACGCTCTCGGGCGCTTTTTCGAATCGTTCGTCGGCGTGCCACTGAAACTCAATCGCCCCTTCGCGGGCTTCGGCTCGCTTTACACCCAGCAGGACCGGCGCCATCGCAACCTTCTGCGTTGCTCCGCCGGTAACTGTTTGCCCGTCGGGCCCGGTAGTGTCGACTTTCCAGATCACGCTGCATTGAGCGCGGTTTCCGGGATCCTTGAAAGGCGCGTCGCATTGGAGGGTCGCCCTGCCGGAACCATCCAGGGCGGCCTCGCCGGAAACTTCCGCGGAGTAATCCGGATGCTTCGCGTGCTCGGAGTAAAGATCGACGCGGGTCCAGTCCTCGCCGTAATATTCTCCGTTGGCGGAATCACTGATCCAGGTGGCTGTCCATTGCACGCGGCTTCCGGCGTTTGGCGCTCCATGGAAATACTGGGATTGAACGGAAATCGAAGATTGCCCGGGCTTTTGCGTATCCTTGGTCTCACAGACCACCGAAAACGGGGGATTTCGGAATTCTTGGATCTGAAACTGAGCCCGAGCACCTGCCGGTTGGCCATCGATCAGCGCCTTTATGGCGAAATCCCCCACAGGCGTTCCCGCCGCGGGCAGCCAGAATCCGTTCCATGCGCCAGCAGCATCGACTTTGCCCTTCCCGCTGGCGAGCACCTCGCCTTCATAAGCCCGCTCGATGGTCCAATTGACCGGCTTTCCGGAGGGGATCCTTAGTGCTCCGCCCTGCTCCTCTCGCACGATTCCCTTGAACTGGATTGACTGGCCAGGCCTGTAGAGGGGGCGATCCGTCAGCGTATGGGCGCGGAGCGGCGGCGGGGCCCGCGCGCTGGTTGTGCCTCCGGGAAACTGATCCGAGAGCTTGACCGGCTGAAGGGTGCCCTCGCACAGAAAGTATTGCGCGCCAGCTATCGCCAGGTTGTCGAAGACGGCCAGGCCATCAGAGTCCGTTGTCGCTTCGACAATCTTCTTTAGGTCTTTGTCGAGGGCGGAAACCGTTGACTTCGGCATCGGCTTCGCGTCGCTCAGGCGCGCCGCCCGGATGATGGCCTGGGTTTTCGTCAATTTACGGGTCAGGGCGATCTCTCCGAAAAAGATCAGCGCGCGATTGCCGACGATCCTCCCCCCGGAGTCCGTTCCTGTGACCTCCAGCAACATCGGTCCCGGGAGCGCCGAGGGGTCCGAAGGCTTCCAGGTGATATGGCGCAGGGTGTCCGTGTCGTCCTGCCCGGCGGAGATCTTTCCCGATGCGACAACATTGAATTGAAAAGCGGGAATAAGGGGCTCCGAAGGGGCCCTCTGAAATGCGCCTTCTCTTGTCCAGAGCGGGTTGCCCCCGGAGTCGCTCAAAACGCGAGTGAACTCTTGCTCCCGCGAAAGAACCGCCGGCAGTTTTTCGAGCGGCACAACGGCCAGTTTCCATTCGAGGTCCGAGGTGTTGACATGATAAAAAGCGAAGTTCAGCCCCAACACCGAGCGCTGGCGGATTTGCCGGTCCGGAAAGAGGATCGCGCCATCCTTGGGACGGAAGGTTGCGCCCCACGTTTCCTGTTTGGCGATCCCGTAACCTCCCGCGCCAAGGATTTCGGGGGAGACTTCGACGACGTAGCGCGATTTCGGATCGAAATTCCCTTCGGCAATCACGGAAGACCCCTGCTTGAAAAGGTGCAGTTGAGAAACCGCCGGCGAGATCCTCAGCGCATCCTTGGGCAACTCGCTCTCATCGAGCGTTTGGTTGAACTTTACCTCAATGTGAGGCGTGCCAAGAGGATGATTGTGCGCCGCGACGTAGTCGATGGTCATCGGACGTGTGGTTCCAAGGGGAAAGACCTGGGGATAAGCTTGCGGGCGTCCACCATAAGCAGCGCAGATGCCGTCGACGACCAGATCGTAGCGCCTGCCGACAGGCAGCGGCTGCAGCGGCCGGACACGGAATCCCGTTACCTCCTCCAGCTCTTCGACCTTCCCTTCAACGATCGGCGCATCATTCCGATCGCCCTCCGCCGCGTTGAGCAAAATCTCCGCGGGAAATCGAGTCCGGCTGGCGCGATCCTGAAACCAAACGCGATTCGCAGCATCAGAAATTCGAACCGGATAGTTGAATTCGATGGGAACCTGCGGACGAGCGTTGAGGGTGGCGCGTTCGCCATAGTCTTCCTCGATGACCCGCAACTCGGGCGCCGTCATCTCAAAGCCCCAAGCATCCGGCAGCAGCGGGTTGCCGCCAGGATCCTTCGTGCCCTCCCGCAAGCTGAATTGATAGGACTGGCCCGGGATCAACGGGCCTTCAATCGTCAGCTCGCCCTGGGACTGCGTTCGCCAGGTAAAACCGGCGTCCAAGGCCGGCGAGATCTCGATCGGAGATTCGACGTCTTCCGCGTCAATTCTGTCGGCAGGCACCATCTCAACCGGGAAGGTAATCGTCAACGTGGAACCGGCGCGCAGCCCCTCCTCGATGCCGTCGACCGCAAGACCGCCGGCGCGAGGATCTCGTGCGGACTCGCCCTGGCCCATCCCGCTGGAGAGAGAATCCGCCGGACGTGACGGCTCTTGGCCCCGAGTGCCGCCAGCCAGCAACGCCAGAACCGTCGCGAAAAGAACGACCGTCGAGTAGTTCACCGGTCGCCGTCCTTTTGCATTTGTCTTGCGAGAGCGAGATCGGAGGTCGCTTCCGAAAAGCGCTCAAGCCGTTGAAGGATAGCCGCCCGTTGCTTATAATAGTGTGCTTCGGGCTTCAACTTGATCGCCCGGTTGACATACTCGAGAGCGGCATCAAGCCGCGAAGCCGCGAAGCTCGCATCCGCCATTTCACTGAGCGAGCCGGCGAGGACCCCGCGAGGCGGATTCTGGGTTTCCAGGACACGGAGTTCGATGGCCGCGTCGTCTGAACGGCCAAGCTTTGCAAACTCCCGGATCTTCGCGGCCCGGGCGGAGACGTTGCGGGGATTGATCTCGAGCACCTCTTCCGCATCGCGCGCCGCGAGCCGGTATTGCTGGGCGTTATCCGCCAGCTCCCGGCCGCGTTCGAGAAGCAAAGAAACCTCTTTCGGCTGCTGTGCAATCCGGGCGTCACAGCGCTGGAAACGATCCAGCGTTTCCGGAGTTGGGAGCGGCTTGGAAGTATCGACCTGCAGCGTCTCCAACGCTTGGGCCGCAGACAATTTGCCCGCCTGGTTCGACGCCATCGCGAAAAGGAGAAGTGCCGTTACCGATCCGGGATCAGCCTCGCGGGCTTGGCGCGCATCCTCCAAGGCAAGATCGCCAGCGGATCCTGTCGTTAAGTACCAATAGGACCTCGCAAGACGCGCGCGGAGATCGCCGGGGTTCCGGGCGAGAAGGGTGTTCGCGGCTTCGATCCCTGCCAGGGCCGCTCGCAAACGGTCGAAAGAAGGGCGGTTTGCAGCGATGCCCGAATCCTCCGGACTCAGCTTGTCCGCCGCCGCAAAATCCCGCACCGCGCCCGGGAAATCCTGCAATTTTCTTCGCGCGACGGCCCGCAAGAGGAGCAAGTCCGCCTCTTGCTCGCTCCCCGGCGCCTTGTCGAGGAGATCGACCAGCTCTTTGTTCGAGCCCATTTTATCCAAATACCCCGCGAGCTGGCGCGTGATCTCGACATCCTCCGCATGTCCAGCCAGATACCCTTCAAGCAACGCGACGGCTTTATCTTTTTTCTGGTCGCGATGAAAAAGCGCCGCGGCAAGGACACGCTTGCGAGTAGCCTCCGGAGCGTTCGTCCAGTCTCGCAACGCGCTCTCGGCCATATCATAATCCTCGACGGAGATCCAAAGTTCGGTCAATCGTCCGCGCAGCTCGTCGTCGCTGGGCTCGGTATCCAGAATGCGCCGGATCAGCTCGATTTGCGCATTGGTATCGTCGTCCTTCTCCGCCAGCGCCAGCTGGTCACGCAAGGATGGGAGACCAAATGCCAGATCGCAAAACAGGAACGCCTCGGCAAGGAGGACCACAAGAGCGCGACCAACGGCCTTAGTTGGAACGACCCGGGAGAAAATTGTCCCCGGTGGCGCGGATTCGGTGAGTTTTGAATGCTTCGGGCGAACATTCAAAACCACGGGTTCGGCAGGAGGAAAAAAGCGCGACGATCGCTCGTGACGCCACGGTGAAGTTCTCACTTTTGCCTTACCGATCGGCCGGGGTTCTGCGCCGATGATTTGCGATCCTATCTAGAATCGGTCCGCCGGTAAACCGAATTGCACCGCGGTAGTTGCCGCAAGTCGCGCCTGATTGCCCCAAATTTGCCCGTGAACAGGTATCGCTCTGAAAGTTCCATTCCCCAAATCAGTCAGTCGATGATCCGACCTCATTGTCGCCGGCGTGGCTTTCGAGATGCGGCCATGCAACAAAAAGGCCATCACCGCGCCGGGCACGATGAACAGCCAGGTCGCTTCGCCCTCGGCCTGATCTAGAAGAGAAGCGTTTCCGGGAAATCGGCCTATTTATCCAGCAACGCACATTTGACCGAATGCCTGCGTATCGGATCAATGGGACCGGCGGTCGCAGAAATACCTTACTGATCGCGCGCGACTGTCGACCCCTCCACGGACAATCAACAGCGCGATGGCGGCCAGAATAACGTAGATGAGTGTCGATCCTTCCTCGGACACCGACCGGGAACCAGTGATTTTGAGCTCTCGCGTGGAAGGAGGGTCGGACTCGCCTGTGTATCCGATATTTGGCTCATATTCTTAACAGCCTGCTGCCGGCGATGGAGCTCTACGGGGTCGTCTCCGCCAAAGACGTTGCGGTGGAGAGTTTCGCCGAGAGGCTTCGGGAAGAGATCGTCGCCGCCGATGCGATTCTAGTGACACCATGCCTGATGGACGCATGGACGCGAAAAACGGCGATTCTCTCCTGATAAACGGAACCTTTCTCAGTTGAAATCTTGATCTTCCCCAGCGGAAAGGGGTGAGCAGGCTTGAAACGGAAAATGGACACGGTAAAGATGGCCGAAAAGCGTGTGAGCCAACAACAATGGCAGGCGGACTGACAGATCCCCAGCCGGGCCAGCGCCTCGATCGAGCCGGCTACGTGATCGAGGTGGAAGACCGTTTCGAACAACCGAGCCTCGATGGCCGGCTTTGGATCCCCTGCTACCTGCCGCACTGGAGTTCGCGCACGGCGGCAGCAGCTCGCTACGCGGTGGGAGGCGGAACGCTCCGCTTGCTCATCGAGGAGGATCAGGAACCTTGGAGTCCTGATTACTCTGGGTTCTTGCGGGTTTCCTCACTTCAAACCGGTCTTTTCTCCGGACCTGTCGGTACCGTCATCGGCCAACATCGGTTCCAGCAAGGCCTTGTCGTGCGCGAAGAGCAGCAAAACGTTAAGCTCTATGCACCGCAGTACGGCTTGTTTGAGCTTCAGGCTCGCGCAATCGATGACCCAGCGAACATGGTAGCCTTTTGGATGATTGGCTATGAAGACGAACCGAGCCGCTCTGCCGAAATTTGCATTTGCGAGATTTTCGGACGTGACATCCACCCGCTTTCCACTCGCATCGGGATGGGCCTCCACCCGTTCGGAGATCCCGCCATCACCGATAACTTCACCGCCGAGAAGGTTGCCATCCATGCCGTCGAGACGCACACCTACGCCGCCGAGTGGACGCCGCGTTTTGTAGCATTTTACGTCGATGACCGGTTGATCAAAGTGGTCCACCAGTCGCCTGCGTATCCAATGCAATTCATGCTCGGCATATATGAGTTCGCCGAGAGACGGGAACTGCCCTCGGCAAACAAGTACCCAAAGATCTTTGCCGTTGAACACTTTCGTGGTTATCGCCCGCTCGACCGGCCCTGCGCTTTTTTAAACGCGCTTGATAGTACTAAAACGGAATTTTGTTTTGAGAAAACCCGGGCTTTCGACGGATCGCTAAGGAAACCAATAGGAAATCGCGATCAGGACGGTGCAAGCAAGGTTGATCAATCCGGAGAGGATGCCAAGCGCGATGAAAATCCTGCCCGCTGCCCGGTAGAACCCCAGAACGCATAAGCCGATCGAGATGGGTAGAACAATTAGCGAGGGGAGCGCGCCGGTCAGGGCTTCCTCGCCCGCAAGGCGAGGCACGGTCTTCATGCCCGCGGCAAACATCATCATCAGAGCCCAGGCTGCGGCCAGCACCGAGATGACCAAGACGGCAACGATCGTCCACGCCACCAAACTCTTTCCTGAAATCATGGGAGCAAGAGGCTTCGCGTCGGTGCGATCGCGGGCGGAAATCGCTTTGCCGGAGGCTAGGGAAATCCATCCTCCCAAGAGGAGACCGAGGCTTACGTAGCGGAGAATTCCAGAAGACCAGAGGAGAAGCGGCGCGTTGCCAGATGCCAGCGCAATCAGGAGAAAGGAAACCAGGTTTGAAAGCGCCTCGGTTCCAAGGCTCGCGCTCAGAAGCGCCAGTCCGGCGTGCCTATAAAGGGTCGCGGCCTTGAGCGACAAGGCGAATGCCACCGTGACAATGACTAAAGCCACGCCGAGGTGCCATAGGATGAAGGAATTGTTCATTGCTGCCTTGAGTTAGCCGAAACTGCGGCGGAAATACAGCGACTGGATCTCCCTGGCCTCCATCCAGCGTTCTGAGAAAGGGTGGGGGCTGGGCAATCTCGCTGCTCCGATCTAGATTCCCCGTGTGATCTTCACGGAAAATAAGCAACTATTCGGCTTCGACCCGATGGAGCGGATCGTCGCGGTCGAGTTTTCTCCGTCGGGCAAGGCAGAGATCTTCGTGCGCGGGACCGACGGCCTGACCATCGTTCAAAGCGAGCCTTTTTCACCGTTTCTCTGGGCGACCTCCTCAGGAACACAACTGGACGGCGCACTGAAGCTTGATCAACTGGTCACCTTCCGGGACTGGAGAAGCTTTCAGGAAGCGCGATCTCGGCTCGCGAAGGAAGGCGCGCCATTTTTCGCCTCGAACGATCCCGTCCAGCACTACCTCACCTGGTGCGGGCGCACGCTTTTCAAAGGTATGCGTTTTGAAGACCTGCGCCGGCTGCAAATCGACGTCCTGACCGCCGCGCCCGAAGGCCATGAATTTTCGAGTCCGGACCGGAACGCGGTAATCGCCATTGCCTTGAGCGACCATACCGGCTGGCAGGAGATCATCGCCGTTCAATCGGATTCCGGAGAATCGGAACGCACCGTCTTGGAAGCGCTCACTGAGATCATCGAGGCGCGCGATCCCGACGTCGTCGAAGGCCATCATCTCTTCAAGTTCGCTTTGCCCTTCCTCGCGGCGCGCGCGAAGAGGCTCAAGGTTCGCCTGGCTTGGGGGCGGGACGGCACGATTCTTGCGGCCCGCCCGTCGCGGCTGCAGATCGCGGAGAAGACCATTCAGTATCCGAAGTTTACGACGCGCGGCCGGCACATCGTGGACACATGGGTCCTCGCCCAATATTATGATGTTTCGTCGCGAGAGCTTGAAAATTTCGACCTCGACGGTGTGGCGCGGCACTTTGGGGTTGCCGGGCGGGATCGCGTGTCTTTCGCGCGGTCGGAAATCCATCGCGCGTATCTCGAAGATCCGGGCGAATTCCGAACCTATGCTCTGCAGCGTGTCCGGGAGATCCGCGAAGTGGCGGCCATCTTGAGCCGGAGTTATTTTACGCAGGCCCAGATTTTTCCCTACAACTATCAGGATGTGATCGTGCGCGGGAATGCCACGAAGATCAACGCGTTGTTTCTCCGCGAGTACCTGCGCCGGCGTCATTCGATTCCGGAACTCCCGAACGCGCGGCCTTTCGAAGGGGGCTACACAGATATCTTTGCGACCGGAGTGATCGAAAACGTCTGGCATTGCGACGTAACCTCTCTTTACCCCTCGCTGATGTTGGCGTTCGGCTACTTGCCAAAGGACGACGCTCTCGGCGTCTTCGGCGGGATGCTGCGCGACCTGCGGGCGTTCCGGCTCGAGGCGAAAAGCGCGCTTCGGCTGGTGGAAGATCCCCTGGAGCGCGGAACACTTCACGCGCTTCAAGGCACCTTCAAGATCCTTCTGAATTCGTTCTATGGCTATCTCGGGTTCGCCCAGGGAAATTTCGCGGATTTCGACGCGGCGGAAAAGGTGACCGCCAAGGGGCGCGAGATCCTCAGACAGATGGTCAGCTGGCTGGCCGCCCGCGGGGCAAAGGTCATCGAGATCGATACCGATGGCATCTATTTTCGCCCGCCCGAGGGGGTCGCGATCGAGGAGCTGCGGACGGGCCTCGCAGGCGAGCTCCCGGAGGGGATTGAAGTGGAACTCGATAAGCGATATCCGGCGATGTTTAGCTACAAGGCCAAGAACTACGCTCTATTGGAGGAGTCCGGTGCACTCATTCTCAAGGGCGCCGCGCTTAAGTCGCGCGGGATGGAACCGTATCTCCGCGAGTATCTCGAAACCTTTCTTCGCTTGCTGCTCCAGAATGAACCGGAAAAGGCCGCCGCCTTGCGCGAAGAGCTGGCGCTGAAAATCCGGAAGCGCGAAATCTCGATTGAAGCGCTCGCCAAGACCGAGGCGCTCCAGGACTCCGTCGCTTCCTACCTGAAAAAGATCACCGCCTCCTCGCGCAACCGTTCCGCCGCCTTCGAGCTTGCCATCAAGAGCGGGCGGAACTACCAGGCGGGCGATCAAATCACCTACTATGTCACGGGCGCAAACAAGAAAGTGGTGGCCTACGAGAACGCCCGGTTCGTTTCCGAGTGGACCCCCGAGGCGCGCGACGAAAATATTGATTATTACGTGGCGAAGTTAGACGACCTGGCGAAGAAATTTCAGCCGCACGCAACCAAGGAGCCCGTTCAACGGGACCTTTTCTCCTCCTGAAAATGCCGTGCGATTCACGGCCTGGCGGGAGGTCGAGACCTCTTTCTATTGTGACCGACTTTTTTCTGTATACAACGCGACGAGAGCGGCGCCGATCGCCTGCGAAAGCTCGCCGAGGCTGGCCGGCACGATCTTGATCGATTGACGCTGCACCGGAAATAACCAGGGTTCCGCAGAGCTTTGGATTGTGCTAAGATAGCGATCCCGGAATTCCTGGGAGGTCGCATCGGGATCTATCAAACCCCCGCCGATAACTACGAACTCCGCATCAAGGGCGATCGACAAATTCGCCACATGCAAGCCCAGGGCCCGCGCCTGATAGTCGAAGATCTCGAGTGCCAGAGGATCGCCTTTCTGCGCGCGGTCGCGGAGGGAGAGGGCTTTTTGCTTCGCCGGTTCCACGGAAGAAACAAGTTCATGATCGGGATACTTCGGCGCCAGGAAGTCCAGATATTGCGGCAAGCCGGAAAGAGTGGTGTATGCTTCAAAACACCCCCATGATCGCCCGCAGCCGCAGGCGAAGGGCGGCAAGCCAAGCAAATGAATTGGGGCCGGCATATGGCCGGCTTCCATCCCGGCGAGAGTGTCGCCCTCCAGGGGAAGTCCCTGCGGGCCCATGTAGGCCGCACCCAATCCGGAGCCAGGAGCCAGCATGATCACGGAGGCTTTCTTTTCGCCGCGCACTTTCGCCGCTTCTGCGACCCCGCCGTAATTCCCGTCGTTGCCCGCTACCAGTGGGATGGGGCGTCCCGCCTGCCGCGCCAACGCGCGCGAGTAGTCGGTGTGAAAATCCCAGCCCGCAAACGCGGGGGGAAGATTCGCCGATCGATCGAGAATGCCATAGGATTGATACGGGCCAGGTATCGCCAACCCGGCCCCGCGCACCTGGTCCCATCCAAGCTGATTTTCCGTCAGAAACTTCTCCACGCCCTCGATCCACCCCTCGATAACGGCGCTCGTGCCAAGCTGCGAATTTGTTGAACTTTGGGCGAGCTTCAGTGAAATCGGCATGCCGTCCGCAAACACGCCGCAGGTCTTCGAAGTCGTGGCGCCGCTGTCCGTGCCGAGATAAATGTCTTTCATGCCTACTCTCTAAAGCTTCGTCGCCCCAAGAGCGAGATCCGAACTTTCAAGCCAAATTAGGGCTATTTACTTGACTCAACCATGCACAAGATCTTGTGGCCGGACCAGTTTCTCGTAGGTAGTCGGAGCGATCTGGGCGGCCTGCTGTGCGATCCGGTAGAAGAGCTTTCCTCGCGACGCCGACTTGCGCCGGTTGAAGCGGAAGACGAATTCGTTGAGGTAATCCTCGAGGTGCTGGTGCCGGACGGCTCCTTGGTGTGTTCCGAGCATCCACCGCTTGAGCAGGGAAACCGCTCGGTGGACTCTTGGAAGCATATGCTCCCCGTGCTGGAGACGGCGTTGGACTTTCCTGTTATGGACGTATCCTTCTATCTCACGGTAGGAGTTGAGCCCGTCAGTGCGAACCGTACTCCCGGGTTCCACAGACGATCGGATGAAGCCATGAAGCGTTGCCCGGTCGAAATCGGGGATTCGTGCCATGCGGATGCGACCGATGCCTTTGCCGTCCTGCTCGGCTGCGACGACGATCAGCACCTTGCTGTCGATCAGGCGGCCGGTTGCTCCCCCAGATTCGGTTGCCCCCCAGTAGGTTTCATCTACCTCCACCACGCCTCGCAAACGCTCCCGGCCGGGGCGCACCATCGCCTGGCGCAGCTTGTGGAGCATCAGCCACGCCGTCTTGTAGCTGCCCAGTCCAAGAACCCGTTGGAGGCCAAGCGCGCTCATTCCATTCTTCTGGCTGGTCATGTGCCACATCGCTCGAAACCATACCGTCAGGGGAAGATGAGTGTCTTGAAACACGGTTCCCGCGAGCACCGACACTTGCGTCCGACAGCCTGTGCAAAGCCAAAGTCCGCGCGAAATCGGCCAAGCATTTTCCCGCTGGCATCGAGGGCAACGAAAGCCTGCCGGCCAGCGCAACGCGAAAAGATATTGCCGACACGCGGCATCGTCGGAAAAGCGCCGCTCCAGTTCCACCAATGTGCGCGGGTAATCCTCGGCCACTCCAGACCGCTATATCTTGGGGTCGGTTGAGTCAAGTGAATAGCCATAAGCCAAATTGACACGCCTCTTCTCCAAGGCGCGATTTGACAAATCAGACTGTCAATGCCTCTTAAGGCGGTATATTCAGGGAAAGACCATGAGAGCGCGCTCGTTCAGATTCTCGGCCACCGCGACGAGGGCGCCTGAGCTGGTTGTTCCAAAAAAGCGGGGCCGCCCCGATTTCGAGCCGCGCCATTGCCTTCGAGCGGGGTTTTCCGAGATTCTCGCGGCTCCGGCCTGGAGTCTTCACCCGTAGGCTTGGCCATGGTCACCACAAAAAAAGCCCAGGATTTTCTAGAAACCATTCCAATTTTTGCCGGACTCAAGACCTCCGCGCTGGCCATGATCGCCGAGGCGGCTAAAGAAGCCGGCTTCCGCGCCGGCCAGACCATCCTCGGAGAAGCGGAAAGAGGTAACCGGATGTTCGTGATCCATGCCGGCCGCGTTGAAGTGGTCAAAAACCTGGGGGAATCGCACGAAACGGTCCTCGCCGTGCTGGGACCAAGAGATTTTTTCGGCGAGATGTGCATCATTGAATGCCTGACGCGATGCGCTTCCGTTAGGGCGATCGAGAGCACGCGCGTCTTTGGACTGAAGAGCACCGATTTGCTTCATCTCTTCGAGAAACAACCCGACCAATACGCGATCATCATCCTGAATATCGCCCGCGACTTGTCGCGTCGTTTGCGAGCCCTCGATGAACTCTTCGCCGCGGTTTCCCATTGAGCGAGCACAGCGCGCGTTGCACGGCCTTAGAAAGGTGTTCGTCGGCGGCTAGCTGGCGACCAGTTGCTCCAGAAGTGAATTGATGCGCTTCAGCATCGACTGGGGGTCGTCAAGCAGACCTGCCGCCATGAGCGCGTTGTCGTAAATCTGTTCGGCAACTTGCTTGGACACCTCGGGGCGCGATTGACGGATGCCTTCGAGCCCGACAAGGGCCGGATGGTTGGGGTTGATTTCCAGGTCATGCTTGAAGGGGCTTTCCGAGCCACGACTCAGGTTCTTCAAAATGCGCCTCATGCTTGAGGTCATCGCCTTGTCGCTTTCAACGACCACCGCCGGGCTATCGACGAGCCGGCCGGAGATCCGAACTTCGCCAACCTTATCGCCAAGGGTTTCCTTGATGAAGTTGCAAAGCAGGCGGGCGGCAGTATCGCCGAGCTTCTTTTCCGGGACCTCGATGGAAATCTCGGCCCTTTCCGCGGCAACGAGCTTCTTTCCGTCGAATTCGCGGAGGTGATCCATAACGAATTCGTCCCAAGGATCAAAGAGGAAAAGCGTTTCGTAGTTCTTTACCTTCAAACCCTCCAGATACGGGCTCGCCATGCAGGCTTCGCGATTCGGGGCCGAGATGTAATAGATTTCCTTCTGTCCCTCGGGAATCCGCGCGACATAGTCGGCGAGGCCGACCGGGGTTTCCGATTGCGAGGTCTGATAGCGCAAGAGCTTGGCCAAAGTCTCCCGATGCGCGAAGTCGCTAACGACCCCTTCTTTGAGAAAATGGCCGAACTCCTTGAAAAATCCGGCGTATTTTTCGCTATCGCTCTGGGCCTCTTCTTCCAGAAACTTGAGGAAGCGGCCGGTCAGGACCTTGTTGAGTTTTTGCAACAATGCCGAGTCCTGCATCGTCTCGCGGGAGATATTGAGCGGAAGATCCTCGCTGTCCACGACCCCTTTGAGGAATCTAAGCCACTCTGGAAGCAAACCTTTGGCTTTCGATTGGATGAGAATTTTCCGGCAGTAAAGGTGCACCTCCGATTCGATCTTGGGCATGCCAAGCTTTTCCAGGCTGTTTTTCGGAATGAAGAGGAGGGCGTTGATGGCCAACGGCGCGTCGGCGCTGAAATGAAACCAGTAGAGCGGGGGCTCGAGGTCGTGGCCAATGAACTTATAAAATTCATCGTAGTCCGTCCCGGTGAGCTCCGATTTGCTTCGGGTCCAGATGGCCCGGATCGTATTGACCGCGTTCCCATTGAGCTCGATGGGAAATCCGACAAAATTCGAATACCGCTGGATGATCGCTTCCACCCGGTGGGAGCGCGAGAATTCGTGGTCGGCCTCCCTGAGGCTAACCACAATCTTCGTGCCGCGGGGAAGATCCACCCCGGCCTCGAGGTCATAGGAGTTCACCCCATCCGAAGTCCAAATCCATCCGGTCTCCTCCGGCTGGTAAGAGCGGGTCAGCACCGTCACCTTGGTGCCCACCATAAACGAAGAATAAAACCCGACTCCGAACTGGCCGATGAGGGTCGGATTGGAGGCGTTCTCTTTGATTTGCTGGAGGAATGCTTTTGAGCCGGAGTGCGCGACTGTCCCAAGATTCTCGATGAGTTCATCGCGGGTCATTCCGATCCCCGAGTCCGAAATCGAAATCGTGTGCGCGGTGTCGTCGGTGTTGATCGAAATGGTCAGCGGCCGCTCTGGTTGGAAGATTTCCGCCCCAGATGTTTGCAGAAAACGCAGCTTTTCGGAGGCGTCGGCAGCGTTGGAAATAAGCTCTCTAATGAAAATCTCCTTGTCCGTGTACAGCGAGTGAATCACGATATCGAGGAGCTGGGATATCTCCGCCTGAAACTGATGCTTTTCAATGGTGCTCATGAGAGTGCTTTTCGAAGGAATGGAGATTTTGCCACGGGTCTGTTATTCTTTAAAGGTTTTTGCTGGCGGCAACGCCTCCCCTCATCGTTTGAAACAGCTTCCGAATCCGAAGTCCCGGAACGGCCGCTCGCTCCGAAAGTATCGATCGCCACACATTCCGATTGGCCTTCGCCGGCGAACAGCCTTCGGTGGCGCATCCCTCTCGGCGCGGCTCTTTTCGCCAAGCTTGGTCTAATCTGATTGGCTTCCGCCGAGCAAAGAGCTAGGCACCCTGAGTTCTCTCTCCGTTTACTATGAGGACCTCACGATTGCTCCGCTCAAGATTTTCCCTGTTCACGATCGTTTCCCTCGCCTTTGCCTTGATTGCGGCCGGTGAAACAACCCGGGAAATCCCGGAACCGCTGCAGGCCTGGAAAGGATGGGCGACTTGGAACGATGCTGACCATGCCTGTCCTTCGCCCTATAGCGATCCCAGCAAGCACCTGTGTTTCTGGCCCGGGCGCCTCGCCCTGCAAGCCGGGAAGACTTCCGGAAAGTTCGAGCTTAGCGTAACGGTTTTCAGTGAAACTTGGATTCCGCTCCCGGGCAGCGAGGACCTTTGGCCCATGGAGGTCAAGTCGCACGGCGCCTTGCTTCCCGTGGTCGAGCACGACGGTCGTCCCGCGATCAAGCTGCCTCCGGGCTCTTACGACGTCGAGGGCTCGTACAAGTGGAACCAGATGCCCGGCAAAATTCCCGTTCCACGTGAAATAGGCATTCTTGTACTCAGCATCGAGGGCACCCAGGTCGAGGTTCCGGATTGGGATACGGAGGGAATCCTCTGGCTCGAACGCAACCGGTCCGCGGAAGAAGCTGACAAGGATTTCCTGGGGATAAAGCTCTACTCATTGATCGAGGATGGCATTCCCTTGTGGCTGCGCACGGAGATCGAATTGGTGGTTTCGGGCAAAGGCCGGGAGGTGGAGTTGGGCTCCGTCCTCCCCGAAGGGTGGAAACTTGCCGCGATTAGCAGCCAGATTCCCGTCGCCGTGGACAATTCCGGGCACCTCAAGGCTCAGGTGCGAAGCGGAAAATGGACCGTGCTTCTGGATGCATTCCGGCTGGACAACCCATCCGAGCTGCGCTACGCGGGCGAAGCCAAACCCGCAGTCACAAGCCAGCTCATCGCATTCCAATCGCGGCCTGATTTTCGGATGGTCGAGATTCTCGGCGTGCCATCCGTCGACGTCTCGCAGACGACCTTTCCCGAAAGGTGGCGAAGTCTGCCGGTTTATCGATGGGACACGGCGACGCCGCTGCGCATCGAGGAACGTTTGCGCGGAATGGGCGCCCAAAAACCGGAGGGGCTGCGCATCGCCCGCGCGCTGTGGCTCGATGAAGACGGGCGCGGCATGACTTTTCGCGATCAGCTCAGTGGCCGGATGCAACAGATTTGGAGACTCGACGCGGCGCCAGGACAGGAGCTTGGGGCGGTGCGGAACAGCGGCGGTCAGTGGCAATTGATTACTCGCAACCCACAGGACGGAGCACTCGGCATCGAGGTCCGCGAACGCAACTTCAACCTCGAGGCTGCTGGCCGGATCAGTCAGACGAAGACACTCTCCGCCACCGGTTGGCGCTCCGACGCCGATACGCTGAATGTCGATCTCAACCTTCCTCCGGGCTGGCGTCTTTTCGCGCTGTTCGGAGCGGATCGCCTGCGTGGGGACTGGCTCACATCCTGGACGTTGCTCGATCTCTTCCTTGTCCTTGTCCTTTCGTTCGCCGTGTTCCGACTATGGGGCCTTCCGGCTGCGCTGCTGGCCTTTGTCGCCTTCGGGCTTTCGTATCATGAACCCGGCGCGCCACGCTATATCTGGCTGTTCCTTTTGATGCCGATTGCTCTTCTTCGCGTCGTCTCCTCCGGGTGGGGACGCCGCGTGATCATCACCTGGAAATGGCTGACCATCGCTTGTCTCGTCATTATCCTGACCCCTTTCGTCGCCGGGCAAGTGCAACAAGCTCTTTACCCGCAATTGGAGAGGGTGGGATCAAAAGGTCCATTCCTGGCGCGGGATTTCAGATTGGGCGGAACCGGGACTGTGGCTCCCGCGCCGGCAGAGGCGGCGCGGGCCAAGTCATACGACGCCAGCGCCCACGCCGCCGACCTCGCGATGAGCAAAGCCGCTCCGGACAGCAACCTGATGTACGAGGCGAACGCTCGCATTCAGACCGGGCCGGCAGTCCCCGATTGGAGTTGGCGCAGCGTGAGTTTTGGATGGAACGGTCCGGTCCAGGCCTCCCAGCGGGTTCACGTCTTGCTCATTCCTCCAGCTCTCGAGCGCGGACTCACGATCTTGCGCGTCGTCCTGCTGCTCGCTCTGGCCGGCGTACTTCTTGGGGCGCGGCACCTGGGTGGGTCGATCTTCGGCAAACCCGCCAAACTTGCCGCCGTGCTGCTCGTCGGATTCCTGGCAGGAGCCGCGTTGCCCGCGCGCGCAGACATCCCCGATCCCGCAACGCTGGAAACGCTTCGACAGCGCCTCCTGGAGACGTCCGACGCGTTCCCCACCGCAGCGGATATCCCCTTTGCTTCCTTGAAAATCGAAGGCCGGCGGGTAACGATCGAGGCCCAGGTTCACGCCGCGATCCAAACCGCGGTTCCGCTGCCTGGGCGTCTGGCCTCTTGGTCCCCTCTCTCGGTCCTCATTGATAACAAGCCGGACGCTGCTCTGCGGCGCGAGGACGACAATCTTTGGGTCGTTTTATCCCCGGGAGTTCATGACGTCCGCATCGAGGGGTTGCTCCCGGATGTCGATGAATGGGAATGGACTTTTCAGTTGAGGCCTCGCGCGGTGAGCATCGACGCGCCGGAATGGACATACCGGGGAGTGCGGCCAGACGGCGTTCCCGAGCAACAGATCTCTCTGGTTCGAACCCAAAAATCGGCCTCCGGCGAGGCAAGCTACGACAGGCAGGACCTGCAAGCGATCGTCGCGATCGATCGAGATCTGGAGCTCGGTCTCACCTGGCAGATTCATAACAAGGCGAGCCGGCTCTCTCCGACGGGCAAGGCAATAGCCCTCCGCGTGCCGCTGGTTGCCGGTGAAAATGTCTTGTCCGAAAATGCCGTCGTCCGGGACGGTTCCATCGAGATCCAGATGGGGGCGAACGATTCGGAATACGCATGGGATAGTGAGCTGCCTATCACGGACCGCATCAAGCTGGCCACCAACGCTCGAGATTCCTGGGTGGAGCGCTGGAAAATGGTTGCTTCGCCGGTGTGGAATCTCGCGATTTCCGGTCTCGCGCCGATCTTCGAACCCGGAAACCCTGAACTGGTGCCCGTTTGGCGCCCCTGGCCCGGCGAAGCAGTCGATCTGGCGATCAGCCGCCCGGAAGCCATCGCGGGTCCGACAATCACGGTTCTCCGCGGGACGCGCGAAATAGCCGTGGGAAATCGTCAAGGTGTTTCCAAGCTCGACCTCTCCGTGCGATGCAGCCTGGGCCAGGACTTCCTCACCGAGCTTCCGGCGGATGCGGAAATCACTTCGCTGACGCACAATGGCGAAGCTCTTCCGGCGCGAAAGGACGGCACCAAGCTCGTCATCCCGTTGCGTCCGGGAGAGCAATCGCTTTCCGTCGGATGGAAGATCAACGTGCCGCTTGGCTTTCGCGTCACCGCCGGGGAGGTTCGTCTGCCGGTCGAAAGCGCGAATATCAATACTTCAATGGGCGTGCCAGATGACCGGTGGATCCTATGGGCGGCCGGGCCTCAGCGCGGCCCCGCGGTACGGTTTTGGAGCATCTTGCTTTGCGCGGTCATCGCCGCCTGGATCCTTGGCCGGGTTGCCGTCTCTCCGCTTCGCCCGCTCGAATGGATGCTCCTGGCGATCGGTCTGACCCAGGTGCCATTGCCGGCTTCCTTGGTGGTCGTCGGCTGGCTGTTTTTCCTGGCCTGGCGTGGGCGGCAGTCGTTCCTCGACCTGCCTACGTTGGGCTACAACTTGCTGCAGGTTTTTCTCGTTCTCCTCACCGCGGGCGCGCTTTCCATTCTCGTGGCTGCCGTGGCGCAAGGCCTGCTTGGCAACCCCGAAATGTTCATCGTCGGAAACGGGTCCGGGCGAACCCTGCTTCGCTGGTATTCGGCTCGGGCGGACACGATTTTGCCACGCCCCTCCTTCTTGTCGGTTTCGATGTGGTGGTATCGCTTTCTGATGCTCGCCTGGGCGCTTTGGATTGCCGCGGCGCTGATTCGCTGGCTTCGCTGGGGTTGGCGACAATTCAGCGAGGGAGGATGCTTCAGGAGATTCAAACAAAAAGCCCTCACTCCTCCCCCGGTTCCCACCCAGCATTGAGCGGCATCTTCGGTCGGAGCAAGCACCGGAACCTTAGCAGGTCACAACGATTTTTCCGACCTGTTCGTTCGACTCCATATAGCGGTGCGCCTGCACGATCTCGCTGAGCGGAAAAGTTTTCGCGATGATCGGCTGCAGTTTGCCTATCGACAGCGCGTCGTAGACCCAACGCTTTGCGCGCTCCAGCCGGTCCGGAATCTTGACGATTGACAAAAGCGTATAACCGCGAAAGGTCAGGTTCTTGCCGAGGGCCGCAAACAAGGGAAACGGCGTCGGTTCGGGCGCCAGCGCTCCGTAAACGAAGATGATCCCTTCGTCGCGGACCACCTTCGCGACCTGTTCTAGTCCCGCGCCGGCTACGGGATCAAATGCCAGATCAACCCCTTTACCTTGGGTAATTTCTCCGATTTTTTCGGTCCAAGTGTCTGAGCGGGTATTAACGACTTGATAGGCCCCCGCCGAGGACAGCGTCTGCTCCTTGGCCGGATTTCGCGTCGTTGCGATGGGCTTTGCTCCCAAAGCGTTCGCGATTTGGATGGCCGCCAGGCCGACACTGCTCGCCGCGGCAGTGATCAGCAACTGATCGCCTTCGCCCAGCCGGCCGAATTCCACCAATCCATAGGCCGTCAGGTACTGCATCCAGATGGCCGTCGCCTCGACCGGGCTTAGCCTCGGAGGGTACTTGGCCAAAGAATACGCTGGCAGCACCGCAACCTCTCCATAGGTCCCATATTTTGTCAGCGAAAACGACGGGATCGAGCTGACCCGGTCCCCCGGCTTGAGATCCGTCACTCCCGGGCCGACCGCTTCAACAATTCCCGAAGCTTCGTAACCGAGCAGCGACGGCAGCTGCGGTTGCTCGAGATAAGCCCCTTCTCGGAACATTACTTCTGCCCTGTTGAGCCCGATCGCTTCAACTTTTATGCGGGCCTCTCCTTGCTGGGGTTCCGGAGTTGGAAGGTCCTCGAGCTGGAGAACTTCAGCCCCGCCGGTTTGATGAAATCGCACGATTTTTGGCACGTCCGGAAAATACCCCCCCGAAGCGCCTGTTCAAATTTTATCGGGCTCGAAAACTTCTTTGACCGTTTGCGCGGATTGCCGCGACCGGGGTTGGATGGCGCGACTTTCTCGTTCGGACGACACCCGCGGAAAAACCGGGCAAGACGGCGCCCCCAGGCGAGTGGTCGTTCGGCAGGTTGGATTTTCTTCAGCCGCAAAGCCCAGCTGTGCCAACGCTGAACTCGCTGCGAGCAGGAATGCGTAGTTCCACGCATATGCCGGTTCGAGGGGCGGTGCTAAGTATCGTGGAGATTGAAGATGCAGAGTGCGAGAGATTCCCAGTTTCGAGCGGAACGGGCGGTGGTCGGTCCGGGCAAATATCCGTGGCCCGGTTCGAAGCCAGACGTCGCCAGTCATCCGCTAAATCGAACCCGCTACCGAGTCGTGCAGACGTTTCTTAGCTTCGGGATGGACTGCGAAGAGACTCTCGATACTCTGGCCGAAGCCAACGCTTACGGCCGCGTCATCGCCGAAGACCTCGCTCAAGCCTTCTTTCAAAGCTCGGAAGGCTACGTCGACCTGCCCCTTTGGAGTCCGTTCAACCTGATCGGCTATTCCAATGAGAATGCGTTCTTTTCGAGTCTGCTCAAAAGTTTGGGTGTCTCTGCGGGGGCGGGCCAGCGCCAGAACCCTCTCCGAGTTCAAGCCAGTCTAAAATGGAGTGACCTTGTCGACCGCATCTTTGAGGCGGCAATTGTCATAGAGCCCATCGGGGATTCTCTTACCCCAACCGGCCGTTCCGGACTAACTGAAGATCCGACGAAGCGAGGGAGAACAAGCCATGGGTTGTTTTCGACCGTTCGAGGGTTGCCGCGGCAAGGCTGACGCCAAATCCTTTCCTTCCCCAGCAGCATCGTCGCAACGTTCGTCGCTCAAACTAATAAGATTTGACATCGCGGCCCCGACCGCTAACCTCCCTGCAGTAAAGTCCCCCGCAAGGCAGGGCGGTGGACGACCCAGCTTGAGCACCGAAGCTTCAATAGTTCGACGAATTTGCGGTGCCGGAGCATTGTCTTTGTCGAGTCGTGGAACATCTCGATTGCTCTGCGCGATTGAGAGTATTTACAGGCGGGAAGACCTTTCCACGTTTCACACAGGCGTATTTGAGGCGATAGCCGAATTGGTTGAAGACGTCGTGATTAGCGTGGACTCCACGCGTCTGGGCGATGGTAAGGCCGAGACTCGAAATACGCTGGAGCCCATCATGTCCAGGGAAATGCAATCGCTCTTCCTGAAGCTGTTCCCGGAAAATCCGATGGCGCCTGCGCTCCAAAAGGGCGCACAAGGTCTTCTTGAGGCCACCGATTTCATAAGTCAGCGACAGTTCGAACGCACAGCCCTCTACAACGAAATCATGCGCCCGAACGGCGTGCGCTACCATCTGCTGATTCCGCTTAAACTGCCCGGACACATCGTCGCGACCAGCGTAAATCGTCACTCGCGATTTTCCGCGGACGAAATGAAACGGCTGCGGCTTTTCACTCCCCATCTTGTGCGCGCCCACGTCGGCGTTCAGACAATTACAAGACTCCGAACTCTGGCGTCGGATGCGCCGTCCGTGGAACTCCTGTGTGAAATTGGACTGACCGGGCAAGAGTCTCACGTCATGCATTGGCTGATTCAAGGCAAGCGCGATTGCGAAATCGCGCAGATCTTAGACTCAAAGCCGCGTACCGTAGAAAAACACGTCCAGCACATATTGCTTAAATTTGGTGTGGAAACGCGAACGGCAGCGGCCTTCGCGGCGCGGGAGAAAGCCGCAGCGAGAAGATAGCGACCGAGAAAGGAGGTTCCCTCTAGGGTGCGGCGTCGGCACCGTTGCGAGGAGGGTTCGGCATTACTATTAAAATCCGTTCGTTTCAGTTGCGGTGGAGAAGCTTCTGCGGCCAGGAGCGAGTCATAGAGTGCGCGAACTCCTGCGGGGTGATTTTGGCGAATTCGGAATCCATCTTGTCATTCAGCTCGGGGAAGATTTCGGCAAGCGTCGAATCCCATCGCAGTTTGCCTTCCTCCACGAACTGGCTGGCCAGCAGGGAACGTGAACGCCTTGGTGTCAGAGCCGAGATGGAAGCGGTCCTCAATCGTTACCGGGATATCCTGGCCGGCGCGCCGCGTGCCGCAGGCGCCCGAGGCAATGATCACGCCGTCTTTGAAAACCGCTGCGGCAAGCGCCGGCAGGCCGAATTCTCTCAAATACGGTCAAGTGTCGGATTGAGTGATTTCGGCTCCGTGACGCGTAAGAGATCCAAGGACAAGAATCAGGGCGCATCTGGGAAGTGAGGTTAATGCAATCATTCTGCGTCGTATTCGCTGGAAAATTGGCTAAGCTTATGCTGCATCCGACATCATTTCTGATCTATGCAGCGAGCTGAATCCGATACAATCAGAACCCAGTCCAGATGCAAACGTCGGCATCGGATTATGGTCTTGCGCTGTCTCGGCATAGCCTCGGGAATACTTCGCCTTCGCGTTGGGTAGCCGAAGATAGAATCAACCGCCCGGGCCGGACGCACGAGGTTTTCGCGGATAGGAGGCACGTTGCTCAGAGCCAGCCCGAGCGCTTGAAACCCAACCAAAGGGCGCCGCACAACAGGGCCATTCCTCCAAGGATCGCTTCGTAACCGTATCGCCAGCCCAGCTCCGGCATGAATTGGAAGTTCATGCCGTAGATGCCAGCGATCGCCGTAGGAGCGGCGATGATCGCCGCCCACGCCGCCAGGCGCTTGGTGTCTTTGTTCTGGGATACCGAAATCATCGAGAGATTCGCGTCGAGGGCAGTTGCCAGCACTTCACGAAGAGTGTCCGCCATTTCATTTATGCGCATGGCATGGTCGTAAACGTCGCGATAGTAGGGTTTGGTGTCTTCGGGCACCAAATCCAAATCGAACCGCATCAGCCGGCTGCAGATATCCACGAGTGGCGAGACCGCTCGCTTGATGGAAAGAAGTTCGCGCTTCAAGTGATAGATCCGGCCGGCAGTCTGCTGGATGAATTTCTCGTCCAGAATGACTTCTTCGAGCTCAACCACTTTTTCCTCCAACGTCTCAAGGATTGGAAAGTATTGGTCGACCACAAAATCCATCAAGGCGTAAAGCACAAAACAAGGCCCTTTGGCGAGAAGGTGCTGCGAGGCCTCGCAGCGTGCGCGCAAGCCCACGTGTGATTGCAGCGAACCATGTCTGACCGACACGACAAAGCGGGGCCCGACAAACACGTGCGTCTCACCAAAATCGACGCGCTGCGGATCACTGACCATGTGTGCCGTGCGAAGCACGACGAAGAGACAATTCCCGTATTGCTCGACCTTCGGCCGCTGGTGCGCGCAATGCGCATCCTCGATGGCCAGGTCGTGAAGGCAAAATTCCTCCTGGATTTCGCGCAGCAGCTGCTCATCGGGTTCGAACAAGCCGACCCAGATAAACCGGTCCTCATGCTTGAGCTCTTCGCTGATGTCCGCGATCTCGACGTTTGCCACTCGGACCCCCTGCGCGTACGAGGCACAATTGATGACTCCGGGACGCTTGGGCGCCTCGGCGAGCGCCGGAGATGTCGGATTGCCTGTCTCCATACCGTGAGAATTTGAAACTAGCCTGCCCACTGTTCACCGGGTCGCCAGCGATCACCAGTGTCACGTTTGGTATTTAGCACAGCCACTTTCGATTTGCCTCCCAAATCTCAAGGTCGTTGCGATCCCCGCATCTCACTGCCTGGGAAGAGGTAGCTGGTTCGCGTCATAGCGCGGCGGCCCGCGGGCATGTGGTCATTGTCGCCCTTAAATGGCGCACGGGCAACCTGCGAAATGTCGCCTGAAGAGGGCCCGTCACGATTGGAGTCTCCGACGCCGCCGAAGATTTCGCGCGCGCCGACGACGGCCGGCGCCAACGGTCAATCCTCCTGGCGCACGTCTTTACTTCCACTCTGAAGCCCTGCTCTAAGCATCGGCGGTGCTCGAAAATGACGCGTCCCTCTCGGCCACGCCATATTCAACGCGGGTGGTGACCGAGACATATCGGTTGCGTTGTGCGCTTGTGCATTTAAGGTACTTTCGTGAGCGCATGCCAACGCGCGAAACCCGCTCTGCAGGGACGCCGTTGCCAACCGTCTGGGGCTTTGACGAAGTGCTTAGCGATGTTCTCTATAAGGGACCGAGCGAAGCTCCAGGGACCTATTTTTGGGGAACTTAGCAGCGAAGGTGATGCCCTTCGGTTCCCCGCCTTGCGGCCCCAGACGAGCGATCGTCAGAAGATCCGTTCGGGACTGTGCGTCATTCCTTATAAGCGCAACCAGGCGCAGCGTTCGGGTCCGGCGTTCCACAGCACACTCGAACTATTAGACCAATCATGAACGTGCTGGTTCGACAATGGCTTCGCTCCCTGAGCATAGCCTATCTGAACGTGACGGCTCAAGTAACCGTGGACGGCACTTCCGCCTATCGCTCCGATCCCCGTTCCAACAAGTGTTCCAAGGCCGATCAAAAAAAGGTCCGGCAAACCTCGCACTAACGGATTTCGACCATTCCGTGAAACTCGGAATCCCCGCCGGGACTCGCGGAAAAGTCGGCCTCTCGCTGACCATTCAATACAAGGGTAGCGAAAAGCCCCCACGTTGGTCCAAGTTACCTCAGGGGAGCGTTACCATCGCCGCCAACCTTCCCTTCCGATGCACCCCGGAAGGCGACTTCACGTTTGAAAGGAAAACCGGCACCAACTCCGCGCAATTCCCCGACCGCGCTGTCGGTGGAAATCGAGGCTTATCACCAACGGGAAAATCCCTCGGACATCAGCTTACCGGGCGTTCCGGAATTGGAGTGGAAGCAATGGATGCAACAACTCCGGACGCTTAAAATTGGGATGGTCGCTCGGCTTACCATGACCGAAAACGGACCCGGCACGGCTTCCGTGACGGTGAAGGATGAATCCGCCACCATCCCGGATCCTATCATTGCTGGATCAACCGGAGATTTCACCGCGATCCTCGGGCCCATGGCCATAGAGTTGGAACCGATCGAGGTCGCCCCTCCTATCACCGCGCCCGGAGGAGTGCGATATCATGTTTACTTCGATGTCGACTCCTCTGAACTCGACAAGGTGGTGAAGAGTTCGGGCGAACCGCCAAAACACCAGGGGAATGCCTTGGCCACCTGGGTTCGAGAGAACTTGAATGCCAAATGGGACGTGATGCAGGCTCTCTACTGGAAGAAATTGGCAGTGCGGGTGGAAGCCCGGGCGAGCGCGACGGCAAAGGGGCTGAGCCATGCCGAGCTTCTCCGTTATAATCAGGCACTCTCCAAGAAGCGCCTGGACGCTGTTGTCGGCAGACTGAAAAAGACGATCGAGGAAAAAGATAAATACATCGTCCTCGATACCACTCAAATGAAGACCATCGGAGCAAGCGAAGCGACCAAATTCGGCGTCGAAGATGAGTACGAGCGTCGTTGTGTAATTAGCATCGACGCAGACGATCTCAAGAAGGCTATCACCGAAATTTATAAGCGAGAGTTCGGAGGAACCAGCATGGCAGAATTTCGAAGTCGCTTGGGTCCGTAACCGTTCTCCAAAAAGTTTCAATCGCCGATCGAATCAAAGGCTGCTGCTTGAGGCGTGCCGGGGATGGCACGGAAGCCGCGTTTTTTAACTTGAACCCGTGCCAGGCCTGGCCGACCGGCCGATCGGTTGACGCCTTTCTTGTGCGGGCTCCGGATAACGCTATGAGATCGGCGTTTGTTTTTAGAAATTTTCTTCCATTCCATCCGGCGTTACCTTGTCGGGCGATGACGACTCCGACCGTCGAGGAACTGATGGACAGTATAGCGGCTGCCTATGAGGCGTTGCCCAGGCAGCTGAAAAGCATCGCCAGCTACTTCGAGCAGCACCGCTCGAGCGTGATGATGGATCGGGTAACGGATATCGCCGTGGCGTGTGACGTGCATCCGTCCGCGGTCGTGCGGTTCTCAAAGCGCTTTGGCTTTTCGGGCTTCAGTGAAATGCAGGCGATTTTTCGCAGGGCCTATACCGAGCGGGTCGCTCCCATCCAAAGCTATCAGCAGCGCATCCGCAATCTGGTGACCAATACTCGAACACGATTGCGAGGCAGCGAGATCGCCGGGGAGTTTATTGATGGAAGCCGGCGCGGCCTGGAGGAACTCGGATCCGCCCTTGACGGAAGCGCTTTCGATGAGGCATTGGACCTTTTGCTCAGGGCGAAGGCGATCTACATTGCCGGGGTGCGGCGTTCGTTTGCGGCGGCTTCCTATTTGGCGTATGCGCTGCAACATACGCGCAAGCGCGTCATCCTGGCTCCCGGACTTGGAGGAATGTATCGCGAGCAGATCAGCAGCATTCGCAAGGGAGACGCTCTGGTGGCGATCAGCTTTTTGCCCTACGGCAGAGAAACCCAGTATTGCGTGCGAATGGCGCACCACAACAAGGCGAGCACGCTGGTCATCACGGACAGCCAGATGTCTCCCCTCGCGCGCTTCGCCACCGCGCTTCTCACGGTGAAGGAAGGAAACGCCTTTGGATTCCGCTCGCTGACGAATACCATGTGCCTTTGCCAGGCCTTGTTCATCGCCTTGGCTTACAAGCTCGAGCTGAACATCGAGCAGCTCGAGAGGGATTCCGTCGAAGTGCCGTGATCGCCAGGCCGGCATTTTCTCCGATCGACTTTCGTTCTCGGAAATTATTGGTGAGCCGGTGATGCCTCCGTCGTGGCCCTTACCCGCGGTTCTGGGGAGCGCCTTCGTCTACACCATTGCCGCTCTTTGCGCCAAGCGCGCTCTGGCGGGCCGCGCCACGGTCTGGCAGGTAAATTTCGCCGCAAATATGGCCATGGCCCTTCTTTATCTGCCTCTCTGGATAGGCGCCGACTTTGCGAAAGTGATGGCCCAGGGGTATAAGCCCCTCGCCGCCGCCGTCACATTCTTCGTCGGGCAACTCTTCACTTTTGCGGCCCTGCGAAAGGGGGACGTCTCGGTGGCCACGCCTCTGCTGGGCGCCAAAGTCATTTTCGTCGCCTTGCTGAATAGCATCGTCTTCGGTGAATCCGTGGGCCTGAAATGGTGGATGGCAGCCTTCATTTGCACAGCCGGCATATTCCTGGTGACCGGTTCTCAGAAGCGAACAGACGGTTGGACGCGGCACTCTGGAAGCACCGCGGCCTATTCGCTGATCGCCGCGATCGCTTACGCCCTCACGGACATCCTGCTCCAGCATTGGTCGGCCCAGATAGGGGTGATCAATTTCGTGGCGGTGATGTTTTCGTTCACAGGCGTTCTTACCTGCGCGCTTTACATTCCCGCGGTCGGCCTGCGGGCGTTGATTTTTCCGCCCCCGGCCGCCAGGGCGGTTTTGTTTGGCGGATCCGTTTTGCTCGCCTTGCAGAACTTTGTCGTCACCATGGCGATCCGGTTTTCCGGCGATGCCACGGCGGTCAACATTGTTTACAGTTCGCGTTGCGTCCTGAGCGTCGTGCTGGCGTGGGCCACGGCGCGATGGCTGGGCGGCCGGGAGGCGACCTTGCCCCGAAGCGTGTTGCTGCTCCGTCTGGGTGGGGCGCTCCTTCTGGCGGCAGCTATTCTCATGGTCCTGGCCTGAGATCCGCGAACCCGTTGAGGAGTCGCTTTGACTCCACGCTCAGGACATTTCCCGGGTCTTCGCCGAGAAAGATCGTGTCATAATCATCATACTCTACCGCGCGAGGCGGCCAAAAGATCCCGCGGCCGATGTTTTCCGCGACCGCCTGGGCGCAAGACATCGCGGAATTGAACACCGCGTCGTCCAACGCAAACTCCTCAATCGAGCTCTCGTCGATACGCTCCGGCAGAAAAAAATATGCCACTGACGGAGAGACATCTTCGTCGGGCCACCGCAGCCGGGCCAGCGCGCGATAGAGCGGAAGTTGGAGGTCCTTCCACCGGCGGAGCTTCCCCCGAATCAGCAGGTGAAAGGGATCGAGTTGTCCATCGCCCTCCTCGAAATGGAATTCGTTCGCCGAACTTCGCTGGGCGGACGTCTTATAGTCCAGAATGCGCCTCTTTCCGGTACCCTCGTGAATGTCCACCCGGTCAAGGCTGCCGACGATCGGGAGAGTGGCCAGGACGAGAGTATCCTCCTTTTCGAAGCGAAGCTCACCGCATTGGATCCGCCAGCCGGATTCGCGCTCCCCCGCTTGAAGACGGGCAAACCGGCGCAAACGCGCGCGCAAACTTTCCCGCTGCACCCGCACGGGAAGGTTGAGCCGCTTGCCGAAACGATCGGCAAGGACGACCTCCGATTCCGCGAGGACAAACTTCTCGATCTCGGCGGCATCACTGGAGTCGCGAATACTTTCGTTGTTAGCGAAACGCCCGACCGTCTCATGCAGGACGCTGCCAAAATCCAGGGCGTCCATTTCCGCCTTTCGCGCGTCGAATCTCCGCATTTGCAGAACGTGCTTGAAATAGAACCTCAACGGGCATTGCAGGTAGTCGCGAAACGCGGTGACCGGCAATGAATCGAGAGCCGGCCGTTCCGGCACATCGAGAAGCCACGTCCTCTCCCGGGCATGCGCCGGGCGCCGCGAAAGGCCAGGACTAAAGAGGCTTCTTACCCGAGTTGGCAGTTCCTCGTCCGGGCAACGAAAAAGCAAGCGGGAAGGCCTGGACGGCTCGCCGTCCGAGCCGATGCGGCTGAGAGTCAATTGAACCGTCTCCGAATTCCGGTTGGCTATCAAACAGTGCAAGAGACAGGCATCGCGCGCAAATCGTTGGGCGTTGTTTTGGAGACCAAGTCCCCGGCAAATCGAGTCCGGAAGAAAGGGGCTCACCGGGACGCTGGCCGGAACTGTTCCTTCGGTGCATCCCGAAAGGATCAGCGTCGAATTAGGCAGCCACGAAGCTTCCAGCCAGCCATTCAGCTCGATGTCTGTCTCCTGCTGGCGCTCGAAGACGGCGATGTTCCTCATTTCCTCGCAAAAGACCGCCTCGCCGGAATCTGGGTCGGAGAACGGCGAGTCACAAATGGCCCGAAGCAGAGCCGACAACGCAGCGAGCGCTTCCGCCTCCCCGGAGCCTGGGGCGACTCGGCGTCGCGCGTAGAGCGCGCGCAGGAACCGGGGAAGGTCGTGCAACGAGCCCGAGATACCGAATCTCTCTCGAAGTGTCCACGCCCCCTCGACCAGAGCCGCAGCTTGCGCCCCGCTTTTACCGGCGGGCGGTCGGCGCTCGAAAAACGCGCGCGCATCCGCCAGCGTTTCGACCAGGATCCCCGTGCGCACCGCATCCAGGGCCGCCAGCGCGCCTGGCGGCTCGAGCCGGGATGCCGCGCACAATTCTTGCAAGAAGACAGGACACTCCCCGAGACCCCTCAGATCGGCCAGCCGGTCGCTCGCGCAGAATGAAAGCCAAAGCCTCGCGATGGTCGCGCACTCAAAGCTGGCCAGCGATTTCCCCGCCGGGTCATAAGACGCAAGTCCGCGCCGGCGCAGCGCCCGAGCGCACGGAGAAATCAAACCCGCATCGGCCACGCATACTCCCGGGCCGCCTTCCGGTCCGACGAGATCGGCCACCACCTCTCCTTCCGACGCCAACTCCGCGGCCACGATGACGCCTTCGAGGCGGACAGGCAGCAATCTTTTCGTCCAGGCTTCCAGATCCGGCCTGCCCCACTGATCAAAGCCCGCGCCATCGCAAGCGGGAGCATCCACGAGAACCGTGACGCGAACGAGGCCCGAGGATTCGAGGTTTTCCAGATACTCCTGACAAATCCGGTTCAGGTCCGGCACCCCCGCGAGGATTACCCTGCTGATCCCGCGCGACGCCGCACCTCTTCGCGCGGCGTCGATTCGCGCCGAGTTCGCGTCGACGAGGCCCGCGCGCCGAAGAGACTCAAGATAACCCCGATAGAGGCTTCCCAGTTCGTTCCACCGGTCTTCGTGTTGCCGGCATGCCCGCGCGATTTCCGGCGAACCGGGAGTCAGCCCGGCTTCTGCCAGGAGCGAGCACAGATGCAAAAGAGCCTCGCCGAGCCGCAGCGACGAATCGCGATGGTCGGAAAAGGCTGAAAGAATTGCGGGGAATTCCGAAGGGGAGGCTCGCGATATAACCTTCATCCAAGCGAGAAGAGCATCCGCCCGGGAAATGAAGTTGCCTGATGAAAAGGCGAGCAGCCCCATGGGGGTCGTCCATGCCGGTGACAACAAGCCCCTCCGGGTTTCGCCGGCGGCTTTGGCGGTCTCGAAGCGCAGACGTCGCGCCGCTGCGGCGGTCGGCACGAGCACCGCGTGCTGGCTCAGATCGATCGGGTCGACGGCAGATATCCCGGTTAACCACTTGGCAACTTTGAAAACGAGGGGGCGCCGTTCCGTCAGGTAGATCGTTTCAGGCATTCACGGCAGGTGTCCGAATCTTCAGGCAAAAGTCGGGTCAAATGCCGGAGAGATTGCCGGACAGAACGCCGCTTAATCCCGCGCTTCGTTCAGTATTTTGTCAATTCCGGTGCCGGACGTTCCTTTAGGGCGCCGCGAAGGGCGGCGACCTGACGTTTCAGCGTTGCCGGCTCGGCGGTCTTCTCGCTTTCAACTTTGGCCGCTATCGCCTTGGTTGTCTCCTTCATCTGCTCGATAGCCTTGCCGCGCAGGAGGACCGCAATATTGGAGGCCGGAGTCACCAGATTTTGGTAGCAGATCAGGGCGCTATCCTCCCAGGGCTCGACCCGGATGCTTCCCACGCTGTCTTTCGTCAGCACCGAGCGAAGGAGTTTCCAATCGATGCAGTAGGAATTCTCTTCCAGCCGCTTCAAACTGTTGCGCACCGTATAGTATTCGTCGGGGAAAATCGGCACATCCAACCCGTAGTCCACTTCCATCGTGCAAGCTGAGAGCCGGTTGGAAATCTCCGATTTGATGACATTGGGAATAAACGTCTTTGCGCTCTCGTAATCGAAGAACACCGCCGTCACCTGCTCGGGACTTGCCGCGACAAGGAGGTAGACTTTAATCCGAGGCCAAGGCTTTCCTTCAACATTTTCAGTGACAACCACTTGAGCCCCCTGCTGCAACTGGCTTTGCTGCGTGGAAGTCAGTTCCGAAAGCACCGAACCGGCCGCAAGGCGGGGCGCGGTGATCGCAAAATACCCGGCGAGCAGGATCGAAAGATGCCCCAAGCGGAAAAGCTCTTTCATGGCGACGTGATCAATAGGGGAGTTTCCCTTGAATTGCAATTGAGGAAAGTGACCGTTTGACTCAACGGGTCCCCTTTCCTATAATTTTGTTCTTTTGTAGGGAGGACTTTGGAAAGTAGGTGAATATATGCCGGAAGTAATTGTTCGCAAAGGAGAGCCGATCGATCGCGCGCTCAAGCGCCTGAAATCGAAGCTCGATGCAGAGGGAATCCTCGACGAGGTTCGGAGGTTGCGGGCGTTTGAGACGCCCACTCAACGGGCGCGTCGCAAGGCCAAGAACAATGCCAAGCGCTCGAAGTTGAAGATCCGCTTCAATCTTAACCTGCCATAGGCGACTTGCCTCGGGTCGTAATTGCCGGCTGCGGTTTCCTCGGCGAAGCCGCAGCCGATTTGTTTTCGAATATCGGCTGGGACGTCCTTGGCCTTTGCGCCAGGCCGCAGTCCGCCGCGCGCCTCGTCGGAAAACCTTATGAGGTTCGCGCGGTGGATATCACCAAAAGGGATTCTCTCAGCGCTGACTGGCGCGGCGCCGAGGCCCTGATTCATTGCGCGGGGCCGGACCGGGCGACACCGGGCGTCTACCGCTCTCTCTTTGTCGACGGACTCTCGAACATTCTCGCTGCGATCGAGCCGCGGCGGGCCCTGATAACGGGCAGCACCTCCGTATACGCGCAGGTCGACGGAGGATGGGTCAGCGAAACCAGCGAGACCAAACCCGATCGCGAAACCGGGCGAATTCTCCTCGAGGCGGAGAGCATCGTGCTGGCTTTCGGCGGGTTCGCTGCGCGTCTTTCGGGACTTTACGGCCCCGGGCGGTCGGTACTCATGCGAAAGTTCCTATCCGGCGATGCCCTGCTGGACGGGGATGGCCTTCGTTGGATCAATCAAATCCACCGGGACGATGCGGCAAAAGCAATCGTCCACCTTGTCGTCAATCCGGCGACCCCGGGCGTCTACAACGTGAGCGATGGCACGCCGGCTACCCAGCTCGAAGTCTACTCGTGGCTGGGAGATTATTTTTGCCGGCCGTTGCCCGGGAGGGGGGAACCCGATTTGAACCGTAAGCGGGGATGGACCAACAAGCGCGTCAGCAATGAGAAACTTCGCGCCACCGGCTGGAGACCGGCATTCCCCTCATACCGCGACACGCTTCCCTTTCTTCAAGAGAGCTGACTGCTTTGGGCGCCATTCACCGGTTCCCGATTGTTGTTTCGACCGCAGCGATCGACGCAAACCATCATGCAAACAACATCGAATACGTCCGCTGGATGCAGGAGGCCGCGATTTCGCACTCCGATTCCGCCGGATGCACGGCAGCGACGAAATCGGCGGTTGCCTCGTGGGTGGTTCGAAGCCACTATGTGGAATACCTGTTACCAGCCTTTGCCGGAGAGCGTCTGGTGATTCTCACCTGGGTGTCGACGTTGAGGAGAGCAAGCTCATTGAGGAAATATCTTTTCCTTCGCGAAAACGACCGCGCCGTGGTGGCCCGCGGGGAAACGAGCTGGATATTCGTCGACCGCCAATCCGGGCGTCCAAAATCGATCCCGCCGGAAGTGTCCTCGGTCTTCCAGATTTTGCCCGTGGCGCGGGAACCGTCGGGTTGGGAATAAACCAGAGGTCGCGGACACGATTTGTTCGAAGAGCTACTAAGAATCGGCGAAAAAATTACAAAGCGCCGCGTTGCTGCTGGATTTTTGGCTTGGCCAAGGCCTGAGGGCAGCGGCAATACCCGCAGCGTGTCGCCGATGCTTTGCATCGCCCTGCGGGCTGCCTTCGGCAGGCTGTCTCCCTTCGGTCGGCTGTCCCGCCCGAGCAACGCAGGCCAAGCCAAAAAGACACGCAACCCTATGGGCGGCGCTTTCTAATTTTTTCACAGGTTCTAAGCTTGCGGATCGGCGCCGCCGGACTGGAAAGCGCAGAAACGATGCCCTCCGACACCTGATCCTCCGCAGGCGCGCTTTGGCTTCTTTGCTTATGGAAGTTGAGTCCGCATCTCAATTTTTCAGGCCGGCAAAAAGAGCGTTGGTTGAAAGCATGATCAGCGCTAAGCTCAGTAAGCTTAGACTTTCCTTTGAAAGACGATGGGACAGCTTGCGTAATCCGCGAAGTTTCCGGAATTCTGGAGGAAGAGCCGCGCCTGAAGCTGTGGCGCTCAGCGAGGATCAGCGCCGGCTTTCCATGCCACCTTGGGGCCGGACGAAGGTCATCGGCTGGCGGATCGCGTCTCCGAGGTGATCGCCAATAGGTCGGCGGATTCCGGGCATCTTACGGCGGCGGGCGTCTGCGCCGTATGCGGCGCGAGCCCGTCCGCACGGGTAAAAAGCTCGCGCGTTGTCGTAAAAGATGTCTTCGGAAGCACGCTCATCGAGAAACAGACCTGCCCAACAGCCATCTCGTTTTGGAGATGGATCGCGGTAAAGTGGCCGAAATACGCTCCGCGAGAGCATCGGCCATTCGCCGAGGAAGATAAGAGTGGAAACGCCTCGCCCTGCTCGTTGCTTCCTGCCTGCTTCTCGGGGCGGTTGCCGCTGCGGCAGATGCTTTCAACCGCTTGACCGCGTTGGGCTTTTACGCTGCGGCTTATATGTGCGGCGGATGGGACGCAGCCGAAGACGCGTGGGCGCGATTTCGCCAGGGAAGGCTGGATGTGCATTTTTTGATGCTGGCGGTGGCCGCAGGCGCGAGAGTCATCGGAGCGTGGCGCGAGGGGGCCTTGCTGAAAAGGCGCCACGGCTTGCGACGAGTCGAACCTCACCGGTGAGTCGCGGCCGATTTCCAAGGAACCTGGAGACATCCTGCTTTCCGACACGATGAATCTTTGGGGAGCCATCGAGGCGCGTGCTACGCAGGGCGAGCGAGAACGCATTGCAAAAAAATCATCAGCCTCATCCGCGAAGCCCAGGGAATGAGGGCCCCATCCCAGAGGTTCATAGATCGATTTGGGACGACATACACCTGGGCGATCCTCTCTCTCTGTTTTGTGATGTTTTTCCTCTGGTGGTTGGTTTTCGATCTTCCTTCGTTTCTGCCAGAAGGGGGACGAGCGAGCGCGTTTTGCCGCGCGAGGACGCTTCTCGTCGTGGCCTCGCCGTGTGCCCTGGTGCTCTCGGTGCCCTCTTCGGTGCTCT
Organism: uncultured Verrucomicrobiae bacterium; assembly: GCA_963816855.1. Taxonomy (GTDB): domain Bacteria; phylum Verrucomicrobiota; class Verrucomicrobiia; order Chthoniobacterales; family Terrimicrobiaceae; genus DASTFP01. Next base: position 132,296 of record CAWFMA010000006.1, on the reverse strand, counting down.
CGGCGATCGCTTGCGGCGCTCGCCGAGGCCTTCTTTTCCGAGCGGTGCGGCCGTCGAGACACTTGCAGGCGTCAACGTGGTCGCCTTCGACAAGACGGGCACTCTGACATCCGGCGAATTGACGTTGGAATCCCTCGAATGCCTTCGAGGCGATGAGGCGCGTTGCAAGCAAGTCGCCTATACGCTTTCCCGCCTCTCTGAGCATCCGCGCTTCCCGGGCGATTCAGAAACTGGGTCGCCAATGGCGGGTCAACCCGGCGGAGGTGACGCAATTCGAAACCCTGCCCGGCCAAGGGTTGCGGGCTAACATCGGGGGCAGGATTTTTTTGCTCGGAAACGGCCAATTGGCGGGAATTGCTCCGCGCTCCTCTCCGTCTACGAATTCCCTTGGGCTGGAGGTCTGGGTGGCGGGCGAGGACCTCCTCTGTCGGATGGGCTTCCGCGACGCGCTTCGACCGGAAGCCGAGAGAATCCTGCGGAACCTCGCCGAGATGGGGTTGCGAACCGTGATGTTGACGGGAGACCGTGCGGAAGTCGCCGAACAGATTGCCCGGGGCGTTCAAATCGGAGAAATTCGCGCCGGCCTGATGCCGGAACAGAAAGTCGCCGCCATCAGGCGCTCAAGGAAAATGGCGCCTGTCAGGTGGCCAGGTTGGGGACGGCGTGAACGCTGCGCCATGCCTGGCGGCGGCCGATGTCGGCGTGGCCATGGGTGCCCGCGGCGCGGATGCGGCCCTCGAGCAGGCCGAAGTGGTCCTCATGAACGACCGCCTCGAGAATTTTCTGCTCGCCCTGGCGCTGAGCCTTCGCTCGCGCCGGATCATCTATCAGAACATCGCCATAGCTCTGGGAACGGTTGTCGTGATGACGTGCGCTGCGTTTCTTTTTCCGATTCCCCTGGCCATCGGCGTTGCTTGTCCACGAGGGCAGCACCGTTCTCGTCGTCTTGAATAGGCTACGACTTCTGTTCGTCGGCGCAGTTTGAAGCAAGCAAGCTCGTGGCGATCTTCCGCCATTCTTCGTCCAGAGAACCGGCATAGGCTGTCTTGCCCGCTCGGGCGTACCAATAGCGCGCATTCGAAATGTCGCCTTCCTTGCGATGCAAATAGGCGTGAACCCACGACCCATCGACCGAACCGTCTTCCTGCGCAATTCGATGGGCCTCGTCCCAGTTGCCCCGCGCGTCGTGCCAGAGAGAACGCAGGGCCGGCGGAAGTCCCGGCAAATCGCCCCCATTTTTCTCAAATTCCTCGAAAGTCATGGCCAACCATCGCATTGCTGCGGGAAAAATCAGGGTTCCTTTTTCCGAAAGCCTCGCGGATCACATCTTCAATCGGCGGCTCCACGACCGTTAAATCCGCGACCGTGGCCTGCTCGAGCAAAATCCGGCAGACCTCCGTAACTTTGGCTCGAAGCACGCCGATGCGCACGGAGTGCGGTGTCCTTTCCAGAATCGAACCCAGCGAGCCGAAGTCGGCGTGGGTCGGCGCGGAAAATTTGGCCTCGACGATCTTGCTGACCGAGAATTGCTCGACGATCCGTTCGAGGAGGCCGTCGAAAACGACGCGCCCGTGATCGATCAGAATCACCCGCTCGCACAATGCCTCGATGTCCCGCATGTAGTGGCTGGTCAGGAGGATCGTGGTCCGGCTTTGCGTATTGTGGAGCTTGAGAAATTCGCGCACCGTCTTCTGGCTTTCGACGTCCAGTCCAATCGTCGGCTCATCCAAAAAAAGCACTTTCGGTTGATGCAAGAGAGCGGCTATGAGTTCCATTTTCATGCGTTGGCCGAGGCTCAGCTCGCGCACCATCACGTCGAGCTGCTCGCGCACGTCGAGCATTTCGGTTAATTCGTCGACGATCCGTTCGAAATCCGGCCGCGGGATTTCGTAGATAACCCGGTTCAGCTCCAGCGATTCACGCGCGGGCAAATCCCACCACAAGGCGTTCTTTTGCCCCATCAGCAGGCTGATCTGCCGCTTCATAGCGTCCTTGCGCTCCCAAGGGACAAAGCCGAGAACGCTGGCCGCGCCCTTTGTCGGATGCAGGAGGCCCGACAGCATCTTGAGGGTTGTGGTCTTTCCCGCTCCGTTCGGGCCGAGAAAGCCGACGAAATCTCCCTCCGCGATTTGGAAGGAAACATCGTCCACGGCCCGGGTTTCGGCGAACTCGCGGCGGAAAAGCCCCTTCAGGGCGCCGCGGACTCCGCGTTCCTTCCGATAGGTCCGGAACGTCTTGGTCAGTCCCCAAAGCTCAATGGCGATCATCAGGAGCTAAAGCGCGCGAAGTTGCCGGATCGCCTCGTAAAGCACAATCCCCGCCGAGGTGGCGAGGTTCAGGCTGCGCGCCTGCGGCCGCATGGGAATTTTCATGCAATATTGTGCGTTCGTTGCCAGGAGACTCTTCGGAAGCCCCTTGGTCTCGCGGCCGAACACGAGATGATCGCCCTCTTCGAACCGTTCCTCCCAATAGACGCGGGACGATTTTCTGGTCAAGAACAGGAATCGGGCTCCAGCCGACTTCTGGCGCAACGCTTCAAAGGAAGGCCACACTTTTACGTCGCACTGCTCCCAATAGTCCATCCCGGCACGCCGCAGGGCTTTCTCGTCGAGCGAGAAACCGAGCGGCTCGACCAGGTGGAGACGGGTGCCCGACGCGAAGCAAAGGCGGGCGATGTTTCCGGTGTTCGGCGGAATTTCTGGTTCGACCAGGACGACGTGGAGCATCTCACCAGACTACGTCAACAGGCCGCAATGAAAACGACCGATGACCACCCGGTTCGCGGAAAATGTTTCACCGACCACTCCGGCACGCGCGAAGCGCGAGATTTTTCTCGTCTTCCGCCGGACCGTCCATAGAATCGGGTCATCCGCAAATGTGAATGGCGGGCCACTTGGCGTCCGCCAAGCCTTATTTTATGGGACTGATCGATCTCTTCCGCGGCGAGTTGCTCGAAATCATCGAGTGGGTCGACGATTCGCGTGACACGCTCGCCTGGCGCTTTCCCGATGATGACAAAGCCATCAAAAACGGCGCGCAGCTGATCGTGCGCGAATCGCAAGTGGCGCAGTTGGTCATGACCGGCCAATTTGCCGATACTTTCTGGCAGGGGAAGCATACGCTGAGCACACCGAACGTTCCGGTGCTGGCGCGGATTCAGGGCTGGAAATACGGTTTCGTGTCTCCTTTCAAGGTGGATGTCTATTTTGTTTCGACACGGCTATTCACCGGCAACAAATGGGGCACGTCAAATCCCGTCATGATGCGGGATCAGGATTTCGGCGTCGTCCGGTTGCGCGCCTTTGGCACGTTCGATTTCAAGGTGGTCAATCCGCAGCTCTTCCTCAAAGAGGTGGTTGGAACGGACCAGAATTTCCGCATCGACGAGTTTGCGGATACCATGCGCTCCCGGGTGGTCAGCGTGTTCAGCGATGCGCTGGCGACCTCGAAGATTCCTGCCCTGGATGTCGCCAGTCGTTACGGCGAGCTCGGCGACGCGCTGCTCCCCGCGATCAATCCCCAGACCATCGGAAAGTACGGGCTCGAGGTGACGAGTTTCATTCTGGAAAACGTCTCCGTGCCGCCGGAAGTCGAACAAGCAATCGACAAACGATCGGGAATGGGCGTGATCGGCAACCTGAACGACTACGTAAAGTATCAGATGGGCCAGGGACTGGCGCAGGGTGGCGGTGCGGCGGGAGCACCGGCCGAGATGGCGATGGGATTCGCGATGGCGCAGCAAATGATGCGGGACATGGGAAGCCAGGCTCCTTCGACGGACTCGGCGCCGCCTCCGCTTCCCGTCGCCGCGGGGGCAGGTACTTCTGAAGTGCTCACACCCGAACAGGTTGCCGAGCGTCTGGGGGTGGCGGTCCCCGATGTTCTGGCCGCCGTGGAGAGCGGAGAGTTGAAAGGCCGCAAGATCGGAACTCAGGTGCGAATCACCAAGGCCGCTCTCGAGGACTTCCTCGCGCACTGATTTCGAAATCGAATTCGGCAGCCAGCCCGTCCATGGCCGAAATCACCGCGCTGCGCAAGCATCCGTGCCCCGAGTGCGGCGGCGATGCGGAATGGAGCGCCTCCAAACAAGCGCTCGTCTGCCCCTACTGCGGCACGGTCCTGCCATGGTCGCCCGGGGAGAACACGCCCGGCGAATCGATCCGCGAACAGGAACTCGACGCGGCGTTACGCCGGGCCGGTCCGGAAACTCGCGACTGGCGTTTCGAAAAGCGCGAGGTCAAGTGTCAGAGCTGTCAGGCCATTACCGTCTTCGAGGCTTCGCGCGTAGCGCAGCGCTGTGAGTTTTGCGGTTCTCCCTCCCTCGTGCCGGTGGAGACCAGCCGGGACGCGATTACCCCCACCGCGATTCTCCCCGCCAAGCTGTCCGAGCCTCAGATTCGCGATCGCCTCCGCCAATGGTACGCCTCGCGCCTGCTTGCTCCCGACCGGTTCAAGAAAGCCGCGCTGACCGATACGCTGCACGGGCTCTACCTGCCATATTGGACGTTCGACGCCCACGTGTACGCGACGTGGACGGCCATGGCCGGTTACGTTTACTTTGAAAACGTGCAGCGCCGAGGGGCTGACGGCCGCATCGTCACCGTCTCCGAACAACGGGTCCGCTGGGAGCCCGCCACCGGAGAGCTCGACTATTTCTTCGATGACGATCTCGTTCCGGGAACGATCGGCCTTCGGCTCGAGCTTTTGCGAAAGGTTGAGCCCTTTCCAACTCGCGGCGATGAATTGAAGCCGTATGATCCCGCCTATGTCCGCGGATGGGTCGTCGAACGGTACCAAGTCGATCTGCGAAAGGCCTCGGAACTGAATCGCGCACAGATGGACGCCGCCGTGAGGCAGCTGTGTGCCGAAAAAGTGCCGGGCGACACCTCTCGCGATCTGCAGGTCGATGCCCAATATCAGGGCCGCACCTTTAAACACATTCTCGTGCCAGCGTGGCTGATCAGCTACACCTACGGCTCAAAAAGCTTCCAAATTGTTGTCAACGGCTATTCAGGCGCCATCGCGGGGGACCGCCCGATCAGCTATGTTAAGGTATTCGTATTTATCGTCTTACCTACGCTGATCCTAATTCTATTGTTCCTTTTTCTTCAACAGCCGCAGTAGCGCAAAGGAGGCCGGTTACGAAGTGCGACCGCAGCAATTCTTGAATTTCTTCCCACTTCCGCACGGGCAAGGCTCGTTTCGGCCGACCTTGGGAAGTTCGCGCTTGATGGGCAGCTCGATCTTTGGAGCTTCCGGCTCCGGTTCCGCCGCAGGCGCTTGGGCGGGCGGCTGAGGACGGCTCAGGCCCGGCACGTCCGCTTGGATCAGGCTTTGTGGCAGACTCCGCAGCAAATTCTCGAAGGCCTGCAAGTTCGTCGTGCTGCGAAACAGGTTGTTCAGAACCTCCAGCTTAATGCTGTCCATGAGGTCGCCAAACATTGAAAAGGCTTCGTTCTTGTATTCGACCAGAGGATCCTTCTGGGCAAAGGCGCGAAGGTAGACCGCTTCCCGCAGGCCGTCCATCGCGTACAAATGTTCCTGCCAAAGCCGGTCGACGGCGTTTAGCACGACAAATCTTTCGAGGCCTCGCAAGGCCTCCGCATGCTCCATGGAAGCCTTGCGGTTATAGGCGTCCTTGATCACCTGCACGAGCCAGGCGGCGTTCTCCTCCACCGAGCGGGTCTCAAGGCTCGCTTTTTTGGCCGACAGCCCAAGGGGAAATGTCGTGTTGACCCAGTGTAGAAGCCCGTCGCGATCGGGTTCCTCGCCGGACGTCTGCTCGAGATGCTCCGCGACCTTCTTGGGCACCATTTCGTCGATGACTTCGAAAACCAGCTCCCGCGGGTTTTCCGAATCCATGACTTCCTGCCGGTAGCCGTAGATAACCTCGCGCTGCTGATTCATGACATCGTCGAACTCCAGCGTGCGGCGGCGAATCATGTAGTTGCGCTGCTCGACGCGCTTTTGAGCGGTTTCGACGCTCTTGTTGAGCCAGGGATGCTCGAGTTCTTCGCCTTCCTTAAGGCCAAATGTCTCCATGATTCGCGTCATCCGGTCACTGGCGCCAAAGTTGCGCATCAGATCGTCTTCAAAGCTCACGTAAAAACGCGAAAGACCCGGATCGCCCTGGCGCGCGCAGCGGCCACGCAGCTGGCGGTCGATGCGGCGGGATTCGTGACGTTCCGTGCCGACGACGTAGAGACCGCCGATTTCCGCGACGCCGTCGCCGAGTTTAATGTCGGTTCCACGGCCTGCCATATTGGTCGAAATGGTCACCGAACCTCTCAGGCCGGCACGCGCCACGATTTCGGCCTCCTGCATATGGTATTTGGCATTCAGAACAGTGTGAGGAATCTTCTGCAGCTTGAGCATTCGGCTCAGCAGTTCGCTAGACTCGACACTGGCGGTGCCAACCAGGACAGGTTGCCCCTTGCCATGGGCCGCTTTGATCGTCTCGATCACGGCGTTGTACTTTTCGCGCCGGGTCTTATAAATCCGATCATTTTCATCCACACGGCGAGCCGGGCGATTGGTCGGAATCACATTGACGTCAAGTCGATAAATATCGTGAAACTCGTTGGCCTCCGTCTCAGCCGTGCCAGTCATTCCCGAAAGCTTCTCGTAGAGGCGAAAATAGTTTTGGATCGTAATGGTGGCCAGCGTCTGGGTCTCCCGATCAATCTGGACGCCTTCCTTCGCCTCCACGGCCTGGTGTAGCCCGTCGCTCCAGCGGCGACCGGGCATCTTCCGGCCGGTGAAGGTGTCGACAATTATAACCTTATTGTCCTCAACGACATACTCAACGTCATTTTCATAAAGGCAGTATGCTTTCAAAAGTTGAGAAATATTGTGGATCCGTTCCGCCTGAGTGTCGCAGTATTGCTGGCGGGCGGCTTTCTGGCGGGCTTTCTCGACGTCGCTAAGATCCGGCTTGTTTTCGATGTCCGCGAACTCCGTAAGAAGATCCGGGAGAACAAAGGCATCCGGGTCGTCAGGGTTCAGAAAATCGCGGCCTTTTTGGGTGAGGTCCGCGTCGTGCTGGCGTTCCTCGATGGTAAAGAACAGTTCCTCTTTGAGGTCAACGAGAGCCGCCTTTCCGTCCGTGTCTTTGTAGAATTCCAGTTCCGCCTTGTCGATTAGCTTGCGCAGCTCGGGGTCTTCCATCATCCGCGAGAGTCCCTTGTTGCGTGGCTGGCCGAACTTCAGCTTGAACAACGCGCGGCCCGCTTCATCCTTCCGGCCAGCTTCGTAGGCTTCCTTGGCTTCGGTGGAAAGCCGGTTGCAAAGCATGGTTTGCTTGCGAACGAGCTGCTCCACCAGAGGCTTAAAGCGGTCATATTGGTGAGTGGAGATGGTGGACGGGCCGCTGATGATCAGCGGAGTCCGGGCCTCGTCGATGAGAATGGAGTCCACTTCGTCAACGATGGCAAAGTAGTGGGAGCGCTGGACTTGCTGGTCGCGGCTGGTGGCCATGCCGTTGTCGCGCAGGTAGTCGAATCCGAACTCGCTGTTCGTGCCGTAGGTAATGTCGCAGAAGTATTGGGCGCGGCGCAGCTCAGGTGGCTGGTCGTGCTGAATCGTACCGACGGAAAGGCCCAAAAAGGTGTAGAGCTGTCCCATCCACTCGGCGTCGCGGCGAGCCAGATAGTCGTTGACCGTCACGACATGAACCCCGCGTCCCGTGAGCGCGTTCAAATACACAGGCAAAGTCGCCACGAGAGTCTTGCCTTCGCCGGTGGCCATCTCCGCGATTCGTCCTCGATGGAGCACCAGTCCGCCGATCAGCTGGACGTCGAAATGCACCATCCCCCACACCGTCGGCTGATCGCAGATGGTAAATGCCTGTTGACGTTCAGTGAGACGGCGCGCGCCATCTTTGACCACCGCAAACGCCTCGGGAAGGATTTCATCAAGACGGGCCGCGAGGGCGGCAGAATCGGTAATGGTTGAAAGCTCCTGCTTCCAGCCGGATGTCTTCGCCCGGAGATCGTCGTCCGAAAGGCCGCCCAGCGTCTGTTCGATCTCGTTAATTCGCAGAATGATAGGATGAATGCGCCGCAGCTCGCGCTGATTTTTCGAGCCGACGATAGTCTTGAGAATCCAATTGAACATGAAAACGCTGGAGAACTAATCAATAGCCGAAGGAATCAAAAGTCCACCGCAATTCTGTAGTCGGCCGTGCCGAAAACTTGGCAACGAAGCCTTAAGCAAATGGCGGAAAAACTAGAGAATTGGCGCTTCGATCCCGGCGTTTCGCGAAGCGCCGGACGAGCGCAATGGCATCGTGTTCGCGGGCAATTCCCTTCCGTCGCGAACGGCAATCTCCCGGGGTAAAGCGGAATGTGGCAATCCTGTTGAACGGCGGACCGAGTTGATTGTCGGAAAGATAGCAACTACATTCTCAACATTATGATGACTTGGCTTCTTCTGATCGGTGTCCCGTTGCTTCTTGGCCTCTGGGCCCAGATGCGCGTCTCGAGCGCTTTTGGGCGTTGGAAGCAAGTAGCGGCGACCTCCGGAGTGACGGGAGCTCAAGCGGCCCGCGAAATTCTTTCTGCCGCGAATATCAACGACGTGGAGGTTCTGGAGATTAACGACCTGCTCGGCGATCATTACGACCCAACCCAAAAGCGGCTTTGTCTATCGACCGATGTTTACAACACCCCGTCCGTCGCGGCTCTGGGGATCGCCGCGCACGAATGCGGTCATGCGATCCAGCATCAAAAGGCCTACGCGCCCCTAAAATGGCGCATGGCGATCGTGCCGGTGACGCAGATCGCTTCAAACATGCTGCCATTTATTTTCCTTGGCGGCTTGTTTTTCGGTCTCCTCAAGCTGGCGATGCTGGCAGTAGCGGTTTATCTGGTACTTACATTGTTCCAGCTGATCACCTTGCCCGTCGAGTTTGACGCTTCGCGTCGCGCCAAGATCATCTTGCAGCAGATGGGGATCATTCGCCCTGGGGAAGAAGCCGCGGGCGTAAACCAAGTCCTGGACGCGGCGGCCCTCACTTATGTGGCGGCGTTCGTGGCGTCTCTTGGCACCTTGCTCTACTTCCTGCTAATTCTCACAGGCAGCCGCGGCAACGAACGCTGAGCAATTTATCTGCTCGGGACCCTGCGCCGCGCTGAAGAGCGTTCTGCAGACGGGCGACGCTTGATGGCGCCCATGGTCTTCCAGACAGTCGGAACCGAAAATCCCGGCCGTGACCATCACTTTGCCTAAAGACCTGCCGGCGTCGCGCCGGCGGCCTGCCGTGCTAACGATCGCCGGTTCCGACAACAGCTGCGGGGCCGGCATCCAGGCGGATCTGAAGACGTTTTCGCACTTTGGCTGCTATGGCCTCACGGCCCTAACCTGCGTGGTCGCCGAGGTGCCCGGGAAGGTCACGGCCATCCAGCCCATTCGGCGCGGGGTGGTTGTTGACCAGATCGCGCTGAGTTTCGCGGCTTTCCCCGTCGCGGCAGTCAAAACAGGGCTTCTCTATTCTGCGTCGATCGTTGAAGCGGTCGCCGAGTTGCTCGCCTCGCACGCGACGAAGCTGGTGGTCGATCCGGTGATGGTCGCCAGCAGCGGGGATCGCTTGCTGAAAAGGTCTGCCATCACCGCCTATCAGAAGGCGCTTTTTCCCCTAGCGACCCTGGTGACGCCAAACCTCGACGAGCTGAAGATTCTCGCGGGCAGGGACGTTCGGAATCGTTCCGAGATGCGAGAAGCGGGCGCCTTCCTCGCCGAAAAATACGGCTGTGCATTCTTGCTCAAGGGCGGGCATTTCCGCGACAAAGTTGCCTTGGATGTCCTGGCGACATCCGCGGGATTCCAGGACTTTTCCGCTCCCTTCATCGCTGACCTGGAAACTCACGGAACCGGTTGCACCTATTCCGCTGCGGTGGCCGCAAACCTGGCGCGGGGCGCTTCGCTTCCCAAGGCGGTTTCGGAAGCGAAACGATATGTCACTCTAGCGATCAAGAAATCTTTGCGTTGGGGAAATACGCACGCGCTCGAACACTTTCCCCTGTCTCCGAATCGCTGATCAGGTGGGCCTGCGGCAAAAGGATCAGCCTGCGATATCCCTCAGGACGTCGGCGGCCCGCTGACCGACGACTTCTCAGCCCGGTCGCAAGCCGCAAGCCAAAATGGTGCTCGACCAGCCAATCCCCCAGGCAACAATGGAAGAATTCCGACGTGCTTTTGAACGATAAACTGGCGGTTCTTGGAGCAGCTTTCGCCGCAATTGTTTCTTCAAGTAATGCGCAACAAGAACCGATGGGAGGTCACGAGCTTGGCATGATGGGAAAGAGCCAGCGTCTCGTGCAGTCTGGCAATCTCGACCAAAACGAACGATCGCTCGAAAGCGCACAATACCGCCTGAAGCAACAAAACAAGCTAATTGCCAGCTTGGAGAAACGCGTGAAGGAACTCGAGCAAAAGCTCGCTGCCTGCGAGGCAGAAAAGCAGAAATCCGCTCGGCGGAAATGAAAAGGGGCGCACTTCTGCTACGGCGGCAGACATTGCTGGGAGATGCAAAGATTCGCTCCGCGGGCGTAGTACGTCAGAGAGCTCGATGCGATAATGCCGCGAAGCGATATCATGAACGAATTTCCGAAACTCACTGCCGGCGATACGGTGTCGCTGGCGGACCGCCCGGGGAAGTGGATTGTCCGGACCATCGTCAAGGGTTCAAAGGCTGACCTGCAGAGTGCGGGCGATTTTGGAAGCATCATTACCTCCGCAATCGGGGACCTGACCGTCATCGCGAAATCTGGCAGCCCGAACTATTCCTACTAGTTGGCTGAAGACCCGCCTGCCTTTTAGGCCGGACTGAGACGGCAAAGTAAGTCCCGCTTGGCGGAAAAAAGGCCTCTGGGCTAGGAGACTGTTGGCGAGGAAAGGTTGCGAGCGCCTCACCTCAACCTTGCCCGGGATCTGGTTGAAATCCCTCGACGGAAAAAGTCACGATCGGCTCGGCCTTTCCCTTCACGTATTCTGCGGGAAGCTCGCGCAACTGAAACCTGGCATCCAGCGCCGGACGCACATCGGAAGTGATGAGCAGGTTGACACCATGCTTTCGCGTGAGGCTTTCGATGCGCGCCGCGGTATTCACAACGTCACCGATGACCGTGTATTCCAGATTTTCCGAGGAACCGACCACTCCGGCCACGACATTTCCCTTGTGGATGCCGATCCGCACATCGAGAACTGGCAAACCCTGGTTCTGTAAACGCAGGTTATATGTGGCGACGGCTTGGTGCATGGAAAGCGCCGCCACCACGGCATCCAGAGACTGCCAGGCATTGTTCTCCGGTGCGCCGAAAATGGCCATGATTCCGTCTCCGAGGAACTTGGCGATGTGCCCGCCATGGCGGGTAACCGCTCCGCAGGTGGCCTCGAAGTAACCGTTCAGCACACGCACCAGTGTCTCTGGATCGACGGTTTCGCTCATCGCGGTGAATTCGACGATATCCGCGAAAAGGACCGTCACCTCACGCATCTCGCCCGAGGTGGACACCCCGCTCTTGATGATCTCTTCGACCACTCGTTGCGGCGCGAATTGATGGAATGCCCGCTGAAGGTTCTGGAGGTCCATCGTCGATTTCTCACGTGCGGCGGCCAGCAACGTCGCTCGCTTGCGAAGGCGGCTCAGGGAGAGAAAAAGAGCCGCGTTGACCAGGACGGAAACCGCCGCAAGGCCCCTCCAAGGTGTCCCAACTCTCAGCACGAGTGAAGCAGGATGCTGAGACGCGCGAGGCCATTAGCATAGGACACCAGCCCCACTACTTCGACGAGCACCTCCCTCTCGAGACCGGCTGCGAAACGCTGGGCAATTTCTTGAATCCTCCGGGTTTGATAGCGCACCGTTTCGCGAGCGAACGACAAAACCTTCAACTCGAAGGGCTCAAGTCTGTCGGAGTTCAAGTGCGTCATGACCTGCTTGATTTCAGCGTTCGTCCAGCCTTCCTTTTTCAACGCTTCAGCGGCCTCCGCTTCGCAAGCTGCGCACCCCAAACCGCGAGCCACCACGCCGAAGATAAGCGCTTTCACCTGCCGGGAGGTGATGGGGGATTCCCAAGCGCCGCTGAGCACGGTGGCCAGCGCTGCGCGCGCGGGAGACTCTTCGAATACCCCGAGGACTCTTTCGCCCGGCCCCGAGTAGGCCGGGGGCCCGTCGACCTTGAGAATCGGGGAGAGTGCCGCCATAAAATCCTTTCTGGTGAACGGCCGCTTCATCTTGTTGAACCAGTTGGCCTCGATCTCTTCCAACGGATCAGGCGGCAAGGCCAGCAAGGTCGCCAATCTGTTGGCGGAAGCGTTGTTTGCCGAGAGGTAGGCGAGCTCCGCGATTTCAACGCTCGAATAACCGAGCGCCTTCAGCTTCTGAAGATCATCGGCCGAGGGCCTCGGCGCCGAATGCGAAACCTTTCGCGCAAATTCAAGCGCCGCCGTCTCTTTTTCCGACAATCCGTCAACCGCGAAACTCTCTTCGAGGTGTCTTATCGTTGCTTCCGAGTAGCCCATAATTTTGAGCATGCTCCGAAAAGCCCCGTAGCAATGGCGGCAGGAACTGTCCATGGCCACGACGAGGCTGATCAATTTCCCGAGGTTCAGCGGCACATTGGGAGTAACGCGAGCATGCATCAACTCGTCGGCCTGCAGCATCCAACGAACGGGCGTTAGATACTTGGCGATGTTCGAGCAAAAGCCAAGCCGCTTGGTGGATTGCCGCTCCCAAGCGAGGTCCGGCATCGGCTTCAGGAGCGGCACGTCACACCAGTCGATCTCATGAAGGGAATAAGCCATGCGACTATCTGCTCACTTAACAATCAACCGGAGCGGTCGGCAACCAGGAAGCGGACGAAGACCCTTGATCCGGTAGCGTGTCTCCAATCCGCATCCGGCGATCCTCGAGCCGCCGCACGCTTACGCTTGAGCCGGGCGCGCCCTCGCGGTAATGCAGAAGCCGCAAGAGCATGGATGCGGATAACGAAGAGATCAGGGTTGTAATTTACGGATGCCGCGGCTCGATTCCGGTGAACGGGCCGGAGTTCGACAAATTCGGGGGCAGCACCAGCTGTCTCCTCATTACCTCGGAGGACTCCATCAACGTCGGCATCATTGACGCCGGGACGGGGATAAGACGCCTCGGTCAGGAGATCATGAAGGACGCCGCGCTTCGGGAGAAGCCGATTGTCATCGCCTTCACGCACTTCCATTGGGATCACATCCAGGGGCTTCCCTTTTTCGAGCCCGCCTACGTCAAAGGAAAGAAGATCTCGCTGCTCGCTCTGGGCCGCGAACGTCCGGTCACCGACCTTGAACGCGTGTTTTCGGTCCCGATGCAGCGCGAGTATTTTCCTGTCCAGCTTTGCGATATGGGCGCCGCTTTCGAGTTCCTGTTGTCCGACGCCACGGTTCATCCGTTTCCGAAAGCCGTCGTCAGCGCCAGAAAGCATCGGCACCCTGGAAGCGCCTACAGCTATCGAATCGCCAGGGGAGGAAAATCCATCGTCGTCTGCACCGATATTGAACACGGGGAGCACCTCGATCCCGCGACCGTTGAGTTTTGCCGCGGTGCCGATCTTCTTCTCCATGACGCACAATTCACCGCGGAGGAGTTGTCGAGCCATCGCGGCTGGGGCCATTCCAGTTACGAGCAAGCTGTCGAGTGCGCCAAGCTTGCGGGAGTCAAAAAACTCGTCCTGACGCATCACGACCCAAACCACGACGACACCTTCCTTACCGAGATCGAGGAACGGTGTCAGCAGGTCTTGCCGGACTGCGTTCTTGCCCGTGAGAATATGACGATTGTCGTTTAAAGGGCGGCTGCGAGCGGCTTTCGCCTGGTCGTCCCGGGAAACTTAGACCGGACGAAGTTAGGAGCAGGCAGGCTTCTTTGGCCTGGTCGATGCTTAGGAATGAACATCGCCGCGACATCGCTCTGATCGCGGTTCCCGGCTTCGCCCTGGGCGCGCTTCGGATCATCATTGCATCGGCGGTGCATTTGGTAGTTACACTCTTGCGCTAGGCCATTCGTCGCCCATGAAACTAACCCTTGCGCGCAGGATTTTCACCACGCAGAGCACGATTGGCGACCTTGCGGTCGATGGAAACTTCGAGTGCTTCACGCTTGAAGATCCTGTCCGCCCGAAAAAGATCCGGAGCGTTACTGCGATTCCCGCCGGAACTTATACCGTGGCGATCACATTCTCGCCGAGGTTCGGAACGGAATTGCCGCTCTTGCTCGATGTCCCTGAATTTGAAGGGATACGCATTCATCCGGGCAACACCGCGACGGATACCGAAGGGTGCCTGCTGGTGGGGAAATCAAGGGCCATTGATACCATCGGCAGCAGTCGGGACGCGTTCCGCGCGCTGTTCGATAAGATCGCGCTCGCGCAAGGCGGCGGCGAAACGGTGATGATCGAAATCGTCGATCAGGGCGTCTCGCCCTTCATGGTGTCCGACGGCGGCGACGTGGAAGTCACAAGCACGGACGGCGCGCGCTTTCGCGTCGTCGCGGATCCCCTGCGCCTCCGTTCCACGCCGGACACGGCCAGCCTGTCAAATGTCGTCGAGCGATTGCCATTCGGGCAGGTAGTGACCCAAAGCGGCGCGAGCAGCGTGCCTGGGTGGGTAAGAATTAAAACTCAACTCGACGGCGAAGGCCTCGAGGGTTATGTGGCGAAAGCTTTCCTCGAGGCGATGCCTGCCGGCGCCGAATTGTTCCGTGTGACCTCCAAGACGTTGAACCTGCGCCAGGAGGCCGGAAAGATGAACGATGCGGCAATCATCGCTGAACTGCCCCAAGGCTCGCTCGTGGCCAAGGTTGGAATTTCAAAGAAACCTCGCTGGTGGGAGGTCGAGGCGACCGTTGGGGGAAGGACGTTGCGCGGCTTCGTGCACAGCGGGTTTCTGGAGCCGGACCATGGCCCGCAACCGGTTCCCATCGGGCCTTCCGGAAACGAAATCGCCCGCTTTCGTGTGACGGGCGATTCACTGCGCCTGCGCCTCAGCCCCGACGCGACGAGCCTGGCGAACGTCGTTGAGCGACTGCCCTTCGGACATTTCGTTACGCAGGTCGCGGGGACCGAGGTGCCGGGATGGACTCCGATCAAGACTCGGCTTGACGGCGAAAATTTGACCGGCTTCGTGGCCACGAAGTATCTGGAACCCGTCCCGGCAGAAGCGGAGTTATTCCGAGTGAAATCCGCAACCCTCAATCTCCGGACGCGAGCCGCGGATCTTGATGACGATGCGATTATCGCGGAGTTGCCGCGCGGGCTGATCGTCGCGCGAATCGGGGCGTCGAAAAAGCGCCTCTGGTGGGAGGTGGAAGCGGTACTCGATGGGAAGAATTTGCGGGGCTTTGTGCATAGCGGTCTTCTTGAACCGGACTCCGGACCGGAGCCAATCCCGGTCGAAGCCCCTTTGCCCCCGCCGAGCCCTCAGGGAAAAATTCAGGTCTCGGAACGAGCCCTCCAACTGATCCTGGAATTTGAGGGCTTTGACCAGCCGAAGGCCTGGCCGGGCGGAGGGTCCGGTGTGACGCTCGGCATAGGGTACGACCTGGGCTTCTATACCCGCGACGAGTTCTTCTCGGACTGGGGCCCGCATCTTCCCACGGAGGTGATGTCGCGTCTCGCCAAGGCGCTTGGCAAGACGGGAGCCTCCGCGAGGTATCTCGCGCCCTCTTTTTCGGATATCAAGATTCCGCGCCAGGCGGGCGAGGCGGTTTTCGTCGCGCGCACTGTTCCGAAGCACGCAGGCCTCACCGCGCGCGCGTTTCCAGGAGTGACGAGATTGCCCCTCGACGGCCAGGGGGCTCTCGTCTCGCTCGTATTCAACCGGGGCACGTCGATGGAAGGAGACCGCCGGCGTGAGATGCGCGAAATTCGAGCTGCCATTGCCAGGGCGGACCTCCCGGTTTCGCAGGTTCTCGAATCGATTGCCAACAGTCTGGAGTCGATGGTTCGTCTGTGGATTGGCAAGGGACTTGACGGTCTCATTACCCGGAGAAAGAGCGAGGCCGCCTTGGTACGATCGTGCATTTGACCGGCAGGTCGAAGCAACTCTCTGCCGGCTTGGCCTCCCGGCCGCAAGCCTCCCCAGGAGACTGTTGAACAACCCGCGTAGGTCACGCGCGAGCTCTCTGGGGCACATATCGGTGGTTGAGGGGCTGTGACTGAGGAGCGACGCCGAGAGACGCCCCAAAGAGTTCGCGCCCACCCGGGTTGCGCCAGCAACGTGGCATACGCGGGTTTCTCAGCAGTCTCCTAGGACTGCTCGGAAGAGTCCAGGGGCAGCCAAACGCTGAATCGCGTGCCGGCCGGCCCGGTCTGAAACGTGATCTTTCCGTGATGCCGTTCGACCACAATCCGATGGCTGATTACCAATCCGAGGCCGGTTCCTGAGCGCCCCTTGGTCGTAAAGAAGGGCAAAGAAAAAATATGCCGTTCAGCCTCCGCGGAAATGCCGCTGCCGTTATCGGCAATTTCGACGAGAAAAAACTCTCCGTCGCGGCTGGTGCGGATATCGATTCGGCCTGTTCCGCCCACGGCGTAGATCGCGTTGTCGATAAGGTTCGTCCAAACCTGATTCAATTCGCCGCCATAGGCGCAAATTCGTGGAAGAGAGCGATCGAAAGCCCGGGTCACCTGGACATTCTTCAGCTTATGTCCGAGGATTATCAGCGTATTCTCGATGCCTTCATGGACGTCGATTTCCTGCCACGGCGCCTGATCCATGAACGAATAGGACTTTACCGCCTGCACGAGCTCCGAGATGCGCTCCGTGCTGTGAGTAATCGATTTAAGCAGATCCCTGGTGGTGACATCCGCGACCAGCCAGCGAATCGCCTTGTCCAGCCGCTGGGCAGGCACCGTTTGCTTCAAGATCTCCAAGACTTCCTCATCGACGCGGGCGCCCACCAGCGCGGGCGCGAGTTCCCAGGCCTCCGCGACGTTTTGCCCTTCCAGCCAGCACTCCAGCTCGCACTCGCGATCGCTTTGCTCGAGCGGGTCAAGCTTGGGTTGCGTTTCGGCGCATTTAATGGCTTCCTTTGAAGTCGCCACCAACCGCTGCCATTGCTCGGCGGTCAAGGTTTGGTTCAGCTCGCAGGCGTAGTCCTGGACATTCTCGACGCATTGGCGCAAATCGGTGGCCGCCTTTCGGGCGGCGGTCGCGGGATTATTGAGCTCGTGGGCGAGCCCCGCGGCCATCGTGCCCAATTGCGCTAGTTTTTCGCGCTCTTGGGTATAGCCTTCCATATTGCGCAAGCGCGTCCCCAGCGTCCGCATGATTTCCCGCGCCACGACCGGAGAGGTGCGCAGCAAGCTCCAGAACCCGGCACGCGGAAGGCGGAAGAGGCGGCTGTCAGCCACTGCCCGGATGCTGACGTAGTGATTGACGTCGAGGAGAATCTGAATCTCGCCAAAGAATTCCTCGGGGACCAGAGCCCCCAGGAAGATTTCCTGTTGATCGAAGAATTTCGTGGCGCGCAACTCGCCTTCCAGCATCACATAGAAATAGTTTGACGGGTCCCCCTCTCGGACGACGGAGTCTCCTTGGCGAAAGCGCACTTCCGTTCCCGTCGAGAGAGACGCGCGCTGTGAGTCGTCGAGTCGGGCGAAGAGCGGCACGTCAAAAATCGTCGCGAATGCCCCTTCGGACAGGACGGCCGGCTTGGGTTCCGTGAAGGCTTCCCTCCCTTCAAGGCGTTCGGAAAGTTCCGCCATGACGGCGCGACTTGCCGCGGCAGCTTCCGTGGAATCGTTCCTCTCGACCCGCCGCACCGGCAGGCGCACGATAAAGCGCGTTTCGCCGGCCTTTGATTCGACCTCGATTTCGCCGCCGTGCCGTTCGCCCACGATGCCCTGGCTGATAGTCAGCCCGAGGCCCCTCCCTGAACCCACGCCTTTTGTTGTAAAAAATGGCTCGAAAATATGGGACTGGTTTTCGGTCGAGATACCGGGTCCGTTGTCGGTGATTTCCACCACGGTCTGGTTGTCGTCGCGTCGGGTTCGGATTGAAATGGCTCCGTCACCGTTCACGGCGTCCGCCGCATTGTCGAGCAGGTTGACCCAAACCTGGGCCAGCTCGCTCGGATAGCCGCGCACGTGGCCGCAATCGCTTGAAAAATGCTTGGTGACCCGGATGCTCTTGAACTTTTCGCCGAGAATCGCCAGCGCGTTGACGATCTGTTCATGCACATCGATGTCCGCGACTTCGGCGCGTTCTTGTCGCGCGCTCGAGCGAACCGCGTCAACCAGGTTCGCGATCCTTCCGGTTGATTGCTCGGCATCATCGAGCAAGGCGCGGCTGGTCAAACGCAAAGAAACCCATCGCACCGCGTCGCTGAAGACGCTCGGAGGAATCTCCTGGCGGAGCGAAGCGAGCGCGCTTTTATCCAGGCCCGCTCCGACGAGCACGGGAGCGATCTTCCACGAATAGGCCACACCCGCCTCCCGGAGCCAATTACCAAGCACCTCTTCCGAATCGGCCTGCTCGATCGAGTGGTTCCGTCTGCTCGTCGAAACGTTTTGCAAGGCCCCTTCCACGAGACCGATCAGCCGATCCCAATGCCTGGCCTCGAGCGCCTGGTGCAAGGTGTGCGCTACCAGTTGAATGGCCTGGATAACGTCTCCCAAATGCGCGGCGATGCGCTGGGCGGCCGCCGAGGGGTTGTTCAATTCATGCGCGAGACCGGCGGACATCGTCCCCAGAGCGGCCAGCTTTTCCTGCTGTCGGCTCGATCCTTCGAGATTGCGAAGGCGCGACGCCATGGTCCGAAAAATCTCCGCGGCAATCGAGGGACAAAGCCGCAGCAAGCGCCAGAACCCTTCCTCGGCGAAAACGACGAAATGGCAATCGCTCTCGGCTCTGGCGGTGAGAATGTAAGGCACCCCGAGGAGCAAGGGAACCTCGCCGAAAAAAGATCCAGGCCGGTAGCGAGCGACGACAATCTGTTGACCCTCGTAGGCCTTGGCGACGCTTATCTCGCCCTCGAGCAGCACGAAAAAATTATGCGCCGGCTTTCCTTCCTCGACCAGATTCTCGCCCTTGGCAATCCGCTTTTCCTCCGCCCCTTCGAGACAAACCTTGTCTTCGTCCTGCAGATCCGCGAACACCGCGACGCGCCGCAACTGATCCATCAACAGGTCGCTTTCCGTCGGTTGTGGGACAACACTCAAAATCGGTTCAAATATTGATGCACCAGTTCAATGGCAATCGACCCTTCTCCCACCGCGGAAGCGACTCGCTTGATTGAGCCGTGCCGCACGTCACCCGCGACAAAAATGCCCGGCACGTTTGTCTCGAGCAGATAGGGATCGCGTTGCAGCGGCCAATTGCGAGGGCGCCGGCCGTTGGTCATCAAATCCGGGCCGGACAGGATGAAGCCGCGGTCGTCACACTCGATCAATTCCGCAATCGCCTCGGTGTGGGGCATTGCTCCGATAAAGATGAAGAGCGCAATCGCCGGAACAGTTTTTACCTCTCCGGTCTCGTCGCTGGCGATGGTCAGCGCATCCAGCCGACCATTCCCTTTGGCCTCCGTCACGCGCGAGCGGAACTGCGACGAAATATTCGGCGTCTTGGCGATCTGGTCGATCAGGTATTGCGACATTGTTTTTGTCAGCGAGCTTCCGCGCACCAGCAGAGTCACGCTTTTGGCAAACCTTGAAAGGTACATGGCCGCCTGGCCCGCGGAATTTCCGGCCCCCACGATGTAGGCATCGGCATTCGTGCAGGAGATCGCTTCCGTCGCGGCCGCACCGTAGTAAACGCCCGCGCCGGTGAGTCTTGCAATCCCGGGGATGTCAAGCCGGCGGTAGGAAACGCCCGTCGCCACCAGCAGCGCTTGGCAGCTGATTTCGCTGCCGTCGCTGAGCGTCACAACCCGGTAGGGACCGTTTAGCCGGATCTTCTTCGCATGCTGCGGAGTGAGGATCTCGGTTCCGAAGCGGCGTGCCTGGGCGACTGCCCGGCGGGCCAGATCGCCGCCGCTCAAGCCCGAGGGAAAACCAAGGTAGTTTTCGATACGTGAACTTGACCCCGCCTGCCCTCCCGGCGCTTCGCGCTCGATCATCACGGTCGAAAGCCCTTCCGACGCTCCGTAGACGGCGGCCGCGAGCCCGGCCGGCCCGGCACCAATTATCGCCAGGTCGTAGGAAGGCATTTCGGCCCGTGTCTGGAGTCCCACCTTCCCGGCGAGAACCTCGGGAGTGGGTTCTCTGAGCCAGGAACCGTCGGCAAAAATCGTGAGCGGCAAATTCCGGCCGTCGCCCGCCTGCTCGTTAAGTTTCCGTGCTTCGGCATCGGTTTCCACGTCGAGCCATTGAAAAGGGATTTGATTCCGCGCCAGGAAATCCTTCACCGCGTGCGCCTGGGGCGACCACTTGAGACCGATCACGCGGATGCCTTCGAACGGCGGATGAAAGCTGGCCAGCCAGTCCTCAAGCAAGTCGTCCAGAACCGGGTAAAGCCGCTCTTCGGGCGGATCCCAGGGCTTCATCAAATAGTAGTCGATCTGGACGGAGTTGATCGCGCTGATAGCCGCATCCGTGTCCGCGTAGGCCGTCAGCAGGGCGCGTTTGACGGTCGGAAACTCCTTTAGAGCGTGCTCGAGAAATTCGACACCGGACATGCGCGGCATGCGCTGATCGACCAGAAAAAGCGCCAGGGCTTCGTTTCGCAGCTTAAGCTGCTGAACCAATTCCAGGGCGCTGGCGCCCGAGTCGGCCCGCATCACGCGAAATCTCTCCCCATACTGGCGCCGCAAATCACGCTCCACCGCACGGAGAACGTCCACGTCATCGTCAACTGCCAGAATTACCGGTTTTTTCATCGTCCTTCGTCGCGGGCGTTCACGGCACAGCGGGCCAGGCGCGCTTCGTTCGGCCTTGCCGCCGAAGCCTTCGCCATCCCCAATTGTCCAAAATCATCTTCCTTTGCATTTTGCGTCCAGAACCAACTTCTCCACCTGCCCGCCAAAAGCAATCGGCTTCGTGCTCGCAAACAGATTTTCAAACGCTCTGGCCGGCGCGCCAAAGCGGTTCCTCGAAACGCTGCCGTCTTAATACTCCGTGAGAAGATTGATGACGAAATCGGCCCTTGGCTTGGACCGGGCCACGAGATCGTAGTTGGGCAAATCCACCCTTTCAATGTGCTCACGGTTGCGTTCTTCAGAAAAGAGACCTTCTTCCGCATGACGTTTCATAAGGCGGCTCCGCACCCTTTCGCGTGGCACGTCGATAAAAACGGCGAGGTCGAGCAAAGACTTCACGACCTCCCAGGGCGGGTCCTGGAGGAGAAGATAGTTGCCTTCCACGACGAGGACCCTGGTTCCGCGAGCGACCGTGAACGCGTCATCGACAACGTCCTCGATCTTGCGCGAATAGCCCGGCCCGCTGATCGCCTCTTCGGCTGACTTCAGGCGTTCCAGGAACTTCGCGAATTCGCCTCCTTCGAAGGTGTGCGGGGCGCCCTTGTCCTTGACGGTTCCCAGGGCCTCCAGCTTGGCATGCCGCATATGGAATCCGTCCATCGGCACAAACGCCGCCGAGCCGGGTTCGATCCGATTGAGCGCATCGGCAGTTTGCACCGCCAGGGTCGACTTTCCCACGCCCGGCCCTCCGGTCAAGCCAAGGGCGATCCGCCGTTGCGAGCTCGCCTTGAGCAACAGCGCCTGGCCCAGGAGGAATGAAAGCGCAGCCTCCGGGGAAAATGAGAGGTTCGCAGACGTTTTTTCTGGGGCCGGCTTCTCCATGGATTCTCTTCGGTGCTGACGCTAAACGCTTTTCGACGCGTCTCAAGCGAAGAAATCTTGCCGCCCGAAAAGCAAACCGGTTCGCGAAATCAGGCCATTTGAGCGTTTTTCCGGGCGATGTTCGTTTTCCGGCACCTCGCCGGGAATGTTTGCTTGCAGCGCCGATTCGCTGGCCTTATTGAACTGAACGGATATTCGCGTGTCTCTCGCTGAACCAGTCATTCTCGGCCTCGTTCAGGGGGTTACGGAATTTCTTCCCGTCTCATCCAGCGCGCATCTTCGTATCGTTGGCGAGTTTCTCCCTTCGGCCCGAGATCCCGGGGCGACATTCACGGCAATCACCCAGATAGGGACCGAGGCCGCGGTCCTGGTTTACTTTCGGCGCGACATTGCCCGGATCGTCGAACGATGGATCGGCTCCTTTCGCGGCTTGGCCTTGGAAAGCGATCCCGATGTGAAGACCGGTTGGCTGATCATCATCGGGACGGTGCCGATCGTTGTCCTCGGTTATTGTTCGCGGTGGCAGATTCGCACGGTGTTTCGGTCGCTTGGTTTAACAGGGGCGGTCTTGATCGCTTTTGGCGCGGCCCTCGGTCTCGCCGATCGACTGGGCGCCGGCACGAAACGGCTGAGCGACCTCTCTTATCGCGACGGACTTCTTTGCGGCCTGGCCCAGGCGCTCGCCCTCATTCCAGGCGTGTCGCGTTCTGGCGCGACGACCACCATCGGCCTGGCCCTCGGCTATGCCAGGCCCGCAATTACCGAATATGCCTTTCTCCTGGCCTTGCCGGCCGTATTTGGAAGCGGGCTCTTCGAGTTGGTGACCAGCACCCGCGAACGGAAAGCTTACGGCGCCAGGGAAACCGCCATCGCAACCGGCGTGGCCTTCGGAGTGGGGCTTGCGGTGATCGCTTTTCTGATGAGGTACATTTCGAAGCGCAGTTACCTGCCGTTTGCCCTTTACAGGGTGCTTCTCGGCGGGAGTTTGCTGGCGATGCTCTCAAAGCGCGCGGTCTCCAACTGACCATCCAGGCAGCGAGGAGACCGGGAGCCCAGCAAAAAGCCGTCAATTTTGGTTCATTCGCACCATGGCGGCTGGCGCTTTCATTTTCGATCTTGTGACTCGATTCCTTGCCGAGTTTTCCGGGTCCGCCGCGGTTGGTTTGCCTTTGCACGAAGAACGGCTCCGGGAATCGAATTCTACTCTCATGAAAAGCGATGACGTAAGGACAATCTTCTCAGTTTACGAGATCTGGATGTCGATGGAGAAAGAACGGGTCGCCGGGCGACAGGAACGGATTTGCACGGCAGAAAGAGATAAGCAGAAAGGGAGCCGGATCGGAGGCAAAAATTGTCACCGGCCAGTAGCCTTTTCGACTCTCGCTTCGGAAAGTGTCGTCGTCCCTTCCGGCCGTGCGGGCTAGCTGGCGACGAAAGCCGCTCGCAAGACCCGCCCGAGGCTTAGGAGTTCGGAGCCGGGGGCGCGAGGGGAAAAATTGCTTGCCCGTCACGGATCACTGCAACGCTGTTAACCCAAACGGCCCTCTCAGCCATCACGCGTTCCAGTTCGCCGCTCGCGGAAAATGCTTCGGGAGGAAGGTCCGCCGTTTCAATGCCGGGAAAAACCTCCACAAAATTGCCGTCCGGATCATCGAACCCGACGATGTCAAAGCCGGTGCCGCGGGGCTCGTAGCGTGCAGCGATTCCTTTCCGGTTTAGCTCCTCGAGAATTTGCTCCTTGGACCAATCGACGCGAAGAGCCACATGGTTCTGCATCTGGGGAAGGCTTTTCGGAATCCTGCGAAGGGAAGCCGTGGCGCCATCCCAAAGCAGATCGAGGGGCCAGAACTCCAGCAGCCCACGGAAAACTGATTCCGGGCTGGCGATCTTGACGATGACCACACCCAATCCGGCAAGCACGGGATGAATAAAAAAGCCGCAATCAAAAAGGCCGGCATAAAACTTCCCGATCCGGACGGGATCCGGCGAACGAAGGGCGCAATGAAGAAGACTGGAGGCTTTCATGGCAAGAGTTGGGGCCGCTGGCAGGCAAAGTCTTCGCAGAGATAAAGCGCGGCCTGGCCCTCGAGCGGCTTGGTGGAGCTCAAGAGCGGGAACTCTCTTGACCAGGAAACCATTCTCTTCCGCAAGGAGCAAAACGCGCCGTGGGTGGAAATCGTGGTGCAATCGCGCGTTCCATTCTCGGACATCCTTGCTTTCGCGAGAGCCCGCTACGACCGCCTGAGCCGGTAGGGAGAGCGCAAGATCCAGCGCCACGAGCATCTGAGGAACCGCGGTCGGCATGCGATCGAGCGTCTGCCGGTTGGCCGCGATTACCCGGCGCGCGCGGGCTTCCAGGCGATGATCGTGGAGGATCCTCGCCAGCCGCAAAAGGTTTAGGGCGCTGATCGAATTTACCGAGGGCTCCGCCCCGTCGTAATCTTCTTTCATCCGCACCGAGATCAGTGGGTCGCCGGCGGTGCTGCTGAAATAGCCGCCTCCGCGCTCGTCCTGAAAGAGCCTATCCTGACTCTCCTGGAGTTGGATCGCCCAGCTCAGCCACTCGCTGTCCCAGCTGGCCTCGTAGAGATCCAGCAAGCCCTGGATCAGGAAGGCATAGTCTTCGGCGAAGGCGGCGATTTTCCCAGCCTGCGCGCGCCAGGTTCGCAAGAGAGCGACATCCGTCGTGAGGTTTTGGCGGAGGAAATCGGCCGCCTTGGCCGCCGCCTCAAGATAGCGGCGGTCCTGAAATGCCGCCCCGCCCCGGGCGAGCGCCGAGATCATGAGGCCGTTCCAAGCAGTGAGAATCTTGTCGTCGAGATGCGGGCGGGGGCGTTTGGTTCTCGTTTCAAGCAGCTTTTCGCGACCCGCCCGGAGTGAATTCAGAACGGTCTCCCGGGAAAGGCCCAGGATCTCCGCAGTGGTCCCCGCCTCTTGCCTCTCGAACAAGATATTCCGGCC
This sequence comes from uncultured Verrucomicrobiae bacterium, assembly GCA_963816855.1. Classification (GTDB taxonomy): domain Bacteria; phylum Verrucomicrobiota; class Verrucomicrobiia; order Chthoniobacterales; family Terrimicrobiaceae; genus DASTFP01. The sequence continues at coordinate 107,569 of CAWFMA010000006.1, read as the reverse complement.
TTGAAATTCGCCACGCGGATCGCTGACCGCCCGCGCATTCCCGCGCTCCTCAACGCCGTAGTGCCGACAGAAAATATCGGCCTCGCCCGCGCCCAAGGCGCGCACAATTTCCCGCTTTTCCCAGACATAGAATGCGCCTTCCGCATGCTCGGGACGATCGTGAGACAAAAGGCTGTCCGCGTCTTCCGCGGAAAAGAAGCCGCCCTTCGGATGCGTCATGTCCCGCAGGACATAGTCCAGCGTCTCGCGGGCGATCGCCGCGAAAAATTCGTCGCGCGTCAACTGCCACGCTTCCGTGAAGGAGATCGACAGCTGGGCTTGGTCGTAGAGCATTTTCTCGAAATGCGGAACGTGCCAGAATTCGTCGACCGAGTAGCGGTGAAATCCTCCACCAAGATGATCGCGCATCCCGCCGGCGGCCATCTTCTGCAACGTGAAAAGCGCCAGCGCCCGGGCGCGCTGCGCTTTCTCTCCTTCTGCCCGGATCGAGAAACGCAGGAGGAAATTGATCACCGAAGGGCGGGGGAATTTGGGCGCCCCGCCGAAACCACCATGCTCTTCATCGAAGCTGCGGGAAAACGTCTCGAAACCGAGCAGCAAGGGTGTCTCGTCGGCGCTGAATTCAACGGCAGGACCGCTTCGCCCGGCCGCGGAAAGGGCGTCCAGAATGCGTTTTGATTCTGTTTCCACGCGCTCGCGGTCCTCACGCCACAAGCGGGCGATCTGTTTGAGGATATTCGCAAATCCCGCGCGACCGTAGCTGTCGGTGGGGGGAAAATAGGTTCCCCCATAGAACGGGCGCCCTTCCGGAGTAAGCCAGACGCTCATCGGCCAACCGCCTCCTCCGCTTGTGGCCTGGACAAAAGCCATGTACAGCCGATCCACATCGGGCCGCTCTTCGCGGTCCAGTTTGATGTTGATGAAGCTTTCGTTCATCAATTTCGCGATCTCCGGGTTTTCGAAAGATTCGTGCGCCATGACGTGGCACCAGTGACAGGTCGAATAGCCGATCGAGAGAAAGACCGGCTTGCCAGCATCCTTCGCGGCGGAAAAGGCCTCCTCGCCCCAGGGCCACCAGTCGACGGGATTGTTTTTGTGCTGGAGGAGGTAGGGTGATTGTTCCGCGGCAAGACGATTCATTGAGAAAACTAGCTCACGGTCCCGGCTTCGCGGGCAAAATCGAAGAGTTTTCGGAAAAGCGCTCAGCGCCCGCCGGCGGTGAGTTTTTCGTCCCGCGCCACGAGTTGTTGCCAAAGTTTCTTGTAGTCCGGCTCGTAGCGTTGGTCCTGGAAGTCGGCCATTCTCTCGCGGAGCGCGACGATTTCGGCGATCTCGGGGCGAAGTTCCTGCCAGAGTTCCCTGAGGATGCGCAAAGGACCGGGTTCGCGATCCCAAAGCACCGCGTAGGAATCGATGAAATCGGCGGCATAGTTCGGTTCGGCCCGATCGTTCGGCTGCCACAAACCCCGGGGAGATTCTGTTTCCTCGAGCAGCATCGGCGCGATGTAAATGTTGCTGAAGATCGCCTCACGATATTTCTCTCTCGCCGCAACTTCATCGCCTCTCAAGGTGAGACACAAAGCCCAGCCGAAGAGGAACGAGGGCTCGGAATAATCCCCCGGATACTCCTTCGCGTAGCGTTCGAAGTGTGCGGAAGCCGCCTCCGGGTTCTCGTCGAGAAGGTGGAGGAGAGGAACAAGAAAGCGCACGCCTTGATTGTCGGCGGGATTCAAGGAGAGGAGTTCCTCGAACTGGAGGGCGGAGTCGCCATGGCGTTCCTGGTGCCAAAGGGTCATCGCCCGGCCGTAGAGAGCCCGCAGCAATAGCCGCGTCTCCCTGTTGGTCCACCAATCGGGACGTGGCTTACGCCAGCGGGGGCTTTCGCGGGCGATGACTTCGTCATAGGCGGCCAGGCAGACCTTCCAGTTTCCATGCTGAAATTCCACGTCGGCAATTTCGATGCGCGCGGAGGAGCAGTCCGCGTCCCGCGCCAGCGCCGTGCGCAGTAGGGCCATCTTCTTGCGCGGCGATCGCACGCGCAGGGCCGTGTTCACCAGGCCCCGGGCCACCTCCCGGGAACGATGCGTGGAATCCTCTTCCGGCGCGAAGCGCAGAACGACGGTGCGAGCCAGGGCGCGCAGCTCATCCGGTCCACTTTGATCGAAACGCTGGAAACGGATTTCCACACGGTGCTCCTGCGAAAAAGTTTTCCAAGCGTTGTCATCCCAATCATCGCTTGCGCAAATCGTCAATCGGTTCGGTGCGCCGAGTCGATCGAAGAGCTTGATCAGCAGGTTTTCAACCCGCAATTGGTCGAGTTCTTCAAGAATTTCGGGAGCGGCCAGCGGGGCTCCCGCCGGGTCGCAGACGATCAGGAGGGTCGGAAGAAAGTAGTCGCTGCCGGCGGGTACGGGCTCCTCAAGGTCCAACCAATAGACGAACCAGGTTGTTTTCGACGACTTGAGAGGCTGGATCATCCGTCTCCGCGTTTCCAGTCAATCTCCATTCGCTGTTTGCGGCCAAACCTGTCACTGTAGAAAAGCTCGCCATGACGGGCTCCATGTTCGTGGACCAGGCGCGTCACCTTCACGTCGAAGCAGCAATATTCCGCGATTTCCATCACCTTTCCTTCCCTCCACCAGCGAATTGCGTCAAGTCCCTCCGCCACTTTGCCGACGCCCAGTGTTCCCTGCGCCAGTTCCTCCAGCTTGAGCCGATGCCCCGCGGCCCTCTCAACATGGGGCAGCAAATCGAGGGTTGGCAGGTAGTGGGGCAGATCGAGGATTGTGTAGCCCATGAGCACTTCGTAGTCGAACCTAAGGATATTGTAGCCGACGACGAGATCCGCCCTGCGCAAGCGGGCGACGAGGTCCCCGGCGCGACTTTCCGAATAGATCTCGTAGGTGTCGGCGGCGGTGCTATAGATCACCCCGACCGACATTCCCATCTGGTGTTTCCTGTCCCACCCACCGACATCGTTCGCGGTGCGTTGCGTCTCGAGATCAAAATACAGAATGTCCATCTGGCAAGCGCGCACCATGCGAAAAAACCGAGGTCATTTCAACTCCCGGAGAGCGGCGCGAGGAGAGAAAATTACTTTTCCGCGAAGTCCCAGATTCCTTCCCACCCTTTCCTCGGAGGTTGCGAGGCAAAGGCTTCGCAGCGCAGCTGGTAGACGGCGGCAAGACTCGGCGCCAGGCCGTCCTGGGCCAGGCGCTTGAACGAGGCGAGCGCGGCGGTGAAATTGCCCTGACGATAGCTGGTTCGCGCGGCGTTGAACTCTTCCGCCCAATCCGTCTGGTCCGGCTGATAAGGAAAGAACAACCGCTCGGGCTTCTTCCGACCCTTCACACGCACCACATCGACCTCGAGGAACTGGCACAAATTGCGAACCTTGCCGGCGATGCGTTCGTCCACGAGGATATCGCACCCGTAGATGCGCGTAAGGCCCTCGATGCGCGAAGCGAGATTGACGGTGTCGCCGATAACGGTCATTTCCATCCGTTGCTCGGAACCGATGTTGCCGAACACCGCGGGCCCAAGGCAGATGCCCACGCCGGAACTCCAGGGGGCGATTCCGACTTCGAGCCTTCGGACGTTGATCGCGGCGAGGCGCTTCTTCATAGCCATCGCCGCGAGCACCGCGTTCTGCGCATTTTCTTCCTGGCTCGCCAGCCGGATGCCTCCCCAGGTCGCCATCAGCGCGTCGCCGATGAACTTGTCGAGCGTGCCCGAATGCTGAAACACAACATCCACCATTTCGTGGAAATACTCGTTGAGCAGCGCCACCATCTCCGAGGGGTCGAGCCGCTCGGAATCCGACGTAAATCCCTTCAAATCCGAGAAAAGAACAACCATTTCCTTGCGTTGCCCCCCGAGAGCTTGGAGATAGGAATCGGGATTGTCGGCGATCTCACGCACCACGTCCTTGGAAACGTAACGCTCAAGCGTCGCTCTCAGCCGGTTCCTTTCGCGGCGCTCAAGAGAAACATCACAAGCCAGGCCCGCAAAACCGCACAGCAGCCAGGTCAGCAAAGGAGGCGCCGCCGGAAGAAAAAGCGAGAAATACGAAAGGACCGCGGCGCAGAGGATGACCCAGGAGATTGCCCCGCCGGCCAGGCCGGCCACGAGCCATTTTGCACTTCTTTGCAGCGAAAGCATCAAGGCCAAGGCTCCAAGGGCGGCTAGGAGGATCGTGGCCACGGTTTGCGGAAGCCCCGCCTGCTTGAGCCAGTCTCCGCGGAGGGTCGCGGCGAGGGCGTGAAGATTGATTTCAGGGCCTGAGAGTTTGCCCCACGGGGTGAGATGGAAGTCATGCAAACGTTCCGCTGTGGCTCCGACGAGCACCACCCGATCCTTGAAAAACGCCCCATCGCCATAATTGGCTTTCCAAAATTCGGGCACAAAGATTTCGAACAGCGAGATCACCCGCGTCGATCCGGGCAGCGAATAGCGGAACCGGAGCGGCTCCCCGCGGGAAGCCTTTGGCGGGTCGGCGCCGAGTTTGCGGGCAATTGTGGCGACAAGCGAGGGCACCGCCTCTTCCTGAGGCAGAGGGGCCACGCCCATGACGTCCGAAGCTGTTACCGACGGATAGATGGACCGCACTTTGGTGTCCACCCAGACCGGCAAATTGACCACGCCCCAATTGTCGCCCACTTCCTGCCGGAAATGTTCTGCCGGAAGGACCAGCAATGGCGTCTTTGCGCCCCGATCTTGTGAATCCGGATTCTCGAAAGAGGCGGCCAGGAGAATCTTTCCCGGATGATCTCTGAGAACTTTCACCAAAGCATCGTCGCCATCTCTCGAGTTGGGAAGAAGAAGATCAAAGATCACCAGGCGCGCGCCCGACTCGATCAATCTTTCCGCCAACGCGGCATAGACCTCGCGCGACCAGGGAAACCCGGCGCGCATCAGCTCAAGGGGACGAGATCCCGTGAATTCGTCGGGACTTACCTCCGTAAGACCCATCGACCGTTCATCGATCGTCACCAGCGTAAAATCTTGCGGCAAGGGTTTGCGCGTCGTGACCCGGAGCAGCCAGTCCTGAATGTAAAGGTTCAGAGTGCCAACGAGCGGCGTAAAGAGCGTCGCCAGCAAGACCACGAGCATCCCCAGCGCGGCCGCCAGCAATTGCCAACGAAGTCTAAGGGAAGAGACCCGAGTCATTGGTATTTCTGAAAGGAAGCCATCCGGGCGCGAGAATGCAAGCCGCGGTGACGGTGAGGGCTTGACATTTCAGGCAATTCGGTGCGCCTATGCTTGGCGTGTGGCTTAGAAGGATCGTTTGTCTGGCCTGTCTCACGGGCAGCTTGCAAGCAGCCCATGGCCAGGCTGCCCGGGCGGACGCGGCCGCGCGAACCGCGGCGGCACTCGAGCGGACCCAAGCTGCCACCGAGGTCTCCGATACGAATTTCGCGCAAGCCGAAGCGGACCTCGGCAGGCAGGAACTGGTGCGCCCGAAACCGATCTGGCTCGCGCCTTATGTGATAGGCAATGCCGGACTGAATTATACTTCGAATCCAGCTCTCTCGAGGAACGGCGGACGGGGCGATATCTATTTCGTGGGAGGAGGAGGCGCCGGCGTTCGGCCAAACCTGATCGAAGGACTATACCTCGACGGGCACGTCTCCGACCAAGTGTTTCAATACGCGCAGTTTTCGTCGCTCAATTTCAATTATTTCAATGCGGGTGGCGGATTGGATTACGTCATTCAAAGCCTGGGCCAGCTCACCGCCTCCGTGCGCTTCGAATACCAGCGCTTTCTCGATAGCGAAACGCTCGACGAATTCTACGTCAACAACGCGCTCACCGTCGCCCTCTACAAGCAGTTCCAGATTACCAGCTTGATGACGATTCAAGCAGGCTGGCTCAGTTCATTTGCCCTGGATGCCCAGCCGTCTGCCGCGAGGCGCAACGAGTACAATTTCTGGCTCGGCTGGCGTTGGAAAATTATCGCCCCCCTCGAATTTCAAACCTACTACCTCCTTTCGCTTTTCCACTACCCGCAAGGTTCCCGTCTGGATGTGACCCATAACGTCGGAGGCGCCCTCACGCTCTCCCTCGCGCGCTGGGCGCGCCTGTCGGCCAATGCCGGCTTCGGAGCAAACAATTCGACCGACGCGATCTTCGACTACACAGTAGTCAATGTCGGCGGGTCGCTCGCCCTTGATTTTCGCTTCTAGTGCAGCGTAACAGATGATACGGCTACAAATGAAAGGCACGCTCGGCCAATACAAGCGGATGCGCGGCGGCTATGCGTGTCTGAATCATCTGTTACACTGCACTAGACCCAAAATAAGCGAAAAACTGGCTCGAATTGCGCGAGCGTCGCGTAGGTGGTATTTTTCGAGGTCTTTTCGGGCGATTCTTGTTACCGAGCCGCACGGTGCTGGAGCATAATGGGTTGGAATGCGACTTTGGGCGTTCGGCATCGTGCCGAGGTAGCGGATGGTGGCAGTAGCGGAGCAGAGTTCGCCTCTTGCGGCCACAAATTGTGGTGTGGATCCGGATCGTTTTGCTTTGCTAAGTAATACAGAGCCTGCGCAGGTGCTCCCAAGCTGCGAAGAGATCTTTGAGCCACCGGTTATCGTTCATGATGCGATAGATGACACGTCTGCCCGTGCGCACGATCTGGGCCGGCAACAAAACGATTGCCTGTAAAAAGCGACGGAACTCCCTCTTGATCAACTCCCCTGCTCGTCGAGCATTGGGCAAGAGCAAGCCGAACCACGCCTTCAGATTCCAGGCCAGGGAGGTCATGACCATGTAGGCCCAGTTGCGGAGCAAATCGTCCACCGGCATGCGCATGGCGTTGACTCCGTTTTTGAGTTGCTCGATCACGTTCTCCTGATTGCAGCGCCCGTTGGCCAGACTCACGATTTGCTCGCCTGTGCAATCGCCGCGGTTGGTGATATAAAAAAGGTAACCGATCTCATCGAAGAGAACCTGCTCGCCCTTTTGCACGCTGATGTTCTTGCGCACGATGATGAGTCGATAGGAGCGCGAGCATTTTAGGGGCTGATAGTCGATTTCGGCAATATCCTCACCAAAGAGCACCTTGTTCTCATAGCCCTTGAAGCGCACGATGCTTTCCTTGACTCGCTCGGGCTTGCGTCGCGCAGCTGTGGCAATTTCATAGCGTGGAAGCCGCTCAAGGGGCTTCCACGCCTGTTCTGGCAAGGCTTGGGCCAAGTTCACCACCTTGGGATGGGCATCCATTCCGAAAATAAATTTGACTCCTTGCTCATCCCAACGGTCCAATTCTGCGCTCAAGGTAAAGTCGGTGTCGCCGCGCAAGGTGATCTGTGCGGCATGTGGGGCTACCAATTTGATAGCCCGATCGATCCATGGCACGCAGCCCTCATGGCTCACGACGTTGCCGGGACGGTTGACCAGGGTAGAGCACTTCGTTGGTGTTGGCCAGCGTGACCACCAGCGGGGCATAGCCCCATATTCCCTTATAGGAAAGAGCCATCCCGCCTTTGCACTCCCCGAAAGTCGGCGCAACCGTGCCGTCGGTGTCGATGAAGGCCTCTGTCAAAAAGCCCCTGGGCTGTTGCCTCCAAACCCGTTGCCGCACCGTGTTGGTAATCTCCATCAGATTGAGGATATCGCCCTCCTCAAAGCGACGGGTGAAGTCCCCGCTGGTGGATGGATCCGGAATGCGCTGGGCGCCCAGACCATCGAGGAAGGCCTCATCATTGCGCCGCAGTTCAATATCCTCCAGCCGCACTCCCTCCAGCAACGCGTTGTAGGTCAGATTCAACACATGGTCGCTCTCGTGGTAGGGCAAGTGCTTCTTAAGCAAGTGCAGCCGCGAGTCGATCTCTTGCCGCAACCCCAGCTTGTTGACCATCAGATGGATCGCGCCGATGCCCCCGCAGTTTACAGCCCTGGCTTTCTCAGCCATCTCATAGTGAATATTGCTGGCCTTGATGATTGGCTCCGCCTGATCACTCCAAGCGCGCCCGGGGTCCAGGCGACGTCGAATTCGACGCTTGCGATGACGCAGAATCTTAGGATAGCTTCTCTTCACTCGAAATGACCTTTCCCTTTGGGTAGCTTCGGTTTAGTCACCGCTATCAAACCAAGGATTTAAGGGCATTTCGAGTCTTTTGCGTCGTGCCTTCGATTCAAATCACGCTTCTTTAAGGCCTAGAGTATGAAGCCTTGGATTCTCATCGCCTTTTTGTGTCATTGGTCCTGGGCTCACCTGCGCGCGGATCCGTTCGAAAAGGCCGAGATCACCAGAACCGTCAACCTGGTTTCTTTGCTGCTTGAAATGAGGGCCCGCCCAGCGGTTCCGGGCGACACGGTGAACGGGAAAATCGCGGTGAAGACCGGCGGCGACTCCCAGGCGGAATTGCAATTTCCAGATCTCACGATAACCCGCGTGGGCTCGAACGCGTTGTTTCGATTTGTCTCCGGCGGCCGTGAAATTACGTTGGACGGCGGCACGATGCTCTTTTCCTCGCCCAAGGGAGCGGGAGGCGGAAAGGTGCAGGCCGGCGCGATCACCGCGGCGGTCACGGGAACCGAATTCCTCATTTCCTACGTCAAAGGATCGGGCGGCAAAAGAGGCGGAGCCGGCCCGCCGCTCGCCGGCCGGGTCAAGGTCATCTGCCTCAACGGCAAGGTCCTGGTTTACTTTACGGCTAATCCCAGGAGCCGCAGATCCCTGCAAGCCGGGCAAATGGTGGACGTCCCAAATGAAGCGACAAAGATGCCTGCGGTCCAGAACGTTAATCTCGGAGTGCTTCTCGCGACTTCAATGCTCGGCGAAGCCGGTGGTTTCGCGCCGCTCCCGAGTCAGGCGGCCCTGGCACGCAATGCCGCCAAGCAAGGAAAAGCTTTCGCGCCCGACAACACCCTGCCTGGAGCCTCCAATCTTATCACGCAGGCCTCCCAAACCGCCCGCGCCGCGAGCGCCGCCAATAACGAGCAACCACCGCCGCCGCCGCCCGCTCCTCCGCCTCCGCCTCCGATTCCGCCCGCGCCTACTCCGCCCTCTCCCCCACCGTCACCTCCGCCCGCGCCGCCTCCCACACGGCCTCCCACGCCGCCGCCGACTCCACCCCCTCCACCACCAACCAGGCCGCCCACTCCACCGCCCACTCCACCCCCGACGCCTCCGCCTACGCCGCCACCAGAGGGCGCGGGAACTCCCGCGCAAGCTCGAGCCGGCGCCTGAAGGGCTGTCGCCGACGCACCAAATCCGATTTCGGCGTGGCTTGCCTTTTTGCTCGCAACTGCGCGGCGGCGAGTTGCTGTTTCTTAGCTGCGTTTTTTTCGGAAACGCCGCGGATCCTTGGAGGGGTTGGCTCCACCGACATCAGTCCCGTCCGGTCGACCTTTTCGAGACCGTCCAACTTAGCTTAGTCGATCACCGTGGTCCTGACAGGAACCCTCATCGCGGCCATCTGTTTCTCGGCGGCGCGACGACTAACAACGAAAGTATTGTTGTCGCCGTAGGTCGCCCAGGGTCCCGATGGAACCTCATCGAAATCCACAAACTTCCAATCGGTCACGTCGGTATCCTCCATCCCTAGAAAATCGCGCACTGCCGGCGAGACATCTAGGCCCGCGCCCCTGTTCAGGTTGGGGAGAGGCCGCTCGGGACCAAAGACGTATTGCCAGTTGTCGGTGCGGAACGGTCCGGCGTCTTCCCATTGCGCGTAGCAAACGCGGTCTCCCTTGCGAATGGCAATCCATCTCCCTTTGCAGACCGATTTGTCCGGCCCTTTGTATTCCTTGTTAAACCATGGGATGACTTGTTTGGCTTCGGGTTTGTGGCCTTTCGAAGTCTTATCATTGTACGGGAGAGCCACGTAAAAGGGATTTTGGCGCGGAACGAAATTCGACGGAATGAATTCGCTGGTCCGGCCTTTCCGGTCCGGGGTGTCTGTGCCGCCATAGTTCGCCGCCCAATTAGCGTCCCAACTGCTCTTGTGATTGGGAACCGGATTGCTTGGAGTCGGGGTCTCGCCGATCCAAAATGTTGTCGTCACGATTCGCTGTTTCCACGGATAGCGATCGGCGCTGCTGCTCGGCTGATCTTGCCAATCTTCGGACGGGGGAGGAGTTGCGTCTTCCCCGGCAGGTTGTGACTGGCTTGGGCGAAGCTTTTTGCTGGTCTTGGTAAGTTCCTTGATGCTGTCGCCCTTCGCAAAAAGGGTATGCCCCGCGAAGATTGATGTAAGAGATGAAACCCAAATCCCGAACGAATGCAGGAACGAGCCGCGTTTCATGGACTGCTTTTTCTGTTGCGGCGCTCCCTGCCCTTCTTCACTCGATAACCCGCGGCGCCTATTGCTAATTTTCGATCCGGGAGGCTCGGTCTGGCAAGCAAATTCTTGCCGGCAGCCTGCTCTTTCTTGCCAGGCAACCGGGGGCGCCTATGCTGCCTTTTGGTGAAGGCGATACGCGTTGAGGAATTTGGAGCGCCGGAGGTCATGCGGCTTGTCGAATTGCCCGATCCGGTGATCTCAGAAGATCAGGTCCTCGTGCAACTCCGTGCGGTTGGCGTAAACCCGGTCGAGACCTACATTCGGGCGGGAGCCTACGCCAAGAGCCCTCCGCTGCCCTATACTCCGGGAAACGATGGCAGCGGTCTCGCCGTGGCGGTCGGCGCGAAGGTGAGCGGCTTCAAGCCGGGGGATCGTGTCTTTCTTTCAGGCTCGATTTCCGGCACCTACGCCGAACTGGCAATCTGCACGCCCGGCCAGATCCATACTCTTCCGGATAATGTCACCTTTGCGCAAGGGGCCGCTCTCGGCGTGCCCTTTGCCACTGCCTATCGGGCCTTGTTCCATCGCGGGCAGGCGCGCTCCGGCGAAGTGGTCCTGGTACATGGCGCCAGCGGCGGGGTGGGCACGGCGGCCGTTCAGCTCGCGCGCGCCAAACGCATCAGAGTTTTCGGCACGGCCGGCTCCGGCGAGGGCCGGGAACTTGTCCGCCAGCTCGGAGCGGATGGCGTCTTCGATCATAAGGATGCCGCGTCTCGCCAAGCCATTCTCGATGCCACCGAAGGCCGGGGAGTCGATTGCATTCTCGAAATGCTCGCCAACGTCAATCTTGGCGAAGATCTGCGACTGCTTGCTCCGCGGGGGCGTGTGGTAGTGATCGGCAGCCGGGGATCCGTCGAGATCAACCCGCGAGACGCGATGATACGCGATGCCGATATTCGGGGGATGGTGCTCGGGAACGCCTCGCCTTCCGAGCTCGCCGACATTTACAACTCTCTCCGCGAACAGCTCGCCGAGGGTCACATCCACCCGATCATCGAACGGGAATTGCCGCTGGCCAGCGCTCCCGATGCTCACCGTGCGGTGATGGACCACGAGGCGCGAGGCAAGATTGTCCTCATTCCGTGACGCGGCGATGATAAAGCCCCCATTCCACCGCGAGCAGTAGGGCGGCTGCCAGGGCCAGCCAACGCCACGGCTGCAGAGGCCACCACGTTCCCTGCAACGCGGAGACCTTGCCGCCGCTGTCCGCCGCGCGAAGGTCTGACTCCGCCGGATCGCTCGTGTTTACGGCCAACCATTTGGGCCGGACGGGCCCGCGCACTTCGTAGAACCCATTTTCCCTGAGTATAAGAGGCTTCCCGGTAAATAAAGAGCGCTCGCCGGCTCGTGAGGCCTCCGCTTCTTTAATAGGGCCCTTCGAGATTTCTTCCCCGTTGCCAGGGATAAACGTTTGCCCTGCCTTCCAAGCGCTGTTCTCCAAGTCGCGGCGCGCAAGCCAATGGATGACATTGCTCACAAACAGTGGAAATCCCACTCGCAGGGGAAAATTGGAATCGGCCACCTTGAAAGCAGTGGCCACTGCGCGCAGGCCGCGGGGCCCTTCCAGCGCGGCGATCATCGGCTCGTCCGCAGTTTTCACCGGAATCGAAACGCGCCAGAGCCCGTCCTTGGGAAGATCCAGTCTGGTCGCCTTGGCCAGCCTGATCTCCGTTAGATCCACATTCCAGAGGAGGGGGCTCTGACGATCGCCCGCTTCCAGCAGAGCCGTGGGGACCTCAACGCCTCCGGCATTCCATGGCGCACGTCCGAAGAAGAAATAGCAGCCGCGATTCAACGAATCGAGGGTGGTGCCGTCCGGGAGCCAGTCGTCGAAAACCACCACGTCGAAATTCTCTCCCAAGCCGGTCCGCCATGCCTCGGGGCGGAGGATTTCCACCTCAAGAGCCGGGTCCGCCTTCAGGGCATTTTCGAGAAAAGGGTCGTCGCTTCCCACCAGAAGGATTCGCAAGCGTTGGCCGGTCGGAAGGGCGGCGCGAGCGGTGTTGTCGAAGCCCAAGCCATCTTCCGAAGTCAGGCGCGCTTCAAGAAATCCGCTGCCCGAAGCGAGCATCTCTCTCGGGACAAGCGTCGAAAAACTCCGGTAGTCGCCCGCGCCAATCTGAAATCGCTGCACGTCGAAGGGCCTTCCATCCAGGGAGAGCTCGAGTTCGACATCGCGGGCCTTGAAAGACAAGTTGCCCAGTTTAGCGAACAGTTCCGCCGACTGGGGACTGGCCGGCACAGGGCGCTCCGCCAGCCCGAGGATCGCGATGTTTTCCCGCGGTTTTCCGACAGTGATTTGCTCGACGCCTTCTGACGCGGGCACCGGGCGATCGCTGATGACCACGAGCCGGTGACCGCCCGGTTTCGCGTCCAGGAGTCTTCGCGCAAGGAGAAGAGCTGCCTGCAGATCTCCGCCGGCGTCGGACGGCGAGAGCGCCGCGAGTTTCCGGCGAAGCTCCCGGCTATCGTTTGAAAACGCCGAAATGATTTGAGTTTCCCCCTCCACGCCGAGAATCGCCGCTTCATCCTTCGGTCCGAGCCGCGAGACAATATCATGCGCCGCAAGCACGGCGTCGCCGAAGACGCCGGGAGCCTGCATGCGCGCCCGGGCGTCAAGCACGATAACCGTCGAATGACGCCCGCGCAGCCAAGCCTGATCCGGTCGCGCCAAGGCCAGGAGGACGAGCAGGAAAATCAGGAGCTGCAGAAAGAGCGAATACGGAGCGCGCAGGCGTCCCAGAAATCTTCGGCGAGGCTCTCGCTCGAGGATCCGGCGCCAGAAAAGCAGCGTGGAGACCTCCAGCGCTCTCCGCCGGGGGCGCTGCAAATAGAGCGCCACGATCACGGCGGCCAGCGCGCCGAGCACGAAGGCACCGGGAAAGAGGAAACTCATCGCACCAGACCGTCCTTTCGGAAGGTGCGCAGAACGACTGCATTGAAATCGGCGTCCGCGCTGACAAACGAGTAGCCGGCGTTATGCCGCGCGCACCATGATTTGACGCCATCCCGAAAGCGCTGGACCTCCTCCCGGTAGAGCCGTAGGAGACCTTCGCTTGCCGTCAGGGCGATTTCCTCCGAGCCTTCGCAGTCGCGAAGCATCAGATCCCCCCGGTCGGCCGGATCAGATTCATCGGGGTCCATCAAATGCACGAGATGCAATGCAAAATGCCGGCCAAGCAAAGCGCTCAAACCACGCTCCCAGCCGGCGGGGTCAAAGCAATCGCTGAACACAATGGCCAGTCCTCTCCGATGCCGGCCGCGTGCAAATTGCGCCAGGCTCTCGGCAAGGTCGGTGGCGGCGCCTGCGGAACCGGTCCGGAGGAAGCGCAGAATTTCGTGGAAGGCGGAGCTGCCACGGTATTGCCCGCTTTCCGCACGCAGCGATGAATCGAAGAACGAGAGCGCCACGCGGTCCAGTCCGTGGAGCGCAAAATATGCCACTGCCGCTGCCAGCTGCCTGGCCAGCGTAAACTTCGCCGGGCGCGCGATTCCCGGGGCACGCCAATGCATGGAAGCGCTGCAATCGATAAGGATCTCCACGTCGAGATCCTCCTCCTCCTCGTAGAGCTTCGTCACCAAGCGCTCGATGCGCCCGTAGATGCTCCAGTCGATCCTCCGCGGGTCGTCACCGGGCGCATAATTGCGAAAATCTGCGAACTCGAGGCTGGAACCCGTCCGGCGCGAGCGTCGCTCGGCGCGCAACGAGCCCCCAAGTCTTTCGCGAATTTGAAGCCGCACGCGCTCAAGCCGGGCGAGAAAGTCCGTGTCGAAGAGGTTTTCTTCCCTGGGCGGCATCGCCCACAAATAAGCTGTCCAGGCTATTTTTTCCACCCGATGCGCCGGCACCGGCGAAAAGCCTGTTCGCCCTTGCGGCAAAGGCCCGGACGGGCCGCCTCCTATCAATGGCGCCTCAACGTTCGCTAAAGCCTCTGCCGATTTCTCTTGGCCGGCGGAGCCGCCTCTAATTTGCTCCGCCTATGCGCCATTGCTTTCGCTCGCTCCTCTTTCTCGCCGCGATTTTCAATCTCAGGGCCGATTGGAGCGTGGTGCGGTGGACCTCGCTCGGCGTCCTAGAGGGCGGGGCCACGGCTTGGGAGGCGGAGGCATCGACGGAGGCCCGTTCCGTTCGTCTACAAGGGATCTCGTTCGCATCCGGACGTTGCGCCCTCCGGGTGATCGACAGCCCGCCGAATAACCGCAGACCCCTTCAGGCCGCGCTTGCGGCCACCCGGGCAGTCGGAGGGTCGAACGGCGGCTATTTTCACGAGGACTTTACTCCGCTGGGACTCGTCGTGCGCGAAGGCGAAACACTCCACTCCTTTGAGCGCTCGAAACTCTTGAGCGGCGTTCTGATCGTGCGCAAGAGCCGCATGGAACTCCTTCGCTCGCAAAAATTCCGGGAGAGTCCCGACATTCGGGAGGCGCTCCAGGCCGGCCCCTGGCTCGTCGAGAAGGGAGCCGCGGTGGCCGGCCTCAATGACCAACGCTTCGCGCGCCGAACCGTCGTGGCAAACGACGGAAAGGGCCATTGGGCGATCATCGCGACTTCCGCGGCAACCTTGGCACACGCGGCGCGAATACTTTGCTTGAAAGGAATCGCCGGCCCATGGACGATAGCAAATGCCTTGAACCTCGACGGCGGTTCTTCGACCGCTCTTCGCGCCGAGGCGAACGAACAAGTCCTGATCGATATTCGGTCGTTTGGACCAGTGCGAAATTACCTCGCTATCGTGCCGCGAGATCGATAGTTTTTCTGTCCGGATTTTTCTTCTCTCGCGGGCTGCTTCAATATCACTTATTTTCCTGCATGCAAATCCACCTTAGCCCCAGACACCTGACGCTTACCGCCGCAATTTACGGATATGTCGCAGAAAAAATTAATCACCTGGAGCAATTAACCGATCGGATTTTGGCAGCCCACGTGGTCCTGCTTCACGACGAAACCAAGACGAAAAAGCATATCATCAAGGTGCATCTTGCAGTGCCCGGCCCCGATATTTATGCCGAGCACGCCGAGAACGATCTTTATGCCGCCATCGATAAGGTGACGGGCAAGCTATCCCAACAGCTCAGGAAACGGAAGACACGCATCGCCGATCGCAAAAAACACCGGTCTCGCCTGGCCAGCGAGGAAAAGAAACGAGGATTCAAGCGCCGGTAAAGACAAGCCGCCGGTGGAATATAAGGTTAAACTGGAGGTTTTTGAGGGACCCCTGGACCTTCTACTCTATCTGATCAAGCGAGATGAAGTCGATATCTACGACATCTCAATCGAGCGGATCACCAAGCAGTATCTGGAGTACCTGGACGCCTTCCAGGCCCTCAACATCGACGTCGCGGGAGAATTCATCGTGATGGCGGCGAATCTTCTCTATATCAAAAGCCGCATGTTGTTGCCGAAGGAACAACAGATGGCACAGGAAGATGCCGATGAAGAAGATCCGCGCTGGGAGCTGATCCGGCAGCTTGTCGAGTACAAAAAGTTCAAGGACGCGGCTTCGCATCTTCGCACGCGCGAGGCGCTTCAGGAGAAGCTCTTTCCGCGGTTCCCCGCTGCCCCGGAGTTTCCCGCCTCCGAGCATTTGCTCATCGAGGAGGTGGGAATCTTTGATTTGATCAACGCCTTTCAAAAAGTTCTCAAACGCTGCGAACGCCGAAGACAGCCGGAAAACCTGCGCGAAATTTTCGAGGAGAACTTTACGGTTTCCAACAAGATCGATTTTCTCCTGGCGACCGTCCGCGACGGAATTCCCAGGCGGTTCGAAGAGTGCTTTGGGAATGCCGCCGGCCGCGCCGAAATCGTGGTCACGTTCCTCGCCCTACTGGAATTGATCCGCCTCAAACAGCTTCGAGTCCGGCAACCAGCTCATTTCGCGGAAATCTGGATAGAACGAAATGTGGTCGCAAGCTCCGCGCCGGTGAAAGGCCGCTATGAGCAGTGAGGTCCCGGCCTGGCCCCTCAAGCGCGTCGTGGAGGCCATTCTCTTTGCCTCTCAAAGACCGGTGTCCATTCGGGATCTCCTGGGAATACTCAAGAGTGCCGGGGAAATGGAAAAGACCGATGCCAGCGTGGCGGCGTTTGCGAGCATCCAGGAGCCGGCGCTTCGTTCCGCGATCAACGAGCTCGCGGCGGATTGCGCGGACGCTTCACGCTCATACGAACTGCGCGAAAGCGCGGCGGGTTGGCAATTGGTGACCAAGCCCTCTTTCGCCGCGTGGCTGCGGCAGCTCTTCCCGGAATTCCGATCGGCCCGCCTGAGCGCCCCAGCTCTCGAAACGCTCGCCATCATCGCCTATCGTCAGCCGGTGACTCGCGCCGATATCGAAGCTGTTCGAGGTGTGGCGGTGGACGGAGTGCTGCAAACGCTGCTCGATCGCGGGCTCATCAAAATTGCGGGACGCGCGGAGGTCCCCGGGCGACCTCTTCTCTACGAAAGTACGCAACATTTCATGGAGCATTTCGGGCTCAGGAATCTGGACGAGCTTCCGAACGCAACGGAATTGCGGAGAATGGATCTCGCCGTGAACCCCCCGGAACCTCAGGATCAGACTGCGGCAACGAAACCGAATCGTGAGCAGGACCGCGAGGCGATCCCCGCGGAGAATCCGGAAGAAAAGTTCGAGCCTTCAACCCCAAAAATTCATGACGGACATCGCTGAGTTGCGGACGAAAATCGACGCGATCGATGTTGATCTCCTGCGGCTGCTGAATGAGCGGGCGCGGGTGGCGCGCGAAATCGGTGCGGTAAAAAGCCGGGAGGGACTTCCCGTTTATTCCCCAGAGAGGGAAGAGCAAGTTATTCGGAGCCTGATTGAACGCAGCGCAGGTCCGCTCAAGGCCGAGGCCATTCGCGCGATTTATTGTGAGATCATGTCGGCGGCCTTGGCGGTGGAAAAAGACGTGGCCATCGCCTGCCTCGGGCCCGCTGGTTCTGCTTCGCATCAAGCCGCCAAGAGCAAGTTCGGATCGAGTGTGCGCTATGTGTTTCTCGGGAGCACCGAAGAGGTGTTTCGCGAAGTCAAACGGGATGACGCCGATTGCGGGGTTGTGCCCATTGATCATCCCGAACACGGACTCGCCAACCAGACTTTCGATCAACTTGCGGAAACCGAGCTATCCGTATGCGCCGAAATCTTACTCGCGAGTGAAAAGGGTTCGCACAACGATACCGCGCGGTTTCTGGTGCTGGGACGCAGTTCCAATCCTCCTTCGGGCAATGATCTAACCATGCTAATGCTACGGATTGAAGACAAGCCGGGCGCATTGGTGACCGCTCTGGAACCTTTCAAGACGCTTAATATTAATCTCAGCCACTTCGCCAGCCGCCCCGCCGCGCACGGGAGCCAGGATATCTTCTTCTTCGTCGAGGCGTCCGGACATATCCGGGACTTTCAGATGGTCGATCTTTTTCGCGAGCTCTCCAGATGTTGCCGCGCGGTGAAGGTGATCGGCAGCTATCCGAAGGCCAATTCCTAACGAATCTCGGTGCGCGACCCAGGCCGGCCGGCCGCAGGCAAATGCGGGCGCCGCAGAGGGCTCCAGGCGCTTTCTCATCGCTTAGAGCAATTCGGCTTGCAATAAAGAGCGCGCTGGTCGATTTTTACGCAAGCCTCAGTCGTCTAATGAAATGCACACACGAGCGGTCGCGAATCTCCTGAAGTTGTTCACGCGGCGGCTCTTCTGCAAGGTTGATCTCAGGTTTTCCGCAACGGGAAAGGCAGAGAATTGTGCAGAGAGTTCGGCACCGCCTGAGGCCCCATCGGCGAGCGCGCGCGCTCGAAGAGCTTTCTCACGGAATGCTGCGCGAACCGCCACTCCAACAAATCAATCCAATGTCATCCGAATACACACCTGCCGGGGGAAACCGCCCCTCGAGGAGAGGTGGCCGCAGTTCAGGCCGCCCTCGAGGCGGCCAGCGCCCCCGCCAGGAATCATCCACCCCACTAAAAAAACTCACCCTTTGGCAAAAAGTAGCCGCCTTTTTCAGCGGAAAGAGCGCCGAGGAAGAATCGAGACCAGAGCCCAGAGACGGAAACGGTTTCTCCGATGGAGAGGCGGCTCCGCCGAAACGGCCCGGACGGCCCACCAGCTTTCGAAAACCTGAAATCGTCGAAGTCTCTTCGCCCAGGGTTTACGTGGGCAATCTGTCGTTCGATGCCACCGAAGGCGACCTGTTCGAACTATTCAACGGAGTCGGCTCCGTCCAGAACGTCGAGATCGTGTCAAACAAACATACCCAGAAATCTAAGGGATTTG
Source organism: uncultured Verrucomicrobiae bacterium (assembly GCA_963816855.1). GTDB lineage: Bacteria > Verrucomicrobiota > Verrucomicrobiia > Chthoniobacterales > Terrimicrobiaceae > DASTFP01. The sequence goes on along the minus strand of CAWFMA010000006.1, from coordinate 89,020 downwards.
CGTTCGTGCAGATGCAAAGCATCGATGAGGCGAAGCGCGCGGTCGCTGAGCTCCACGACAAGGACTATATGGGTCGAAAGCTCGTGGTAAGCGGCGCGAAGGCCCTCGACGAAAAGCGTGGCGAACGGCGCTCTTCCGAAAACTAGCCTTCCAATTGTCGTGGCCGGGCCGACCGGAGTCGGCAAGACTGCATTGGCCGTCGAGCTCGCCAGGATGCTCGACGGCGAAGTCATTGGGGCGGACGCCTTTCAGGTTTATCGGGGATTGGAGATCCTCACGAACCAGCCCTCCCGGGAAACGCTGTCGCTTTTGCCCCATCATCTTATTGGTTTCCTGCCGCCCACGGAGTGCTTTAGCGCAGCCCGTTTTGCCACTCTGGCCCGGGAGAAAATCTTGGACGTTATCTCCCGGGGGAAAACCCCGATCATTGCCGGGGGTTCCGGTCTCTACGTCAAAGCCCTCACCCACGGGCTTGCCGACATGCCCCCCGCCGACCCCGGGCTCCGCGCCGAACTCGCCAGCCTTTCTCCCTCCAAGGCACGGGACCGACTCGCCAAGCTCGACCCTGCGGCCCGGATCGATTTTCAGAATCACCGGCGGGTTCTTCGCGCGCTCGAGATCTCGATCCTCACGGGCCGGCCCGCCTCAGAAATGCGAAAGGAATGGAAGGAACGCCAGACGCTTCGCTTCCGAGGAATTCTCCTCGTTCGCCAGCGGGAGGCACTGCATGCCCGCATTTCGGAAAACGTTCGCCGAATTTTCGACCGCGGAGCGGTTGCGGAGGTTGGCCGCTTAGGGGCAATTGGCCTTACCGCCTCTATGGCTATCGGCCTCCGCGATATCCAGGCTCTCCTTCGGGGCGAGTGCACCGAGCCGGAGTGCGTTCAGGCAGTCACCGTCTCAACCCGCCGCTATGCCAAAAGGCAATTGACCTGGTTTCGCAATCAGTTTACGTTCGAAATCATCGACTTGACCAGGTTTCGCGACACCCAAGCAATCCTCCCATTGGCCATGCCTTCCTTGGCTGGTTTGAAATGACTGCGGAGCTGAAGTCGCGGCTTCAAGAAAAAGCAATTCTCGTCGGATTGGAACGTGACGGGGTCAGCCGTTGGGATGTCGAGGATTCCTTGAGCGAGCTTCGTCAGCTCGCGGCGACCGCCGGCGCAGAGGTGGTGGATACGGTTGTCCAGAAGCTGGAGAAGCCGACGGCGCCGTTTTATATCGGCAAGGGGAAAGCCGAAGAGGTCGCCCGCCGGTGCGGCGAGAAACACGTGACTTCTTTGATTTTCGACGACGAGCTTTCGCCGGCCCAGGGCCGCAACCTTGAACAGCTGACCAGCCGCAAAGTTCTAGACCGCACCCAGCTGATTCTCGACATCTTTGCGCGCCGGGCCCGCACGCGTGAAGGCCGGCTTCAGATCGAGCTGGCTCAACTGCAGTATCTCCTGCCCCGGCTGACCCGGATGTGGAGTCACCTTTCGCGCCAGACGGGCGGCATCGGAACGAGGGGGCCCGGCGAAACCCAACTCGAAGTGGACCGCCGCCGCGTTCAAGAGCGCATCGCGCGCCTGGAGCGGGACCTTCTGGGCGTGCGGAAAAACCGGACGGTGCAACGCGAGGGCCGCCTCAGAAGGAATTGGCCGGTCGCGTCGCTCGTGGGATATACCAACGCGGGAAAATCCTCCCTCCTCAACAGCCTTACGGGCGCCGGCGTGCCGGCCGAGGACCGCCTCTTCGCCACCTTGGACCCGACAACCCGCCAGCTTGTGCTTCCCAACCGGCAGAAGCTTTTGCTTACGGACACGGTCGGTTTCATCCGCAAGCTTCCTCATACGGTCATCGAGTCATTCAAAGCGACGCTCGAGGAAGTCCGTTTGGCGGATCTGTTGATCCATGTTGTGGATCTTAGCCATCCTCAATACCATGATCAAATGGCGGCCGTAAACGAGACCGTGGGAGATCTGGGCGCGGACGGAAAGCAGACGGTTATTGTTTTCAACAAGATCGACCGCCTTATGGATCGCGAAATCATCAACAGCCAGCTCCGCAATCATCCTGGGAGTGTCGCCCTGTCCTCGCGAACCGGAGAGGGCATGCAGGCCTTTTTCCAGGAACTGGAGGTTCGTCTCGGCTCATGGCGGATGCGGGTCGAATTTCGAATTCCGAATACCGAGTCCGCGCTGCTCGCCGAGATTCATCGGGTTGGCCATGTTCTCAGCCTCAACTATGAGGGCGACACGGCAATCGTCATCGCTCACGTTCCGCCAGAGCTAAAATCCCGGCTGGCTCCGTATGAGAAGGACGCCGCTTCGTGTGCATAAGCCAACTCATAGTCGCCTGGCTTCGACGCTATTTTCTCGTTTTGTTTTCTCTCGGCCTCGGAGCCTGCGCGACGACAATTTCGAAACCAAGAAAAACGACGACCACCCTTTATGACCCCCATCCGCTGCGCGTCCAAACGGGTGTTGCATCGTGGTACCGGGATCATCGAACGGCCAGCGGGGAGCGTTTTAACGTCAACGCACTGGCCGCGGCCCATCGAAATCTTCCCTTCGGCTCTGCCGTCCGGGTGGTCGATCTCAAAACGGGAAAATCCATCATTGTTCGGATCAACGATCGCGGTCCCTATATCAGGGGACGAATAATCGACCTGACCGCGGGCGCGGCCCGAGAGCTGGGGATTTACCAGCGTGGAATTGCGGCCGTGCGCATCGAAGTGCTCCGAGAGATCCCGATTCTGCAAAAGCCAAACCTCACAACAGCTCCGCCGTCGCCCAAGAAACCTCCCTCCAATCCATTTACGAGTCTTTTCGAGCGCAGCAGATAGCTTAGCTTTAGTTTAGCTTAAACTTAGGTTCGGCAACCGAGAACCGAGGCCAGGCGTCCTTTGAGCCGGCCGCGCCTTACGAAATCGCCTACGCTCGGCCAGCGGCCAGGGCGGTATGCCCGTGGGTCATCGAAGCCGGCCGCGGCGCCAAACTCTTGCGGGTTCTAGCCACGACAACGTAGATCGCTGGAACGACGAAGAGCGTAAATGCGGTTCCGATGATCATGCCCGTGACCAGCACCGTGCCGATGCTGTTCCGCGCAGCGGCTCCGGGGCCGTGGGCCAGAATCAGGGGGGTATGCCCCGCAACGGTTGCCGCCGTGGTCATGAGGATCGGCCGCAGCCGGGTCGCCGCCGCTTGAACGACGGCCCGGGCCTTGTCAAGGCCTTCCCGCTGGAGGTGATTGGCGAACTCCACGATGAGAATGCCATTCTTCGACACGAGTCCCACCAGGGTGATCAGGCCGACCTGGCTATAGATGTTTACCGAGGTAAATCCGAGAAAGGCAAACATCAGAGCGCCGGAAAGCGCCAGTGGGACGGAACCGAACAAGATTATGAATGGATCGCGGAAACTTTCAAACTGCGCGGCCAGCACAAGGAAGATCAAGACGAACGACAGGACCATGGTCGTGACCAACGTGTTGCCTTCCTTTCGCAATTGCCGGGACTCGCCCGCGTAGTCGATGACCGCTCCGGGCGGCAGGATTTTTTTGGCTTCATCTTCAAGCACCTTCAAAGCCTGGCCTTTTGAGACTCCCGGCGGAATCGCACCCTGAATCGTGGCGGAATTAAGCTGCTGAAACCGTTTGAGCTCGCGAGGTTCCGTCGTGTTCTTCAGAGTCGCGAACGTTGAGAGCTGCACCATTTGACCATTCGGTCCGCTGACGTAAATGTCTTTGAGCTGGTCGACGGTCAGCCGCTCGGCGCGCTTGATCTGCGGAATGACCTTGTAGCTGCGGCCCTGGTTGCTGAAGCGGTTGACGAAGTTGCCGCCGAGCATCGTCGACAAGTCCGCGCCAACTCGCTGGAGATTCAAGCCCAGCACGGCAACCTTGTCGCGGTCGAACACGATTTCAGTTTGAGGCTGGTCGAATTTCAAGTCGGTGTCCGCAAACATGAAGACCCCGCTCTCAACCGCCTTGGCAACAAGCTTGTTGGCGACGTCCAGAAGCTCGGCGGGCTCGGCGGTGGATGCGATGACCAACTCGACGGGGAAATTGCTGCCGCCCGGAAGCGGCGGGGGGGTGATGGGGATAACTTGCAAGCCAGCGATGGCGCCCGTCTTCGGGAACAACTCGGCTGCTATTTGCTCGGTGGTTCGCTTCCGCTCGTTCCAAGGCTTGGTGACCAGGCCGCCGAAACCTCCTGTTGGCATGCTGATCTGGAAAGTATCGGCGACCTCCGGCGCGCTCTTGAAAGCCTTGTTGATCTCGTCCGAGAAGAGCGTGACCTGGTCGAGCGTCGCGTTGGCCGGCGCCTTAACGATCCCGAAAATGAAACCTTGATCCTCATTGGGAGCCAGTTCGCTCTTGGAGAACATGAGGAAAGGCGCCCAGAGCAGCCCAATGACGGCGCAGAAGGCGATCACCGGCCACCGGTTCGTCACCGTCACCTCCAGAACCCGTATGTAGCCGCTCCGCAATCTGTCGAATTGCCGGTTGATCCAGCCGGCAAAACCGCGCTCCGCGTCTCCCTCTCGCAGCAGTTTAGACGACATCATCGGCGACAAGGTGAGCGCCACAACTCCCGATACGATGACGGCACCCGCCAGGGTGAAAGCAAACTCGCGAAAGAGCGCGCCGGTCAAACCTCCTTGAATGCCGATCGGGGTGTAAACCGCAGCCAGCGTAATGGTCATGGCAATGATCGGCCCCACAAGCTCTCTGGCTCCCTTGATGGCGGCTTCAAAAGGGCTCTCGCCCTCTTGAAGGTGGCGTTCGACGTTTTCCACCACCACGATCGCGTCGTCCACCACGAGCCCGACTGCCAGGACGATGGCCAGCAGGGTTAAAAGGTTGATGGTAAAGCCGGCCAGCATCATGAGGAAGACCGCGCCCACCAGCGAGATCGGAATCGCGACGACCGGGATGATCACCGTGCGCAGGGAGCCCATGAAAAGGAAGATCACGATAATCACTATGAGCAGCGTCTCGCTCAGAGTCTTGAGCACGTCGCGGATCGCGCTCTCGATGTAAACGGTCGAGTCGTAGGCGACCCCGACCTTCATGCCGGCGGGCACGCTGGCCTCGATTTGCGGCAGCGCCTGGCGGACCGCCCGCACGACGTCAAGGGTATTGGCGTTCGGCAATGGCCATACGCCCATAAAGGTAGCCTTTTGACCGCTGAAACGCACGTCCTCTTCATAGGACTCCGCACCCAGAACGACGTCGGCCACATCTCCCAGCCGGACAATCGCGCCTCCTTTCTGACGGATTACCAAATTTCGAAATTCCTCCGCGGTCTTCAAATCTGTGTTGGCCACCAGGTTCACCGCAATCATCGCCCCCTTGGTTTTGCCAACTGCCGCCAGGTAATTGTTTGCTTGCAACGCCGCATGAACCTCCGCGGGCGTGAGGTTGAGAGCGGCGAGCTTGTCCGGTTTGAGCCAGATTCGCATCGCGAAGACTCGAGCGCCCAAAATGTCCGCCCGCTGAACACCGGTAATGGACGAAAGCTGCGGCTGGACGACGCGGGTGAGGTAGTCGGTAATCTGATTCTGATCAAGGTCCTGGGAATAGAAGCTCAGGTACATCGCCGCGAACTCGGAGTCCTTGGACTCCACTTCGATCACTGGAGCTTCCGCCTCGGGCGGCAGGTCGTTCCGAACCTGGGCGACTTTGGCCTGAATCTGCGTCAGCGCGGCATTGGTGTCGAAATTCAACCTCAAATGCGCCGTGATCGTGCTCAAGCCTTGCGCGCTCGACGATTCAAGGTAGTCGATGCCGTCCGCGCTGGCGATGACTCGCTCCAAGGGAGTGGTGATGTAGCCCCGGACAAGATCAGCGTTCGCTCCGACGTAAACGGTCTCTACGGTCACCACGGCGATGTCACTGCGCGGATACTGCCGGACGTTCAGCGTCTTTATCGAGACCAGCCCGGCGATGAGGATCAGCAGGTTGATGACCATCGCGAGAACGGGCCGCTTGATGAACAGGTCGGTAATCTTCATGAAAGGAGAACGCTAATCTCTAGCTCGGGGCTTCCACGGATTCGCGGAGATCGCCCCCCTGGGCGCGAGCTTTTTCCGATGCATTGGTCTGGTTCGGAAGCCGCGATATGAGTCAGGTGTCCTCGGGGTTCGGCGACTCGCTATTGGCCGGCTCAATGCTGTTATTGACTTGCACGTGAATACCCGGACGAAGCTTGAAGACGCCGGAGGTGACAACTTCCTCGCCAGGATTGATGCCGGAGAGGATCGCGACGCGATCGCCCCGGGACTCGCCAACCTTCACCACGCGCTGCTGCACTCCCCGGTACTGTTTTCCATCGGAACCCTTGATCTCTTGGATAACGTAAACCATATCCCCGTACGGCGCGTATTGAATGGCGGTCGCAGGAAGCACAATGTGACTGGACTTGCTGGCGAGTGGCAATTCCGTGTTTACGAACATCCCCGGCCGAAGCAGCCCCTGCGGGTTGGGCAGTGTCGCCTGCACCCGGACGTTGCGCGTTGCCTCGTCAACGATCGCATCCACCGCGTTAATCTTGCCCTCGAACGGAACGTTCGGAAGTCCATCCGCACGCACCTGGACCGTCTGTCCTGCGGCAATCTGGCCGAGATTTTGCTGCGGCAGCCAGAAATTCACGTAAATGGGGTCGAGCGACTGGAGGGGCGCCACTGGCGCGCCGCTTTGAAGGTATTGGCCAAGATTGACGGCCCGGATCCCGAGAACGCCAGAAAAGGGAGCGCGAATCGTCTTCTTGTTGATAAGCGCCTTAACCTCCTCGACTTTGGCGACGGCTTGATCGTACTGGGCCTGGGCGGTGTCGTAATCCGCCTGCGAGCTGACGCGGCCTTTGAGCAGATTCTGTTGCCGCGCCAGATTCGCTCCCGCCAGCCGCATTTGTGCCTCGGCTGAACGCAACTGCGCCTCTTCCTGGCTCACTTCCAATTGCACGAGCAAGTCGCCCACCTTGACCGTCTGGCCAGACTCGAAGTTGATTTTTTGCACGATACCGGGTTCGTCGGTGCTCACGGTAACGCCCTGTACGGCAGCAGTGGATCCAACGGCCCTCAGAGCGGGAACCCATTCCTCCTCCCTGGCGATCAAAGACGTGACCACCTGAGGAGGCGGGGAAAAGGAGGCATACTGGACGATCGCCTTCCGCACTTGAAAAAATTTGATTCCCCCCAACGCAAAAACAATGGCCAGCGCGGCGAGTATCGCGAGGACAATAAGCGAGATTTTCTTGATCATAAAACAGGGACTCCAGGATGCTCGATGAAGGCCCTCTGGGTCTTGTGCAAGAGCGCCACCAATCGGGTCCGCTCCCGAGCAGTCAACGCGGAAAGGATGTTTTCGGTCCAGCGAATGAACAAAGGCTGCACCTTCCGCAGAAGTGCCCGGCCCTTGTCGGTGACCCTCACACAGGACGCGCGGCGATCCCGCTCGTCCGACGCGCGCGCAAGCAGGCCCGCCTTTTCCAGCGTGTCCAGCAAACCTGTCACGGTAGCTCGGCTGACGCCGGCGCGGGCGGCGAGCTCCGAAGAACGCATGCTTCCCGATTGCGAGCTGTCAAGCAGCACCAGAATGATCAGCCGCGCCTGATTCAACCCGTGTGGCGCCAAGAACCCTGCCTCACTCCGTGAAACCACGTCACCGGTGTGCAGAATGTTCAAAAAAGCTTCGCAAACGGCCGGATCGGCTCCTGGCACCCGCGCCGTCGCGGCCTGCAAGCACTCATAGCGCGGAACTTCCTTGAGCAGCAAATACGCCATTTCCAAAGCTAAGGCGCCTGATTGTTAAGTCAATAAACAATTAGGTGGCTTATTAATTTTGCTTGCGACCCATTGTATTTCGTCTTCATCCGGCCGAGCCAGCTTGCGAGCCAGACTTGTTTTTTATGCGTCCTTGGCGGCCTGCGTGCCGGTGTTCATGGCGACTCCGACATCCGCCTGAGCGAGAACAGGCGCGTCGTTGGTTCCGTCTCCCGTCATGGCGACCAAGGCCTTCAATGCCAACAACGGAACAAGGCCACCCATCGGGGTGAACGAGTCATGCATCGCGTTGACCGCGCCGCACGAGGCATCCGTGGTGATCGTCGCAAAGAGCGCCGAATTAAAGATGCCAAAACGCACTTCCTTGCCTTCCATATTGCCATCGGCGGGAGCGACGCCAAGAGCAGCGAGATTCGGATTGCCAGCCGCCTCGTAATGCCAACAAACGAGCGCGCCTGCGAGAAAGGCGATCAGCATCGCCGCCCATATCGCCCAGCCGTGCATTTGTTCTTGACCGTGCGGCCGAGGTAATAAGTCAGTCCTGTGGGAATTGCGAAGATCGAAAGCATCTGGATGAAGTTCGAAAAGCGGCGTCGGATTCTCGAAGGGATGGGCAGCATTGGCGTTCACGTAACCACCGCCATTCGTCCCAAGCATTTTGATCGCGACCTGCGAAGCAATTTGACCCTGCACGATAGTCTGTGTATCGATCTTTTGCTCGACCATTAACGGCTTTCTATCCGGGCCGTTGACGGCTGGCCCTTGTCGTCAAGCTTTGGCACTTGGACGTTGAACGGTTCGATGAGCGCCGCCGAGTCATGCGGTTTGAAGTTCTGGACGCCCTGCGAGACGAGGAAGATCGCAAAAACCAAACAGATTGGGAGCAGCAGGTAATAGCTGATTAGGATGCGGCGCCGGCTTGGCGTGGTGACCCAGGATTTCTCCGACGGCGGAGCGCAGCGCCTCCGGAGTCAGCGGCTTTTGCAGGAAATCAATCGCTCCGAGCTTCATCGCGCGCACGGCGTGGGGAACGTCTCCGTAGGCGGTGATGATCACAACCGGCGTCTGAATATTGCGCTCGCGCATGCTTTCCAGCAGTTCCAGGCCATCCATCTCCGGCATGCGCATGTCGAGAATGGCCAGGTCGAAGTCCTTGTCAGCCAATTCGCGGAGCGCAGCGCTTGCGTCGGACGCTTCCTGCACCTCAAACCCCTCGGTCTCGAGCGTGACGCGATAGGTCAAACGCACGTTCGGCTCGTCGTCGATGATAAGGACACAGGGTTGCATTAGACGATCCCTTCGTTTGCCGGTGGCAGCACAAAATAGAATTCACTTCCCTCTCCGGGCCGGCTGACCACGCCGATTTCCCCACCGTGCGCGGTCACAATTTCCCTGGCGATGGCAAGGCCCAGACCGGCTCCGCGTGGATCTGAGCCTGGCACCCGAAAGAAGCGTTCAAAGAGTCGCGATTGAAATTCCGTGGGAATTCCGGGACCATGGTCGGTAACGGAAAACCGGACTTTTCCGTTCTGCTCACTCGCCGCGACAACAATCTCGTCTCCCCGTTTGGAGTGCTTCACCGCGTTGGAAACGAGATTTGAAAAGACGTGTTCAATCTGACAGCTGTCCACGGACACGCGCGGGAGGTCGGCTGCGACTTGGACGAGGAGTTGCAATCCGCGCGCTCCGACCATTGGACCCAGGTCGTCTTCAGCGCTCTGGACGAGCGATTGGGGATCGACCTCCTCACAGCGCAAACCTGCGCGGCCGGACTCCAACTTGGCAATATCGAGGAGATCGTTAATCATCTTCAGAAGGCGCTCGGATTCCTCTCGCGCGGCGAGCAGCAGTTCGGTCTGTTTGGGGTTCAGCCCGCCGATGCGCTCCTCAAGCAGAAGATGCAAACCCATGCGGACGCTGGTCAGCGGCGTCTTGAGTTCATGGCTGACGGTGGAGACGAGGTTGGACTTCACATCGTCGAGCAGGCGGAACCGCGTTACGTCCTGGAGAATAACAGCCGCTCCAAAAAGTCGGTCGATTTCGTCGCGCATTCCTATCACGCGGGGCAATAGGAACCTTTCCTGATCATTGACGCGGACCACGATCGCGTTCTCGAGGCTTTCTGGGAGGTAGTCTGGCGCCCCTTTGAATAATTGATCGACTTGCGCTAGCACAGAAGAGGGCAGCTCGGCGCCACTGCTGGTGAGGTTTCGTTGGAGCCGATTGGCGGCTGGGTTGGTGAAAGTAATTCGACCTTCTGGGGAGAACGCAAAGATCGGATCGGGGAATGCAGAAAGCGTGATCTCCGTCATCTGGCGGGCCTGGAGGATTTGATCGCTTGTCAGCTGCCGGTAAGAGCGGAGCTTGGTGGCCATCTTGTTGAACGCATCGGCGAGTTGGCCGAGTTCATCGTGCGATTCCACAGGAACGACTTGGTCGAGTTTTCCCTCGCCAAGTTCCCTGGAAACGGCCGTGAGCGCCTGGATCGGCTGGAGAATCGCTTTCTGCAGCCGGACGGCGAAGAAGGTCGCCGCTCCCATGCCAAGGGCACTTGCGAGAATCATGTAGCGCGTGGAGCGGGCGCTGCGTTCGCGCGCGCCGCGGTCCGCCTTCACCATGGCGTCCTGGTTGATGGAAACGATCTCCTGTGCCGTGTCCTTGATCTGAGTGAAGGTCGGCAGCATCTCGCCGAAATACATTGCGCGGCGTTCTCCAAGGTCGACGGTCTGCCAAAACACCTCGGCGCGCCCGGTATACTCGTCGTGCAAACGCTGCAAGTCGCCGGTGAGCTTGTCTTCGCCGGGGAGCGTAATGTTACCCAATTCCGTTTCGAGCCCCTCCTTGAAAATAGGAAGGTTCTTTGCGTAAAGATCGCGGCCACGTTCCTCTTCGCCCACGAGCGAGAAAAACAAGGCGGAGACCATCCTCTCGGCAGCCTCTTTCATTTGCTGTCCAGCAAGCACGCTGCGAAAGTTTTCCCGCAGGATAACGTCAACCCGGGTTCCTAATTTTGTGAAGAGCAACACCGCACAAGCACCCATCACGACGATCAAAACGAAGATTGGAGCCAGGCCGAGGAAGATACGTCGCTTCATCGGTACAAACCTGCCATTCCCGCAAGGGCCCGGCTAGCCTTGAATCTTCATGCAGCGCGCTGAATCGTTCCTAAGTTTAGACAAGAGAGATAGATCATGAAGAATCGTATCACCTTGTCCCATGCCAAACTATGTATGAAAAGACAACGATCTCTCTATGAGAGAGTTGCGTATGTGATTGGGCAATACCCCACCGTATTGCCGATGCTTTGCATCGCCCTGCGGGCTGCCTTCGGCAGGCTCTCCCTTCGGTCGGCTGTCGCGCCCGAGCAACGCAGGTCAAACCAAAAAGACACGCAACCCTGTGGGCGAGCGCTTTCTAATTTTCACAGATTCTTAGCCAAATCTGCTAGAGGCGTTTTCTCTTACGGTAGAGGGTTGCGGGGTCGATTTCGAGGATATCTGCCACTTCCTCCAGCGTCTTGTGAGTGGCAACCAGCTTGCGGATGTGCTCAGCTTCGATTTGTTCCAGATTGAATTTGCCGCCGAGGCGGATTTCCGATGTCGGTTGAACGATATCCGAAAGGTCGCCAGGCTCGATTTGCTCATGGTCGCTAAGAATGACTGCCCGTTCGATCACGTTGCGTAGCTCTCGCAGATTGCCCGGCCACGAATAGTTGCGCATAGCTTCCAGGGCGGCCGGCGAAAATGCCCGTGGTTCCTTGCCGGCATGAGACGCCAGGAACTTTAGCTGCGAACTCGCGAGGCTTTCAATGTCGCTCAAGCGCTCGCGCAACGGCGGAATCCGGACGCAGATTACATTCAGGCGATAGAACAGATCTTCGCGAAACGTGCCTTCCTTCACTGCGCTCGAAAGCTCGCGGTTCGTGGCTGAAATGATGCGCACATTCACGTGTCGCAATTTGTTTTCTCCGACCCGCTCATACTCGCGGTCCTGGAGCAACCGGAGCAGCTTGGCCTGAACCTCCAGGGGCATCTCGCCGATCTCATCCAAAAACAATGTGCCGCCATCCGCAGCGGCCACTTTGCCCTGGGTATCCTGATGCGCTCCGGTGAAAGCTCCCTTGGCGTGACCGAATAATTCGCTCTCGAGAAGCTCCCTCGTGAGGCTCGGGCAACTGACCGTGACAAATGGCCCTTCTGCGCGGCGACTCCGTCGATGCACCTGCCGCGCCAAGACACTTTTGCCAGTGCCGCTTTCTCCCAGGAGGAGGATCGTCGCATCGCTGTGGGCCGCCCTGAAAGCCACGTCCAGGGCCTTGCGCATCGCAGGTGACTCGGTGGAGATCTCGGCCTCCGGCGCACTGGCCATCAATCGCGATTCCAGCTCTGCCACACGTCGCTCGAGGTTTTTGGTGCGTGAGATATTGTTTAGGATGTGGCGAACCTGGTCGGGGGTGCAGGGTTTCGGCAAATAGTCGAACGCGCGCCGCTTCATCGCCTCGACAGCAGTCTCGACCGAGGCGTGAGCGGTAACGATCACCACGGATGTCCGGGGACTTAAGCGGACGATCTCCTCGAGCACGTCGAGACCGCTTTCCTGGCTAAGCTTAAGATCAAGAAAAACTGCGTCGTAATGATTCCGGCGCAATTCTTCGAGCGCCTCCCGGCCATTCGACGCCGTGAAAACCTGGTGAGACATCGACTCCAGGACCAGGGAAAACGTTCGCCGGATATTTCTTTCGTCGTCGACGACCAGAACATGCATGGCACCACTTTGGCGTGGACGGTTTCAGGCCGCTGCGAGCGGCTCCAAGGCGGGCCTTGGCTTTGGAGGAGGCTTTTTGCTCCGGCGGGTCCCGAATTTTCGGATCACGACGTAAAAGACCGGCGTCAGAAACAACCCGAGAACCGTCACGCCGAGCATTCCGGAGAAGACGGAAGTCCCGATCGCGCGACGCAGCTCGTAACCCGCTCCGCTGGCCAACGCGAGGGGAGTCACGCCCAGAATAAAAGCGAAGGACGTCATCAAGATCGGTCGCAAACGCAGACGGCTCGCTTCGAGCGCGGCTTCGAGCGGCGTTTTCCCATCACGTTCTTCGATCATTTTCGCAAATTCGACGATCAGAATGGCGTTCTTGCTCGCCAGGCCGATGAGGACAACGAAGCCGATTTGGGTGAAGATGTTGTTGTCGCCGCCTGAAATGGAAATGCCCGTTAGAGAAAACAACACGCACAGCGGAACGATAAGAATGATCGCCAAGGGGAGGGCCCAATTTTCGTATAGCGCCGCCAGCACAAGGAACACAAAAAGCACACAAATCGGAAAGACGAAGAGGGCGCTGTTTCCCGCAATGAGTTCCTGAAGCGCGGTCTCGGTCCACTCATAACCGTAACCGGCTGGCAAGGTTTCGTGGGCCAGCGCCTCCAAGGCTTTGATGGTCTGACCCGTGCTGTATCCGGGAGCCGGGTTGGCGTTGAGTTCCGCGGCCGGGAAGAGGTTGAAGCGAACCACCCGTGATGGGGCATTGATTTCCCGCAAGTCAACAAGGCTTCCCAGAGGCACCATTTCGCCCGCGGCGTTCCGTGTCTCCAGGCGAAGGATGTCGACGGCGCGCGCGCGAAATGGCCCGTCCGCTTGCGCGGTAACCTGAAACGGCTTTCCGAAAAGCGTCAGATCGTTGACATAAATCGAACCCAGGTAAAACTGCAGCGCTTCGGAAATGGCGCTCACGTCCACGCCTCTACTCTTGGCCTGGATGCGGTTGATGTCTGCAAAGATCTGCGGGGTGCTCGCCCGGAAAAGGGTAAAAACGCGATCCAATTCCCTGCGGGAGGGAGCTTCCTTGATCGACCCCTGGAGAGCGTGTTCGAGATCCTCCGGTGTGCGGCTCTCCCGATCCTGGACCATGAGTTTCACCCCTCCGGTTGTGCTCAGGCCGCGAACTGATGGGGCCGGAAACGCCAAGACTCTGGCCTCCCTGATCTCGGAAAACCGGGGCTGGATCGCGGAGAGGATACCGCGAAGGGACTTCTTCGGATCCTTCTTGCGCTCTTCGAACGGCTCGAAAATGCAGATCACGGTGCCGCTGTTGGGCGCGGTCGCCTGGGTGATGATGGAACTCCCGATGCGATTGATGGTGTGGGCGATACCCGGCGTGGATTTCAGGATTCCCTCGATCTGGTTCATGACCTTTTCGGTACGCTCGAGCGAAGCCCCCTCGGGAAGCTCAACGTTAACGAAGATGACTCCCTGATCGATCTCCGGGATGAAACCGGTGGGAACTTTTCGAAACATGTAGCCGGTGAGAACCAGAAGCGCCGCGTACAGGACCAGGACGATGAAACTCCGCCGGATCAGTCTCTCGAGAACTTTCAGATAGATGTTCTTGGTTCTTTCGAAGGTGCGATTGAAGAAGTGGAAGAACCAACCGAGGAGTCGGTCGATGGTTCGCCCGAGCAAATCCTTGCGGGCATTCGGAGGCTGAAGAAAAAGCGCGCACATCGCCGGACTGAGAGTGAGCGAGTTCACCATGGAAAGGATCGTGGAGAAAGCGATGGTCAGGGCGAACTGCCGGTAAAACGATCCCGTAAGCCCGGGGATGAACGCCGTGGGGATAAAAACGCAGGAGAGAACCGCGGTGATCGCGACGATCGGGCCGGCGACTTCGCTCATCGCTTTGATCGTCGCTTCGCGCCGACCAAGCCCCTCCGCCATGTGGCGCTCGACTGCCTCGACGACCACGATGGCGTCATCCACGACAATCCCGATCGCCAGGACGAGGCCAAGCAGGGTAAGCAGATTCAGCGAAAAGCCGAATGCCAGCATCACGGCGAAGGCGCCAATCAGCGAAACAGGTACCGCCATGATCGGGATGAGCGTCGACCGCCAGCTTTGCAGAAAAACCAGGACGACCACCAAAACGAGAAGGAACGCCTCGATGATCGTCTCCAGCACGGAGTAAATGGCCTCCTTCACGAACATCGTGGTGTCGTAGATGATCCGGTAATCGACTCCGGGCGGGAAACGCTGCTTGAGGTGCTCCATTTCGGCCCGAACCCGCCTCGAAATTTCAAGCGCGTTGGATCCCGGCGCCTGAAAAATGCCGATGTTGATCGCCGGTTGGCCGTCCAGGCGCGATATCACCGTATAGTCCTTCGCGCCGAGATCAACCCTGGCGACCTCTTTCAGCCGCGCCACTTGGCCGTCCGCGCCCGTCTTGATTACGATGTTTTCGAACTCCTCCGCGTTCCGGAGGCGTCCCTGGGTGGTGACCGTCATCTGATAGTCCAAACCGGCAGGAGCCGGCTGGCCGCCAACGTTGCCAGCCGCGATCTGCACATTTTGCTCCCGCAGGGCTTTGACGACGTCGCCGGCCGTCATCCCAAGCGCAGAGATCTTTTCCGGGTTCAACCAGATCCTCATGGAATAGTCTCGGGCGCCAAAGAATTGGATGTCGCCGACCCCCTTGATGCGCGCCAGGTAGTCGCTCACCTGAAGGAGCGCAAAATTCGACAGATACAGGTCGTCGTAGCGCCCGTCCGGTGAAACCATGCTCACGGCCATGGTAAAGTCCGGAGACCGCTTGCGAACAGCGACGCCGTTATTGCGGACAACATCGGGAAGTTTGGATTCCGCGGCCTGCACGCGGTTCTGCACGAGCACCTGGGCGGTGTCGGGGTCGGTGCCGGGTTCGAACGTCACGGTAATGGTCATCTGGCCGTCGGATGTGGAAGTCGAGGCGACATAGAGCATGTTGTCGACGCCGTTGATCTGCTGCTCAATCGGCGCGGCCACGGTACTGGCCACGGTCTCGGCGTTTGCGCCGGGATAGGTCGCCGTGACCGCCACCGTCGGCGGAACGATGTTCGGGTATTGCGCAACGGGCAGGCTAAAAAGGGCGATGACGCCGGCAAAAACCGTCACGATCGCGATGACCGACGCGAAAATTGGTCGATCAATGAAAAACCGCGGGATGCCGCCCATTTAGGATTCCGAGGGAGGTTTGGCCGACCTCGCTTCGCGTGTTGAAGCTCCCGAAGCTTTTTTCGCGGTCTCCGCAGGTTGAACCGTCTGGCCCGGGCGCACGAGGTGCAGCCCTTCCGTTACCACCCGGTCACGGCCGGCTAAACCTTCCAGAATAGCAAGCTTTCCCTCGAAGACTTGCCCGACGGAAACCTTGCGATACTCCACTTTGTTGTCTCCATTGACCACGTAGACAAATCGCTGACCTTGATCGATGCCCACGGCACGCTCGGGAACCAGCAGGGTCTCGCGGGGCTGGTCGAGCGTCAACCGCACTCGCGCGTACATTCCCACCCGGAGGCGCCGATCGTCATTCGGCACAACGGCTCGCATCTTCAGCGTGCCCGTTCCCTGCCCGAGCTCGTTGTCCGAGAAGTCGACTTTCCCCTCCCGAGGAAATCCCTCTTCGTTCAACAGGCCGACAAAGGCCCTGGCTCTCGTCGTGAGTTCACCGCTCGCCTGATCGCTGGCCAGCTTGTCCCACCGTAAAACGACGCGTTCGGGGGCATCGAAGTAGACATAAACCGGGTCCTGGCTGACGATGGTCGTAAGCGTGTTGCCAACCGCTACCAGATTCCCCTCGGTCACGTGGCTGCGGCTGATCTTGCCGGAGATCGGCGCGCGGATCTCCGTCCACTCCAGATCAAGTTTGGCTTTGTCCAAGCGGGCCTGGTCCGCACGAACCGCCGCCTCCGCTGCGAGCACGGCGGTGCCCTGCTTTTCGGTCTCCTGCGTGGCAATGACCCTTTGAGTGCTGAGCTGCCTCGAGCGCGTATAGTCGGACTGCGCCTGGGCCATCTGTGCCTGCGCCTGCTCCAGCGCGGCCGCCGCGGAATCGAGATCCGCCTGGTATTCGCGCGGATCGATCGTGTAAAGGAGGTCGCCTTTCTGCACTTCCGCGCCCTCCTGGAACCGCACCTGATTGAGAAACCCGGTGACGCGTGCCTTGACCTCCACGTTTCCGATTGCCGCCACCCGGCCCGGCAGGTCTTCGTATTCCAAAACGGGCCGTTCCTCAGGCGCCGCAACCGTCACCGGAATGGGCTTCGGCGCCGCCTGGGGGGGCGGTTTTCCACATCCCGCCAGAGCCAGCCAGACGATCCCGAAGCTCGGTAGGAGGCAGCTTGATACTCTCCGTTTCATGGTTTAAGGGTGTAAGCAAACACTTACCGAAAGCTAGCGCGGGTGAGCAAAACGGCAACGAGTAATCGGGCATCTCTTTCGAGTCGTGAGCGTATCGTGGCGGCGGCGCGCGAACTCTTTGCGGCGCGCGGCTTCAAGGGAACGACGACCGCGGCCATCGCCGGGCTGGCCGAGGTCAACGAAGCGCTAATTTTCCGGCACTTCCCTGGCAAGAAGGATCTGTTCACGGCGATTCTCCGCGACAAGCTTCAAGACGAAAGGCTGTCGCTTCTCATCAATGCCGCGGAGTGTCGCGATGTATCCGTCGAGGATGCGCTGAGATTGGTTGCGCGGCGATTCGCCGAGGCTTTCGACCCGATCTTTCTGCGGCTCTACTACCACAGCGCCCTGGAAAACCACGCTTTGGCCGAAGCCTTCTATGACCAATTCGTCAGGAAGTTCACCGGGTTGGTGGAACAGCTCATCGAGCGCGGCATCCGGGAAGGAAGCTTCCGTAAGGTGAACGTTCCGATCGCGGCGCGAGCCTTCACCGGAATGCTGAGGAGCTACTTTCTTACCAATGAGCTTTTCCCCAGGCACGCGTTGGAGGGCGACCGCGTCGAGATCTCCCTGGCTTTTTGCGCGCTGTTCCTGGAGGGCGTTCAGAACACCGTGAGCAAGAAATCTCCGAACACTCAAGGCGGAGACCAAGCCGCATTCGGGTCAATCAGCGTCCGGAACCGGATCGGGAAAACGGCGGGACCGAAGGAGTGAAACAAGATAAATGGCAATGGCGCTCCAAATGAGGGCGAAGGAGATGGCTTGGCGCATGGTGAACGCTTCTCGGAAGACGATCACTCCGACGAGGAGTTGGAGTGTGGGCGCCAGGTACTGGAGAAATCCCATCGTCGAGAGCCGCAGAAGCTTGGTGGCGCTGTTGAACCACAACAGGGGCAAGGTGGTCACGACCCCGGCGCCGAAAAACAAAAGGGAGAGCTTTGCCGAGCTCCCAAAGGCCGCCCGTCCCTGGTTCGAAAGGATCAGAACCAGCGCCAGGGCCGGCGGAGCCATGAGCGCGGTCTCGATCAAGAGACCAACCAGCGGGCTCACGGCGATGGTTTTTCTTAGGAGACCATAGAGACCGAAGGTCAAGGCTAGCGAAAGGGCGATCCATGGGAGCCGTCCCAGGAACCAGCCGAATTGTGCCACGCCGCAAACCGCCAGAAGCACGGCCACGCTTTGCACCAAGCTTAGTCGCTCTTTCAGAAACAGGAGAGCCAGAAGGATGCTCACGAGTGGATTAAGAAAATAGCCAAGACTTGTTTCCACCACCTGGGCGGAGAGAACGCCGTAGATGAAGAGCCCCCAGTTTACACTGAGAAGGGTCGCGGTGAGGGCCAGCACGAGGAGGCGCTTGCTGTCGCGCAGCACTTCCCGGGTCTCCTGACCTTGCCCGGACACAACGGTTAAAATGGCCAGGAGCATGACCGACCAAAGAACTCGATGGCTTACGATTTCAACGGGCGACGCCGTTCCGAAGGATTTCCAATAGAGCGGCAAGAGCCCTCAGCTTCCATAGGCGACGAGAGCGTAAAGAAAGCCGGCTGTCGCCGGGCGGGAAGAGCGAAACACGGACGACCGTTAGAAAAGAGTTACCCAACCGGAATACAGAGCCTTTTGAAAAGCCGGCCCCCTCCAAAGAGTCCTTTTCGATGGCCAAAGGGAATTTGGGGCGCGCATCAAATGGGACTCGCTAAGAGGCCTCCGTCCCTCTCGGATCCGAGACCACAATTTCCGTCTTTACCGACTTTGCGATAAAGCATTGTTCGTGCGCCAGATGGTGAAGGCGGCTTTCGTCTGAAGGCGCCGGCAATTTTCTTCCGCCATACTTGAGGCGGGGACGGAGGGTCACGCGGCTTATCCACAGACGACTGTCTTCGTTCCCGGACACGGTTCCGACCGCTTCGTCGTGGTAGGAATCAACGAGAAAACCTTCTTTCGAAGCGAGGTAAAGAAACGTGAGCATGTGGCAGCTGGCTATCGCTGCCACGAAGGCCTCTTCGGGATCGATTCCGGCAGGATTCGAATAAGGGGCTGCCACAACGTGCGGGGACGCTGAAGCCGGAACCTGGAGGCCTCCGTCAAACATCCAGACGTGTTCGCGCGAATACTTTCCGGCGAGGAAGCCCTCGCCCGAGCGCTCCCAACGAATTGTGGCAGTGTGCTCAGCCATGAAGGCCAGCTTATGCTGGACGCCGAGCCAGTCGCACGCCTTTTGAAGAGAAGTCGGTTCCTCCTTCAGCGAACCGAATCCGAAGCGATGCGTTGCATGGCCTTTTCCACGAGTCGGTCGAAAGCGATGACCGCGAGTTCCAAATGCTCTTCACGCGTGTCTTCCAGGTTGCTGTGGCTGATGCCGTGGAGGCTTTGAACGAACATCATGGCCGAAGGCACTCCCGCGCGAGCAACCTCGGCAGCGTCATGCAACGGGCCGGAGGGCATGGGGTGCGCCGCGCCACAGGTCTCGCGGACGGCTTCGCCGCACAACGTGATCAGGTCCTCGTCAAACAACACGGGATCGATTCGCAGCAGGCGCTGCCACGAAACCGCGACGTTTCCCTCCGCGGCAAAACGATGGCTGGCCTCTTGCGCGTCAGCGAGCATTTGGGAAAGCGCACTCGCGTCGAGGTTGCGTTGGTCAAGAGCTATGCGGCACTCTTCGACGACGCTGGTCACAATGTCCGGAGAGGTCCTGCACGAACCGATGGTGCAAACTCCGCCGTGCCGCTCGGCGATCCGGTAGATTTCCGGGCTCATCTTGGCGGCGGCGAGCAAGGCATCCCGGCGCCTGTTCATCGGGGTGCTTCCAGAGTGCGCGGCCTGCCCGTGAAAAGCGATGGCATGGCGCTCGACACCGTACGTTCCGAGGACCACGCCGAGGGGCAAATCCAAGTCGAGCAATACGGGTCCTTGTTCGATATGAAGTTCCAGGTAGCCCGCCGCATCTCGAAGTTCCCGGCCACACTGCTTGACGCGTTCGAAATCGATTTCCTGCTCGGCCAAGGCGTCAACGAGAGGAATGCCCTCCTTGTCTTTCAGACCCCTGGCCTCGTCCAGATCCAGAAAGCCCGAGCATGCCGAAGAACCGAAAAGGCTGCGGCCGAAACGCGCGCCTTCCTCATCGGCCCAGTCAACCAGGCGATAGGTGACCGGGGGATTGCCAGCGTATTGCCTGTGGATCCGCCGCATGCTTTCAACGCCCGCCAGAAGGTTCAGGCACCCGTCGAGCCAGCCTCCGTTGGGAACCGAATCGATATGGCCCCCAACAAGCAGAGCACGGGGCGAAGAGCCTCGCAGAGTCGACCAAACATTGCCCGCCTCATCGCGGTGGGTCTCGACCGGCAACTCCCGAAGCTTGGCCGCCAGCCAATCTCTCGCCAAGCTCCAGGTCTTGGTGAACGCCACGCGTTGCGCCCCTCTTGCATCGGAGGTAAGCGCCCGGAGTTCTTTCAATTCCTCGACCGTGCGTCTGGCATCAAGACTCATCGCCTCTCTCCTTGGGCCGCCCGTTCGGTCTCGCCAATCGAACCGGCCGCGGTGTTCTCGAACGCGCGCATGAAATCGGGCCGCCCACCTCTCAGGAAGAAGATCACCATCGCGTTGCGAATTTGTCCTTCCTGGCGCATCAGAAAAGGAATGCTCTCGCCATCGACTTTTGCGAAGTATTGGGCCCTCGCCGGTTGGCCGGCCAGGACGGCCGATTCGCCAGGCCGAATCACAGTTTCAGTCGGTCCCGCGAGAAGAGTCAGGCCCTTGCCGGGCATTCCATTGAGGACTCGGAGCCGCACCGGAGCCTCCGACGATTCATGAGAATAGACTTGGAAGAGCACGTTGGGAGGGTATGGGCCAAGGTCAGCGGTCACCGCCCTGCCCGGTTGGCGCAGCTGTCCAGGGGGTATCTCGCGCGAGAAATCGCCCAGAATCACCAGCGACTGACACGAACCCGCTGCATAGCTGATACGGGCTGACGTCGCGCGCGATCCCGTTCTAGCGTCCTGTGCTTCATAAACTGCACGGAGCATGCTCGTGGGAAAGTCGGCGGTTTTGAGTCCCTGCGGAAAACTCTCGTAAGCGACCCGATTGTTAATTCTGAGCGTGATCACGGGGGTGCAGGTTGCGTTGACGATTTGAACGCTCGCCGTCGCCGCGGGGCTCTGTCCGCAAGCTCGAGCACAAAGGAAAGCGTTGATAGTCATCGATCCCCACAAGACGAGTGCAAAACGCATGGGCCTAGAAGCTGCGTTGGAAGACCACGGCTGGGCGGACCCCGCCGCCGGTTTCATTCCGGAAGACCACTATGGCCTCCAATGTGGAACGCCCGCGTGGTTTTCCACGGGGATCGAAAGACTCGCCGACCGAGACGATCCGGTAGGTCCGGGATTGCACGGTGAGATGCTGAATCAGTTTGCCGAACGCCTCCTCCCGCACCCGGTCCATCGCGGCAAGATTCGTCTCTCCCGTCGTGACGGAAACGGGCAGGTCCGGTGAATACGTTTCCCCTGCCGCAAAGCATCCCACGATCTTGTGGAGATCAGAAAGGGTGCTGTAAGGACGATTGCTCACGATATTCGACGCAATGCCGAACGGGTCGGCCAACGAAGAGGCCGGAATGCCCCGATCGGAGGTGATCTGAATGCCCGAAAGCACCGCCGCCAGAACTTCGGGCGGGGCGGTATTCGGATTTATCCTTCCCGCGGCGGAGGGGTACTCCTCGCCGGCCGCGGTCGCATTCACCGTAAAGAGATCGAGCAACTCAATCGCCCGGCGGCCGTTGGTGTTCCAGTTGTCTTTCGTGTCGCTGGTGAATTCCGGCTGGCCGATTCTAAGCGTTCGGCCTCCGCCGGAAATCTTATTGTTATAGGGCGCTTCGCTCGAGAAGGGAGCGCTGAGATCGTCGGCGGCCTGCGCGGGATCGAAAATATGCCCCAGTTCACCTAAGGATAACATCGGGCCATTGGCGAGATACGCGGGGGCCGTCGGAGCATCGTGGGCGGCGTCGTAGGCCGAGGCGACCTGCGATGGCGTTTCGCTTAGATTCACTGCCACGCCGCCCATCGAAGGGTTGCTTCTCACATAGTCACGACGAGACCAGTGCGCGCGGAACTCCTGAAAGCGCGGAAAGGTATCCTCCTGTCTTCCCTTCCATCGCGCTCCGGTCACATAACCGGGGTTCCCCAGGGTCGGCCAATCATAGTTGCAAAGGAAGGTTGCTCGGCTGTCGCCGACGAAGCGCCAATTCTCCGCGGAATGTTGTGTCGGAACAAAGGAACACTGCCAACGATTTTCACCGTCCGTGAGGGCTACTCCGGACCGAACCATGCCGCTGATCGCGATGTCCGGTCCGACGGGAGGCCGCCGGCTCATATCCACCCGTTGCCCATCAATATAGAACTCGAACGGGCAATGGGTCGTTTCATCGGCGTTTCCGCTCGGGCCGTCATCCCAGCGCGGAACATCGTTTACCGGGCCGGGGCTGCTCCACTGCTGCGTCGTGCGGGGAAACTCCAGGACCACAAATTCGTTGGGAGCAAGCACCGCACCGGGCGCGATCTCCTGATCGTAATCGTCAAATGGAGTAATGATTCCAGTGCCGAAGCGCACTTTCATCCGATTGCGAAGGACGAAACGTGCCGTGCGATTGCTTAGGTCAACCGCGGTGGTATAAGGATTCCAGACTTGCACGAAGCACTGGCTCTCGATCGTCGTCGTGGCGGCATTCTGGTCGAGGCTCGCGCGACGGAAGCGCTCGGCGACCGCGGTGACCAGCGGGAAGAGATCCCGGCCGGCCGGCTCGCCGCCGTTCGCCGACGTGGGAGCGCAGTCGGCGTCTATGTAGTCAACGATTCCCGCTGCAAGACGCCGAAGATAGCGTGTCTCGCTTGCCGCGACCCCGCGCAGGCTTGGGTCGCGCGAGGCGAACGAGCCTAGGTTCGATGAGATAATCTCGGCGATTCTCCTGGCGCGAATTTCAGGGGTAGCCCCGTTTGCAGAATTCGTGGCCAGCTCATTGATATTACATTTTGGGCGGCCTCCTTCTGGCAGAGCCGTCGGAATTTCGTCATACGTGGTATTCGACTGAAGGGTTAGGAGATGCTTAACGCGATCATAGTCTGATCGCGCCGCGAAACCTTGGGCGAGCGAATCGGGAGTCGGCAGATGGGCGGCAAGGGCAAGGATTCGCGATTGTTGCTCGGGCGTCAGGATCCGGGCCGAGTTGTTGGTCAAAGAAATGTCTCCGGGCCCGCCATACCAATTCGTCGGATTGGCCATGCTTCCGGATCCCGTGTGGAGGAGCGGGTTCAGGCGCGCAGTCTCATCGAGAGTGAGATAGGCGAAACGCCCGATCATCTCGCCCCCCGAACCGGAAACGGTCACCCAGGGCGCGCGATAAAGTCTGCTGTCCCCAGTGTCCTGGATGATTCGAGACCGGCCGTTGAGATCGGTGCTATTCGTGCCCACGAGATCGGAGAAGACCGTGGCCAGGGAATTTGTCCATTCGGCCTCCAAGAAGGTGCTTAGAAGGTCCGGCGGCGTCGACACCAATGGCATTAGTTGTTTTGCATCGACGAGATTGCTGCGGCCAATCACCACAATTGGGCCGTGATCCGCCGCGTAGCTTAGGTTGCCGGTCACAAACGCTCGATTGGTTCCGATGGCCGCAAGAATTTGGGCGATGGCAGAATCCAGGCCCGCCCGGGCGGCCAGCTCCGCTTGAAGGATGTTCTTCGCGCTCCGGGCGGTCAGGCGGTCAATCGACATGCTCTGCATGAAGGCGACCACGATCGTGCTGAAAATGACAATGACTAGCAGAGTGGTGATCAGCGAAGAGGCCGCGCTTTGTGGTTGTCTCATTGTTGCTGGGGAAAGCTGATGCGGGTCGTGAGAGTCTGCACGGCGCGGGTCATCAATCCGGAATTAGTGGCCGTCCAGTCCGCCTCTTCCAATCGATTCGCCGTATCCTGGCCGATGGTCGATAGCGTGATCTCGATCATCGCCGGAAGTCCGGAGTTCGAGGAAGGGTCGAAGGACGCCCAATGGCCTCCGTTCGCGCCGACGGGTGTTATCTTCATTCCCACGACATTGCGGGCCAGAAGCTCTTCGCCGGCGGCGTCTGTCGCGATATCCGTAAACAACGTGGCGGCAATCAGATTTGGGAAGGTCCGATTGCTGCTTCGGAAATACCGATACAAGTTGAGGGTCCGGTTGGCGCTCGCGGAACTTCGGTCGAAGGCCAGGAAATAGCCGACTTGGCACACGTCGCTTCGGGAGCCTGCTTCCTGGGCCGAGGGCGGAAGCGACGCCAGGAAGAATACGTTGCTTCCATGGTTCGTGCCTGCCGCGCCGGACTGAAGATTGAATTTGATGAACTCGTGATTCGAGGCGGCAACAGCATTCCTGAGATCGTGGGCCATGACGACCAGGGCCGCGCGCGCTTCCCGGCACGCGTCGATCCGGCCCTCGTTGTCGCGCCAGAGCCGGGTCGCCTCGTCGACGAGAGCCAGCATGGCGGTGGCAATCATGGCGAACACGGCGATCGAGACAAGCATCTCAATTAGCGTGAACGCGCGCGACGCGGGGCGAAGTTGGCAACTGTGGAAGAGCTTCGACATGGCGCAGCGGTTACCGATGCCTCATCAGCGTGACGAAGACATACTTGGATCGCCTGGAAGAGGGCGCCTGCGCGGGAGCTTCGACCGCCGCTTGCACGCGCGAAATGCCCTGGAAGGGAAAGTGAGGCGTCACGCGGACCTCGGCCACAAAGTGCGCGTCGAAAGGGAGGGGATCGCCGAACGCTTCGGGGTTGATCTCAGTCGCCAATCCCTCACCTTGCTCATCGTAGGCCAGCACGTGCACAGATGGACTTGAAAGGTTGATCGCCCGGATCTGCCAGCCGGGATTCACGGCCGAGGGCCCCCTTACCAGCGCGGTGCTTTCCGTCGGCAGCGACCGCAACTCGTCAGCGATGCGCCTGGCAATCAGCGTCGCGCGGGTTTCCCGGTTGCTCTCCCTCGCTGTACGAAGGGCAACGGGAAGCAGCCCTAGGATCGCGATGATCGCAAACGAGACGACCGCCAGCGAAAGGGCGACTTCAACGAGCGAAAATGCGCCGGGCCTGCAGGCTGGTGCGCGTCTCATTGAACGCTCGCCGCTGCCACCTCCAGTTGGGCGCGTCCCGAAAAGCGGGAGAAACTGATCTTCTCAAAAAGCTCGGCTCCTTTTCGCGTTTGGACCGCCTTTTCTCCGGCATAATAGCCTTCAAAGAGAAACAATTCGATCGGATTCGCGGCGCCCTCGATCGCGCCCGAACTGTTGAACGCAAGGGAGGGAAAGGTTTCATCCTGCTGGCTCTCGGGCAGCGCCGCATTCAATCCGGGGAAACTTTGGCCGCCGGAAGTCGGAATCAGGCTGTTCTTGACTCTCATGAAGGCGACATTTCTGGGAAGCGGCGTCCATCGCTTGAGAACGAAATAGTTGCCCGAGCCGGCGGCGCGCTCATCGTCGGATGTTTCGCGGAAGATCAGAAACGACGCATACCTCATCGCGGCAACCGGGAAATCCAGATCGGCGAAGCCCACGTAAACGGTTTGGCCCGACTCGAGAGCCGCGATTCTCGCGTGCTCGAAGGCGCTCAAGAGCATGTTCGTCGCCCCAAGGCGGCCGGCCGGGCTCAGGAAACCCGACGTTCCGCTAAATGACAGGGCCGCGATCAAAGCAACGATCGCCACCACCACAAGCAGTTCGATCACACTGAAACCCGCCGGAGCGCGGAACCGATGCCCGTCGCGCCAAAGCATAGCCGCAAGCTGGGAATTCCGGGAACGATATCCCCCCGAACGATTCCCATGGCTGGCGACGCCTTTGTCAGGACGCAGTTCCATAGACCGATCTGCAGCGGAGGATTTCACAAATCCCTGTCCCGGTTCACGCAAAAAGTTTCGCGCCCATCACGCCCTGGGTCCGACAACAGCCCCGCTACGGCCGATCGACATCACGTCGCCGGATCAAAACCACGAAATGACATTTTCTCTTCCCGGGTGCAGAATGCGGCGAGACCCGAGTCGGACGACGCTATGACAGACCGCCCTGCCATCTTTGTAAGCGCAACTTCGGGCGAATTTCGCTCGTTTCGCCTTGCGTTGAAGCGGCAGTTGGAGCGCAAGGGCGTCCTGATGATCGTTCAAGACGAGTTTCCCACCGATTACGGTGAGGTGCGCGAGATGCTTGCGTCCAGGATCCGCGAGTCGGATGCGGTCATTTGTCTGGTGGGCTTCGGCTATGGCGCCGAACCGCAGCAGCGGCCCGCCGATGGGCGGCGCCGATCTTACACCCAACTGGAATATGATCTCGCGTGCGAACTCGGGAAGGCTCTTTACGTGTTCCTCTCCGACGAACAGCACCGCCCTTGCGATGGTGTTCCCAATGAAGACACCGAACGCCGCCAGCTTCAGCTGGACCATCGAGCCCTTCTTTCGGGCGGCGATCAACTTTGGCATTCCTTTGCCGATCACCAGCAACTCCGGCAACTCGTCGCCAAGATTCGAGTTTCCTCGGCCTTGCCGCCCAAGCTGTCGTCGGGTCGATTGAGCCACAGCGCCGAACATTTGTTCGGACGTGAAGAAGAATTGGAAGGTCTCGATACTGCGTGGGTGAATCCCAAGACGCGCGTTCTCTCGCTGGTAGCCTGGGGAGGGGTGGGAAAGAGCTCGTTGATCAGTCACTGGATGGCGCAAGTTGCGCAGGACGATTGGCGCTTCGCGGAGCGGGTCTTTGACTGGTCATTCTTCAGCCAGGGCGCGCGAGACCAGGGAGCGGCATCCGCGGATACGTTCATCGCCGCCGGATTGGAATTCTTTGGCGATTCCACTCTGGCGCTCAGTAATGCTCCTCCTTGGGAGAAGGGACAGCGAGTCGCACAACTGGTTGCGGAAGAACGCACACTTCTGGTGCTCGACGGATTGGAACCCTTGCAGCACGCCCCTGGTCCGTTGGCCGGCCAGCTCAAAGATCCTGCTCTGGTCGCGCTGCTTCGAGGCCTGGCTCAGCGCAACCCGGGACTCTGTATCGTGACCACTCGCGAGCGTCTGGCCGATCTCGATGCTTTTCGCGAAACGACCGCGCCGGAATGGACCCTGCAACATCTCTCCCCTCCCGCCGGCGTCGAACTCTTGAGAGCGCTGGGGGTTCAGGGAACGGAATCCGAATTCCAGCAGGTCGTGGAAGGAGTTGCGGGTCACGCCCTGACCCTGAACCTGCTGGGGCGTTATCTTGCAAAAGCGCATCGCGGCGACATCCGCCGCCGCGATCTGGTCAATTTCGAGAAAGCGGACGCCAAGATTCAGGGCGGGCATGCTTTCAAGGCCATGGCGGCCTACGAGAAATGGTTCGCAGATGCGGGCGAAGACGGTCTGCGCGCGCTCGCCATGCTGCGTTTGATGGGTCTCTTCGATCGTCCGGTCGATCAGGGTTGTTTGACGGCTCTTTGCCGGGAACCAGTCATCCTTGGTTTCACCGAATCGTTGGTGGGTCTCGATGAGGAGGACAGGAACATTGCCATCTCGTCGCTTCGCGACTGTGGACTTGTTTCCTACAACGAGCGGGAGTCGTCCGCTTTCGCCGCCCAGCGCATCGAGGAGACGTTTCTCGATACCCATCCTCTCGTTCGGGAATATTTTTCCGGTCAGCTGCGGGCAAAGAATCCGCAAGCCTGGCGAGACGGCCACCGCCGGCTTTACGAGCATCTAAAGGAAAGAACACCCTACCGCCCGGAAGGGATCGACGGGCTGCAGCCGCTCTACCATGCGGTGGCCCATGGTTGCCGGGCTGGACTGTATCAAGAGGCGTGCGACACCGTTTACCTCCGCCGCATCCTCAGAGGCGCCGAGCACTATAGCTGGCAACTTGGGGCCTTTGGCTCTGAATTGGGAGCGTTGGCATGCTTTTTCGAGAAGCCCTGGGAGCAGCCGATCGCAGAACTCTCCGAACCCACGCAAACCTGGTTGCTCAACGAAGTGGCCATCCCGTTCTTGGGGCGGTGAATCGCGTCGGCGAAGCGCTTGAGCCGATGCGGCGAGTCTTGAGCCGGGACGTTCGCCTGGAATCGTGGGAAGAGGCAACCATCAGTGCCGGCAATCTGAGCGAACTCGAGGTGACCCTTGGAGAACTTAGCGCCGCCGTGGACGATGGCGAGCGGGCCGTGGAGTTTGCTAATCGCGCGAGCACGGACTTTCGGCCAATGACCGCCCGCGCAATACTCGCCGACGCTTTGCATCAGGCCGGTCGGCCCGAAGCGCTGGCCTGTTTTCGCGAAACCGAAGCGATGCAGAAACAACTTCAACCCGACTATCCGCTTCTCTATTCGGGGCGGGGCTTCCGCTATTGCGAACTCCTTCTCAGTCAAGCCGAACGCGGAGCGTGGCGACGATTTCAGGGCTTGGAGACAGGTGTACCGAAATCGGAATTAGGGCAGGCCTGTCACGAGGCCAGCCAGCGCGCGGAACAAAGCTTGGAATGGGACCGGCCATTCGGCAGGCCGATCGATGTTGCCTTTCATTATCTGACCCTGGGACGAGCGGCACTCTATGATCTCTTTCTGAGAGCGGACAGTCCCATTCGCCCCGGCCAGAAGATCGACGCGGACGAAGGCGCGGTGTGGCTTACGATTGATGCGCAATTGGCGGAGGCTTTGAGGGGCTTCCACGCTGGCGGCGACATGGCGCAAGTTCCACGCGGCTATCTGACCCGAGCATGGTCCCGTTTTGTGAAGGGCGATGCCGAAGGCGCCAGGGCGGACCTCGAGGAAGCCCAGCAAGTCGCAGAGCGGGGTCCTATGCGATTGCATTTGTCCACCTCCACCGCGCCCGCATCTTCCGCGATCGCGCCGAACTCCAGAGGGCCCGCATCCTCATTGAGCAGTGTGGCTACGGGCGTCGAAAAGGGGAATTCGAAGACGTCGAAGAGGCTGCGGGGACTAGCAGCGAAAAGCCTGAAAGGATGTCGAACTGCTGATTCGCCAAAGGGCCTTCTAAGGGGGCCTTCCTGCGAAGCTGACTCCGGGCCAAACATGTGGAGACGGGAGAGCTTGCTTGCGCTATAATGGCAGGCTTGTCGTCCAGCATTTCTAAAAGATGAGCAGAAAACTTCTCTTCGGGTTGTTCATACTCTTTTCGATCTCCCGAGGATTTGGCTGGACCGACGGCGAACTCCTTATCTGGGTTGCCGATCCCGGAGGTTGTCGCGCCTTGGGTGAACTGGGGAAGAAATTTGAGCAGGAGCTGGGGGTCTCGGTAAAGGTGGAAACACAGGAGGGCATCACCGACAAATTCCAAGCGGCCGCTCCGAGCGGCAAAGGTCCGGATATCATCTTTTGGGCCAATGACCGAATTGGAGAATGGGCCGATGCGGGTTTGATAAAGCCGCTGAAGATTAGCGAGGATTTCAAGGCGGCCTTCCTCCCGATGGCGTGGAGGGCGGTCGCCCACAAAAAACGCATCTGGGGATATCCCATCTCCCTCGAGTGTGTCTCCCTGATCTGCAACAAGAAGCTCGTTCCTGGAAACCCGCCGACCCAGCTCCCCGAATTTCCGGCGTTCGCCAAAGAACTCAAGGCCAAGGACCCCAAGTTGATTGCGATCATGTGGGACTACAACTCGCCTTATTTCAGTTTCCCGTTCCTGGCCAGCGCCGGGGCCTATCCCTTCAAGAGAACTGAGAGTGGCTATGACCTAAGGAATATCGGCGTTGATAATTCGGGGGCCGTGAAGGGTCTCAAAGCAATCATCGACCTTATCAACCAGGGCGTCCTTCCGCGAGGTTCGACGCAAAGCGTGATGGATGAAAAGATGAGCAGCGGGGTGCTCGCCACGATGGTCAATGGCCCTTGGGTGTGGGCCGATCTCCACAAAAGTGGCATCGATTTCAAACTTGCACCGCTGCCCGGGGTCGGAGGCAATCCGGGCAAGCCGTTCGTCGGGGTCATCACGGCGCTTATCAACCGTTCGAGCCCGAACGCCGACTTCGCAAAGGAGTTTCTCGAGAAATACGTTTGCACGGTTGACGGCTTGAAGGCCGTCAATGCCGTAATGCCCCTCGGCGTTCCTGCGCTCCGGTCTCTCGCCGACGAAATGAGTGCCAAAAATCCGCTGATCAAAGGAACGTATGAAAATATTCGCAACGGGATCGTGATGCCCAATATTCCCCAGATGGGCACGTTCTGGAGCTCGATGAAGGCGGCGTTTGAAATTACCACCAGTCTTCGGGCTAGCCCCGAGACCGCCTTGCAAAATGCCCGAAAGAGCATGGAACAGTAGGCGCGAAAATCCAAGCGCTCCGACCCCTGGCGACGCTCGTTATTCCGGAAACGAATGGAACCGATAGCCTCTGAAAAAATTGCCGGCCGAGGCCCCCCCGCCGTGAAACTCACCAAGCGGGATGGAGATAACCATTCCCTCGCCAAAGTAGACGAACCGAACTACAAGCCCTACGAGGCTTCCTTGGCCTTGTTCGCCTCCTTGGCCTCCTTGGAACCAACGTTGAAAGACCACCTCGCCTCGGTTTTTCTTCCGTTGACCGTCGCACTGACGATCACGGTCACCTGGCCTTCGTAGAGTTTCTGCGTAACCTTGTAGGAAACGAGCTTTGTCTGCGGATCGTAGGAAGCGGGAACCAGCCCCACTCCGCTGATCCGCATGGTCACGCTCTTCGGCTCCACGTTGCCCAAGGTTGCCAGGTTGGCTTTGATTTCGGGGCTCGAGTCGCTGACCGTTTCCCCGTCCATCGGTTGGGTGACCATGGTTACCGAGGCAGGCATCGCTCCGACGCCTCCGCCCTCCACGGATCCCTTGAAGGCCGCCGCCTCCTCGAAGACCTTCGGTTTGGTGGATTCGATCGCGTAACGTCCAATTATCGTCGGATCAGCTGAAGGCCCGATGCGCTGGCCATATACCGTAAAGGCGGCCTCGTATCCGGCCTCCTTGACGGCATCCCGGACGGCGTCGTTGTGCAGACCGTAGGGGTAGGCGATGGCCTTAACTTGAATGCCAAGCTTTTGCTCGAGAAGCTCCTTCGAACCGGCGATCTCATCCTTAAGCCAAGCGTGGTATTGTTCATCAGTTTTCCCCTTTTTGGCATTGAGAGAACTGTGCGAAACGGTGTGGCTCTGAATGTCGACGCCGGCGTCGCGCATTTCCCCAAGCTGCTCCCAAGTGATTGACTGGCCGCCGGACTTCGGACCGCCTTTCACGTAGTCGGTGTAGATGAACATGGTGAAGGGATAGCCGAACTTTTTCAGGACCGGCCAGGCGACCGAGTAGCCGGAAATATATCCATCATCGATGCTGACGACCGCAGATTTTTCCGGAATCGATTTTTCTCCGCGACGCCAGGCGAGGAAGTCCGCCATTGGAATGACAGTAACCCCGTTATCTTTCAAGGCCTGCATTTGAGCCTCGAAATCGGCCGGCTTTATCGCGAGGCTGTCTTTCGGTTTGTCTTCGAAGCGGTGATAGCAAAGCACAATCACTTCCGAGTTCAGATTCACGGGTTCCGCGGTGGCTGCCGGGGCTGGCGCGGGGGCAGCCTCCGCGACTTGCTGCGACGCCCCGGCCTTCGGTTTCTTTTTGCACGCGGAAAACGCGAGGCACAGCAAAAGAAAGGCGGTGTACAAACGCATGCCTTTCCGATAGCAGCCACGGACGGCTTTGCAACCCCGCTTTCAGCTCAGCTTGCGATGGGCGGGCCTAAGCCAACTACCGAACTGTTTTTTGAACGCTTCCTGGAGCGAAAGATAGCGCCCTTCGGGGACACCGCCCTTTCGGAGAGCGGTGACAAGTCTTGGGACGCTCAGCTCGTCCAATTCGAATGCCGTCGAGCTGGTGGCCACTGCGGAGGCATGATGCGCATCGCTGGAGGCGGTCATCGAGAGACCTCGCCGCGTGGCGTAGGCCAGGGCCCGTTCGTTGTATTCCTTTTTGGCGGCCGCGTTGAAGACTTCAAGGGCTTTGAGGCCAAGGGTGTCGAGGACAACCTCCGGAATGCCCGCGCGCCAATGGTCGTAGGGATGAGACGGAATCGCCACACCGCCGCGATCTTCGATCGCTTTTACCACGTCCGCGGCGGGCTCCCCGCGCATCGGGGGCAGGGTAACCCCAATGCAGAGCAGATGACCATCGGCCGTCGAAACCTCCACGCCGGGGACCACTAGAAAGCCGTGCGCCGGCTGGCCGTCGGGGCGTTCCAAACCTTTTTCGATGAGATAGTCGTGAGCTTCGCAAGTATCATGATCGGTGATGGCGATGCCGCTCAGGCCCTTTGCTCTGGCCGCCACGATCAGCTCTTCGGGTGCGCCGGCCGCATCCGATGAGAAATAGGAATGAACGTGAAGATCAAATCGGTAAAGCATGGCCTGGTTCCTCTTTCGTTTGACGGACAGGTTGACGAAAGAGTGTAGTATAATCTCATGCACGCCGCTTTCAAAGAATGGGCCATAGTCTGCGAGGCGCTGGGCACAGGACGGCAAAGCGTGATCCTTCGCAAAGGGGGCGTCGCCGAAGGCAGTAAGGGATTTGCCTTTCGGCATCGCGAATTCCTGTTGTTTCCAACGTGGTTTCACGAACAACTGGAAAAGACCACCTTGCCTCCCGAAACCCAGGTGCCGGAGGCGCCCGGAGAGGAACTGGAGGTGCGGTACACGGCAAGCATCGAGTGGAGCGGCGTCCTGACGAACTGGGACCGGGTGAGCCGCCTTCGCTCGCTGCATGTGCTTCGGGAAGGTGTTGTCGAAGAGCGATATCGCTATAGTGACAGCGAGGGCGTGCACGTGGCTTTTGTCCGCGTCTATCGTCTTGATCCGCCCCTCCGGATCAAAAACGAGAAAAAATACGGCGGCTGCCGCTCATGGGTCGAGCTTCCGGAAATCGAAGACCGGGTTCTGGTCTCGGTGATTAGCGACGAAGAACACCTGAGGCGCAGAAAGCTGCTCGAGGAGTTATTGAACTCTTAGGCCCGTCATTTCGGTTCCTGGGTCCAGGTCTGGGATCCCGCGAGCAAAGGTTGAGTAAGAGTCCCTAGGCGACGGCGAGTTCGATCTCTTTTTGATCCGGATGGATGTCGAAAAGAATCGGCACGTCGCAGATTTCCTCCAGCGCTTGCCGGTTGGACTTCGTCGCTTCAGTCTGGAGGCCCGGGAGGGTATTGAGGACCAGGCCGCGGCAGCTCAAGCCGCGCGCGCGGATGCTCTCGATTGTCAGCAGAGTATGGTTCAGGCAACCGAGCCGGTTGGAAATAACCAGCAATATCGGCAGCCCGAACAGCTTTGCCAGGTCGGCGACCGTGGTCCGCGCAGAGAGCGGGACAAGCCAGCCCCCTACCCCCTCAATGAGCAGCGAACGGCGCCGGCTTCGATGATGGATGAACCACGGCATGAGGCTCTCCAGATCAAGTTCGCGCTGTTCCTTGCGGGCGGCAACGAGCGGCGCAACCGGGGTTTGCAGCCAGATCGGGTTGCAGGCGTCGGGCGAAATCTCGTTCTGCGATTCCTCACAGAGAGCCTCGACGTCTTCTCGCGATCCGCAGCAGATGGGTTTGAGGGCCACGGTGTCCAAGCCCGCCCGTCGCAACGCGCGCGTGAGCAGCGAGGTCACATAAGTTTTGCCAACGGCGGTATCCGTTCCGGTGACGAAATAGTTCATGCCCGGGGAATGTGCTTGGAAGTCCTCGTCCGATCGGCGGGCGCCCCTCCTCTGTGCGGGACCTTCACCGCTCGCTCCGGGTCGCCTCCAGAAAGACCCGCTCCAGGGACAAGCGAGCCTTCCGAGTCTCCAGCAGTTTTGCTCCCGAGGCACTGGCGAGCGCCTCGACCTTCTCTTCAAGATCGGCGGAAGCGTTTTGGACGACGTACTCCGTCCGCTCTTCGACGGTGACAAGATCGGCAAGCCGGCCTTCACGAACCAACGACCCCCGGAACATGATGCCGATTCGATCGCAAATGTCCTCCACCTGCTCGAGCAGATGCGAGGTCAGCAAGACCGTCTTGCCGCGGCTTTTGAGTTCAAGGATCAAATCCCTGATTTGCCGCGAGCCGAGAGGGTCCACGCCGGCCGTCGGCTCATCCAGGACAATCAAGCGAGGATCCTGGACCAGAGCCTGCGCCAGGCCAATGCGCTGGAGCATTCCTTTTGAATAGCCGCCAACCCGCCGATGTCTCGCCTCCTCAAGCCCCACGAGCCGCAGGAGCTCAGCAATCCGCGCTTCGAGTTGCGGGCCGCGAAGAGAGCACAGTTTTCCGAAAAACCGCAACGTTTCCTCGCCGGTGAGAAATCTATAGAAATACGGATTTTCGGGAAGAAAACCTACGACCCGATGGCTGCGGTAGTCGCGGCTGTCCTTTCCGAAGATTTTGCTCTCGCCACGCGTGGGAGTAACCAGACCCAGCAGGACTTTCAGGATGGTGCTCTTCCCTGAACCGTTCGGGCCGAGCAAGCCATAGATTTCGCCTTCCTGCACCTCGAGGTTCACATCTCGCACCGCGACCATCTTCCGCCAACGCCCCGGAAGCGGGTAGAGCTTCGTGAGCCCGCGAATGCGAACGGCCGCGGCGCTCACTAGGAGACTGTTGAAAAACCCACGCATGTCACGCGCGAGTTCGCGCCGCCCGGGTTGCGCCAATTTTCGACCCTCGCGGTCTCGCCAAGCTTGTTCATAGCGCCACGGCTACGACCTGCGCTTGGCTCCTTGCGATCTTCCCAAAATTGACTGCAACGTGGCATACGCGGGTTTCTCAACAGTCTCCTAGGCTATGCGAAAGCCTTTGAAAGGGCGTTCGATCTCGACTTCGGAGCTGCGCTCGGAGGAAATATGGTTGCCGAGGGCGCTTTCACGAATCGCCCGCAGAAACGCTGCTACCTCTTCATCTTCGCCGCTGACTTGCAATTCCACCCGGCCATCGGGAAGATTGCGCACCCATCCCGTGACATCATAACCGTGAGCGAGGCGCTGGGTGGTCCATCGAAAACCGACTCCCTGCACATAACCCTCATAAAACACGCGCGTCGCCTTCATTCGCGAATCTGGCCGCTGCCACGGATAACGTACTTATAGCTGGTCAGCTCTTCAAGACCCATCGGTCCACGTGCATGAAGCTTGTCCGTGCTTATCCCGATTTCCGCGCCGAAACCGAATTCGCCCCCGTCGGTAAACCGGGTCGAGGCGTTCCAGTAGACAGTCGCGGAATCGATCTCCCCAAGAAACCGCTCCGCC
This sequence comes from uncultured Verrucomicrobiae bacterium, assembly GCA_963816855.1. GTDB lineage: Bacteria > Verrucomicrobiota > Verrucomicrobiia > Chthoniobacterales > Terrimicrobiaceae > DASTFP01. The sequence goes on along the minus strand of CAWFMA010000006.1, from coordinate 53,795 downwards.
CTCCCGGCATCGGCGGTAACAATGGCGTCGCTGTGATGAGAGCCGTAACGTTCGATGTGCTCGATCGCCTGATCCAGATCGTCCACCACGCGGACGGACATGATCTTGTCCAGATATTCGGTCTGCCAGTCCTCCTCTTTGGCGAGCCGCAGCGGCCGATATTCGAGAGCCTTCAGTTGCGCGAATGCCGCCTCGTCCGCGCGGATCTCGATTCCATTGGCTTGAAACTCCGGCGCCGCCTTTTCGAGGAAGGTCCCGGAGACCCGCTTATGGACCAGCAAGGTTTCCATCGCGTTGCACACCCCGGGACGCTGACATTTCGCGTTCAAAACGATTTGCTCGGCCATATCGAGATCGGCTCCGTCGTCCACGTAAACATGGCATATCCCGGCATAGTGCTTGATCACGGGCATGCGCGCGTGTTTGACGACCGTCTCGATTAGTGAATGTCCGCCACGGGGAATAATGAGGTCAATATATTGATTCATTCCCGCCATCACCGGCACCGCGCCCCGGTCCTTCGTGGGGATGAGCTGAACGGAATTCTCCGGCAACCCCTCCGCCGAACCCCCAGTCTGAAGGGCTCGCGCAATCGCGAGGTTCGAATTCAACGATTCCGATCCGCCGCGCAGAATCACGGCGTTTCCGGTTTTGATGCAGAGGATGGCGGCGTCGCTCGTCACGTTCGGGCGTGATTCGTAGATGATCCCGATGACCCCGATCGGCGTTCGCACTTTCGTGATGCGCAGGCCGTTCGGGCGGGTCCATTCAGCGATTGAGCGCCCGATGGGGTCGTCAAGGTCCGCCACCTGGCGAATACCTTCGGCCATGCCGGAGATGCGGTCCTGGTTCAGGCGAAGCCGATCGATCGCCGCGGCGGCGAGTCCGCGGTCCGTCGCGGCCAGGACATCCTTTTCGTTGGCTTCGAGCAGCTGCCCTGCGCTCGCCATCAGCTGGCCGGCCATCGCTCTAAGGATCGCGTTCCTCTGGTCGCTTCCCAAGGTCGCCAGCGACCGCGCGGCACGGCGCGCGTTGGCGCCGATTTCTTCAATTTCCTGCTCAAGACTCATGCCTGCAAAGAGACGGGAGCATAAGCCAACCCGTGCGCTTCCGCCACCGCCTTGCATGCCAGATGTCCCCCGATGATGTTTACTCCGCTTGCCAGCTCCGGATGGCGACGCGCGGCCTCCGGGAGCCCAAAGTCGGCCAAGGCTTCGATGTATGCGTAAGTGACGTTGACCAAGGCCTGTGTTGCCGTTCGCGCGTAGGCGCCCGGCATGTTGGCCACGCAATAGTGGATAATTCCCTCTTCGACGAAGGTCGGTTGCTCATGGGTGGTCGGGCGCGATGTCTCGGCGCAACCTCCCTGGTCGATGGCGATGTCCACGAACACGCTGCCTGGTTTCATGCTGCGCAGCATTTCCCGTGAAATCAGCTTCGGTGCCCTTGCCCCAGGCACCAGGACCGCGCCGATCAGCAAATCGACATTCGGCAGGATTTCAATAAGGCTCGCCTCGCTTGAATACAGGGTGTGCGCGGTGTGCATGGTAATGTCCAGAAAGCGCATGCGCTCGAGGTCCACCTCCAGGATCGTCACATCGGCACCCAACCCCGTGGCCATGCGCGCCGCGTTCACGCCGCTCGTGCCGCCGCCCAGAACGACAACCCGCCCCGGCAACACTCCCGGGACACCGCCAAGGAGCACCCCTTTTCCTCCATTGTGCTTGGCCAGAAAATAGCCTCCCACGAGCACGGACATGCGGCCCGCGATTTCGCTCATTGGCTCAAGGAGCGGCAATCGCCGGTTCAACTCTACCGTTTCGTAGGCGATGCACGTCGCGCCTGTCTTCATGAGGCACTCCGTGAGAGACCTGTTGGCTGCCAAATGCAGATAGGTGAAAACCAGTTGTCCCGCGCGAAGCAATTCGCACTCAAAGGCAAGCGGTTCCTTGACCTTTATGATCATGTCCGCCTCTTTAAAGACTTCGTTGTGTCCGGCGATAACTCGCGCGCCTGCGGCCTCGTAGTCGGAGTCGTGAAAGCCAATCCCGGCGCCCGCGTCAGTTTCCACCAGGACGCGATGCCCTCGCTTGGCGAGCTGATAGACGGCCGAGGGAAGCAAGGCCACACGAAATTCCTGCTCTTTGACCTCCTTGGGTATGCCGATAACCACTGGCATAATATTCCCGGCCGACCCGCCCTCGACAAGATCTTTGCCTCTCACCAAAGACCGGTCCCAACGAGTCGCCTTGGGCTGCGAGGAAACCCAACTTCAATGTTAAGTGCGCCAACCATCGGTTCTCACCGGGCAGACGCCTGGGCGGCGGGCAAAGCCTTGACGTCCACGCGGCCAACGACAACGATGCGAGCGTGCGAGAATTTCCGGCAAGGGCCTACGATATGACCGCTAACGTTTGGCAGTGGTGCATTGGTCGGTATCGAGCCGATAGTCGTCTCCCGTTCCCATGGAATGGCGACGTCGCTGGCGTATCAGTCCAGATCGCGAACCGTGCATCGAAATCAGCCAGGACCCTTCTTTGCCGCATTGCCGCGCCTGTTCTCCTTGCCTTGATTCTTGGCGGTTGCATGAACCTGATCAACCCGCTCGGCCCCTTCGACAAGAAGCCGAAAGTTGCCAAACACCCGGCCCCGCAACCGGGTCAGCGGTTTGCGTGGGGCATCTCGACCGCGAGCTATCAATATGAGGATCCCGCGGTGGAGCCCGGCGATGCCGACTACTTTTCCACGGATTGGGACGTGCTCGTTTCCGAACATAAGGCCCCGCCGCGAGGCAATGCCTTGTATAGCTGGACGCATTTCGACAAGGACATCGAGGCGCTCCGGAAGATCCGGCCGACGCACTACCGCTTCAGCATCGAGTGGGCGCGCGTCGAGCCGAAGCCCGGCGTTTACAACGAAGCGGCCATCCGCGGCTACGTGGAAATGGCGCGCAAGCTCAAGGCGGCGGGGATCGAGCCGGTGGTCTGCCTCTGGCACTTCACGTTCCCGGACTGGCTCTACGACAAGAAGCATCCCGGCAATTCCAATTGGCTGCATCCGCTCGTCCGCAAGCGTTGGAACGCCTACGTCGAAAAAATGGTGCGCGCCACGGCGCCGTACGTGAACTATTACGCGCCTGAGAACGAGCCCAACGGCCAGATTACCACCGCTTACCTGGTCGGGCAGTGGCCGCCGGCTATGTATTTGGCGGTCGGCCACTACTGGAAAGCGATCGAGGCCAGCACGGGCATGTTCCGCGACGCCGCCGCGCGCATCAAGAAAATCAAGCCCTCGGCGAAAGTCGTTTCCGTCGAGGCGCTGCCGTGGTGGCAACGCGCGGCGCTCGACCCGGGCGGCCTTATTTTCAACACGATGATCCATGGCAACACGGACCATCTCGACCGCATCTACGACGTCTGCGACATCATCGGCATCAACTACTACTATTCGCAGTCCCCCGGCCCCATCTCGCTCATTGCCGGGCCTTCCTGGCGCGGAAAACATTTCACCATGATGGGTTGGGCCATTAACCCCGGTGGCCTCTATGACGAAATCCAGCGGAACGCGGTCCGTTACGGCAAGCCGATGATGATCACTGAGAATGGCATCGCCACCCGAAACGACTCGAAGCGCGAGTGGTATATCCAGAACCATCTCGCCGCGGTTGCCCGCGCCATTCGCGACGGCTACGACGTACGCGGCTATTTCTCGTGGTCGCTCGCGGACAATTACGAATGGCACTATGGCTATACCGCGACGTTCGGTCTCTCGCACATGGATCCGGCGACGAAAACCCGCGTGCTGAAGCCTTCCGCCACCCGCTTCGCCGACATCATCGGCGCACATCCCACCGTTGGCTCTGTCACCGGCATCCAACCGCAGGCTTCATTCCAGCCGCTCCCAAAACGGTAACCATCAGAGAGTCTGCCATGGAACCCGGCTTGCTGGAGGCGCGCGGGCGAAATGCCCGCTTGTCGACCCCCGCCGGACGCCGGTGACCCTTCGCGGCGATCAGCCGGCCGGCGCCCGACAACTTCATTGCCTTGCTCCAGGAATCGGGTAATGAGTCGCAGCGAATGATTTTGCGGCACCTTTCGGTCGTAATCGCCTCGTTGGGAATCGCGGCATTGTTTGCCCAGCAGGATTCCGAAAAAGGCGGCGCTGAGGCAGGGATTGAAGAGGCTTCCGACGATTTCATGCGCGACGAACTGGGCGTCAACGAGATCACCGCGCCGTCGATAAGCCAGATACTCAAGGACTTCGGTGGCTTCCTGCCGATTCAGTTCGAAATCATCGCTGCAAACCCGCGCGACGCGATTTACGACAATCGGCTTCAGACCTCGTTGCACTTCGGCGCGCTGGTCGCAGACGGCTTCATGCTCACCGTCGCCGAACGATCCAAGGACGTTCAGGATATCGGCCGCGCCTTGATCCGGCAATCCCGGGCGCTTGGAGTCGGGGATCGCTTAACAAAGCGCAGCAAGAGCCTTTTCGAATACAGCGAAAAAGGTGATTGGCACGGAATGCGGGAGGAACTCATCAAGACTCAGGCCGACGTGGAAAAATCGATGCTCGATTTGCATGACGAGCAGATGTCTCACATGATCAGTCTCGGCGGCTGGCTCCGCGGGTTCCAGTTGGCCTCAAACAGCTGCGCGCAAAGCTACAACACGGAGAAAGCCCTTGTCCTGGGACGCATCGAAATCATGGACTACTACCTTGATCGGCTCGAGACGTTGCATCCCAGGTTGAAAAAGACCGAGTTTGTTTCCAGGCTCATTGCCAGCGTCAAAGACCTTCGCGACCTCGCGGCCGAGGCTGCAGGCCGGGCTCCGACGGAGGCCGAGGTTAAGAAAATGCGGGACTTGGCCAACCTCATCGAGGGTGTGGCGCTCGGTCCGGTCGACGCCGACGGCAATATCCTGCCCGCACCAACAGGGTGAGCGGCGCGTCCGCACAGAGGTTCCTCGCCGCGGCCGACGGCGCGAATGTTCGCGAATTTCGCGCGATCGTTGACCGCTTTCTCGCGGAAACTCACGAACGGTTTCCCGAGTCCGCGAGCCGACTGGGCCTCGACGCATTCAATTCGCGGCTCGGCAGGAACGATGTCCCGACTCATGGTGATCAAATTGGCCTGCTCGAGAAGACGCTGGCGGCAACGGAAATGCTGCCGGAGGCCGCGTTCCTGGGCGACGACTGGCTCGACAGGCGGACATTCCTGGCAATGCTTCGCACGCAGCTGTTGGAGCTGCGCGATCTTCGGACGTGGCGCAGCAATCCGCAAATCCACTGCGATGCGGCCGTCGATTCGGTTTTCGACCTTGTTGTCCGTAACAGCGGTCACCTCGGCGACGTGTTCCCGGCGATCGAGTCCCGCCTGGCCAAACTCCCGGAGTTTCTTGCCGCCGGCGCCGCCTGCGTGGAGCGACCCGTCCCCCTGTGGACCAGATTGGCGCGCCGATCGTGCGAGGGAGCGGTTCAATTTCTCCGCGAGGTGGAAAGCGAACTGCTTGGGCACTCAGTTCTTCCGGCGCGCACGAAGCAACTGGTGGCCGGAGCCGTCCGCGCTTTCCAGACATACGCCGACTCGCTCGGGCGCAAGAGGCCTGGAGAGCCCCGGGGATACAGCGTTGGGCGCGCGAACTTCGAATTTCTCATCCGCGAGCGCCTCGGGCTTGACTGGACGCTGCCCGAAGCACTCGCAAATGGGCAGCGCCTGGTGGCCCAGATGCGCTATCGCCTCGAACGCGAAGCCGCGCGCTACGGGAGCAGGACTGCCGGGAAGATCCTGCAGGAAGCCGCCGCGAAGTGGACGCCCAGCCGTCCGCTTCTTGAGGAATATCGAAAAGCGACCCTTACGATCAAGGCGAGACTCGCCGAGTTGGGCATCGCCACGCTCCCGCGCGGCGAAACCCTCAAGGTCCTGCCGGCCCCGCCGTTCCTCCGGCATCATTTCCCAACCGCCGCCTACAACGCGCCGCCGCCCTTCTCAAAGAAGCAGGAGGGAATTTTTTGGGTCAATGATCTGAGCCAGGAATTTTCCGATCCCAAGCGAAAAGTGTCTGAAATCAGGCAGCATTTTGGCCTCGAGCTGACGAGCGCCCATGAAGCTTACCCAGGGCACCATCTCCAGTTTGCGCTGCAAAACCGGCACCGGAGCAAACTGCGCCGTCTTGCCGGCCATGCGATCTTTTACGAGGGATGGACGATGTGGTGCGAACAACTCGCCGTGGAGCGCGGGCTTGCCAGAAATCCCCACGCCCGTTTGCAGCAACTCCACGACGCTCTGTGGCGCGCCCATCGCATCGTCATTGATTGCGGCCTGCACGGTGGGTCCTTGACTTACGAGACCGCGTGCAAGGTCCTGATGACCGGCGTCGATTTTACCAAGGCCCGCGCCGGGGCCGATGTGAACTGGTACACCAGTTCGCCAACCGTACCCATGAGCTATCTGATTGGACGGGTCGAGATCGAGAAGCTGTATTCCCGTTTTGTGAAGCGCGAAGCTTGGACCCTCAAGCAATTCAACGATTGGATGCTGAGCCATGGAGCGGTCCCCTGGAGTTGGATCCTTCGCGCGCGCGATCTGCGCGCGTGAGGGCCCTTTCGCTTCCGGGCATCCGTCTGCGGGCTCAGCGCTTCTGCACCAGCACCTTGAAGGCGTCTCCCGCCCCGCCGGGACGAAGAAGCAGCTCTGCGGAACGACCCTTCAGTTGGGTCCGAGCATGCTTGGAGATAAACGCCGCCAGCGTGGTGAACTCGGTGTTGGAAAATGCGGAAGGCATTTGCAAGTCAGAGAAATTGACATCCGCGGTGATATCGCGAAGGCCGAATCCGGCATAGACCTCGCGGCCCTCCAGTCGCTGATGGTGCGCATAAGCGCGCAGTGTTCCACCCGGCCGGCGGAAATAAAGATCAGGGCAGACGTCGCCATAGTCGATCGTGAGCAGGCAGCCGGACTCCCATCCGGGCAACCACTCCTGGAGCCAGGCCTGGTAGCATTCCCGCACTTCGATGCGCTGACCGTCCGGCCAGGAATGCGAGAAGGCGCTCGAGCCGGGCAGCGATTTCGGATCCCGCCAGAGCTCCGAGACGCGCCCGCCCTCGATGCCAAGGGACAGTTCGCGCCAGCTTCCGGAATGCTTCGCGAAGATCCGGCACGGGAACGCATCAACCAACTCGTTGGAAAATATGAGCGCCTTTCCGGCGCTCGCGGCGAGCGCTTCTAGAACGCTATCGTGCCAGACGGCGCTCGAGCCCAGACGGTCCTGCTGCGCCCGTCTCAAGCGCGGTGAGATTTCCACGATGCGATAGCGGGGCCGGTTCCACCAGCCGATCGCTTTCATGACTGAAACGGCCAAGGTGCCCGCTCCGGCGCCGATTTCGATGAGATTCCAGCGCCCGGAGGGTCGATGCTCCAGAGCCCAATTGGCAATCGCGCGGGCCAGTCCCTCATTCAACAAGGGCCAGGTCGTGAAGTCTCCTTGCCTTCCAAACTCCCGAATGCTCGCCGTGTAGTAGCCGAATTCCGCATGATAAAGCGCCTCCTGCATCCATCGTTCAAAAGGGATCCTGCCGCCAAGGTGGTGCTGAAGTTCGAGAAGGAAATGCAGCTTGGCTGCGGCCGCTTCCTTCACGGGAAGAAACGTCTGGCCAACGAGGTGAACCAGCCCGTCAGATTCGCCGAATTCTGCAGAAATTCACTGCCGAAGCTCAACCACGTCAGCTGCGGCGAGGCGATGACCAGCAGCATCGCAAGGAGCGCAAGATTGACGACGTAGATGAGCACAAGCGAAAAGAACGTTCCGCCGTAGTGAAGGTCGGGCTGACCTTTTGGAATCATCCAGCAGGTGAAAGACAAATGCATCGTCCAAGTTGCGCCGATCACGGCGTAGAGAATCGGCCGGTAGGGGGTCACGTCCAGGAAGAGCCCGAAAATTCCGTAAACGACGATCGCCAGAACGCTGTAAATGGGAAAGAAATAAGGGGCGAGGGCGATCAAGGTGTTCGTCCGGTCTGCGAGAACGTGACCGCCGTCGGCACTGACTTGAAATCGATGAACCCGCCCGCCAAGGAACATCACCGATAGCGCGTGCGTAAGCTCGTGGCCAAAAACATATAGCCATCGCGGGCGCGGTAACCCGAAAAAAGCCACCAGCCAGAGCAGGGCGCCCAGCGAGAAAAACCAGAATTCCTCCGTAAGCCAGAAGTGGTCGCGCATCGCCGCGCGGGCAAACACGGAGAAGAAAGTTTCGGTGAGCACCCAGGCGAGCGGAAGAAAGAAGATCCCGACCACCAGCTTTACCCAACGCTTCGGAACGCGGCTGGGGAGCGTTTCCGTGGCGCGGGTGCTCAGGCGGCGCCCGCGCCCGAGCCCCTTGGTTCCGGGGCGACGAGCGCGTCGGGAATTCCCACTTTTCACTCGTCGCTTACCGGCCTATGCGCGGCCGAGATAAGCGCCGGTGCGCGTGTCGACCTTGATCAACTCGCCTTCCTTGATGAACAAAGGCACCTGAATGACTTTGCCGGTCTGCAGGGTGGCCGGCTTCTGGACATTATTGGCGCTGTCGCCCCTGACTCCTTGGGCGGACTCGGTTACTTTGAGCGTGACCGATGAAGGGAGTTCCACCTGGGCCGGCCGCCCTTCGATGCTCAGCACCTCGACCTTGAGATTTTCAACCAGGTAATCCTTGGCCTCGGCAACGAGATCGCTCTGAAGAGTAATCGTGTCGTAGGTATCCGGATCGATAAAATGATAACCTTGGGGATCGTTGTAACTGAATTCGAGCTGCTGCCGGTTAACGTCCACAAGATCGACCTTCTCGGTCGAAGAGAATCTCACGTCAGCCGACTTCCCCGTGTTGATGTAGCGGATGATCGCCTGAACGAATGCGCGCAGATTGCCAGGGGTGCGATGCTGAACTTCGAGGACGATGGCGGGGTTTCCGTTATAGCGGATCGCCATGCCTTTGCGGAGATCGTTTGCGAGAGCCATTGCAGAGACGGTAGGTGGGCTACTGATTAAAGTCGAGCCAGCGCGATGGCCAGCAGTTTCGTCAAAACGTATCCGGCAGCTCGCTTCTAGAGGACCTTCAACCGCGAGAGATCCTGGGAATCCACGACTCCGATCGGACGATCCGCCTCATCCACCACGACGATATCGTCGATCCGGTGCTGCTGCAATACGTGGAGGACCTCGGCGGCAAGCTTGTCCCCCAGGATGACCACAGGTTTGCGGGTCATGAATTCCCGCACCGGCTGCGATCCGATGTTGGGCGTCTGGGGGAAATGGCGGGCGAAGTCGCCATGGGTGAAGATTCCCTCCAGGGTTCCCGCTGAATTCACGACAACGGCCGCACCAGCGCGATGGGAAGTCATTTGCCTGATCACCTCGACGATCGGCGTCTCCGGCGAAACTCGAGCCAACCTCTCCTCTCCCCGCATGATCTGATGAACCTTCAGCAGCAGGGCACGTCCCAGCCGCCCGGCGGGGTGATAGCGCGCGAAATCCTTCTTGTCGAAGCCCCTGGCTTCGAGCAGCACCATGGCCAGCGCGTCACCGATCACGAGCATGGCGGTCGTGCTTGAGGTGGGCGCGAGATTGAGGGGACAAGCCTCCTGAGTCACCCGAACGTCGAGCACGGCGTCGGAAGCCTTGGCCAAGGTCGAGTCGGCCGCGCCGGTTATTGCAATTTTTCTGACGTTGAATCGGGCGATCGCAGGAAGAATATTGATCAACTCGTCGGTTTCCCCGCTGTAGCTCAAGGCGAGGACCACGTCCCCGTCGCTAACCACACCGAGATCGCCATGAAGGGCGTTGAGAGAATTGAGCACGACTGCCGGCGAGCCGGTGCTCGTCAAGGTCGCCGCGATTTTCTCGCCCACGTGGCCACTCTTTCCCACGCCGACCACCACGACTTTGCCCCGGTTTTCCACGGCCGATTTGATGAGATGCACCGCTTTTTCAAAGCTGGAATCCAGGCGTCCGGCGACGGCGCGCACCTCGGCCAGTTCGATCTCAACGACCCTGCGCGCCCTGGAAAGATAATCCATATGGCGATCTTTAAGGCGCAACCGCGGCGATTCAATAGCGAATAAGTCCGTGCTCGCCATCAAATACAGCTGCCCGTCTGTGAATCCAAACCGCTGCCCTCGCAGCAGCAGCCGAGCCGATTGCTGAAGGCAAGCCGTCGAGACGCTCCGGAATCGCGAGGTCGCTTGCAAGCTCCGGGCCGAGATGGTATCGTCTATCATGAGCAAGGCCCTGAAAACAGCCGTGATCGGGCTCTTATTCGCGAGTTCCGTCTATAGCCAGGAGTTTATCGCGCCGGAGCCGGGACGCCGGGAGATTGTCCCCGTCGAGCCCTCCCAACGAGGGGCGTCGATAGAAGGGATCGTTAAGGAGGTCTTCACCAAGAAGCCTTGGCAACTCGTAAATCCCGCGGCGCCAGCCCGCTATGGAACCGGCCAGAGAATGATCTCGAAGGATTTCAGCACCGGCACGCCTTATCAGTCCACCGGGTGGGTTGTCGCCAGTGTCGAATGGTAAAATTCGGGAGCAGAAAGAATCTCGGCCCGGGCAGTTAGATCAAGAATGGGGGCGATCCCGATAGCCCTGTTCTGCGCGACTTTCCTCAAGCCGGAAATGTTGCACATTCACCGGCAGATCTGCGGTTTGAGATCATTCCGGCCGCTGGTGATAACCCAAAAACAGGAAGGGAGCTGGCCCTGCGATCGCCTGGAGGTCGTCAAGCGCTCGCGAGGCCGATTTTGGGGTCGCGCGATGGAGAAGCAATCGGGACGGCCGTGGCAGATTTCGGGCTCCGAGGTCCGGCCGATCCTGACCGTGCTGGAGCGGGAGAGTTGCGCTCTTCTTCATGTGTTTTTTGGCAACGTCGCCATCCACCTGCTCCCGCTGCTGAGGAGATGCCCGATTCCTTTTCTCGTCTCTTTTCACGGTTCGGACGTTGCCGGTTCCATGACGTCGGCGGCTTACTCGGATTTCCTCTCCGAGCTTTTCGAGTTGGCGGCTCTGGTTCCGTGTCGCTCCGAACAACTTGCCGCGAAGGTGGCGCGGCTTGGCTGCCCCGAGCGAAAAACGCGTTTGATGCGCACAGTCCTTCCTGATCTGCCGTTCGCCGCGAGGAATCCTCCCGGCGACGGAGCCTGGCGGATCCTGCAAGCGGCCCGCCTGGTGCCGAAGAAGGGCCTTGCGACGGCCATGCACGCTTTTTCCCTGTTTCACCGCACGTATCCCCTCGCAACGTTCCAGATCGCCGGCGCGGGACCGTTGGAGGAGGATTTGCGCAAATTGGCAAGCGATCTGGGCCTGGAGGATCACGTCGAGTTCCTGGGCTTTCTTTCACAGGCTGCGCTGGGGGACCTTTTTTTCCGCAGCCACATTTTCCTACACCCGAGCGAAGATGCTGGCGGGGATATCGAAGGGGTTCCGAATGCAATGCTCGAGGCAATGGCCAGCGGGCTGCCGGTGGTGGCGACGCGTCACGGCGGCATCCCGGAAGTCATCGAAGACGAAAAGAATGGACTGCTGTGCGACGAGAAAGATGCAAAAGCCGTCGCCTCGGCTTTGCTAAGGCTCGCGAATGATCCGGATCTTCGCGGCCGAATCTCTCTGCAGGCCTCGGTTTCGGTGCGGGAAAGGTTTTCGGAGGAAAGGCAAATCCGGGCCATCGAAGAAATCTACAAAGAGGCTATTGTTGCGCGTTCCGGCACGATATTCGCTTAGGGGTTGAAGGACTGTTGAACAATGCTGGCGTTCGCGTTGCGCTATTGAAAGGCGCATGCGGGATATGCCTCCAATCTTTAACAGTCTCCCAAAAGCATGAGCCTGGACCATCTCTTCAAATCGAACCGCGAATGGGCGAACCGCATGACCGCCGCCGACCCGGACTTCTTCAATCGGCTCGTCGGAGTCCAATCACCAAAATACCTGTGGATTGGTTGTTCGGACAGCCGGGTTCCCGCCAACGAAATAATGGGCCTGAAACCAGGCGAAGTCTTCGTTCATCGAAATGTTGCCAACGTCGTCAACCACACTGATTTCAACAGCCTTTCTGTTATCCAGTACGCGGTCAGTGTGCTGAAGGTGGAGCATATCATGGTGGTCGGGCACTATGGTTGCGGAGGGGTGCGCGCCGCGCTGCTCGATCAGGAACTCGGCCTGATCGACAACTGGCTGCGCCACGTCCGCAGCATCTACCGACGCACCGCCGATCGGTTCGAGGGCCTAAGCCTTGAAGAAAAGGAAGACCTGCTCTGCGAGCTGAACGTCCTCGATCAGACCCGGCATGTCGAGGATACCAGTTTCGTCCGGAACGCCTGGAAACAAGGCCAGCACCTGGAGTTGCATAGCTGGGTGTATCGTCTCTCCGACGGACTTCTTCGCGACCTCGGTTTCGTGCCGCGGTCGGAAAACAACAGTCACTGAGGAGCAGGCTACTCGCCGATAATTTTCACCAGCACGCGCTTGCGGCGGCGGCCGTCGAATTCGCCGTAGAAGACCTGTTCCCATGGACCAAAGTCGAACGCACCCTTGGTGACGGCGACGACCACTTCCCTGCCCACAATGGTCCGTTTGAGATGGGCGTCGGCGTTGTCCTCGCCCGTGTCGTTGTGATGATATTGCCTGTGGGGCTTCTCCGGCGCCAGCGTCTCCAACCATTTTTCGAAATCCGCGTGCAGGCCGCTCTCGTTGTCGTTTATGAAAATGCTGGCCGTGATGTGCATCGCGTTGACAAGGCAAAGACCTTCGCCGATGCCGCTTTCAGCGAGGCATTTTTCCAGTTCACGGGTGATGTTGATGAAGCCCCGCCGGGAGGGGACTTCAAACCAGAGTTCCTTGCGATAGGATTTCACGCGCGCAAGCCGGCGGCCCTGCTTTTCGGCGCGTCCTTGGCGCGCGCACGACGGTTACTCCGCTGCGATTCCAAGTTCGGCGAGGATGCGGCTGAGATCATCGCTGCCATAGTATTCGATCGAGATCGTCCCCTTTTTTTCGCCGTGATGGACGACGACTCGAGTTGCCAGCCGATGCGTTAGCAGGTTCTGCACCCTCTGGAGGGACGGCGACAGCGCGATTTCGGCCCCCACAGGCTGGCGTGCCGAAGGCTTGCCCAGCCGGGCGAGTCGCTCCGCGGCGAGCTTCTCCGCCACTCTCACCGAAGCGCCCTGCCTGACAATGAGATCCATCAGAAGCTTTTGCTCCTCGTGAGATTTAAGGGAAAGGAGAACCTTGGCGTGGCCCACGGAAATCCGCCCTTGTTTGAGGAGAGATTGCGCGCCAGGATCGAGGTCCAGGAGTCTCATCGCGTTGGCTACGGAAGCGCGGCTCTTCCCAACCCGCTTGGAGATCTCTTCCTGGGTAAGGCCAAAATCGCGGTGAAGCCGCGCGTAGGCCCCGGCCTCTTCGATCGGATTCAGGTCCTCGCGCTGGAGATTTTCAACCAAGGCCAGTTCAAGAACCTCCCGGTCGCTGGCCTGGCGGATGATGGCCGGTGCATCCGCGAGGCGAAGCTCGCGCGCCGCGCGCCACCGGCGTTCGCCCGCGATCAGCTCGTACTTGTCGCCGACCCTTCTGACGATGAGCGGCTGAATGATGCCGCGCTCGCGAATGCTTTCCACGAGCTCTTGCAGAAGTTCGTTTCGAAATTCCTCCCTCGGCTGGAGGGGGCTGGTCGTAATTTGGTCCAGGGGAAGCACTTGAATGCGCTCGCCGAGCTCCTCAACGGGGGCGGGAGCCGCAACGCGCGTATTGATGAGCGCGCCGAGCCCTTTGCCAAGTGCAGGTTTTGCCATGATCGAAAAAATTGAAGTGCGTCAGATGGTCGAGGTAAACTAAAAAAGGCCCGGTGGGTTTTGTAATGCCGCTCTTCGAGGTTGTCGAACTCTTCGTGGACGAAACCGCCCGCGAGGGAGCCGAGCAGATGGCGGTTGACGAGGCGCTCCTCGACGGCGCGGAACATCCCATCCTTCGCGTGTATCGCTGGCCCAGGGAATCAGTCTCCTTCGGATATTCGCAATCGCTTTCAAAGGTTCGAGAACGGTATCCCCTGTTTCCGCTGGTGCGCAGATGGACCGCGGGCGGCATCGTCGAGCACGGTCGCGACCTGACGTTTGCGCTGATCGTTCCTTCGCGCGAGCCCCTGGCCAAGGAGCACATCAAGCAAACATATCGCTTGATCCACCTTCGCATCATGAGCGTGTTGCGCGAACTCGGCTATTCAGCGCGGCTCGCAGGATCGAGCGAGACCGTCAATGGCCCGGAATGCTTTTCCGCGCCGGTCCTGCACGACGTGATTGATCACCGTCTCCGCAAACTCTGCGGCGGCGCGCAACGAAGGACCCGCCAAGGCATTCTCCATCAGGGAAGCATCCAAAACGTGGACCTGCCGCCAGATTTTGCGGTCCGCCTTCTCGGTCCGGTGGCAGCGGTGACGCGCAGATTCTCGCTAAGCGGGGCTTCGCATGCGGCGGCGAAGCGACTTGCCGCCGGCAAGTATGGCTCGAAGGCCTGGCTTGAGAGAATCGCCTAGCCGGCGACAAGTCGAGCGGTGCGCGGCGCGCTTTGCAACGGCGATCTCAACGCTGAGGGCCGATGAATCGCAAAAATCTCCCCTTGACCTTGCGGTCCGGGGACGGACGATGCGGGCATGCAATTTAAGGATGGCTCCCATTTCATCAACCGTGAGCTGAGTTGGTTGGAATTCAATCAGCGCGTCCTTGACCAGGCGACGGATGAATCGAACCCGTTGCTCGAGAGACTGAAGTTCCTTTGCATCGTCAGCTCGAATCTGGACGAGTTTTTTGAAGTGCGCGTGGCTGGTCTCAAACAGCAAAAGCAGATGCATTCGTTCGAAACGGGGCCGGACGGTCTCACGGCGAGCGAGGCGCTGGCCGCAATCAGCGAAAGGGTCCGGCGGATGGTCGATGATCAATACCGGTTTTGGCGCGAGCAGCTGCAGCCCCAGCTCGAAGACCAAAGGCTCCGTTTTCACACCTACCCCGATGTCCCCGAGACCGAGCAAACGCACCTGGCCGGCTTTTTTACGAAGAGCGTTTATCCGGTGCTGACTCCGCTGGCCATCGATCCGGCCCACCCGTTCCCCCAGCTGCTCAACAAGAGCCTGAATGTGATCGTGGAGCTCGAGGGCGAAGACCTGAGCACCGATATCGCGGTTGTCCAGGTGCCCAGAATTTTGCCGCGAGTCGTTCCGTTCGCGAAACAGGAAGACGGCGACGACTACGTTTTCCTTGGACACATCATTCTGCACCATGTCGGGAGCCTGTTTCACGGAATGCGCATCAAGGGAGCGCATCTCTTCCGGGTCACACGCAACAGCAACCTGTATGTCGACGAGGAAGAGGCGCAAAATCTTCTGCACGCCATCGAGACGGAGTTGCGCAAGGTCAAACGCGGCGCCGCGGTCCGCTTGGAAGTCGAGGAAGATTGCCCCGCGCACACCGTCGAGCGCCTCCTAGACATCTTCAATCTCGAGGAAGAGGACGTTTACCGGATCGATGGACCGCTGAACTTTGTTCGGCTGATGCCCCTGGCGCTCCAAGTCGACCGGCCTGATCTTCGCTACAAGCGGTTTTCGCCGAACACCGTCGTTTCCCTGGAGACTGAATCGGATATCTTTTTCCACATCCGCAGGGGCGACATCCTGCTTCACCATCCCTACGACAATTTCCAAACCGTGGTCGACTTTCTGGCGCAGGCCGCGGAAGACCCTCACGTGCTCGCCATCAAGCAGACACTCTACCGAACGAGTTCGGATTCTCCGTTCGTCCAGGAGCTCATCGACGCGGCCCGCAACGGCAAGCAGGTTACCGTGGTCATTGAGCTGAAGGCGCGCTTCGACGAGGCGGCGAATATCAAATGGGCCCGCTTGATGCGCGAGGCTGGGGTGGACGTTGTCTATGGAGTAACCGGCCTTAAGACGCACGCCAAGGCGACCCTCGTGGTCCGCAGCGAAGGCGATGGCATTCGTCGTTATGCCCACCTGGGAACGGGAAACTACCACCCCTCGACAGCCAAAATCTACACCGATATCGGCTTGTTCACCTGCCGGGACGCCGTCACCGAGGAGCTCGCGGAGGCGTTCAATTGTCTGACCGGAGTTTCAAAATTCCCCGAAATGCATGAGCTGCTAGTGGCGCCGTTCAACCTCTATGATTCCTTGCAGGGGCTGGTCGACGCCGAGATCGAGCACGCGCGAGCGGGACGTCCCAGCGGGATCTATATCAAGGTGAACGCCTTGGTGGAGGAGGGCATGATCGAGGCGCTGTATCGCGCTTCCGCGGCCGGGGTGCGCGTCAGGTTGCTGGTGCGCGGCATGTGTGCACTTCGGGCCGGCATTCCAAAGTCGAGCGAAAACATCGAGGTGCGCAGCATTGTGGGCAGATTTCTGGAACACAGCCGGATTTTGTGCTTCGAGAATGGCGGCGAGTCAAAAATCTATCTCGGCAGCGCCGATTGGATGCCGCGCAATCTCTTCCGCCGCGTCGAGACCGTCTTCCCGGTGGTAACTCCTGGGATGAAGGAGCACGTGGAAGAGATCCTCGAATGGTTCTGGCGCGACAACGTGAAAGCCAAGGTCATGCAACCCGACGGCGTCTACAAGTTGCGCGAGACGAACGAGGCGCCCTTCGATGCGCAGGCCGAATTCATCGCCGAAGCGCAGCGCCGGCGCAAGAAGCGCATGGCTGCCGTCGCCGCGGCAGCCACCTGAACCGGAGCATTCGGCTTTCGACGAGACCCGGCTCCGAGTCACGGGGGAAGGCTCTCTCCTCTCACGAGGTCGGCGTAGGTTTGTCGCTCGCGCACGATGCGCGCCTGGCTTCCATCGACAAGAACTTCCGGCAGGAGCGGGCGGGAGTTGTAGGTCGAAGACATGACAAAGCCATAGGCGCCCGCGCTCATGAGGGCGATTTGATCCCCTGCTCTTAACGGCGCCAGCTCACGGTCCTGGGCGAAAAAATCCCCGCTTTCACAGACGGGGCCGACGACGTCCGTGATCATGCGTTCGCCCTCCGGGTTCTTCCGAAGCGGCACGATTTCGTGATAGCCCTCGTATAATGCGGGACGGATGAGATCATTCATCGCCGCATCCACGATGGTAAAGACTTTCGCCGGCGTGTTCTTGACGTATTGAACCGTGGCCAGGAGGACGCCCGCATTTCCAACCATGAATCGCCCGGGCTCGAAGAGTATGCGCATTCCGAGCGGTTTCAGAATCGGAACGATCGCCGCCGCGTAGTCTTCCGGAGTGATCCGCTTGGGATGGCCGGCGGAGCTCCACCACTGGGGATCGCCGCTTTCCAGCGCGGGATCGTAGACAATGCCAATCCCTCCGCCGAGGCTGAAGAACTCGATGCGATATTCGTCGCGAAGAACTTCGGCCAGCGGCACAAGCTTGGCCGCCGCCTCCCCGAACGGCTCCGGTTCCAGGATCTGCGAGCCGATGTGCGTTTGGATACCCCGCAAGGCGATGTGGGGGAGGGCCGCCGCCTCGGCATAGACCTCGCGCGCCCGGTCGAGACCAATGCCGAACTTGTTTAGCATCCGGCCGGTCGAGATGTACTTGTGCGTCTTCGCATCCACGTCCGGATTGACGCGAATCGCCACCGGCGCCTTGGTTCCGAGCTTCCCGGCAAGTTCGTTTATGCGCTCGAGCTCCGGCTCGCTTTCGATGTTGAAACAATAAATCCCCTCCCGCAATGCCAGTTCGATTTCGGGTCCAGTTTTTCCGACGCCGGCGAAAGTGCAGGAGGCGGCGGCTCCCCCCGCCTTCTGCACCCTGAAGAGCTCGCCGCCGGAAACGATGTCGAAGGCGGCTCCCTCCCTAGCCAGAAGTTGCAGCACCGCGAGGTTCGAACATGCCTTCACCGCGTAGCAAATCATATGATCGAGGGGACGCAAGGCCTCGTGGAGCCGGCGAAAATTGGCGCGGATGGTCTCCGCGGAATAGACGTAGGCTGGCGTTCCAATGCGATTCGCCAGGTCTTCAAGACTCACGTCTTCACAATGAAGAACGTCGTCGCGATACGAAAAGGAGTGCACCTGCTAGGGTCCAGGCGGCCCGGACGCGTGTCAAATTGGACCGCGGTTAGCGCACGGCAAGGACCTTCGCCCGGAATTCATTGGTCCATCCAACGGCAATAGACATCGGTGACCGCGTCGGCGATTTCGATCAGGGCCACTTGCGTCTGGTCCAGAAACTGGTGAAGACCGGTTTCGAAGATCGCGGCAATGGTTGCGTAGTTCAGGTTGGAGCGCAGCATTCCGCAAAGCCGTTCGGCCTCGTTGCTGAAATAGCCGGGTTCGCAACCCGAAACGCTATGCAGCGCGTCGTTAAGCTGATTGACGCAAAAGCGGATCGACCTGGGAAACTCGCCGTGAAGAATCAGGAACTCGGCAACCTGCCAGCTGGTCACTTCTCCGACATTGGTTTTGAGGTAGGCCTCGAGCGCGCTGCAAGAGCGCAACACGGCCATCCACTGCGTGATATCCACATGCCCGCCGACCTGCTCTCCGCTCGGGAGAAGGATGTGGTACTTGATGTCGAGAACTCTCGACGTGGAGTCCGCTCGCTCGAGGTATTTGCCAAGCTGCAGAAAGTCCCACCCCTCGCCATGAATCATCGTCGCGTCGGAGGTCCCCTGGAACGCGTGCAGTTTGTCAACCAACCCGCGATAAAAGTCGATCGGACTATCTTGGAAGTCCGCGCGCGCCATACCGTCACGAAGATAGAGGAACGTGCGATTGAGCTGCTCCCACATCTCGCTCGAGATTTGCTCGCGCACGGTCCGGGCATTCTCCCTGGCGGCGGCGATGCAGGAGATGATCGCGGTGGGATTTTTTTTCGCGAAGGTGACAAACTCCATGACCGCTTCGGGCGTCACCTTTTCGTGATACTTGTTGAAGAGTTCTTGATCCTCCAACGTGGCCAGCACCGGCTGCCAATGCTGGTCAACCATGTGGGGGTTCTGGTCTTCGAAGTCCAACATGAGCTGCATGTTGACATCAAGGATGCGCGCATTCGTTTCCGCGCGCTCAATGTATCGGCTCAGCCAAAAGCAAGAATCGGCGACCCGCGAAAGCATGTTATTGGGTTTGGCTCTGGCTTTGGCTCTGGAGCGCAGGCTCGTCCGGTTCGTCGAGGACCCAGGTGTCCTTGCTGCCGCCGCCCTGGCTTGAATTGACCACCAACGAACCTTTTCGCAGAGCGACACGGGTCAGGCCGCCCGGGATAATACTCGTCTTTTCGCCGCAGAGGATATACGGCCGCAAGTCGATGTGGCGGCCCTCGGCCGTGCCGTCGCAATAGGAAGGGGAGCGCGAGAGCAGCACCACCGGCTGCGCAATATAGCCGCGCGGGTCGGCCAGAATCGCGGCGCGAAACTTCTCGATTTGGTCGGCCGTCGCGTGCGGCCCGATAAGCATTCCGTAACCCCCGCTCTCATTCGCCGCTTTCACCACGAGCTTGCCCAAGTTTTCGAGGATGAACTTCCGATCGGAGTCGTCCGAGGAAAGATAAGTTTCCACGTTGGGGAGGATCGGCTCCTCGCCAAGGTAGAATTTGATCATCTTGGGAACGTAGTAGTAGGTGACCTTGTCATCCGCGACCCCGGTGCCGACGGCGTTCGCCAGGTTGACATTGCCTTTGCGGTAAGCCTCGATGATTCCCGACACGCCCAGGACGGAATCCTTTCGGAAAACCGTCGGATCGATGAAATCGTCGTCGATGCGGCGATAAATGACGTCGACCTTCCGGAGCCCCTTGGTCGTTTTCATGAAGACTTGAGAGTCCTTCACGAGAAGGTCGCTGCCGGTCACAATTTCGATGCCCATGGAACCCGCGAGAAACGAGTGCTCGAAGTAGGCGGAATTGTAAATTCCGGGAGTAAGCACCACCACGGTCGGGTCGGGATTCCCATGCGGGGCGGCATACCGAAGGGCAGCCAGCAAATCTTGAGCGTAGCGATCCACCGGGCGGACCTGGTAGCGGGCAAAGAGCCTCGGAAAAACGCGCTTCATCGCCTGGCGATTTTCCAGCACGTAGGAGACGCCGGAGGGGCATCTTCCGTTGTCCTCCAGCACGGTGTACTCGCCCTGGCGGTCGCGAATCAGGTCCGTGCCGCAGACGTGGATGTAAATGTTCTTCGGAACATTGAATCCCATGAACTCCGGGCGGAAATGCTTCGCGCTGCGCACGATTTCCTCCGGGATGACCTTCTCCTTGATGATCCTTTGCTCGTGATAAACGTCGTGCAGAAACAGGTTCAGCGCCGTCAGCCGTTGAACGAGTCCCCGTTCGATGTGCTCCCATTCGTTGGCCGGGATAATACGCGGGATCAGATCGAAGGGGAAAATCCGCTCCGTGCCCTCCTCGCCGCTGTAAACGGTGAAAGTGATTCCCTGGTTCAGGTAGGATTTTTCGGCGAGCAGCCTCCGGCGATCGAATTCCCCGTCTTCCATTTCGGAGAAGCGTCTCGCGAGCCGCTGGTAATGGGGACGCACCTCGCCGTTCGCCGAAAACATCTCGTCGAAAAAATCTCCGATCTCGTACTCATTGAACAACCTGTTCATTTCATTTCCCTCCCGTACCTTTTCCTGCGGGGAGCGATAGCATCACGCGGCGGTCTTTCGCGCAACCTCAAAATCCTGCGGCAACCGCCCTCCCTGTCCCCCGAACTTTGTGTAGAGGAAGCGCGACGCGGCTGTCTTGGCGCGGGCCACACCGTATGCGCGGGCAAACCCCGCCTCGCGCAGCCCGGCCAGCGAGGCCCTGAGCAGCGCGCTGCCCAGCCCCCGGCCACGGTATTCCTGGAGCACGCAAGGGCCCGTCGTCAAGTGGTTCGGCGCATCGCCTCGGGTGTCCAAAACCGATACCCCGATGATGCGGCTGCCGTGCCGCACGACCATGCAATCGGGAGGGTCCTTAGCGAATCCCGCGCGAACATTTCTAAGTATTGTCGTCGCGAAGGTCTTCTGGATATCACTCCAGCCGGTGTCCATTCCAAAAGAATTGACCGCCACCTTTTCCGCCGCGCCGGCATCCGCCGGCCGCGCCCGGCTTAGCATAAAGGGGGCGGGAATTGTAGGATCGGCGGCCGGAATCTTCTCCAGATCCCA
Organism: uncultured Verrucomicrobiae bacterium; assembly: GCA_963816855.1. Taxonomy (GTDB): domain Bacteria; phylum Verrucomicrobiota; class Verrucomicrobiia; order Chthoniobacterales; family Terrimicrobiaceae; genus DASTFP01. The sequence goes on along the minus strand of CAWFMA010000006.1, from coordinate 32,638 downwards.
TTCAAATCTCAGCCAGCTAAGGGTCACCATTCGCTCGCCGGACGGGAGGCTGCTGAAAAACTCAGGCTGATCGCGCATGAGTTTTCAAGCGCCGGCTAGGAGGCATCGGAATCGTTCCGACAAACCCACCAAACACCGCCGATCAGAGCGCCTGACAAGAGCACAAAGGCTGTAAGTGTGAACATGAGAACCGCCGGAGAATCTGCAATTCGCGCCGTAAGTCAACAGAATTTGCTCGATCGGGAGTCGCCCAGCTCGATTCCGAAAAAGTCGCGGAAGACCCGAATGTAAACGGCCCGCTTCATGCCGCCGATCCAGTTGAGGTCGTAATCCGCGGGGGGCAGCCAGCGTGCGGCGCGAAATTCGTGAGCTCCGTCGAACCGGATGGGCACGGACGGATCACTTAGCTCCGCAAGGAAGTAGTGTTGTTCCTGGCCGTTAAAGCCGTCCTTCCTCCGACCATTCATGAAAAGGTAGCGGTAAGGACCCCTGCTCAAAAGAATCCGATAGTCGGACGGCTTGAGGCCAAGTTCCTCCTCAACTTCGCGATGCAGAGTCTCGACCATGCTTTCCCCTTTTTTAGCCCCTCCTTGCGGGAACTGCCAACAACCTCGCCAATCGCTGCGTTCGCAGACAAGGATCTCTCCGGCGGCGTTTTGCAGGATGATCGCGGCGTTCGGGCGATAGGAAGGCATGCCCCGGTTATGCCCCGGAAATCATCCGGTTCGCCAGCGCAGTTTCTCGCGGCGGCAAAATTTCTCCCGGCCGCGGGGCGGCAATTTTCGCCTGCAAATCGTCGTTTGAACGACTTCCGGTTTGCGCGGGAGACGAAAAGCTGGGAACCTTCCTCTGGATGCTCGCGCTCCGAGCGTCACCGAATCGCCACCAACATGGACGCCTGGAAGCTCTTGCGAATCGCCGCGTTTGCGGTGCCGCTGACCGGCTTGCCGGCGCAGGAGGCGTCACCCGCTCCCGGCCAGGTTCAGCGGGATTTTTGGCGCGCCGAGCTGCCCGGTGGCGAATACCTTGTGCGGCTGTCGGCCATCACCTCGGTCAGCTTGCAGGAATACGTCCTCGATGGAGCAGCGCGCGTTACGGAGGTCAATGTGGCGACCTACGGCTCGGATTTGGCGAGGTTCTACTTCCTCGAACCTTTCCTTCCAAAGCCGCCGACGGCCCCGGCGCAGAGAACCCTGGACGCGGTGGAGAACAAGGTCAAGGAGGTCAGCGCCCGCGTTGAAACGGGCGATCTCAAAACTAAGGTCGTCAAGAACTATCCGGCCACCACGCACGCGCACACCGCCGAGTACCGCCTGGCCGACAGGGAGTCGCTCAACAAGCTTTTCCGAAGCGTTTCGAACGCGTGGACCAGCGGACGAGGCGGCTCATTCAAGCCTTGAAACGCCGCGAAAAGCATGCAATTTCCCGCTCGCGTTAAGCTTTAAAGCCATTGAGCCAAAGAGACAAACCCACCCACGAATGCGGCGTCTTCGCCATATTTGGCCATCCCGACGCCGCGAGCATCGTGTACTACGGCCTCTTCGCGTTGCAGCACCGCGGCCAGGAAAGCGCGGGCATCGTTTCTACCAGCGGTCCGGAAGCTGCATTCGCAGTCCACAAGGGCATGGGCCTCGTGTCCCAGGTCTTCTCGCCGGAAACTCTTGAGCGCCTGTCCGGAACCCGAGCCATCGGCCACGTTAGATATTCGACCACCGGATCGAGCACGATCAAAAACGCCCAACCGTTCGTGGTGGACACAGGCCGGGGCCAGATGGCGATCGCGCACAATGGAAATCTGGTCAACGCCGCCCAACTCCGCGAGGAACTCGAGGCTAAGGGCTCGATTTTTCAGACCACGGTCGACAGCGAAATCATCCTGCATCTTCTCGCGCAGCCCCGGGGTTCCGGGGGAGTGCTTTCCGCGCTGCGGCGCATTGAGGGAGCGTTCTCCATCGTGCTCATGGGGCAACGCGAGATCCTTGGTTTTCGCGACCCCTTCGGATTTCGTCCGCTGTGCATCGGTCGGAAGGACGGCGCTTATGTCCTCTCGTCGGAGAGCTGCGCGCTGGACCTCATCCAGGCCGAATACGTTCGCGAGGTCGAGCCCGGCGAGGTCGTGATTATCGACAGTTCGGGGCTGCGCTCCGAATGGCCGTTCCCTGCCTCCCGAAAGGCGTTTTGCATTTTCGAATATGTCTACTTTGCCCGGCCGGATAGCACCATTGCCGGCGTCAATGTCAGCCACGCCCGAGTGGAGATGGGCCGGCAGCTGGCTCGCCAGCATCCGGTGGAAGCAGATCTCGTGATTCCGGTGCCGGACTCGGGCGTTTATGCGGCGCTGGGCTTTTCCGAAGAGCTCGGAATTCCCTACTACCCCGCCTTCGTGCGCAATCACTATATCGGACGCACGTTCATTCAGCCGACTCAGCGCATTCGTGATTTGAACGTTCGCGTGAAGCTGAATCTCATCCTGGAGGCCGTCAAGGGCAAGCGCGTGGTCGTGGTGGACGATTCCATTGTGCGCGGCACCACCGCGCGCTCCCGGGTCGTCACCCTCCGCGAGGCTGGAGCGAAACAAGTGCACATGCGGATCAGCTGTCCGCCGCACAAGTTCGCGTGCTACTATGGGATCGACTTTCCCGATCCCGAAAAGCTTCTGGCCAATCAATGCACCATGGACGAGATCCGCAGGTATCTCGGCGCCGATTCGATTGGCTACCTGGATCTCGAAGGGATGATCGGGGCCACGGGGCGTTCGTCGCAGGAATTCTGCACCGCCTGCTTCAGCGGCGACTATCCGGTCCCCTACGATGCAGCTTTCGACAAATTGATCATGGAAAAACGTCTTGGCCGCGTCCGGCTGCTCGAGAAAGAGGAAGCTCGCCTGTTATGAGAGAGAACCCGGTGAAGGCGTACGCAAAAGCGGGCGTAGACGTCGAGTTGGGCAATCTTCTCAAGCGCGGAATCCAGTCCATCGTCCGGCCCACCCACGGCCCCGACGTGCTCGGCAAGATCGGCGGGTTCGGAGGGTTGTTCAGGGCCGACTTTAAGAACCTGAAGGAACCCATTCTCGTGTCCAGCGTGGACGGCGTGGGCACAAAGCTCAAGGTGGCCTTTGCCATGGGTCGCCACGACACCATCGGCCAGGACCTCGTAAACCATTGCATCAATGATATCGCGGTCCTCGGAGCGCGCCCGCTCTTCTTTCTCGACTACATCGCCGCTGGCAAGCTCGAGCCCGACGTTTTCAAGCAGCTCCTCGGTGGTTTGGCAAAGGCCTGCAAAGCCGGCAAGTGCGCCTTGATCGGCGGCGAGACGGCGCAAATGCCCGGCATGTATCGGGAAAGCGAATATGACATTGCTGGAACGATCGTCGGCGTCGTGGATCGCTCGAAGATTCTGGATGGATCCCTTATCAAACCCGGCGACGTGCTAATCGGCCTTTCCTCAAATGGGCTTCATACCAACGGCTTTTCCCTGGCCCGGAGCATCCTTTTCGAGAATCTGGGTCTCAAGACATCCTCACGGCTGCCGGAGCTTCGCCGGACGCTGGGCGAGGAACTCCTGAGGGTCCACACGAACTATCAGCCTCTTCTCGCCTCGCTCGCGCCAGGTCTGGTCCTCGGCGCCGCGCATATCACGGGAGGCGGGCTGACGGACAATCTCCCGCGTATAATCCCGAAGGGCACCCAGGCCAACATCCGGCGGGGCTCCTGGCGAATCCCGCCAATTTTTCAAATCCTTCAGCGAGCCGCATCCTTGAATCCGGCCGAAATGTTCAGCGTCTTCAACATGGGCCTCGGCATGGTCTTGATCGTTTCCAAGAAGCGGGAAAAGGAAGCCGTGCGCCAGACCGGTGGACGAGTCGTCGGCGAGATCGTTGAGGGTTCGCAGACGGTCGTTTTTGTCTAGTCTAGGCGAGGCGGCGCCCGGCGCCTTGGCGGGGAATCCGCGCAGGTTTCCTCTCCGTGCCGACAAGAGTGTTTCACTGGCGCTGGTTTCGTGCTAACTAACGGATCGTGTTCAATCCTTGGAAACAGAAGCCGGTGCTGGGCATCGGCATTGGCGTCGGACTGGTCGGAGCGGTGGCCCTGGCCGCTCGCTACGGATTTCGCCGAGCCCCCAGAGAGCGAATCCCTGACGATATCTCTCCAGCGATCTTCGCGACACGGGTCGCCGACACTTCATTTGGGGAGATGGTTTACCATATCTCGGGAACGGGCGATCCCCTGGTGTTCCTGCATGGAATCTATCTGGGCGCCAATTCTTATGAATGGTCCAAGGTCTATCCCCATTTTACCTTGGGACGGCAGGTGATCGTCCCGGACTTGATCGGTTTTGGAGAGTCGGAACGGCCCGATATCGCCATGGATGCGTCCGATTACGCGGAGACTCTCGTGGAGTTTCTGCGAAACACGTGCGGGGACCGGCGGCCCGCCATCGTCGCGAGCGGGTTGACGGCAGGCCTCGCCTTGCTTTTGGCCTCGCGCCATCCGGAGCATGTCGAACGGCTTGTTCTTCTGCTGCCCACCGGGTTGAAAGGAGCCGGCAAATGGGCGGCCACCGGAATGGCGACGCTGGTCCGGTTGCCCGGATTCAACCGCTTCGTTTATCGGAATTATCTTTCCCGGGCCCCGTTTATCAGAGGCTGGCTGACGAAATTTGCGTTGGGCAACCCCGCGCGAATGAATGAAGAAATGGTGCGCGCGCTGACGACCTGCGCCCAGCAGCCTGGCGCTGAACACGCGATTTTCGGCTTCCTCCGCGGGCAACTCGCGTTCGACGTCGAATCCCGTCTCGACAGTGTGCCGCATCCGGTCAGCATTCTCTGGCCCGATCGCGCGTCCGGCTTTCCCCGCTCAACCGGAGAGGCGATGTCGCGAAAATTGAAACGCGCGAAACTGGTGACCATACCGGACTGCGGGATCCTCGCCGCCCTGGAAGCGCCGGCGGCGATGACTTCCATCCTGACGACCGAGCTCGAAGGCGATTTACGGCTCGAGGGCGCGGCGTGAGCCGTCAGCCCGCCGGCCGGCATTCGATCAAGTGAACGTTTCCGATCTTCGCGAAATCCTCCACTACGTTCCGCGTTTCCGGGAGCGCGTCTTCATCATTGCCATTGATGGAGAGGTGATCGCCTCCGACAATTTCTCCAACATTCTGTTGGACCTGGCGGTGCTGCGTTCCCTGAGCGTCAAAGTCGTCCTGGTCCATGGCGCGGGTTACCAAATCCTCCGGCTGGCCAAGGAGCGGGGCGTCCGGTTGACCAACTCCGACGGGACCGGCGTGACCGACGAAGTTACGCTGCAGGTGAGCGTGGACGCGGCGATCCGTTTGACCAACCAGATCATGGAGGGCCTGTCGGCGGTGGATTTGCGCGCCGCCTACATCAACGCTGTCATCGCCCACCCCGCCGGAATTCTCGGCGGCACCGACCACCAATTTACCGGGCGCGTCGAACGCGTGGACGTCAAAGCGCTGCGATTGATGCTTGACGAGGGGATCGTGCCGGTAGTCCCGCCTCTCGGATTCGACGGCGAAGGCCGCACTTACCGGGTCAATTCTGATGCCGCAGCCGTCGAACTCGGCGAGGAACTCTCGGCGGCAAAGATCATTTATCTCGCGCCGAACTCGGCGTTCGCTGCGCGGCCGCGCCTGCCGCGGCAGCTCTCCGTTTCGGAAACGCTTGAGCTGGTCAGGAAGCAGCGTGAGGACTTTCCCCAAAGCATCGCCTCCAAGCTCGAATGCGCCGCCCGGGCTTGCGTCCAGGGCGTGCCGCGGGTCCATCTCCTGGATGGCGAGGTCAATGAAGCGCTGCTCACCGAAATCTTCAGTTCCGATGGTTTCGGCACGATGGTCTACTCGAACGAATACCAGCAGATTCGGCGCATCTTCAAGAAAGACGTGCGCGCGGTCATGTCCCTGATCCGGCAGTCGGTGCGCAACGAGGAGCTGGTGCGCCGCACCAGGTCGGAAATTCTTGACCGCCTCGAGGACTACTGGCTGCTGGAAGTCGATCGGACTGCCGTCGCCTGCGTGGCCCTCCACGTCTATCCCCCGGATGAGGCGGGCGAATTGGCGTGTCTCTACGTCAGCAAGGCCCACGAAAACCAGGGTTATGGCCGCAAGCTCATGGCTTTCGCGGAAAACCTTGCCCGCGAAAAGGGTCTGAAGAGGATCTTTGCGCTTTCGACACAGGCCTTCAGCTACCTCCAGCAGAAGGGCGGCTTTGCGGAGGGAGCCTCGGAAGCCCTTCCTCTCGAGCGTCGCCTCCGCTACGAAGCGAGCGGGCGAAATTCCAAGATTCTGGTCAAGTCGCTGGCGGCGAGCAGCTGAGTGGCGCAACAGGGCGATGGCAGCGGACTCGAAAAGCGGACTATTGCTCGATGGCTTCGTGGTCTTTGTCTACTTCGCGGCAATTATCGCCATCGGCCTCTACAAGGGACGCGGAAGCAGAAATCTCGAGAGCTTTGCCGTCGGCGATCGCAACATTCCTTGGTGGGCGGTTCTGGCTTCGATCCTGGCAGCCGAGATCAGCGCGGCCACCTTCCTGGGGGCGCCGGGAGAAGGCTACGAGAAGCGGAATTTTACCTACGCCCAGCTGGCGCTCGGAACAATCCTGGCCCGTATCATCATCGCCTACGTGTTTATCAAGCCTTACTACGACTTCGGCGTGGTCTCGATCTACGAATACCTCCTTCTTCGCTTTGGGAAGAGCACGAAAAACACTGCTTCGGCAATATTTCTCGTCACCCGGGCTCTCGCGAGCGGAACGCGTTTGTACGTCGCGGCCATCGTCCTTGTCATGGGTTATGAAATGATAACCGGAGCGACACTCGATATTTGGCAGCAGGTCTGGGTCTACATTCTCGCTCTGACCGCGATCACCGCCCTGACCGCCCTCTACACAGCACTTGGCGGGATCAAGGCGGTCGTTTGGACGGACGTTATTCAGGCCTGCATCATGTTCGGGTCCCTGGGTTTTGCGATCTGGTCGTTGCTCCATGCCATTCCTGGCGGCCTGCACACCGTGACCGAAACACTCAACCAGCCGGGAGACTGGCGGTTCTTTTCCAGCGGCATCGTGCCGCAGCGAACCTTCTTGGAGAACGCGCGCGGCATCCTCGAAAGCGAATACACCATCTGGGCCGCCCTCATCGGATCGACATTCACGACCCTGGCCACGCACGGAACGGACCAGGATATGGTGCAGCGGATGCTCACGGCCAAGGATCATCATCGCAGCCGGTTATCGCTCATTCTTTCCGGCTTTGCGGACCTCCCGCTGGTGATGGCTTTTCTCTTCGTGGGAATGCTTCTCTGGGTATTCTACCAGCAGCCGGGCAAGAATGCTCCTTTCGCCTATTACATAGTCCACGAGCTTCCGCCCGGGCTGCGGGGGGTGCTCATTGCCGGGATTTTCGCCACCGCGATGGGTTCCCTCAGTACCGCCCTGAACGCACTGGCCACCAGCTTCACGGAGGATTGGTACCGCCCTTATATCCGGAAGAATGCTTCGCCGGCGGAAGTAGTCCGCGCGGCGCGCGTCAGCACGGTCGTCTTTTCGGTGCTTCTCGTCCTTATCGGTTCCGCGACCGCCTACGCCAAAATCGTCCTGAACGCGCGGATCATTCCGATCGTCCTTGGCATTTTCGGCTACACCTACGGTTCGCTGCTTGGCGTCTTTCTGGTGGGCCTCCTGACCAAGCGCCGCGGCAGCGAAGCGGGAAACCTTATCGCCATGATTTGCGGTTTCCTGGTCGTCGCGCTTCTCAGCGGCCTCCATAACGATCTCTGGACTCTGCTGCATCCCGCGTCGTCTTCTTCTCCGGCTCATCCGGCCCTTTGGGCTCCCGCTTGGCTCCCCCGGATCGAGTTTCCCTGGCGGATCGCATTTGGCGCGGTCGTTACCTTCGCCGTAGCCGTCTGCTTCAGCACTCCCCGATCCCAAGTTTCCGCGGCCAAAGAATACGTCGAGCGGCGAAGCGGCTTGGCTTCTTGATCTGCGGACGCGTCAAGCAATTTGGACGGAAACGCGAAATTTTCTTTTGGTCCTTTCGGCCCTTTTTTCTTGAGGTCTCCTCCGCCAAATTTTTAATCTCGCGCCGCTGCGGCACCCGAGGGCTGACCGCATGTGAACAACTTGTGAAGATGTTGAATCCCCCGAATTCAATAACAAAGGGCGCACGTATTGGGACGCACGGAAAAGGAAGGTTCTCCTAGGCCTGACTGGGAGCAAGCCGGGATCGGTAACTTTATAAGTTGCTTTGGTATAACAGATTAAGATGAAACAATTTCAAAGGGATTTCCAAAAGTCGCTTGGCGGATGCCGATTTTTGCCCATAGTTCTCATGCTTGGAACACCGAGTGAGCTTTCCGGAACGATTGGAAATCCCGTGCATAACTTTCTATGACATTGAATTGCGTAGATATTTGGACGTCGGTTTCCGAGGTGATCCGCCAGCGGGTGAGCGCGGATGGCTACGAACGCTGGTTTCAAGGTGTCGACGTCATTTCCGATGACGGGCTGAAACTGGTGTTTCGGGTTCCGAACCGTATTCACCAGTTTTTTATCGAGAGCAATTATCTGCGCCTCGTGCAGGACGCCGCATCCGAAGTGCTCCAAAGCCCGCGCAAGATTCAGTTTGTGGCTCCCGGAGCGGAGGGCGAAGGGCCGTCCCATGCGATCGCGGGCCAGGTCGATCCTGTGCCGGTGCGTGCCGCCGGACCGTCAGCAGACCGCACTCCCGCGCAAAGCTCGTCCGGCATGAATCCCCGGAACACCTTCGAGACTTTCGTCGTGGGATCAAACAACCAGTTCGCTCACGGAGCCGCCGTCGCCGTAGCCAAGACACCCGCCAAGACTTACAATCCTTTTTTTGTGTACGGGGGAAGCGGCTTGGGTAAAACCCACTTGCTTCAGGCGATCGGGCATTACGTCATCGCCAACCAAAAAGCCGCTCGGGTCGTCTACCTTTCAAGCGAGCAATTCACCAACGAATTCATCGATGCCATTCAGCACGGCACGCTGGTAAAATTCCGCAAGAAATACCGGTACGCGGATATCCTCATGATCGACGATATCCAGTTTCTCGGTGGAAAGGAGCGATCCCAGGAGGAGTTCTTTCACACGTTCAACACCTTGCACGACGGTCACAAGCAGATCGTTCTTTCCAGCGACCGCCCCGCCAGCGAGATCGAGAAGCTGGAGCAACGCTTGGTTTCCCGATTCGAATGGGGGATGACCGCGGAACTGCAGCCCCCCGACGTCGAGACCCGCATCGCCATTTTGAAGAAGAAGGCTTCGGGTTTGAATATCTCTCTCGAGCCTTGGGTGATTGAGTTCCTTGCTGACCGGATTCGCAACAACGTGAGGCGCCTGGAGGGCGCTCTGATGCGCGTGGCCTCCTACAAGTCTCTCAGCGACAGGGAAATCAGCCGGGAAGTCATCGAAAATCTGTTGAGAGACATCTTCCAGGAGCAGGCGAAGCGGGCGGTCACCATCGACCAAATCCAGCGAAAGGTCGCCGAGCATTTTGACGTTCGTCTGGCGGATATGACGAGCAAGCGGCGCCCCGCGAACATCGCGTTCCCGCGTCAGGTCGCGATGTTTCTCTCCCGGGAGTTGACGAGCAGTTCGCTGAGCGACATCGGCGACGCGTTCGGCGGAAAGGACCATGGGACCGTGATCCACGCCTGCAAATTGGTCAAACGCCGCATCGAGGAAGACGAGCAAACCCGCCACGTCATCCGCCTCCTCGACAGCCAGCTTCAGCGATAGCCAGCCGGGCTTGGCCTTCGCCCGCGGATGGCGGTATTCGGATTGGACTAAAGTTTGACTTCGCAAGGTCCCCTCAATAAATGAGTCCTTTCCTATCAAGACCATGAAGTTCGCAGTAACCAAAGAAGCCCTCCTCGACGGTCTGCAACGGATCCAAAATGTGGTCAGCACCCGCTCGACACTGCCGGTCCTGACCAACGCCTTGCTGGAAACGACCAAGACGGGCTTGCGTCTCACGACAACGGATCTCGAAGTTGCCGTGCGATGCGAAATCGCCGCCCAGGTCGAAAAACCCGGCGCGACCACGCTGCCGGCCCGGCGTCTTTCCGCAATCGTCCGAGAGCTGCCCGCTTCAGAAATTACCGTCGAGACCGACGGCAAGAACATCTCCACGCTGCGCTGCGGATCCAGCTTTTTCAAGATTTTCGGCCTCCCGGACGAGGAGTTCCCGGCTTTCCCGTCCTTCAAGGACGCGAAATCCTTTACCTTGAGGCAGGCCGAGCTCCGGGATGGGCTGCGCAGGACCTCCTACGCAATCTCCGTGGACGAAACCCGCTACGTGCTCAACGGCATCCTCTTTTCCTTCAAGGACAACAAACTGACGCTCGTGGCCACCGATGGGCGCCGTCTGGCGCTTTTTGACAGCGACTTGGAATTCCCCCACAGCCATGAGCGCGATTTCATCGTCCCCACGAAAGCGGTCACCGAGCTCCAGCGGCTTCTCGACGAGGAAGGAGATATGCAGATTTCCGTCGGCGAGAATCTTGTCTCCTTCGAATTGAACGGTTCGCAGCTCGTTTCGAAACTTGTGGAGGGGAACTATCCAAACTACCGGCAGGTTATTCCCGGGGAGGCGAAGGAACGCGTCACCATCGAGCGCGAGGCGCTTCTGAACACGGTGCGCCGCGTGTCCCTCCTGAGCAATGACAAGACGAGTTCCGTGCGGCTTAACTTCTCGAAAAACAACCTGGACGTCAGCGCGAACACGCCGGAGGTGGGCGAGGCGCGGGAAGCTTTGGCCGTGGCTTATCGGGGCCGGGATCTTTCGATCGCCTTCAATCCCGAATTTCTGATGGATCCGCTGCGCAACCTCTCAAACGACGAGATCGATCTTGAGCTAATCGACGAAATGAGCCCCGGTGTGATTAAGATCAAGACGCCGTTTCTTTACGTTCTCATGCCGATGCGGGTTTCGGTGTAACTGCGTTGGGCGATTCGCAAAAATCGCGTCGCGCGAGCTCAGCAACCCGCGCTCTAGGCGACGGTTTAGAAACCCGCGTATGCCACGTTGCTGTCAATTTTCGGAAGATCGCAAGGAGCCAAGCGCAGGCTTGATGGGGTTGCGGGGTCCCCATCTCCCCGCAAGCCGTGGCGCTACGGACAAGCTGGCGACACCGCGAGGGCCGAAAATTGGTGCAACCCGCAGGGCGCGAACATGCGGGGGTTCTCAACAGTCTCCTAGCGCTCGATGAACCCGGGGGGCAGCTCGGGCTTGGTCGACACCTCGTTGAGCATCGAGGCTTCCTTCGAAGTCCCGATAATGCCCTTATAGAAAAGCGCCGAGGGACGCAGCAGCCGGCGCTTCGAGAGCGGATCCATGCGCGACAGCCCAAATGGCGCCTTGTAGCCGTGGTGCCACTCATAGTTGTCCACCAGGGTCCAAACAAAGTACCCCCGCACGTCTGAGCCGTCGTCCATCGCTTCCTTGACTTCCAGCATGTGGTTGAAGAGGTAGCGAACACGCTTGACGTCCTTGGAGGTGGCTATGCCGTTTTCGGTGATGACGATCGGCTTTCCATAGCGGTGAGCGAGAATGCGAATCTGCTTATAAAGCGAGCGTGGCTGGATTACCCATCCCAGCAGGCTATAGTTGCGCCCCCGCCGCGCCTTGAGCGCAACGAGCGCCGTAAAATCCGCGTACTCGCTATAGTAGTAGTTGAATCCGATCAGGTCACAGACGTCGTACGTCCGGTCGAGGTAGGTAAAATTCAGGCGCTGCATGAAGTTGTAGTAAGCGCGGGTTGGATCCCAAAACCCCCAGAACCAATAGGGTTGGGAGGTGATGCTCAGCACCAGCGCGTCCTTGCGATTCTCGCGGATGATCTCCGCGGCCTTTCGGAACCCCCAGACACTCTGGTGCATCGCGGCGCCAAATTTTCGAAAGTCCAACAGCAGCCCGGGCGGCCAGGTGGCGCTGATGTAGCCGAGCGCGAGGTCCCCGTTGGCTTCGTTTTGCGGCGCGAAGACACGCACGTAAGGGGCCATCGCCTTGGTGATCTTATCCACGTAGAGCGGCCAGCGCTCGCGGTACAGTGGATGCAACCAGCGGGACCTGGCCGCGCTTCCTTTGGTTACCAGCCAGCTCGGGAAAGTAAAATGCCAGAGGGTGACCACAGGTTCGATGCCCGCGGCTTTGAGCTTCCGCGCCATTTCGACATAACGGCGGATCGCGGCCTCGTTGTAGCGGCCGGGCTCCGGTTCGACCCGCGCCCACTCGACGCTGAATCGATAATGGTTCACGCCGATTTGTTTCAACGCTTCAAGATCTCTGTCGAAGTGGCTCCAGCTGAACTCTGCGTTGTCGCCTTTCGGCGGAACCCGCTTTTCCTCGGCAAACAAGTCCCAGTCCGTCTTGAAAAAGTTTGGCGATTCCGGAGGCTCTCCCCGGTCTTCAGTTTGGAAAGAGCTGGAGGAAATGCCCCACCAGAAGGGTCCGGTGTCAGGCGGCTTTGATTCATTCTTCCGCACGATGCGCGGCGCGGGAGGCGGCGTAATGCACCCGCTCAGAAAGCAGCTGAGCAGCAAACCAAGTAGCCAGACCTTCAGATTCACAGGCCGCGTGTAGCCTGCTCTTGGCTCAACGTAAACCCGAAAGTCGCGTCGAGGACCAACCGGGCGAACTTGCCCGCGAAAAGGTCTTGCGACCGCCGGGGGCCGGCCACGTTCAGCCGGCGTATTCGATACCGCCGTAGAAAGGCAGTGAGGAAGAGCGCCGCTTCCGAAATAGTGAAAAGAGCGCTGGCGAGATGAAGAACCGGTTTTCCGTAGTCGCTGCAATAGCCGAGCGTCCTGACGGAACCGGCTACAAGCCTTCGAGAACTTGAAAAAATGACCGTGCCGTCGCTATCCCGAACATTCCATTCCGTGCGCTGAGCGTATCGCGGTGATGGCGTCTCGCGGAGCCGGTAGTGGCGAGGAATGGTTCCATCCTCCGCACGCCTTCCTTTCGGGCACCAACCGGCGTAGGGCAAAGCGCGCCTTATCGCCCAGCCAAGGCTGGCACGATCAACACCCGTTTGGCCCCCGCTGACAATGCAGGGCGGTCTCTTCATCCGCTGAGTGCGGCGCGTCATGTTCTTATCCGCAAAAAATGTCGAACGAATCGAAACGCAGGTCAAATTGGCGCCGACGGACGATCTCTGCGAACGAGTTGGCGGTAGCGGCAAAAGTCGCCCCGGTTCAGAAGCCTCCGCCTTGCTCCCCGCCCGGGCTCATGTCATTGTCCTCTTCGGTTTCAACGCCAGCATAGCACAGCGGTAGTGCAACTGATTTGTAATCAGTAGGTCCCCGGTTCGAATCCGGGTGCTGGCTTTGTTGATTACCAACACGTTACAACAACACGTCAGACTCGCACCAAAATTCTGCTTGCCATTTGCTTGCCACTTTTGAGGTAGCGAACTGATCCTCAAACGCGGTCAACGATCAACGAGTAACCGGATTTCATCGAGGCTCATTTCCGTGCCCTCACCGCAGAGCGCGCACTGATCGTGACGTAGTACCCGTCCGGATCGTGGAGTGAGAACTCCCTCGTTTGAATGCTCGGGTTCACGTGGGGCTCCTCTTCGAACCGGTCGACGAGCGCGCGTGCGCTCTTCAGGGCCGTCTCGTAGTCGTCGACGCGGAAAAACAAGAGGAGTCCGTTGCCCGGTGACGCCTCGTCTGGGCTCATCAAGAGGGGATGCCCGTGCGCGCCCCACTGGTGGAGGCAGAGCAAGACGGTTCCATCTGTATCGACGGTCAAGTCCGTGGACTTGCACACAGACCTGATTGCAGGCGTCCAGATCATGCTCGGTAGCTGGGCGCACGGTGTAGTCGGGAATCTGCACGGCGAGAGGCGCCCCCTGCATCGTGGACAGCGGCTCGCGGGCCACGGATCCCAGCCTGGCATACAGGGCTAGCATTGCCCGGTCGTAGCGTGACGTTCATCGGCACTTCCTCCATCCACTACTCATCTGGTTGACCTCTAGTTGTTGCGACACCCAACGCCTGAATTAAGCCGCCCCCCGAAGGGGGCGTCGGATTGAATGAATTGTTAGGCAGGCGCGCAGGAACAGCCTGCAACTACATCCTCCCGAGTCACCTATTTGCCAGAAATGGTGTGTAGACCTGAACGGGCGAATCCTTGAGCTGCTCAATCAGTTCCGGGCTAGGCGTTCCGCATATTTCTCCAGACCCAGAGCATGTCTGGAGAATCGCGGCCATTGTGTCCCCCAGATTCTTGTGATGATCCAAGAGGGCCTGCGAGTCGCGGTACCGCTCAAAGACAAGACACTCGGTGTTGTCGCTGTTGAAGTACAACTCGTACTGCAAAGTCCCGGTGTCTTTAGTGCGCACCAATTCCGCGCATTTCGCGGCGAGACGCTTAAACTCGTCGAGCTTGCCATCATGGATTTTGAGTCTAGCTAGCGACACATTGAAGTTCGCTCATTGCTCTTACCTCCTGCTCTTACCTCAAGACGTTGGATATCTAGCCGCGCCGCCTAACCGTTAAGCTAACCGGCCCGCCGCCACTGACGTGCGGAAGAAGAAACAACGTGCCCGGCGGGCCGGGTTGAGCGCCGGGTTGTGCCGCGCGACCGGCCCGGAACATGGCCGCGGATCGTGCACGGTCACAGGGGCTTTACCGCGGATGCGAGGATCGCGGGCATCGGAAGTTCAATTGTGCCGCGGCGGTTGAAATTCTTGGTCGCCTCGCTCGCCGCATTACGAATTGCCTCAAGTGCCTCGTTGGACTGGGCGCGAAGCACTGCTTTGATTCTTACCCCGCCGTTATAAATGGCATCGAATAGTTCACCTGGCGCATTGAACCGCCAAACCTGAGGAATAGACGTAACCCTAACATTCAGGAAACCCGCTTCGCGCAACGTTCGGTCGCATTCGGCCGGATCACTGAATCGGAAGAATGACGGCCCCTGAGGCAATTGCACTCCGGGGTTACCATGAGATTGAATGGCCTTCAGGATAATTTCAAATCCCAATGCCTCCTCCGGTCTCGCCCATACGGTGAACGCAAAACATCCACCGGGCTTGAGGACGCGCGCAGCCTCGGTCATCGCTCGCTCGGGTCGCGCAAGGTGAAGCATTCCGAAATTCATGACTACGGCGTCAAAGCTGCAATCCTCAAGTGAAAGTGCTTCCGCGTCCCCTTCTTGAAACTCAACGGCGGGATTGATCGCACGGGCATGCGCAACCATCGGAGCGGAAAAATCGACACCCAGGGCCCTCGCTCCGCGCGCGGCGGCGGCAGCCGCGACATAACCCGGTCCGGTCGCAACGTCGAGGAGCCGAGCCCCGTGGCGCAGGTTCACTGCATCCAATAACGGCGCAACGGCCTGTCTCGTGAGGCGTGCGAACCCCGCCTCGTATTCGGATACGTTAGACGTCCAACCTGCGTGTTCGAAGTCACGAAACGCATCGGGATCAGGAGTTTGGTTGCTTGACATTGGCCTCTCCAATTGACGCGCGGCCTAACAAGTGATTCTGTCATTTTCGGATATCATGCCAGATTGGGAGTTATCCGCACGTTTATTGGCGGGGAAGGGCCTTTCGCATTCGCTCGAAAGGGCAATCTGCTTATAGGTGGATTCCAATGCAATAGTGATACGAGAAAATCTTTCGTCGAAACGTGCGTATATCACGGCGCGGGGCGGCGACAAGCTTTGCTGCTGGCTCGCCTGATGGTTCGCCTGCCAGACGTCTGTTGTTGTTAAGCGATCCGAAAATTTGCCGGTAGACGCACACCGAGATGAATACCCCGCGCGACGAACTTCCGCGCATTTCGTCGATCAATTGCCAAGTCCTCGGCGGCAGCGAGACAGAACGACTCTCGATGGTTCTTCCGGAACCCGAACCCGGTGGCCTTCCGGCGCCTAGTCTCGCTCCGCCTTGTGGCATACGTCGCGAGAGCTTACTTTCGCAAGTCGACGTCTGACGGCTGATCCAGGCTTTGCCGTCCGTTTCTACCGCCTGACAGCTACGCTCTTAAGTGAGCGCCTTCGGGATTTGGTTGCCCTATTCATAACGTCACCAGCAATAAAGCCGGACACTAAGACGAGCCCTGTCCTCCAAGGCCCGGTGCGGCTATTCGACCAGACTCAGCCGGATTTCCAGGAAATTGAACGGATCGTCCAGTCCCTACCGGCTCTTTCTCAGATATGCGATGGTTTGCAACACGGCATCAGTGAAGGTGGAGCGCTGACCCAAAGAGTGAAAGAACTCAGTGTGGCAACGATGGCAGCGGAGAGTCTGCAACTCCTTTTCGAGGTCGCAAAAGACGTGGGTCTCACGACCTTGACAAACGTGTAGTTCGTCACAGGCGATCGCTTAGCGCGGCAGAGAAGCAGGCAATCTTGCCGAGCTCATTAGTCCAGAAAACGGTGACGATCCTTATGGAAGGTAGGTTTGTTCTCTGTAGCAGCATTGGGGATCTGAAAATAT
The DNA here is from genome assembly GCA_963816855.1 of uncultured Verrucomicrobiae bacterium. Classification (GTDB taxonomy): domain Bacteria; phylum Verrucomicrobiota; class Verrucomicrobiia; order Chthoniobacterales; family Terrimicrobiaceae; genus DASTFP01. The sequence continues at coordinate 16,140 of CAWFMA010000006.1, read as the reverse complement.
CGCGCAAACTGCTAAGCGAAATCGGCGTTAAACTCGGTCTCCCCCGGCGCAAATTTGACAGCTATATCAGCCCAGCAGCGTTCATTCCAGAGATTGAGCTTGGCTTGCTGCGCGGCATGGTCTCCACCTTCTTCTCACCGGGTCGGATGACACAACTTTGCATCGTTGCACTTATTACACCATCGTCAAGTCGGGTGTCCGATGTGGCTGTTTCATTGTCGCCATGTGAAAGCGTTTTGCTACCCTGCAGTTTATTCCCGGCGATCGCGAAAAAATATGCTGAGCGGGCTTATCCATATGTTCCCTTCACTTTGTTATCGGTTGATTCAGCCGCCAGTGCGTCTTCCGGGCCTGCTTGACGCAATGCGGGGCGTGCGGCGCGCCGGACCACTTAGGGTCCGTCCCTGCATAGGCCATTCAGGCAGCGCAACTCGGCCCTGAGCGCTGCCGTTGTCAAGAGTCGTCCTGCTCATCAAGGACCTCCGAAATAAGTGGGCATCTATGCACGGACCTTCCCCTGTTGTGTGTCCTTTCGGAATTCAACGTTGCACTGCCACGAATATGCCGCTCCTCCGGATGGATTTCCTGAAGCCACGCAAGTCTTGTTGTAGCGTCGCATTTCCGGGCTCCGAGAAAAGTGTTGGTCGCTAGGATAGCGGAGTTTGGCGTTAGCTTCCCTTGGCTCTTCGATTCGATCCTTCATACCACGTTTCCTCATGACTTCGTCGCCGTGCTTATCGGCGTTGGGGTCTTTCCGGTAACCCGCTGGTGAGCCCTCGCTCTGGGAGACGGCGGCGGCGATGAACTGGGCAAACTTCGCGTCACGACGCTATTAGGAATGGGCACCGGGTTTACTTGCCTTTGCCTTTCTTCGGCTTGGGCACGGTTGAGCTGGTGAATAGGTTTTCCGGGCGGGCTTTGCGGATTTGGTTGGAGGGGGGTTCGAATCATGGCAGATTGGACCGATCAGACGGATCGGAGCTCAATAATGTGTCGTGTGTGCGCCGTTTTCCTTACGCCCCGCGGCTGTCGATACCGCGCTCGTATTCGCCGGATTTCCGCAATTCGCGTTTCAGAACCTTGCCCGCCCCGTTCTTCGGCAGCTGCGGAATCAGATGGACCTTGCGCGGCACCTCGTGCCGGCCGAGGTTGTCGCGGCAGTGCTGGCGCACCTCCTGCGCGGTCGCCTGCGCGCCCTCCTTAAGTGCGACGAAGGCGACGGGGATCTCGCCGTGCAGCTCGTCGGGTTCGCCGAGCACCGCGGCTTCGCGCACCGCCGGGTGCTGGTAGAGGATCTCCTCGACGATGCGCGGGTACACGTTCATGCCGTTGACGATGATCATGTCCTTCTTGCGGTCGACGATGCAGAAGTAGCCATCGTCGTCCTCGGTGCCGAGATCGCCGGTGCGGAACCACTCGCCGAAGAAGGCCTCCTTGGTCTCCTCCGGGTGGTTCCAGTAGCCCTTCATCACGTTCGGGCCGCGGACGACGATTTCGCCGACGGCGCCGTGCGCAAGCTCGTTTCCGCGGTCGTCGACGATCTTCATCTCGACCATCGGCACGGGCAGGCCGACCGATGCGGGCTTGCGCACCCCGCCGATCGGGTTCATGCAGGTGGCCGGCGAGCACTCGGTGGGTCCGTCGCCCTCGTAGATCAGTTTGCCGAACTTCGCCTCGAACTGGCGCATCACCTCGACCGGCAACGCGGCGCCGCCGGAGACGGCGAATTTCAGCGGGGCGAACTTGGCGATCTCGGTGTCGGGAAGGCGCAGCAGCACGCTGAACATACTCGGCACGGCGGGCATGACCGTAACCCGGTGGGCCGCGATCGCGTCGGCCACGCCCTGCGGCTCGAATTTCGGCATGGGCACGACCGCGCAGCCGTGCGTCAGCGGGAAGATCATGCAGACCGTCGCCGCGAACGCGTGGAACATCGGCAGCACGCAGAGCAGCACGTCCTTGCCGGGCTCGAGGTGCAGCGCCTGGCGGATGCTCTCGATGTTCGACGCGAGGTTGCGGTGCGTCAGCATCGCGCCCTTTGGGTGCCCGGTCGTGCCGGAGGTGTAGAGAATGGCGGCCAGAGCCTCGGCCGGGTTCAGCGCCGGCTGGGGGACCGGCCCGGAGGTCGCCAGCAAATCGGAAAACGCGATGTCCTGCGGCGGGTTCTGTGCCCCGATGCAAACTTGGAGCGTGAGACTTGGGACCTGGGACTTGATCGCGTTGACCGCCTCCGCAAACGCCTCGAAGTAGACCAGCGCCTTCACGCCGGCATCCTTGAGGATGTAGACGACCTCCTTCGGGTTCAGCAGCAGGTTCACGGGCACGACCGTCGCGCCCGCTTTCAGGATGCCGAAGTAAGCGATCGCGAACGCGTCGCTGTTCACGCAGTAGAGCCCGACACGCTCGCCCGGCGCGATGCCGCGCGCCGCGAGGCCAGCCGCAAACCGGTCGGTCGCCTGGTCGAACACCGCGTGCGTCGTGGTGCGTCCCTGGAAGTGGATGGCGGGCAGCGGTCCGAACTGGGCGGCGCTCGCGCGGAGGAGGTCGACGAGTGAAGACATGGCGCAAGCATACCGGCGGCCGAGGGGCCTGGCAATGGCTGCGTGCCAGCCAACATCTATGAATCTGTTGGGGTTACTCCACAGGTCATGAACGCAATTGTCCCAATGCTTAGGCTTGCCGGGACATATTTTCTAGAGTTTTCAGAGGAAGGATCAGGAATAACCATTGTCCCAAGGGCGAATAAGATTTGAGGAGATTATCGACGGGAATTCAAGCTGAGTAACTTAAGGGTCTCCGTGTTGTCTATTGCGGATCCGCAGCAGGGGAGGGCGCGTGGTGGCCATCTTAATGCGGCAAGTGCGCATGCACTTGTCAACCCGCCCCCTGGCGTGCCTAATGGCGTGCTGCCTTCGCGCGGCGCATCTGGAGGCACAGGGCACAGTCATCTACATCCGCATCGAAGCCGACTACCTCGTGATCGGCGCTGACGCCACCGCCTTGGCCTTCGTAGATACCCTGTTGAGCGAAAACACCGACGCCACCGCGGTGATGGTGGACCGACAGCACCGCCCCGGCGGCCACTGGAACAACGCCTAACCCTTTGTGCGCCTGCACCAGCCTTCGGAGTATTACGGCGTAGTCTCGCGCGAACTAGCCACGGCATCAAGGACACCATAGGATTTAACGCCGGGCTGTACGGGCTGGCCTCAGGCGCCCAGGTGCTAGCCTACTTCGACCAGGTGATGCAGCAGCGCTTTCTCACCTCCGGCCGCGTGGACTGGTTTGCGATGTCGGAATATGCCATCGGCCCGGACGACAAACACCAGGTCCGCTCGCTCACCAGCGGCAACAGCCGGCAGATCACGGTGCGCAAAAAGGTGGTGGATGCGACCCATGCACACACCGCCGTGCTGTCCACCCGCCCGCCCAAGTACGCGGTCGCGCCCGGCGTGCGCTGCGTACCCCTGAACCAGTTGCAGACCGCCCCGCACGCGGCCTGCACCGTCGTGGGCTTGGGCAAGACCGGCATGGACGCCATCCTGTGGCTGCTGGAAAACGGCGTGCCGCCTTCGAGCCTCCGCTGGGTCATGCCGCGTGATGCATGGCTGATTGAACCGCGCCAACATCCAGCCGGGCATCGAGAATTTCGAGCGCAGCTTTGGCGCCAATCTGGCGCAGTTCGACGCGATCCCTGGAGACCGAGTCCATCCCCGACCTGTTTGCGCGGCTGGAAGCGCGCAAGCTGCTGGTGCGTATCGACAAGAACGTGCTGCCCATGGCCGCCGAAATAGGAGAGGTTTGAGGGGGTTCTTAAGTCGCGCGGGCGCTATAAATTTGACTGACCCTGCGAACGCTAGTGTTGAGAACAATTCTAAGTTATCCGCAAGAAAGAAATCTCAGAGTGGATTAAAACCTGCCGCAATCCCCCGGCCGTGGCGTTACTCGTTCACAGGAATGAGAATTGGTGCGCCTTTGTCCTTGACCAGAAAGACGAGGAATTTCGCGGGTTTCGTGTCGCTCGCATTTTTCCCGACGAGGTGAATGCCTGCCGGGTCTTCGTAAAACGTGTCCCCCGGATGAAGCGTCACTTTTTCTCCGCCTTTCATCTGCATCACGATCGACCCTTCCAAAACATAGACGAAAGCACTCGCGTTGTGGCGATGCACCGGGTCGGCGCCGCCGGGCGGATAGTCCACGGTGATCATGGTTACCTCCTTACCAGGAACATTCACCAAGTCTTTGGTCATGATTTCCGTGACCTTAACCAGATCGGCGTCCTCTGCCTGAAGGGCAGTGGTAGTAAACAGTATCGCACCCGCGAGGGCGTTCGTGAGAAGGCGAAAGCAGGAGTGAGTCTTCATAAGTCGAGTTCGGGATATTGATTTTTTCGGTTTCACTTTTGGGCCGAGGTGTTCAGGCAGTCGTCGAAATGAGTCGCGGCGATGCGGGCGCCTTCCCCGGCGTTGAGTGAGCGGTCGTTTATTTCCGCTCCGAAGTAGGGTGCTTTCGGGTCGCTGACGACCTCCCGAGAGGCATATCTGTGGGCTGAGGTTATTTCGCGGAGCGTGCGAGCCATTCGCTGAAGCGTGTGGGACCCAGGCGAGGATTTTCGCCCGGCGTGAGACTTTGGTCATTGATTGCCGCGCCGGAATACAGGGCTTTGGGATCGGTGATTACCGTCCGTGGGTCCCCTGTTGTACTCAGGAATTGCCGAACCAGCTCGTCTTGACGGATCGGTTCGGGACCAGCCAGCTCGATCGTGCTGTTCAACGGCTCCGCAAGGGCCACATCGACCACGGCGGCGGCGACATCGTCCGATGCGATAGGCTGCATCATAGCCGCGGGAACCCGGACGGTCTGTCCTTCGGTGGCCGCCTTGGCAATGCCGCCCACGAATTCGAAAAACTGAGTGGCACGCACGATCGTATAAGGAATCGAGGACGCCTTGATCAGGTTTTCCTGGGCCATCTTCGCGCGGAAATAGCCGCTGGCGAGCAGGCGTTCGGTGCCGACAACCGACAAAGCCACATGATGGCCGACGCCAGCGGCGGCTTCCGCGGCTGCGAGGTTGCGCTCCGACCTTTCGAAAAACTCCAGGACGGCCTTGTCCTCCCACGAGGGTGCATTCGAGACATCGACGACGACCTGAGCGCCGACGAGCGCCTCGGCAAGTCCCTCGCCGGTGACAGAGTTGATGCCTTGCGAAGGTGAGGCGGCCAAGACCTCATGGCCCTTCTCGCGAAGGCCCTTTACGACTTTGGTTCCAATTAGCCCGGTGCCGCCAATGACAATAAGTTTCATAGTCTTTATGTTATAATTTTTCGTTTACCCTTCGTAAGTTGCCGGACGACGCCTCTGATTGCAAGATTCGCCCAAAGCTGGGCGTTGGAAAAGGGTCGCAGCAGGCTGCGCGCGAAACCGGCATCCTTGGACTTCACCCAAGCAAGTGACGTGGGTGCATTGCCACATCGCTGCTGGCAAAAGTCGGTTCATCTCTCGATCCTAGCTCTTTGATGCGCCTTTTGCGTGGAGCTTGCGCGCATCTTCCGTCGCCGCCACTTGGCTCGCTCGGCCCTGATCTCCTCAGACCGATTCGTATCTCCGTCGGTTTCGAACTGAGGGCGCAAGTCGACCGTCTCGACGACGAAGTCGGGGGCGGTAACCTTCAGCGGCAGTTCGGCCAGCTCGTCCCGCATCGCGCAAAGGTCATCTCTACCAGCGTGAGTCGGCACTTCTCCTCTACGAGCTTGGCTTGGACCAAACGCCGCGCCAAGCTCGCTGGTTCTTGCAGAACCCTTGTCTTGAAGGCCCTCAGCAATTAGGCCGCCTGCAATGTGGCCACTTTCTTCTCGATCAGCCCGCCGCGACGGTCTTCCAGCAGTATTTGCTCGCGATCGTTCTTTAGTTGGAGCTGCTAATTACGCTGTTTCCGGTATTCGACGTCCAACGCATGCGATTCTCGCCGATCGATCTTGCCGTTACCACCCGTTGGCTTGGCCAAACGTGGCTTGCTTCCCGGAATTCCGACAATTGGCTGCTTCATCGAGTCACTTTAGAGCCAGTGAGCGCCAAAGTTAAACCTTCCCCGTGGAACCAGTGGTTCCTCCAAAGGAAACACGTGTTTCCCTAGACGATCTTAAGCGCTTGAGCCTAAAAGGTATATCCGAAATGGTCAGAGGCCCGTTAAAACCTGAGCCGCGCCGCTGCGCAGTAGAGTTAAAACCTGTGGAAGGACCCAAGGAAATTCGGCCGCTCGGAAAGAATCTTTAACCACGTTAAGTATCCAAGCGAAGAGCGCCCCTGAACAAGTTAAGACCACTACATCTGGAAGCATTTTGAGTTTAATGCGGAACAGCGCGTCAAGGCCTTCAACTTCTTCGTGGTGTTTTTCGGATTCGCGAGCGGCGGAATTTTCGCGGCCATTGGTAAGGACTCTCATCCTGTCGTGTTCCTCCTCTTGGGATTCTTCGTGTGCCTTCTCCCTGTCCTCTTCTGCGTGATTGACGCCCGCAGCCGGAACCTGCTGGAAATGACGAAGCCCGGACTGATCAAGTACGAGGAGGCCCTGCCTGCGGACGCGCGAGTCTTCACGCGCGATCACAAGAGCGGCAAGTTGATTAGGTACACTACCGGCTTGCGCACCCTGTTCGTCATTCAGTTTCTCTGCGGTCTTGGGGCCATCGACTACGGTCTACGCAGATGGGGCATGCTAGCCAAGGAGTGCCCGCTTTGGCGATTTCCTAAGTACGATCTGAGGGCCAAGCCATCGGGTTGGCCCTTTCTGGTGCAGTGGCTATAGGGGCGCGCCGAAGGGGTCAGGCAACAATTCGTGAGCACGTGGCTCTCGCATGGCTGGGCATCGCAAAATCAATCAGTCCAACCGTTGGATCGCGGACACGCCAGGTTTGTGAAGAGCGGCCAACGTGAGTCAACAATGCGGCGTCTCCAAAAAGGACGTCGCTCAAGGCTCCCGGTCACTCGAACCAACTGCACACGCCCCTGAAGAAAATGAATCTCAGTTGTCAGAATTTGTTGACTGACCCTTGCAATCAACAAGGGCGACTAGAGCCGACCGGTTCAAGAAAATGTCTGGACCCGGTCTTATTGACCAACTGACTTCAACGTTCAGCGCTACGTTGCCGCTGGTGACACGACTGTCGGGTCTAGGCCTTCTGGCGGCCGGAGCTGTGGTCCTTATGGGCGGTTGATCTGGCGGGCGCGGAGCGTGTCCACCTTCTGCTGGACGATCGCGTATTCGGTCGGCGCGTCGCGGATGCCTCCCCGCCGGTTGGTCTCGGGCGCCCAGACGGCGAGGACCTCGCCTTCAATCCGCCGCCGTATGTGCTCGCGAAACTCGCGCTCCACCTCCGCAATCCTCTGACTCGACGTACCGTACGTAAACGTCTGGCCCTGCACCAGGTACTGCTGGATTGCCGTCTCGCTCAACAGGCGGGGCGGCAGCCAACTCAAAATCTCGATCTCGTCCAGAACGTGAAGCAATTCGTGCCCGTAGATCAAGGCAAAGATCTGGATCGAGAGATCGTCATCTAGGTCCGGTTCGTTCAAGGACAGGATCCAGATGCCGACCGCCAGATTCAGCATGACCTCGCCGCCGGTGAACTGAAACTGCGCCGGACCGCTCTCGGCCTGACCGCCAAGCCGACGCCACTGCGTCTGCGGGTTCGAGAACGCGACGGTCAAGTCCTTCGTCACGCGGCCGTTGACAATCGAAAGCTGCCCGGTCGAGGAACTGCCAACATTCCCGCGGCCGAGTTGCCCCATGCGGATGACATCAACGTAGTTGGGAGCGCGGACGTGAAACGACGATAGCCCCGTGGGCACAGTGACGCCGAACCAATCCGCCGGCAGCAGCAGTTCATTCTGCGGCCAACTAATCAGCGGACGGAAGTGAACACTCATGCCGAGCCTGCGCCGAGCTTCACACCAGGCAGACGCAGGCGTCAATCCTGAAGAACCGCCCCGATAGCTGTAGGTCTGGAAATCACCACGCCGCGCGAAGCTCGGCGCTCTACCGCGACATCCAAGCGCGGCGTCATGCTTGATCTTTGAGCGTACGATCTGGAACGGATTCTGAGATGACTGCCCATGAAACTCCCCCACGAAGCCAATCGATCGCCGCGGCTGAACGACGGCTTATCGACTTCGACCAACCGCCGACAATTTCTTTGGAAACTCTGAAACTCGGCTCCTTCAATGCCTTTGTAACTAGATGAACAGAACAGTTTCAGAGTCTGAATCTTCTCTGGATGGACCGTATCGCGGGCCGCTACACGCGCGCTGCGTTGCTAGATGCGCGCTCCGTCAGCGCGCAATCCTTTTCGATGGCTCACTACGAGTCGTCTCCCCGGAGAACGGGGCCTGGCTCCTTTGCTCAGCATTCTCTCTGCGGCGCGCGGGCGGATTGCCCGAGACTGGCGCTTTGAGCCAGCGGCTTGCAGCGACGATTGGTGCCGCTTCCATGCCGGGGCTTTTGGCTGTTGGGGACACGCCGCCGCCCTCGGTCGATGCTCGCAGCGTCGTGGTTCAAGCGGGCCGCAGTTCAATTTCTTCCCTTGGTACATCTCGCCCCATTGTTGTAAGCGCCCAGTGGAACATCGCGATCCGCAATTTCGGCAAGCCGCCTTTCATCATTTCGCTGGGCGGCCAGTTCTTTCAGAATCAGTTCAGATCCCCCAGCGGCGGGTGGACTGGGCAGGGTTTCGTTCAAATGGAACCCTCGGAGTTGTTCAAACGCGGAAGCTTCGATCTGCTAAATCCCTTTGTTCAGTTGTTCCTACAGAGGAACGATGGTCGACCGTTCAGCGCGGGCTTTTCCGTAGGCCACCAAGCCAACTGGAACATCATCCAAAATCAGTTGTCGGTGTTCCTCAATATTCAAACGGCGTTCGGCGTAGGGCTTAACAACGGACAGGGAATTCCCCCTCCGATCCAGACATACGGCGTCCAAATCGACATCTTCAGGATACTCTTCCACTGAGAGTGGAGCCGCGGATCCGAGGGGAGTGACAGCAAAAGGAATCGCTCTCTCTTGAATAGGGGTATGGACAAAGTTCGACGTTGCCCCCTCTCAGCTCTTGGCTTTTCTTCTAGACTGCCGATCTTTCCCGTCATTTCGGTTGCACAGAAGAGGCCGAGTGCCAAAGGCCTTGCCGCAGACCTCTCGACGCGAACCGTCCCAGATCATCACGTTGTCCCTGAAAAGTCAGCGGAGCAAGCAAACGACTTGGTCTGCGGGTGGAGAAGGTGAAAGGCTATTGACCATGAAAGGAGGGTTTTGAACCAAAATCCGGTCGAAACGCGCGGATATCAAGAAAGGAAAGTCGAGCAGGCGGACATCGTTATTGATGCATTGCGAGAGGTTGCGGCCTCAACGCCGATGTACGGACCTTTAGGCGCTCCGGATCAAATCGACGGCGTCGCCATCACGTAAACACGCAAGTTAAGGGAGGCTCATGAGGGGCTGTGTAGGGATGATGCCGCTTAGGTGAGAGACGTTTCCGCACTGAATCTCATTTGACTGCGTCGAGGACAAAGACAGCGTTTCCAACTCTGGGGACTGCCTAAAGCGACCATCACAGCTTGTTTAACAGATCTGCGCCGGCATTGGAGCTTTTCCGGCTGCAGAATTTCGGCTGGCGTTTCCGAACAATCTTACGATTTCTGAGCTTTTGCGAAATGGTTTTCCCCTGCCCGATGGGCAACGGTCCGTCGGCATAAGCGTTAGAACGAAGAGAAAGCCCTGATCTCGTTTTCGCTCAACTTGACGGACACACCTTCGATTTCGCTTGCCCCGCCAACGGATCCTTCTAAGATGGAACCCAAAAGAGAGGACCCCCATGAGTTTCAGTGTAACGAAGGTGGATATTTGGAGTTCCAAAATCGAGGACAAACCCGGCAGTCTTGCGAAGGTTCTCGGGACGCTCGGAAACGCCGGCGCAAACCTCGACTGTGTCGTCGCGCGACGCGATGCGGCGAAGTCCGGCAGCGGGATTGTGTTTCTCACTCCGGTCAAGGGAGCCGCTACCCGAAAAGCTGCGCAAGCGGGAGGTCTGGCGCTCGCCAAGAACGTCGCGACGTTGAAAGTCGAGGGAGACGACGAGGCCGGTTTGGGAGGTAGGATCTCCGCGGTGATTGCCGACGCCGGAATTAATTTGCGTGGCGTCTCCGCCGCGGTGATCGATAAGAAGTTTGTGGGATACTTTGGTTTCGACAACGCCGCGGATGCGACGAAAGCGGCTCGCGCGTTAAAAACCCTGGCGAGTCCAAAGAAAGCCGCGAAAGGCAAGCGCTAATAACCCGCATCCTTCTCTACTAGGGAGCGCTGTGCCGCATTCCAAGGTTATTCGTTGCGGGGCAGGAGGGCCACTCGCAAAAGCCTTCCCCATCAACCGCCCCGGCAGTGAGTAACTTTGCCGAGAGTTGTTGCAGCGGGGTCTGAAGAATCTTGCCCTCGTCTTACAAGGCGTAAGACCGCACAGCCATGGCGCGAACGGGGTCCGCCCCAGCGTTCAGGGGTGTGTTGCTGAATTGGAGCGTCGCGAGCATGCCGAACCATCCAAGACGAGGGTAACGGCTACCAGGATTCCTGCCCCATGCAATCTCGTCAATGGAGGCGAATGGAGCGGTGCGCTGTCGGGTCATTCACGAATTCCGCTCCCGCCGAAGGGTCATTCGTGGGCCTGAGGAGGATTACCTTTGAGCCGATAAACTGATCCGGTTTTGGTCGTTCCGAGGGAGATCCAGTCCTGCGCATTTTGCTGGAGAGAGCAGAAGAACTGTTCGCAGCGCTTCTTGGTGGCATCGTGGAATTCGTCCCGGCGCTTGAACTTGCATTGAAACGCGAATTCTCCGACGAGCTGTTTCTGGTCGCCGCGGGTTCGCCAGACTGCCACGTTTGCTTTGGCTGTAACTCCTTTGCCGAAGTCCAACAGTCCGATATCCAAGAGCACCTCCTCGACAGCTGTCGCATTGACCAGTTCGACCTTGTCGGCATCAGAGGTCTTGATTGTCTCCAATACCGGGAACACGCGAGAGAGAGTTTTCATCGACGTCCGATCCGCCTCGTGCACCCGACTCAAAGGGAACTGTGCGTTGTGCGAGTAGAGCAGACGATAGCTCCCGATCTGATCCTTAAGGGGCAAGGCCTCCGCCTTGAATTTGATCCGGTAATCATCTACAAACTTCGGCCGCACGTCCATCTCGGCAGTCTTTTGAAGATCCGGGTGACGAAATTTGAAGACGATTTCCGGATCGCCCACGGCAAAGCCATCCACATAGTTGACGCGCCTTCGTAGGATAAAGGCGTTGTTGTAGAGCCGAAAATCCTGTGTATCCGCGAAAAGGACTTCGCGAATCTGGGGCCTCAAACCTTTGAACTCCTCGGTGGAGTAATCGACTTCGGCTGCCTCAGCCGTCTGGCGCACGATTCTGCTAAAATCGTGGAAGTTTTCCACTGAGGTGAAACGGTCCCCCTTTAGGATGATTTTACATTCGAGATAATGAACATCGTCGAGGGGGTGGCCATCGCTATAGGTTCCCTCTCGAAGATCGGACAACACACGTTTCGGGCCGTCCTGCGTTTTCTTTGATTCCTCTTTCATAACCTTTTGGCTTTCCGCATCCTATACCCAAAAAGAGGCAGTGCAACTTATCCGATCGCGATGCGACTTGCGGGGGCATCGCAGACTCTCGGAGAAAAGGTGGTGTCCTGAAAGTTCCGCAAGACAATGCGACAATCTCCATGGATCAAATCCCTTCCGCGCCGCACCTGGATATGAAGCCGGAAACAGACATTCCCGAGTGTCGCCTGCGCGCCCAGCTGCGGGTGTATGCGCTGGCGCTGCTGCTTGCCACCTTTATCTCAGCGCTGCATGCTTGCATTCTCTTCGGGCTCGCAGACCTCTTCACGTTGTTCCGGGAATGGGCAAAGACCGCCCTCGAGGAGAGGCCAGCGGATATTCTCGTTGTCATCGCAGCCATTTCTGGTCTTTTCGCTGCCCACATCACGGAGACCGGGATGTGGGCGGCCTTTTTCTGGAAATCGGGCCAAATGGCCTCGTTTGGCGACGGCTGGTATTTCGCCGGGGTTTCGCACACGACGCTCGGTTATGGTGATGTGGTGCTACAAAAGCCATGGAGGAGCCTCCGGACCGATCTGTGCGATCAATGGGCTGCTTACCTTCGGATGTTCGACCGCGTTTTTCTTCCTGGTACTGCAAAGTATCTGGCAACGCCCACTCTAATGTCAGACGCATCTGCAAGGGAGCCACCGTATCGAAGAAGCTCTCCGCATCCCGGCGTGCAACCGGGCATCCTCCAGGCCGCGGGTCGAGGTCTCTGGCTGCCGGCAAGCGTAAAATCACGGGGAGCTTGGCTTGGTCGCCCCTTGTTCCTTTCCTGATTCCGGCGGCGGCCAGATTTTTGAGATCAGCCAGGTGACAAGCAGACCCATCACGCAGCCTAGCAAGACCTCGCCCACTCTTCTGAGGCCGATCTCGACGCCGCTTAGCTTCGAATGATGCGTCAATCCCGCAGCGATGACGATGGCGGCCGTGATGGGCGCTTGCCGCCACATTGCCTTTACCCTTATCACATACGAGGAGAGCAGGACGGTCGCCGACAATGCGAGGGGAAGCTTCCACTCACTCGATCCGCCGACGAGCAGGAAAAGAAGTCCTGTGGCGCAGCCCAGAAGAGCATTGAGAATACGGCCCTGGAAATTCACCACCGCCAGCTTCACCTGGGGATCGATTGATGCAATCATCGCACTAATCGCCCAAATTGGGCTCGTACTGGCGCCCAACCGGAGCAGGAGCCACAGAACTGTCGTGCCGACAAAAATATTCACCGCGAGATGGACACCCAGTAGGTCGCCTTTCAGGAAGCTCTTCCAACCGCTCATGATTTTCGCAGGACTTCGTACGCCAATCCAAGCTGCGTGACCGGTGAGGCCAGGTGGTTAGGCGTCCCGTTCATTAGACCGAAATTCCATATCCGATGTCCAGGAGCACCTCTACGATCGCTGTTTGGTTTACCGTCGGCGGATATCGGCAACGGCTGCAACGCGGATAAATGCATAGAGAGTGGGGATCGACGTGCGATCTGCCTCATGCGCCTGCTCGTAGAGAATTGGACATTGTGAGAAAAGCCGATTTCCTGCTTATCGCTCGAAGCTGGCTTTCACGCCGGCCTCGAGCGTTTTGCGGGCGTCAAGGGTGCCGAAGACCTGTAGCAACTTGGCGAAAAGGCCGGTCCAACCGGTTTGGTGGCTCGCCCCGAGGCCCGCGCCGTTGTCGCCGTGAAAATACTCATAGAAGAGAACGTGGTCGCGCCAGTGCGGGTCTTTCTGAAACTTCTCGCTCCCTCCAAACACAGGACGCCGGCCCTTCTCATCGCGGAGGAAAATGCGTTGGAGGCGGTCGGAGAGCTCTTTGGCTACCTCGAAGAGATTCATCAGTGTGCCCGAACCGGTTGGGCACTCGACGCGGAACGAGTTTCCATAGTACAGGTAGAACTGGAGCAGCGCGCGAATGAGTAACGCGTTGACCGGAAACCAGACCGGTCCACGCCAGTTGGAGTTGCCGCCAAACATCCCGGAGTCTGACTCCGCCGGCAGGTAAGAAACGCGATATTCCCGTCCCCCGGTGCTGAGGACGTATGGGTGATCGGCATGGAAGCGTGAGAGTGATCGGATACCGTGGGGACTAAGGAACTCATTCTCGTCAAGCATCCGCGCAAGGATGCGGCGCAAGCGCTCGTGGTTAACGAGGGCGAGGATGCCCCGCTCGGCGTAACCGAAGTGTCCCTCGCCAGTGGCGTGAATACCGCGGAGAAGCTCGGGCGTTCGGCGCAGGCGCTCGCCGAGGTGTCTCACGGTCCGCGGCACGCGCTGCCGCTGCCACGGCTCGACGATGGTCGTGGCGCAGAGCGGCAGCAGACCCACCATGGAGCGCACCTTGAGCCGTGTGGCACTCCCATCGGGAAGTCGAAGGACGTCATAGTAAAAGCCATCTTCCTCGTCCCACATGCCGTCTTGCCCCACGTTGTTTATCGCAGCGCCTATCCAAAAGAAATGCTCGGCAAACTTGATAGCAAGGTCCTCGTAGCTTCGATCGTACGCAGCCAACTCGACGGCGATCTCCAGCATGTTCTGGCAATACATCGCCATCCACGCAGTGCCGTCCGCCTGTTCGAGGTGGCCGCCTGTCGGCAGGGTTGCGCTGCGATCAAAGACCCCGATGTTGTCCAGCCCGAGGAAACCGCCTTCGAACACGTTCTTCCCAAAGCGGTCCTTGCGGTTTACCCACCAGGTGAAGTTCAGCAGGAGCTTCCCAAAGACGCGCTTTAGGAACTCAAGGTCACCCTCGCCGCGCTGCGCTTGCTCCATGCGATATTGAAAAATCGTCGCCCAGGCATGTACAGGCGGATTCACGTCGCTGAAGTTCCACTCATAGGCCGGAATTTGCCCGGTCGTGTGAAGGTATCTTTCCCTCAGCATCAAATTGAGCTGATCCTTGGCGAAGTCAACGTCCACCCCAGTCAGCGCGATGGTGTGGAATGCGAGGTCCCACGCCGCGTACCAGGGGTATTCCCATTTATCGGGCATAGAGATGATGTCATCGTTGACCATATGGAACCACTCGCGGTTCCGCACCGGTGGAGGGTTGGACTGAAACGGGCTCACCCCGTGCTCCTTGAGCCACGTGTTAGCCTCGAAAAAATAGTACTGCTTCGTCCAAAGCATCCCTGCATAGGCCTGGCGCAAAACGCTCGCGGCGTCCTCGTTTGCAGAAGGGGGCGTGATCGAGCGGTAAAATTCATCGGCTTCGCAGACCCGGGCTTCGAACGTCTTGTCGAATCCGACGAACGGGTCGACCAGCGACTGCGACGCCTCGTCGGTGAGACGCAATCGAACCACCACCGAATCCCCCGCATCCACCTTGAACTGGTAGCGGGCGGCGGCCTTAGTCCCAAACTGCGCGGGGTTCACCGCGTCCTTTTTCCCGTGCACGACAAAGGCATGGAAAGCGTCTTTCACGTAAGGGCTTGGGTTCGGCTTTGCGTAGAGGCGCTCATTGTTTGTCTCGTTTTCCGTAAAGAGCAGTTCCGGTGATCCATCGCAGTAGAGCCAACGCTCCCCAAGTTGCTGGTGCGAGATGGCGACGATGCTGATGCCGTTTTGCCCCTTCGCTTCCGCGAGGCGGTGCTTTCCCGAGTCGGGCCACCATCTCCACGTATTGCGAAACCACAGGGTGGGCAGGAGATAGATCGACGCCTGCTCCGGTCCCCTGTTCGCCACCGTGATGCGGATCAAGATGTCCTCCGGAGATTCTTTCGCGTACTCGGCGAACACGTCGAAGTAGCGATCGTCGTCGAACACGCCAGTATCGAGGAGCTCGTATTCGAACTCTTGACGAGCGCGGTTCCGGTTCGTCTCGATCAGGTCGGTGTACGGGAAAGCGGTCTGCGGATACTTGTAGAGCCACTTCATGTAGGAGTGGGTGGGCGTGGAATCTAGGTAGAAGTAGTATTCCTTCACGTCTTCCCCATGGTTCCCTTCAGTATTGGTGAGACCGAAGAGCCGCTCCTTGAGAATGGGATCCTTGCCATTCCAAAGCGCAAGCGCGAAGCAAAGCAGTTGCTTGTCGTCGGAGATGCCCGCAAGCCCGTCTTCGCCCCAGTGGTAGGCACGCGACCGGGACTCATCGTGGCCAAAGGAATTCCACGCATTGCCGTCCTGGCTATAGTCCTCGCGCACTGTGCCCCACTGTCGCTCGCTCAGATAGGGGCCCCACTTCCGCCATGGCTTCTGATTCGCGCGTGCGTCCGCTAAGCGCTGGAACTCAGTGAGGTCATTTCGGTTGGTCATAGAATATCCTTTCGGCACCGTTGCCGGGGCATAGATCCCGTGAGTGAGCAAGGTCGAGATCCGCCTGTTCCGATGTTGGCCAGAATGATCTTCACCTTGTCCAGTTAATTACCTTTCTTGGTGAAATCGTTCCTCTGCCGTTGGTCCGAGCTTTTTGTTCGAGCGCTCGCGATGCGGTTGACTGGGCCGCGAACCATCAGATACGGAAGAATGGCCAAGGTTGTCGCGACCAGCACAGCTTCGCCAGG
>CAWFMA010000005.1:0-13966 GCA_963816855.1 uncultured Verrucomicrobiae bacterium | reverse complement strand
ACACACCTATAGACACACTAAAACCAGACGCGGCGTGTCATTCAGTGTCACAGGCTGGCACGAAGGTCTCAAATTGCCGATGATCCGAAAACCATGATAAACAAAGGGTCTAGACGCGATCTGACGCCTTCTGTCGCGCAAAGTCGCGACGCGGAAAATGGTCGGGGCGACAGGATTCGAACCTGCGACCTCGTGGTCCCAAACCACGCGCTCTACCAAGCTAAGCTACGCCCCGGCGGCGAGAAAGGCTGACACAGGGGACCATGGGACACAACCCAAAATGACGAAGACCTGCAGGCTCGCCAGCAAGGCATGAGGCTCCTCGAGGCCCTGCAAACCGCGTCCTCGCCCGCGCTAATTTTTCGCAAGCTGTCCGCGCATTTCCGCTGCGTATTGGTCGGCGTTAAGTCCGGTCAACAAATGCACAACGTGATCGGGAAGTCTCACGATAGCTTCGACACCCGCCGCCTTTAGGGCGGCCTCATCGAGAGCCCCGTTGGTCGTGACAACGCGCAACCGTGTCTCGGCACAAGCATCGACGCGCTGGATGTTCGTCTTGCCTCCGAGCGCCTTGATGAGGGCATTTGCCTTCTCCGCGGCGAGCGGATCGCGGAGCTTCGGCTGGATGCCGGCCTGCGCCGGCGCCTTGACCGGCGAGGGCGCCTCGACTTCGTCGGCTTCCGGACCGGCAACCTTGAAATAGTCGCCGATCTCCGTCTTCAAGACGTCCGAGCGAGTGCCAAAGATGGCTTGGACGCCGTCGCCCACCATGACGACTCCGGCAGCGCCCATCGCCTTCAACTTGTTCGCACTGACCTTGCCGGGGTCCTGAAGCTTTACCCGCAGTCGTGTGATGCACGCGTCGAGGTCCACGATATTGCTGCGGCCCGCCCAGCGCGCGGACGATCTGAAGCGAGAATTCGTCGCCGGCGGCCGTGTGCGCCGCCGCCGCGGCTTCGTCCAGGGCTTCGCGGCCCGGCGTCTTCAGTTTGAATTTGCGGATGAAGAAGCTAAAGATGAGAAAGTACACGCCTGCCCAGATCGGTCCGAGAACAAAAAGCCAGAGCGCATTGGTCGACTTCGGAAAGAGCACGACATAGTCGATCAGCCCGTGCGAAAAGGTAAAGCCGTGCTTGATGCCAAGCAGGATGCAAAGCATATAGGCGACACCGGCCAGAAGGGCGTGAATCCCGTAAAGGACGGGCGCGACGAAAAGAAATGCAAACTCGATGGGCTCGGTGATGCCCGTCAGAAACGCAGTCAGCGCAGCCGAAATCATAACACCGGCGACTTTGGCCCGATTCTCCGGGCGGGCGGCGAGAGTGATGGCGGCCGCGGCCGCGGGCAGGCCCCACATCTTGAAAAGATAGCCGCCGGTCATATTGCCGGCGGTCGGATCGCCTGCGATGAAGCGCGCGATCTCGCCATGCACTTCCTTGCCGGTGCTGGGGTCGACGAAGTCGCCCGCCTGGAAGAAGAATGGCACGTTCCAAACGTGGTGCAGGCCGAAAGGAATCAGCGAGCGTTCGACAACGCCGTAAATGAAGAATGCCAGCGCGGGCTGTCCATGCACCGCCCAATTCGAGAAGGCCTGGATCGCGTTGCCAATCGGCGGCCAAATAAAGCTGAGAATCACGCCCGCGGCAATCACCGCGAAAGCCGTGATGATTGGCACCGAACGCTTTCCAGCGAAAAAGCCCAGATAGGCCGGAAGCTGGATCTTATAGAATCGGTTGTAAACCGACGCCGCGATCAACCCAACGATGATTCCGCCAAAGACGCCGGTCTCGATGGTGGGAATTCCCATGGCGGTCGAGGTTTCGATGCCCCGGAGCTTGGCGCAAACGCCCATCGTCGCCAGGAACACGGCAAATCCCACGGTGCTCGCCAATGCTGCCACGCCATCGTTGTTGGTAAGGCCGATGGCCACGCCGATAGCAAAGAGCAGCGGCAGATTGGAAAAAATCGCGCCGCCGGACTGGGCCATGATCTGCGAGAGAGCCGTGGGCAGCCATGAGAAATTGGCGCTTCCGACGCCAAGCAGAATGCCCGCCAC
Organism: uncultured Verrucomicrobiae bacterium; assembly: GCA_963816855.1. Taxonomy (GTDB): domain Bacteria; phylum Verrucomicrobiota; class Verrucomicrobiia; order Chthoniobacterales; family Terrimicrobiaceae; genus DASTFP01. Next base: position 11,910 of record CAWFMA010000005.1, on the reverse strand, counting down.
GGGAAGGACCGAGACGGGCAACATCATGCATTTGCCGATTTTTTGGAGATAGGAGAACGCGTTGGAGAATGCGGACATTGCTTTGAGGTGGTTAGTGTTCGGTTTCGGGAAGAAGCGCGCGGACTTCGTCGCCCGTGCTGCAGGTGAGTGCGCGCCGCGCGAGTTCCTGGCAGTCTTTGTAAGAGAGCCGTCGGACCTGCGCTTTAATCGTTGGGATCGAGGGCAGGCTGACGCTCAGTTCGTCCACCCCCAAGCCGACCAGGATCGGGACCGCTTGGGCGTCGCCCGCGATCCCGCCGCACACACCCGTGAATCTCTGGTGCTTCTTCGCACCTTCGACAGTCTGAGCGATGAGACGCAACAGGCTCGGATTGAGGGCGTCCACCTTCGGGGCGAGCTTGGGATGGCCGCGATCCATTGCCAGGGTGTATTGGGTGAGATCGTTGGTGCCAATTGAGAAGAAATCCGCTTGCTCAGCGAAGACCTCAGCCATGATGGCGACGGCCGGAATTTCCACCATGATGCCGCAAGGCATCGGCTTGATTCCAAGAGAAGTGGCCTCTTCATTAAAGATTGCCTTGGCGTCACGCAGTTCCGCCATCGTCGCGATCATCGGAAACATGATGTGCAGCTTCCCGAACTCGGAAGCGCGAAGCAGGGCCCGAAGCTGCGTACGAAGGATCTCCGGACGGTCGAGTCCGACGCGAATGCCGCGTTCGCCGAGGAAGGGATTGTCTTCCTTGGGAATGGGCAAATAGGCGAGCGGTTTGTCACCGCCCACGTCAAGGGTCCGGATGATCAACGGGTGGTTCTTGCCGATGGCAAGGGCAATGGCTTTGTATTGCTCGTATTGCTCTTCTTCGCTGGGAGCCGAGGAGCGCTCCATGAACAAGAATTCCGAGCGGAGTAAGCCAACCCCGTCGCCGCCCAGTTCCCTGACTTGCTCGGCGTCTTTCAACCCTCCGATGTTCGCTGCCACTTCGAGATGGCGTCCGTCGGTGGTCGTCGCGGGCTCGAGCGCATGCGCGAGGTCCTCCTTTCGCTGTTTCTCGTGGCGGACTTGCGCCTCGCGCAATTTTGTCATCTCTTCCGGGGTAGGATTCAGCCGTATGGTGCCCTTGCTGCCGTCGAGAATCACGGGCGTGCCATTGGCGAGATCCAGGGCGCGCGCTTCAACTCCCGCCAGGGCGGGGATGCCAAGTGAGCGTGCGAGAATGGCGACGTGCGAGGTCGCTCCGCCCCTCACGGTCGCAAATCCCATGACCTTCCCGCGCTCCATGGCGGCGGTGTCCGAGGGAGTGAGATCCTCGGCGATGAGAACCGCGTTCGCGGGATAGGATGGCGCCTCTCGCTTGATGCCGGTGAGGAACTCCAGCACGCGCTCGCCAACATCCCGAAGATCATTGGCGCGCTGTGCGAGGAGTTGATTGCGCAGACTGGCGAGCCGTTCGGCGTGAGTCTTGACCGCGTTCTTCCACGCGAAAGCGGCACTTTTGCCCTTCGCGATCGCGGAGGTGGCTATTTCGATGAGATCAGGGTCCTCCAGCAGTTCGGAATGCGCCGCGAAAATGGCGGCCTTGGCTTGTTCTTTGTGGCCATGAAGCTGAGCGCGCAAGGCTTCAAGTTGCCCGCCTGCCTTCTCCAAGGCGTCTTCAAGCAGGCGCCGCTCCTGATCGGGCGAACCACCTTCTTCCTTTACCTGGATCTCCACATGCCGCACCTGGTAAACCTCGCCAACGGCCAATCCAGATGACGCCGGAACTCCCGTGATGAGGTTCGGATCGACATCCTTTCTCGGAGCGGGAGCCGAGATCGGCGCCCCTGTCATTGTCGCGAGCGCAGACGCGGGAACGCAGCCCTCGTCTCCAAGGCCTTCGGCGATCATCGGCGTAAGTCTGTCCACTGCTTCCCGCGCGTCAGGTCCCTTCGCCACAAGCAGGACCTTGTCGCCAAGCGCCGTCTCGAGCGCCAGAAGCGAAGTCACGCTCCGCGCATTGGCGGAGCGATCGCCGAGCTGCAGCCGGATGTCGCTCTTAAACGTCCGGGCCGTGCTGCTTAACACGGCGGCGGGCCGCGCATGCAGCCCATTGGGGTTTGGAAGAATGATGGCCTCGGAAGTCACGGTCGGCCCGGTCTCCGCTTTCTCGGCCGCGGCGGCGCCGTTGAGCGTCAACGTGAGAACCGGCGTTTTGCCGACGACCGCGGTTCCGGAGCCATAGGTGGTAGCCGAGACGACTTCGCCGTTCGAGATGATCACTTCGGTCAAGAGGCTCTTGGCGTTGGTGGCAATATAGTCCAAGTCGAACTCGATGAGCGGCGCGCCCGTGTCGACCTTGTCTCCCACCTGGGCTCGAGATGTAAATCCCCGGCCCTTCAGCGAAACGGTGTCGATTCCTACGTGCATGAGCACTTCGACGCCGCCCGCCGCCTTGAGAGTCACCGCATGGCCGGCTGCGTGCCGTTGCAGGATCTCGCCTGGACACGGCGCTCGAAGGACGTTGTCGGTGGGGTCGATCGAGATCCCGTCACCGGCAAGTTTTTGTGAAAACACCGGATCGGGCACGCGTTCAAGGGGATAAATCACGCCGGAAACCGGCGCCAGGAGGATAAGTTGATTGTCGCTCACGGTTTTGAGGAATTTTGAGCAGGAAAAGGGACCCAAGGCGAGTCTTTAGTTGGCGAGGCTCGAGCCGCCAGGCGGCGACTTGTCATGTTTTTCGGTGTTGCTGGCCCTGTTAGCGCGTTGTTACGTCTTGCGGATGCGTCTCCTCATCGCCGGTGGCTGCGGATTTATCGGGAGCAATTTCGCGCGGTTTGTGTTGGAGCACTATCAACCGGAATTCGTCACCAACGTCGACGCGTTGACGGGCGCGGCCAATCAGGAGAATCTCACCGGCATCGCGGAGCGTTACGGCGAACGCTACGAGTTTTTGCAAGGCGACGTCGCCGACCGCGATGTAATAAACGGGATCCTCTCCAAACATAGATTCTATGCGGTGTTGAACTTTGCCGTCGAATCGAAGTTGGACCTTAGCATTTCCGAACCTGCCAATTTCATTCACACCAATATCGTAGGCACGGAGGTGCTTTTGGAAGCGGCGCGCGAGCACGGAGTTAAGCGCTTCGTCCAGGTTTCCACCGATGAGGTCTACGGACCACCCGATGCTGGGGGCCGCTTTTCGGAAGACTCCCCAGTTGACCCGAGTTCCCCGTATTCGGCGAGCAAGGCTTCCGCCGACCTGCTCGCGCTTGCCGCTTACAAGACATTTGGACAAGAAATCCTTGTGACTCGCTGCTGCAGCAATTATGGACCCTATCAATCTCCGAAAAGCCCTATTCCTTCGATGATCGTCAATGCTCTTGCAGACCAGAAGGTTTCCGTCTGCGAAGACAACCTGAACTTTCGCGACTGGATTCATGTCGACGATCACTGCCGCGCTCTGATGGCGGTGCTTCTTGAAGGACGGGCCGGCGAAGTTTACAACGTTGGCGCCAATACGAAGCTGCGGAACAGTGAGATTGCCGAACTGGTGATGGAGCGTCTGGGGAAGCCGCGCGGTTTAATCGGGCCTGCCGAGGACCCAGGCGATCGAGGACGCGCAGTCGATTCGTCAAAGATCAGGTCGGACCTTGATTGGAAGCCGCTGCGGACCGCGCGCGAAGGCCTGGCCGAAACAGTCGATTGGTACTCTGAAAATCGCGACTGGTGGGACCGTGGGGCGCGGAAGCGATGAGCGAGCCTAAGTCGCGGAAAAAAACAGGTGATTGGCGGACCGGAGAAGCGGGATGAGCATGAAATCACGGATCTTGATTCTCGGCGCCAAAGGGCGCCTGGGCGGAGCGCTCGCGCGAACGTGGTCGGCGGATCACGATCTCGAAGCCTTGGCACGTCCGGAGCTCGACGTGGCAGATCTTGCCGCGCTGGAGAGGCTTCTCAAGTCAAAGCCCTGCGAGGTGCTGGTCAATTGCACCGGCTTGACCAATGTGGACCGCTGTGAAACAGCGCGCGAAGAGGCAGAGATCGTCAATGCCCGCGCGCCCGGCGTGATGGCGGAGGTGGCTGCCGAGAAGCGCGCCCGCTTCATCCATTTTAGCACCGACTATGTTTTCGACGGTGCGAAAACAACGCCTTATATCGAGGAGGACCTGGCGTTGCCGCTCGGTCATTACGGCCGCACGAAGCTTGCCGGAGAAAGGGCGGCGCTGGCGCCGTCGCCCCGGCATCTCGCGTTGCGGGTCGCGTGGGTTTTTGGACCGAACAAACCAAGTTTTGTCGATTTGATTATCGAACGCGCCCTGGCAAACGACCGGGTGGAAGCTATTGCCAACAAGACCTCGTGCATGACTTTTACCGAGGACGTCGCCACGTGGCTCGAGCCATTTCTCGAGACCGATCTTCCCGGCGGCTTGTATCACGCCTGCAATGCCGGCGGCTGCTCGTGGCACGACTACGGCCAATACGCTCTGGATTTCGCGGCGCGGGCCGGACTTCCACTTAAGACGCGGGTGGCTGAGCCCATCCCGCTTTCGGCCTTGAAAAACTTTGTTGCGCCGCGTCCGCCGCATACCGTGATGAGCACGGCGAAACTGCAGGCGGTCTCCGGAGCCGTGCCACGGCCATGGCGGGACGCGCTTGACGAATATCTTGGTCGGAAATTGCGCGTCGCGACCCGCGCGGAACTTAAGTGATAGCGACGCATCCGAGTTGGGGTTGGCCGGCGGGATGCTGCCTCCGTTCTTTCGAAATCTTTGGCCCGCGAATTTCGCGCAACTGATGCATCGCTTTTATCTTCCCCCCAACGAATGGAATTCCGGTTCGCCTCGGCTGAGCGAGAGCGAGTCTCACCACGTCCTGGACGTTCTTCGATTTGGCGTGGGCGACCATGTGACGGTCTTTGACGGCGAGGGCACCGAGGCGCGCGCCGACATTACGGCCATTGAAGGAAAGAGGATTCGGATGCGGATCGGCCTGAGAACCAAGTTCGAACCGCTGCGCTGCGCAATCACGCTCGCCCAAGCCGTCCCCAAGGGCAAACATATGGATTTGATCGTTCAAAAGGCCACCGAGTTGGGAGCCGCACGAATCGCCCCCTTGTTTTCCGATCGCACGATCGTCCAACTCGACGCCAGCGACGCAGAGAAGAAGCGCGAGAAGTGGCTGGAGATTGCCGTCGAGGCTTGCAAGCAATGCGGTCAAAATCGGCTCCCGGCCATTTCAACCCCGATCAAACCCAAGGCGTTTTTTGAGGAGCCAGAGCAAGCCGATCTCATGTTGATTGCCTCGCTGCAGCCGGATGCGCGCCGCATCAAGAGCGTGCTGGCGGAACTTCCGTTGCCGCTCAGCGTATGCGTTCTGGTTGGCCCGGAGGGGGATTTCACGCCCGCAGAAGTGGCCCTGGCGAAGAGCAAAGGATGCAGGCCCATCACGCTTGGCCCAATTATTTTGCGCGCCGAAACCGCCGCCCTCTATTGCCTAAGCGTCCTGGCCCACGAGTTGTTTTAGCTCGGTGGAGGTTTCGAGATCTCAACTCGGAAGCTTAAGAAATTGAAGTCCCGAAACGTTGGTTGTGCTGGGCGATCCAAGCTTCCGCGCGGACGGTCTACGGCTGGGGAGCGAAAAGCAGTTTGATCAAGTAATCCAGGGAGCAGAACCCGTGATCTCGGCCAGGAACGATCGTCAGGAACAACTTGTCTTTTGGAAATGGAAGCGCCTTCTTCCCAACAAGCAGATTCCTGTCAGAACGACCAGGCCCGCCGCGGATGAGCCCGCATCCGGCACACTGGTCGGCCTTTGGCCCATCGAAATTAGCTCGCCAGGCGTGTCACTGTATGCCCAGTCAATTACTCTGATTGTTGGATAAGGAGCCGCCAGGCCCTTCGTATGATCCGTTGCTAACTGCACCCATCCAAGTGTTTGTTGCGATGCGTCTCGGTTCGAGTTTATCAACATTGCGGCGTAGCCTGTAGTATCCTTGAATTCGCCCAGATCTAGCTGATCGGTAGTGCCCGGATTCTGAAAATTCCATAGTGAAAAACTACCACTCCCAAATACAGCACTGACTGGAAAAGGATCGGCGAGTCCGAGGTTCAGGACGACCGGGACGCTTGAGGCCAAAACCACGCCACTTGACGCGCCCGCAAAATTCGATCCGATACTGGCGGTTGCCGACAGGAAAATAGCTAAGGTTAAATCGTCAGAACTGTCGCCATTCTTTCCGGCGATATCAATAGTCAAGCTCCGGTTGGAATTTGGCTGACCAGTTAAAGTAATATCTCTTATTCCAGAATAGATAAGCGTAGCATTAGCAAGTTGCTGCGATAGGGTCATGGTGGTGATCAAGAGTAAGAGTAAGTAATTAGCTTTCATTTTTAAATATCGAGCAAAGTCTAAGATGGGAAATGGACTATGGGCAGCGATCTATTGGGTTGAGTTGAGGTGGTTGCGGAGGGCGTTCGGCGAAAGTAAGCAGCAAACATGCCACTTTTCAATATCTGCTGAGATCTTAGATATTCCGTTTGGCTTGAAAGAGTTCGAAACTAGAGTTCTAAGCCTCGATTTTTCTCGCCGTGTAAAGAAAACCGACGTGCGATCAGGGGAGAAGGATCGAAATGGCGTATAAGGGCATCTTGTGGTTGCGGTTGTTACAAATCTGTTTCACTGTAAAGTCTTTCGACGGTTTGTTATTGGTCGGGAAGACTTCTTTGGGAGCCGGTCTGGCGTTTGGATTCAAGCGGCAGAGCAAAGGATGGCCCGGACGATAGTCGCTGGCCCGCTATCGGTTGATCGTGGGAGACAGCCCACCAAGGGATCAGGATGCCAAACCCACGTCAATTCCCTTTGGCAGGCGATTCAATTGCTTCCCGGGCTTGGGCTACCGAGGACTCGATGTCGACCTTCGACCCGACAACGGGAGCGACCTTCTCAAGAGTTGGGACGCTGGTCGGATCCGTGGCCGCGACCACGGCGGAAGGCTTCTGGTTGGACTGGTTGGCTATAGCGTCCTTGTAGCGATTGACGCCGTCGCGGATGCACTCGGCGATGCGTTGGCGATAGGCCGCGGAGGCGATCAGTTGGGCATCCGGTGTTCCGCTCATGAACCCCCCCTCGACGAGAATGCCGGGAATGGTAATGTTTTTGATCACGACGAACCGGGCGCGTTTCACCCCGCGATCCGGCAGTCGCAAATTCCGCACCAAGGCCGCATGAACGGTGGTGGCCAGCGCCACGTTGGCGGGATCTTGCTTGTGTCCCGGGTGCTGTACGTAGTCGCTGTAGCTCAAGTTCTCCTCATCCATTGAGGGCACACCGCGCGGGGCAAGACAGTAGGTTTCCAACCCGGAGGCGACGCCGGTGTTGCTCTTGTTGAAATGAACACTGACGAAGAGCGCGTTGGAATGGCGGTTGGCAAACTCGGCTCGTTTCTCGAGCGGAATAAGCACGTCCGAATCACGGGTGCAGCGGACCTGAAAGCCGCTCTCTTCGAGAAGCTTCTTCGCGCGCAGGACCACGTCGAGAGCGGCATCCTTTTCCTTTCCAAATGGTCCGGTGGCCCCGCTATCAATACCCCCGTGCCCGGCATCGAGAATTACCGTGCGCACCGTTCCGGGATTCTTGATCTTTTGAGGCCGCAGAATGGGCTCGATGATCTTCACGACGTCCATCGCCGAGATCAGCGTGCGACCATCCTTGGAAACGATCGGGAAGCAAAGGACATATTTGACGCCGTTGATGTAGAGTTCGCGGCCGCCGTTTACGCCTTCGATGCTGCGGCCGGTCGCTTGGAGACGAAATCGCTCCCCGCCGGAAGCGGGCAGATCCATCCTGTAGAAGGTTGCGACGTTCTCGATGGGCACGTAGCGCCGGTTGTCGAAAAGGACCACATTCCATTCCGCTTGGGACGCAGATATCCAAAGGAACAGAAGGAAAGCGATCAGGGCGCAGCGCACAACGAGCAGGGAAGTTCAGGCCGGCTTTTTCGGGCCGCAAGCGGAATTTAAGCCAGAACCCGGTTGATCGGGAGGCATTTTTGCGCAAAATCGGCGCTCCATGTCGGAACTCGCGAAATCCTACGAACCGCAAGCAGTCGAAGAGAAGTGGTATGCCTCCTGGTTGAGGAATCGGGACTTTGCTGCCGATCCCGCTTCCGAAAAGCCGCCTTATTCGCTGGTCATTCCTCCCCCCAATGTCACCGGGGTTCTTACGCTCGGGCACGTTCTCAACAACGCGATTCAGGACATTCTCGCTCGTCGCGCCCGCTTGACCGGCCACGAAGTTCTTTGGCTTCCAGGGACCGACCATGCCGGGATTGCCACGCAAACGGTGGTCGAACGCAAAATTCGCAAAGAGGAGAAGAAGACGCGTCACGATTTGGGCCGCGAAGATTTTCTGAAGCGCGTTTGGGAGTGGAAGGAAAAGCACGGCGGAATCATCATCGCGCAGCTCAAGAAGCTGGGCTGTTCGTGCGATTGGGATCGTGAGCGGTTCACGATGGACGCTGCCTACGCGCGCAAAGTCCAGGAGGTTTTCGTCGATCTTTACGCGAAGGGACTCATTTATCGCGGCAAGCGAATGATTAACTGGTGTCCGGTCTCTTTGACCGCGCTCAGCGACGAAGAAGTGATTTCCAAACCGCAGAAGGGATATCTTTATCATTTCAAGGTTGAAATCGTCGAAGAGCCGGGAACCTTCCTGGAGATTGCCACGACGCGTCCCGAAACGATCATGGGCGATACGGCCGTGGCGGTGAATCCGGGCGATCTGCGCTACGCGCGTTTTATCGGCAATACGGTGCGGCGTCCCCTGCCAGCTGAAAGTCGAGCTATCCTGCCGGTCATTGGGGACGAAGCGGTGGATTTCGAGTTTGGCACCGGAGTGCTGAAGGTGACCCCGGCCCACGACAAGGCGGACTATGAAATCGGCCTTCGGCACGGACTTCCAATCCTGGAAATCCTCAATCCAGACGGAACGCTGAACGAGTTGGCCGGGGAAGATTTTGTGGGTCTTGACCGTTTCGAAGCGCGGGTTGAGGCGGTCGAAAAATTGCGCGAACTGGGCATCCTCGTGAAGGAAGAGCCCTACGAAAACAACGTCGGCTTCAGCGAACGGGCTGATGTCCCCATAGAGCCTCGACTCTCCGAGCAGTGGTTCCTGAGGTATCCGAAGACCGCGGAGGCGCGCGCCGTGGTGCGCGAAGGGCTCATCCGGTTTTTCCCAAATCGTTGGGAGAAGGTCTATGACTACTGGCTGGAGAACATCCAGGACTGGTGCATTTCGCGGCAGCTCTGGTGGGGTCACCGTATCCCGGTGTGGTATCGGCAGGAAGGCCAAGGCGGGCTGCCGGATGCGCTTTCCGTTCGCTGCCAGATCGAATCGCCGGGCGAGGGCTGGATACAAGATCCCGACGTGCTGGACACATGGTTTTCCTCATGGCTTTGGGCGCACGAAACGATGGATGAGGAAACGCGAAAGAAGTTTTATCCGACGAGTGTCCTGGTGACCGGGCCGGACATTATTTTCTTTTGGGTTGCGCGGATGATTATCGCCGGGCTCGAGTACATGCATGAAGTACCCTTCCGGCATGTTTACTTCACCGGAATCATTCGGGATAGACAGGGGCAAAAAATGTCCAAGAGCCTGGGCAATTCGCCGGATCCCCTCGAGCTCATTGCAAAATACGGTGCCGATGGCCTGCGTTACGGTCTGATGCGGATTGCGCCGCAGGGGCAGGACATCCGTTTCGACGAGCAGCAGATCGTGGAGGGCCGGAACTTCTGCAACAAACTTTGGAACGCGTGCCGGTTCCGGAACCTCCAGGGAAAAATCGATCCGGCGGCGAATCCCTTTCTCCATCCGTTGTCCATCTTTGCAAGGGACCTCCTGGCCAAGCTTAGTGCCACGATTGTGACAGTCGAGGCTGGTTATGCGGACTATCGTTTCAGCGAAATCGCCCAGTCGCTCTATGATTTTGTGTGGGGCGAATTCTGCGACCGTTTCATTGAAGCGGCGAAGGCTGAGCTGGCTGCTGCGGATCGGAGGGAGAGCACCCTGGCCACCATCGATTACACTTTGAGGCGCGTTCTTCTTCTGCTGCATCCCTTTACGCCGTTTGTGACGGAAGAGCTTTGGCACGGCCTTGGATTCGGTCCCGACAGTATCCAATTCGCTGGCTGGCCGCAGGCTGAACAAACGGCGCCTGAGCCGAACGCGGAAGCGGTCTTTCGCGCCGTGACCTCGGCGCGCACCCTTCGCGTCAACTACAACATTCCCTCCGGCAAGCGCTTGCGCTGGCTGATCCAGGCGCGCGAGGATTGGGTGCAGAAAGAATTTGGAGTCCTCGCCGTGCTCCTCAACGCGGATCCTCTCGAACTCGTCGATGCGCAGCCAACCGCGGCGGCGGCGTGCCCCACCGAAATTGGCGTGATATTTCTTCCCCTGGAAGGCGTGGTGGACGCCGCGTCGGAGCGAAAGCGGCTGGAAGATGAGATGATGAAGGTGACCGCGGAAATCGATAAGGCTGCGCGCAAGCTTGCTTCGGAGTCGTTTGTGCGCAACGCGCCAGCGGAGGTGGTCGAGGATCACCGGCGCAGGGAAACAACGTGGAAGGTGAGGTTGGAAGCCCTCCGCGCAGCCCGTGATGCCCTCGGCACTTAGCCCCGTCCCCAACGCGCCCAGCAGTTTTGCGGCGGGCGAGAAACTATGCCTAACGGCGAACTCGCAGCTCGATTAAGTCTCTTTGTTCTTCTCCTTCAGATAAATCCGCAGTCTCCCACGGTCATGCCCAAGTTTTGCTGATCGGCAGTTCGAAACGCATTTCGCCAATGGTTATGGGATTCGATTCCATTCATCCACTCGACCACTTGGCATCAACGACTTACGATTTACGTGACAGGCCGGAATAGCGAAGTGGGAAAGGTTGTGGGAAGATTTCCGCCGAAGTCCAGCTAAGTCCGTCGATTGTTCGCAGTGTATTTAGCACTGTCTCCCTGGTCCTGGCCACGAACGCCTGCCTGCTCCGGTAGAGAGTCCGGAACTCCAAGTTATTAGGCATTCCACGTAACAATAGAAGTGTAGCCATATTCTCTGTTACACCGGTCCAAATTGTCAGAGTTGGGCTCTCTTGCCCGCCACGACCACATCGGGGTGATCGAAGCGCATATTCCGAGAATCACCGCAGCATTGCCGACATAAGCCTGTTTTGCAGCCGCGCAAGTTGCGCCTCATCGCTTTGCAGTTTCCTTCTTACGCCGCTGCGCTTCCTCATAGGCTTCATTCAGTGGTGTGTTTCCAGCCACCACTGAGTCAGCCAGATCCGGAGCGTATTCAAGAACGACCACCGCATAAGCCACTTGCGCCTGACTTACGCCGGCTTGTTTCGCTGCTTTGGGCTGGCTATTTTTTAAAAATAACTGGATCTTTGCGGCCACCATCGCCCGCTGGCCTTGCTTCATGTGGCGCCGCCGTTCGTTCTGCGAACCTTTATTCATGCGCCTTGTGGCGTTGTGGCGTTCTCAAGGCAGTTTTTCGTTTTCCCTTTCCTGCCTACAGGGGCCGAAAATGGAAGCGAAGCTATCTCACCAGAGCATAATTCCTTCCTTGCTTCTTGAGCCATCCCTCTTGCATGGCGCGTTTGGCCAGCTTTGACACGGTGCCTTTACTCACGCCCATCTTGCGTGCGATGTCCTCGGCGCTGGTCAGGTCGTCCTCGAGGCACTGACGGAAGACTTCGATCCTTGATGCTTCGCGTGTGGCTGGCGTCGGGCCTTGTTCGAATGCCGCTCGCGGTTCGTTTGCCGCTTGAGCTGAATCTTTCGGCGAATTGAGCTCAGGCCAGCTTTGTCTCGCTCTATAGATCGGGAGCCGGTATCCGATTCTACTCATATTTTTCACTTTCCTCCCTCATTAGACGCTCT
>CAWFMA010000004.1:0-36294 GCA_963816855.1 uncultured Verrucomicrobiae bacterium | reverse complement strand
GCAAGAACGATCGTGGCGCGCGCTTCGCGAATGACGCCCGCCGCGCGATGGTCGGCAAAGGCCGATTCCGCCCCGGTGATGATCTCCTGCCCTTCGTCGGCAAAGAGAATGATGAGATTGTCCTTCTCCCGTTCCTCGGCCGGTTTGTCGAACCGGCTCGACGTGGAAGTAATACGATAGCTTCAGGATCGTGTTGACGTAAAGCCGCTCGGATTGGAATTTCTGCGGCATCGCGATGCAGACGATTTTGCCGGCGTCGATCTGATCCATCGAAAATGTCGGCTCGTTCAGCAAAAAACCTCGGCAATTTCCGGGTTGATGAAAAACTCGAGATAGGTGCTGAGAGTCCCCTGCACACCGCCAAGTTGCTCGGGCGGCTGGCCGAAAAATCCGTCACGGAGTGCGACCACCAATTCATGCGAACGCTCGTCGCCCTTGTTCATCAGCGTTTCAATGGCCGCGGTCGCATCCGCGTCGTTGAGCAAAAGCCGATGGATGTTTGGAATTGTGACATACGCCTCCATGTGCCGGAGCACTTCAAATCCGGTCTGAATGGCAATCTGGGCTTTGGTCGGGAAAAATGGATTCTGGCCGCGGCCTCCGGTCAGCGAGGCAGCCGTATCGACAATCACCTTTGCATACGTGGAAGCGGGAACGTTCGGGTTGCCCGTAATGTTGATCGTGTGAACGGGCCGCCAAAGCTCATCTCTTCCTAACGGCCTTGTTTGAAGAGAGTGAGGTCTTTTTCGCGCCCGAAGTGGGCGGCCATCTTCACAAGGGTTTCCCAATAGAGTCCCTTTTGATCCAGGCAGACGCCGCCCCAATACGGCACATTTTGAAAAACCTGAAACGTGATGGCATTGATCGCGCATTGGGTCTTGCCAGAACCCGTGCGTCCCGTGATGAGCCATCCACGCACGAAATCCTCCATCGACCAGGACAGGCCGGCGAGCCGAAGAACCGGCCCGCCGTCCGCTTCCGTCGCGAAAAGCGTCCATGCCGCAAACACTGCGCAAATGCTGACAGCGACCCACGAGAGCGGCGGCGCGAGCAGAAAAAAACCGGCGATCGCACCCACGATGGAGTTAGTGAAACGAGCAAGTCGACTTACTTTCATCGGCTGGCTTCGGCTTGAGCGTCCGGATGAGGAAATTGAAGAGCCGCTGCTCCGGGTCGGGCATCGCCTGCGTGTAGGACTTGAAATTGACGATGGTGACGGCGGCACCATCCGCATACCTTTGATGCGAGCAGCCATCAACGGTCGAACGCCGGAAGGCGAATCCCTCGCAGAAAACAAATTCAGAGTGCGTTCTGCTGCCGATGAGGCGTGTTGGATGGTGCGTCGATTGGCATAGGAACTAAACCCGTGAACCTGCGAGTAGCGTTTGTGACGGCACGGTATTGCTGCTTGACCTTGAAAAGGAGGCTCTGCATTTCCCGAGCGGCGAACGGCGATCCAGGCCGCGGCGAATTTTTCAAGCTTGCGCGGCCTTTGGAGTGCGGCGGCTCACAGTCGTGAAACAAACCGCGAATTCCGCTTCGCTGCTAAATACTGGCGCTTCGCGGCGATGGTTGCTTCCAGATTGCGAATGCTCTGATAAAGCTGTTGCAGACGGATGGCGTCCGCAGTCTGCGTATTGCGCAAAGCGTCCATCTGGAAGTGATTCAACCTCTGCGAAAAGATGATCCTGTCTGAGTCCAGACGCTTGGAAAGGCGCTCATCCAACTTCTGAGGCGATCAGCGAGAAGATGTCCCCAGACGTTGCTCTCCTGCTCGAAACACGAGCGGAGATATTTCATTTGGTTCTTGTCTCCGGATGTAGTCGAACGGGATTCGCTGCATCCGACGTAAGCGCCGCGTGCTGTGCGTGGGCAAAGCGCGACGTGGACGTGGAGATTGTCCGTGTCGTGATGGATGCCATAGGCGTAGCCGATGGAGTCAGACGGATGGAATCGCTCCGCGAATTTTCTCATCACTTTCCCCAAGGTGGATTGCAACACTCGGTCGGGGTTGATTCCGACCTCCACGAGTTTGTCGTGTAACTCCCTCGACATGGAAAAGACGATCCGATGCTGAATGACGGGATTGGTTGATGAGGTTGGAAATTTTCGGATGTGCTGGAACCACACTTCGGAGATGCGTCTCTTTCGTTCCTCGTTGCTAAGTTGCGAAGGCGCGACGCGATTACCGTCCTCGTTGACAAGGATCATGTGATGGAGAAAGCCACCTGCGTGGACCTTTCCGAGAGTTTCCTTTGAGGCGTAGTCCGCGAATTGCTTGAGCTTTCGTCCGATGGCGGATTCTTTCACGTCAGATTCGTCTCGCTGCCGCTGGGAGACCTTTCGCTCGGAAGTCTCGTCGAGATATTCGAGATCAAGGCGGCTGCGCCATGTGGATTTGCGGGCGAAGATCGAGTCCAGCCTTCATAAGGTTTCCTCCAAACTTTCAAGAACTCGGTCGAGTTTCGCATCAATGCTCTGAAGAATTTTGGGATCGATCTTGTCCTTGAGGGACATCGCAAAGAGGACGGCTTCAAACGTCGCGGTTTTGCTCGTGAAACCAAATGCTTCGTGAAGCGCCATGAAACGCGATTTTGCCTCGGTGGAAATATCCAACGCGAAGGGAACGGTGCCGGGTGTGTTGCGTCGAGACATCTTATTTGTTGGGGAGACCAGGTAGCTATTTTGAGGTGAGAAGAAAACGGATTGCTTCGCAGCGCGCCTGACGAGCGGAGAAGGCAGAATTTTTTTGCACGGTAAAAATTCGAACAGTGATTTCCCATGGGAAATCACTATCCTGAATTACATTTGACCCGGGACTTTGATGTCCGAAAGGTCCTCCCTGGCCAGAGCGGGAGCTAAGTCGCCGATTTGAAGGGAGCCGTGACGAGTGACCGGCGTGAGAAAAGCAGGTATTTCCGATGGCCGGAAAGCGAGGCAGAAGGCACCCGAAAATGGGCGACTCAGGCGAAAATCGCCCTCGCAGGTCAGCTGATTTGCCCGGAGCATCAGGCGTGTGGGGCGGAGCTTGCGCAACCCCTGACGCCGTAAGAGCAAAGGGCAAATGAGCGACAGGAAAGCGCACGTGCGCAGATCTTCAGCGGCTAAAGTCGGAGAATTCATAGCGACATTCCTTGTTTGCGGTGGCATAGAAAGCCGGTCGTCTGGCTTCGTCCCATACTTCCACTCCATGAGGTTGGAGACGCCATCCTCGTCGTTGTCCCGGTGGGCAAACCCCGGAATCCGCGTATCAATTCCATTCTCGCGCGCCCAGGTGAGCGGCATTCCTTCCGGGGAAAGCTGAGTTTCAACACTCTCCTTCTGCTCGATTCCCATAATGAAGTGCGTACCCCGCTGGGCTTGCGAGGCTGCCGAGACGATCATCCGGGGATCATTTTCAAGCTTCGCAATCCACGAAGCCAGATAGGCAGCAGAGTTCTCGAACCGGACGCGATCCAGAATGCCGGCTTCGTTGGAGAGGAATGCCGCGCCGAGTTCCGCAATCAACTCCTCCTTTGAATACGGCTCCGAACCGAACTTCGTCTGCTGGGTAATGCCCTCGCGATTCAACCTGGAGCTGTGCCCGACGGCGTGGGTCATTTCGTGATACAGGCTGTGATAGTAGTCCTCCTGGCTGTGAAAGGTGGAGGGAGCGGGCATCCGGATCACGTCATCTTTGGGGGAGTAATAAGCAGCGAATCCTCCGTGATGAACCGGACAGAGCTTCGCACGATCGACCATAGCTGCGGCTCTTTCGAGAGACTGGGCAGTATTTTGACTGGTGGCAATGGCTGGCGGCGTGATGCCCTCCGTCTGATCGACATTGAAAACATTGGACCAGCGAACGAACGGAATCCGCGATGGCCTGCCATCTTCCCGGGCAACCGAGTTGCCTGTATCGTCCCTCTTTTCGAGGAACTTGTAGTAAATAACGGGCGTGGATCGTTCCCCTTTCTTCACGTGCCCACCAAGGTCGAGAGCCTGTTTAAAGCTTAACCAGAAGGGCGATTTGAAGTCGGAGGAACCGAGAAGCAAAGCATTGATACCCTGATACGGCTTGCGAGAAATGATGTTTTGAGCGGCCAGCCAGGGCTTCTGCCACGGGACCGTTCCCTCCTTCAGCTTTTCGATGAAGCGATTTGTGATCGTCGCGTAGATCTCTTGATTCACAACGCGACCTCCCTGCGGGCGACTTCAATGGCCGCCTCGGCGTCGCACTGCGAAAGCTGAAATTGCCGTGCGATGAGGTGAGAAAGTGATTCACCGTTATGAATGCCGGTGAAGAGCGGCGTTGCTTCCGGAGGATTACCGCGGTCAAGGAGTTCGAAAAAATGCTGCTCGAGGATGGTCTCGTGGGGATCGTTCATAGCTTGAGGGATGTGGATTGCTTGACTTCCAGAAAGGAGCGCGCGCGCTGAACCAGGTCTTCATTCCAGTCTTTGCGTTCTGGGCAATACGACGAGACTTGGAATCCGGTCCAATCGGCGGTTGTGTCCCACGCCTTGCGCAAGCCCTGCTCGCCTGCGATGTCGCTATCAAGGGCAACGATGAAGGATTGCCGCCGGTCGTATGCCTGGGCCATGAGTTCATGTGGCACCATGGCTCCGGCGCAACTTACGACGGCTAGATCGCCTGGCCTGCCTGCGTGGAGGCTATAGTAGCTGAGCGCATCAATAGGCGATTCGACAGCTGCTATCCTGGGCGCGGCGGTGACGTCGCCGACGGTGAACCATGCTGTGAGCTTGTTTCCCAGGCACGGGCGAAATGCGGATTGATGTTTGGTATCCCGCAAGGTGGCTCCCCGAACGATGCCGTGGCAATCGCGATGAAGGAAAACCAAGCTGGGATTTGGGCAATGGTCGTTGGCGAAGATTGTTCCTGCACGGTGCAATTGGTCCACGAGGTCTGCTGCGATTTTGCGCTTTTCGACCAGATAGGCGCGGGCGATCGGCCATTTCGTGTCATCCCGTACAGCGTAGATTGCAGCCAACTCCTCGAAGGATCTCTTCTCCTGATGCGGGAGTTGTTGCGAGCTTTTAGGAAAGGAAAGCCGCGTCTGACTTTCTGCGAGTGGCCGAAACTGACCGGTTAGGGATCGGCAGGCCGCGGCGAAATCCACGTTGGCGATGTGGATCACCAAATCAATCGCGCCTGCGCCACCAACCCCGGCCTTGTTGTCGAACCACCGGCTGCCGGTGACAACGATGTTGTGGTGCTCGCTCTTTGCGCGGAGCGTCGTGCCTTCGGGCTTGGCCTCGAAACCATACCGCTCCAGCACTTCACTGAGCGGAATGTTGCGCACTTGGTCGGCGAGTTCGGAGATTTTCATCTTCTGATTGGCCACCCCATGGAGCAGCGAACCTCGTTAAAGGTTGCTCTGACTTCCTCCGGTGAGGGCCAATCAGATAACGTGGCTGGCTCGCCGAATTTTTCTTCCCTAGAAGCCTTGAGCTTTGGTGGCGGATCATCCGGGGTAAAACCGAGCTTGGTTTGGTGCGCGACGAGTTCCGCGTGAAGCTGTTCCGCACGGTCGTGATAGCCGCGCTTGGATGCGGTTGCGATTTCCGTCCGCAATTCGGCAACGCGGCGTTCGAGGATGATTTTCGTTGTGTCCGACAAGATCTTTGGGGGCGGCGAAGCCGACGTTTCAGCGGGTCTGGACGCGACGGTCTTGGAAAAAGTTGCCGGTACCTTCCCCCTATTATTTGTTCTCTTCTTATTATTCTCTTGGGGTGACATGGGTGTCACCAGGGGGGTGACATGGATGTCACCAGGGCTAGTGACCGGTATGTCACCAGGGGCTGGTGACCGCGATGTCACCAGGGGGCTAGTGACACAGATGTCACTAGGGGTTGTGCCTGCCTGGCAATTGTCCGGCGCTGATTCCTCCGAAAAATCGACAGGTTCGCTTTCTACAGTTTCCAGCACAAATTTCGCGTCGCGCTCGGTCTGCATCCAAGGATGCCAGAGAAAGCGGTAGTAATTTGCACAATGGCCGCGCTCCGAGTTGTTGACGTTCGTTACGGTAATGAGCCGATGCGTGGAAAGCTCTTGAACAAGCCGAATCACGTGACGGCGGGAGCAATGTAGTTTCTCCCCCAAAACCCCTAATGACGGCCAAGAATAGCCCTTGCCACCCGCGAAATAGGTGAGATAGGCGTACAGCTTCTTTGCCTTTTCGGAAACCTCCAGTCGCTCCTCAAGCCATTGGGGAAGCCACACGCCGTGAAAAAGGCGATGGGGGTTGATAAATTTGTGCGACGGCAGATTTGCTACCGATTTGCTACCGTGTTTTTGTAAGTTATTGGAAGTGCGGGACTTGGCGCAGCCGTAGGGACTCGAACCCCAAACCTTCTGATCCGTAGTCAGATGCTCTATCCAATTGAGCTACGGCTGCAGGCAGAGCAGGTAAATAGATCTTTCTTTGTCTGAAGCGTCAAATCGGAATTTTTTGCGAAAGAAGGCCCTTCTGAAGCGTAATCCTATATGTGAAGCCCGACGCGCTGCTGCCGTTCGCAATCGCGGCGATCATGGGACTTCTCGCTCTTGGCGTTCGCGGCGGACAGCAACATCCTGACTTTTCAAAAGTTCATGGCCGCATCCAATTTGTGGAAACACTTCCCGACTACAAGGTGAAGGCGGTTGAGGATTCAGCGGACCTGCGCGTGCAGATCGTCGAGGACTCTCCCGATGCGCCGGGCAAGTGGCAGGTCGTAAACTCCTCCCCGGATTACAGAATTCAGCTGGTCGACTCCGCAGCAGATTTCACCATTCAATACGTCAACC
Organism: uncultured Verrucomicrobiae bacterium; assembly: GCA_963816855.1. Classification (GTDB taxonomy): domain Bacteria; phylum Verrucomicrobiota; class Verrucomicrobiia; order Chthoniobacterales; family Terrimicrobiaceae; genus DASTFP01. The sequence goes on along the minus strand of CAWFMA010000004.1, from coordinate 29,508 downwards.
GGCTTTCTGGCACGTTGAACTAGCCTTACTCGTAACGCAGCGCCTTCACGGGATCGAGCCGGGCCGCAAACCACGCGGGGATGAGGGCCGCGAGGGAGCAAATGACAAACGCGCTAATGCAGATTATCGCGACATCCTTTGGAATGACCTCGGCGGGGATTTCGCTAAACTGGTAAATCGACCGCGGAAAGACTTCGATGCCCAGGGTCGAGGCCATCCAGTCGCTTACCTGGTTGCGGTACTGAACCAGGGCGATTCCGGTCAGCAGGCCGGTGAAGGTTCCGAAAATTCCCACCACGATGCCTTGAGCCAGGAATACGCCGATGATCTGGATCGTGCGGGCGCCAAGCGCTTTCATAATGCCAATCTCGCGCGTCTTTTGCACGGTAACGGTAATAAGCGTGTTCATGATTCCAAAGGCGGCGACGAGAATGATGAACAGGAGCAGGAAAAACATAACGTTTCGCTCCATGCGAATGGCGTCGAAGAGCTGCTTGTTAAGATCGATCCATGTGAGCGCCATGTTGGGAGGAGTCAAGCTATCGTTCAGCTCGTCCTTGACCTTATCCGCCATGAAAGGATCCAAGGTCTTGACCGCAAGCCCGTGCGCGCCGCCTCCGAGGTTGTAGATCTCCTGACCGATGTGCAGCGGCACTAGAAGGAACTCGCTGTCGTAGAGATAGCGTCCGCTCTCAAAGATTCCGGTGACTGTCAGCTCGGTGGGAAGGATCATCTGTTTGAGCGCGGAGGCGCTCGTCTTGTCACCCTGTTTTTCGACGCGATCGAGTTCCTCGATAATCTGGGTGAGATTGCCCGGCGAGAAAACACTGATCTTGTCTCCGACGCCGGCTCCGAGCGTTCTGGCCAGTTCCGATCCGAGCACTGCCTTGTCACCGTCCAAATCGAAGGAACCCGCGATAATGAAGTCGCGAATGTTCGTGACCTTGCCTTCGAGATCCGGATCGATGCCCCGGACCTTGGGAGCCATGCGCCGGTTCTGAAATTCGACGAGGACTGGTCCTTGAACAAAGGGGGCGACGGCCGTCACCGCCTTGTTGGCGGATACTTGCTTCATCACTTCCGGCCAATCGTCCATTACCCCCGAATTGGAGATCATGAGATGCGCGTCAAATCCGATCACCTTTCGGGTAAGCTCCCGCTCGAAGCCGGTCATCACGCTGATGACCAGAATGAGCACCATCACCCCGAGGGTCACACCAAGGATTGACACAAGAGTGATGATGGAAAGGAACGTTCGCTTAGGCTTCAGGTAGCGAAGGGCCAGGAAAAGGCTAAAGCGGCGCGCAGGCATTCTTCGATTTAGTAAATTGGCGGCTCAGGACAAGGAGCAAGAGTCGTTGAAAATGAGGCCACGTCACGGCGCGCCGGGGCCGGGCCAAGAATCCGTGATCCTCGCGGCGTTCATTTTCTCGCGGTTCCGAGAATTCAGGACCCGACCGAGCGCTTGGATGGCGTATACGCCAGAGATGCCAATCTGCGGCGACGATGATGACCCGCCTCATAAAGACGCGGAATGTAAGCGAACGCGATTACAACGAGCGCGAACAGGGAAACGAAATAGATGCTGTGCCGTTTCCAGTGAAACACCCCGGTAACGGCCTCGTAGCTTCCCACTGCGTCAAGCACCAAGCCCCAGGCGACAGGAGCACCGCCCAATCCCAAGCTCGTGATCACGGTAAACAGGGCGAAGAAATGATTTCTCCCCATTTCCGGCATGGTCGCCATGGTGATGCGGACATTCGCCAGATTGAAATTTGCCGAAGCGGCTCCCGCGAGGAAATTGAGTGCCGCGACGAGCGCCAGCGAGCAGCGGACCACGCCGGCGGCGATCAGACTCCAGGCCACGATGACGAGCGCGAACATCACCGTCGCCACGCGCATCAACGGCTTGCTGCCGGTAGCATCCACGACGGGACCGCAAAATGGCAACGCCACCAGAGCGCCGACGAACGAGAATGCCGAGAGATAAAGGACGCTGCCCACATCGAAGTAGGAAAAGTCCCGCAGAAATTCCACGGTGAAGACGCCCAGGCTTCCGAGCACCGTCGCATAGATCAAGTTGAAGACGAGCAACTCGCGGAACGGGGGAAATGCCAGCATCTCGCGCCAGGGAACGTTTTCTGAGTTGCGGCGGGTCACTTCATCCGCCTCAACCTCGGGAATCCGTTTGATGAAGCCGAGGCTTATCGTTCCTCCCAGGGCGCTGATCAGGAAAACGAGCGCATACTCCCAGGATTGCACCGGCCCCGCCATGACCAGCGCGGACGCGAGCAGAGACACGAGACACCCGCCGTACATAAAAAACTGGTCGATCGAAAGAAATCGCCCGCGCACTGATTCCGGGATCAACTGGGCGATCCAGGGCATCCACGCCGCGGAAGATATCCCGCGCAGCAAATTGAAAAGGAAGAGAACGGCGAGCAACGCAGCCAGCTTCGACGTTTCGTCGAGAAAGCCCGCCAGAGGAATCGCGGCCACCACGAAAATTAGGACGGTCCGGGTTCCCCATCCCATCAGGACGAACTGCCGATAACCGTAGCGCTCGAGATGCTGGGCCGCCGGAAGCTGAAAGACCGTCATCAAGGGAGTGAACGCGGCGATGATCCCCAGCACGGTGGAGGAAGCCCCAAGCGATTTCGCGTAAATGATGATCGGCGCTCCCATCATGATTTGAAACGAAACGGCGTTGAACAAGCTGAACCAATGCGCGTTAAATGACCCTCGCGGAAAAACCGTCTTCACAAAGAACGTTCAGTATAGCGCAGCTCGACGCATCCGCTAGAGCGACACCTGGAAATATGGCAAACGCTCCGGTAATTTCCGAGAGATGCAGCCCCGCTCTCTCCATGCCACAGTCTATGGCATCATCGTCTCGTGGACGATTTTTCCCGTCGTTTGCGTGCTTATCGTCTTCGCGGTCGCCCCGATCTTTGGATGCGAGGTCAATGAAGGCTCGCCGACGCCCTGCTTGGTATTCGGCGTCGATATCGGAAAGATACTCTACACGCTTGGCGTGATGGGCTGGCTGGGCATTGTCACGCTCCCGACAGGAGGTCTGGCGCTGGTCACCTACACGCTCTTCGCGATCTTTTGGTCGCGAATTTCCAGGCGGGGAAAATAGCTTTTCGCTTTTTCCGGCTACTCGATTTTCCTCTCGCGGGCCTGCGGAAAGAGAATCACGTCCCGAATGCTCTCTGTGCCCGCGAGCATCATCACCAGCCGGTCGATGCCTATGCCGATTCCGCCGGCGGGCGGCATCCCGTACTCGAGGGCGCGAAGAAAGTCCTCGTCGAGCTTCTGAGTTTCGCCGCCGCTTTGGTGTTCGAGGCGGGAGCGTTGGAGATCGGGATCGTTCAATTCGGAGTAGCCCGGCGAAATTTCCTGCCCGTTAATGACAAGCTCATAGACATCGACCACGGATTCATCCCCGGGATTTTGCTTGGCCAGCGGAACGAGCTCTTTTGGACAATGCGTGACAAAGACCGGGTCGATCGTTTTCTCCTCGACCAGCTTTTCGAAAACGTGCTGAGTGACTTCGAAATCCTCCGTGCAGTGACTCACGTCCAGCTCGAGTTCGGCGCAGTGAGCCCGTTTCTGCGCGGAAGACAATTGGGACCAGCCCGGGATGGCGGACTCAATGAGGTCAGCGTATTTTGCGCGCCTCCACGGAGGCGTCAGATTGATCGTTCTCACGACGTTCTCTTCGGCGTCCTTGTGCTCGATTACCAGCCCTCCGCACACCACGCGCGCCAGGCGGCAAATGAGGTTTTCCACGAGACCGGCCATCATCTCGAAATCCGCGAACGCCCAGTAGGCCTCCAGCATGGTGAATTCCGGATTGTGCCGTCTTGAGATCCCCTCGTTCCGAAAGTTGCGATTTAACTCGAAGACCTTGGTGAATCCCGCGATGAGGAGCCGCTTGAGGTAAAGCTCCGGAGCGATCCGGAGGAACAGGTCCATGCCGAGGGCGTTGTGGTGGGTCTTGAAGGGATGGGCGGCCGCGCCGCCGGCGATGGGTTGCATCATCGGCGTTTCCACTTCGACAAAGCCGGCTTCTTCAAGAAACCGGCGGATCTCTCTGATGATGGCAATGCGTTTGCGGAAGACTTCGCGCGATCGGGGATTCGCAATCAGATCAAGGTATCGCTGCCGGTATTTCGTTTCGGGATCCTGGACTCCGTGCCATTTTTCGGGCAACGGACGCAAGGCCTTGGAAAGCACGGTCAGCGACTTGACCCGGATCGTCGGCTCGCCGGTTTTCGTGGTGAACCCCTCGCCCTCCACGCCAATCCAGTCTCCTATGTCCAACTGCTTGAAGATGGCCATAGCCGTCTCACCAATCTCCTTGGCGTGCACAAAGATCTGCATCCGGCCGGAATAGTCGGAAAGATCGAGAAACCGGCTCTTTCCCATGTCCCGGTGCGCGGTGATTCTTCCGGCCGCCCGAATTGCCTTGCCTTCGCCAAACGCCGCGAGGATCTCTTCGATTCGCCCGGGCACCTCGAATTTCGCTCCAAAGGGAGCGACTCCGGCAGCCCGCAAGGCCTCGAGCTTCTGCCGTCGGATGGCGATCAAATCATTGGCTGGTTCCATGGCATGTGATGGTGTAGGAGACTGTTGAAAAACCCCCGCATGTCGCGCCCTGCGGGTTGCGCCAATTTTCGGCCCTCGCGGTGTCGCCAAGCTTCTCCGTAGCGCCACGGCTTGCGGGGAGATGGGGACCCCGCAACCCCATCAAGCCTGCACTTGGTTCCTTGCGATCTTCCGAAAATTGACAGCAACGTGGCATACGCGGGTTTCTCAACAGTCTCCTAGCGAAGCGAGATCTCCCTTGGCAATGTCGGCCTGTCAAGCCGGGTCGTGGATTTTCCTGGTTGTCAAACGGGTCGGGTCGCATACGTTCTCGGCCATGTTTCGTTGCCTCGCGCGCCTGGCGTGCGCGCTCTTGTTGCTCGTGCCGCACGCGGAAGCCGCGCGAGTCGCCGACAGCCTAGTTCGAATTCAAGCAACCTCCCAAGAGCCAAACTACCGGGCGCCCTGGAGCGCCGGTGAAGTGTCGAACGGCGTGGGCGCTGGCTTTATCATCAACGGGCATCGGATCTTGACCAACGCGCATGTCGTCAGCAATGCGCGGTTCCTGGCGGTCTCCAAGGAAGGCGACCCGAAGCCGTATCCGGCGCAAGTGGTGCATATTGGCCACGACTGCGATCTCGCCCTGCTGACGGTTGACAGTCCGGACTTTTTCAAGAACACCGTGGCGCTGGATTTTGGAGGCATTCCCGCGATCGAGAGCACTGTTTCCGTCTACGGCTACCCGATTGGCGGGGATCGGTTGTCGGTGACCCGCGGGGTCGTGTCGCGCATTGATTTCCAGACCTACACCCATTCCGGGGTGGACTCTCACCTGGCCATCCAGATCGACGCCGCAATCAACCCGGGCAATAGCGGAGGGCCCGTGCTGCAGGACGGGAAGGTCGTCGGCGTGGCCTTTCAGGGTTACAGCGGAGATGTGGCCCAGAACGTCGGCTACATGATTCCCACGCCGGTGATCCGCCGGTTTCTGAAAGACGTGGAGGACGGGCACTACGACAGCTACATGGACCTGACCATCAGTTACCATCCGCTGCACAATCCCGCGATGCGCAAGGCGCTGGGGCTCACGGATGGCGATTCCGGGGTCTTCGTGGGAAACGTCTACGGAGGTGGAGTTTCCGATGGGCTCCTTCAGATCGGGGACGTGCTTCTGGCCATTGATAATCTGCCGATCGCCAGCGATGGCACGGTAAACATGGATGGCGAACCCGTGGAGATGGCCGAAGTCGTGGAGCGCAAGTTCAAGGGCGACAAGGTCGATTTCAAAGTGTTGCGCAACGGCAAGCAGATACGAGTGACCGTCCCGCTGACCCATGCCTGGCCGTTTTCCATGCAGGCGAATGCCTACAATGAAAAGCCAAGGTTCGTGGTCTTCGGGGGACTCGTCTTTCAACCCGTCGACGCCAATTTCATCGCCGCACACAATCCGGACGATTTACGCCTCCGGTATTACTTCGACCGTTTCATCTCGCAGAACCTATATCGCGAAAGACAGGAAATCGTCGTGCTCAGCAATGTGCTGGCCGATCCGGTGAACGCTTACGCTTCAGAATTTCGTTACGACATTGTGGACAAGATCAACGATCGCAAGATCCAACGCATCGACGACGTGGAGGAGGCCCTCAAGCAGCCGGCTGACTACTACGTTATCGAAATGGTCGGCAATGAACGCCCGCTTGTTCTGGAGCGCAAAGCAGTCGAGGAAGCGCGGGAGCGGATCCGCTCGCGTTATAGGGTGACCACCGAGGAAAACCTGCAAAAATGAAGATTCCCGCCCTCACTTTTCTGCTGATTTTTGCCACGGTGGCGGTTCGCGCCGAGGCCTTGCCCGTTTCCAAGGATCCCGCCGCGCCGTCTCTCCCTGTCAGTAACGACTCGCTGATCCGGGTCAATTCCACGAATCAGGCTTTCGACTTCTTTCGCCCGTGGACAAAGAAGGCGCCATTTCTACGCCGGGGGCTGGGTGCCGTCCTGGCCGGGGGCGACGTTCTGGTCACGGCGGAACTTGTCGCCAATCGCACCTATGTGGAGCTGGAGAAAGCCGCTTCGGCGGAAAAATCCTCCGCCGACGTGGTGGTCGTCGATTATGATGCGAATCTGGCGCTGCTCCGGCCGGCAGATCCCGGATTTCTGAAGGATGCGAAGCCGCTGCAGCTCGATTTTGACGCGCGCGTCGGCGACAAGGTTTCCATTCTGCAATTCGAATCAAACGGGCTGATTGCGGACACGCCGGGCGTTATCACAACGATTGCGGTCGCGGGATATCCCCTGGATCATCTTGGCCTGCTGACGTATCGGATCAGCGCTCCTCTTCAGAATCGCGAGGGAAGTTTCACCGTTCCCGCGGTTCGCGACGGGAGGCTTTTGGGACTTCTTATGCGCTACGATGCGCGCAGCCAGACCGCCGACGTGATCCCTGCGCCGGTCATTTCGCACTTCCTGGCCGACGCAAAACTTCAAAGCTACCCCGGGTTCCCGCGAGCGGGCCTTGCTTTCACCTCGACCCGTGATCCGCAGTTCCGACGCTACATCGGGTTGAAGGAAGACGGCGGCGTTTACGTCACGGAGGTGCGCCCGGGCAGCGCCGCGGAGAAGGCGGGTCTTCGCAAAGGCGATGTCATTCTTGCGGTATCGGATAAACCGGTCGACCAGGATGGCAACTACGAAGAGCCAAACATCGGCAGAATTCCGTTCAGCCATCTCACAAATACTTTGGCGCATGTCGGAGACACGGTGGATTTTACCGTTCTCCGAGACGGAAAGCGGGTAACCATTCCCCTGACCCTCGGTGCGATCTCGGACGAGCAAAGCGTCAGCGATCCCTACAAATTCGACCGGCAACCCCGTTACCTCATCCTGGGCGGGCTCGTCTTTCAAGAGCTCTCGCGGCCGTACCTACAAGAATGGGGCGGAAACTGGACCAAGGACGCGCCTCAGCGCCTGGTGTATCTTGACGCCTTCCAGAACGAGCTCCCGCCGGATCGCGGCAAAATCGTATTTCTGAGCCAGGTCCTTCCAACGCCGAGCAACCTCGGCTACGAGGATCTGGAACATCTCGTTGTCAGCAGGGTCAACGGGACTCCGATCAGGAGTCTGGATGATCTGGCCAAAGCCGTCGCGTCTTCAAAGGGACGCTTCGATAAGATCGAATTCGAAGAGGATCCCTCTTCCATCTATCTCGACGCGGCCGAAATTGAGAGCGGCAAGAACCAACTGATGCAGGATTACGGAATTCCAGCTTTGGAGAACCTGGAAGGGACGCCCGGGGGAAACTAGCCGCGGCGAAACCCGCTATAGTCGCGAATGCGGTCTTCCAGTTCGCGCACCCTGCCTTCCAACCGGGCGCTGGTCTCCTCGGCAATTCCCAGCTTGCGGCGCTCTTCCAGCAAAGCGTTTTCCAGTTCGCGAATGCGCTGCTGCAGACTCACGCGAAACCCGCTTTGACCCGGTTGTCTCAGTGCGCCGGCCGGGCCGGCGACCGCGGCTTCCGCTTGCCGTGAGACCGCCGCAAAAGAGCTTTGATAAAAGGGGGTGCCCGCCAGGATGCTGCTCTGGCCGGTGCGGCAGTTGATCAACGCGGTCCTCGCGTTGATCTCGCCCAGCCTTTCGAATTCGAGGAGAGACTCAGCCGTTGTCGGCCCGTAAACGATATCATCGCCTACCACGATGAGCCAGTCCATCTCCATCTCCGGGACCATGGGCGCCTTCGTCCAGATCACCTGATCGGTCGAAAGCGCGTCTTGGGCATTTATTTGCGAGGAATCCGCCCATTCCCGGATCTTTTCAAACGAGACTGGCCCGAACACTTCCAAAGTTCCATGCTTTTTCAGGTACCAATTTTCCGAATGTTCGACGGGCATTGTTCGAGGCAGCAATTCAGGCCCGGTCACCTTGGTCAATCGCCGCGCGGATTACAAGGAACTTGCGCGGTGCGGCTGCAAGAGCGATCCTCTTCCCTCGCCGCAAGAGGCGAGCCACTGTATGAGCAAGACACTGCTGGATAAGGTATGGGAGGCGCACACGGTGCGCGAGTTGCCGAATGGAGCGACGCAACTGCTTATCGGAACCCATCTTATTCACGAAGTCACAAGCCCCCAGGCATTCGGCATGCTGCGAGATCTTGGGCTGAATGTCCTCTATCCGGAGCGCACATTCGCAACGGTTGACCACATCGTTCCCACTGACGAACGCGAGGAACCGTTTTCCGATCCGCTCGCCGACGAGATGATCAAGGCGCTAAGAAAGAATTGCCAGGAATTCGGGATCACCTTCTTCGATCTTTCAAGCGGCCGCCAGGGCATCGTTCATATTGTCGGACCGGAGCTGGGCATCACCCAACCGGGAACGACGATCGCTTGCGGAGACTCGCATACCTCCACACATGGCGCCTTTGGGGCGATCGCTTTCGGAATTGGAACCAGCCAGGTTCGCGACGTCCTCGCCACCCAAACCCTCGCGATCCACAAACCAAAGGTCCGCCGGATCAATGTGGAGGGCCGTTTGGCGCCCGGTGTTTATGCCAAGGACGTCATTCTACACATCATTCGAAGGCTTGGTGTAAACGGCGGCCTGGGCTACGCTTACGAATACGGAGGCTCAGCGTTCGACGGGTTTACGCAGGAAGAGCGGATGACCGTCTGCAACATGTCCATCGAGGGCGGCGCGCGTGTCGGATACGTGAATCCAGACCAGACCACGTTCGATTACCTCCAGGGGAGGCCGTTCTCGCCGCGCAATGGGAACTGGGAGGCGGCGATCGCCCGCTGGAGATCCTTTGCTTCGGACTCGGATGCGCATTACGACGACGTGGTCGCCTACCAAGCGGCTTATATCGCTCCCACAGTCACCTGGGGTATCAATCCGGGACAGGCGATATTTATCGACGAGAGTGTGCCGGCCCCCGAAGAGCTGCCCGAAAAGGACCGCGCCACCGCGGAGGAGGCTATAGCTCACATGCATCTGAAGTCCGGAAACCCGATCAAGGGAACCAAAGTGGACGTCGCTTTCCTGGGAAGCTGCACCAATGGCCGCCTCAGCGATCTTACCGAGGTCGCCCGCCATTTGAAGGGCCGCAAGGTTAAGCCGGGAGTCAAAGCCATAGTCGTACCGGGGTCCCAAGGCGTATCGCAGATCGCGGAGAAAATGGGGTTGGCGACAATCTTCCGCGACGCGGGCTTTGAATGGAGAGGCGCCGGATGCTCGATGTGCCTCGGAATGAACCCGGACAAGCTGGTCGGCGATCAACTCTGCGCAAGCTCCAGCAACCGGAATTTTAAGGGCCGCCAGGGAAGTCCAACGGGCCGTACCGTTTTGATGAGCCCGCTGATGGTCGCCGCGGCAGCGGTTACCGGGGAAATCGCCGACGCACGGGAGATATTTCCCACCAATTAAAGATTTTACTATGTCGTTAGATAAAATAACACAAGTAACTGGCCGTGGTGTATTTGTTCGTGGAGAGGACATCGATACCGACCGCATCATTCCCGCGCGGTTCATGAAATGCGTTACCTTCGACGGACTTGGAGAATTCGCGTTTTACGACGAGCGAAAGAACGCGGACGGCTCCAGCAAGCCCCACCCGTTGAACGACCCGAGATTTGAAGGAGCCCGGTTTCTCATATCGGGATCGAACTTTGGATGCGGAAGTTCCCGCGAGCACGCGCCGCAGGCGCTCTACCGTTTCGGTTTTCGCGCGATCCTGGCCGAGAGCTTTGCGGAGATCTTTTTCGGCAACTCCACCACTCTCGGTATGCCGTGCGTGGTGATGTCCCGTCAAGATATCGGGTCAGTTGCCGGGCTGGTTGAAGAAGATCCCGAGTTGCTGATTACGCTGGATTTGCTTGAGACCAAGGTGACAGCCGCCGATATGGATTTTGCAGTGGCGCTTCCGGACCACGCCCGCGAGGCTTTGGTTCGCGGAAAGTGGGATGCCATTGCCGATTTGCTTGAAGGCGTTCCGGATATTCGACGGGTAGCCGATTCGCTCCCCTATTTCAGGGCCGCTTAAAGCGCGACCGGAAAGGCCCGGCAGCGCGAGTCGCCGTCAGTTTTCGGAAGTTCGCCGGCAGTGGGGCCGGATCACGTCGGCGCGAGGTAACGGCGCTTGGCACGGGCACGACGACAAACTAGATGAAGGCGGGTGATCGCTTTCCTCGTTCGACGTTTAGCAGCTCTTGGGGCCGTGCTCTTCTGCGTGGTCACAATTACCTTTTTCTTGATTCGGATTTCTCCCGGAGGGCCGTTCGACTCCGAGCGAAAAATTCCACCGGCGATCGAAAAACAGTTGCTGGCCAAGTACAAACTGGACGGTCCGCTTTCTCAGCAATACCTGGGCTACCTGCGCGATCTGCTTCGAGGCAACCTGCGAGACTCCACCAAATATCGCAATCGAAGCGTCGCGGAGATTCTGGCTCAGACCCTTCCGATTACCATGGCTTTGGGGTCCGCGGCTTTCGTGCTCGCCCTCGCCGGGGGTGTTTTTCTTGGTGTCGTCGCAGCGGCGGCCCATGGCACCTGGAAAGACACTCTGGCCATGCTCATCGCCCTGGCGGCCATCTCCTTGCCGGCCTTTATCACAGGACCGGTGATGATTCTCGTTTTCAGTTTGTGGCTCAGGTGGCTTCCGGTCGGCGGTTGGGGTAGCCCTGGCGCACTGGTGCTTCCCGCCATAACGCTCGCCGCTCCCTATGTCGCCTACATCGCGCGCCTTCTCCGTGGAAGCATGATGGAGACCTTGGGACAGGATTTCATCCGGACAGCGCGCGCGAAAGGTCTCTCTGAGCACGTCGTTCTCTACCGGCATGCGCTTCGCGTCGCCATTCTTCCCGTGGTCTCATTTCTCGGCCCCCTCGCCGCTCACCTCCTGACTGGATCGATCGTCGTTGAAACGATCTTCTACATTCCCGGCGCGGGCGGATTCTTCGTGAACTCCATTCTGAATCGCGACGGCTTTCTCCTTGGCGGGGTGGTCATCGTCTATTGCACGATGCTGGTCATTTTCAATCTCGCAGTGGACGTGATCTACACGTTGCTGGACAGGAGGATTCGCCTTGATGCCTGATCGCAGGGCGGCTCGCCGGTTCTTCAAAAACCCGGTCGCAGTCGCCTCGACCATTCTTTTGCTGGCGATTCTGACCGCCATCGTCTTCGGCCCCCTCTTTTTTCCGGTCGGACATACCACGCCCGGACCTCAATCGTTCTCGCCACCCAGCCTGCAACATCTTTTCGGCACGGACCTCAATGGCCGCGACTTGCTCTACCGTGTGTTGACGGGGGGCCGCGTTTCGATGCTCGTCGGTCTGTGCGGAGCGTTAGTAAGCCTCTTCATTGGCACCAGCTACGGTTTGATCGCCGGCTATGCGGGCGGCAAGCTCGACAATTTTCTCATGCGCGTCGTGGACGTCCTATATTCGGTCCCACGGTTGATATTCATCTTGATCTGTATCAATGCTTTCAACGCATATCTTCAGCAATTTGCGTCTAAACTTGGGTGGGAGTGGCTGATCTTTTCCTCACGAATAGCGATCCTTATCGTCTCCTTGGGAGTCATCGAGTGGTTGACGCTTGCTCGAATCGTCCGGGGACAGACGCTCGCCCTGAAGAATCGTCCATTCATTTCCGCGGCGACGGTGTTGGGTCAATCGCAAAGGAATATTCTGCTCCGGCACCTGCTCCCGAATCTGTTGGGCGTAATTGCGATTTATTTGACCCTCACGATACCGGCGGTTGTCATCGACGAATCGTTTCTGAGCTTTCTGGGATTGGGCGTACAGGCCCCTGCCGCCAGTTGGGGATCTCTTCTCGCCGACGGCGCAGCGTCACTCAACCCCATCCGTGTCCGCTGGTGGGTCGTCGTGTTTCCCGCAGCGACCATGGCGGTAACGCTCCTCGCCCTAAACTTCCTTGGCGACGCACTCCGGGATGCGCTCGATCCAAACCGGATGGAAAATTGATTTGAGTCCTCGTGAGGCGGCTCAGGATCGGCCGCTGGCCGTCCTCGACCTGCCCCGCCGAAGCTGCCAAGCGGAGACTTACTTTCGATCTTTTTGCTGGATAGGCGACTTTTCAAGCAACGCGCGAAGGCGGCTTTTTTCCGACAGAGCGTTTCGACAAAGACCGCCACGGCGAATCCCCCAACAGGTGAGCAACGAGCATTAAACGCGCACCGCGAAAGCAGGTGTCTTGTCGCGGGTGCAGAATCCGGACAGCGGGAAGAAGCCCGAAATATCTGACAACCCATTCAACCGCGCCGAACGCCAAGCCTCTTAGATAGTCCCCGGGAAATCGCGCTTCTGCCAGCGAATAATGGGCAGCCGCGGCGGCGCGATATCCAAAATGATTGATCAGCGTCAAGGCCGCCCGCGGATCGCGGCTTTCGCTTCCGATCTTTCCCGGCAGTGGCAAGCCTTTTGCGTGCACTGTTTCCGGCCGCGAAACGCGCCCAAGCTCTTTCAGACCCGCCAACGTAAGCATCGTCTAGGCCGCCACGGGCTCGGACAAAGCGTTTGCCAGGACTTCGTCGACGTTCTCAACCGGAATAAATCGGACCGCCTCTCTCACTTCGGCCGGTATTTCCGGGAGATCCTTTTCGTTCAGCTTCGGGATGATCACGATTTCCAGCTCCGCGCGCATTGCCGCAAGGCTCTTCTCCTTGAGGCCGCCAATCGGCAAGACCAAGCCGCGGAGAGTGATTTCGCCGGTCATGCCTACATTGGCGCGAGCCCGCCGGTTGGTGAAGAGCGAGGCGAGGGCCGTATACATCGCTACGCCGGCGGAGGGCCCGTCTTTCGGAATCGCTCCAGCCGGAACGTGCACGTGAATATCCATGTCCTGGAAGGCGGCGGGGTCGATCCCGAGATTCTGAGCCCGGCTGCGCAGGAGGCCCAGGGCAGCCTGAACCGATTCCTTCATCACGTTTCCGATCTGCCCCGTCAGGGTAATCCCTCCCTTACCGGGGAATTTTATCGCTTCAATATAGAGAACCTCCCCACCCGTGGGCGTATAGGCAAGTCCTGTCACCACACCGGGTATGTCCTTCTTTAAGCCCTTCTCGCGAACATAGCGGGGAGGACCCAGCAAAACGGTCACGACGTTCGGTATGACCGACACCGCTTTTTGCTCGCCGCGCGCGACTTCGGCGGCGACACCACGACAGACGGCGCCGATTTGGCGCTCGAGTTCCCGCACCCCCGCCTCGTGGGTGTAGTCGCTGATGGTAAGCTTAAGCGAAGAATCATCAAACGCGCATTGCTCGGGCTTCAAGCCGTTCTCAGAGAGCTGGCGAGGCACCAGGTAGCGGCGGGCGATTTCGAGTTTCTCGGTTTCCGTATAGCCCGGAATTTCGATTACTTCCATCCTGTCCCGCAGTGCCGCGGGCACGGGATCCATGTAGTTCGCCGTCGCGATAAAAATCACTTGCGACAGGTCGAAAGGCACGTCGAGATAATGATCCACGAATGCATGGTTCTGCCTTGGGTCGAGGACTTCGAGCAGGGCGCTGGCGGGATCCCCGCGGAAATCGGCGCCAATCTTGTCGATCTCGTCGAGCATCAGCACGGGGTTCCGCGTGCCGGCGCGGCGAAGCTCCTGGATGAGCCGGCCAGGCATCGAACCGATATAGGTGCGCCGGTGCCCGCGGATCTCCGCCTCGTCGCGTATCCCGCCCAGGCTCATCCTGGAAAACTTGCGCCCGAGCGCGTCGGCGATCGACTGCCCGAGACTTGTTTTTCCGACACCTGGCGGACCGAGGAAGCACAAGATCGGCCCGCGGCCCTCCGGATTCAATTTGCGAACGGCTAGATATTCGATCAACCGACGCTTCACCTTCTCGAGCCCGTAATGATCGCGGTTCAGAATCCTCCGGGCCTCCTCCAGATCGAGATTGTCCTCGCTCATCTTTTGCCACGGCAAATCCGAAAGCGTCTCGACGTAGCTGATGATCACGGAAAACTCGGGGCTGGCGGGCGGTATGAGATCCAGACGCCTTAACTCGCGTTCGGCTTGAGCCATGACTTCCGCCGGCGGGCGAGCGGCTTCGAGTCGCGCTCGCAACTGCTCGGCTTCCGCCCCGGTGTCGTCCTCGCCGAGTTCTCGCTTGATGGCCTTCAACTGTTCCCGGAGGTAGGCGCGCCGCTGGGCGTCAGAAAATTGCGACGCCAAATCCTTCTGCAGTTTCTGCTGGATCTGCGCGATCTCAAGCTGGCTGGCAATATGCGTTTGCACCGCCTTGACGCGTTTCGCGACGTCGACCTCCTCGAGAAGAGCCTGCTTCTGCGCAACATCGACATTGAGATTGGTTGCAAGAAAATCCGCCAACTGCCCTCCGTCGGTAATGTTCATCAGGATCGCCCGCGCCTGGTCGGGAATGTCCGGCGACAGTTCGATGATTTTCATCGCGTTTTCCCGCAGCGTCTTGATCTCGGCTTCCCATTGCTTGCTCTCGCTGGGCGGAGCAGTCGACTCGAGAGCGCGGACCTCCGCCTTCAAAAACGGGTGCGTCAGCACGTACTTGCTGACTGCAATCCGTTTCAGGGCCTGAACGATAATCACGGTAGTCTCGTCCGGTTGCCGCAAGAGCTTGAGCACGGTCACCGCGGTGCCTACTCCGTAGAGATCCTCCGGAACGGGATCGTCCTTGGCGGAATCCCGCTGTGTAACCAGCCCGATGATCTTGCTTTCGGGCAGAGAAGTGTCCAGCAGCCTGAGGGAGGATTCCCGTCGGACAGTCAAGGGCACGACCGTCCCGGGGAAGACCACCATCTCTCTTGTCGGCAGAATGGCCAGTGTGTCGGGAATGGAGGGCTGATTGTCCTTTTCGACGCCCAGGACCGGAGAGGGACTTCCCCCTGACGAGACCGATTCCACGCCTTCCTTCGCTGCCAATGGTTCCTCACTCATGAACGGCGTTCAACGGAAGATCGATCCAGAGCAGACCGTCGCGCTGCTCCACAATTGCCTTCCCGGGAATCACTTCCGCGGGGAAATGCACCTCCCGCGAAAAATGCCCATGATCGATCTCCATCGCAAGGATCTGCTGGGGACGTCCCTCCGCGCCAGCCGGTTCAGGCGTGGGCCGCGTACCCCGAAGCGTCAGCTTGGTCGGCTCAATGCCTAGTTGGATGTCCGCTCTGTCCACGCCTGCTAGATCGAAGCAGATGCGAACGCAATTTCGGCAGCGATAAGCATTCATCGCGGGCCTCCAGCCCTCGGCTTGAGCAAAGCGAACGCTTGAAAGCTCATAGGTAAGACCCTCGAGCTGACTATGAAACCATTTGAATTTGATGAGTTTTTCCAAGAGATCTAATCGACTGATCGCAAATCATACTCCTCTGGCCTGGAACTGCCGCAAATTTGTCGATTCCTTTTGTGCAGGTTGAAAGAGTCATTCTACTGCGGCACGCGGATTTCGTAAACCAGAATGCCCGAAATGCCACTGGCCGCTCGTTCGGAATCAGCGAGATCCGAATAGGATGAAAGACTCAAGATGAAAATAAAATGCCGCTCGATGGGCACGGCGCTGGCGGCCCTGTCCCTCTGCGCCTGCGCCGGCGGGCCGGAGCAACTTGTCACCGTGCCATTTGTCGACCTCAGCCGCTACGCAGGCCAATGGCACGAAATCGCCAGATATCCAAACTGGCGTCGAAATCCTTTGTAGATTCGAGCCATCTCCGGACATAGTTGCCAATAAACGACTTACAGAAGACAGCGCGCCACACAAAGCAAGTTTAAAGTTGCAGATGTGCTACATGCACCTCAGCAAACGCCGGTAAATCGCCATGAACAGAAGATTCGCTGGCGAGGAGACTGGCGGAACCGTAGAAGGAGCACCTCAAGCGCATGCCAACCAAAGCATTTGTCCATGTAAGGGACACCAACCGCAAACCGATTCGCGGGCTCTGGCAGCGCGGAAGCCGCTACTACTTGCAGCTCCGGGAACCTGGAGCGAGATCGGCTCGCAGGATTCCTCTGGATGCAACAAACCTTACCGAGGCCAAGCAGGCTGCCGAGGGCAAGCGGCGCGAAGCCAAGGAAGGGCAGCTGCCTAACCGCGGGCGTAAGCCGACGTTGGCTGAGATTGCGGATGCTTGCCTAGGCGTGGCCGCCACAAAGAATAAAACCCGGACCGTTCGAGAGGATGGCTATCGCTTAAAGCGATGGAAGGCCGCCCTGGGGCACGTGCGGGTTGATCTGATCACGACGCCGATGATTGCCGCCTGGCGCGACAAGCGGCTTCTCTCAGGGGTTTCTCCGCGGACGGTCAATCTGGATTTGATCGCGCTACGGGCAGTCTTTCGAAAATGCTTAGAAGACGGACTTATCGTTCGAAACCCGATGGCGAAGCTCGTGAAATTGGAAGAGCGGAAGCCTCCGGAGAGGAAATTTCTTCGACGCGAGCAGCTAGGGAGTCTTTTAGATGAAGCACTTGCACGACTTCCTGATGGCAAAGCGAAATACCGTAATGGCGAGCTCCTGGCTAATTTTCTAAAACTCCTTGCTTATTCTGGAGCCCGCGAGCAGGAGGCTCTTCGACTCCGCTGGCCGGATGTCGATTGCGAGCGCAAGCAGCTCACGATCGGATCGGACGGCGATACGAAGAACAGCAAGGCAAGGAGAGTGGACTTTAACGATACGCTCGCCCGGCATCTCCAGAACATGGCGCGGCGTCGCGATCCGGAAACCGATTGGCTCTTTCCCAGCCCGCAGCGCGGTGAGCGTGACCAGGCGGCCCGATCGCTTCGGGAAACGTTGCGCATGGTGCGCTCAGCCGTGGGACTCGATCGCTTCATGCCCCACCGCTCCGCAGGAGAGTGTGGGTATCAGAGCCGCGCTGGGGTTGGATTTCACGACATGCGGCATCACTTCGCTTCGATGTGCGTGATGAGCGGAATTCCCTTCCGGCAAATAGCCGACTGGCTCGGTCATCAGGATGGCGGCGTTCTCGTGGGTAAGGTCTACGGTCACTTGGATCCCGATTTCGGTCAGAGAGCGGCTCGAAAAGTGGTCTTCTAGCCCCGCCACACCGTGAGCAGAAAGATCGTCACGATCGGGGACGAAGTATTCGATTTTCTTGCCTGGAAATTGGTGGGTCACTCCTTTTATGCTCGCAGAAGCGACGGAGAGCTGCGTGCAGTCGCACTCATAGGCTCTGGTCGGCCGCTATGGGCGACGCCTTTTCGTTGTGAGTTCCCTGATGGCACCGTAATCGGATTTAACGCATACGAATTGTCGCCGCTGTCCCTTTCCGAGATCTCTCAACTCCAGAACGTGCTCCAAGGGTCATTCTATTCACGAAAGGGCAGACCACTGGCGGCTGGGAAACGAGGCAAGCCGGAGTTGAGCCGCGAAGCGGGCGGCCTCAGCCAGAAAGAAGGCTATAGTGACTTATCCCGACGATCGTGCGAAAATCAAAAACGCATTCCTCGCGAAAACAACCGGCAAACAGACTAACAATGCCGCAGCATTGGCTGTTGCGAGACTCGTTCGTGACGATAACAATCCCTTAGATTTAAGGAGAGGGCCTTATAAAGTCAGCGCAGATAGTGTGAAGAGGATCGCCGGGGTGAAAAAGTAGGCAAAAGTTGGCGGAGCAAATTTGCTCCGCTTCACTTTTTTGCTCCGCCAAAACCCTCTATTTATCAGGGTCGGCGGCCATTTTTGGGGCAAAGCAAAATTAGGGGAGCGCGGCGATTCGTTACAATCGTGCCGCATGAAAACACAGGCTCCATCAGAGCCGACTCCGACTAGGCTGCCAACATCTTTCAAAGTCGCCATCGTGGTGTCTGGGCTGGAGTATTGGCCGCTTGCCCAGGCAGCCAACAAGCTGCTGCCGCCAAAAGATCAGACGAGCGAGCGCACCATCTCGCTCCTCGCCACCGACAAGAAACGTCCAACCCCCAAGCAAGCCGAAGCCCCTTGGACAAATCCTGCGGCGACCAGTCCGCGAACTCTTCCCCGAATGACTCCCACCACTCCGGCTACACAGGGCAAGCTCATTAGTGCACGGAAGGCGCGGGCGCGCCTCGACCTGTGCCCAACGACCCTGTGGAAACTTGAGAAAAGCGGGTTGCTCAAAGGTGTCATGATCTATTCGAAGAAGTATTACACGATCGAATCGGTTGAGCGATTCGAAGAGCGCGCCATGACCGGGGAGTTTGCCCGTAGTCCACGCGGTGCAGCAGCAACTGCGGCCGGCCGGAAACAATGAAGGCGAAAGCTCCACAGCTGCAGAAGAATGTCATCGAGAAGCTCGAAGCCGTACTCGCCGAGCTCGGGCACATGCAGCTGCCGCAGGGCACCGGTGGTTCGGGTACTGCTCGATGCCATGGAAGCCATGGAGCAAGTCCGCAAGACGCTACGCGATGAAGCCAAGGGGTTCCTCCTTCGTGAGCCAAAGGCTTTGCCGGGCTGGAGCCTTAGTCTGGCGAATGGCCGGGGAAGACGCGAGGGTCCCCGGCGCGAACCCGGCGAGTTGATGGTAATCAGGCAGCACCATCGGGCCGGCTCATACAAACTGATCAGGCAACGTCTGCGCCGCACGGGAAACGGGAAATGAAACTTACCGCATTTCCAGAATCATTCTTGAGCAAGATGTCGCCAGAAGATCGCAGGGCGGATCGGGCAGCCCACGATGGCGGAGGCGGAGGCGCAGTATCAGCGTGGCCAGGAGCGTGAGCTCAAGCGCGATGTCCTCAATTGGCTCAATTTGCAGGGTTGCTATGTGTTCACGCAGGGAATGCACACGAGAACGGGCGGCCGATGTGGAACGCCCGATATTCTCGCGTGTGTGCCGCCTGAGGGCCGTTTCCTCGCGATCGAGCTCAAGGTAGCCGACGGTCGGCTCGAGCCCGCACAGGCCACGGAGATCGAGAGGATCCGTGCGGCGGGGGGCTGCGCGATGGTGGCCTACTCCCTGCGTGAGGTGATGGAGGGGTTGTGGAAGGCCCGAAGTCCGCTTCGGAAAAACGGAAAGGAAACTCCATAGATCGAAACGAAACGCGGGCGCTCCCGGTTAAGAAAGCGCCCGCAAATCAATATGCTAATGACAACGCTAGATTCTTCCCTTTTGGGTGCGTACGCAAGCGCAAATGCGCGCCGAGTAAAAAGAGACACACCGCTGCGCGCCGATCCGCATTGCCTCGCACGAGTCGCGTGCTCGCGTGCAGAACTTTCAGAATGGCTCGCCCGCCACCCCGAAGAGCCGGTTGCCAGAGAGGATGTGTCACAATGAGCACGGATCGCCGCCTTCGGTTCGCTCACCGATTCAAAAGTGGTGCGCCGTGCGAAGTCGAGATCGACCTGGAGGCGGTACGCGACAACTCGTTCACACCACATTTCCGCTGGCGGGGCACAACCCACAAAGCCCACGAGTTCATTTGCTGGGCGCGGGACGTGTTCAGAATCGCCGCCAATCGCGCCGGGGTTCCGATCTTGTGGTGCTTTGTCCATCGGGGGAACGGGGCAACCGAGACTTGGATTTTCGAGCCGCGCGAGAAACCGCGAAGGATAGCAAAGGCGGAGGAACTGTCATGTAATCCGGCCTCCGCAATCATGATCGCCGCGACCGCGAAGTTCGCGACCCAAAGCGCCCATTTATGAATCTCGACGATTTGGATTGGACGAAAGGGCACCTCAACGATTCAAGCTATCGTGCGCTCTGCTCGTTTGCAGGCTACGTCCTCAACCAGCATGGCGAGGCAGGCGCAAGCGTCCTGCAAGAAATTGCAGGTCGCATCGAGAGTGCGGGCGACCCCGTCGATACGGACAAGCTCGTCCAACAGTTCGGCAGTGCGTTCGGATTCGTGGCGCGTCAGCGCGCTGCTGAAATTCTAGGCTTCGCGAACTTTTCCGGATCGGCAATCAAGTGGCCCGATCCTGAACCAGAGCTGATCCGGGAGGCCGGGCAAGCTTTTGTGGATTGGCCACTGGCGCAGTGGGAATCGATTTCGCCGGCGCAGGCAAGCGAACCGGAGGATGTGCTGCCTGAGGTGTTTCTGCCGAAGGCTCTCGTCTGTTACGGCCCCAAGAAGAATGTCCATTTCGTCTCCGAGCTGGGGGAAGGGCTCTATCAAATCGCGAGGCGCATGCAATATGTCGTCCCCAAGCCTGCGAAAGCGCCTTTCGTCAATTTTGCAGACGGCAAGACTAGTCGGAAATGCGTCGAGAATTTCCCCGAGCGGCGTTTCCTTGTGATCGAGTTCGATCGCTCGAAAATTGACCCCGGCGGGAACCTCTCGCTTGGCCGTTTGCTCGATTTGCAGGCTGCCCTTCATGCGCACCTCGCAACTGAGTATGCGTCGTTGGCGATGCTGGTTTTCAGCGGCCACGCGTCGCTTCACGGATGGTATCCGACCGTCGGCGTCGAGGAGGAGAAGGTCCTCGCCCTCTTGCGGTACGCATGCCGCCTCGGCGCAGATCATTGCCTCTCAGCTGCGAGTTTCTTTACGCGGATGCCATGGGGCACACATGAAAACGGCCGTCGGCAAAGCGTCCACTATCTCAATCCGGGAGCATTAGTATGAATCACCAAGAAGAGTCCAAGCCCAGAACGACGTGGTCCGACAAAGCGCCGCCTGAACGAGAAGAACCCTGGCCAGACCCTCAGCCAATTCAAGTTGAGTTGCTGCCCGTGGCACCGTTGCGGCCCGAGATGATTATTGAACCGTTGCGCGCTTGGATTGTGGACGAAGCTTACAGACTACAGGTCCCGCTAGACTTTATCGGCACTCCCACAATCTGCGCGATAAGTGGGGTGATCGCAGCGGGTTGCACGATGAGACCAAAGGAACGGGATGACTGGGAGGTTGTCGCGAATTTGTGGGGCGCAATAATCGGAAGGCCGGGCACGAAGAAGAGTCCGGCGATCAATAAAGTAGTGCAGCCTCTGCGCTACCTAGTGTGATGTCCCATAAACCGGATTGTAAATCTCCTCCAGCAGAGCGTCCCAGGCGCGATCGAGTTTTTCCAGAATGCGTTTGGGGTCGGCCGTCCAGCGATAGGGTTTGGGATTGAGATTGTGATGATGCAGAAAGCGGAAGATGTCGGCGACCAAGGCCCCGACGCTGCGGAAGCTGCCCGGGCGGATGACCTTGGCGGTGATTTCACCAAAGAAGCGCTCCACCAGATTGAGCCAGGAGGAAGAGGTCGGAATGAAATGGATGTGAAAACGGGGGTGACGCTTGAGCCAGCCGGTAACCTTGGCGTGCTTGTGGGTCGAATAGTTGTCGCAAATGATGTGAAGCTCGAACTCGGGAGCGATCTGCTGATCGATCTTGCGCAGGAAGGCCAGCCACTCCTGATGGCGATGGCGCGGAGCGGTGTGGGCAAATACCTTGCCGGAAAGGTAGTCCAAGGCGGCAAAGAGGGTCACCGTTCCATGGCGATAGTAGTCGTGGGTCTGGGTGCGAATGTGTCCCTGGCCCAAAGGCAAGCCAGGCTGGGTGCGTTCGAGGGCCTGGCACTGGCTCTTTTCATCACAGCAGAGCACCAAGGCCCGATCAGGCGGATCGAGGTAAAGGCCCACCACATCCCAAAGCTTTTCCTCAAACCGAAGGTCCTTGGAGAGCTTGAAATCGCGCACCCGGTAGGGCTGCAGCTTATGGGCCGACCAGAGTCGCTGCACACTCGATTTGCTCAGCCCGGTTTCGCTGGCCATCGTGCGCACGCTCCAGGGCCCGCCGTGCGGCGCCCGGGTGCGCGCCAGACTCAAGGCCCGTCCTACAGCCCTGGCCGAAAGCTGCGGTTTGCGTCCCCGTCCAGGGGCGTCTTTGAGTCCTTCCAAGCCCCTGGCAGCCCATCGCTTCCTCCAACGTCCAATGGCCAAAAGACTCACCGACTGCTCCTTGGCGATCTCTTCGTGGGAGAGTCCCTGAACCAAACCCAAGATGATCCGAGCTCGGAAAACATCTCGCTGGCTGCTGGTCTTGGCGTTCACGATGCGTTTGAGTTCTCTCTGCTGGCTGGCAGTGACTTCAATCGGTACAGGTGCTGGCATGATCGGCACCCTACCAAAGGCGCTACACTATACAATCTCTTTTATGGGACATGACACTAGCTACCGTCCCGAAATTGACGGCTTGCGAGCTCTGGCAGTCATCGCAGTCATAATGTTCCATGCGAAAATAGCGTTGAGCGGCGGCTATTTAGGTGTGGATGTCTTTTTTGTTATTTCTGGTTATCTGATCACCTCGCTAATTGTTAAGGAGCTGCGAAAAGGTACTTTTACTTTCGTCGCTTTCTGGGAGCGCCGAATTCGGCGGATTGTTCCCGCCACGAGCGTGATGGTGGTAGCAGTAATTGTAGCAGGGTGGTTTTTGCTCTTACCCAATGAGTATGTCGCTCTGGGAAAGTCCGCAATGGCCTTGGCCGCTATTGTGGCAAACATTTACTTCTGGCGAGATACCAACAGCTATTTTGCCAATGGAGAGGAAATGCCTCTACTCCATACTTAGTCTTTGGCAGTTGAAGAGCAGTTTTACCTGATCATGCCACTGTTCCTGGTTCTCGCTTTCAATTTATCTGCGCCTCGAGTCGCCTCCTCCTTCCCATTGTAATGCTGTCTATGTTTGGAAGCCTGGCTGCGAGCATATATGCAGTTGCCGTATTTCCAGGTGCAGCGTTCTACTTTTTACCGTCACGAGCCTGGGAGCTGCTTATCGGTTCGATTCTTGCTTTGATTCCAGCGGGCTGGATTTTATCTAATCGGCTCGCTCGCGAGACTGTAACGTCCGCTGGTCTTGCTTGTATTGTTGCGCCCTGCCTATTTTATACAAAGGATACGCCGTTTCCCGGTCTTGCAGCGGTCATCCCTTGTGCCGGAACGGCAACCATAATCTGGGCCAACACCGTTGGTTCCAGCGGCATGGGCCTAACCACCGTTGGTGCTCTTCTTGCGTGGCGACCCCTTGTGTTCCTTGGTTTGATTTCTTATTCGCTTTACCTGTGGCGCTGGCCGCTCCTTGTCTTCAGCAACTACTGGAGCCTGGGGCCTCTTTCGCTGAGCAACCGTCTGGGTTTGCTTGCACTCGCGCTTTTACTTGCGATTGTCTCGTGCGGTTTGTCGAGACACCGATCCGGCGCCGAGCCATTTTTCCCGCCAGGAGTTCGCTTTTCTCATTCGCTGTCCTCTTTCTATTCACCGTATTTGCATCAGCGAGCTTCGTTATTTTGACTCTGGGATATCCCTCCAGGCTTCCTGCCCAAGCGTTACTCTATGCCCAGGCTGAACGCGATCAGGCTCGACATTACAACAGAAAGACGAAGGACATTAAGAGTGACGCCCTTCCGCATTTCGGTGCAGTTGATGAGAGCCCGTCTGTGCTGCTTTGGGGCGACTCTCAAGCATATTGTTTCCTACCTGCCTTCGATATTCTGGGTAAGGATATGAACTTCTCGGGCGTTGCGGTCACTCACGGGGCACGAGCGCCTCTGTTGGGTGGCTTCATACGCGATGATTTCGGACGCGGTGAGGATTTGCCGCAATGGGGGGGCGCCGTCGTCGACTATGTCGCAGCGCACAGGATAAGAGATACATTTCTCGCCTGCCTTTGGGAGGGTTACGTTGACAAATATGATCGCGACCGCTTTACGGGCGCTTTTATTGAAACTGTTCGGGCGCTGAATGATGCTGGCAGCAAGGTTTGGGTTGTCTTGCAAACGCCAAGCCACGACGCACCGGTCGCCAAGAGATTTATCCGCTCGACACTATTCGGCGCGGACAATGGCTCCTGGCAGCGCAGCTTCGATGAGCACCTTCGACGAACACAAGTCATGCTTGAAATCGAACGGCTGTCCAAGGGACTTAATGTCAGATTTCTTGACCCCGCGCCCTTGTTTTATGACCCGTTAACAGGGCGGTATCGAGTAGAGAAGGATGGTAAAGCACTTTATTACGACGAGGTCCATATAACAATCGCAACTGCCCTAAAGGTGATAGCTCCCTGGCTGCGGGCCGAAGTCGAGAAGAATTTTTACGAGGGAGACCGATTCTGGAAATCCGTGTCGGATAGATAGTGGCGACCATCAACCTTCTGCGCTCCTTGTCCAAAGTCCCTTAGATGTGATAGCCTCCTTGGCATCGTGCCCCCTGGGCCTCTCGGACCCAATTCTCGTCGTAGATATCACGCTCGCGACTGTTTCTGATCCATCTCGGGAAGTGTTACTCCAGTAGGAGTCCAACGGTGGCCAGGACGATTGACAAAGGGGCGCCAGTCTGGTGCGGCTACCCTTTACCAGAGGGACTCCTTGGTCCGATTCAGGCGCCGCTACCGGGGGCGGGCGCGAGCCTGCGGTTGCGGGCGAAAGCGCGAAATTCCGCGCTTTGCCGATTTCCGCGCCGAAACTGCGCTCACATTTGACCTGTACGAGGTTTGTTGAGGGCGCCTTGGACCCTTTTTCTCCTCTGGAATTCAAAAACGCGTGGCGGTCAAATGTACACGAAAGACCGAAACAAGATGCCGATCGAACGCTACGTTGCTTGAGACTAATTGCACATGGCGCAGTTCTCAGCAGGGTACCCTTGCCCTCTGCCTTTGCCAAGTATCAGCCGACCGGGCATTCCTACGGTTGGGGAGTTGGTCCAACTCAATCTCAAGCTGGCCAGCCTCCAGTTTAACTCTTGTTCCGAAGTGGTTGCTCTGTCGGTTGAGCACTTCGTTGAGCTAGAGGGCATCAGCCGCCGAAGCCCGCCGCAAGCTGAACCGAAAATCTGAAGAGGAACCATCCGGAGCCGGGTCAAGCGACCAGTTCGGGCGTCGAACGTCGGGAAGTACATGAGTGCGAGGTCGTCGCGGTAGCCTTCATTTCTCTCTATGCCCTCGTAATCGTTAAGGAAGTCGCCCGCTCCGTACATGGTGAGCTCGCCTCGGTAAATCTCCAGAGGACGCACATGATGGGAAGAATGACCGTGCACCACATCGACCGCTCCCAAGTCGATCAACATGTGAGCGAACCGAATCTGTTCCTCGGGGACGTTGAATCCCCAATTGCCGCCCCAGTGGACGGAGAGATCCCGAGGTCTTCGGGACGACTTTGAGCCTTTATCGAATCGATGACTTCTACAGCAGTCTGCGCTGATAGATCTGGAAGCAAATTGACGCCTTGAGTATCCCCGCCGGCTGCCTAGGACTTAGGGACGCCGGCGCATTGCGTTCCGTAGCGAAAAACGGCCACCTTGACGCCTAACACGATTTCAAGGATGGCAGGCGAGGCTGCTTTTGAGGAGGTTTCCCCCGCTCCGGCCGTCTTGATGCCGGCCCGGCTCAAGGTTCCAGGGTTTCCAGAAGTCCGCGAAAGCCCAAGTCGATGACATGGCTATTTGAGAGAACACAACAGTTGATCGCAGCCACTTTTAGCAATGCGACATTCTCTGGATGCATCCGGTAGTGAATGCCTTTCCGTGGCCAAAAATCGTCGCTCGGTAGTGCTCGTTTCGAGATTGACGATCCGTGCGGTTGGCTGAATGCCATCCAGGATTTCGAGCGCCTCGCCCCAGACGTAGCGGTAGTCAACCGCGTTGGGAATAATGCCGTTCGGCTTCCCAGCGAGCGCAATGTACACGCGGGCGTCGCGCACGTGCCTTTCGATCAGGATAGGAGTATTCGATATTGGCAGGATCTGATCGATCCCGCGGCCCGTCATGAGATCGCCGCAAAGAAAAGCGTGATCAAAGGGGATATCGTTGTGGCGGTTCTTGCTCATGGTCTTGAGACACGCGATCACTGTACCCTTATTTATCACGAAACTCGGCCATTTTCCGCCGGCCGGCCTGGTCGGATGAATTCGAGCTTTACTCCTTTTCGATAGGCCCAGCCATCGAGCGCTCTCGAGCAAAACTCGGTGCCGTTATCGACCGTGATCGACTGAGGATAGCCCCTCAACTCGGCCACCCGTTCCAAGCATTCGACCACCCGCGATCCCGACATCGGCACAGCGGCTTCGAGCTTGAGGCACTCGCGGGTAAATTGATCGATCACGGTCAACACCCGAAATCGGCGTCCTCCTTCCAAGCGATCGGCGATGAAGTCCATAGACCATTTCTCATTGCGCTTTGTAGCCCTTTGAGCCGGAGCGCGCTGAGCGCTGACTAGCTTGCGCCGCTTCCTAGTGCGCGTCTGCAGGCCCAATTCACGATACAGCCGATAAACCAATTTCTTTCCTACCGGCCAGCCCTCACGCTTGAGCAATACGGTCAGCCGCGGATAGCCAAAGCGCACTCCCACCATGGCCAGATCTCTCAAACGCATCAACGGGCGACACCAAGAGTGAGAAGCGATGGTATCGCATTGCAAAAGACGACAATAGCGCGACACGGGTAAGGCCGCATTAACCGAGATGATGGCTAGAGAACTTGTTGAAAAGGTATCCGGTTTACGGGCGGTCAAATAGATGGCAAGATAGGCCGGGTAGAGTTGATCGCGATTCTAGATCAAATTTCGAACCTCGTCTCGGAGGTAAGGTCAAAGCGTTGAGACGGGATCCTGCTGTACCCTTTGGCGTGGAAACCAATCGGGGAGATCAATCCTCAAAGCGGCTCGCAACATTCGCGCTGCGTTTTCTGTTTTCGGCTGCGGATCAACCGCCTATCCTCGGGGCATGCTCGTTGTTCATGTGCACGTGAAAGTGAAACCGGATTTCGTTGAGGCTTTTCTCAAGGAGACGATTGCCAACGCCCGGGCGAGCCGCAAGGAACCAGGGATTGCGCGCTTCGACATCTTTCAACAGTCGGAGGATCCCACGCGCTTTGTGTTAATCGAGGCCTATCGCACCGCGGAGGCTCCCGCGGCACACAAAGAGACGCCGCACTATGCGACGTGGCGGGACGCCGTTGCCGAGATGATGGCCGAACCGCGCCAGGGTCTGAAGTTCATTACCGTCGATCCGCCGGATGCGCACTATTGAAGGGTAACCGAACCAGTCTTGTGAAACAGAAACCCCCGGCGATCGTTTTGGTGCAAATACTCGGCCTTTGGCTGTGTGTTTTCGACCCGGCGGCGTCGGGCTCAACCAAGCAACGAAAGCCAAATAAGGCGTTTTGGCCCCGTGACGTGAGAATTTCCGAGGAGGTCAAGGTCGAACCAAAAAAAATATGGACTGGTGACCTCGAAACGGACAGCTGGTTCTGTCGTAAAGGTGGTTAGTCTAGATTCCGATTCGTTGAGGATCGAGAGCGATGGCTTTCAAGGAACAATAAGCGTTGAAAAGACGGATTTCTGGGATCGAGCCGAGAAGACAAGAGAGGCCGCGATCAATAAACAGAAGGGAGAGCGGCTGCTCGCGAAGGAAAGTACGATACGGGAAGCCGAGGAGAGAATGAAGGCTGAGAGAATCAAGAGGTATGAGGCCGCAACCATCCTTGAAATTGAGATAACCCAAGTCCTGGACTATGGCTGTCTGGCAACAGTCTTGAACGATAACCGAAAAAGGATTTTTCTCGAACTTGCAGATCCCAACTTTGCCCAAGGTCAGAGGTATGAAGTTCGAGCGGAGCAATCTTGGAGTTTTCAAGTACACAACGGGTACTCAGTGCACCGTCTACGATCGAACGCTGGACGCCTCTGGCAAAGCCCTAAAACTGGATCCTGAACCGTGCGGAATCGGTCCTTTCCTTTGGAGCGGGCTGATTTAAAGGCAGCACAACGGCAACAGAAAAAGTCCGCCAACAATCACCGACCACCGGAGGAAAAAGGCGTTTTTTACTTCCGGCTGTTTTGCAACGAGTTGCGTAATTTTAGGGACAGCTTTCGAGTCGAGGCTGAACTAATCAAGGCAGCCGCCTTTGAAGGAGTGCGCCGACTTTATTATCTCAACTTGCGACGGCTACGACATCGAGCAAAAGCCTTTCGGCTCTGAGCGTCAACGAGCAAGACGTGCTACGCCGGGAAGAGCTGGACCCTATAGAAAGATCGCTTGGCTTCTTAAGCAGCAGATTCGAACATAGAATATCCCCCTACAGGCCTTTTTGACGCGTAGGGCCGCCGTTAAGCTCGTTGTGAATCAACCGGCCGTTACAAGAAAGGGGAGTGCCCACGCACTCCGGCAGCGACCCGCGAAAGGACCCTCGGTCATGGCGTTCTAGGCCACCTGAACCCTCCGGCAGCGCCCAAGTGCGCCTCTCGCACCGCGTGCCCGCCGCCTCGCTGGGGCAAGTTCTGTGGAGGGTACCCTTGCCCTCAAGGTCGCCGTTACCTGCGCAGGCCCCACGTAGCACCGCCCCGAATTTTAGAGTGCAATAGGGTTACCTTGCCCACCTGAGCGCCTACTTGCCATTTGGCGGTTCAAAAAGCAGACCTTGATTCCGCCCGATTGAGTGCGAGAGATTTCGACGCAATGGAAGAGTCGGAGAGACCCACGGAATTTCTTGAAGAACAGATCCACCACGCCGTGCATTCCAAGGGAGACCGGACAGCTTGGGTCGCCGTGACCACCGCCATCCTCGCCGCTTTTGGTGCTGTCGGTTCCCTGCTTAGCAACAGCCGTTCAAATGAAGCCATGATGCTCCAGATCCAATCGATGGATCAGTGGTCTTACTATCAGGAAAAGGGCCTCAAGGCGACCCTTCTGGCTTCGAAGATCGAGCTGCTCGAAGTTCTGAACAGACCAGTTCCGCCCAGCGAAAAGGATAAAATCCGGGCCGACCTAGATAAACAGGCCGCGGCGAAAACGGAGGCCGAGGCCAAGGGACGGGAAGCGGACCACCTTCTTAGGAAACACGAAGCATTCTCTTGGACGGCCACCGGATTTCAAATCGGCATCTCCCTTTCCGCCATCTCGCTCCTAACGAAACGCCGGAGATTTTGGCACCTCGGGCTGGGCTCCGGAACTGCCGGTCTCTTCCTGCTCGTTTTCGGTTTTCTCAGGTAATCATTCCACTTCCCTACTTATAGTCACAAGGACTCGGTT
>CAWFMA010000003.1:0-479100 GCA_963816855.1 uncultured Verrucomicrobiae bacterium | reverse complement strand
TTCTTCCGCGTGTTACGCGAAGCGGGCGACAAATTGGCAGTGTGAAACCGTGAGACTTCGCCCGGAAGTGCATGCCAGAGCGCACCTTCATACTTCTGCCGGACGTATGACAGAAACTCCTCGTAGTACGAGATCGGGAACTCATCAACGGCACTCTTACCCCCGAAGCACACGTAATTCGGGGCGTGTATCCAGCAGGGCCATACCACCGCGCTCGGCAATCCAATCCAGTTTTCGTTCCAAACATTGATGTTCGACTCTCGAAGGACAGCAAACAGTGTATTCTATTCGGGATCGGTTCAACGAGCCCAAACCGGAGGATACACGCTGAAGAGAATTAGCATACAAATCCTGGTTTTGATCCTGTCGTTGCTGGCGGCAGGCATAAGCTCCTTGCTGCTGCAAAAGCACGTGACCGGCAAGGCGGGCATATCGCTGTTTGAGGCGGGATGCGAAGTCGGCGGAGACACTGGCAACGTAAGCTGCGCCAAGGTGCTCCAAAGCCCCTACGCAGTTTGGCCTCACGTACGCGGCAACGAGGATGCCGAGGCCATTCGCAAGAAGGTCCCCGTCGCTTTCTTGGGTTTGATTTACTACCTCGCATTGGCGGTCTGGTTTATCGGCGTTGGTTTGCCGGATGCCTCGCGGCGATGGGTGCTTTTGCTTCCGGGGTTGTTGATCGCGGCCGGCGTGGCCACCTCCGTCTATTTCTTGTTCGTGATGTTCGCCAAACTGGACCATTGGTGTCCTTGGTGCCTCGTCACGCACGTGTTGAACTTTGGCATCGCCGTTTGTCTCGTCTGGATGTGGCGAATCGTGAAACGAAGCCCGGTCGCGAATGTGGCACGCGGCGCCGCGACGCCGCGCAATCGCACGCCGCCCGCCCAAGCCACGGCGCCCGTTCGGGCCGTACATCCGTCCGGCCGACTTGTGTTCGTCACGCTGCTCGCCATGGCGCTGGTTGTCTTTGGGCAACGATACGTGTTGTCGTCTGCTGTTGCCAAGATGATGACCGAGGCTTCAGAACGAGGCCTGGCACAATGCAAGCAGGGCATCAAACAGCTTCGCGGGGATCCGGCCAGGTTGGTCAAGCTTTGGGACATCAGCGATCCGCAGGCCGTTCCCATTCGACCCGACGATCCGGTTCGGCAAAAAGGGAGCGCCGATCTGCCGTATTGGAATCTCGTGGTTTTCAGCGACTTTGCCTGTCCGTTCTGCAAGGCGATGGCGTCGTACTTGGACGAGAAAGTGTTGCCGCTGTTTGCGGGCCAGATTCGTATTATTTTCAAGCATTTCCCGTTGGATGGCGCCTGCAACAAGCAAGTCAACAAGACCGGCCATGCGCGAGCGTGCGAGGCGGCCGGCTTGGCGGAATCTGCCCGCGTTCAGCGCGGAAACGAAGGCTTCTGGAAGGCGCACGACGCCCTGTTTGCCCGGCAGGCACCAAACGAGTTGCTCGCGAAGCTCGACGTAGCGGAAGTGATCGCGGCGTTGGGACTTGATCCCATACAAACGCACGCCCAGATGAAGTCGCGGGCGATCACGGAGCGAATCAACGAGGACGTGACGCTCGCACGCAACTCGGGCGTGACGGCCACGCCGTGGCTCATTCTCAACGACAAGGTCGTCGACGGAATCGCCGCCAATGATCTGAATTTCTGGGATCGAATGGCCGACCGGTATTGGGCCCAGGCGGGAGTACCGCGGCCTGCCTCCACCGTTCTGAGCAAACCTACTCCAGGTAGCCCAAATCCGACAGCCTCTCAGTGACTTTGGCGAGTTCGTCTTCACTGTAGACGTTGGTTTGGTCCGGAGCCCGCGTTGGCGCCGTCGCGGCGACCGGTTGCTGCAAGCAATGGATCGATCTCTTCGTTCTCCAGCGTGGACCATCGCTGACGGCCACCGACCAGATCTGGAGTTGCCGTGGAAAAGGCAATGAACATTG
This sequence comes from uncultured Verrucomicrobiae bacterium, assembly GCA_963816855.1. Lineage (GTDB taxonomy): Bacteria > Verrucomicrobiota > Verrucomicrobiia > Chthoniobacterales > Terrimicrobiaceae > DASTFP01. Next base: position 477,155 of record CAWFMA010000003.1, on the reverse strand, counting down.
ATGCGCAAAGAGGGGCGCATCGGTCGCGCAATAGCCACGAGAATTCAACCGTCTTTCTCGGAGTCTCTGTGAAACACCGATTGAAGATCGGTAATCTCCCTTCCTACCGGCACGCCGGAGACCATAAGTTGCTCGCGCCGGCCCAGGTTGGCCTGAACGAGGACGCTAACGCAAAAGGTCCCCTCGGTCATTGCAAGCAGGCGCAAGGAGGTGCCGATACCCGCTTTGAAATCGAAAGCGCGCACACCCGTTCCCCCACCACGTTGCCTTCAGCCACCAGCCCACCTTTTGCGCTTCTGCTCCTCAGGCCCCTGCAGGGCCTTTTCACGATGCGTTCACATGCCGGGATGTTGGCCAAAGGCTACCTAGGCAGCTGGAATGAGCCGCGCCGCGGCCATAACATCACTCCTCGTCCGATAACCTTCTATGAACTCGAGAATATTCCCTTCAGGGTCGCGAAAGAAAACGAACCGACAACCGGGGATGTGCTCATTGAACTCCCACCGGCGACGGACCGCGAGGATGCCGACGATCCGTTGAATGGAGCCGGCGAGCTACTTGTGAATTAATGCTATTCAAAAAAAGATTGGTTGAACAATATGGGTACAAAAGCCTATGAAGATGCAAAAAATTGAGCTGGTATCAAACCGCTGAACAGACCATGGCGGTTTATGAAAAAAGTATGTTAGATAATTAATTATGAAGTCCATAACTCGTTTAATATTAAATTTATTGATCGCCGTCGGGGCCCCGGCCTATCTGGGAGCTGCGGATGCTACGTCGGAGGAAGAAGTTGCGCCAAGCCCATTCGAGGTTGTGCAGATCTGGGCGTGCGAGATGAAAGACGGCACGACCGAGAAGCAGGTGGAGGCCATTGCCGCGGACTGGCTCAAGGCGATCCGGCAGATGCCGGGCGGTGCGGCAGTCAAGATGAGGGTGTTCTTCCCGGCGGTCGCCAGCGGCGCGGGGAACGTCGACTTCTACTTCGTGATGAACGCGCCTTCGTTCACCGATTGGGGCAAGATCTGGGACGCCTACCAGGAGGATTCCGCGGCCGCGAAGTCGGATGACTTGAACCAGGGCAAGGTCACCTGTCCCGACAGCCAGTTGTGGGAAGCGCACGCGATCGAAGCGAAGTAAGCAGTCCATTCCGTCAGCTGCACATCGAGCGCGGTAGCCGAGGACTCCGCAGGGAGCGGCGAGGAGCTCCTCGGATTCCCTTGCTCGCGATGAACCGGGGACCTGGATCCGCTTTAGAGCCGGTATTCGGAGGGAGTGGGCGAAGCCTTCGATTCTCGGAGATCGAAAAATTCCGGGATCCGATCGGCGCGTGCCAATTTGTATTCGATTCGGAAACTTGGCGGAAAAGTGATTACCCCTTTCGGCCACGGCCGCAGCAATCGCAGGTCCTAGACATGCTCTTCCGGCGCGGGCTCAAGCGAATCCTTATCCTCAAGGCGCGCCAGATCGGTTTCTCGACTTTGCTTGGCGTCATCTGTGCGGACCAGCTTTGCTGGCACACGGGAAAGCAGGTCTCGCTGGTAGACAAGACCCAGGAAGACGCACGCCAGAAGTTGAAAACATCACCGTGCTCGCCTACGACTTGTTGCATCCGGAGCTTAAGGATCGCTTCGTGTTGAGTTTTGGTGTCAGGTTCTTCGAATACGAAGCCGCGCAGACCTCCACAATGTTTGCCGGCGCCCATGCCCGAAGGGGCTCAAACTTCTTCGTTTGGATATCGGAATGGGGGCGCGACTCGCTCACGCCTATCAGCATAGCGGAAATGCTCAATTCGTTGTCAGCGCCCGCGTGAGGAAGATTGCGCTCCCTAACCTCAGAGCCGTCCGGCAATATCCGAATAGCGGCCCGCCCGTCCCGAAAGCCAGGAAGGGCCGTCTTCTTGGTCTCGGGAGGCTTAAGAAGACGGGCAGACGATGCCGCACCAGGAACGGCCTCGTCTTGTTCCCAGGCTGGCGGGATCAGTTGTTCGCGCGGTCCTGCCGCCGCTCCTGTCGATCCGCCCGCCGCTCCTGTCGATTTTCGACCCGGGCCTGGTGGCCGACGCAGGCAGAGAAAAACGTGCAAGCCGCAGTGGCTGCCAAGATGAGCAGGAGCGCTCGTGCGATCCGCTGAGTGGGAATAGACGAGAGGGAGGTTTTCATACAACCTAATTCTTAGCTGATTGAAAGCGGTTCTGGCAAGCGCAAGGAATACGCGGCGACGGTGACCTCAGAGCCGCTCGAAGAGATCAGAAGGGCAAGACACTTGCCGCATCCATTAAAATTTTCCGATCGGTCATGGCGAATTAGTTGTCTGTGTGTCACTTCGGGCCAGGGCGTCAGCAAGAAGCCATTCGAGACTATTTCCGAGAGTAGTTCGCCGGGGCCGATAGCGGGGGAGAGGTAAAATTTCTTTTCGTCATCGGCGCGCACGACGAAGTGGATTTGTCCGCTTGGGGAATCTCCCTCATTTTGCTGCTGCGAATCAGTTCATGACTTCGAACCTGACTTGGGGAGCGACACCATATTTACGTACCAGCGAAAATGCTTCGGCCTGCGCAACGATGACGGCGCCCAAAACCATGTTGTTGGCCAGCTTGATGGCTGTTGCTGTTTCGGGCTTCGTACCGGACTCGGAATGTTCGGCGGCCGATCAACGCCAGCAAGGGCTCGCATCGTTTTACGGACTCCTGCGGACCGGCGGCAACGATTCCGAGCTGTCCCGAAGCGGCAAGGTCCGGGCGTCCCAGGTACTGGAGCGACGACCAGCACCTGTTCCGCCTTCGCATGGGCTTCGGCAAGAGTCCGGATCGCGGCCACGCCATAGGGTTCCCATCGCGAGATGAATGGAGCCGCCGGCGAGAGAATCACGCATGCCGCCGCCGCCGGAGCAAGACATCGATGACGGCGGAATCCTCAACCAGCATCGTCAAGACAACTTCGTTTCCCTTGCAGACGTCCGCAGTCGAATCTGCGACCCGCGCCCGGCAGCGGCGAACTCCGTTGTCGCCTCACGAAACGACATCGAAAACCGTCAACTCATGACCGCCGCCCTGAATGCGATGCGCCATTCCCTTCCCCATGCGGCCCAAACCGATGAAACCGACCTTCATTTTTCCATTCCTCTCAAATGGGACATGGGGATCGCCCCGATGTTCCCGACGTTGCGTCGCAGCCCGGCGGTATACCGCTTCCGGGTGCTTTGACCTTGCCCTTGCGGATTATCCTTCCCTATCCTTACCCAGCCGTCCAACAAGAAAAGAGCACTGCGATGTGGAATACAGTCCGATCGCTTTTTACCCGCGCCTCCGGCGATTTTCTTCGGGCGTGGCGCAGCATGGCCTACACCGACGTGGCATACAAGTTGATCGCTTTTGCGATCCTCACGCCCGCGACGACCTGGCTCTTGTACTGGCTGCGGTCCGGAACATCCGACCGGGTTGTGGCGGACGTCGAAATTGCCATGTTCTTTTTCACCACTCCTGTGGGAATCATCACTTTGATTCTAGGCGGATCGCTGATTGTCGCGATCACCGCCGTGGAAACGGCGTGCCTGATGGCTGTCGGGGTTGGCATGACGCAAGGCGTGACGCTCAACGCGAGGAGCGCTTTGCGATTCGGTGCGGCGCATGCGCTCAACGTTTTTCGACTGATGGCGCATATGGTGTTGCGTGTCCTTGTCGGCCTCATACCGTTTCTGCTTGCGGCCGGTCTTACGTATCTCGGGCTGTTGCGCGACCACGACATCAACTACTACCTTGCGCGGCATCCGCCGCAATTCTGGGCCGCGGCCGTCATCGTAGGGATCATCGTCATCGGGCTCGCGCTTTTGCTGGCGGGGACCATCGCCAGTTGGGCGCTCGCGATGCCGCTGGTATTGTTCGAAAACGTGAGTCCTCGGCGAGCGCTCGGTGAGAGTGCAGCGCGCAGTCATGGTTCGCATTCGCTGATTCTTCTGTCACTCACGATTTGGGCGGTTGTTGCGGTTGCGCTGCTCAGTGCCACAACATGGCTCGTTCAGTTCCTGGGTCGCGCGGTGGCGCCCCAGTTGGCCGGTTCGCTGGCCCTGTTGCTGCTGTTCATTGCCGGATTGGCTCTCGCCGGTGTCGTCCTGACGCTGGCGGTGGGCATTTTCAATTTTTCCATGTTCTCGCTACTCATCACTCATCTGTATTTGCGCATCGGTAAGCCTCAGTTATCGACATCGACGATGGCCAAGTATGCTTCACTCGGCCCACGACGATTTTCCCCTCGCGCTGTTGCGGGAATAGCTGCGCTCGCGCTGCTCGCCGCTGTCGGCGTCGGCTTGTTCGCCTTCCTGGCGAATCGCGATCAGTCTCCGGCGCTGATCATTGCGCATCGAGGTTCGTCGGCGATCGCGCCGGAGAATACACTGGCCGCATTTCGTCTTGCGGCCGAGCAGCACACCGACTTCATCGAGTTCGATGTGCAGGAATCCGCCGATGGGCAGGTTCTTGTCGTCCATGACAGCGACTTGATGAAAGTGGGACACAATCCAACCAAAATCTGGGACGGTGACGCCGCTTCGTTGCGCTCTGTCGATATTGGCAGCTTCAAGGATCCGCGATATTCCGCAGAACGAGTGCCGACGCTGGCAGAAGCCCTTGCGGCGTGCAAGGGACATTGCCGCGTCATCGTCGAACTCAAATCGTACGGGCACGACCAGAAGCTCGAGGAACGCGTTGCCGCAATTGTCGAAGACGCCGGGATGGAGAACGACTGCCTGTTCATGTCGCTGGATCGCGAAATGGTCCGCAAGATGAAAGCGCTGCGCCCGTCCTGGCGAGTCGGACTGCTGGTTGCAAGAGCAATAGGCGATCTGACGGAGCTTAAAGCCGACTTTCTTGCGGTGGAGGCGCGCATGGCCACGCGCAGCTTTGTGCAGCGCGCGCACAGCGCCGGGCAGGATGTCTTTATTTGGACAGTCAACGATCCGGCCTGGATGTTTGTCGCGCTGAGTCGTGGTGTTGACGGATTGATTACCGACAAGCCGGATCTCGCTCGAAAAGTAATCGAGCGCCGCGCGCAGATGAGCGAACCGCAGCGCTTCCTTGCAGCCCAGCTCATTCGATTCGGCGCCACTACGGATTCGCTCGCGGCGGAGAATGCACTGCGGCCGTAACGCGAGTTGCGGTTCCAATTGAATTCAAGAACCGTCGAAGTTTGGGCAATAAGATGCCTGGCTCAGCTCAAAGTGGCGCAGTCGATCGCAAACCGCCGGTTCGTTTTAGGCTTCGCAACCCAGGGCAGATTTGTTAACCCTGCAGCCGCGCGCCCGACGCACCGTGAGCGTTTTGACACGGTTGCCGTGAAATCGGTTAACACCCGAGGCGCTGAAATTCTGAGTCCTGAACAACAAAACCGGCCACAACAATCGCCCCCCTGTCAGCCTCGTGATCCATAGAGGCTGTCCGTCCAGCCCACGCAGGATCACGGGGAGCCGATGCGCTAATCCCTTCCCGAAACAAACCTCGTCCAAAGCTCCAAGTCTTACCACATCCATGAAATTGTTCCTCGTTCGCTCCTGCTCCCTCATTGCGTTGCTCGCGTGCAGCAGTATGGCTGCCGCTGCCCAGACGGCCGCCAAGCCTCCTTCCCAAGCGCAATGGGAAGCCGCATTCAGGGCTCGCGAACTGCGCGCCGCCAAACTCCGCGATGAAGTCAACGCCGTGGATGCGCGCATCGAGGGACGAATCGATGCGCTCCTCGAGGCGCTACGGGCCATCAGCGACTCGAAAGACTCGCGCACGAAAGTCGCGAGGATGAAGCGCGACACCATCGACCAATTGCAGAAAACGATCGACTATTACCAGAGGAAGCGCGCGGCCATGCTGGAGGAACTGCGCCGGCCGACGTGGAATCTTTCCGAAGAGCAAAAGCGTGCGGTGATCGCGAGGTTCGACGAACGGATCGAAAAGCGCGTGGCGCAGATAATCGCGGTGCAAAAGTCGCTGCCGACGGAACAGGATTACGATCGCTACGAGGTCACGAGCGTCGGGTGGTATGGCACAACTTACGAGGTGAGCGAGGATTATCGCCAGAATCAGCGACTTACCGCGCACACCAACGCGCAGCGCGACAAGGTGGTGGCCGGTTTGCGTGCGAGCATCGCGCGAATTGAACAGCAAAACCGGACGCTCAAAGCGCAGAACGCGCCCGCGGAGGAGATCGCGAAGAACGACGCCCTGATCGCCGAGCGCCGCAGGCAACTCGCCACGGCGCTCGCCCCGGTAGAGACCCCGACGCGCGCCATCGGAAGCAAGGAAGCCGCCGATCTCGACAAGGCATTGAAGACAGAGATCGCCGATCTCAATCGGGATGTGACCACGCTCTTCGCGCGCTACCAAGCGCTGATCCAGGAAGTTTCCGCCGTCAACGCCGCTCGCGCTGGCCTCGCGGCGGCGAAGGCCAAGACCCCTCAGTGAGGAACGACCTTGGCACGCCTCTCGCTTTCGCCCTGATCGCGCCCACACTTGCGGCCGTAATGATGCGACGCACACCGCAGCCCAAGCCCGACAACACTCCCGTCACCAGGCAGGCCACTCGGGCAAAGAGTTATTCGTTCCAGCAGGGAAATCCAGCCGCTCTCCCGGACCCAGGCTACGCCAACTCCAGTCCAGTCCGACACCGTCGTCCGCGCCGCGCCTACTCCCAAGCCACCGCCACCCATCCCCCAGATCATCTTCGCCATGAGGGAGCAAGCGGTCAGCGAATGGTTTCTCCCGTATGGCCGGCTGCTCCGCTGCGAGCTTGTGAACACGGTGGATTCGACCAACATCGAGACACCAATCATCGGCTTGGTCATTGAGGATGCTTGGAATGGCGGACGCGTGATTATCCCGGCGGGCACGGAAGTTCATAGCCTTGCTCAGAAGTCTCCCAGCCCTCCCTTCGCGGCTCGCTCGACCGGCGTTACGCAGACGTCCTCATGCTCAACTTGAGCAGCGAACTCATCTTCACGTGCGCCAATCATGAGTCGGCCTCGATCGCCTCGAGGAACATCGGTGAACGAGAGGTTGTCGAAAAGACATGGGCTGGGGGGCCGGGAAGCCGACGACCAACTACCAGCGCAGCATCAAGCCCTACTTTTCGGCGTTAAAGCTGCGGAAGCTACCCAAGTTCACGGCCATCGTCCGCCATTGCGAGAGGCCGTTCCGAAAACGGCTGATTCCCCCAATGAATCCGGATGGTTCCTATCCAAAATGGTTCACCCGGCGGCGGCCCGATTATGCACTCCGCGAATGGCTGAAATTCGGCATATCCAAACCAGCGAGCCTTTCATGAGCGCAAATTCCGCCATAGTCGAACACCTGAACGGACTCGAAGGTCACCTGCTTTCCCGAATCAAAGGGCAGGACCGTGTCATTCCCCGAGTTTCTGAGTGCGATAGCGAGCAGCGAGTGGTGGAGCGTTGCGATCATGGAGAGCAGGGTGTGGGTCGCGGGCAGGAAGCGAATTACGAGGGCTGCGAGCAAATGGTATCCGAACCAGAGCCCGACTGCGGCGCGAGCGCGAGGAGAATGGTAGTGGTGAGGATTCCAAAAATGACCGACCTCCCTTCAGCCCGCGAGGTTGCTCTCCAAACGGACGGTGAACATCAACAACAACTTTCCCAACTCGGCTAGGGTACGTTTTGGAACAGATTCTGCGATGACCACATTTGGAGGGTGGCTTAGAGTAAGTTTTTGCATGGCTCCTGCAGGCACCCCATCATGCGATTGCAATGTTCTCGCGCGCCAAGGTGTCATTGATGGCGATGGAAAGATCACTGCGCACCTGAGCCCAGTCCTGATGCCGATCGGTCCAAGCTCGAAGTTGAAAGGTTACCGCATCGGCACTGAAGTTGACTACGTGAACTTGCGGCACTGGTTCCTTGGCTACATCAGGATGGCTAGCGGCAGTACGTTTTAACAATTCAACCACGCGCTGGGGATCCTCGCCTCCAGTCACACTAACGGAGACTTCGATCGCGCGCCGTCGATCCGAAAAGGTCCAGTTCGTCACCTGAGTCGAGATGAGTGATCCGTTCGGCACGATGACTTCCGACCCGTCCGCGGTGCGAATAACGCTGGCCCGGATGCCGATGCGGCTGACCTCTCCCACCTTGCCACCTACCTCGATGACGTCGCCGACTTTGATCGGACGTTCAAAAAGCAGAATCAGACCGCACACAAAGTTATTGATCACGTTTTGTAATCCAAATCCGATCCCCACGCTGAAAGCTCCAGCCAGAATCGTAATCTTTGTCAGATCAATGCCAAGCGCTCCCAAGCCGACGAAGAATCCCAGGAGCAGGAGGACATAGTGAAGCATAGTCGAGATCGCATACGGAATGCCACGTTCGAGATGCAAATGATGGTAGACGTCTTCTTCCAGCAGAAACCGCAGGAATTTCGAGACCAGAAAAGAAGCCCAAACCGTGATCAGGAATGCCAGGATTCGGCCCGGAGTAATGCTGAAGGAACCGAACGCGAGGTTGGCGCTCAGCGCCGCTTTAGTCGTCGCGATCAATGGAGTTAATAGACCGAAAAAGCTCAGGAGCAGGTTCAACCAGAACAAAAAAGCCAAGAACTCGAGTCCGCGACACGTCCGCCGTTGCAGCATCGGGCGATGCAGACTAATGACCCGCAACGAGCCAAGTGGTGGGACCTGCAGGGCAATAATGATCAATCCTTCGATGATCCGAATGGCGGTGTAGAGCATGGCCGCGATGTATACGCTCCTGAGAAAAACGATTCCTAAAAGGTTCCCCAAGTTGACGTATCCGAAAATATTTGCGAGGAACGCCGCCGGCAAAAGAATAAGCCCGATTTTGGCCATCGCTCGGATTGTTCGCCAGATGCGGGCGTGGGTTTCAGTAGCTTCCGCCGGTACGCGCCAACTCCGAAGCACCCAGACAAGAAAGACAGCCGCGCCGAGCACTTGGACGAGAAATATGAACCTGGCCAACACCGGTAGAGACGCCGCGAGTATTCGGAGCTGATCAACGAAATACATGATGACGATCGCGTTGATGATTGGATACGAATGACGTTCCAATAATCGTCGGAGAACCACTGCGGCTGGGATAAGCGTTACGGCACCCATGGTTGCAAAAATCAAGCGGGGCGCCTGCACGTAGATTGAGGGTACGAGGAGCATTGAAAGCGCGAAGGCAGTTGAAACGGGGAGATCGAGTATCGGCAGCGCACGCTGCAGATCCGGTTTTTCCTCCGCAAATTTTCGTATTCTGCGCCGCATCCAGTGAAGCGCGGAAGCCGTCAGCACAATGAAAAGAGCGTGGATCAGGAAGGCAAAAGGGAGTCGTTTAGTGAACGCGGTGGATGTTTCCAGTTGCGAAGAAAACGACTCGCCACTGTGCTTCTCCCACTCTGTGCCCAGACTGGTCTCAAGGCTCCAGATGGGCCGGCTATCTCTGACAAAAATATTTTTCAATGCCCGAGTTTCTAGCTGCTCGATTGAAGAGAGAGTTGTTCGTACCCGGGCTTCCTCCTCGGAAAGCAGGCTCTGCAACGTCAAAACATGGTCTCGGCCGGATTCGGCCGCCTGTCGCGTCCGCGCAACGGAGTCGACTACACTCTGCACCCGCTGCAAGACTGACGGGGGCGTTTCCTGCTCTTTTGCCGATTGCAGCGTTGCCTGCCAGGTCTTGTTCAACTGATCCAAACGCGCGAGTTGCTCTTCCAAACTTGTGGCGTGCTGTGTCAACTCGCGAGCCGACACCGATAAACGAAGGCGAAAATTTCGCCAGATAAGCTTGAGCCGGTAACCCATGTCGAGGGACGGACTAGTCGTCAGGAGCCTCGTGTCGTCGGCGATTCTCGCATCGATTTCACTTGCCTGGTCGAAGAGCTTGCGGCCGATGGCGTCCGCGCTTGACTGATCCCCCGACACGTTCGCGTCGATCTCCTGGAGAGTGGCAAGCGTGGACTGCACTTCCAAAGGTACTTTGGCGAGTGGGATGGGTGTGGGCGCCGGAGTCGGTTTCGCAGGCGAGGCAGAAGCTTGCTGGCCTGCTGCCCTGGCGTCGGTTGAAACCAAAGCCAGGATAACGACGAAAACGATTCGAATTACTCGGTGCATCGCGAGTTTATGGAAGTAGATATTTTTCGCTCGTGCTGGGCGCCGATCGCCTGACTGCTCGGCTCAGTAAGAAAATATCCAGATTGACGGGTTGGGCCCCTTTCGAAGCCAGATAGGCGTTAGTGAACGTGAAATGGCTGATCTCATCGTCGGTGTTATCATGGATATACTGGTCCATGTCCGCATCCAACACTTTCAAAGCAGGACACCGGCAACCCGACTGGCAACACAACCTCTCCGCTAGCCACGAGAAAGTCGGCCGGAAGCCGCGCCGGGGGGTTTCACTTCCGCTTTGGCAAATCACGTAAATGCAAGTGGAGTTGTGGGCTGTTCACTCCCCGATTCAATCGGTCGGGGGTTTCACCTGATTGCCTTGAAGATGAGGGGTATGCAACAATTCTGCCATTTTAGTATGCAAGATGCGACGAGAGTTGTAAGGAACCGATAAGAAATTTAATGGATGCTTCTTTTGGAGCGCAACGTCCCCACCTGCACCGGATCTCAGCGCTCATTTTTCGCCCCGAAATCGGCAGGGCCTCCTTGGTTCTCGTGGGCCTTCTGCCGGCGATGGCACTGCTCGCTGACATTCACCGATTCGCCGTAAACGTCCCGTTCATGGACGACTGGCAGTTTGTTCCATTGCTGGAAAGAGCAAGGAATGGCACGCTGACCTTTCAGGAGCTTTGGGCGCCGCACGACGAACACAGGCTCCTGCTCCCGCGACTGATCATCATCGCCTCGATGTTTGCCACCCACGGCGATTATCGCGTTCAATGCTTCATCACCTTCGCGGTTGTGGCGATCATTTCGGCCTGTCTGCTTTGGCTGATGGTGCGGCTCAACGGATACAAATCCAGCGTCCTATGCACCTGGGCGCTGGCGAACATCGCCCTGTTCTCCCCGATCCAGTTCCACAACTGGCTTTGGCCGATGCAATTTGCCTACTTCCTGCCTTATACTTTCCTCGCGCTTTGCTTTTGCACCCTTTATGCACGAATTCCTGCCTTCCCGAAATTCGTGCTGGCAGCCGTCTTCGCGCTGGCTGGCAACTTCAGTTTCGTGCAAGGCAACTTGATCTGGCTTGCCGCCCTGCCGGTGATCTTGTTTGCCCCAGACATCTTACGAAAGGGTGTTCGCAGGAATTTTGCCATGGCGTGGGTTGTTCTTGGGGCGCTGGCGGTGACACTTTATTTTTGGGGACTCGAACACAACTCGGCCGCGTCCGACTATGCTTACGGTCACGATGGCGTCCCGCCGACAATGAGCACCCTACATCAGTTCAAGGAACGTCCTGCTTACACCTCGCTCACATGGGGCGTTTCATTCTGAGCTATGTTTGGTAATTCCGTCGCGCGCGGCTTCCCTGTGTCAGACAATCTCGTCTTCAGTCGCATCTGCGGCGCGATCGTGCTCGTTCTGGCCTTGATAGGAGTCGCAGCGGCTTGGTGGCGCGGTCTGTTCCGGCACCGCGCGCTGCCTTGGGTGTGCCTTCTGTTGTTCACCTTTCTTACGGCAGCCTTCGTCTGCGTAGGTCGCGTCTGGCGAGGCGACGTCCAGCCGCTGACTCCACGCTACGCGACATTTGGCACGTTTTGCATCGTGTCGCTCATCGCCCTTCTCTCGTCAGCTCTTTCCGGTCTGTCCGAAGACTCGTCCTTCTTTCGATCGGGTTCTGCTAACTGGAGCAAAGCGATTTTCTTGACGCAGGGCCTCGTGGCCGGCCTGTATCTGGCTGTCCAGGGAGTCAACTGGACCTACGGCCAGCACCTGATGGAAGAGTGGAATACGACGCGCTGGCACGCCCTCGCAAAGCTGCATTTTCTGGGAAAAATCTACACGGGAGAGACGGGTATGCTGGGTGGCAGCGATATACTTGTCTTGCAAATGGCAGAAGGCCTCGAACGAATGGGGATGATGGAGCAGCGCGCCGAAGATTTGCGGGTTTCTGCTCTGGGAAAGGAGGGGGACTCAAAGCGTTTGAAAAGGGGGCAATTCGAGGAGCTGACTATGCGGGGCCTGAAGGGATGGAGGGCTTCCGGCTCCGCACTCTTGCATGAGGGACGTTCTGCGGACGCCGTAATCCTCGGCACTCAGAATGCTGCCGGCGAATGGGTTGCTATTGCTGCCGCCACTCCGCTTAGCCCCCCGAAATATCTCGCTAGGAGCACGCGCATGGATTTGGAATTCCTCGCCGTGCCGGCGCCTCAAAAGCGGGGAGGATGGGAGATTTACCTTCCGCTTGGCAGCTTCGGAGAATTGCAAAGCGGTGTCTTGAGAGCGTGGGCCATGGATTTTCGCCGGCGCGTTTTGTATCAGCTGCCAGGCGACCAAGAGTTCAACGTGATCGGCGAGTCGGCCGCGCGGGGCTCGTCAAGAGTTGAATGATTTTGCCACCACAGCCGAGGGTGAGTGGAAAAAACATTGATCGAAATCTTCCGCGCTTATGCGGCCCAGAAGAACAAGCAGCTGCTTACCAAAACGCGGACCACCCCTCGAGCAAATCCGAGAATTAGAACGAGGTATTCCCGTAATCCCTTCTCCGTAGTGACTCCCTTAATGACATGTCTGAGCGTAGCAAAGGCCTTGATCGCGTGCTCGGCGTTGTTGTTGTTCCATGGCACGCCGCCGTATCTTAAGTAATCAAATTAGCCACAGGAAGAGTCATGGCACTAATCAAGACACTGCTCGAGCAACAGCCGTTGATGGCGCTGTTCTTGACGATCGCCATCGGCTATCTGGTGGGTGAAATCAACGTCAGGGGATTCTCTCTCGGCGTGGGAGCGGTGCTCTTCGTCGCACTCGCCACGGGCTGGTTCGCGCCGAAGTCGGTGCCGTCGGCGATGGTCGGAACGCTGGGGCTGGCGCTCTTCCTCTACGGCGTGGGCGTGCAATACGGAACGCAGTTCTTCATCGGGCTAACGAGCCGTGGCGGGCTTTGGGCGAACATGATCGCGCTGACCGGCGTGCTGGCAGCAGGTGCGGTGAGCCTCGCCCTCATGAAGATGATGGACCTCAAACTCGGGCACGCGTTGGGATTATTCGCTGGTTCGGGAGTCAGCACGGCGGCGCTGCAGGCGGCGGTCGCGACGCTCGGCAACGACGATCCCGCAGTCGGCTACTCGGTCGCCTACCCGTTAGGCGTGGGCGGGCCGATCCTGTTCCTCTACATCGCCTTCACCTTGCTAAAGCCGAAGATCCAAGCGCCCACGGGCACCGGCCTGGAGCTTCTCGAAATCGCCGTGCGCAATCCGGAACTGTCCGGCAAGTCGCTCGGCGAGCTGATGACCGCATTGCCCGGCGGGGTGCAGATCGTCGCGCTGCGCCGGGAGGGCCGCAACGAGCCGGCCTCGCCCAACTTCGTCATCGCCGAAAATGACGTGCTGCTCGCGACCGCTAGCTCCAAGGAAGCGCTCGCGCAGGCGGGCACGATCCTGGGCGAAGCCGCCCACGGCCAGCTCGTCACGGACCGCCGGGACCTCGACTATCTGCGCGTGTTTGCTTCCCGCCCGACGGTGGTGGGCAGAACACTGGGCGATCTCGACCTGCCGGGGGAGAAGGCGTCCGTCCTCGTCCAGGTCCGCCGCGGCGATACCGACATCCTGCCGCGCCCGGATCTCGTGTTGGAGTTCGGCGACCGGGTCGGCGTGCTCGCCCATCGCGGCGATTTCACGGCGATGCGCAAATACTTCGGCGACTCGATCAAGGGCACCGCCGAGTTCAGCTACATCTCCATCGGCATCGGCATGGCGCTCGGCTTCCTGATCGGCGCGATCCAGCTTCCGCTCCCCGGCATCGGCAAGCTCTCGGTGGGGCTGGCCGGCGTGCTGATCATGGCGCTCATCCTCGGCAAACTGCGCCGCACGGGCGGCATGAACTGGACCATCCCGTTTTCCGCCAATCTCGTGATCCGCAACCTGGGCCTCACGCTGTTCCTAGCGCAAGTCGGAATGGCCTCGGGGCCTAAATTCGCCGCGACCGTCACCGAGACCGGATTGGTGATGCTGGGCTTGGGTGCAATTGTGCTGGTCGCGCTCGTGCTGCCAATCCTGACCCTGGGCCTCCTCTTTTTCCGCATGCCGTTCGACGAGGTGGCGGGCATCGTTGCGGGCGCCTGTGGCAATCCGGCGATCCTCGCCTACTCGAACAAGCTCACTCCCACCGACCGGCCGGACATCGGCTACGCTATGATCTTTCCAGCCATGACCATCGTGAAGATCCTCTTCGTGGACATCGTCCCCGCGTTTTTCTGAAGCCCCTTTTCTCTCGCCCTCCGATCCGCCCGTTGGCGTTCGGCAAAGGACCAAGGTCCGATAGAAAGCCGCCCGCCCACGCCACGTGATCTGCGGCGTTCGACTCAACTTTAACGAAAACGCATCCCCATGCAATCCACCGCCGCCAAACTCTCCGCCCTCATTGCCGTCACCGATTGGGGCTACGGCGCTGGTTACGCTCGAGCCTGGCCTTACCGCTACGGCACCTACGGCGTGGGGTCCGGCGCGCCATCCACTTACACCGAGGCGAGCAACTACACCGAGGGCACGATGATTCTCGACCTTCTGGACACACCCACGAACAAGCTCGTCTTCCGCGGCACCGGCACGGCGGTCATCGGCGGACCGGAAAGCAACGCTCTGACCGCGGACGCCCTGGGTCGCAGCCGGAGTCGCGAGGTGGCTTTCAATAGCAGCGCCCGTCGCGCCTACATCGAGCCGATGGTAGGGCTGCGGACGACCTGGACGCTGTGCAAGAATTTGTTGCCGAGATCCGGGGCGATGCCGGCGGCTTTGGGCTGGTGGCCGACGAGAACGTGGACTGCGACCTCGAGGCCGGGATCGCCTGGCAGTTCTACAGAAACACCTACCTCGACGCGCAGCCTCGTCGCGATGAGCCGGTATAGGTGGTTTGACGAAAGGGAAATAAATTACGATAAGCGGCCACCGACGACCTATGATTGAGTTGCAACGCTCGCCAAATGCCATTTTTAGGGCATTTAGCGGCTCATCGCTATCCCGCTTTACAAGAACGCATACAATTGGATACCAATATGTAACCTGTCCTTGCCGCACTTTACTTCCCCTTTCGTCAAACGACCCCAATCTGCTCGCGCTGACCGGCCGGCGCGCGCGCCCGTGCATTGCATCGTGAACCTGGGTGGGAGCCATTCGGAACCGGCATGGTTTTCCGGACGAGCAGCGTGGATGTCATTTGCAACGGCGACCCCGCGATTCCGCACCTGGTGGTGGCGGTGCCCGGCTCGCCAGCTCTGCCGCGGGATGGCGCATGGAGCTTGGCCCGCCAGGGAGCCGGCGATCCGGCGCCAATGCGCTCGACCCAGCCTTTCCGCTTGCCGCTCATCCGGCCAAACGCGATGGCCGGCTCGGATCAGTGGTGCAAACCAGGACTACGCAGATTACAGATCATCAGTGACGCAGCAGCACTGACCAAGGAGACCCCATGAATATATCCGAGAATGAACTGGAACAACGTATTGCTTCCCGCCTGATGGATGTGCTGATCCGCGTAGCACTCATCTTCATGCTCGCCCTGCTCTGCTACCGGATTTTCGCGCCCTTCATCAGCCTGATGGTTTGGGCATCGATCCTGGCCGTGGCACTGTATCCCGTACATCAGGCCTTGGCATCGAAGGTGGGGGGCAAGCAGGGACGTGCTGCAACCCTGCTGGTGATCCTGGGCCTTGTCCTGATCGTCGTCCCGACCGCAGTGCTGACCAATTCCCTGGCCGATTCGGTGCATGACCTGGTGAAGCAGGTGCAGGACAATACGCTCAAGGTGCCGCCACCGAGAGAGAGCGTAGCCAGCTGGCCGGTTGTGGGTGTAAAGATACATGCCCTATGGAGCAAGGCGTATTCTGACCTGCCAGCCCTGGTGCAAAGCCTGCAACCGAAGATCGGGGAGTTGGCCAAGATGGCACTCTCCTTTGTAGCAGGGATTGGCCTGGGCATCCTGCAATTCATCGCCTCGCTGATCATTGCCGGCATTCTGATGGCCTTTGGCCGGTCCGGCGCGCAAGCCTGCCTGGCCATTTTCTCGAGGATCGCGGGCAACGAGCGCGGCGCTGCATTTACCAAGCTGTCGACACAGACGATCCGCGCCGTCGCCCAGGGTGTAATCGGTGTGGCACTGATCCAGGCCATCATCATCGGCTTCTGCCTTATCATTGCCGGCGTGCCATGGGCCGGCGCACTGTCCGCTATCGTGCTGGTGCTCGGCATTGCTCAGCTGCCGGCGCTGCTCGTCACGTTGCCGGCGATCGGCTATATCTGGTCGAGCGGTGACTATGGCAATGTCGAGGCGATCTCGTTCAGCGTACTGCTGTTCATTGCCGGCATGGCCGACAATATCCTGAAACCGCTACTTCTGGGACGCGGTGTCGAGGCGCCGATGCCGGTGATACTGATCGGCGCACTGGGTGGCATGGCAGCCAAGGGCATCCTCGGCATGTTTGTCGGCGCCACACTGCTGGCACTCGGCTACCAGATTTTCATGGGTTGGGTGCATGCCAATCCACGTGCGCCGTGAGAAAGGCGCAGGACTCCTGTGGGAGAGATAAGGACCCACCCGGCAAATTTCGCTCCAGCCGGTAGCAATCGGGGCGGACGAGGAGGCAACGAGACGCCCGGAGCCCTCGGTGAAAAAGGCTCCTTTAAAGGGAGTCAGCGAGCGAACAGGCAGTAATGCGAATGAACACTGAGCGAGTCCCAAAATCATGTAGTGCGAACGCTGACCCGGCTTCAACACGGAAGGCTGCCATTGCGCAGGAAGAGGGCGAAGCGAGCACTGCGCGAGTTCGCCGGGGTTTTGGTGACGGCATGTTTGCGGAAGGAGTCCTGTGGCAACCCGGGAAGTCCCGTGCGGTGGATCGGCGAATGCCGGACCAACCGGAGGCCCGCGAGGGAAAGACAGGGCTAGCGGGATGGCGGAGAGGCCCGTATTACCCAGGTAGCCGGGCAACGCCGGTGGAGGGAACGGGCCTTGGTTCAAGGGTGGTGCAGGAACAAGCAAAGGGAGAAGCGAGCTATCGATTTTATAGTCTCTACGATAAAGATCCATCGCAAAGAGCTCTTACACGCGTGGGATCGCTTCCGTGCAAATGGTGGTGCCGCAGGTTCGCTTTTTAGGGCGGGTCACCGCAATTTGTTGTCAGTTTTCGCCAGTTATGGAAAGTTGAGATCGGCAATAGCTACACGGTGCAAAAGTCTCGAAAGCTCGATTCGATGAACCCCCATCTGATGCCCGTTACCTCCGCGATCGCGGCGGGCGCCCTCCCGATCATACAACGGATAAATCAAACATGCCGCTAACAAACAAGCTTATCCTTTGCGGCCTGCTGGCAGGCCTCATCACAGGAACGACGTCCACGGGCTACGCCCAATCCCAACCACTCGCAAACTCCGCGATTACCTGGACTACGGGCGGCACCATCGAGAAAGGCAAACTAGTCCTGCGAGGAGTGAATCCCGTAACCGTGTGCTTCACGAACCGGCCCGCGCGTCTGGCGGGTCATATGCCCACCAGCAAGCTAGTTCCGCCATGCAGTCAAGCTGATGGTCCGAGGAAACAAGGCAGGTCCTTCTGGGATGTCGAACTATGATCATCGAGTCGCCCTTACAGTTGATTTTTCGTGATTTGTTTTATCGTCTTCCAGCTTTTGCCGAAAGTCACGACGTGTTTCTAAAGTTGGAAGGGTTCAATATAACGGGCTCGATTAAGGTCAAGACTGCGATAGGGCTTGTTGAGGACTTGGAACAGCGAGGTATGGCTAGGCCACACGAAACCGTATTAGTCGAATCGTCATCAGGAAATCTTGGACTAGCGCTTAGTTTGGTATGTGCCATCAAGGGCTACAAATTTATTTGCGTGACCGATCCAAACGCTAATCGCGCCACCATAAGAGGTATGGAACTCTATGGGGCAAAGGTTATAGTAGTTGAAGATCGCGACCCCGCAGGAGGATACTTGGGAACTAGGTTAAAGAAAATCGATCAAATACTGCAATCGGACCCGAACGCGGTCTGGCTCAATCAATATGCTAACATAGCCAACAAAAATGTTCATGCCGAGCAAACGGCAAATGAGATTGCGCGCGAATTTGATAAAGTCGATTGGGTCTTTGTCGGGACCGGCACTACTGGTACCCTGGCCGGGATCTCAGAACGACTTCGTCAAGAATTCCCAAGGATTAAGATTGTGGCCGTCGAGCCGGTAGGCTCTGTCACATTCGGAGGCGCGCCCGGCAAAAGAAACATCCCTGGCATTGGCACGAGTGTGAGACCAAAGCTTGCGGACCTCGCCAAGCCGGATAGAATCGTCGCAGTGAACGAAGAAAAAACGGTTGAAGCTTGTCTTTCTTTCCTTCGAGATTATCACTTACTTGTTGGGGGAAGCAGCGGAACAGTCCTGGCCGCTGTACAACAGCTAGCTCCAGAGTTCAGGCGCGGCGACACCATAGTCGCCATATCCGCGGATCTCGGCGAAAAGTACTTAGACACTATTTATGACCCCGCCTGGGTAGAGAAGGTCATTGTACCTGAAGATGACAGGCCAGTGCGAACTGATACGTTCGTCGCGACTGAGTTAGGCACAGAAAAAGCGTTTGATCTCTCACCGCCGGCGCCCTGGCGCAAGGATATGCCAACTGATCCGTCACCGCCGGCGCGCGTCAGCCAACTGATTGACACGATCAGCGGCGAACAATATCTCAGACGGGCCTAATGGGAGAATAAAACGTGCTATCCGCTCCCACGTTCTACGTTGTTCCCGGCTCGACAGTTAAGCGTGTAATTGACGACAATAAGAAGCAAGTTTTCGATGCCGTTGAGGCGGCATACCGTCTTCACGGCTCCGGAAATACTGTAAATCCGGACAGCTACTTCCTCCGATATCCAGATAGACCCAGCGCTCGCATCATCGCGTTGCCAGCCCATCTCGGCGGTGCGGTTCAAAAAAGCGGCATCAAATGGATATCGAGTTTCCCGGAAAACAGGGCCAGCAACTTAGCCCGAGCGTCGGCAGTCCTGATTCTGAACGATGCCACGACAGGTTATCCGCTGGCCTGTATCGAGGCATCGCTAATCAGTGCTACGCGCACTGCCGCCTCTGCCGCGTTGGCGGCAGAGCATATTTCCCCCAATCCCTTTAAAGGAACCCTCGGCGTAATCGGAACTGGGGTAATCGCCCGTACAACCGTCGAGTGGCTTTTATTTCGAAATTGGAAGTTTCGTAAAATCAGTTTGTACGATGTGGACCGCAAGGAGGCGGAGCACTTCAGTAAGTGGCTTCGCGATCAGCACAACCTGCAGGCCGATATTCAAGATCGTTTGGAGGACGCTATATCCGACTCTTCCCTGATACTATTCACCACGACTACGCTGGACCCCTATCTTGCCGATGAAAAACTGTTCGAGCACTGCCCGACTGTCCTACATTTGTCGCTGCGCGATATTTGCGTGAATGTGATTCTCGCATCGCAAAACATTGTCGATGATGTGGATCATTGCCTGAAGGCAAAAACTTCGCTCCATCTAACGGAAATGGCGACGGGAAATAGGGACTTTGTCTCGGGTAGTTTGGTGGATGTTCTAGAGAAGAAGTTCAAACTAGATCATGACAGAGCCTCGCATATTTTCGCCATTTGGGCTTGGCGTTCTTGATCTTGCAGTAGGCAATTTTGTACTCGAGGCAGCAAAGTCGTCCGGCGGGGCAATTGCGCTACCTGACTTCTTCAGCAATTCTGCCCGATGGTGAAGAAGATGTCAGGCTTTCGAATTCGAAATACGTCAACTTCAAGCGCGGAGCACTCAAGCCAAAAGTGTTCCGAAGGAAACAGGGAAGGTCATTCCCACTCAGAACAAGCGAGGAGGCACGTACATGTCAGGTGTATGGAGTTGCAATGAGTGGGATCCACTGGAAGAAGTTATTGTGGGCAATCCGCTGAATGCGCGATTTCCTACGCCAGACCGAAGCACCCAACTCGCAGAATTTCCTGACCGTTCATTGGCCGAAATTCCGTGCGGCCCTTTTCCGCAACAGATTATTGAAGAGACGGAAGAGGATTTGAATGGATTTGTCAAAATCCTGGAAGATTTGGGCGTCACCGTCAAACGTCCGGACACCTGGCCGACACGAGGCCAAATTTTCCACGATCCATTGGGAATCTCAGGGGTACTACAATTATTGTCCCCGCGATGTTTTGTTGGTCATTGGCGACCACATTATCGAAACGCCCAATGTCATCCGCAGCCGCGCCCAGGAAACGTTCAGCTATCGCACGTTGCTGATGGACTATATGAAGTCAGGCGCAAAGTGGTACAGCGCCCCCAAACCCATGCTTTTGGACTCACTCTTCGAGGGGGTTGATCTGAACAAGCCCACGCCACGCAACGATGAGCCGGCCTTTGATGCAGCTAACGTCCTGCGTTTTGGCCAGGATTTGATCTATCTGGTCAGCGCCACGGGTAACGAATTGGGGGGACATTGGCTACAGTCGATTCTGGGCGACAAATATCGGGTCCATTTCCTCAAAGATGTTTACTTATGGCAGCCATATTGACTCGACCCTTGTGGCCTTACGCCCTGGCTTGATCCTCGCCAATCCTGCTCGCGTCAATGACGACACCCTGCCCAAAATCTTGAAGCAGTGGAAAGTCATTTACAGTCCACCGATGGAGAACACAGACAGATATGATGCCGACTATCTGTCCAAATGCATTGGTAGTGACTGGATCGACATGAATGCATTCAGCATCAATCCGAATTTGGTCGTGGTCGATCGAAATCAGACGGCTCTCATAAAACTCTTAGAGAAGGAGGGTCTTGATGTAATCCCCCTGAAATTGCGGCACTCCAAAATGTTGGGCGGTGGGCCCCATTGCGTTACCTTAGACGTCCGCCGAACTGGAACGCTACAGCGATACTTCGATTAACGTAGTGCTTTCGCCATGCTCAACCAGCGGGCAACTTTGACGTTTGAAGTCAAGACCCAAGCGTCTCTGAGAACTTGGGACTCTCGACTTACGAGCATGTGAGGAAAAGTTTTGGCAGCAATTTTTGTAACAACTGCCGTCGCGGTTTTCTTTGCGCTGACGTTTGTGGCGTGGAGGCGGTACCTTTGGGCGGCGGAGAAGGTGCCGCACGGGCAGGCGGATACCTGCCCATACAGCTTGACGGATGTCTTTGGCGACCGCCCCCTCGTGAACGTACCGCATCAGAAAGGAATCCGGTGGCTCACAGAGGTCTTCAGCCGCTCCGCCGAAAAGTTTCCGCATCTCACGGCCTTACAGATTCCCCACACCGGAGAATCCCTGACCTTCGCTGAGCTCGACGCGCGAGCGGAAAGCGTGGCCGCGGCCCTTTCTCCCTTCCTCACAGGACCGGACCAGGTCGTGGCCGTGGCCATGTCGCAGGACAACTGGCAAATCGTGGCCTCTCACCTCGGCATTCTCAAGGCTGGCGGCACCGTGATGTTCCTCGACACCACCTTGCCCGACGCCCTGATCACCCACATGCTCAACGACGCACAGCCGGTGGTCATTCTCACGCGGGGGCAAGACAAGTTCCGCGACCTGCCGACGCTCGACGTCCTGACGTTGCCGGAGAGGATGCCTCGAAGAGAACCGCCGCCTTGGCTGGACGACCCCACGCAGCGCCTTGCGACCATCTTTTACACGAGCGGAACCACTGGGATGCCCAAGGGCGTCGAGTGCCCGCACGCAGGTTACGTGAACCTGGCCCTGAGCTACGCCGATTACTTCGATCTCCTTCCGGGCATGGACGCGACCTCGCTCACTTCGTCGCTGGGCTACGACGGC
This sequence comes from uncultured Verrucomicrobiae bacterium, assembly GCA_963816855.1. Classification (GTDB taxonomy): domain Bacteria; phylum Verrucomicrobiota; class Verrucomicrobiia; order Chthoniobacterales; family Terrimicrobiaceae; genus DASTFP01. The sequence continues at coordinate 455,224 of CAWFMA010000003.1, read as the reverse complement.
AGCATCTCCGAGATGTACAGCGCCTGGGTGTCGGGCTGCGCTGTGGTCATGCTGACCAAGGAGCAGATCCGATCCGGCCCGGACCTCGTCCCCGTCCTCCGCGAAGCTGAGGTCACGGTGCTCTTCTGTCCGCCGGTGCTGCTCACCACCCTTACACCAACCCCCGAAGTAGATCTCCCCTATCCGCTGTGCCGCTACATCGTGCCGGCGGGCGAAGCCTTCCCCAGCGCGCTCGTGGAGCCCTGGACCCGGGGCAGACGGCAGATCATCAACACCTACGGTCCCACAGAGGCGAGCACCGACACGAGCCGCCAGAGTTTGCGGCCGGGGGAGCCCATCACCATTGGCTCGCCGTTCGCCAACGTCACCTACGTCATCCTCGAGGTCGACCAACTCCGCCCACTGCCCCACGGGGAGGTTGGAGAGCTCTGCATCGGTGGGGTGCACGTTGCGCGCGGGTACCGCAACTTGCCGGAGCAAACCGCCCAGAAGTTCATCACGCACCCTCAGTTCGGCCGCCTCTACCGCACCGGGGACAAATGCAAAATCGACATCCAAACGCAGCGCGTGCACTTCCTCGGCCGAATCGACGCGCAGCTCAAAGTGCGCGGGCACCGCGTCGAGGCGCAGGCCGTTGAGGACATCCTCCAGACGCAGTTCGGTGAGATCGAGGCCGCCGTTCTGGACTACCAGAACGAGACGCTCGTCGCCTTTGTCGCCGCGCCTTCGGTCTGCGAAGGAGAGATCTCGGTGGTCGCTCCCGCGCCGGCGGAGTGGGCTGCCCGGGTGACGGCGACGCTCGCCAAACAACTTCCAGCGCCGTCGGTCCCGACAAGGATCTTCCTTGTAGAAAAATTCGTCATGAAGCCGGTTTCGGGGAAGATCGACCGGAAGTGCTTGCCAAACCTGTCTCATCTCCTGAGAAACGCCGAGCCGGAAGCGGAGGACACTCGTTGGGACACACCGGCCAGTGCGCGCGACACAGGGGAAGGGCAAGTCAAGCGTGCCTGATGCCGAAGCGGGCATGGATCCTGAGTGTGAGGAAGTGCTGGCGATCTGCAGGGCCGTGTTCGAGACGCCGTTGGGATTGGACGATGGATTCGCCGAGGCTGGTGGGCACTCGATCCTCATCGCGCGCTTGGCGCAGCAACTGCAAGCTGCAGGATGGGTGGTGCCGGTCCGGGCGCTGCTCAGTGACTGCAACACTGCTCGAAAGGTGGCCAACCGGCCGCGGGTGCTTCAGCAGGCCTCCATGGCCTTTACAGCCCCTGTGAAATCCGACGAGAACAGCGCCGAGCGCGATGAGGCCGCGGCAGAGGTGCTCTCCATCGGATACTTCACCACCCTGCAGGTCCTCTTCGCGATTTTCTTGTATTCCCCGGGCTTAGTGGCCTTCCTCAGCTTCGTCGACTTCGTCGACGTCGGGACGTTCTTCACGACCGCCAGCCTCTGGGAGTTCATCGTCGACGGCTTCTTCCTTTACTTGCTGGCCCTCGTCACGCCCTTCGCCAGCCTGCTCTGGGTCATGATGATAAAGTTCTTCATGGGTGGTGACATCTACAAGAACAATGTGACCCCGGGTGTGTACCCCAAGTGGAGCAAAATGCATCTGCGAATCTGGTGCATCGGACGGCTGGAGAACATGGTGCTCCTCCCGCTGCGTGCGATGTATCGCAGCGCGCCGCTTATGGCATTCGTGTTGCGGCAGCTCGGCGCGACCGTGGGCGACAACCTTCAGTGCGCACACGATGCTGACCTATCCGGGCCCCTGGACTTGATCTCCATCGAGGACGATGTCGCCATTCAGACCGGGGCCTACATCCAAACGACCAGGTGGTCGGGGCAGCACCTGCACGTCGGCCCTGTTCACCTCGAGAGCGGTTGCAAGATCGGGATGCGAGCCGCCATCGCCAACAATGTGACGGTGGGCCGCGGCACCTGGATCACTCCGTTCACCCCCATCCTCAGCGACGTGGGTTCGCAGGAGATATGGGAAGGAGCTCCCGCGCGCCTCAGCGGCCGCTGCACGGAGCTGAAGCGCACGGCGACCGCCTGCCAGTACGCGTATCCGATCTGGCTACTGGAGACCCTCAACGTCCTTATGCAGATCTTCCTATTCTTCTGGCTCATTGTGGTCCCCACCGCCGCGATCTTCTGGTTCGCCCGCGCCTTAGTACCTGCTGGAGAAGCTGAGCTTTCCGACGAATATTTCAGGGTGACGCCGCTGTTCGAGATCGTCTGGCACCTGACTCTCTACGCGTTCATCACCACCTGGGTCACCATCGTCGTGACCTCTTTGCTGGGCTGCCTCTTCATCCGCTGCACGGCCGCTTCGCCGGGTCTATACCCCTCGCGCGGGCTCAGGGGCGCTCTCCTCATGTACAGAATGAAGAGGTTGAACGGCATCCAGAGACTGTGGACCTGGACCATCACTGGGCAGTACCTGCGGGCGCTCGCTGGCATGCGCTTCCCGCGGTTTGGCGCCTCGGAGTGCGACGTCATGTTCAACCTCGTCCCGGAGGTTGCTACTGCCGACTCCCAGGTGTTCTGGTCCAATGGATGTTTCACGAACATGCTCGACTGTGGCGCCGAGCACTTCAAGCTGCGCCAGCTCGACATGCCCCGGAATTTCTTCGGCGGTAACAATTGCGTGGCGGAGTACGGGAATTTCCCGTCCAACTTCCTGCTGGGCGTCTCCACGCCGGGCAATGATATACAGTTCCGACGACAGATGCGGTCGCGGCTTGGCGAGCCAATCACGGTGGCGGGAAATCCGCCCGTGAAATTTGCGAGCGCGTCATTTGAGGCGGAGAATGAAACCCACAGACGGCCGGGCTTCCTCCTCTTCCTGACCCGGGTCTTCCTGTTCGACTTCTTCAGCATCGGCATGCTGCCTGTCACCGAGATGATCGTCTTCCCGATTCTGTACATTTGTTTGCTGCGATTGGGTGGACACCCGATCGCCAGCGCGGCGATTGCTCTGATCCTCGTGGAAGTCAATCTGGTCCTGTTCAGCGTCGCGATCAAGAAGTCCCTCGTCGGCAGCGAATGGGGAGCTGATCACTCGACCCCCTTCTGGTCCTGGCGTCACTTCGCCTACTTCTTCGCGCAGGACTGCTTCTTCGTCTGGTGCAGGGGTCCTCTCGTGTTCTGCGCCGGGACTATTCTCGCGAATTCCATCCTACGGTGGATGGGATGTCATATCGGCCAGCGGGACAATCGTAACCCGGCCGATGCAGTGCTCCGACTGGAACGCGGTAAGCTTCGGCAACGACTGTGTTGTCGACGGCTTCCTGCAGTTTCACACCCTCGAGAACATGATGCTGAAGGTGAAGCGAACTCACATCCAGGACGGCTGCACCGTCGCCTTCGGCGCCACGGTGATGGGCGGCGCGGTCATTGAGCGGGACACGACGCTCCTGCCGTTGTCGCTGGTCCTCAAGGAGATGAACATGATTACAGCCACCTACGAAGGGAGCCCTGCGGAGCCTGTGAGTGTCACAAGATAGCGCGGGAATGCACGATGCCACACGTTCGAGAACCCCGCCTCGCCCGGTTGACAACGCCGACTGGCTGAAAACCGTCGCAATCATCTCGGTCTCGGTTGGCCATTTCGGCTATTTCTTCATGGAAGACGACCGCTGGTGGAGCGTTTTCGGACGCCTGGCGGCTCCGACGTTTTTCTTCCTTCTGGGCTACGCGCAGACCCGGACCGTCCCGCTCAACTGGATCTGGCTCGGTCTCATGCTGACTTTGCTCGAAAGCTGGAACGCCGACTGGACCTGGGTGGCACCAAACATTCTTTTGAGTCTCGCACTCATCCGCATTGCACGTCCTTATGTGCGGATGCTTGTGCAACTCACGGCTGGGCTGCCTTCATCCTGCTCGTCTCCACACTTCTTGCGGTGCTGCCGATAGCGGCGAAGATTGTCGACTACGGCGGGGAGGGATGGCTGTGGGCCCTGTTCGGCTTATGCCAGCGCCAATATGTCGACGGCATATCCGCTGTCGGCAGCGTCGGCGAAACTCAACGCTCGTCAGCATCGGCGTTGGCTGCGACCGAGACCGCCGGCCTGATGCGGCTTCTGGCCTGCTTGGTCGCTGCGGTCATCTTCGTCTGGCAGGAACAAAAGGAGTTCTCGTTTCCAGCAATTCATTTGGCCGTCTTTATTTTGGTCCTCGGCGTTCTGTCCATCAGCCTGTGTCTATTCAAGCGTGGCGAGAGCCGCATCCAACCGCCAGAAGCCATAGCCGGCGCCCTTCGCTTCATCGGCCGGCACACTTTGGAAATCTACGCAATCCAGCTTGCCGGCTCCGAACTCCTTGTAAAGCTGGTGCCCGATCTCGCCCCCTGACCCGAGACTCGCGCACAAAGCAACTTGGCGTCCGATACGTTCTAGAAGGCAGCGTTCGCAAGAGCGGCTACCGCGTCCGGGTCCCGGCGCAAGTGATCTACGCACAGGACGGCGCACACCTGTGGGCGGAACGTTACGACCGCATCAAGCTGTGTATAGACCAAAGTCTTATTGCATTGGCGGAGGCTTTCTGATGACCTCCCGACGTCCGCCTTTTCCCCGCACCACACCGCATGAAACTCCTCCGCCTTCTCGCTCTCTTTGCCGTCCTGATTTCCACCGCACATGCGGTAGAGAAACCGTCTGCGCACACCAAAGGCACGCCGACGGGCAAGCCGACGGGGCCGCTGAAGCCGGGCGAGTATTGGTGGAAGCCGCAGCTTTCCCCGAGCGGGCCGCTCATCGTGTTGGTCAGCGTGCCGGAGCAGGTTATGCACGTGTATCGCAATGGGATCCTCATCGGGCGCTCGACCGTAAGCACCGGTTCAACGGGCCATGCCACGCCGGGCGGCGTCTTCAGCATTCTCGAGAAAAAGCAGGAACATTACTCGAAGACATACGACAACGCGCCAATGCCGAACATGCAGCGCCTGACGTGGACGGGCATCGCGATGCACTCGGGCAATCTGCCCGGCTATCCGGCGAGCCACGGTTGCATCCGCCTGCCTTTTGATTTCTCGCAGTTGGTTTTCAGCGCGACGTCGAAGGGCGGCACGGTCGTGGTGGGCGACGGCAAAACGCCTGTGCCGCATCTTGCGTCGAGCCCCGGGCTGATGCTCGCGCCGAAGGATTTCACGCCGGAGATGCTGCGCCCGCTGGCGAAGAATGATTACGACTGGCATCCCGAGCGCGGCGCAAGCGGGCCGATCACAATGGTCGTGAGCGCCACCGACAAGGCGATCTACGTCTATCGCAACGGCACCCCGATCGGGCGCGCCCGGGTGGAGATCGGCGGACGCGGAGCGCTCGGCGATCATGTGTTCTCGCTGCTCGCAGGTACGACCGGCCGCACGAGCTTTCTGGTCCCGGGCCGCCAGGCGCGCCGCTGGATGTGTGTGACTAGCAGCGGCCGCCGTGCCGACGCCGAGAAAATCGCGTCGCGCCTGCGGATGAATCCGGAGTTTGCGGCGAAGGTCTATGACACGATCGCGCCGGGGACGACGGTCATCATCACCGATCAGCCGGTCGTGCGCAGCCGCCGCAACGCGGCCATCCTCGAAAGCTGAGGGGCACCGCACGTGTCGCAGTTGAAATGATCGCAGCGCCGACTCCCGTGGCATGAACCGGATTTCCGAATTCCTCACCGACAGCGGACGAGGCTCTGCAACGTTTGAAGGCGGATAATGAGCGATTCATCGCCGGCACTGCGCGCTTCCCACGGTACAAAAGAAAATCCTCGCCGACCTGGCGAAAGGCCAGCAACCCTACGCCACGATCCTCAGTTGCTGCGACTCGCGCGTGCCGCCCGAGTTGATTATCGATGCCATGCCTACCAGGGGTGAAGACACCAGAGTGTCAAAATTGTCCGGTTCGAGCTCTCGCTATCGGACTGCGGCGCGGCCGGAGGCTTGAGATAGAGGCCGATAATGTCGGCCGCCTTGGACTCGAAGTCCGGATAGTCGCTGGCCATGTAATGACGCAGCCGGGAACGTTGCAGACCGGCCTTGGCCAACATGAAGGGATGCCCATTTCACTGCTTGCGAGAATATCAAGCGCCGTGGGAGGGAATGATTAAGGTCTCCAGTGCACCTCTGCGCGAAACGCCCTCGACCATATGGGCAAGTAGACTCGCCGGAGGACTTGCCCTGGCAAGAAAGCGCGCATACTCCATGAAGTTGATTCCAAATCTATGAAGCACGAAATGGCGCCTCTCCTGACCATCGCCTGCGTGTCCTGCTGCTGGCCTATGCGCTAGCGCTCCTGCTCGCCACCTTTATCTCTGCCTCCACGCCGGAATTCTCTTCAGCCTCGGCGACTTTTTTACGTGGCCATTTCCGGTCTTTTCGTAGCGCACGTCGCGGAAGCCTCGACTTGGGCAGCCTTTATCTGGAAGTCGGGCCACTTGGCCTCGATTAGCGACGGTTGGTATTTCGCCGGTTTCGCACACGACGCTCGGCTACGGTGATGTCGTGCTCCAGAAACCATGGAGGAGTCTCGGCCCGATCTGTGCAATCAACGGGCTGCTTAACTTCGGATGTTCGACCGCCACTCTCTTTCTAGTGCTGCAATTGGTCTGGCATCACCGGCTGTAACAAGATTGCTCACCGTTCGTTGGGTTCGTTACGAAAAACCGATCCTTTCGTTACCTCGCAGGCGGAGTGTAGCGCCTGCACGCCGGCTTCTTTCAGAACCCTCCGCCCCAGCGGTATTGCCATGCGATACCGAGAGCTTGGAAGTCGTGGGCGTAATGCGCCTTATAGCCGGTGATGCCGTAGAGCTTCACGGAATGATGCCGGTTCACCGGCAGCGCCAGCGTCGCGCCGAAGCGCATGCCTTCCTGCTCGTCGTCGTTCTCCACGCCATCGACGGTCGTGCGCCCACCTACGAAATAGCCCGTGTTCAACGCCAGCCAACAGCCAGGCGTGAAGGTATAGCTGACATTCGCCTGCACGGCGTACAGCGGCGCCACCGCGCGCCTCTTGCCGCCGAAAAAGTCTCCGTTGTTCGTGTAGACGGTGACCGCAGGTGCGAGTTCGACCGTCCAGCGCCCGAACGCTTTTGAAAAGCCGATCTCTGGTTTCAGCGACCAGCGATTGGTGCCGATGTTTACGAGCTTGTCGCTGTCGTATTGGCCGAGCGGCGCGATGACGCGCAGACTCGCGCCAAGGATGAAATTTTGCCGGTAGTCCTTAAACTCCGCCGCCGTCAGCGCAGGGGCGCCGATGAAGTTCATCGAGAAACGAAACGCCGGATCAGCGAAGCCCGTGACATAACGCTGGTGCGGTAGGCCGAAAGCGACTCCTTTCGCCGTGAGCCATACGTAGGGGACGATGACGTCGAACTTCGCCGACTTGCCGAGCACGTTGAGCGTGGTGGCATAAGCGAAGACGGCGACGTGCGATTCGTTGCTCACGTTGTCGAGTGGCAGCGACGGATCGGTGAGGACGCTGCCCTTCGCATAGCCATATCCGACGATGGCAAAACTGAGGCCGGTCGGTGAGTTGCTGTAAGCGCGCGGCTCGAGGTCCTGCGCGCGGAGCATCGAGCAAAGAGCGACGATGAGAGTGGCCGCGGTCGTTGTGAAACAGCGCACGATCCTGCCAACTATCATGAACGATACAGATGGAGCGAATCTGAATGCGTCTCGACGCACGTGCGGCGGCGTGCGATCGCGGAGTCACGACAAAGCAAGCCACACCAAGAAGAACCGTGAGCGCGGTAAAAATCGTGTGGGGTCTAATTCTGTCCGTCCGGCCGTCGTCCACGGTATCGCTAACACCGCACATACTGGGAAGACCTAGCAAGTCCAGGCGCCAGATCGATGTAGAGTCTGGCATTGCGCATCGCGTCTCTGCTTGGATTGCAGGAGTCGCCTGGACAGCACATCGGGCGATTCTGAGCACGTCACGCACTTTCCGTCGCCCCTGTGGGACGACCGGCGCCCAAATCGGATGCACCACATCTCATCACGCCCCTATTCGGGCCGCGCTGCCGGCAGTTACGGTGCGGTGGTGGCTGGGGCTCGGAGCCTCGCGGTCACCGGAAAGTGGTCCGAGGGGTAGCCGTCGGGTCCGCGGGTATGGTCGATCCCGGCATCGATGGTCTGGAAAAGCGAGCTGGCCAGGATCCAGTCCATGCGCAGGCCGCCGGACCAGCCGGTGAAGAAGTGGACCGTCCCTTCCTTGCGCGCAGCGACTGGATGGGCGGCGCGGAAAACGTCGTGCGGCGAAGACGCCGTCGGTGACCGCTCCGCCAGCAGCGTGCGGTAGGGCGCGGAGGCGGGGCCGGTGTTGAAGTCGCCGGTGACGACGCAGGGCATGGAACCGGCGATCTGGACCATGCGATCACGCAACAGCTTCGCCGACTCCGTGCGCGCCCGCCCGCTAAAGGCGTCGAAGTGGGTGTTGAACCAGCAAAAGGTCGGGCCGCCATCGCGCGGCCGGAGCTTCACCCAGGTGACCATGTGCGGGAAGATGGCGCCCCACCCGCGGCTGCCCGGTTTCTCCGGGGTGGTGCTGAGCCAGAAGTGTCCTCCGTCGAGCAATTCGAAGCGGGCGGTCTTGAAGAACACGCCGCACATTTCTCCGCGACGTTTTCCGTCGCTGCGCCCGACGCCGAAGAAGGTGTAATCGCCGAACTGCTCACGCAGGAACGCCTCCATGGAGGCCAGGCCTTCCTGGGTGCCGAGCAGGTCGGGATCGAAGGCGCGAACCCGTTGCACGACCAACTCGCGCCGGCGGTCCCAGATATTCGGCCCGTCGAGGATGGTGCGGACGCGGAGGTTGAAGGTCATCACGCGCAGCTCGCGCGCGCCTCTGGGTTGAGACATCTTGGGTGCGGAGACAGGCCGTTCGTGACTGGCGCACCCGCACAGCAGGAGGAGCGCGAAGCCGGGAAGTGCGATTCGCCGAACCAGCGAAACGGCGCTCACCGTTTGTGTTCCCGGACTTCGGCCAGGTGCGCCCTCAACCACTCGCCTGTGGGCTGAGTGTGGCCGTCCGCGAATTTCACCAGATAGGGTTTGCCGGAGAGAAAACTCTTGCTGGCAATGCCGGTGATGAAGTCCTCGGTGGTCTTCACGCGGTCACCGGCCTTGGCGAGTTTGTCGCGCAGATGCTGCGCGCCGTCGGCTCCGGAATACTCCAAGCCATTTCGAATGAAACGAACGCCGGATGTCTGGACGTAAGTAATCAACTCATCGATTTCCGCCTTCGTCTGCGCATCCAGCCCCAACGCGATCGAAGCAGTGAGCAGCAGCGTGCAGATTGAAGCGAGCGGCTGGCGCATGAGATCGACGGTCGGTTTTGGCGGCAAGCTCAGAGCAGACCCTCGATCGGCAGCCAGCTCAGCACGCCGACCTTGATGCGCTTCCAAAAACCCGCCTCGGGTTCGGAGTCGAAGCGGACTTCCTTACTGCCTTCGCGAGTCACCCACGCGAGGCGGTTTCCCACGAGTTCGACGCGATATGCGTTCGGCGCAATGTCGCGCCCGAGCGTCTCGGGCAGATGCCTCACCAGTTTCGGACAGTCAAAGAGCACACCCATCTCCGTGTTCAGCTTGCTTGAGCGCGGATCGAGATTGTAGGAGCCGATAAAACCAATCCTGCGGTCGAAGACGAAGGTCTTCGCATGTAAGCTCGCACTGCCCGATCCGCTCGGTCCGCTCAATCCGCGGAAGCCTTTCAACCGCCGCCCGTGTTCGACGCCAGCGGTCCGCTTAAGTTCGTAGAGTTCGACGCCGGCCTTGAGTAAGGGTTTGCGGTAGAGCTGGTATTTGGAATGGACCGGAACTCCGTCCGTGGAAGCCAGTGAATTAGTGATCACGACCACCCGCGCACCACGCTGGCGCACGCTCGCCAGGAGGTCCACGCCCTGCTTCCCCGGCACGAAGTAGGGCGAGACGAGGAACAACTCGCGCTTCGTGGCATCGACGACCTCACGCAGTTTGGGAGCAAGATGCGTCTGTGTCTTCGCGGCGGAGGTGAGCACCTTGTCGGGATGATCAGACACGATCGTGGCACGCCCCCAGGAATACGAAACCGCGTGGTTCTCGAGTTGCCGGGCAAACTCGCTGTCGCGCACGGTTTCCGCATAGGTAGAATATCCCGCGGTCGTGCTGAACGCGGTGAGCGCAGCCCGCTTTGCGGCGAGCTCCTGGGGCGTCGTGTTTTGCCGCGAAAGAGCCGCGATTGGAATCGAAGCCCGATGATTCCAGTAAATGTCAAATTCGTCGGATACCTCGCGCACCACCGGCCCGATGACCGCCACGTCGAGATCGGCAAAATTCGCCTTCTCATGAGCCCCAAAATATTCGTCGCCGATATTGCGGCCGCCAACGATGGCGACTTCCCCGTCGGCGATGAAGGACTTGTTGTGCATCCGCTTGTTGATGCGTCCGAGGTCGGCGACCATGCCAAGCACCCGCAGCGAACGCATGGCCACCGGGTTGAACATCCGCACCTCGATGTTCGGATGACTGTCAATGGTGAGCAGGGTGATGTCGGAGGGCATCGTGCCGAGATCGTCGAGCAACAAACGCACGCGCACGCCCCGGTCGGCCGCGCGGAACAGATGGTCGAGAAGAACCTTGCCCGCCAAGTCCTTGTTCCAGATGAAATACTGCACATCGAGACTGCGCTGCGCCGCATCCGCCAGGGCCAGCCGCGCGGCCAGGGCGTCGCGCCCGTCCGGGAGTTCATGGAGGCCGGACTGGCCCGGATGCGCGGCGACGCGTGGACGCACCGCCGCAGCCAGCCCGGTGCCGCCGTTGCCTTTTATGGCCGTGGAAGGTGCGCGTTCGCCGCTCTTGGGAAGACCGCCACATGCACCGAATGACAGCATCACTAACAAGGCGCCGGCGCATCGAATCCGGCGTTGGTAACCAGGAAGCATAGATGATTGGGGTGTTGAGTGAAAGGACAGACTACTTCGCAGCTTTGCCCGGCGTCGTCTCGCCGTGAAGCGCGGGTTGAGCCAACCGAGGAAGACGATGATCCACACGGTTGGGACCAACCCGGAGCCAAGGGCGGGTGCAGGCGCGGCACCAAGAGATTAGCTGAAGATCTAGGTGACGAACAGTGATTCTTGCATGCAAGCATTCACGCAGGCAGGGGCGCTTTACACGAAGGGTCATTTGGTCGCTTCCAAGGCAGCGATCCACCACGGGGACTTCTGAGGCCTCTCGAGAGGCTCGAGGCCACATTCGCTCCTCCCATTCAAGTGAGCGCCTCCGGCAGGTCTATGATTCGCTTTCGCCCCTGCTTCGCAGGGCCGCGGCCCGGTTCGGGCGCCACGATCAGCGCTCCCTGTCCCCTGCAGGGGTTCTTCTTGCAGACCGCTGTGCCAGATGCGCCCCGAGTAGCCGCGAGGCGAGCACGATCAGCAGCACGCCGACGAACAGCACGCCGAACGCTTCAATAACGCGTTCGTACAGGTGGTCGACCACGCGTTCCGCGTGACCTCGCATGGCGTCGCCAAGGAATGTCGCCGCCGGGGCGTCGTGCTCGAGCATGGTGACCAGCGTCTGCAGTTGCTTCGTGGCATCGCCGATTGTCGCCGCAGCCTGCGTGTATTCGGTGATGTCGAAGGGTCGTCTGGGAACGGCTCCCGGCGGCGGCGGTTCCCCCATTTTGAGGCGACGCAGCAGGGCGTCGGTCCCGTCCAGCACGCCCCGGATGGAATCCGATGCCTTAGGAACTGCTTCGAGACTCTGCCGAACTTCCACCACCAGCTCCCTCATCGTGCCCTGTTGTTGCTCCATGGCAGTCAGCAACTGCTGGATCGTCGCCTCGCGTTCCTTGCTGAAGGTCTCGGGTAACGTTACAACTGTGTCCGCCAGCAAGGCAGCGGACTCCCCGACAAGGTTCGCGGTGGCAAGTACCGAGCGAGTCTCCGGCATGTCCGCAACCGAGGCGCCCAGCGCGCGCGTCTGCAGGTCGAGCAGCATCGGCGTGCGTTCGGCGTAGTAGATCGCCCGCTCCCCGAGGATGCGGCTCTGTTCCATTTCTCGCACTGCGGGACGCAGGCCGGAAAAGGGGTCAACCCCGATAAGCGCCAGGATGCTATTGGGGGAGCTCTGCTCGTTAGCCGATAGGCCACTGGCCTTCGCGATGTCCTCCAGTCGGTTGAATGCGACGCTGTCCAGCGAGGCGGCATCTGGGGTCCAGGCGGTGAGACGCCGGCGCAAATCCGCCTCTTGTGCTGGGTTCAGGAAGTCGACCAGGGGCCAAGCACCCTTTTCGAGGCGTGCGAACGCTTCAATGATTGGCTGGGCCTTGCTGCCCATAATCTCTGGCAAGTTGTGGGCGGCCGATTTGCGGGTGAGCGAAGCGAGCACCACCATGTCCACAGCGTTGATGCTGGGATTGGGGCCGGCGGCGATTTGCACGGTAGCCGTGGCCTGTTTGATCTGGAAATCCACCAAGCGGTAGCGCAGTCGGGAATCGGTGGCTTCGGATTGGGCCTGGGCGCACGCACGAGACACCGCGTCGACGTACCCATCGGCAAAGCGCATCACCTTGAGCTGGAGTTGGGATTCGAAACGCCGGGTCTTTTCCTGTTTGGACGTCCATCGATCCAGCAATGCGCACGCCGGCAGCTGGAGCGCGAGCGCTAGGATCAATGCAGCCTGAATGCGCCGCAGCAAAAAGCTTCCTGCTTCTTCGCATGCTTCGAAGTTCACGATGGAGCCCTTCCCTGTCATTGCAGACCGCCGACGAGCACCTTTAGTCCTTGTGGGATCGTCATCCGGCACCGTGCCGAGAAGCGCAGCGTCATCTTCAAACAGCCGCGCGCACCTGGTCGCACGTCAAACTGATTGTGGTAAGCCGGGCACGCGCCTGGGGACTAGTCGACCAGCGCTGAAACGGGCCGACAATCCTTACGGCACGGGTTGAAATGGAGAGCCAAATGGGAAAATGTCACTCGCGGATCTCAGGATGAGCTGACAAATTATCGTTTCCCAACGATCTCCTTCAAAATCCCAATTCCCCGGGCCTGCAATGGACCCATGCCTCTACCCCGCGTGAACCACATGCCTTTTTCTTTTGCAGGACAGTAAATGATCTCTACCTGATCATGTGTCGTGGCGTGGTAGAACGTATCGCTGGCGTGTTCTTCGACGAACTCTAAGAATGTTTGTCGCCATGGGTGATCCAGGAACGGAAAGAGTTTCTCGCCCAGGGATTTCAACTCGTCGATGCCGATCGGTTCAATGGTCTGCTCAATCGCCTTGCGCCTGGCGTCCGTAATGGCTTCATAGTCGAGGTTTTCTGGTTCCATAATGTTTGGGTGGTTTTGGGTTTCGCTGACAACGAGAAAACCTGTGGCGATACGCATTTTGCGGAGTTGGTGCAACCCGCTCATCTTGGGGTGGTCCAAATCAGCGCTTTTGAGCATGCGCAATGGGGAGTCCAGGGGTCAAAACGTCGCTGGCGCGAGCCGGTCGACTCGTTGCCTCCTTTGCGATTTCATGATGGCGGTACCAGAGCCTGGTCCCTGACGAGCACGGGCGGTTCGGTTTTCTTCGGATGCGGTTTTCGGCCGCTGTATTTTTCGACGAGGTAGAAGAGGACCGGAATGAGAAAGACGGCGACGAAACTTGCGGCCATCATTCCACCGATAACCACGTAGCCCATGACCTGGCGCGACAGGGCGCCTGCACCGCTCGCCATAGCCAGCGGAACGCAACCGAGGATGAAGGCAAACGAGGTCATCAGAATTGGGCGCAACCGCAACTTGGCGCCCTCGAGCGCGGCGTCGAAAAGCGGGAGACCTTCTTCATATTTCGCCTTGGCGAACTCGACGATGAGAATCGAGTTCTTCGCGGAGAGACCGATAAGCATCACCAGACCGATCTGTGCGTAGATGTTATTTTCATACTTACCCACCAGCAGCGCAGCGAAGGCACCGCACACGGCAACGGGAGTTCCAAGCAACACACTAAAGGGCAGGCTCCAGCTCTCGTATTGCGCGGCAAGGAGAAGAAAAACAAAGAGCAGCGAGATCGCGAAGACGACCGCTGGTGAAACACCCTCCTGCGCCTGCTTTTCCTGGAAACTCATGCCCATGTAGGCGAAGCCCATCTCGTTCGGCATCGTCTCCTTGAAGACCTCCTCCATGGCCTTCATTGCCTGGCCGGAACTGTAGCCGGGCGCCGCCGTGGCATTGATTTGCGCGGAGCGATAGAGATTATAGCGCATTGTAAATTCTGGCCCGCTGATCGGTTTCGAGTTGGTCAGGGCGCTGAGCGGCACCATGTCGCCCTCTTTGTTTTTCACGAAGAACTGCCCGACTTGATCGGCGCTCCTGCGGTAGTCGCCCTCCGCCTGCACGAAAACCTGCCATTGCCGGCCGAACCGGTTGAAGTAATTGACGAAATAGCCGCCCATGAAAGTTTGAAGCGTCTGATAAACCGCACTCAGATCGACGTTCTGCTTAAGCACCTTGTCGCGGTCCACGTTCAGGAAAACCTGCGGCACGGCGGGTGAAAACATCGGCGTGACGCCGGCGAGTTCCTTGCGCTCCCGCGCTGCGGCGACGAGCTTCTCGACGTTCTCCGCGAGAAAGGCGACGTCCTTGCCCGAACGATCCTGAAGGATGAACGTCACGCCGCCGCTCGTGCCGATGCCGGGAATTGCGGGCGGAGAAAAGGCAAATGCACGCCCGCCCGGGATTTTGGAAAGCTCGCTGTTCACGTGCTTCAGGATTGCAACGTATTTTTCGTCGGGGGCTTTGCGATGTCCCCATTCCTTCAGCGTGATGAAGAAGACTGCCGCTGTAACTCGTGTTGACGCCAGTGAGGAAGTTATAGCCGGTGACCGTGGTCACATACTCGACACCCGGTGTCGCTTGCAAGATCGCCTCGGCTTGCCGCATGACCTCATCCGTGCGCTGGAGCGAAGCTGCGTCGGGCAGAATCACTTGCGCAAAGAAATACCCCTGGTCTTCGTCGGGCAGGAAGCTTCCCGGAACGCGCTTGCCGAGCATCCCGGTGAGGACAGTGACGCCGACGAGCAGGAGAATGGCGACAATCGGCTTGCGGATGAGAAGCCGGCATACTGAGACGTAGCCGTTTGTCACCACGCCGAAGACGCGATTGAACCAGTCGAAAAACTTTTGCAGCAGACCGGTGCCTTTCTTCTTCGGCTTCAGAAGAATTGCGGCGAGCGCCGGCGAAAGCGTGAGCGCATTAAATGCCGAGATGATCGTCGACACGGCAATCGTCACCGCAAATTGCTGATACAACCTTCCGGTAATGCCCGGAATGAAGGCTGTCGGCACAAACACTGCCGCCAGCACCAGCGCAATGGCGATGACCGGTCCGCTGACTTCCTGCATGGCTTTCAAGGTGGCTTCCTTTGGTGAAAGACCATGCTCGATGTGATGCTCAACAGCCTCGACCACAACGATGGCATCGTCGACGACGATACCGATCGCCAGGACGAGACCGAAGAGCGAGAGCGTGTTCACCGTGAAGCCGAAGAGAGGGAAGAGAGCGAATGTGCCGACGAGCGATACGGGCACGGCCAGCAGTGGAATGACCGTCGCGCGCCACCCCTGAAGAAAGATGAATACGACCAGGATGACCAGCGCCAGGGCTTCAAGAAGCGTGTGTTGGATCTCCACCATGCCCTCCGTCACTGCGAGCGTGGTGTCGAGCGAGACGACGTAATCGAGGTCCGCCGGGAAGCGCTCCGACAGTTCTTTCATTTTCTTCTTCGCTCCCTCCGCAGCGGCGAGCGCATTCGAGCCGGGGAGCTGGTAGAGAGCAACGATCGCGGCGGGCTTGCCGTTGAGCCGGCCGGTGATCGCGTAGTTCTGCGCGCCGAGTTCGATGCGTGCCACATCTTTCACCCGCAACATGGAGCCGTCGGGATTCGCGCGGACGACGATCTCTCCAAACTCCTCCGCGCTCTGCAAGCGCCCTTGCGCACGCATCGCATACGTAAATTCCTGCCCTTCCGGCACTGGCTCACCGCCAACGGTCCCGGCCGGGTTCACCGCGTTCTGTGATCTGATCGCCTGCAGGATTTCCGGGATCGTGACTCCGAGCTTGGCGAGCGTATCGGGCTTCACCCAAATGCGCATCGCGTATTGTCCGGCGCCGAAAATGGTCACGCTGGCGATGCCTTTCACGCGCGTGAACTCGTCGTTCAAATTGATGTTGGCGTAATTCGCGAGGAAAATGCTGTCGTAGGTGCCCTTCGGGGAGTAGAGGCTGAACATGATCAGCGGGGACGACGTGGATTTCTGCACCGTCACGCCGAACTTGTTCACGTCCTCGGGAAGCTGCGACGACGCCTGATTGCTCCGCATCTGCGAAAGAATCTGATCGGTGCTGGGATCGGTCGTGACGTCGAAGTTGACCGTCAGCTTGAGGGTGCCATCGTTGCCGTTCACGGACGACATGTAATTCATGTTGTCCACGCCGCTCATCTGCTGTTCGATGGGGGTCGCGACCGATTGTTCGACCGTCAGGGCGTCCGCCCCGGTGTAGGTCGTCTTCACCTGAATTTCCGGCGGGACGATATTCGGGAACTGCGCGACCGGCAGGCCCAGGAAGGTGGCGATGCCGACAATCGTCATGATGATCGAGATGACGATCGCAACGATCGGGCGGTTGACGAAGAAGCTGGCCATGGCGAGTCTCTATGTTTCCGGATGCTCAGCGGGTTTCGTTTCGACTGGAGCCGCCGATCTCTCCGCTGGAGGAATCCATGGTTTTGCCGCCACCTGCATGCCGGCTTTTACTTTCTGTATGCCCTCGACGATCACTTTCTCGCCGGCTTTCAGGCCCGTAGTGATCACCCAGTCCGTGCCCACGCGCGGCCCGACCTGCACGGGGCGGATTTCCGCTTTACCGTCCGCGCCGACGACCGCAAGCTGATAGCTGCCCTGGATTTCCATCACCGCCCGCTGCGGTACGACAACGGCGTCCTTGAGGGTACTCGCGGTGATGCGCGCTCGTGCAAACAAGCCCGGCCGCAACACGCTGCCTGGATTTTTTAAAACTGCCGTCACGAGAATCGTCCCGGTCGAAGCGTTCACCTGCCGGTCTACCGAAAGGAGCCGGGCTTTGTTGGGAAAGGTCTTGCCATCCGCGAGGATCAGGTCAATGAACTCCGGCCGTTTTTCGAGTGGCATTGCCATGCCCTCCTGGATGCGGTTCGCTGCCCCGAGATATTCCGCTTCGCTGACCGGGAAGAGGATCTTGATGGGATCGAGGGTCGAAACCGAAGTGAGCACCGTGCTGTTCGCTGTTCCGACGAGATCGCCTACCTGAGCCCGCGAGATACCTGCGATGCCTTCGACCGGCGAGGTCACCTTGCAGAAGTTCAGGTTCAACTGTGCCTGCTCGACGTTCGCCTTGAGCGCCTCGACCTTCGCGGTGCTCGATTCATTGAGCTGCGTCTTGTTCGTATGCTCCTGTTCGGAAATCACCTTCTTGTTGAAAAGCTCCGTGGCTCCGATCCGCCTCCGCCTGCGACGCAATTTGCGCCGCCTTGCCCTGGTCGAGTTGGCTCTTCGCCTCCGCGAGTGCTGCCTCGAAAGGCCGTGGATCGATCTCGAAAAGCACGTCGCCATTTTTCACGAGCGCGCCTTCCTGGTAATCGCGCTTGAGCAAGTAGCCGGTTACTCGTGCTCGAATCTCGGCGTTCTCCGAACCATCGAGAGTGCCGATCCATTCGCGATAAACCGGCACATCGCGCGTCGCCGCGTCTTGCACGAGCACGTCTGGCGGCGGCAGGGCTTTGACTGCTTCCTCCTTTTTACACGCCGGTAAAATGAGGACGCCTATCGCGAGCGCGACGAGGCCGAGCGTAAGTTGATGTCGTTGTCTCATAGTTATGGGCGAAAAATGCGGCTGTAGTTCCAGTAGAACTTTTGGCGGTTCATAAAGCATTGGAATTCCTTGGACGCTGGTCGTCTGGCCGCTTGTTGAGAGCCCTCGTCCAGGAGCGCCTGATCATCTGCGGGCTTGCGGAAATACGCAACCGCGCCGGCTCGCTGTGCAATCTCCCGGGTTCCCGATGTGTCGTACGCGGTAAAAATCGCCGGTAGACGGCGTCCTGCGCGAGCGAGCAGGGCGGGCAGTTCGACCCAACTGGTTCCAGCCATCCGCACGTCGGAGATGACTCACGCATTTTCGTCATAGAAATCGGCGCCCACGAATTCCTCCACCGAATCGAAGGTCCGCGGCTGCATTTTCGCCGAACGCACGAGGCGTGCGTAAGCGGTGCGGATCGACGGTTCGTCATCCGCAATATAAACCTGGACAGGAAGATTCGGCATCGACTGGTAAGCTCAGTGTCAGACGTTGTGCATCGCGGCTATCCGAGCTAATTCCTAGGCACCGCAGTTGCAATACATCGGGTTCAGCATATTGCGCTAATCGGCGATCGCAAGCCCTAGTAACACCACGCGACGATGCTCCGCGAGCTGGCCGCTGCCTCGCGCAACGAGCTGAACCAGCCGCTGATGACTATTTTCAGCCGAGATGGCTCTAGCTCCCGGGAAACTGCGACGAGAAACGCCTTGTCGTCCACGCGCCGCCCTTCCTCGCGTGCGCGCACATTCGGTACGTCGCCATTACCGTCGTGAAAACGCTCTGTATCTCGTGCTCCGCGAGCGTTCGCTGGAGTTCAAAACCGTCGACGCCCTGCAAATGCACCTCGAGCAAAACGCACGACGGCCGGTCTTCTGTGGACCGGTCAAGATAGGACAGCGCCGAGGCAAGGGTTTCCGCCTCAGGGAACAATCCCGAATGGTGTACAGAATTTCAGTAGACGTTTGCCGGACCTGCGCGAAGACGACATCCTTGTTTCAAATTTCGCGATCACGTGCGCACAGCGCATGAAAGCCTGGGCGATGATGCAGCCTTGGCCGCCCGCGCGGCGACTCTAGCTGGACTACCCATAGATTGAAGAACAGCTCGATTTACTTCATCGGGCGTACTCAACCTAGCACGCCGCCCCCGCGAACTACACTCAAAGGACCCCGGCTTCTTGACGTTTTCGCGAGAGCGAGGTAAGACCTTTGTCCGATAGCAAGTGCCGGCCGCGTTAGGCTCATTATGTAGGATTTAACTCCACCGACCATGAACACCATGAACCCCGAATCATTCGATCTCACGAAACACGGCCTCACCGTAACAGAAGTTCACCACAACCTCCCGCCGAGCGCGCTTTATGAACACGCGATTCGTTTCGAAAAAGACGCAAGCATCGCCGAGAACGGCGCGCTTGTTGCCTACTCGGGTGTGAAGACCGGACGCTCGCCTAAGGACAAACGTGTTGTCAAGAATCCTGCATCGGAGAAGGAGATCTGGTGGGGTGCGGTGAACATCCCATGCGACGAGCACACGTTCCAGATCAACCGCCAACGCGCCCTCGACTATCTCAACACACGCGAGCGGCTCTACTGTTTCGACGGTTTCGCGGGCTGGGACCCGAAGTATCGCATCAAGGTTCGGGTCATCTGCTCGCGGCCATATCACGCGCTGTTCATGCACACGATGCTCATCCGCCCGACGCGCGAGGAACTCGCGAGCTTCAGGGCACCAGATTTCGTCATCTACAACGCGGGCTCATTTCCAGCGAATCGCCTCACGACCGGCATGGGCTCGCCGACGAGCATCGACCTCAGCCTCGAGGATAGGGAACTCGTCATCCTTGGCACTGAATACGCGGGCGAGATGAAGAAGGGCGTCTTCACCGTCGCGAACTACTTCGCCCCGAAGCGCGGCGTGCTCTCGATGCACTGCTCGGCCACGGCGGACAAAGAGACCGGCGCATCCTCGCTGCTCTTCGGCCTTAGCGGCACGGGGAAAACGACGCTCTCCGCCGATCCGAAGCGGCACCTCATCGGCGACGACGAGCACTGCTGGAGCGACGACGGAATCTTCAACATCGAGGGCGGCTGCTACGCGAAGGCGATCAACCTCACTCCCGAGAGCGAGCCGGACATCTTCCAAGCGTTACGTTTCGGCGCGGTGCTCGAGAATGTGGTGCTCGATGAAGATCACGACGTTGATTACAAGGACACGAGCATTACGCAAAACACGCGTGGCGCATATCCCATCGAGTTCATCCAAAACGCGAAGATCCCCTGCAGCGCGGGCCACCCGACCGACGTAATCTTCCTCACCTGCGACGCCTTCGGCGTCTTACCGCCCGTCAGCGCGCTTTCGCCGTCGCACGCGATGTATCATTTCATCAGCGGCTACACTGCGAAGGTCGCCGGCACCGAGATGGGCGTCACTGAGCCGCAGGCGACGTTTTCGCCGTGCTTCGGCGGGCCCTTTCTCGTGTGGCACCCAAGCAAGTATGCCGAGTTGCTAGCGGAAAAGATGCGCAAGCACAACGCGCGCGTCTGGCTCGTGAACACGGGCTGGGCCGGTGGCGCTTACGGCACCGGCAAGCGCATCAGCCTCAAAAACACGCGCTCAATCATCGACGCGATCCACAGCGGTGCGCTCGCGAACACCAATACGGAACGCGACCCGGTCTTCGGTTTCGACATCGTTACCGAGGTTCCCGATGTGCCGGCGGAGATTCTGCGCCCGGGCCAAAGCTGGGCCGACAAATCCGCCTATGTTGCCACCGCGAAAAAGCTCGCCGGCCTCTTCAACAAAAACTTCGAGACCTACGCTGCAGGCGCGAGCGCCGAGGTGAAAGCCGCAGCGCCCGTGGCCTGACGCATGGGCTGGCTCTTCGAGCTCCACAAGACGCAGCCCATCGCGCACCCCGTAAGGGTAATCGCCTTCGTGTGTGTTGGTGGGGATGGCGCTCGGAGGCTTGAAAGTGAAGGGCATCGGCTTCGACACGGCGGGCGGGCTCTTCGCAGGCATCCCTTCGCCTCGAACATCGCCACCTGCGACACCCCGACCGTCGCCTACGCGACCGTCTATCGGTCCACCACGCTCTTGCGCATCCTTTCTGCGCAGGTGCTCGCGATCACTCCTTTCCGATGAACACTCCGACTCTCGGCGAGCCACGGTTCGCCTCCGGGCGCAGCCACACGATCAGCGACGACCTCCGCATCCCCGAGCGGATCGAAATCGGTGCCGAGCCGGGACTCCAGTTCGAGTTGGCCGGCCCGCGGGCGAAGCTTTTCTTCGACCCGAAACAAACGCGCGCGGGCATTGTGACGTGTGGAGGACTGTGCCCCGGCCTCAACAACGTCATCCGCTCGCTCTTTCTCGAGCTGCACTACGGCTACGGCGTCGCCGAGGTGCTGGGCTTTCGCGGCGGCTACAGCGGGTTAGATCACGGTGCGGAACCGGTGAAGATCACGCCGCAGTTTGTGGATGGCATTCATCAAAGAGGCGGCACGATTCTCGGCTCCTCGCGCGGCCCCGTGGGCATCAGCGCGGCGGTGGACAACCTCATCGCGCGCGGCGTGAACATCCTCTTCACCGTCGGGGGCGACGGCACCCAGCGGGGCGCGAACGATCTCTACCAGGAAGCGCGCCGCCGCGGCCACGCGCTCTCTGTCGTCGGTGTGCCGAAGACCATCGACAACGACGTTGGCTTCGTCTCGCGCACCTTCGGATTCTTCAGCGCCATCGAAGAAGCCGCGCGGGTGCTCGATTGCGCGCACACCGAGGCATGCAGCGTGCCCGGCGGCATCGGTCTTGTGAAACTCATGGGTCGCCACGCTGGCTTCGTCACGGCCGGCGCCACCGTCGCAAGCCAGGACGTGAACTTCGCGCTTATCCCGGAGGTAGCCTTCGAGCTCGAAGGATTTCTCGCCGCGCTGAAGCAGCGGATGCTCGCCAAATCGCACGCCGTCATCGCCGTCTCAGAGGGCGCCGGCCAGAACTTGCTCGCCGCCGACGCCAACGAGCGCGACGCTTCCGGCAATGTGAAACTCAAGGACATCGGCCCGTTTTTGCGCGAGCGAATCGAGGCGTATTTTAAAGTCGAGGGTATCCCCGTCGTCCTGCGCTACTTCGACCCGAGTTACCAAGTCCGCAGCCGCCCCGCGAACTGCGAAGACGTGCTGCTCTGCGACCTCTTCGCGCGCCATGCCGTCCACGCTGCGATGGCCGGCAAGACCGGCCTCGTCATCGGCTTCCTCCACGAGCGTTTCATCCACGTCCCTATCGAACTTCTCGCCACGCACACCAAACGCCTCGATCCCGCCAGCGGCTGGTGGCGCTCTGTCCTCGCCGTGACCGGGCAACCGGAACGGTTCTTATAGCTTCAACCACGCACCCGAAACCGAACACCACCACACCGGCGTCGCGGTAGGGAACACAGCCAAGCTCGCATTCGTCAACTCCTCGTTTTGGAGAAGCGCCAATAAATATTCTCGCTGGAGCCTTATAGCTGGCTCAACCTGCTATATCCGCGCCGTGGTATTCCTAATCGTCTTGGATCCTTGCGGGACCGAAAAGGTCACCGCCATTAGTTGGCCCCGGGGCTCGCTCCGGCTTGAGACGGCCGACGGAGATTATCGATCAGGATGTAAAGACTGATCAACAGCACCCAGAGAGGGAATAACATTAGAATCCACTCAATGTAGCGCCCGCTCAGCAGGAGAAATAGCGCGAAGGCATAGCCGAGCAGCGCGATCCAGCGTGGGAAGAAACCGGTACGGATCGCGAGAGTGGACGTAGAGATCATGAACACCGCCGCCATCTTGACCGCATAGAGGTTCATGATCTCGTAGGTGACGGCGCGGGCGAAGGCGAACGTCGCCGACTCGAGCAACCCAGCGGGTCTTGCAACGTAGGCTGTGATGATTCCACCCCCGACTGCGGCCGAGGCGAATAGCATGGCGAGGAATAGAAGTCCGCTGCCGAGAAAAACGGTGGCAAAGAAGCGGTCTTCAAGCTCTCCGAGACGGTCGCGCAGCACACCGATGAACCATAAAAAGGCAATGCCGGCGAACGGCACCAGGTTCAGCGCCAGAGCGACCGTTTTCGAACTAGTCTTCAGCCAAGCCCCTGTCTCCAGCGGATCGGCTCGGACCGAAAGCCGTAACAGCAAAAGGCACGCAATCAGGAAAACTGAAAAGAGGATACCGGCCAAGGCGGCGGCCCGCGGCGTCTTCAAGCGCGCACGAATCAAGTTTACTTTCTGCTTCATCACTTTCTCCGAGGAAGATTTCTTATTAATTGCGTAGAGCAACTCGTGTCGTCTCCGGGGGAATTTCGGAAACCTTGGTCTTTCTTATGGAACGAGCGTATTGATCCATGTATCCTTGTGGCAATCCCCTGTAGTGCTGACTTTTGTCGCGAGTAGTTTTTTTCTCCTTAGAAAGGGAGATCCATTCCTCCGGAGGAGGATTTTGGGTCGATCCGCAGACTGCGAAGCTTGACGAGAACATCCTTTTCTTTCTGTCCGCTCGCGTTGGAGTAAGCATCGCTTGCAAGAAGGCACCACAGGTTGAATTCGGCATTTGTTCGATTGTTTCAGGTCCTGATGGTCCGACCCGTCGAGAACGCGTTATCCCACCGAAAGCCACGTTTCGTCAATGGACCCCATATCGAGTTCTTATATCAGCCCTTTATCGCCGAAAAAGGCCGCAAATAGTCTACGATTTAACTAAAATCGATCACATGCTTAGCGTATAATGACCTCATGGACAACGTCGCCCAAACGATCAATGAGAAGGCAAAACTCAAACGCAAGGAATACGAAGAGGAATTGCTCAAACTGCAGATCGAAGCTTTGCAAGCTGCAGGAATGGGTGAGGCACAAAGGGCTGCGCATCATTGTCATCTTTGAGGGCCGCGATGCTGCAGGAAAGGGCGGTGCGATCAAAGCCCTTACCGAGCGCGTGAGTCCGCGCGTCTTCCGCGTCGTCGCTCTGCCGGCACCATCGGACCGCGAGAAGACGCAGAACTATTTGCAGCGCTACATGCAGCACTTCCCGGCGGCGGGTGAGATCGTGATCTTCGATCGCAGTTGGTATAACCGCGCTGGCGTCGAATACGTAATGGGCTTTTGCTCGAAAGAGGAGCATGAGCGCTTTCTTCGGGTCTGCCCGAGTATCGAGAAATACATCGTTGATAGCGGCGTCCAGATCATCAAATTCTGGCTGGAGGTTGGCGACGAGGAGCAGAAGCGTCGCTTTGAAGCGCGCATCCAGGACCCGCTGCGGCAGTGGAAGCTTAGCGCGATGGACCTGCCCTCACGCAGTAAATGGTATGCGTATTCCCGGGCCCGGGATCAGATGCTGGAATCCACGGATACAGAACACGCACCGTGGCATATTGTGCGCTCCGACGATAAGCGCCGCGCGCGTCTGAACCTCATTGCGCATTTCCTCAGCCTGATTCCCTACGAGGAAGTGCCACGGGAAAAGGTGGAGCTGCCCAAGCGATCCAAAAAAGAGGCCTATGACGACATCGCTTCAATCGCCAACCGTCGACTGGTGCCGGAAAAGTATTGAGCAGTGATGCGCGAAAATGACGAGCTTTTGGGCCACACGATGTTGCTCATCGTGCCGCCCGCGGCCATTGGGGTCTCGGGCCGTGGATTGTTCGCCATTGCGGCTTTCGTCGCTCCGCGCTCGGAGTGTCCGCATGCGACAATATTCGCAACGCTCAGAACAAGCACCGAGTAGTCGATCCTGCGATGAGTTGCGCCAGCCGATACTCTTTTCGGTTCAATTCTTGCTTCAGAGCCGGAGGCTATAGGGTGGTCGTAGCCAAACTCTCTGCCCTCACTGAGGAGAACTCGCTTACCGCCCGTGAGTTTCCCTTGACGATACTCAGAAACGACCTTCGCGCTCTGTCCGACCGCCCCGGTCTGATGGACTGCTGGCGTATAGTTTTCTGAGGCCCCGTTTTGACATCCCGGTCCATTTCCGCTGCTGTGGCTCGGGCTGTGTTGGCCAGCATGGTTGTTGCACCAAACACAGAAGCAGTCCGGGGAGAAGTGCAATCCTGTTCAAGAGTAGCGTTCTATTCAGGCGTCGCTCTATTTCTTAAAAGGGGTAGAGCAAATATTTCGTTTCAGTGCAAATTCTTCGGTCACTTTCGCGGCGATCACCAAGAAGTCGAAATTGCTTCCCTTGTGTGTGCGTTTTTACAGATGCTTTTGACACTAAAACTAAACTAGTGCACTGTATCAGATGAAACAGCTACGCTGCGATTCGGTTGGTTGGGTTCGAGTAAGTCCATTGAAGGGTCATGTCACGCCCTCGACAGTCCTGCGTTGCTTGGCAACGTACAGCCGCAAGACACTGCGAACAGGGAGGCTTTGGCCACACTCAGTCCGTACCAAACCGAGCACATTAATCGCTTTGGTAACTATGTCCTCAACCCCAATCGAACTCCCGAGCCCTTGGAGCAGCATTTACAGATTGCACTGGCATGAATATAGGCGTCCACGGCATTTTTGACCAGAATCCTTGCCGCCACCCATAATCGACGGGCCCAGGCGGTCCTGCGGTTCGATGTAATGGACCGCCTTGCAGGCGTGAAGGCACTCACCCTCTGCATCATCGGCGAGCAAGATCTGATCACGCCAGTGCACGAGTGCTGCGAGGTCGAGAGCGTCAAAAGGTCGGGGGTGGGTACCAGCCACATATGACACGGTGTAGAGGGATTCAGGGGCATCGGGGGCGCACCACTTGCTATTATACCCGCAGCCACGCGGCTTGACCCCCGACTTCTTGACGCTCTCCGAGAAGGGGAATTCCTGAGCTGGCCGCGCGAACGATGTTTTTGACTCGAATCCCTTTGCCGCCGCCCTTTTCCAATCTTCACAAAGGCATCGAATCAAAAAGATGCGATATTTAAGTGAATATTTGCGGGGCCCATACGTTCAACATTGGCTCACAATATGAAAATCATAAGTCTCTTCCAGAGTCTAACTTCCGACAGCCGGGGGAGCTGGAGAATTTGCCTCATGATACTGCTCAGCCCGTTTTTCACGGGCGTTCTTCAGGCCCAGGTACCCCCAGCAGAGCAGTCGCCGGCCCAGAACGCCGCGGAGAGACTCGCGCCTGAAGCACTGAACCAACTTCTCGCCCCTATTGCACTTTACCCCGATGCGCTTATTGCGTTGATCCTGCCCGCTTCGACCGTGCCCTCCGATGTGGTGCTTGCAGCGCGCTACATCTCTTCAAATGGGGATCCCGCGCAGGTAGCCAATCAACCTTGGGAGGACAGTGTTAAGTCGCTCGCGCGCTATCCAGATGTTTTGAAATGGATGGATCAAAACCTCGAGTGGACGAGCGCTCTCGGCGAAGCGTTCCTTAATCAACCTGCAGATGTCATGAATACCATGCAGGGGCTTCGCGCGGAGGCAAAGGCGGCGGGCAACCTTAGAGACACTCCGCAGCAGCAAGTCGTTGAGGAAAAAACCTATATCCGCATCGTGCCGGCGCAACCCGACGTCATTTATGTGCCACAATACGATCCTGAGGTGGTCTACGTGCAGCCTTATTCGCAGGATTATGGTCCCCTGCTGACATTTGGAGCGGGATTCGCAGTTGGCTCGTGGCTCAACTACGATTTCGATTGGGACCGGCGCAATATTTATGTGGGGCGGTGGCGTCCAGGATGGAGCCATAACCGGAACTGGGATCGTGGAGACTATGGCCGAAACAACAACATCGTACATGTCATAAACATCAACAACGACACCGCGCGTCAGTGGCAACCGAATGCGAACAGTCAGCTTCGTCAGGCACAACACCAGCACAGTAACCCTGCCAATGCCAGTATTTCAGACTTGAATGCCTTGGACGCCAACCATCAAACGGGACCCTCCATGCCCTCCATGACTAGAGCGGCTGCTCCGCGCGCGGACCACATTCCCAAACCCTCACGTCCCGATTTTACAAGCCAGGGCAACGAGAGAAATCGCCGGGAGTTGCAGGATGCGAAAGGACCTCCCAAAACTTCAAACGAATCTCCCCCGTCGCCCGATGTGGCCCCCAACACCTCCGCGGTGACCCACGCCGTGCCCGGAGCGCGAGACAAAAATCAGAAAGTGCCGTCGCCCAGCATAGCTCCCAATGTGCCAGGGCAGCAGGGCAAGCCAAAACCGTCAGTAATGCAGCCGGGTGCGACGACCGAAAAGCAGAAGCACGTCGACCACCCAGAAAGCCCCTCGCAAACCCCGTCACCCGATCTGGCCCCCAACACCTCCGGAGTGACCAACCTCACGTCCGAAGCGCCGGGTAAGACCCACAAAGAGCCCGCACCCAGCACAGCTCCCAATGTGCCGGAGCAGCAGGGCAAGCCACTGAAGAGTGGCTCTCAGGAAAGCGCTCCTCGTAACGTAAGTAAGCATGAAGAGAGCAGTCATCAATCAAA
Source organism: uncultured Verrucomicrobiae bacterium (assembly GCA_963816855.1). Taxonomy (GTDB): domain Bacteria; phylum Verrucomicrobiota; class Verrucomicrobiia; order Chthoniobacterales; family Terrimicrobiaceae; genus DASTFP01. The sequence continues at coordinate 427,928 of CAWFMA010000003.1, read as the reverse complement.
CGCTGAGACAAGTAATCAGCCGACGGCAGCAGCGTCAGTTATGCAGTCGGGTGCGACGACCGAAAAGCAGCAGAAGCACGTCGACCACGCTGAAAGCCCCTCGCAACAATCCGATAACTCCCGACAGCCTTCGACTAAGCAGGAGAAGCCGTTGCAGCCACCGCCCGCGGTAGCGCATCAGGACGAGCATTCCGAGCGCTCCCCGGCTTCCGCGAACCAAAAAGACAAAGCATCGCAGCCCTCCAACGCGTCCGCTGACGAGGGTAATAAAGGCGGTGGCGACAAGAAGAAAGACAAGGGCGGCGGCGAAAAGAAGTCCGACGAGAAGAAAGAGAAAGCTGACAACTGAGAGCTCTTTTTAGGGTTCTTCTGGTAATTGCGTGGGATTTTGAAGGAGGGTCTGGAAAGATTTCGGGATGCGGGACACCGAACTTTATGAGGGTTTGTTGGGACTGAAGGTGCCTTGGAGAGTGAAGGCAGTGAAATGGATGTGGAAGGGCGAGCGTCGAGGTGGAGGTGGAATGCGCGGAGCGCACAATCTGGGGAGAACTCAAGTTTCTCGATCATCCGCACGGTAGCGTGATGAAGTCTCTTAAGGTCAGTGTGGATGCGCTGCCGGCAAACCAAGACGAAACACTGTCCGACATGCTCCGAGGGTATCAGAAAGTTTGTGTGCGGGTGATAACCTGAGAGAGAGGCAAATGGCCAAAGAGAAGAACGAGACAAAGTGCGACGATTTGATCGACGCGCTGTTGGAGGAGCACGGAAACAGCCAGCAGGCGGTGCTTGGAGAAAACGGGCTGATCGCGCAGTTGAAGAAACGGGTTATGGAGAGAGCCCTTGCTGGGGAATTGACCCATCATCTTGGCTACGCCAAGGGCGAGGCGCCCGAAGAGATCGACAACCATCGCAACGGCTCCAGCAAGAAGACGGTGGTTGGAGAAGACGGAGCGATGGAGATCGAGGTTCCGCGGGATCGCAGCGGAAGCTTTGAGCCCTTATTGATCGCCAAAGGACAGAAGCGCTTTGAAGGCTTCGATGAGAAGATCATCGCGATGTATGCGCGAGGGATGACGGTGCGCGAACCGGAGCGAAGCGGAGATAGACTGCCGTAGGCAGCCCGTCAGGGCGAGCAAAGCGAGTCAAATCGCGGGCTTTGTGCTCGATCACTACAAGGTGGAGGTGAGCGCGGACTTCATCAGCACAGTGACCGATTCGGTGCTGGAAGCGGTGGTCGAGTGGCAGAATCGGCCGCTGGAGCGCAGCTATCCGGTGGTCTATTTCGACGCGCTGCGGGTGAAGATCCGCGATGAGGGAGTGTGAGAAACAAAGCGGTGTAGTTGGCCTTGGGCATCGCCGCCGACGGGACCAAAGATGTGCTGGGCATTTGGATCGAGCAGAACGAGGGAGCCAAGTTCTGGTTGAAAGTCATGAACGAATTGCGCAACCGCGGGGTGGAGGACATCCTGATCGCGGTGGGCGACGGGCTGAAGGGATTTCCGGAGGCCATCACCACGGTTTTTCCTTTGGCCAGCGTGCAGACCTGCATCGTGCATTTAAGCCGTTATTGCCTGTCTTTTTGCGGCTGGAAGGAGCGCCAGGCGGTGGCGCGCGAACTCAAGGCCATTTACCGGGCCGAAACCGTCGAGACCGCTGCCAAGCGACTCAGCGAGTTTGACGCCGGCCCCTGGGGCAGAAAGTATCCGATGATCGCCGAGAGTTGGCGCCGAAATTGGGAGCAGATTATTCCCTTTTATAGTTATCCGCCGGAGGTGCGAAAAATCATCTACACCACCAACGCGATTGAAAGTTTGCATATGCAACTGCGCAAGGTGCTCAAGAACCGAGGGCACTTCCCGAGCGACGAGGCGGCCACGAAGCTCATCTTTCTGGCCTTGCGCAACATCACCAAATCGTGGAAAAACCCCCCGCTGACCTGGAGGATGGCGGCCAACCAATTCGCCATTCAATTTGGAGAGAGATTTAACAAATGAGGCTGACGCCTTCGGAATGGGGGCTACGCGCCCCCATAACCCCGCGGCTCGGGGGGAACTGCGGGGCGCTACCGCGCCTTGGCAAATCGGAGCTAAACGAAGAATAATAAACCGGCCCTAAACACAAAACTTCGGATACTTCCGGAGCTGGGACTTCATCTCGGATGCCACCACGCGAGGCGGAGCCCCTGCGCATGCTGACGATCCTGGACGAATACACCCGTGAGCGTCATGTGCTGCGGGCCGACCGTGCTCTCAAGAGCAGCGATGTGCTCGAATGGATCGGGCGGGCCATCGCCGAGCACGGATCGCCCGCCTACCTGCGGAGTGACAATGGTCCCGAGTTTATCGCCAAGGAAGTCCAGCGATGGCTGGCCGCCAACCAGATCAAGACGATCTATATCGAGCCCGGCAGTCCGTGGCAAAATGGCTTCGTCGAGAGTTTCCATGGACGCTTGCGCGACGAGTGCCTCAACCGGGAGCAGCTCTGGACGCTGACCGAAGCCCGCGTAGTCATGGAGGACTACCGCTGCCAATACAACCATTACCGGCCGCACAGCAAGCTGGGCTACCAAAGCCCAAAACGTTTCGCGGCCACAACCCAAAGCGTTCCATCTCCGGCTCCAGTCGCCCCCGGGCTCCTTACGCCGCAGCTGGACAAACCAAGGCAAACAACATAATCAATAACCAAGTCTCAGACTAACTCTCCTCCTGACTCGAAACGGTGGGTCCACTCAGATCTGCTGACTCGAATCCCTTGCATTGAAAAGTATCCTTCGAGCGGCGGAACGACCATTTTTGCCACCCGGATGCGGCAGTGGGCGGCGCTCGTTCGATGAAAGAGGCGATTATGTTGAGTTTGTCAGGCTACCGAATTTATACACCGCGACTCGAAAGCATCAAGAAAGCTGCCGCTAGTGCTAGCACTCGCGGCGGCGAGGCGCGCGCGTTATCGTCAATGGCCGCCGCGTGAGCGCATGGCCGAGGCGGCGCAAAATTTAAACTATGAAAGCCTATCAACTAACCGGGCAGAACGGCCCGGACTCACTGCAACTAAATGAAATTGCCGAACCGAAACCCGCTCCCGGCCAGGTCATGGTGCGGATTCGGGCGACTTCGCTGAATTACCGAGACCTTATGGTCGCCACCGGCCGTTACGGCGCACCGGTGTCGCTGCCGCTGATTCCGCTCTCGGACGGCGCGGGCGAGATCGCCGCCGTGGGTGAAGGGGTGACCCGGTGGAAAGAGGGAGACCGCGTCGCAGGCACGTTCTTCCAGAACTGGCAGACAGGACCGGTGCAACGAGAGGCCTTTCACAGCGCCCTCGGCGGCACCCTCAACGGAATGCTCGCTGAGTACGTCACTCTCTCCTCAGAGGGTGTAATCGCGATTCCACCGCATCTAAGCTTCGAGGAAGCGGCGACGTTGCCGTGCGCGGCGCTCACCGCGTGGCACGCGCTCGTGACAAAGGGAAAGGTTTCCGCCGATCAAACGGTGCTGCTGCTCGGCACGGGCGGCGTCTCGATTTTTGCGCTCCAGTTCGCGAAATTGCACGGTGCACGTGTGATTATCACATCCAGCAGTGAGGAAAAACTGACACGCGCAAAATCGCTCGGTGCGGACGAGACCATCAACTACCGCACCACTCCTGATTGGGAGAAGGAAGTGTTCCGCCTAACGGGGAAATCGGGTGCAGATCACGTCATTGAAGTCGGCGGAACCGGCACTTTCCCGAAATCGCTGCGAGCACTTTCGCTGGGCGGGACGATAAGCGTCATCGGCGGCGTGAGCGGGTTTGTGAGCGAGGTGCCGCTTGGAGAAATCCTGGGAAAATTGGCGCTCATCCGCGGCATTTATGTCGGCAGCCGCGACATGTTTGAAGCGATGAACCGTGCCATTGCCCGGCACCAGCTCAAGCCGGCGGTTGATCGCGTATTTCCATTTTCCGACGCCCCGGCGGCATACCGCTACCAGGAAAGCGGCGCGCATTTTGGAAAAGTCGTCATCAGTGTTTGATAAACTTAAGCGGTAAGCCAACAACAAGAACAGACCGCAGACCACGTCCGTAAACATGCAACGAGAGGACTGCATCCACCCTTTTGACAACCTGCTTCGTGCCCGAAACATCCAAGGATCGAACTGGAATCATCGTGACCCGCAGCTCGCCCTTGTTCTGGGCCTTCAGCAGAACTCCCGCAGGCGAGTATCGCATTTGGGGCGGGTCGTTTATCGGTGGCGGCGGATGCCGAGAAGGCACTGCGGAGGGTGACGAGCCCCCTCAGCTAACGACCTCAGGAACGCCCCTCCGCCCACAGCCTGAAGGATCTCTTTTATGCCAGACCGGGAGCCGCTCCCGGTGGCCCTATCGATCAGTAGAATCACGTCACGTCGCCCTGTTCTGCCGGAGGGAGTACCGTAGCATCCGGCAGAATCTCCAAAACCTGGTCCTTCGAGATGGTCGGGCAGCGGACCCCTTCATTTTGCCCTTGTAAGTCCTTGATTCCCAATGGCCAAAAATGCCAAAAATCAGGGATTAGATCGGCACCGATTTCCAGATTCGATCCCGTGCATGGAAAGTACCCTTCGAGGGTCGGAACCAGGACTTCTACCACCCGAAATGGCGCATTTTCTGGAACCGGAAAATCGGCAATCAGCGGAGAAGGGTACCCTGATTTTTGCTGGAGGCTGACCGCCACATTCGAGTCGCCCTCGGGCGGTGCCAGCCGAGTTGTCATCGAATAACTCCCAGGAGAGCTCGGCCTGTATCTGCTTATCTCCTGCGCCTAGTAGTTGCGAGTAAGCACCTGGGGCGCGCCGTAGGCGCGCTCGAGCCATTTTACTGCCTCATGCGGGTCATTGTTTCGGTTAATCGATCGCCAGGCGATTCTATGGGCGCTCTACGAGGGAAGTGGTGAACGCGATTAGCCGGCCAAGACAGTCGCGCGAAGGCTTGCAAGCCGCCGGAACGCAATCAGGTTCCCGCTTCCCCACCAAGATAGCTCGAGCACGCAACCCAAGGACTATCCTGGCCGTAATGGCTGGCGCTTTCATCTTGATGGCTTCGATTGCCACAAAGCATTTTTTGTTTTCCTCCAAGAGCCTCCCTTGAAAGCCAGCAGGTCCAAGGCCAATCAAATCTCCAGGCGCAATCGTTTCGTTGCGCCCTCGCCAAGACTTGCCCGCAACGCTTCGCGTAGCGATGCGGGCGGGCGCCAAGGTAGAGGAAACCGGAGTTAACCACCGGATGCGAGTTGAGTCTCGAGGCGCTTTCTCGGGAGGTAATCCATCACCCTCGTGCTCGGGAGATTGAGAAGATGTGCCGACAAAGGGATTTTGGTCGTCGATCACCAACCTCAGGGCTCACTCCAGGCGCTGGCGGATCGCCTCGCAGACGGTCTCCAGGACCTTGGCGCGGGCATACCGTTTGCAGTTCGATTCGACGATCGTCCATGGTGCGTACGGCGTGGTGGTGCGGTGCAACATCTCCTCAACGGCGTCGCGGTAATGATCCAGCTTCTCATGATTTCGCCAATCCTCGTCGGTGATCTTCCACTGCTTGTGGGCGATTTCCTGCCGCTCCCGAAACCGTCGCAACTGCTCGTCGGGGTCGATGTGCAGCCAGAACTTTAGCAGGACCGTCCCGAAGTGCACCAGTTGCTGCTCCATCCCGCTGATCTCCCGGTATGCCCGCCGCCACTGAGCCTCCGTGCAGAACCCCTCCACCCGTTCGACCAGAACGCGGCCGTACCACGTCCGATCGAAGATCGTGATGTGCCCAGCCTTGGGCATCTGCGCCCAGAAACGCCACAGGTAGTGGTGAGCCTTCTCGATGTCGTTTGGGGCCGCGACGGGCACAACCTCATACCCCCGCGGATCTAGGTTCTGCGTCAGTCGGCGGATATTGCCCCCCTTGCCGGCCGCGTCCCACCCCTCGTACGCGATGACAACGGGCACGCGCCGCAGGTAGATCTGGTGCTGCAGCTCGCGAAGCTTCGCCTGGGCCTTCTTCAGCCGGGTAGCGTACTCTTCGGGGGTTAATGACAGGGACAGGTCCACCTGGTCGAGCGCGCTCGTCTTGAAGGCATTGACCGCCGGGGCCGGCTGGAAAGGCGGCGTCGGCGGGTTGTCGGCCTTCGGGCTCGCGGCCGCGACGCCCCGCTCCAGCGCGTCGATCACCGTAGCGAAAATCTTGAGCGTCGCGAACCGCCGGTCGTGAGCCTCGACGACGGTCCAAGGGGCATAGTCGGCGTCAGTCTCGGTTAGCATGTCCTCTGCGGCCGCCAGGTACTCGGCGTACCGCTGATGCTGCCGCAGGTCGTCCTTGGTCACCCGCCAGGCTGTGGCTGCGCTCGCGCGCAGAGCGTCAAAGCGCCGCTTTTGCTCATTCTTCGAGATGTGGAGGAAGCACTTGACAATGACCACCCCTTCGTCGACCAGCTGCCCCTCGAACGAGCGGATGTCCTCGAACGCCTGGCGGAGTCGTCTCCCCTTGACCTGCCCCTCGACCCGGTCGGTCACGACCCGGCGATTCCAACTCCGATCGAAAATGGCCAGCCGCCCGCGGGTCGGCGTCCGCTTCCAGAAGCGCCACAGAAACGGGTAGAATGCCTGCTCCTCCGTCGGACTGCTCGCGCTGTGGACGGTGAACCCCCGTGGGTCAAGAGGCAGAATCAATTCGTTGATCAGCGTACCCTTGCCGGCCGCGCTCCACCCCTCAAAGACAACAATGACAGGGATGCCTAGGGCTTTAACCTCTCGCTGCAAGGCGGCTAACTTCACGTCCGCGTCGCCTTTTAGCCTCTTGTACTCAGCTTTGGCGACCTCCCGTGACAGATCGATGTTCTTAAGCCATAAAGCGCTTTGTTTTTTCACAATCCGATCCAGAAATATGAGTCAATGAGAGGATAGCGCTTGCGCCTGCAACTCTTCAAGGCTAACGAACTCAAGCACGTACGGGTGCGTCGCTTCCAGGTCCACTGGCAGCACAACGCCGGCCTCCAGTGTCTGATTCATTTCCGTAGCTTCTTGACTACTAGTTCATCGAGTTCCTTGAGCCACGCGTCCAAGTGTCGGTGATATAGTAGACGAGAGGTGTTGATACCGCGCTGCACTTGCTCGCACAGGCAATGGAGCGTAACCTCTTTAACTACGTGCCCGGCGGAAATCCTCAGTGGCGAGGCCGTGCTTAAAGCGAGTGGTTACCCAAGCTCTGCCGATGAGCAAAAAGGGCGATGAATGCGACAGGCTCGTTATCAGTGTGTCACCTCACAAATATCCAGGAGCCGTATTCGCGTGGATTGCAACTGCTGCATCATTATGGCACCTACCCGCAGGGCAAGATCGTATCCGAAAGCGGGGATTTCTTTTGCTTTGTTACGCAGTGCATCCGCCTTGAAGACGACGGCTTCGGTCGGCTCGACAACCTCGGCAGCGAGGAGGAATTTATTGCCGAGTTTGAGGGCGTTCGCAAAGACTACGAGGAGCGTCCAGTTCACTGACATCAGACAAGAGAAGCGCCGAAAGTCACTTGGATGAAGACACGTTCTGATACGTTCAACGCGAAGCCGCTCTTCCGCCCAAGGCTCCTCGAGATTTTCAAGCAGCCATACGGACGGAGCGATCTTCTCGCGGATGTCATGGCAGGCATCACAGTCGGTCTCATCGCCCTTCCGCTGGCTCTCGCCCTCGGCATTGCCAGCGTCCCCAGCGGTATGGGGACGCCTTACCCCCCACCAGCGATCGGATTATTTACCGCCATTTTTGCCGGTCTGGTGATTTCCAGCCTCGGTGGAAGCCGCGTACAGATCGGCGGTCCTACTGCGGCATTTATACCGATCGTTCTGTTGATCATCGAGAAACACGGATACTCGGGCCTGATCTTGGCTACGCTGATGGCCGGAGGAATCCTTATTGCGATGGGTTTTGCCCGCATGGGCACCCTGATCAAATTCATTCCTTGGCCGGTCACGAGCGGGTTCACCACCGGCATCGCGGTTTCCATAATGGCGACGCAAGCGGCAGATTTTCTTGGCATTCACGCCGAAACGCCGCCGCCGCGCGAGTTTCTTCACAAGCTGCAATGGATTTGGGAAAACCTCTCGCATTTCCATCGCGCATCGTTGGGGCTTGCGTTGGCTTGTGTCTTGCTCATCAACTTCTGGCCAAGGCTCGGCATCAAGCGCGTTCCTGGATCCGTTGTGGCAATGCTGGCTGCGGCGGCAGCCGTGGCGCTCTTCGGCCTAGAGCAGAAACTGGGCCTTGAGACCATTGGTTCGAAGTTTGGACCTGGCGCCATCCCACTGGGATTGCCGCCATTTCAATTACCGGATTTCAGCCTGGAACGAATCCGATTTCTTATTGAGCCGGCGATGACGATCGCGCTGCTTGGGGCTATAGAGTCCCTGCTTTCCGCGGTGGTGGCTGATGGACTCTCCGGCGACCGGCATGACAGCAACACGGAACTTATTGCGCAGGGTGTCGCAAACATCGTTTGTCCGTTCTTTGGTGGGCTTCCGGCTACTGGAGCCATCGCCCGTACGTCTGCCAACGTAAACAATGGGGGGCGAACTCCGATTGCCGGAATCGTCCATAGCCTCACGCTACTGCTCGTGGTGCTGGTTTTCGCCCGCCATGCCATCTACATTCCCGTCGCGGCGATGTCTGCCGTCCTCGTGATGGTGGCGTTTCGAATGGGTGAGTGGCACGAGTTCCGGCGTCTCCGGTTGATGCCCCGCAGCGATGCCGTCGTACTCCTTGCGACCTTTGTCCTAACGGTAATTTTCGATCTCGTCGTGGCGGTTGAAGTGGGCATGGTGCTTGCCGCGGTCTTGTTCATCCACCGGGTTTCGGAGACGACGGAAGTCTCCCTGGTGACGGATCAGGACGTTCTCGAATCCCCGGAGCAAATGGCCCAAGGAAAGAAGATTCCGAATGGTGTCCTCGTTTATCGCATCTTTGGTCCGTTCCTCTTTGGCGCGGCGGAAAAAATGGAGGACGCCATGCAACGCATCGGCAAGCTGCCGCGCGTGCTCATTCTGCGCCTGCACTTGGTTAGCGCGATGGATGCCACTGCGCTGAATGCCCTGGAGAGCATTGTCGAGCGTATGCAGCAGGCCCGCGGAACCGTGATCTTGAGCGGACTGCACCGCCAGCCACTCGACATGCTCCGCAAAGCCGGCTTTGTCGAGGTTATCGGGCGCAGGAATTTCTGCGCAACATTTGATGATGCCCTAGTCCGCGCAAACCAGGTGCTCGCGGGAAGCGGATAACCCATGGAGCAACACCACAATTCCGCCCTTCCGGGTCATGGTTTCCTGATGAGCTCTTTGTCGATGCGAAGCTGCTTGAGAAATTACGGGTTGGCTACAGGGGAGTTGCATGGCAGCCCTGTGCGGCATCCCTGATGCGATCATGTTATCATTGTGACACCTCACAGATATCCAGGAGCCGTATTCGCGTGGATTGCAACTGCTGCATCATGATGGCACCCACCCGCAGGGCAAGATCATATCCGAAAGCAGGGGTTTCTTTTGCTTTGTTACGCAGTGCATCCGCCTTGAAGACAACGGTTTCAGTCGGCTCGACCGCCTCCGCGCTGAAATGCCACTGGTGAGGAGGAAAAAGCCAGGACCAACCGAGCGCCTCGCCAGCGCCGAGCGTTTGAACTGTAATGAAGCCTTCTCCAGGAACGTATGCCGTCTCCAAAGCGACTTTACCGTGATGAATCAAATAAAAACGGTCCGCATGGTAACCTTTCTTCAAAATCTGTTCGCCAGGCCGGAAGTTCTCAATCATAGCGGCTTCAATCAGCATAGGAAAGTATTGCGGTGGAAGGTTATTCCAAAACGGATGCCGAGTGAGAATATCTTCGAGAGTTTTCATAGGTATTTCGCATCTTCCTCTTTTCAACTTGGCCCACAAGACCGACGTTCGTCTCTCCGCGAATTGGCCGATACTTCTCGTCTCTTGCCAATCACCCTCTGGCTTCAGCAACTTCTCGGAGTGGGCGGAGCCCGTCATGTCATCATGGCCGCTGGCGCAAATGGATCAGTTGTCAATCCGCGCACCCCTTTGACGATGGCTGACTGGCTTTTCACAGTTTTCCAACGCCCTAACCTGCATCGATCACCGGTTGTGCGGTTGGGCGGCATTGAGACCAACTAACAACCGGCGATATCGTGCGAACGAGCCGCGCGAGCGCGGGGCGATCCTCCGCCTGATGCAGAATGCCGGCTTAGTTGAAGCGAAGGATGGCGCCTGCAACAATGAACACAGGCGCAGCGGATCCTCGGGCGCGGCAAGGAGACTTTCCAGCAGCGTCCGACGGCGGGAAAAAGGCAAACTCACCGACAAGTCGCCGTTCGGTGCAGTAAATCAAAGGCGTAAAAATAAATCGTAACCGAAAAAGCGTCTTGTATAACTTTCAATGAAGGTTTGCCTTGTGATCCAAGGCGACAAGTTCTCCGTCGAGAACGAAATCGCCGTCTAGCGATGCGAGCACCTCGACAACGCAGAAGAGGCTTTTGTTGAACACTTTCTTATGGCGAGAGAAAAGCGTGACCTCTCTGCCTCTCTTCACGGCGATGCGATGCAACGATAGCCGTCGAACTTGATCTCAAAGATCCAATTCTCGCCCGCCGGCAATGCCGTGACCGGCTTGCACTGCATCGGCTCGATAACGCAGCTTCTGTGCGATTTGGAATTGTTTTGCCCTTCGTCGTCTTCGCCTCCGATTGGTCGATATCTTTTGGAGCCAAACTGAAAAGGCCAGATTGATCCACGCATCCGTCATCTCTCCGGCGACCGCGTTTGACTTCCGGGCCCACTTTTGTCACTCTGGACGCAGAAGCGCACACCTTCTTAAGACTCCCGGCCAACGCCGCGGAGGGCCAAAAGCGATTTCCTATCAGCGGAGGCTGGATCAATGGCAACTCAGAAACCAGATTACATGACCCAGGCGGCGTGGGATTACCTTTTGCAGTTTACCGTCGCTCACGAGGCAATGGTATTGCACATGTACAACAATCGCGCTTCCGAGACCGCCAAGCAGGATGTTACCTGCGGGATCGGAATCCTTTTGATAAGCCGCGATACCGCGACCGCACCGGATTACAAATTCATGTTCTATGATCCGGCAACGAAAGGTCAGCCAACCGACGAGCTGTTGCGAGCCGATTGGGACGCAGCGTCAAAGTTGCTGCGCCGATACTATCCAAATGCCAACCTCGAGAATACCCCGGCGGGAGATGGTTACGCCGACGTGTGCAAGATGCGCATGCATCGGGACGCTGTGATCGACAAGATGGCCGCCGTGCTAAAGGTAAAGCTCAAATCGGAGCTGGAGAATTGGCTGCCGCTCGAGACCTTCATTTCCATGCCATCGCAGGCCCAGGTTGCCTGCGTGAGCTATTTTTACGGCTGGTCTCTGGCGAAAGCTCCCAACTTCAGGCAAGCTTTGCTTAACCTCGATTTCACCCGGGCCGCGAAGGAATCGAAGCTTGCCGGTGCCGCTCAGGCCAAGAACAAGGCCCATGAACGGCTCTTTTTGAATGCTGCATCAATTTGGGATGCGGTCGGGAACGGCTGGGAAGGTGATTTGTTTCAAGTTCTTCCCCAGAAAGTAGCTCCTCCGGAGATCATGATTTACAGCGCGCAGACTATCACCAGATAACGAGATCTGAGTCCCGCACGAAAGGCGTCGTTCCGTGTTCATTTGGTCATTCAATTCAGAACCGCCGGGAAGGAAGTCGTCAGGTCTCGACGCAGTCTTCATGCGGAAGCTCATGCTTCACTTCTGCCGTCCCGGACCACTTTCTCCAACACGAAGGTCCATTTGTTGCCCGTCGGCAGCCACCGCGACCGACTTGCACTGCATCGGTTCAATGACATGGGTTCCATGCGTTTCCGAGTTGTCCTTGGCGAGTGCATCGACTGGTTCGCCTGCGGCAGGTGTTAGGCGGCACCGCTCCCAACGACATTCCCTTCTCCATCGGTTCGGAGATATCCTTTCGATGAATCGAGAATGACTAGTCGATTGTGCCATGGGTCCTCGATCACGGCGCACAAACCGATTCGAATCTCGAATGGCCCTACAACCACCTTCCCGCCCTCTTCAACAAATCTGCTGATCGCAGCTGGGACCGAAGCAACCAAAAGGTCGGTCTCGATAGGCCGCTCCTCTTGTGTAGCACCAGTTCCGCATCGGAGTCTGGCAGCCTTAATCCCGCCGCCGAATCATCGCGCCAAATCAGCTCATGACCAAGTCCGTCACAATAGAAGGCGAGCGCCGCATCAAGGTCTGCAACCGGGATGCTATGGCAATCGACTTTTCTAAAGAGTGCAGTCATCACTAGTGACGCTTACCCACCCCAGGCTCAGCAACCACGGGCCACGTCGAAGACGTTCGATTACAGCGCGATCTTCATAGGTTGCAGGTCTCAGAGAATAACGCATTGCCTGATAGGGAGCTCGAAATGGCTTTAGTTCCAGCCCATTTTTCTCCGCGAGCCGGGTTTACTGGGAGAAAGTTATCACCCTGGTAATTCAACGCTTGCAAGATTTTGCAGAAGTTTTTTGGCATTGATGTTGCTCGTCCCCTCATATGAAAACGAAACAAATTCCGGATGATTTCCGTGATTGGATCGAAGCCCGGACGTTTGAGATTGCTGCGCCAACAGCGTTGTCGCTCTGTTTGCCCCTGGATTATTTTGAAGTGGACCATTATTCTCCCAACCGCAATAAGTGCTCCGATTTGCGAAAGTCGCCCTTAAAGCCCATGCTCTCGGCGACTTGGAAGCTCGAGATCACGCACCGCTCGATTTGTTTGCTGGACTTCCCGGCAGTTTCGCACGCCCGTCGATACGCCCTGCGGGTTTGATAGAGGTGAGAAACAGATCGGTCGTGCTCGACGGGAGCTAATTGAAGTAAGGTCAGTCCTCCGAAAAGGGCACCTTGTTTGCCAGTAGCTTTTCAAGAGTCTCTGTGGCCTGTTGGATTTGGTCATCAACGCTGCGCGCTTCATGTAGCGTGTAATATCACGATACACTTTGGATCAACGAGCCGGGGTGTGAAGACAAGCCGCCGAAATTGCGGGGCGCTGTGTCGGCTAACACGACCCTCGCAATTCTCAACTACATGTTGGCACAGGTCGTGCTGATAGCGAGGCGGACCATGAAAATTCTCACAGCTGCCTTGCTTGCCTTTGACGCGGTGATACTTGGCTACGACTTGCTACAGATAGCTTCGTTCGTATCACTCGGGGCATGAAGAACGAGGCCCGCGGACGCTAAAAATCGGCCGGACCAGCCCTTGCGCATTGGTTTTGGGTTCGAGCCCATACCTCTGCGCTGCTGATTATCAGCTTCTTAGAGGCATAGGCACCCAAAGACGACGGGCAAAATGCCCGAATCGGTGCCCTAAACCAAGTATCCGCCGCGAGTCTTAAGGTTGGAACGATCTATGGCGCGAGAGGGACGGAATGAGAATCACGCAACCGTCCCCGCAACCCTATTTTCCCATCAAATTCAAGAACCGCACACCGCTTTTAGTGGCAGTCCAGAAGGAATCAAAGCGCTTGCCTACTCTCGCTGTGGAGAGCGAGAGCCAGCCCGCAATACTTCATCGTAACGATTTCGTTCTGCTGAATGACGATATCAAACATTGGATCGTTCGGATCGAAGACATTTCTCTTCTCGAAGCGCGCCAGAATTTTACGCTTGTCCATTTCGCTGATGGCAAGGTTCTCATTCGGCGCTCTCTCGCGGACTGCGCGCGCAGGCTGGTCAGTTCCATCTTCTTTCGCGCCAGCAGGGGCTGTATTGTCAACCTCAGCCACCTAACGCAACCACGACTCCTCGAAGATGAACGCCTCATTTTTCTGCTAAAGGACGGGAGAGAGGTCGTGTTTTCTCGCAGACAAAGCGTCCTCTTCCGTAAAGCACGCGGTCTCTAGCTCCGAGATCCACCGGACATCGAGCTTGGATCGCGATAGGCACCCGTGATCAATCGCCAACCCGCAGAAGGTGCTCCCATTGGCGAAACTCGCCCTTAAAGCCCAGGCTTTCGGCCATCCGGAAGCGGTTGATAGTGCCGCAGCTTGGGCAATAAGAAAGAGCCCGGCTTTGCGGGCCGGGCTCCTTGCTTTACCGGGACTTTAGATCACGCGGCTATGGCGCCTCCTGGCACTCCTGAATAAGCGGAATGTTTCCGACTTCGAAAGGTTTCAGTTTGCCGCGATCTCAGCAGGTGACGCATCAGCTCTTTATACTCGGAAAATGGCGATGCGGTTGTGCCATTTTCGTCCCAACGATGCACACAAGGGCAAGAAAGTGAACCGAAAAAGTCGTAGTAAAGTCGAAGGAACGAATTTGTTTGCATCGAGCTTATCTATGTAACCTGCTGATTATAAACGAAGCCAGCACCCGGATTCGAACCGGGGACCTACTGATTACAATCAACTGGCACTTCCGGTCTGCCAAAAATGCTCTTTGCCCTATCCGCCAATTCGTCGACAAATACCTGCGCAATCTCGCCGAGCTTCCCGCGCCAGAAGACTCCGATCGGTATGCTGGGGAAGCCGCTCAGCGGAAGCACGCGTAGTTTCGTATCCTGCAGCAACTCTGGCGTCTGCACCGCGAGCCCGGCTCCGAGTCCGTTTCGGACGTAGATGGACACAGAATCTTGCGAACTTGTCTCCATCGCTGTCCTCCAGACGATGTTCCGGCGGATCATTTCTTTTTGAAACAACCGTGGCAGCAACTCGTGGGGCGGCAGACTCCAGAGAAATGCTCTTTTGCTCGTCTTCGACGGGCGAGGACTTCGACGAGCGCAGCCGAAAGCTGCGCAAGCATCACGACATCATTCGCGGGATTTTCAGCGAAACGTCAACACCCGTTGCCGCGTGAGGACGGCCTCTAGGAAAGGAACACTCAATGTGATGGCGGCCGCAACATGCAGCGCGTTTCTCTCCGCTTGCGGCGTGACCGACGCGCTTTACACGGCGGGCGGTTCCGCGGTGGGCGCCGCCTCGGGAGCATTTGTCGGCTCGAAAGCATCGAGCAATCCCGCGGCTCCGGTCATCGGCGCGGCGAGCGGCGCGGCCCTCGGAGGCATCGGCACCATTCTTGCGATCAACTCCGCAAAAGACGGGCAGCGAAGGCAGCTCCAGCGGGGCTATGACCAGGGCGCCTCCGACACCGTGAAGCGGCAATACTGGATTCTGCAAAACCTTCAGAAAGGCAAACAGGAGCCCGCTTACCGGCTCACCTACTACCCGTTCACCATTCCGCCCGACCCGAGCGCCGCGGTGAGGACCGTCCCGCGCAGTATCGCCATCCCCATCTACGAATGACTACAGCTCCCATCGGGATCGCCCGAACGTTATGAGCAAAACACTCCTCATCAGTGCCGTGGTAGCGGTCTCCAGCGCTTCCTATGTCTATCCGCAAGTTGTTGTCGCTGCGCCGGGAGTGGAGGCGAGGCAGGATCATAAGAACATCTTCGATGCCGTCAAGTACGTCTGGGAACAGGCGCAGTGGGCCGACAAGCTGGCCACGCTCCATAGCACGCTAACCACCGTGCGGGAACAGTTGGAGACGGCGAATCTTGTCAAACAGGCTATCGGCGACCCGGTTGCCGCCATTGCTTTGATAGACAACGGGCCTCTTTTCCGATTACCTGCAAGATTCCGGAATAGCAGACACGCTGACCGATCTCGCCGGCATCGCGGCGGAGGGAGTGGAACTATCCGCCACGATTCAAGAACTCTTCGAACCGATCGAGATTTCGGCGTGGACTGACGTGTCCGTGCCGTTTGATGGCGTAACGTCGTTTCGCGATCCAGGCGACCCCTTCAAGCGTTTCCGGGCGGTCGAGAACGCTTACTCGCGCTTTGAGGTATTGCTGCTCCAGGCACGGAGCAAGCGCCAGACGCTGAAAAGCCAGATCGCCCGGCTCAACTTCCAGCTGAAGAATGCGAAGGATGACGCCGAAGTCCAGAAACTCGCCGGTTCTCTTCAGGCGGCGCAGACAGCCCTGATCGATCTCGATGACATGGTGGACACCTCGCGCCAACAGATGGAATCCCTCCAAGTCCTCAACGAAAACCGGAAGGAACAGGAGGAAGTCGCGGCGGACGAGATCAGCCGGGAACGCAACCGGGAGCTCGCACGACTCGCCGCCGAAGCCGAGCCCGAGCTGCCGGATTTCAACGAACCGAACGCAGACCTTCCGTCGGGATTTTAGCATGTCCGCGCTCTCCAACCTCTACGCCGCCGCCGAGGACATTCGCACGCTCCTGATGCCGTTCGCCTTTCTGCTCTGCGTGCTGGGACTCGGCGAGATGGGCTGGAGGGCAGGTTGCGGACGCCCGCGCCGTTCTTGGCGCGCTGCTCAGGACGATTGTCGTGGTGACGCTGATCGCCGGCTACCCGTCCGCGATGAAAACCGGCCAGCAGGCGTTTCTCGAAATACGCGGCAAATTCACGTCCGCTCGCGACGCGAAGTTCGTCCAGTTGCTCAGCTCGCGCATTCAAAACCAGCCCTCCGACTCCTGGACGAACCTCGGCAAGATCGTTCCCGCGGCCATCGGATACTTCTTCCAGGGCATCGGGCGATTCATGTTGATCCTTCTCCGGTTCTTCCAGGAGTTCGCCATCGCCGGGCTGATCGCCGTTTCTCCGCTGCTCATTGGCTTCCTGTTCTTTTCCTATACGCAATCGCTGGGCTCCAGTTCGGCGTGACCTCGCTGACCGTGCTGCTCTGGCACGTGGCCATTTGCCTCGTGGACATCGTGATCCAGGCGATCAGCGACACGCTGTTCCTGCCGATCACCGCGAACAATCTCGTCCAGGCCGGCGTGAACCTGATCGTGGTGAACAACTGGCTGATGTTCCCGTTCATCATGGCCTTCGCGAGTTTCCTCACGGTCTTCTTCTATCTCTCCGTTCCGTTCGTGGCTTCTGCCGTGATGCGGGGTCTCAGCGGGACGACCGCGACTCTACGCGCCGGGGTGCAGGGAGCGATGCAGACCGCGGGAATGATGGTCGGCGCTGGGCTGACCGCCGCGGGAGCCGCCACTTTTGGCAGTTCCGCCGCGCTCAGACAGCTATCGAGGGAGCCAAAACAGCGGCCGCAGGGCGGATCGCCAACGACCTTGCGGTGCGCGGAAGGTTTGGCGTCAAACATATACGGAAGCGACGCAGCAGATCTTCCCCGCCGCCGCCCCTTGCGCCCGCCCCGATTGGAGAAAGCTACGAAAATCCGTTTAATCCGGCCCAGGTGGCCGATCAGACGGCGGCGGATTCGTTCACCGTGACCGACTCCGTGCAAGGCACGATTTCGCACCATAGTGGCAACATCTATACACCACACGCGGCGCAGGCCGCGTTCAACTCTCATTCCTCGAAGGCTCAACAGGCGGCCGCCGCCGCTGCCAACGAGCAACCCCGTATGAGATTCTCCGCGGTCGCCGCCATCACGAACAACCTGGTTGCCGCCAGATTCTGGATGATCCTTGCCCTCCTCTTCGCGGGCATGGCGGTTGCCTCGCCGTATTTCACCGTCATGGCCCTGCGCGCTCGCGAGAAGGTCGTTATCCTCGATCCCGGGGGCACGCTCATTTATGCGCCGCTGCTTGGCTTCGAGGAGGCCGGCGAGCTGCACGCCTATCATGTCCGATTGGCCTGTCTCGCGCTCTTGCAGCGTAACCCGGCCGGGCCGGATTTGCCCGACCTTCTCAAACGCCTTTACCTCGAACCGGCCAGGAAAAAGGCGGCTTCGATGTATCAGGCGCGCAACCCGAGTTCAAGGAGAGGCAGATTCACCAGAAGGTCGAAGTCACCAAGATTGACATCCTCGATACCCGCCAGATCGAGGACGGGGCCGGACACTCCTACGAAGCCGCGACCGTGCGCACCGAAGGCAATCTCATCCGTACCGGCACGCTCAACAAAATGGAATTTCGGGAACCCATGAAGTTCTCGATGGAATTCCTCTTTATCCGCAATCCCGATCTGCTCGGCAACGGACGGCTCCCGCTCGTCGTACAGGACTTCAAATACAACGAGACCCCGCTATGAAACGCGCGCTCGCCTTCGCTCTGCTCATGACCGGTTCGCCGCTCGACGCCGGCGAGATCGTCCAAAAGCCGCTCGATGAATTTGTTATCTACAACCTTCCCGTCGCCTGCCAATCGGGCAACACAACGGTCCTCTTTCCTTCGGCGATCTCGGGTCTCTATGCAAAGTCGGTGGCGGCGCAGGAACAGCCCAACGCGGATTTCCTCCTCTCGTTCACGCCGGGAAATTTCTACTTCACGGTCCGCGCGCTCAAGAAAGACGCCGAAGACCACCTCACCGTGATCTTCAACAGAAAAGCCTACGTCCTGCATCTCGAGGCTTCCGAGAAGCCCTTTTACTCGGTGACGTTCTTTCAAGGGGGCAGCACTCGCGCCGCCAGGAGGCCCGTTGTTCCCGAGCGGTTGCTTTCGCTTCTCGACAAGGCGAAAGCGTATCCGCTTTTCCAGAAGGACCACCCGGACGCGCTGGCTGGGGTCCTCCATGCCGCGCCCAGCGCCACTAACTACTACGACAATTTCAGGGTGATCATCCGCGATGTGTGGCGGTTCGAAGAGGAAGACACTCTCGTCTTCCGCGTCGACCTCGAGAACACGTCGGAGAGCACGATTTATTACAAGCCCCAGGACCTCGCGGTCCGGCTCGAAGAGCGGATTTACACCCAGTCAATCGCGGATGCCTCGGGCGTGATGGCGCCCAAATCCACGACGCCCGCATTTTTCGCGATCACCGGCAACGGAACCGGAGGCCGCAACAATCTCGCACCGGACAACAACTGGAACGTCCTTGTCGTCCGGGTGGAAAGCGAGCCGGCAGAGAAGATCAACAAATGAACGCGCGCAAGATCTGGACGGAACTCTTTCAGAAGCCGGCGGGGCGGCTCGCGCTTTTTCTGCTTATCGGCGGAATCTTCCTCGCTTTCGTTCTGATGCGGCGGGCACCGCAGCCCAAGCCCGACAACACACCCGTCACCAGGCAGGCCACTCAGGCAAAGAGCTATTCGTTCCAGCAGGACATTCAGCCGCTCTCCCGGACCCAGGCTACGCCCACTCCAGTCCAGTCCGATGGCGTCGTCCGCGCCACGCCCACTCCCAAGCCGCCGCCACCCATCCCGCAGACCATCTTCGCCACCAGGGAGCAAGCAGTCAGCGAATGGTTTCTCCCGTATGGCCGGCTGCTTCGCTGCGAGCTGGTGAACACCGTGGATTCCACCAATATCGACACGCCGATCATCGGCCTGGTCATCGAGGATGCCTGGAATGGCGGGCGCGTAATCGTCCCGGCGGGCACGGAAGTTCATGGCCTTGCCCAGAAGTCTCCCAGCCGCGAGCGCATCGGTTCCGGCCGCCAGTGGTTCCTGGTTTTTCAGGACGGCAGGGAACTTCCCGTTTCCGGCACAGTGCTGGACTACGCCCCAAAGGATTCCGATTCGTGGACCGAATCGGACGGCTCCGCGGGCCTGCGGGGGTTTACTGTGAAGTCCGACAAATACGCCGAAGCCAAGGCGATTCTGGCGGCGATGATTTCCGCGGGAGCGGGCGCGTTCCCGGAAACGGCCAATCTCCTCTCGCCGTTCGGCGGCGCGACCAAGCTCAGCAATGGCGGAATGGAGAGCGCCTTCTCCGCAGGGCTGCAAGCCGGCGGAGCAACTTTACTCGAAGCGCCTTCTGGAGCGGCTCGACAAGGATCCTTTCTACGTCCGCGTATCCGCGGGCTCCACGTTCTATCTCTACGTCACGCAGACGGTCGATCTGGGCAAGGCCACGATCGGCCTTTCCGCTTCCATCCCGCCGTCAGACGGCCCGACTCAGTAAATGAAATTCTGCCACGCCATTATCCTGCTCTGTCTTTTGGCCGGGTGCGCCACGAGGAAAGAAACCCGGTCGATCCGGCACCGGAGGTCCCGGCGACAACGGTTGCGGCGGCAGAAATGCCGAAAATCCGGACGCCTGAGACCGTGAAGGCCTATCCAGTAGGCCGCTACACCGATCCGAATTTCCCGGAGGAAATGCACGAACGGCATACGCTCTATCGCCGTGAGGAAAGTGCGGACTGGAACTACCATCCCTCGCAACCTCAGGCGCTTCCGCTGGGACCCGTCGCAGCCGTCTCCAATCCCTCGCCGTCCTACTACGCGAAAACAAACGCCGAGCAAATCTCTGCCCAGCAAAAAGCCTACGCCGAGGCGCTGCTTGAGCAAAACCGGGCTTTGAAAGAGCGGATTGACGCGCTCCAGAAAAGTGAATCCTCGATCCAAAGCCTTCAAAGCGAAGTCGAGCGGCTGAGGAAGGAACTGGATTCCAGAAAGGAATCCAGCGCCAGCCGAAGGGGAAAAGGCGTCGAATGATTTTTCGTTCTGGCGTGCCGCGCCCGAGCACACCGAGGACGAGATTTCCGATCCCGGAGAAATCGTGCTCTTTCCCCGGTCGGAAGCCGATTGCCAGGCGTTTCTCGTCTCCCAAATGCGCCTGAACGACGAGCTGGGAAGTGCGCTCGAAGCCCTCGAGCGGCGCAAAATCCTGAACCTTCTTGGACCACTTTTCCAATCCCGCGCCTACCTCGCGCTCATCACCAACAACCCACCATGAACCACCTGAAACTTAGTCTTCGCGCGGCGGACGACCCGCGCACCATCAAGGAGGAAGACGGCGTGCCCATCTTCGCCTCGGTCTTCGCACTCCACAACACCACCAGAAAAGGAAGGGAGGAAACACTCCCCATCACCGTCAAGGCGTCCCACGAACTCGCCCCGACGCTCGTAACCGAGTTGAAGAAGGGCGTCTCCTTCGTCGTGGAGGGAGAGCTTGCCTACTACAAGAGTCCCGAAACGAACCGGGAGTCCTATTCGATCTGGGCGGACAATTTCACCGACATCACCCCGCCAAAATCCATTGCGGCGAAAAACCAGATAATCTCATGAACAAATCAACTTCAGTTACTGTTTCCCTCGATGAGGACGCCTATGGCGTCTTCCAGTCAGCATCTGAAATCGTCTCCAAGGCCGGAATCCGCGTGCCCACTGGCCAACTCGTCCAGACCATCCTCAATGCCGAGATGTCCCGCCTTTCGGCCCGCGAGATCGCCCAGCGCTTTCTCAAATCCATCATGAAGCAGGTCGGCGTCCTCTCCGGTCAGAATCCCGACGACGAGGAAGACGACATCATTCCCAGCATTTCCGGTCCGAGAAGCGGAGTGAACCCTTTTCCGCAAGCAAAACAACCGTCAACCAGCGCAGTCACGGGGCCAATCCGGCCAAAAACACTGCGCGCTGAACTCGCTAGTCCTATGGCAATAGCATCTCCGAAGAATAAAGAAGAACTGGTCCGCCAGTTCAGATTCAACCCCGAAGTCAACACGCGGCTCGAGGCTTTCATGAAGGCCGAACCCGGGTTGGTGCAGTTCGTCAAGGAACTGCCGCGCGAACAACTCGAACGAAAGTTCCTGCTACGCAAAATGCACGACGAGCAACGCAGGCAGGGGTATGATGCGAAGGTCAAAACTTGGCTCGAGAAGCCCGAGCAGGCCGATCTGGTCAAAAGCCTAAGAGCTACTATCAGCCCAGAGATGAAATCCGAAGCTACAAGCCCAGGCACTCGTCAATCAGGCTAAGAATTATATCCGTAACACGGGTATCAAGATAAGCTAAGGCCATGGCGCACTATTTTTCTCCGTCTTTGCGCTCATTCAATCTCTAAACATCGAAGAGAACGCCATGAAATACTCCGTTCTCATTGCAGAGCGCCGTGGAGCGGCGAGTATTGAAGATGCCGAGCGACTTTTGGGCGGGGAAGGGAACCTGCGTCTCGTCCGGAAAAGCTGGGTGGCTCGTTCCTAAGATACAGGAGAATCGACTAACTCTGTTTGATTACGACGAGTGCTTGGCTTGCTGGAAGCGGATTTGCGCCGAGGGCTACAACTGCTTTGCGGGCTGCCGCTGCTGCTGGTCAGGAACAAAAGAATGCAGCTTATTGATGGCGATATCTCCTTCCTTGAAGTGCAGGTAGTGACGATCCGTCACGCGCGGATCGTCGCCCATCCACTCGCTGATTTTCGCCAAGCTCTCTCCAGCGATGGCGAGAAGAGAGCCAAACGTATGACGCATGACATGCGGCGTGACCCAGGAAAGATCCTGCCCAAGCTCTCTCCCCATGAATTCCAGATAGAGATTGAAAGGGCGGATGAAATCGTAGCGGTAGCGACTCTTCCCGCGTTGGACTTCCGGCGCGATGCACCACGTTCCGTCCATTGGGTATCGTTTCCAGGAATGCGATAAAGACATCCGTCAGTGGAATCGCTCGCGCTTCGCGGTCCTTCGGTCGAAAGGTTTCCGTCTTTTGCACCCGGAGAGAACGACCTCTAATCAAAAACCACGAGGGACGCGCCTCGACAATTTCGTTTCGGCGCAACCCTGCCTCAAATCCGGCGTGCATGATAAACCCGATCATGCGAGCCTGGTCCTTCGACATGATCCTTGGTCGGCAATCTTCCGCCAACCCTGCCAGCAGAGCGTCTCGAAGTTCCGGTTGACAATATTCGGTTTTCGTCCCGTAGTCCCACCGTCCCATACTGATGCCAGTCGCCGGATTTGTGGCGATTATCGTTCGTTCCTTTTGGAGCCAACCTGAAAAACGAGCGCAAGACACATCATGTAGCCTTGAGCGGTGGATTCGGTCACACGATTGCGCTCCTCGCCGTAGAATCGCTGCAAGTCCGCTGTTTTGATCGAAGGGATCGCGTTCCTTCCGACCCAACGGGCGAATCGTTTCAACGTAAGACTTCTTGTTTTCGGCCGAAAAGCGACTGAATTCATTTCGAGCCAGTTTGAAGGCGATGAAGGCCTCGATTTCGCCTTCCAGCGTGCCACCAAGCGCCAAATCGGGACCGTTTGCGAGGTCAAGTGCCTTGTGGATTGCCTCATCCTTCATCCCGAGTTTCCAGGCGATTGTCTTTCGGACACCACCACGCATTCGGGAAAAATACCACCAGCCCCGTTTCTTGATAGAGTCCCTTTGATTGCTACCATGCCTCTAGGGTAGCAAATCGGGTAGCAAACCGTCAACTGGAGATGGAACGGATATGGAGTCACATCAGAGTAAAACTGGAGCGGGTGACGAGACTCGAACTCGCGACATCAACCTTGGCAAGGTTGCACTCTACCAACTGAGTTACACCCGCAGTTTCAAGGTATTGAGCCTATGTGCCAGCCGGGAAAGGTCAATGAGTGATTTTGGCGCATGGGGGTCTCGTCGGAGTCACAGTTTGCCAAGATAAAGAACGGGTCCGCGTGGAGTGAGCGACCCTCCCTTCGGTTCGAGCGAAACGGCAAGGGCGGCGATGCGTTTTACAGGCTGGGCTGCGCTGAAATTCAAACAGTCTGCACCGTGGGGAATCACACCGGCGTCAAGCGGCTGTTTTGATTCAGGCGTCAGAATCCAAAGTTGATAGTCCTTGCCAGGTGCGGGTTCGGGAAGGTTCGCAAGATGAAGGGCGCCCTCCCTTCGTTGTGGATCCCAAAGGGCCACGACTTCGGCTTTCCCGGAACCTCCCGCTTGCGCGGTCAGCATAATGGGCTGGATTTCCCTCAGAAGGTCGCGCCCCTCCAGAGAGGCGAGGCGCAGCTCGAGCCCACTTTTTTCGTTCTCGAGAGCGCTGAGGCGATCTTGCAAGCGAGCGCGCTCTGTATCGAGGGCGGCAACCTTTGCGGAAAGCGATTGATTCTGTTTCTCAAAAGTTCCGATGGCCTCGGAAAGGCGAGATCTTTCGCTCCAGAGCAAGCCACAGCAGACAGTTAATACGGCGGCGATTGCCCACGGAACCCAGCTGAGGGAGAAGGGTGATCCCGGCGCCGATTTCGCGGCCGCAAGTTCCCCGTGTGGCCTAGCTTGCCGGAGCACCGAGTCTCGCAAGGCCTTGGGGACCGGGCGCCGTGGAAGCGACGTGGCGAGAAACGCCGAAGCCGACTCCATCTCGGCTACCAACGCGGAGAGTTGCGGGCGCGCGGATAATTCACGCTCAAACGCAGCCAGTTCACTTCCTTCGAGCAAGCCGAGGACGTAAAGCGAGGCCAATTCTTCTTGTTCGTCCGGGTTCATGCGTATCCCCTCAAGGATTGACGCAACTGCATCATGGCGCGCCGGATGCGGCTCTTCACCGTGGTTATGGGAACGGAAAGCTTCTCCGCGATCTGGCTGTGAGACAATCCGCCAAAAAAGGCCAATTCGATAGACTCGCGGACCTCAGGGGGGAGGCTTCCTAAAGAGTCGCGCACCGCCTTGGCATTCTCCGACAGTTCGGCATCGCGCGCCGGCTCGGAGATGGAACCAGGGTTATCCATGGCCTGCTCTGCAGCGGCTTCGTAAAGGCGCAGGCGCCTTGTCGTGGCGCGGATTCTGTCGATCGCCTTGTGCCGGGTGATCGTGATCGCCCAAGCCAGCGGGGCGCCGCGGCGCGGATCATAGTCCGCGGCATCTCTCCAGATTTTCGCAAAGACCTCCTGAAGGAGTTCTTCAGTATCCTCGGGCCGCTCGAGCATGCGGAGCGCGAGGGTATAGAGAATTCCCGAGAAAGCGTCGTAGACTTGCTCGAACGCCTGGAAATCGCCCGCCGCCACCCGTCGCATCAAAGCCGGATCAATTTCATCCTTGCTGGCGGCGGCTGAAATCATCTTGGAGGGGTGGATTAAATTCCCATTAGCCTGCTTAGTTTCCGAACCTGCGAACGCAAGAAAAATAGCAGGAGACACAGGGGCAACTGGCGCACACGAGAACACTCCATAATCCTTTCGCGCGCCGAATTGGTTTGGATCCCGCTTATTGCGCCCCGCGGTCGACGACACACCGAACGGCGACATATTCGGTGCCGGGTAGAACGAATTTACGAATCTCCACTTCCGCGCTCCTTGTTCGAAATTCGGCAAGGAGCGCGTCAACGATTTCCCGAGCGAGCGTTTCCAGAAGCCGACGGGGTCGTGAAGCGGCAATGCTTGATACTCGCCGTGCCACCGCGTGGTAGTCGACGGTGTTGCTGATGTCGTCGGCGACCGCCGAAAACGCTGTCAACGGGGTAAGGACGACGTCAACCAACAGCCGCTGGGAGTTTCTCCGTTCGTCTTCCGAAACCCCAATATGGGCACTGATTTCCAACCCTTTAATGATGATGAAGTCCATGGGAAACCAGCCAACCCGCTCTCGAGTCCTATTTCCGTGGGATTCATCCGTGGAAACGCACTTCCCGCACGGTCTTCGGGAAACGCGTCTGGAGCTTGCCCAGAATACTCTGCTTCCAAGAGCGCTCCAGTTCGTAGCGAACCGCAGGTTGCACGACCTGGACGAACAGGACGCCGTTTCGCATGGAAACGGGGAGAGAATGGTCCGCAAGAAAATGTCCGACAATCTCGCGCCAAGCGCTTTGAATCTCGCGTTCGTCGAGTCGCTCGGCGAGACCGAGTTTGCGAACGAGCCTCTTCACTGCGTCCGCAGCGACGACGCAGCGCTCGGGATGGGGAGTTTCCTCAGGCAGGCCCCGCCAATCCTCCAAAACCCGTTTTCGAATTCGCTCGGTGCGCATTAGCAAAAAACCAGAAGGCCTCCGTCATAGCGGAGGCCTCGAGAAAATCTGTGGAAAAAACGCCAAATTACTCGCCGTCGTCGCCAATGGCTTCGACCGGGCAGCCTTCTTTGGCCTCTTTGCAAAGGGCCTCCTCCTCGGGGGATTCGGGTTGTTTGAAGACAAAGCTGTGACCACCATCGTCATTGCGCGTAAAGTTGGCGGGCGCCGTTTCACGACAAAGATCGCAGTCGATGCACTGATCATCCACGAAGTATCTGCCGGTGATATTTTGCGGATATTTGTTTGCCAGATCTGCCATAGGTATTTCCTCCTCCGTTGCCGCAAACTACGGTCCCGGGTCAGGATTGCAATCGTTTTTTCGACATCGGGACAAGCAAAACCCCCCACGCAGCGTTGAAACGGGAAGGCGGCGAGGGGTTGGCTTCGTAAGTGAGCAATTTGCTATACAACGGCCGAAATTCAAAGCGAAATAAGCGTGTGATGGAAGCTCCGCCAGATTCAGTGATTCCGACCGAAGGACGCCATGTGATGCACCTTTTCTTCCGGGTCGACTACGCCGCCTGGGACCTGCTTGAAAACGCGCAAAGAATCGAAGCCAAGACTGCCCTTGCCTCTCTGGTCCAGGAGATCCGCGCCACCCCGCTCACCCAGTTGCTCACCTTCAGTACCGTCTCGCCGAAAGCCGATTTGGGCTTCATGTTGCTGACTCCGGATTTGCACATTGCGGACGGGTTTGCCAAGCAGCTTGGCCTTGCGCTTGGACCGGGAATTCTCGCTCCGGAATTTTCCTGGCTTTCGATGACGGAGCGCAGCGAATACACGATGAGCGAGAGTGAATACGCTCAGGTTCTCGAGAAGGACGAACGGCTGGCGC
Source organism: uncultured Verrucomicrobiae bacterium (assembly GCA_963816855.1). Lineage (GTDB taxonomy): Bacteria > Verrucomicrobiota > Verrucomicrobiia > Chthoniobacterales > Terrimicrobiaceae > DASTFP01. The sequence goes on along the minus strand of CAWFMA010000003.1, from coordinate 401,418 downwards.
CTGGTTCTTCCGAATTTGAAGAGAAGATGGCGGCATTTCGCACCCGGATGGCAAAGTATCTTGGCGACCGGCTTCAACCAAATCTCCCCGATTGGCCGGTCATTTGTTTTTATCCAATGTCAAAACGCCGGAGTGTCGGCCAGAACTGGTATGCGCTGGATTTCGCGACCCGCAAGAAGCTTATGGCGGGTCATGCGCGCGTGGGACGAACTTACTCTGGGAGGGTTCTCCAGCTCATTACCGGGTCCACGGGTCTCGACGATATGGAGTGGGCGGTCACGCTCTTTGCGAAGACAACGTCGGAGATCAAGGCGATCGTGTATGAAATGCGTTTCGACGAGGTGAGCGCGCAATTTGCGGATTTTGGCGAGTTTTTTATCGGTCTCCAAATGCCTCTTGATTCGCTTTTCGCCCGATTGAGCCTATAAGATTGGTGGTGCCCGGGTGAGAAGCAAGGTTCGCAAACTGGAAAGATTGATTCGCATGCATTCTCCCATGCTGGTGGCCTACTCCGGCGGGGTGGATAGCACCTGCCTACTGGCGGTGGCTCGCCGGACCCTTGGTAATTTTGTTCTGGGCGTGATCGCGGATAGTCCAAGTCTTCCCAGAAGAGCTCTGGAGGACGCTCTTGCCGTCGCAAATTCACTCGACGCAAAAGTCGAAGTGCTGGCCACGCGAGAGCTCGAAAGGCCAGAGTATTTTAGCAATCCTTTGAACCGCTGCTACTACTGCAAGGCAGAACTCTTCGCGAGGATGAATTTGCTGGCTCGGGAGCGCGGGTTTTCGGCGATTGCCTACGGGGAGAACGCCGACGATCCTGCTCATTTGCGCCCCGGCTCACGGGCCGCGGCAGAGTTCGCGGTGCTTGCGCCCCTCAAGGACGCCGGCCTCACCAAAGCGGAGGTGCGCGCCTTGTCCCGCGCCTACGGTCTGCCCAACGCCGATGCTCCTGCCCAGCCTTGTCTCGCCTCGCGCATTCCTTATGGAACTTTCGTCACCCGGGAGGTGCTCGGCTTGATCGAACGGGGCGAGAAGGCGATGCGGGCGCTCGGGTTTCGCGTGTTTCGGGTCCGCTATCTTCCCGGTTCCGGAGCCCGAGTGGAAGTCGCTCCCGGCGAAATGCCGTTGTTGTTCGAAATGCGCGGCAGAATTTCCCAGGCTCTTGCGGAGGCCGGCTTTCTTTTCATGGAAGTCGACGCGAGAGGATATCGCTCTCCGAAGTAGCGGACTGGAGGGATCCGCCGCAACAGCTCACAGCCTTCCGCGAACGCTTGTTACGCCTGCTACGAGACGAGCTGCGGCTTCGAAGAAAGCGGAGAGATTGAGACGGCAGAGCGACGACTCCGAACGATGGCGAGTGCCACATAGGCGATTTCCGCCGCGACGAAAGTCAACGCCCAGGCAAAACCGCCCGTCCCGAAACCGTAACTGTGCAAGCCGACACCGAGAACGAAATTTACGCCGTACCAAGCCATCAACACTCCCTGAAACGCGAGGACCGAACCCACGGCCATCCCAAATCCCGCCCATTTTCCAGCGATTCGCCCGTGAAGAACAAACAAATAAGCCAACAGCGTGACAAGGGCCCAGGTCTCTTTGGGATCCCAGTCCCAAAACCTTCCCCATGAGTAGTTTGCCCATACTCCCCCGAGGATGGTTCCGGTCGCCAGAAGCAGGACGCCAATCTGCAATGTGCGGTACAAATAGGTGTACAGCGTCGCCTCCGGCCTTCTTCCCCTGATGACCTTCCCCAAGGCGATATGTCCGATCCCAAGGGCCAGCGCAAACGCAGCGTAGCTCAAGGTGATCGTCAGGACATGAGTGGTTAGCCAGAAATTATCCCGCAGCACGGGGACAAGCGGATTGATGGAACGATTGAGCGCGATGGTTTGAGTGTCGGCGAGAATCAGGGAAACCACTGCCACCGGCGTGGCGGCCAGGAGAAAATATCTGCTTCGGTAAATGCCCTCAAAAATCAATGCGAACAGGACCGTCCCGAAAGCCACCCAAACGACCGATTCGTACATATTGGTGACCGGAGGCCGGCCGGCGATCGCCACTCGGGTCGCGAATCCGGTTGCTTGCAAGAGAAAACCGATCCCGACGAGCAGCCATGCTGAAACATACCCGGCTCGGCTCCGGCCGATGAGCAGCAAGATAATCCCCGCAGCGGCATAACAAACCCATGCCCATCGGAAAGGATGCGCCTGCTGGTAGAGCGTCTCGAACCGGATCTTCCAATCTGGCGGTTGAAATTGCGGCTCGATGCCCGACCATTTCGTCTTCAATGCGCTGGCCTCCTTCGCGAACGAACCGGCGTCCCCGGCCTTGAACGCCGCGCGCAGGGGCGCCAGGGCCTCGGAGGTTCCGGGAACCGAAAGCCATTGCGCGTCGGAGGCCCGGGGATTCGCGATGACCCGGAAGGCCGAGCCCGTGGCCAGAGATTCAAACTCCGCCAGCCTTAGCCCAACCTCCGCCGCCTCCTTGGGCAGCCCCGTCAGTCTCGGATTCCCAGGTCGAGCTCGCAAGGCCCGTGCTTCATTAAGGAGGCCCGCGAGTTCCCGGTTCGAGGAGAGTTCCCGGTAGGAAAACAGCTTCCGGGAAGAATCCAGGTGCGCGGCCTCTTTCAACGGCTTGTGGTTGACCAGGATCATCGGGGCCTCGTCCCAACCCTGAGGATCTAGCCAAAGGGAGGTGATCACTTCCAGCGCGCCCATTTTGCGATCGTTGATCGTCAGCGTAGTTCTTCCGGATAGCCCCTGAAGCGATTCTTCCGCAAAAACCAAATACGGCTTTTTGCGGCCGCCATCCTGGATGTGAATTTCGTTCAGTGTCGAAACGTCAACGGCCCAAGCCGCTTGCAATGCGGCGAGGAAAGCAAGAAAGCAGCGAATCATGCGAGCCTAAGGTTGCCGCTCATCCCGCTTTGTGCAAGCCGGAAGCCGGCGGATCCTTGTTTCGCGAAACGATCCTCCAGAAACGAGGCAAGCCGAGCAACGTTTTGGGTTGGCCTGCATCCTGCTCTAGGGGCACGGGCGCAAAACAAAACCGAAAGCAATCTGAACCGGGATGTTAGCTAAGGGACGGTATGTCTATGTACTATAAAACCATCGATCACGAAAGGAAAAGAACGAAACGACCGAGAAGCGGGGCGAGGTTGGTTCGATGCGGCCTCCACCCAGGATCTTTCTTTCCGATTTGGCCGCCGATACACCTGCCCTCTCCACGGCCAGCGATCCAAGCGGGGCTGCTGCGGAAGAAAGGACCTTTGGCCTTACAGCTCTTTCAGACGTCCGGCGTCCGCTTTCCTGTTCGGGGGAGATTTAAAGCATATGCAACTCTCGGAGAGCATCTTGCGTCGTACGGGAGGCCCCCAATCTTGCATCGGCGAGCCTTTTCTGTTGCCACTGCAAAGCGGAGTCCGCTAGAAAAACGGAATGCCGTCGGGCTCACGAAGAATCGCTGTCCCTTTCAAAAGAAACAAGCGCGCGGGAAAGAGAAATAGACGCAAGAGAAAGTTCGCGCGAAGGAGGTCTTCCATGAAAGTCCGTGTCCTGTTTCTGGCGGTGGTTTGCGCTATAACTGCTTTGGTGGCCACGGTGGCACAGACCAATATTAACCAGGGCGCGAGTCAACCACCCGTCGACGAGTCGAAACCGGCAGCCGTCGCCATTCCCGCAGCCGAAAATGAGCCTACCGGCGAAGGACGGCCTTTGGCGCCGCCCGCGCCCGACGAAAGTTCGCGGACGCAAGTTGAACAATCAATGCAGCTGCAATCGGCCGAGCCGGCTCAGGAAGCAGTGACTCGCCCAAGAGCCATTGCTCCCCGCAGGCGCTACGCGCAAGCGTTGGCGGATTATTCCCTTGGCTTATAGCGGGAGTCATGTACGACGACAATATTTTCCTCACGACCGAAAACCGCGTTGCAGACGTCATTTGGACGCTTTCGGCCGGATTGGCATTCGAGCTCGGCGACTTCCGCGGCACGACGGAGAATTATCTATCCGCTTATTGGTTAGGCATCCCCGTAATTTATACAAACAATCCGGAACAAAATGCTTTCAATCAGAGCGCCGCGTTGTTGGCCCAGTATCGCTGGAACAGACTCGTCGCCCGGCTCCAAAGCAACTTTGCGATTACAACAGGGGCAAACCGGGAAGTGAACACGATTACCACGACGAAGAGCTTTTCCAACTTCGTTGAGGTTTCAATACGACTACAGCGATAAGACGAGTTTTGATTTGAGCGGATCTCAGGTTGCGACGCTCCAGGAGTCTTTCGAGAATACCAACCAATACGAAATTAAAGTCGGCATGGATTATCAGCTCTTTCCAAAAACACGGATTGGCGTGGCAGGCGTGGGAGGGGTTCTCGATTCGGCCTCAGAGCCGCTTCAGTACTATCAGCAAGCACTGGTGCGGATCTATTACTCAGCCACCGGGAAACTGGGTGTCAAACTAAACGGAGGTGTTGAAGTCCGCGAGTTTGCGGGAGGAGGCGACAATAAGATGAGCCCGGTATTCGGCCTTGGCGTTGAATATCATCCGTTCGATGGAACCTCCCTAAGCGTCACGGGCCTACCGAAACGTCGTTGGATCCAATGCAGTGGGTGGACAGGATTTTACCGCCACGGGTTTTGCAGATTTCGGCGCAACAGCGATTTTTTCAGAAATTTATTGCTGCGGTAAGCTTTGGGTACGAAACTGATGTGTATTTTTCGACCGGCAATGCGCCTCCGACCGATCGGGTTGACAATTATGTTTACGTGAGTCCGAGACTTAGTTATTCCTTTGTCAAATGGCTCTCGGCTAGCGCCTTCTACGAGTATCGGCAGCAAAACTCTACCGAGGCAAACAATGGGTTCTATGACAACCGGGTTGGAATGGAGCTCGCCTTGAGGTTCTAAAAATGCATACTATTTTCACGAACAAACGCCCGACCATCGAGAGTTTCGGAAAGCGGAAGATTTTGAGAAATTTTGCCGCGGCATTTTTGGCGCTCGGTGCTGTGGCTTCCGGCGATTTGATTGCCCAGGCCCCCGCGGCGCGGGTTCCCAGCGATGCGACGCAGGCCGCCGTCCCCGCGGCGCGGGTCCCGAACGATTCCAATTACCGTCTGGCGGCCAATGATCTTATAGACTTTCGGGTGTTCCAGGAACCAGAGTTGGATGCGGTGATCCGAATCTCCGGTGACGGCAACGCAATATTCCCTTTGGTCGGGCAGGTCCCGATCGCCGGAAAGACGGTTGGTGAGGCCACGGAGCTGCTGCGCAAGCGCTATATGAATGGCTATCTGACCAGTCCACAGATTGCGCTCACGGTGCGGACCTACGCGCGCAAGGTGTTCACAATTCTGGGACAAGTTCAGAAGCCGGGATCCTACGAGATCGAAGGAAGCGAGTCGATTAGCCTGCTTCAGGCGATTGGTATGGCAGGCGGCTACACGCGGATCGCCAATCCCGGGAAGGTTACTGTGAAGCGAGATGAAGGAGGCGTGGAAAGGGTTTACCGCTTCAACGCTAAGAAAATGGCGAAGTCTGAGTCTGAATCGAGCTTTACTGTCAAACCGGGCGACGTCATCACGGTAGCGGAATCCATTTTTTGATCATGTCTGAAATTCCTTCTGATAAACAGCTTTCCGACCTTCTAGGGGGAGCGGAGAGCGAAGCGGGCCCCGGGCTGGACTTGGGCTATTATTTCCATCTTCTTCTCCGTTATCTCTGGCTGCTCCTCCTCATCGTCGCCATCGCGGTCGCGATCGCGACCTACCTTGCTCTCAACCAGCCCAAGATGTTCGTTTCGAACGCCGTCGTGCAGGTTGAGTCCCAGGAACAAAAAGTGCTCAGTTCGGATGATCTTCAGACTCTCAAGTTAGAAGCCCCCGACTACATGACCACGATTGTGGCGTCGCTTACCAGCGATTCGTTTCTCGTGCGCGTGGCAAAGGCCGCGGGTTTGTTGAGCGATCCAACATTCTTCCCTCCGCGTCCGGAAGGACAAAGTTACACCGACCCGGAAATCGCGAGTCGCATGAAAGGGGTCGTTACTGCCAGCGTCCGCAAGCTGACCCGTCTGATAGATATCTCCGCGACGGATACAAATCCTGAGCGTGCGACCGCGATCGCTCAGGCGGTAGTCAAGGAATTCATGCGCGAGGTTCTCGAGCAGAGAATGGGCTTATCGCGCGTCGCTAACGATTTCCTGAATGACGAGGCCAACAAGCTAAAAGGAAAATTGCAGGAATCCGAGGAGAAGCTTCAACGCTACAAAGAAGAGCACAATGCCGTCTCGCTGGAAGGTAGTCAGAATATCACCGTGGAGAAGTTGAAGGAACTCAACTCCCAGGTCACTGAGGCCAAAAGTCAGCGCATTCGCCTTGAGTCCGATCTGGAGCTCCTGCGCACGATTCCTGCCGACGACACCGATCGCATGCTGCAGATTGGCAGTGTGAGCGCGATTCCGCAGGTGCAGGCAATCCGCACGCAAATTGTCACTGCGGAAGCCGACCTCGCGACCGTTCAGAAGCGTTACGGCGCCTTGCATCCCAAGAATGTTCAGGCGGCCACGCAGATCAAACAGCTGAAAGAATCGCTCAAGGAGACGTTACGAAACGCGGGTAAGATCCTCTCGACGCAATATCAAGGCGCGCAGCAAACCGAAGAAAAGCTTAGTGAAGCGCTCAAGGAGCAAGAGCAGGCAGCCCTTGAACTCAACAAGATCGCGATTCCCTACAATGTGCTCCTGCATGAAGTCGAATCCGATCGCGCAATGTACGACGCGGTCAATAACCGGTTGAGAGAAACAACCGTTTCGATGGGCATCGAGAAGAGTCCCTTTCGGGTCGTGGAGGAGCCGATGGCCGCTGTGCAAGTGCCTCGATCCTTGGTGAAAACGATCGGTCTCGGCCTCTTCATTGGACTCGCGCTGGGAGCGGGAGCCATATTAGGCCTGGATCTTCTCGACAGTAGCCTTCGCTACGTCGATCAGGCGGAGAGCTTCCTGAAACTTCCCGTTCTCGGGGTCGTAGCTGAACTCGACGAAAGACGCGGGGATCGGATTCCGAGCGTCTTTTCCGACGGGGCGCAAACGCAACAGGCTGAGGCATTCCGCAGCGCGCGGACGACGCTTTCGTTGCTGGGCGATGAGGCGCATCGCCGAATTTTTCTTGTGACCAGCGCCGTGCCGGGAGAAGGGAAGACCTTCTGCGCTTTGAATCTGGCCGAGTCCTTTGCTCTGGAGGGGCAGAAGACTCTGTTGGTCGATGCAGATCTGCGAGTGCCGGCGGTGCATAAGATTTTCTCCGATCCGGAAGCCGCCCGGCGGCATTTGGGACTAGCGGATTACCTCGCCGGCAATGCGGACGTTGAAAAGATCCTGATGCCCGGAACTCAGGAAAATCTGACGGTTATCTGCGCGGGAAACCAGGCGTCCAATCCCGGCGAGTTGCTTGGGGCGGACTCCTTCAAGACGCTGCTCGGGACGCTGCGGGAGAGATTCGATCGCGTGATTATCGATTCGGCTCCCGTAAACGCGGTGAGCGATACCTTGCGCATCACCCCGCTTACAAATTACGTTTGCCTGGTCGTGCGCGCCACCAAAACCCCGAAAAAGGCCATCGCCCGCGCGCGCAAATTGATTGAAAACGCCAAGGGGAGGTTTGCGGGCTTTATCCTCAATCGGGTGCACTTGGGACGGGACTCGGCTTATTACTTTTATCACTACGCTTACGGGGAGACCGGCGACGGCGCTCGCAGATCGAAGAAAGCGTAACCTAAGGCGATCGCTCCCCCCTGAAGCTCGTTTCGAGCGATTCACGCTTCCCAAAAAGGCAGGACATGGAATTGGTTTCAAAGCAAACGGCTGCGAGCGACCAAAGGCGGCAGCCTGCAAAAACGCGACTGCTCATCGTCGACCCCCTGCTTTTTACGGCCTCCTGTGGATCGGCGCCAATTTTCCCATAGGGGATTTTTTGACCGATCCCCCGGTCTATTTTTAACTTGCGGCAGATCAGGCTCTATGAGCATCCTTTGAATTTACTTTTATGCGTATTCTTGTGACTGGCGGAGCGGGTTTTCTTGGCTCGCATTTGTGTGATCGGCTAATTAGCGAAGGCCACGAAATCTTGTGCTTGGACAACTTCTTTACGGGCCGAAAGCAAAATATCTCTCATCTTTTGCAGGACCCTAAGTTTGAGCTGATCCGGCATGACGTTACCGAGCCGTTTCGGGTGGAAGTCGATCAGATTTATAATTTAGCCTGTCCGGCTTCGCCTCCGCACTACCAGTATAATCCGATCAAAACCACCAAAACCTCAGTGATGGGCGCGATCAACACGCTGGGTCTTGCCAAGCGAGTCAGGGCGAGGGCGTTTTTGGCATCGACCTCGGAAGTCTACGGCGACCCGGCCGTTCATCCGCAGAGCGAATCCTACTGGGGCAACGTCAACACGATCGGCCTGCGCTCCTGTTATGACGAGGGAAAACGTTGCGCGGAAACCTTATTCTTTGATTACCATCGGCAGAATGGCGTCGAAATCCGCGTGGTTCGAATCTTTAACACTTATGGACCGCGGATGTTGGCGGATGACGGCCGCGTGGTTTCCAACTTTATCGTCCAGGCGCTGAAAGGAGAGAATCTGACAGTTTACGGGGACGGTTCGCAAACGCGTTCCTTTTGCTATGTCGATGACCTCATCGAAGGCTTTGTGCGCCTAATGAATCAAGACAAGACGGTTGGTCCCGTGAACATTGGCAATCCTGGCGAATTTACGATGCTGGAGTTGGCCGAGCTCGTTCTCAAGAAGGTCGGGGGAAAATCAAAGATCACCAACCTCCCCCTTCCGTCGGACGATCCAAAGCAGCGGCGCCCGGACATCACCTTAGCCAAAGACGTTCTTGGTTGGGAACCGAAGGTTCCCCTTGATCAGGGGCTCGACCGGACGATCGAGTATTTTCGCCAGGCTATTTGAACCTCACTACGCACCTCAGCTAAAAACAGTCTTATGTCGCAAGAAAACCCACAAACCAATGCCTTGAAGATTTGCTGCGTGGGCGCCGGCTACGTCGGCGGCCCAACAATGGCGATGATCGGTGCGAAGTGCCCGGACATTCGCGTGGAAGTCGTCGATCTGAACAAAGCTCGTATCGATGCCTGGAATTCGGACAAACTTCCCGTCTACGAGCCGGGACTCGATGAGGTCGTCAAGTCCGCCCGAGGCAGAAATCTGTTCTTTACGACCGGAGTCGAGAACGCCGTTCGCGAAGCGGATATCATCTTCGTGAGCGTCAATACGCCGACGAAAACCTTCGGTGTTGGTTCCGGACGCGCTGCCGACCTGCGCTACATTGAGTCCGTGGCGCGCATGATTGCGTCGGTGGTTGATAAGCCAAAGATCATCGTCGAGAAGAGCACCATCCCGGTAAAAACGGCAGAAACCATCTTCACGATTCTCAACGCGAGCGGAAAGAAGCTGAATCACCAAGTGCTTTCGAATCCCGAGTTTCTCGCGGAGGGAACTGCGGTGGAAGATCTGACGAAGCCGGATCGTATTTTGATTGGCGGCGAGCAAACGCCCGAGGGTCTGGCCGCCGTCGAGACGTTGGTGTCCGTTTATGCGCGGTGGGTGCCGCGTGAACGAATTTTGACGACCAATCTCTGGTCTTCGGAACTGGCCAAGCTTGTCGCCAATGCTTTTCTGGCCCAGCGAATTTCATCGATCAACGCAATTTCCGCTCTATGCGAAACCACCGGTGCCGACGTGGACGAGGTCGCGCGGGCCATCGGCACCGACTCGCGAATCGGTCCAAAGTTCCTCAAAGCATCGGTGGGCTTTGGCGGATCTTGCTTTCAAAAGGATATCCTCAACCTCGTCTATCTTTGCGGCGCCTTTGGTATTCCGGAGGTCGCAGACTATTGGGAGCATGTCGTTCGTCTTAATGATTGGCAGAAAAGCCGCTATGTAGCGCGCGTGATCAAGACCTTGTTCAATACGGTCTCCGGAAAGCGCCTGGCGGTCCTCGGGTTTGCCTTTAAGAAGGACACCAATGATACGCGGGAGTCTCCTGCGATTTCGATCTGCAAAGCGTTGCTCGAGGAGCAGGCCCGCCTGGCGATTTACGACCCGAAGGTCGAGAGCGCCCAGATCTTCGCTGATCTCGAGGTTAAGGCCGATGATCCGCGAATAGAAATCTGCTCGGACGCCTACCAGGCCCTCGAAGGAGCCCATGCGATTTTGGTGCTTACCGAATGGGATGAATTTCGCGAACTCGATTTCGCCAAGATCCTCAACCGGATGCACAGGCCCGCCTGGGTGTTCGACGGACGGAACGTGGTGGACATGCCCAAGCTGAGAAGCCTGGGATTTTACGTTTATAGCATTGGAAAGCCGGAATCCATCTGAGGCCAATCGGAAATCGCCTGTTCGGTTGTTGTTCCCGGTTTTGGCTTCCCATCCCGGCCCTTCGCCCCCACCGGCGAGTCGCGGACTTTCTGGCGGGCAGAAATCGATCGGCCTTAGAGGCCCCCGGCGGTGGGAGCGGGCCTAAAGATCTTCGTTAATGGCGTCAATCGTAAGCAGAAGCGCGGCCTTCCTCAGGAAAATCCTGGAAGTTGCTCTGCCGTTTGGCAAAGGGAAGTTGATCATTGTCATTGCCAGCATGGTTCTCCAGGCTGTGTTGCAGTTGGGCGGAGTCGCCTCCGTGCTGCCCTTCCTTTCGGTGGCCTCTCATCCGGAGAATTTTGCTTCTTCTCAGCTTGGACAATGGTTGATGTATATCTTTGGTGTTACCAATCCCAGGCAGTTGGTGTACATAACAGGAACCCTTGCGATTGTGTCGCTCGTGATCGCCAGCGCTTCCTCGATCGCCAACCAAGTTATCGTCTCGAAGTACGTCGGCCAAATCGGGCATTGGCTGCGAATGCAACTCCTCTTCAAATACTATAGCCAGCCCTACGCCTACTTTGTTTCCCGCAATTCCTCGGTTCTTACCAAGAAGGCAAATCTGGACGTGTTCATGTTCACCTCGTTTCTTCTTTCGCCGCTGTGCGATTTTATAGCGAGGCTGTTTACCACGGTAATTATCATCGCAGGCCTGCTCGTTCTGGAACCCGTCGCCACGATCGTCGCCGGGCTTTTCTTTGGCGCGTTTTATCTTCTCTTCATGCGCCTCACACGCCGGCGCGTGAGGGTCATCAATGAAGTGGCAAAAGAAACGAGTCAGGGGCTTAGTCGCTACGTTCAGCAATTTATTGCGGGCATGCGAGACATCAAGCTAAGGGATGCCGGTCCGCATTTTATCGAGACGATCGACGCCATCTCCAGCCGCAATGTCACCGCGGGTGTGACCAGCGCCTGGATCGCCGGCCTTCCACGCAATCTGATTGAACCCATCGCGTTTGCGGGTACTATTATTTGGGCCATGGCCGCCCTTAGTTCCGGCCATCTCGAACAGGTGCTTCCCACCTTGGGTGTCATGGCCATGGCGGGATACCGTCTCCTGCCAAACCTTCAGACTCTTTACAACAACCTTCATCTTGTGGCGACGAATCGGTTTTCCCTGGATGAGCTGGCCGAAGAATTGGATTTTTCCTCGCCTTCCTATCCCGTTCAGCTCCCGGAAAAAGGCGCGGCGAAAATTTTGGCGGACAAGAGCCCTTTGTTTTCGGAGTGCATCGAGTTGCGAGATATTACCTTTGTCTACTCCGGAGCTGAGCGTCCCACGCTTCAAGGCGTGAGCCTTCGGATTGGAAAAGGCGAATCGATCGGTTTTGTCGGTCAGACCGGATCGGGGAAATCAACTCTCATCAATTTGTTGCTTGGGCTTTATGTGCCTACGAGCGGCGAAATTCTCGCGGACGGAAAGCCCCTGGGAAAACCCGTCCCTCCGAAATGGTACACGCGAATCGGCTATGTGCCCCAAGAGATTTTTCTCATGGACGACACGTTGCTCAAGAATATTGCCCTTGGCATGCCGGGCGACGAAATCGACCGTGAGCGCATCAAAAAGGCGATCGTCTCCGCGCAGCTTGAGGAGGTGATCGACAAGTTGCCCCAGGGACTTGAGACCCAGGTGGGCGAGCGCGGCGTGCTCCTTAGCGGGGGCCAACGACAACGGGTCGGGCTGGCGAGGGCCCTTTACTTCGATCCCGAAATGCTCATTTTGGATGAAGGGACGAGCGCCCTCGACAACGAGACCGAGGCCAAGTTCATGCGCGCCGTCGAGTCGTTGCAGGGCGAAATTACGATTATATCGATCGCGCACCGTCTGACTACCGTTCGCGGCTGCAACGCCATTTATGTGCTGATCAATGGCAAAGTCGGCGAGGCGGGAACCTATGATCAGTTGATGGAGTCCAAGTCGGAGTTTTTCCGTCTCGCGAGTGCCTCGACGGGTTGATTAGCGGCGCGGGACGGTTTTGTTGTTTCGGAGACCACCGTTTTCCGCAAAAGCACAACCGAAGGTGCTTTGTCAAGGCTGGGTGTTCGAAAGAAATGGTCGAGCGTGTTCCCTCAATACGTTTGTAGTCGGGGATTTAAGTAAGCGTCGTTGCGAGACGAGACGCCAGGAGGACGTCGTAGGAGTGAGAATTGAGAAGATCATTCTATTAGCTGACAAGGGAGCGGAACTTCAATTAAGGGTTTTTGTCAGATCATTACGGAAAGTCGGCTGTCGACTCCCAGTCCTGGTGATCCCTTGCGGAGAGAAGTTCGAATTGCCGCCCGATTGCAGCTGGCTTGGCGATTCAAAGCTTCTTGGGTTTCTCAAAAGCAGTTCCGCTCATCCTCTGTACTGCAGAGTACGCTGCTCTACTTCAAAGCAACTGCGCGTATTTCGACACGGACATCATTTTGCTCCGCGAGCCGTGTGAGTGGCTGGAGTCCGCCCCGCCGGATGCTTTTGTCGTGGCGGACACGGAATGGGCTAAGAACCAATGGACCTTACAGCGATGAGTCTTTGCAATTTCTTTCGAGCCTTTCCTCGTGCTGGCCGCTGCTTCACCTTCAATTCCGGTTTCTTCGCTTTCGAAAATGCCCTCTACACGAGGATGAGCTGATTAAATCATTCAATCTCCCGAGTATCGTGGCACGTGCCTGGAGCGAAAAGTATCGCCGATCGACCAGCCGGCCTTCAATTGGCTGGTCCTCCGCAAGCAGCGCAAGGATCTTCAACTTTAATCTTCCCGAGCAGTACATGGAGTCGACGATGATCGTGGACTATGGTAGTGAGTCGTCCAGAAACGGTGCTCTCCAGGCCTTCGGCCCCCGCCTTTCTGCATTTTGCCGGGCCAGAGATTTCAGGAGGACTTGCCGCTCAATGAGCTGTTCACGTCATTCCTAATGCCCTCGGAAGCGGAGTCATGGAAAGCGGAGATGGCGGAAAGCGCAAAATGTCTCGCTGGAAGGAAAAATGGCCTTTGAGCATTCGACTTTTGAATCGGCTGATCAGAATCCTGGACGATCGCTTTTATGTTCAGCCCAAACCTTAGAGTCTGTCAGAAGTCTCGATAATCCCGCCCTGGGGCGAGGCTTTGGACCGGCCGTAAGACGCGAGCCGATTTTTGGCGCGTTCCCGATCTTTTCAGGAAGAATTTAAAAGAGAGGCAAAGGTCCCCGGATGATGAAAAGATGGAAGGTGGCCATAGGGGCGTTGTTTGCTCCAAGCTACATTGGGGGGCTCGGATCCTATGAACGCGGCCTGGCAACCGCTCTCGAAGACCATGGGGCCGAAGGAGCGTTCGTTTCGATTTTTCCCAAGCACCCGGCGTTGGGAGAGGCGGAGGGCCAGATTCCGTGGCCGGTGAAGTATGGAGTATCATCCGGGTTGTGGACTAAGATCAGCAGAGTGATGTTGCGCCTGGCGGCACGACCCATCCTTCATCCTCTGCTCGAAGCCATGGTCTCGGCTGCCTTGTCGTCGAGAGTTCGTTAGGCAAACTGGTGGGTAAGGTGGATTGGATTCACTTTGTGGGCACCGGACGAGACTACTTAGGTTTTCCGCTCGCGCACTTTGCGAAGCGATTAGGGGTGCGATTCACCATCTGGCCGGCCGTGCATCCCAACAGTTGGGGCGATGACGTATTGGACGTGCGACTCTATAAGAAAGCGGATACGGTGATGTGTCAGACCGCTTACGAGAGGCGCCATTTGGCGGGATTGGGGGTTCCCGAGAGCAACCTCCTGGTTTGTGGTCTTCCCTGCGATGTGTCTTTCCGACGGCGACTCGGAGCGAATGCGACGAGAGTTCGCCCTGGGAGATCGGCCCTGCGCACTTTTCCTTGGTCGCAGGGACGAGGGCAAAGGGATATTTTGCCTTGCTGCGTGCGTGGCCCCTTGTCTTGAAGAAAGTGCCGGAAGCCTGCGTCTTGTTGGGAGGACCTGGGGATCCAAGGAAGGACGAATTGGCCAAATTGCCGGCAGAATCGTTTCGCGATCTCGGACTCGCCAGCGAGCGCACGAAGGCCGACGCGCTCGCCGCTTGCGATCTCTTTTGCCTGCCCTCGAGCCATGAATCGTTCGGCATCGCTTATGTCGAAGCGTGGCTCTACGGAAAGCCGGTCGTCTGTGGCACCGCGCCCGCCTGCAGAGAATTGATCGAGGATGGAAAAAGTGGCCTATGGGCGGACCAGGATCCTGAAAATCTCGCGGAGAAGATTGTCCGGATTTTCAAAGAGCGAGCGTGGGCGGTGTCAATGGGCGAGTATGGACACTCCCTCCAACAGAAGCGCTTTTCTTGGCGGGCCGTCGTCGACGCCCATTTGTCTGCGGCTGGATTGTCGAACGTCACATAAAAGGGATTGCGTTCGAAGGCGTGCCCTCGGCGAGTTCTCGCCTACTACGCAGCGGAACGGCGTAGCGCGGGCGCTTTCTGCGGAAATCGGCGCGGAATTTTCACATTTGAATTCCCAATCGGCGGGAGGTTGGTCATCCTGTCCTTTCGAGTGAAATCGGCCTATGATCTCGGAATTCAGCTCCAGCCCGGATACTTCTGCTCTTTCGATCGATTGACGATCCAGGCTCTGGCGTGACTTCGATGTCGAAAACGAGCATTATTATCCCCTCTTGCGACCGTTGCGCGGATCTAAGGCGCTGCGTCGGCGTGCTCAAGACGCAATTGGTGGCCGCGAACGAGGTGGAAATAATCGTCTGTGACGATGGGGAAACCGACGAAAGCCGGAAAATGCTCGCCGCGGAATTTCCCGAAGTGGAATGGAGGCAGGGGCCGAGAATGGGCCCGGCCGCAAACAGGAACCTTGGGGCCAAGTTCTCCGAAGCGGAGTGGCTTATTTATATCGACGACGACTGCATTCCCAGGGCAGGGTATCTCGATTCGTACCTGGATGCGTTCAAGACGGCGGGCCCCCGAGGCCTGTTTCATGGGCTGACTTTTCCAGTGCCGGAACTGACGTCGATGTTTTATGAGGCACCGGCGATTACGACTCCCCAAAAGATCTTTCCGTCCTGCAATTTTGCGATCCGCAAGGAGTTGTTTGAAATTACCGGTGGGTTTGACGAACGCTATTTTCCAGCGTTTGAGGATATCGAGTATTTCTCTCGCTTGGATCGTTTGGGTGCGGACGCCGGATGCGTCGAAGGTGCCGCAGTCGACCATCCAATAAGACCGATTCGCCAGCGGCCTTAAGCTTGCGAGACGTTGGGAGGCTCGCGTGGTCTCCGTTATGGATCTTGGAGCCACGCCGCGCGACGTCTGGTTGTTCCTTCCGAAGCACGTGCTGTTCGTAATATTTTCAAGGTTCCGCGGGGCAAAACTGACCTTGGATAATGCCCGGGCGACGGTGGTCTTTTTTCAAGAGTTCATCTATTTCTTGCGGTTTCTCCCCGGATGGATCAAGAAGCACGCGAACGCGCCGCGAAGCAAATTTTGGAAAGAGCAGGCCGCGCTCGGCAAAGCCCCGCCGCGGTTCGGGCTGTGAGCAAGTGCAGTGAGAGCTCATTGTGTTTTCGATCTATGCCGGAATACGATTAGGTCCGCCGCGCGACCGGAAAACTTCAAGTTCGTAGTGACCGGATAAACCAAGTATCCGCCAAAAGGGCGCGTAAATCGCCGAAAATAGGACGTTTGAGATCAACTTCGACAGCTATCGTCGCATTGCCGTGAAGCGTGGGAGGTTACTCTATCCTCGCGTCATGAAGGCGTTCAACAAATCCTTTCCATTGTCGTTGAGGCGTTCGCATCGCTGCGCGCTTTCGCCGCCTGGTTATAGATTACGAGCGGCTCCCTTCCTCGGTGGCCGGACTTCACTGGCTCGCCTTCCTGAGCCCAATCCTTAGTGCCTCTTTCAAAAAGTTCACGACACCCTCTAGAAGCTGTCCGAAAAGTCATTTGAACTGAGCGAGAGGAAGATGGCGCAGAGCGATCATAAGACAGCCGAGAGTAGCGAAAGCAGCGAAGAGCGAGGCATGCTTTTCGTGGCGAGTCAGGAGTCGGCGGTGATTACCGAGCCAGGCAATGGTGCGCTCGACGATCCATCGGCGGCGATAGCGGCGCAAAGGCTGGCCATCCGGAGTCAGGTTCTCGGGCCGACGGTTGGAGCGGTGAGGAGAGATCATTTCGATGCCCAGTTCTGCGAGGGTTTGATCAAGGACGTCGCTATCATAACCCTTGTCTCCGATGAGGCGTTTTGGCTGAAGTCTCCCTCGACGAAGCCCAGGGTTTGCTGGACCATCGCGGTCTCACCGACGCTGGCTGCATCCAAAGAGAGAGCCAGGGGAACTCCCTTGGCATCAACCGCAAGCTGCACCTTGGTTCCTTTACCTTTGCGCGTCAGACCAACCGCGGTTCCTCCGCCCTTGGCCGCGGCAAAAGTGGCATCCACAAAGCACTCTTCCAAGTTGACTCGACCCTCTTCGATCAACTGACTGATAATGGCAGCAAAAGATACGCCGGAACGCATCGGACTGACTACACGCCTTCAGATAGTCGTGCACCGTGCTCTTAGGCGGAAAGGTTCTCGGCAGGTGCTTCCACTGGATTCCGGTGTGTAGCACAAAGAGGATCGCCTCAAAAACTTCCCGCTCCCCCGCCCGCGGTCGTCCATACTGGCTCTTGCGCGGACGCTCCAAAAGCGGCCCCAGTAGCTCCCACTGCTCATCACTTATAAACATCCCTTTTCTAAGCATCCCTCATGCCGCTTTTCGAGTTTTCGGACAGCCTCTAGGAAAACAAGTCTACGACGAAAGAGCTTCTGCGCAAACCGGCCACCGTACCAATTCGAAGATGCGAGGTTGACTGGATTATGTTTCGCGCAATAGGTTAAGTGATGACTGCATACGCGTGCTCGCTTTTCGAGGGGAGTTACCACATCGGCTTGGGCGCGTTGCTCAATTCTCTCTATCGGCATGGGTTTCGAGGTGTATTTTTTGCGGGCTATCGCGGTGACCTCCCGCCGTGGGCGACGTCCATTTCCACAAAGGAGGGCGATCCGCATTTCGCCGTGGCAGATGGTTGCCAGATACGCTTCGTTCCGGTCGATACCGCGCTTCATCTTACGAGTTATAAACCAATCTTTATGCGGCAGATGTTCGAGCGCTTTCTGAAGCCGGAGGACCTTCTGTGTTACTTCGATCCGGATATCACGATTAAGTGCCGGTGGAGTTTTTTTGAGGAATGGGTGCAAAACGGGCTGGCTCTGGTCGAGGACGCGACGTTCCCCTATTTGCCCAGTGATCATCCATTGCGCTATCAATGGTTAAGGATGGCAGAAGCAGCGGGATTGAAGCAAAAGCGCGTATTGAGCCGTTACTACAATGGAGGCTTCGTCGGTGTGCCGGGGAGGCTGAGAGAGGTGCTTGCCGTTTGGGAGTCGCTTCTGGATAAGGCCAAGTCCTTCGGATACGACACGACGACGCTCGCTAGCGAAGACCGCACGTCGCCCTGGCAAGCGGCGGACCAGGATCTCCTAAATATCGCTGTCATGACAACCGACGTTCCGCTCAGTACGTTGGGACCAGAGGGCATGGATTTTCGACCTGGCGGCTATGTGATGTCGCATGCGGTCAACTCGCCCAAGCCTTGGGAGAAAGGCTACATGAAATATGCGCTGTACGGGTCGCCCCCCGGTTTATCAGACAAGGGGTTTTGGAAGAACGCTGAGCATCCTATACGACTTTTCCCCGACTTCATCGTGCGAAAACGTAGCCTCGCGTTAAAGGCTGCGATTGCTCTGGGCAGAGTGTGGCACCGCCCTTGAAACTCGGGTTGGAGAATCTTCGCACTCGCGCCCCGTCAGTATCAGCCGCCGGTGCCCACGTATTCTGCTGAAAGTCCAAGCTTAGTCAGGAGGAAGTGCTTCTCCGATTTGTCCGTTGGCCAGAGAAGTTGATCCAATCGCAAATAGTCCGAGAACACAACACGTCGCGGCCCACGATTATTTCTTGGGGGAGCGCTTTGCCCAAGCTGGAGTGACTGGCATCGAGCATGAACCGCCAAGCAAGGCAGTTTGCCGCGATTGGCTACCGACCAAAGCCGCCTATCGTGGAAACAATCCTGCATAAGGGAAATCCTCGTTTCAAATCCTGCAACACGGTTTTTTCGCGGTCGCTTCCGATGTATTGTGACGTCTTCGATTTACTCAACCAAATGGGGAACTCTTGGCGAACTTGCCTCCTTCGCGCCGCGAGTTGCTGGAGAGCCCTGCTTGTCGCGCCCGGTGGTCCTCTGCGCGTTTCACCGCTGCTGCGAGCGCCATGGGCGATGTTTAATTCCGCCTACGAAGCAGGAGCTGCGATCTTGGGGTTTATTCGTCTTTAGCCGCAGGGCGGCTCACTCTCGGTGATTGCGCCCGCTCACTGATGTATTTTTCCTGCTTTGGTCTTGCCATAGGCGCTGATTTAATGGTTTCCAAATTCTAGGGCATGAAGATAGCGGTTACGGGCTTCGTATCAGAGCAGGCTGGAAGCGTCGCTTCGGCCAACGCCTTACTACTGCGAGAGCTCTTGCTGCGAGGCCACGAGGTTCACTTTTTTTCCAAGGCGTCCTTTGTGGACCCGAGGCCGGCGGTCGGAGAGCGTCCCGGATTTCATTTCTTCGACGTGACGAACGCCGGCCCCGATCAGTTTAGGAGACGCGTGGAGAAGGTGCCATTCGTCGGGTTCGCCGCTGGCTTTTATGACGCCTGGACCTATAACCGAATGCTGGTGAGCGAAATGGCGCGGAAACATGCCATCGAGAGATACAGCCTCAGTCTTTGGCTTGGAGAATTTGCGCGAGGCAGAATCTCTGGCGTTCCAGTGGTCAGCTTTGTCCAGGGGCCGCCAGGGACCGATGCTCGCTCGATCGTTGATCGGTTCGACGAGATCAAGGCGCTGGCCGGGCCGACGAACGCGCGCAAATGGCTGCTGTTGGCGAAGCTTCGGTTGTCGCGCATCGGCTTGCCGCCCTTGCATCAAACTGATTACTTCATCGTCGGAAGCCGACAATCGAGGCGAACGCTTGGCGAGCTCTACGACATTCCACAAGGCCGCATCGCCGTGCTGCCCTACCCGATTGATCTGGATCTTTTCTCGCTTTCCGGTCTGGGAGCGGAGGACGGTGACAAATCGTTGCGAGTTTGCTGGCTGGGTCGAATCATACCCCGCAAGAGATTGGACCTCTTTCTGAATGGCGCTGCCGAGGCAATTCGTCGGGGCGTCGATCTTCGGCTCACTATTATCGGGGGCATTGGATTTATTCCGGGATACGACAAGTTGATCAAGAACTTTGCCTTTCCTGACCGGCTTCGCTGGGAGCAGGGAATTCCCAGGGAGCGAGTGCCGGAGCTGCTGCATCGGCATGATGTTCTGATTCAGCCCAGCGACGAGGAGAATTTTGGCTCGTCTGTCGCTGAGGCGCAGGCGTGCGGCCTTCCGGTCGTCGTGGGGCGCACAAACGGGAATGCGGACTATCTCTGTTCACGGATATCCACCTGCGGGATGATCGGCCGAGACGCTGGCCGAAGTGCTGAGCTCTTGAGTTCTCGAAAACTCAAGGTCAAGGGGAGATCCCTATCTTTCGCGACGATGTGCGGAAGATTGTTTCTCTTTGGATGCGTTTCGACGTCCTGATCGATATGTTGACGTCGGTTACCTGTCATCGCTTGATAAGGCAGCAGCGTTTCGCTCGGTATAAATCTTGGAGCCGCGAGCGCAGCGCTGTCCCCGAAATGTCGCTCGACTCTTGCCAGCGGCATTAAGCTTGCGAGACGTTGGGAGGCTCGCGTGGTCTCCGTTATGGATCTTGGAGCCACGCCGCGCGACGTCTGGTTGTTACTTCCGAAGCACGTGCTGTTCGTAATATTTTCAAGGTTCCGCGGGGCAAAACTGACCTTGGATAACGCCCGGGCGACGGTGGTCTTTTTTCAAGAGTTCATCTATTTCTTGCGGTTTCTCCCCGGCTGGATCAAGAAGCACGCGAACGCGCCGCGAAGCAAATTTTGGAAAGAGCAGGCCGCGCTTGGCAAAGCCCCGCCGCGCTTTGGCCTCTGAGCAAGCGCCGGGTTTTCGTGCCGCCGGTCGGTGCGCGAAGGTGGCTGAGCTTGCCCTCGAAATCCCGCCGGAAATCTCTTGAACCACGCAACGCTGGCATTGAGGCCAGTTCAGGGGGATCGCTCGAAGCTCCGTTTGCCAAAGGCTCTTTTCCGTGCCATCGTCTCGACGCCCCGCTGAGCGAGCGCGCGTTGGTGGCGCTCGATTCGATCTTCGTTGCAGCATGTGAAAGCAGTCATCTTTAGTTTATACGAGGGCAACTACCACCAGGGAGTCGCGTCGCTTATCAATTCCGCAATCGGCACCGGTTTTGGAGGATGCTTTATCGTGGGATACCGCGATAGCATTCCGCCTTGGGCGCAAACCCTGAAGTCGGTCTCCCACGACGAATACATGGTCGGCGAGAACCGGATTGTCTTCTACAAGGTGCATGCCACCAGACATCTGGGCTACCACAAGCCGTTCATCGCCCTCGAACTGCTCGAGAAATTTCCAGAAATCGAAAGACTTTTCTACGCGGATCCTGATGTCACGTTCGTCGCGCCGTGGCAATTTTTTGACCAGTGGGTGGATCTCGGGTTGGCTTTGGTCGAGGATTCGAACTTCCCGAGAGTATCTCCAAACCATCCTTGGCGGGCGGTTTGGAAGGATTTGCTGGATCGGGCCGGGCTGAAGGCCGATAGCAGCGAGGGACAGTCTTATGTGAACAGCGGCTTTTTCGGTGTGACTCGACGCGATCGGGATTTTCTAAAGGCTTGGGCGGATGTCACGCTGACCTTCGAAGCGACCGGCCAATCGACCGGCGATTTCGATATGGTGGAGCGATGGAAAGCCGTGGTGGGAGACCAGGATTTGTTGGCCGCCGTCATGATGCACTGGGCGGGACCGGTAAGCATCATGGGCCCGGAAGCGATGGGCTTTACGGGTTATTACTTCATCCTCTCGCACGCCATCGAATCGCCGAAACCTTGGGACAAGAGTTATTTTCTTAGTTCTCTCAACGGCGTGCCCCCGACGCGCGCCGGTGGAAACTTTCTTCAGGCTGCGGCCGGACCGATTCAATTGTTTCCAAAGAAGTGCTTATTTGCTTCGCAGACTGGATTACAAAGCCGCAAAGCTTGTTTCGCGGGTCTGGAGGAGGGCTTGATCCGGTTCCCGGTCATTCGCAACGGAGTCCCCGCGGGCCGCGCCGGACAATTCAGATTGGATCGCCAGGAAAGATCCGGTTTAGAGCTTCGCTTTTCAACGATTAGGGTATGAAACTGGCGGTTACGGGCTTTGTCTCAGAGCAGGCTGGAAGTGTGGCCTCGGCAAATGCGTTGCTTCTTCGAGAACTCTTGCTGCGAGGCCACGAGGTGCACTTTTTCTCCAAGGCGTCCTTCGTGGACCCGAGGCCGGCGGTTGGAGAGCGTCCGGGATTTCGTTTTTTCGACGTGACGAACTCCGGCCCCGATCAATTCAGGAGACGGGTGGAGAAGGCGCCATTCGTTGGGTTCGCCGCGGGCTTCTATGATGCCTGGAGCTACAATCGCATGCTGGTAGACGAAATGGCGCGAAGTCACGCCGTTGAGAGATACAGCCTCAGTCTTTGGCTTGGAGAATTTGCGCGAGGCCGGATCTCCCACGTTCCGGTCGTAAGCTTTGTTCAAGGTCCCCCGGGGACGGATGCCCGTTCGATCGTCGATCGTTACGAAGAAATCAAGGCCCTGGCTGGACCGGCGAAGGCGCGAAAATGGCTGCTCTTGGCGAAGCTGCGGTTGTCCCGCCTTGGCTTGCCACCGCTGCACCAGACCGATTATTTCATCGTCGGAAGTCGGCAATCGAAGCGCACGCTGGGCGAACTCTACGATGTTCCGCAAGGCCGCATCGCGGTGTTGCCCTATCCGATCGACCTGGAACTTTTCTCGCTCTCCGAAGAAAGGGCCGAGGAATCTGACAAATCGCTGCGAGTTTGTTGGCTGGGTCGCATCATCCCGCGCAAGAGGCTGGATCTCTTTCTGGACGGCGCCGCGGCGGCAATTCGTCGCGGCATCGACGTGCGAATTACGATCATCGGGGGGATTGGTTTTGTTCCGGGATACGACCAACTGATCAAGAAATTTGCGTTCCCGGATCGACTGCGCTGGGAAAAGGGAATTCCCAGAGAGGAAGTTCCCGCTCTCCTTCGCCGGCACGATGTGCTCGTCCAGCCGAGCGACGAGGAAAACTTTGGCTCATCGGTGGCGGAAGCGCAGGCCTGCGGGCTTCCGGTGATCGTTGGACGAACGAACGGAAACGCGGACTACCTTTGTTCGCGAGACATTCATCTGAAGGATGATCGGCCCGAAACTCTGGCGGATGCGCTCGGCGTATTGAGCGCCAGGAAGAACAAGGGTGAATGGGGCGATCCATTCACTTCGCGGCAACTAGCGGAAAGCCACTTTTCGCTGGAAGCGGTGTCAAGGTCGCTGATCGAGATGTTGGAAGCGGCGGCCTCGAAATAAACGCATGAAAGAACAACCCCCGAGCGGCGAAGCCGTATCCCTGATCATTCCAACGCTTCGCCGGCCCGAGCATCTGGCAAGATGCCTGGCTTCCTTGGTTCCTCAAACGCTCCAAGCCGCGGAAGTCCTGGTGGGAATTCGCGCCGATGACCGCTCGAATGAGGAAACAATCGAACGCTTCAAAGATCGGCTTCCGGTGCGCAAGGTCGAGGCGAAAGGGGTCGGCGTTGTCGGCTCAATGAACTCCTGTTTGCGCGAAGCAAACGGAGACTACATCGCGCTCCTGGACGACGACATCGAGCTGCCTCCCAACTGGATCGAGCGAATGGTCGGGCACCTCCGCGGTCGCCCGGACGTATATGCGGCTGGCGGCCGGGATATGCTCCAGGATCATCCGGAGATGCGCCGGACCGAGCCGGTGACCGAGGATGTGGGGCGCTTCCATTGGTTCGGTCGCATTACCGGGAATCACCACCGTGGAGGAGGGAAGGCGCGAAGAGTCGATATCCTTCGAGGCTCTAATTTCATGCTGCGAGGCGATTTCCTGAAACGAGTCGGTTTCGAAGTCGAGTTGCGAGGAAAAGGCGCGCAGGTGAATTGGGAACTTGCGCTGGCGCTCCAGGCGCGTCAGAGAGGAGCAAGATTCGTCTACGACCCGCAGGTTGAAATCATTCATCACGTCGGGCCGAGGTTTGACGACGACAAAATCCACCGCGGAGGATTCGACGTCACAAGCATCGTCGACATCGCGTTCAATGAAACGCTGGTCATTCTCAAGCATGGGCGCGGACTGTTCCGAATTACTGGATTTGCATGGCAACTTCTCGTGGGGTCTGCCCTTTGCCCGGGCGTTCTTCATTTCTTGCGGCAACTCGTGAAGCGTCAGCCTCACGTGATCACGCGCTTTAGTGCCTCGATGCGTGGCCATCTGGAAGCCGCGAACCATTGCCTTCGCGGCGAAGCGGGCGCGACGGGAAGTTCGAACGTTGGCGCAAACGGCGAGGCCGGGCAGTCTCCGCTGAGGCTGGCAATTGTGATGCCCTCCGCGCATCCACGTGGCGGGTCTGAGGAGGCGCTGGTACAGTTGCTGCGAAGTCAGGGAGCCGCGGGACTGGTGGTCGGTTTGCTGGTTTTCCTGGAGGACGGCGAGCTCAGGGCGGTTTGCGAGGGACTTGGCGTCGAGGTGAAAGTCGTCAAGGGCGGACGGTTGCGAGAACCTTGGAAGCATGCCGCGGCCGTCTCTGCGAATCGCGCGTTTGCTGAAGACCCACCAAATCGAAATGGTGCTCGGCTGGATGACCAAAGCGCACATCTATTCAGGCATCGCGGGCAAGCTCGCCCGGGTCCCCGCAGTCTACTATCAACACGGACTGCCCGATGACGGCGCGGTCGACCGGTTGTCGAGAAAAATTCCCGCGGCGGGGGCGCTGGGGTGTTCGGAATTTGTGGCGCGTGAGCAACAGGCGCGTGTGACGTATCCGGTCCTGGGCGTGCCGGTTGCCGCGGATACGCAACGCTTCGAAGATGCCGCCGGCGTTCCGGCCCCGGAAATGCGAGACAAGCTCGGGCTCGCAAGGGAGGGCCCCCTCGTGGGAATCGTCGCACGCCTGCAACGCTGGAAGGGCGTCCACGTTTATGCGGAAGCAATGGCCGCAGTCTGCGCGGAAATCCCTGGCGCCCGGGGAGTGATTGTCGGCGGGTTGCACGATCTCGAGCCAGAGTACGAACCCTGGTTGCGAAACAGGATCAAGGAGCTCGGGATGAGCGGAAAAGATCCGGATGGTTGGAGTGCAACGAAACGTTCCCGGACTGGATGCAGGCCATGGATGTCGTCGTCCATGCCTCGGAGCGCGAACCGTTCGGAATCGTCGTCGTCGAGGCGATGGCGCTCGGCAAACCGGTGGTGGCAACACGGCCGGGCGGACCCGAAGAGATCATCACGCATGGCTTCGACGGGCAGCTCGTGACGTGGAACAAGCCGGATGAATTGGCAGAAGCGATCCTCCAGTATCTTCGCGATCCGGAATGGGCTCGTTCCGTGGGCGAGCGCGCAAAGCAACGCAGTCGCAGAATACTCCGTGGAGAAATACGCGGAGCGAGTTGGTGACGCTCTGAAGAACCTTCTGAGATAAAGGTGAGTGGAACGGTCCGTATCTGAACGGCGAAACACGTTGTGATTACCCTGAGCGAGTGTATTTTGAGTAAGCCTCCTGGAAATTATCCTGATGGATTGGATTGTTGCAGGAATTATCGTTGCGATCGCCGCAGCTCTTCGCTGCCCAGCGATCGACCTTTCTTGGTCGATTTTGTGGTAATCGTTTACGTCTTTAATCGCGGTCTGCGGCGCGTCGTGGATTACTACGCGGGGTCATTCAACCCTTTTTCTCCGATCAGCCTAACGCCATTAATCGTCACCGGCCTGATGTTCTGCCTTTTCTGCAAGCTTCAGCACCTTCCCAAGAGCCACAAGACGATTTTGTACTGCCTGTTGGTTGCGACCGGATACGCTTTCATCGTCGGTTTCGTCCGCATTCAGTTCGCCGCGGTCTACGCACTGGGTGAGGCCTTGGCGCCTATCGCCATGTTTGGATATATCTGTACATTGGGGCCAAGCGCGACCACGAAAGATCGCTGGCTTCGCACATCCGCATGGTGCGCGATCCTCGCCGTCCGCATACGGTTGGTACCAATATTTTACCATTCCACCCTGGGATGCGTTTTGGGTTAGGGCGGTGGGATTCGAAGGCTATTTGGGAATATTGGAACCAATGAAAATGACGGTCTTTTCAACGATGGCTGAGCGCGGCGTGCTTGGAGGGTTTCTTGGCTTCGCCGTCGTACCGATGATCCTCGCGTCGAAGTGGCGGCCTCTCAGTTGGTTTGGCGTGATCCTCGTATTGTCGGTCATACTGCTCGCCGGAACCCGAACCGGTCTGATCCTGGCGGTCTTGTCGACGATGATCTATGTGATGGTCAATCGGGGAACAGGATTTTGGCAGTTGGCGCTCGGCTTCGTTGTTGTGTCCGCCGCGGCCTATTTCGGAATGGGTCTCATGCCGGGCAACGAGAAAGTTCAGGAACGCTTTTCGACGATTGGAAACATGCAAGAGGATGGCTCCTATCAAGGCAGGGTGGAAATCTACCAGGACTCTGTCGGCGCCATACTGACAAATCCTCTCGGATTCGGGATTGGGTGCCACCGGAATTTCCGGCCGAGTCAATGTCGGCGGTACTGGAAACTCAGGCCGTGATCGCGGATGCTGGCTTACTCAGAGATCGTGATCCAATATGGATGGCTTGGAGCCCCGCTCATTATTTACGCGCTCTGGCGTGATGTGGCAGGAGATGGCGAAGCGATACAAGGTCGGGATTCAGACCCACTGAGGTGATGCTCGGCCGAGCATTTATGCTCGCGTTGATCCCGGCCTGTTTTGTGTCAAATATCATCACACAGTTTTCGATTCTCTGGATCGTCTTCGGCGCGGCGTTGGACCCGAAAGCTCTTCGTCTTTTTGTCGCCAAACTGCAAATAATCTGGGAGCGAAATCTCGTCCGCGGGTAAAACCCGCCGTTTCCCCGAGTTAGTGCAACGTATCAGATGATTCGGACACGCCTACCCTCCCAGCGCAGTTGCGTGTAACAGCCGCGTACACAATTATCCGTAGCCGCATTCTCTGTTACGCTGCACTAGCTTTGCTCGAATCGCCCTTTTGGACCTCGATCGGCGACAATACCCGGAGAGGGGGCGCTGCCATCATAGCGACCGTCCATGGGACCTGACGATCGACGACAACCGACGGCTTGACGCAGTTTCGGTTGCTTGAGAAATCAGCGCACGGCCAGGAAGTCTCGAGGCCAAGAGATGTAGGGTGATTGGCAATGTGCACGTTCCCAATGGTATCGCGCCGGGTTCCGGCCAGCTTGAGCAGCATTCCACGGAGGGCAGACGAAAAAACAAAATTGGGAGGCTAATACAAGAAGGTGAAAATCGCATTTTCAATGATTAACTGCAACCGCCGGGATGGAAGCGCCCGGGCGGTTAACGAGGTGGCTGAGAAATTGGCTGATCGCGGCCATGAGGTGCACCTGTTTGCCCGGAAGGCGGAAGATCTGGATTTGAACAAGATTCGCTGGCACCAAGTGCCGGGCCCCGGCTGGCCCGAGGTCGCCGACTTTCTAAGCTATTTTCTAAAGGTCAACCGGGCCATTCCGCGCCGGTATTTCGACATTGTTCATGGCATCGGATGCAATACCTTGCGGGCAAACGTCATCACCATTCAGAACATCCAGCCTGCCAAGAAGAAGATTCTCGATCGATTGGGCAGCCTCGAAAAGGTCTCGGCGCCGCGAAGAGCAACGCGGGCTCTCTATCTCAAAGTTACGAGCGAGGCGGAACACAAGCTTTACACCCATCGGCCGGGAAGGCGCCCCCCGCTTTTTCTGCCGGTTTCGCGCGGCGTCGAGAGCGAACTGCGCGAGCACTATGACATCGGACCCGCGCCAGTGCGAATCGTGCCGAACGCTGCGGATCTGAGCATCTTCAAGCCGATTTCCGAAGAGCAGCGACTGGCCTGGAGAAAGGAGAACGGGCTTGGCCCGGAAGATATCGTGCTAATCTTCGCGGGCGGCGAGTGGGTTCGCAAGGGCCTGGACCTTGCGATCAAGGGGCTCTCGAAGGTGCCCGACCGGCGCGCCAAATTGTACATCGCCGGCGACGACGCGGCGCGAGACACTCTCAAGGCCTTGGCCGACGAATGCGGAATCGCAGATCGCGTGATCTTTGGAGGCTTTCGGAAAGATGTGCCAATCGCCCTGGCCAGCTCGGACATTTTCTTTTTCCCAAGTTGGTACGAGGCGTTCAGTTTGGCAACGATCGAGGCCGCCGCGTGCGGACTGCCCATTGTCGCAACGTCGATCAACGGAACCGAGGATTTTATTCAGCCCGGAACTACTGGAGAATTCGTCAAGAGTGATCCAAGCCATATCGCTCAAGTCATCGAACCGCTGATTCAAAACGCTGAGAAGCGAAAGGAGATGGGAGAGAACGCCAGGCGGTTGGTGGAGCAAAATTACACTTGGGATCGAGTGACCGACGCGACCGAAAATGCTTACAAGGAATACTTGGCTTCCCGGAATTCAAAAGAAACCTGACTATGCATCTCCTCGTCGTAAGCCATTCGTGCGCAACTCCAATTAACCAGCAGGTCTATGCGGAATTGGAGCGACAAACGGGCTGGAAAATCACCCTGGTCGTTCCGGAGGGCTGGAGGGACGAATTCGGCAATGTGCTCAACAAGGAGAAGTGGCCCGAATTTCACGGTGATCTGGTCAGCATTCCCGTCTGGAAAAATGGGAACATCATTTTGCATGTATATAGGGAGAACTGGGGGGCCTTTCTCGATGCCGGGCGCTTCGATGCGATTTACGTCAATCACGAGCCGTATGCGCTGGCCACGGCTCAACTCTGTTGGGCAAATTCCAGAACTTTGAAAGCGCCTTTCGGGTTCTACTCGTGCCAAAATATCCTCAAGAAGTATCCGCCGCCTTTCTCCTGGTCGGAGTGGATGGTCTTTCAGAAGAGTTCGTTTGCCTTTCCAATAACAGACGCCGTCGAGGAGGTGCTGATCGAAAAGGGCTTTCGAGGAGCCTCAACCGTCTGTGCGCTTCCCCTCGACCCGGGCATTTACAGACCTCGGGGCTCGGAGGAGGATCTCAAGTTGATTCCCCGAAGCGCGGACGAAACGATCATCGGATATGTCGGGCGGCTGGTTGAAGCGAAGGGCCTTCGCACACTCGCCGAAGCCTTGTCTTCATTGCAAGACTTGAGTTGGCGTTTGGTGGTTATCGGCACAGGCGAATTCGAGGCGACCTTCAGGCGTTTGCTCACGGAAGGTGGCATCGCGAACCGGGTTGTCTTTTTCGGTTACGTGCCTCACGCGGAGACACCTCGCTATCTTAGTGCCTTCGACGCGCTCGTCGTCCCGTCGGAGACCCAGCCGAATTGGAAGGAACAATTCGGGCGAGTAATCACGGAGGCCATGTCCTGCGGAACGCCGGTGATCGGATCATCCTCGGGTGAGATACCCAACCTGATCCGGAAGAGCGGCGGTGGCCTCGTGTTTTCCGAGAGAGATCCCGTCGACTTTGCCAAGTGCCTCAGAGAAATTATCACGCAAAAGGACTTGCGCCAAAAGCTGGGCGAAAAGGGCCGCAAGTGGGTCGAATCCGAAGTGTCCGTGTCCGCTGTCGCGACGAAGATGGCAACAGCCTTGCAGCAAGTCTCAGGAAAGGCTTAAGCGTTTCCGTTACTCGCAGTTTGCACAAGCCAGCAACGCCCGATGCGAATCATTGAAGTCGGCATGCACTGGTTCCCCGAAGGGGGTGGGGGCGCAGATCGCTATTTTCACGGACTGGTCTTGGAGCTCTTCAAGAGCGATCCCTCGGCGCGAGCGCTGGTGTTCGGCGAAGGGAGCGCTGAGGGCGAGCAGGTTCGGTTTCTGGGCAACCGAAAGCAATCCCTTCCGGAGCGCCTCAAACTGTTGCGAAAAGGAATGAAGCAGGAAATGTCGCGGGGGCCTGCGGAGCCGATGCTGGTCGCCTCGCATTTTGCGCTATACGGTCTTCCGGTTCTCGACATTCTTTTGCGCCACACGCACGTGGTTCACTTTCACGGTCCGTGGGCGTATGAATCCGAGGCCGAGGGAGAAAGCTCCCGCTCGGTCTTTTTCAAGCGAGCGGTTGAACGGGTGGTATATGGGTCGGCCCGCCGTTTTGTCGTTCTTTCGCAAGCCTTTCGCGACGTGCTGGTTCGGCGCTACGGAGTCCGGGAACATCGCATCGATGTCGTGCCTGGCGGAGTTCAGGCGGATATATTTGACACCGGTCTCTCGCGGGCGGCGGCGAGGGAAAAACTGGGCTGGCCGACAGACCGGATCATCCTGCTCAGCGTGCGGAGACTGGCTCGCAGGATGGGCCTTGAGAATTTTATCGACGCCGTCGATCAAATTCGCAAGCGAGAACCCGGTATCCTGGCCATCCTGGCAGGAACCGGCCCGCTGGCGGATGAGCTCGCGAGATTGGTCGAGCAGAAGAACTTGAAAGATCACGTGAAACTGGCGGGATTTGTGCCGGACGCGGATTTGCCAGCCGCCTATCGGGCGGCCGATCTCAGCGTTGTTCCGTCCATCTCCCTGGAGGGATTTGGTCTTATCGTGTTGGAGTCTTTGGCCGCGGGAACCCCGGTCCTCGTTACTCCGGTGGGAGGCCTTCCAGAAGTTGTAAGCGGGCTTTCCAAGGATCTTGTGCTCGACGGCTCTTCCGCCGCTCAGCTTGCGGAAGGGATCGCCGCGCGTCTCCGATACCCGGACAACCTCCCGTCGGACACTGCCTGCCAGGCATATGCCAAGGAGAACTTCGATTGGCCGGTGATTGCCAAGCGAGTTCTCGACGTCTATAAGAATGCCTTCCGAAATCGTTAATCGAACAGTGACGTCCCGCCCTCGCCATGCGCTTCCCGTAGTCTTCTTGGATCAAAGCGGTCAGTTGGGGGGCGCAGAGCTGTTTCTCGCGGACCTCGCCAAAGCTTGTGCCGCCTGGTCTCGCGTTGTGCTGCTCGAGGAGGGACCTTTTGTCGATTTTCTGCGTGAGCGCGGCGTCTTTGTTGAGACCGTGGCTCTTCCTTCCGACGCCAAACAACTGAGCAAGAACGCCGGAATTTCGGCGATGCTGCAAGTCGCGCCCCAGATGCTCGCTTATTTTCGTGAAGTGCGCCAGCGGCTCGAAGGCGCCGAGTTGATCTACTGCAACACGCCCAAGGCGATTGTGGTGGGCGGACTCGTCGCTTGGCTAACAAGGCGGCATTTGGTTGTTCATCTTCACGATCTTCTCACGGATGAACACTTCAGCCCTCTTAACCTGAAGCTCCTCGGCTTCTTCGCGCGACGAGCGGGGCTGGTCATCGCCAATTCCCACGCGACGGAAGAGACTTTCACGGCAACCGGCGGCAAGCCGTCCGTGGTCGAGGTGGTTTACAATGGGTTCGATCCGGCGGACTTTGCGCGGCCCGCGAATTTCTCCCAGGCGGCCCTGCGAGCCAAGCTAGGTCTTCCCAACGGGCTCATGTTCGGCATTTTTGGGCGTTTGACCCGGTGGAAAGGGCAACATGTGGCGCTCGAGGCTTTGCGCTCGCTGCCGGGGGTCCACCTGGCGGTAATTGGCGAAGCGCTCTTTACCGACGACGATCGCGCCTACAGCGATGAATTGCACCGCACCGCCTCGGAGAGCGGTTTGCAAGGACGCGTCCATTTTCTGGGATTCCAATCGAACGTCACTCCCTTCTTGCAGGCCATGGATGTGGTCGTCCATTGCTCGGTGGCCGCGGAGCCGTTTGGGAGGGTCATCGTCGAGGCGATGATGGCGGGCACTCCGGTGGTCGCGACGCGCGGTGGCGGGGTTGACGAAATCATTACCGACGGCGTGGACGGGTTCCTCGTTCCGCCCGCAGATCCTGCGGCGTTGGCGTTGGCAACCGGCCGGATCATGCAGGATCCGGCGATCGCTTCCAAGCTCTCGGAGGCCGGATTAAAAAGCGCGACCGAGAGGTTTTGTATGGAGAAGACCGTGGGCCGGATGCATCAGCTTCTCAAGGACGTGGTAAATATCAAATGAGTCAGCCTTCTTCCAGGAAGATTGCCGTCGTCCACGATTGGCTGCCCCTGTATGGCGGGGCGGAGCGCGTCTTGGAGCAGATCCTGAACGTTTTTCCACAGGCGGACATTTTCAGCATGATCGACGCGATTCCATCCGATCAGCGCGGTTTCCTTCAAAACAAGGAAGTTAAGACATCCTTTGTTCAAAGACTTCCGGGCGGAAAGACGCGTTACAGGTCCTACTTCCCCCTGATGCCCCTGGCGGTCGAGCAATTCGATCTATCGGCCTACGATCTTGTCATATCAAGCAGCTATTCTTTCGCGAAGGGGATATTGACCGGACCCGATCAGCGTCACCTTTGCTATTGTCATTCCCCCATTCGCTACGCCTGGGATATGCAGCACCAGTATCTCGAGCAGGCCAACCTGACCAAGGGGCCGAAGAGTTGGTTCGTGCGAATCGTGCTGCACTATATCCGGCTCTGGGATTATCGAACCGCTGCGGGTGTGGACGCTTTTGCGGCCAATTCCGCGTACATCGCGCGTCGAATCATGAAAGTGTACCGTCGCGATGCGGAGGTGATTTTTCCGCCGGTGGCCGTCGGAGACTTTGAGCTTGGCGAGAGGAAGGAGGATTTTTACCTGACGGCCTCGCGGATGGTGCCTTACAAGCGTATCGATCTCATCGCCGAGGCCTTTAGCCGGATGCCGGAAAAGAAACTGATCGTCATCGGCGACGGACCGGAAATGGCAAGGGTTCGGGCAAAGGCTGGCCCAAATGTGAGCTTGTTGGGCTACAAGGACAATCCGACCCTTCGTTCGCACTTGCAGCGAGCGAAGGCCTTTGTTTTTGCTGCCGAGGAAGATTTTGGGATCCTGCCCGTCGAGGCGCAGGCGTGCGGGACTCCGGTCATCGCTTTCGGACGGGGAGGGGCAGCCGAAACGGTAAACGAAGGCGAGACCGGGGTGTTGTTTCCCGAGCAGTCGGCCGAGTCGCTGGTCAACGCGGTGCGCGAGTTCGAGACGATGAGCTTTTCGCCCGGCACAATTCGGCGCCAGGCGGAAAAATTCAGCGCCGAGGTGTTCCGAAGAAATTTCTCCGATTTTGTCAGGAAGAACTGCCCGGGGTGGGAAGCCTCGCTTGGGCTTTGAGCTTCCGGAACTGGGCGTTTCGTCCCCATCGCTCATCCACTCAAAGGATAGTTGGTCAGTCATGGCTTCCCTCCTTCGAGTTTCGGCCATTGTCTTCTGTCTGATGCTCGTGATGTTTTTCGCCCTCAAGCCCGAGCCGGAGGTTCCGCGCGCCGCCGTGCCCGAGCAGGTGCGGATTTATCTCAACAGTCACGATGCGTTGAGGAACCAGTTGGCTTTCGGCTTGTTCGGCGCCGCCGCTCTCTTCTCGCTGAAGCGACAGGGCTTCTTCAATCGCCGGCAAGTTATCGCGGTCTGCCTGATCGCGCTACTCATTCCAGCGCTTGAGTTTGCCCAAATCTGGATGCCCGAGCGGCACGTCGATTTCGACGACGTTTTGAACGGTTGGCTGGGACTTGGCGCCGCTTGTCTTTTCTACATGACGGCGTCATGGGTTTGGAAGGTTTTCTCCCGAAGCGATGCGAAAAGCTAACCTTGCGCTTGAATGCCATCCCGACAGGAGCAAACCTGTTGCCGAATCTGAGCTTCGATCGAAAATTTCAAATTTCTCCTTATGTATGAGCACCCCCCGGGAATTCAGACGCTCTCGACCGACGTGGTCACATTTTGCGCCGGAGTCTTTGTTTTGCGCGCGAAATCTTGCTGACTGAGCCAATTTTGGCAAACCTCGCTACTCGTTAACCAATGCTTTGGCATCGCATCAGAGGACTGTGGAATAGCTACCACTGTATTTTGGCAGTGGTTCTCACCGTCGTCTTCTGGACCTATCTGGCGGTTGTTTCTGCGCTCTTGCAAGCGCAGCGATATCCTGCTGTCCGGGCGATTCGTCCTCTACAACCTGGCGGGGATCGCAGGGTTGGCGGTGGCGGCAATACGGGAAAGGGGAGGCGCCGCGACGCTTCTTTCCGAAGGGTTTGTGCACGCCCATTCGCTGGCGTTCAAGCAGACCATCTACGTGGCAGTGACCATGATT
Organism: uncultured Verrucomicrobiae bacterium; assembly: GCA_963816855.1. Taxonomy (GTDB): domain Bacteria; phylum Verrucomicrobiota; class Verrucomicrobiia; order Chthoniobacterales; family Terrimicrobiaceae; genus DASTFP01. Next base: position 367,684 of record CAWFMA010000003.1, on the reverse strand, counting down.
GTGATGATTCTGGCCGCAATGGATACGGAAGAATCAAGAATGCTGAGATTGTCGGTTCTGGCCGGTTTTTTAGTGGTTTTTTACGTCGTCCTATTGATTTGCCACCTTTTCCTTGTCCGGCAGCTGGCGAACCATCTTTTTGCTTCCGAAGAATACGGACAAAGAACGCTGTTGATCGGTCCGGTTGAAAAGGCTCGGGATATTGCCAATTGGATCGACGAAACCGCTGCTTTCGGGTTCGGGATCAAAGGTTCCGTGACGGATGAGGACCACGAGGAATCGAGGGTTTTGCATGTCACGCGGGTCTTGGACGTTGCGATGCTTGATCGCATCGTCAGACACGAAGGCATCAAACAGATCCTCTTGCTGGAACTTCCTCTCGATCAGGAAGCTCTCGACCTGATTGTGGGTGCGGCAAACAAGGTCGGTGCCCGGCTGCTGGTTCTCAACAACCTCCCCGAGATTTTCAGGCATCCCATCATGTTCTTCAATCTGCATAACAGGAACTTCATCAGTTTGATACCTGAGCCGCTTGAAGATCCTTTGAACCGGATGATAAAACGAACGATGGATTTCCTGGTCAGTCTCCCGGTCGTGGTCTTCGTATTGCCTCCGCTATGCCTTCTGGTGAAGATCTTCCAGGCGATGCAGTCGCCGGGCCCGCTTTTTTACCGGCAGACCCGCGCCGGCTTGGGGGGCCGGCCGTTCCGCATTTTCAAATTCCGCACCATGAGGGTTGACAAGGGGGATTCGGCCTCCGCTCAGGCGGTGGCCGGCGATCCGCGGATTTACCCGATGGGGCGGCTCTTGCGGAAAACGAGCCTGGATGAGATACCACAGTTTTTGAACGTCTTTCTGGGGGACATGAGCATTGTGGGTCCGCGGCCCCATATGATCATTCACAATAGAAGATTCAGTGAAATCATGGAGAAGTATCACGTTCGAACCTTCGCCAAGCCGGGCATTACCGGCCTCGCCCAGATGAGCGGGTTCCGCGGGGAAGCGAAGAACGATGAAGACGTCAGGGCGCGCGCCACGCTGGACATCAAATACATCGAAAACTGGTCGCTGCCTCTCGATTTCTACATCATTTTCATGACCGGTTTTAAGATCTTCAAGCCTCCTCCCACCGCCTACTAGGCGGACGGTTGCGAATCGAGTTGTGATTTTCGAAAAAGGCCCTGGCGGGCCTTTTTCCTTTTCTGGAGGGAATTTGTTGGCACCACGGGCGATCTGTGCGTGCACTCTGTCGCCGCATGCGGTTTCATAAGCGCATGCTGCGGAAGATTCGGCGAGCACTTGCTTGGGGCCTTTGTCCGCTGATGGCGGGTTGCGCCATCGCTCCTCCGGTGAAGGTGTCGTCTGAAGTTCCCGACCCGAAGCAGGCGGCGAGCCGTTCGGTCGCGGTTGTTGAAGATCTTTACATGGAAGATGCCGTGGAAGCCGAGAAAGTTGCCGGGTTGGTTCGCGATCAACTGACCAAGAACGGCTTCACGGTTCACGAGGTGGAGAAGGAAGCCGACCTTGTGGTTATCGCGACGGTTGACCGCTCCAATCCCGCCGCCCCGACTGGAGTTTCATCTTTTCCGAGAGCTTGGCGCTCCTCTGATCTTTCCTACGGTTTGGGAAGAGCGAACATGATGGAGTCCCAGAGCGCGCTACGAAATTTAGGCTTGGACTTTGGGCCTCAAGCCGTTCCCGAGCAGCAACAGGTGAAGGAGGGCCTCATGGTTACGGCGGTCGCGCGAAAAGCCTGGCTGGAATCCCTGCCCTCCGAGCAGAAGCAGTTGCCCATCGTTTGGAGAATCATAGCCGTCGCTCCCGTGAAGAAGGAGGATATCACCCCCAAACTCGCCGAGGCGGTGGGCTCGAAATTGAATGAAGTCGCCAGCGGAAAAGCTGCCGGGCCGGAAAGACCCTCACCAGCCCCAGGCCACCGGCCCAAGAAGCCGCAGCAATAAGGAGCGTCTTCGGTGACCCGGGGCGATCCGACTTTCGCGGCCGCTTCTTTCGCTACTCAGCCTTTTTCCTTTACGGGAGGGGCGAGCCCGCGAATCTTTCGCGTACGGACCGTGAAATTCGCGCGCCAGCGATTTGAGAAATTCCTCGCCGCCCGCCTGAGCCCCGTAGGAAACGGTGTAGATCTTCGGCATTTTCTTCTTGTCTCCGTAGATCTCCACCGCCATGGCGACCATATATTCAATGACCTGCGGCGGCGTCAAATTGGGCCGGCCGACACTAAAGCCGGCTCCCCCAGGACCGCCTTCTTCGAACACTTTCGGCGGAAGTCCGTGGCGAGCTCTTTTGGCGTTCTCAGCATCGAGCTCCTTCCAATATTTCTCCCTGTTTTCCTCGCCGCTTTTCTGGAGCTTCTCGAGCTCTTTTGGGCTGAGCTTGGCCCATTTGTCCTCCGCCTCTTTGACCCGTCTCTGATATTCCTCCAGCTCTTTTCCGAATAAGGCACGCTCAAAAACTGGATAGCCGTCGCTGATTATGAAGATCGTGTCGGCTTGCATTTGAAAGGCCGCGGCAAGGGGCGCGTCAATTTGGCTGTTCTTGTTTCCTCCTCCGCTCACGTATTTGGCGGTCGATTCCAACATCGGAAGATTGTAGTTCCGCAAGCGCGTTGCCGACGGCCAATCCCTTTTGTTCTCGGAATAGTTTTGCAGGAGTTCTTTACCGTAATTCGCGTAGTAGGGGTTTATGAATTGTTCCGCCTCTTTCTTGGTAGTCGGCTTGGCGACGACGAGCTTCGGTTTGAAGAGGTCCACGTTGTCGTCAAAAAAGATGAGATTGAAAAAGGTCCCGTCGTTCAGGTTTTGAACCATTTTCTTGAGCTCATCCTTGAGCACATTGATCCCGTTCAAGCCGCCTTTGTCGTCTTCGACCATGCTTCGTGAAAGATCGACAATGAACGCGATGCGCTCGCCGCTGGCCTGAATTCCAAAAAAGCTCACCGTGGAGGTGCCGAGACCAAGCCCGCCCGAACCGGTGCCGGTTCCCAAGCCGTCTCCCAGCCCGCCCATGGAAAAGGTTTTTCCGAGCGTCTTTTGGATCGCGGTTTTTACCGGCACTGCGGTGGGATCGACAATCTCCGGGAGGGATACACCGGAAATGCGGTTGGCGGTCAGGCGGGGAGAGACCCGCGGACGGCCACTGTTTTGCTGTTGCTCGCGAATCTTGATCTGGTGACGAATCTTCCGGGGATCCAGTTTGGTCGTTTTTGCGGGGGGAGGCGGCGGCTTGAATTGGGCCGGCGGTCTTTCTAGCACCTTGAAAACGACAATTCCCCCGAGGAGCGCAATGACCACCGCGTGGACGATCAGGCTGACGGAAAGCGTTCCGAGAATCGGTTGCCCGCGTTTAGTGGTCAGCGGGGAGATATCGGCGGCGATGTCACTCATTGGGAAGCCAGTTTGTTTTCGTCCGGCTGGGTCATGAAGGTAACCGATTCGATCTTCGCCGCCGCGCACTCGTTAAGAACGTCGATGATCCTTTGATACTTCGTATTCTTGGCGGTGAGAATGGTGATCACCGTAGAGGACTTGCTGTCTTCCGAGATCGCCTTGTAACGCCCCAAGGTCGCGCCGAGGCTCGCGGTGTCCAGGCGTTGATCGTTCAGGATGATCTGCCCGTTTTCCTCGATCTCGATGATTTGCTCGTCCAGCATTCTCAGCGGCTGGTCCTGAGAAAGCCGTCCCGGAAGCTTCAAGCTCAGCTCGTTCTCGACTTTCGTCGCGCCGGCGGAACACATGAAGAACAGGATCAAGATGAAAATCACGTCCACCATGGGCGCAATCTGAAACTCCAGATTTCCTTCGGGCTGGGAATGAATGCGCATGGCTTATTCGCGGTTCAGGACGGAGAATGCGATGTCGCTGATCCCGGCCTCTGCGCAAGCGCTCATGACTTTCTCGACGTATTGCGCGGGCGTTTTGCGATCGGCGCGAATAACCACGCGATAGTTTGGATCGGCTTTTGAACGGGGTGAAAGCATTTCCGTGACCGCCGGCAGCTCGGTGATCACCTTGCTCTCGATCGCGACGACGCCGTCGGATTTCTCGGGAACCCAGCGCACATTGATGAGGGCCTCGGAGCGGGCGCTCGCCTTCTTGGTGGCATTCGGACCGACCGGCAGTTCGATTGCGCGGTCCGAGCGAAGCGAGCTGGTGGCGGTGATGGAAATGAAAAATACCAGCAGAACCAGAAGAACGTCGCACATCGGCGCGATTTGGAAGCCGAGTTCCTCAAAGTGCTGATGTCGTACCTTCATGGCGGCGGCGGGGCGCGACTCTGATTCCCTATTGCTGTTCCGCGTATTCGGCGGGCCTTTCCGACGCTATGAACTCTTTGGGAATAGCGGCGTAGACTGGATCGTCCCCAATATTCATTCCGGCCAAATAGGCATAAGGCATGCCCCGGAAGAGATTATTTATGACTTCTTCGGTATTGCTGGAAACCGCCTGGATGCGGTTTCTGAAAAAGTAGTAGCTGGCAAATCCCGGAATGGCGACAAAGAGGCCGGTCGCGGTGGCGACAAGCACTTCTCCGATTGCGCCGGCCAGCGCAGAGGGATCTCCGATGCCACTGGTTCCAAGAGTCTTGAACGCGTTCATCATGCCCAGAACTGTTCCCGTCAGACCAATCATCGGCGTCACCACGCCGATGAGGTTCAGGTAGTAGATTCGCGTGCTCATCGAAGCGATCTCTTTGGCCATGGTGTCTTCCATCGCCTTTTCCGTGATTTCTTTTCCCTGGCCCAGCATACTGAGGCCGGCCCTCACCACGTTCGTCAAGAAGCACGCCTTGGAGCGGCACGTCTGAAAAGCGGCGTTATAATCTCCCGCGCTGAACTGGGAACGAAGGTGATTAACAATATCCGGCGGACAGACGACCTTGTTCTGAATCCGGCGCACGCTGTCAATGATCAACGTGAGCATGTAAACCGAAACCGCGGCGAGAGGGAACATGACGATTCCGCCGTCCTTAAGAACCTCAAAGAACGTCTTGTCTTTTCGATGCGCGGTCGCGGGTTGCTCTCCCTGTTGGGTCGCCGGTGAAGCGCTCTGTTCCGCCGGAGCCGGAGCCTCCTGGGCCTGCAATTCGAGGATGCTGGGCAGAAATCCGAGCAGAGCCACGAAAATTCCGAGGCGAAGTGCGCCCGCGAAGGATTTAGAGTGTGCTGTTGATGTCTTCATTTTCTGGTTTGGCTTCAGGTTTGTTGAGGAAGTTTTCCCAAACAGGCTTTTCGTCCTTTTTTTCGGGCTCTGATGTCTCGGGTGATTGCTCGCCGCCCTTGGATTCGGTCGCCGGCTTTTTCCCTGTTTTCAGGGTGACGGACGCGGCGGCGGCGAGGAGTTCCTCAACGTTGGCCGGTTCCTTCTTGGCCCAATAGCTTTTTGAAAAGAGCAGGCAAAGCTCCTGCCGCACGCCCTTGCTGACTGCGGCGTAGTCCACGGTGTCATCCATGATCTTGTCGCTCTCGGCACGATCCGCGCCGGATTTTCGATTCGCCAAAACTTCCCCCATTTTCTCGTAACACGCCGCCGCAAGGTACAAGGATTCCGGATAGATCGGGGCTTCGATGCGCGTAAGGGCGACAGCCTCTCCCGCCTCGAGAGCGGCTTCATGGAATTTGCCTCTGGCCAGCAGGATTCGCGTGCGGACGATGCGATCAAGGGGAAAATTGAAATCGTCCGGATTCGCCCGGGGAAAGTCTTTCATCAGCTCTTCCGCGCCGTCGATCTGGTTTTTGTCGCAGCAGATGAAGGCGCGAATCAGCTTTGCGCGAAGCTCCGCCGCCTTGTTGTTCCCGAAATCGAGGGAGTGTAGCAAGGCTTCCGCTTCGGCGTATTTGCGGACCTGCCGATAGCCGTCGGCAAGATTCAGGAATTCCTCGGTGATGTTGCATTGCGGCAACGCGGTGAAACTGCGCAGTGGCGCCAGCGCCGGATAGAGGGCGACGGCCTTATCCACATCCCCAGTCCGATAGGCCTCACCGGCCTGCTTGACGGGTTCGGGAAGATCGAATTCAGCCGCGGAAACGGTGTTTGCGGGGATGGCGATGGTGCCGTTTCCCGCCACGAGATACAATTGCCCTCTTGCGAGTTTCGCGGCGGTTGCAGGGTTTGCTTTTCCCGTCTTGCTATCCGTCAGGGTGACAGGAAATCCGCCAGGGGCGGCTTCGGGAGCCGGCTGGCCGCGAGAACTCGTGACGCCGGCGAGGACGAGAAATGCAAAAAGCGGCGCTCTCATACAGCCTATTGAAGTTCCTTCAATCTCTTTTCCGCGGAGACATATTCGGACGTCGCGCGAAGAGACTGGTTGGCGAGCATCTCGCCGAGCGTGCGCACGGCGTCGTCCTTCAGACCGAGCTTCTCGGAGATCTCGGCGCAACGAAGGTAGGCCTTGGCCGTGTATTCCTTGAAGTGAGGGTAGAGAACGTAAATGCGCTGGTAATAGGCATAAGCTTCTTTTTCTTTGCCCTGGTTCTTCAAGCTCTCGCCAATCATGTAGAGCGCCTCGGGCCACGCCGGACCTTTCCATTCCTTGACCTGCAGGACCGCTTCGTAGCGCTTGATCGCCTCGTCGTAATGCGCCTGGGCAAATTGAGCGTCTCCCTGCCGCATCGTCGCGCGCGCAGCGATCTCGTTCATCGGTGAATTGGTGAGCGCCTTGTTGTAAGCAGTTTCCGCCTGTTTCCAGTTTCTTTTCTCGAAAGCCAGGTCGCCGAGTCTCAGAAAAGCTTCTCCGGTCCACTGCGTCGGGCCGAATTTGTCGATGGTGGCGCGCGCGGCGCTCTCCGCGAGCGCCGGGTCAGCCCGGGAGGCGACCTGGGCAATCCAAAGCAGAACGGCGGGGCTGCCCGCTTCGACATCCGCGGGAGTAAATGGCGCGAGGTCGCCGCCGGCGTTCATTTGCGCGAGGGACCGCTCGAACCTCAACGCGCGTGTGCGCTCGTTCTGTTGATTGGCGGTCAGCGCAGCGGCGCGAATCAAATCGACCGGAGGCAAACCATTGAGCGCGCGAAACTCCTCGCAATACGCGTCGATGATAATGTCGATCCCCATCGCCTTCGGATCGTTCCCGTATTTCTCAATGGCTTGCCAATAGTTGTCCAGGGCCTCTTTGGATCTTCCTTGCGCTTGCATCGCCAGGCCTCTTCGGTAGATCGCTTGGGTGTAATCTCCCTTGATGCCGTATTTTTCCAGGTAGCGCCCGAACCAATCCTCCATTTCCTTGAATCGCTCGAGCTGCTCGTAGATTCGCCCGATCTGGAGGGCCGCGTAGTCAATCTGGCTCTGCTTGACCGCGCAATCTTCCACCTGCTGGTAGTGTTCAAGCGCCTTTTCAAGTTCGCCCGTCGCGCCGTAACAGTCACCCAGGAGCGTCTGCGCCTCGGGAGTCAGCGCGTCCGCGGGAAATTCGACCAGAAAGTGCTCCAGATTTTGCGCCGCTTCCGGATACTTTTCCAATCCGTAGAGGCAAACAGCCTTCCGAAAGGAGGCGTCCTCGTAAAGCTTTCCGTCGTTGCTCTTCTCGAGAAAACGGCCGAAACCGTCGAGGGCGTCCTTGTAGTTATCCTGGAAAAGAAAAGTCATGCCCACCCAATAGAGGGCGGCGCCCGCCTTGTCGCTTTCCGGAAAGTCTCTATTAAGAGTCTGAAAAGTCTTGCGCGATTCCTCCAAGGCGGAGTCCTGGAACTGAGAAAAGCCGAGCATGTAGAGGATCTGATCCTTGAAGACGTGGTCCGGCTTGGTCTTGAGAATTTGCGAGTAATAATCGATGGCCGTCTTGTACTCTTTGTCGCGAACGAAGATTTGACCGAGCTGCAAGCTCACGTCGTCCCAGTGGTTGCCATCAGGAAAAGAGCCCAGATACTTCAGACCGGCCTCCTTGGCTTTTTCGTCCTGCTCAAGTTGGGCCGCGAGCGCGAAGGCGCCGTAGCAGGACTCTTCCGCGAGCTTCCCCTGCGGGTAATCCTGATAGATTTTCCAGTAGGTCCAGAAAGCTTCGTAAAATCTGTTTGATCCAAAGTAAGCCTGGGCAATCCGCATCAAGAGATCCTCGGAAAAGTCCGGCGTCTCTTCCAGGGCCGCGCGCTCGCTTCGCAAATCCTGGATGCGGCGGTTGATATCCACGACGAACTCCACCTGGCCGGACTTGATCAGTTGGGTTCTCTGACGCTCGAGTTCGGCTTCCAGCTTCTTGTTGGCCTCGAGCAACCGCGTGGGAGGAAGTACGAGATTATAAAACAAGAGGGCAAGGACATCCTGCTGCGCAGCGAACATCTTGTCGCCACCGTTGAGAAGGGCCATGTTGAAATCAATGCTGAGCCTGGCCCGGGGAGCTTTGGTCAGCATGTCCGGCAAAAGTTCGATGACTTTGTTTCCCTGGTCGGATTCAATATAGGATTGGGCGAGCCAGACCACTGCCTGCTCACGCTGGGCCTCGGTTCGACTTTTTTGCAGCATGGTCAGGAGCACAGGCACCGCGTCGCCCCACTTGCTGTCTCGCATGTAGCACGAAGCGAGCTTTTCCCATATCGGGAAACTTTCGAGGTCCGTCATCTTAAACTGGAGCAGCTTCTGGTATTGTTCGGCCGCCTCCGCGTAGCGCTTGGTTTCCGAGAGGGTATCCCCGTAAAGCTCCAGAACCCGGCGATAGCGATTGCTCTTTGGATGATTCTTCAGGAAATTCTCGAACGTCGTCGCGGCGCCCTCCCAATTTTCCGAGAGGACATAGCCCAGGCCCAGAAAATAGCGGAAGCCTTCCACCTTGGCCTGCGTCTGAGCATCCTTGGATTCTCCGAGGCGATTGATGAGCTCACCGAGCAAGGGAATGGCCTCGCCGAATTTCTGCGCCCCCACCATGAAGGCCGCCTGCTTTTCCAGTTCGCCGGTGGGAAGCTGCGCGAGATCCGGCGACGTCTCTCCCTCGGCAAAAAGCCGTAGCGCACTCACCAGAGCCAGAAGGCAGCAAAATGATGCCAGTCGCGCACTTCGGAGGTAACCCGGGTGCCCGTGCAGGAGCCGGGAAAAAGCTCCTATGGTCTTAGCAGTGCACAATGGTACTAGGAAGGGAAAAAGCCCTGAGTAGAATCTACCCAATAGAGACAGTTTTGATATTTTTTCAACAAGAAAAATAATTCCGCAGACCGACCGCCGCTTCTCCCGATCGTCGGGGTCGCCGCGCAAGAATCAAATGCCCGCCAACGACTCTTCTGCCGCACGAAGAGAGTTGTCAACACAAGTCCGAGGGCTTGTTTTGACCGGCACCGTTCGTGCCTGCGGCTTGCAAACTCGAAGCGCCAAAGAGCGCAATGGCCAGCGTTATTCGGCGGAGTTCACCCTTCGATCTCGCGGATTAGCGCCACGGCCCATGGCGCGAGCTGAAGGCTCACGTTCAGCACCCCATTCCTCTTCACGTTGACGATTTGGCGATCGGTATTCCATGCGAAGTCCCGGAGCAGGGATGTTTGGTCCGGACTCGGCGAGGAGGGGCTTCCCATCGCCTGCCATTTGCGCAAAGCGAACCCATGATCAGAGTCAGCAATTTCGATCAGAACGGCGGTATTCGGGGCGAGGTGATGGATCTCTAGAGTAAGGACGGCGGGTGCGCCCGTGGCCAGGGTTCGTTCGGCCGCCTCGAGGGAGCTGGCAAACGGTGGCGCATCCGGGTGCTCTTTTGGAAAATTGCACGCGACCGCACGCAACCGGCCCTCTTTCGTCCGCGTCGCCAGAAAGCCCTCATGGCGAAAAATCTCTTCCTCGCCCAGTTGGTTGAGAAAACGATAGGCATGGAAGGCAGGCTTGACGATTCCCTGATAATTGATCAGCCCGAAGCCCCCGTGAAACGCGCCGTCGCCCCCTCCATGTTCTTCGAAGACGTCGGTAAAGGTCCAGTACGCAAGAGAGTCGACCAGGCCGGCAGCCTCGATGTTGGTTTTGACAATGTAGGCGGCGGATTGCGGAAAATCGTGGGTGAAGTCCCGCGCGGAGGGGCTGCTGCTCCACTCCGTGAGATGAATCTCGGCCGAAGGATAAGCGCTCTGGCTGACGATCTCCCGGAGCCATTGCAGATCCCTGAGCGTCGAGTCCGCGGGGCGCGTCCGCATCCCGTCGATCTCGTGGCCAAACGGAATGTCCGTGGGGTAGGGATGCGTCGAAACGAAGTCCAGGGGAAGCTTTTCCCGCGAGCAAAACTCAAGAAATTCGCGGATCCAAACGCCTCTCCACTCGGCATCGGCGAGGTTCTTGAGTTGGCCGGTGAGGGACTTCTCTCCCTCCTGCTCTTCGCCACCGAACCTGTCGTCCGGAACAAAATTGCTGGTTGCGGGTCCGCCAACCCTCAAGCTTGGATCGATGGATTTCACCGCCGCAACAGTCGCCCGATACAATTCGAAATATTTGCTTCGGGTTGAGTTGAAGAAAAATGAGAGGTTTGGCTCGTTCCAAACTTCGAAATACCATTGGCGCACCTCGTTCGCGCCGTAGCGCTGGAGAAAATGCCGGACCAGGCGATCCACGAGCGTCGACCATTCCTCGTAATGTTCGGGCGGCGTCACGTGCGCTTGCCACCAGAAACAACGCACGTCCGACTCGCCGGCGACGTCTTTCGGAAAGAAACCGAACTCGACAAACGGGCGCACGCCGTTGGCGAGCAGAGCGTCGACGACGTCATCGACGTATTGCCAGTTGAAAATCAGGGATCCATTGTGCCGGCGACAGACGAACATGTCGTCGTGCAGCAATCCATGGAAGCGCAGGTAGCGGAACCCGCAATGCTTCGTTACCAACTCCAGATGTGATCTCCATCCCGCCCGGAGTCCCTCGTTGGCGCGGCCCGCTGCGGAGCAGAAGCTCCAAAACGGAGCAATTGGGACCGATCTTCCCCTCAGCGAGAGTTGAATCTTTTTCCCGGTATCCGCCGGCAAAGGCGCACTCCGATGAGGTTGCGCGCCGTGACTAAGAGGAGTTGGTTCCAAAGTGAGAACGGAAGAGGTTGGCATTTCGGCGGAAAATGACTAAACATTTTGCATACCTGTCAAACATAAAAAACGCTACTACTTTCGATTTTCATGTGATTATCCGAGCGGGGCACGATATTTTTCGCCGGCAAAGGCCGCGAGTGCTTTTGACTTTGCGGAAATGGCTCGAACCCGCACTTTTGTGAAGAAGGCACCTTTTCTGCGTCATGAGTTTTTCTTTACCTTTCCAGCGTCATGGGCGACGATTGAAAGTATATACTTTGGCGCGCTTGCGTGGTGAATGCTTGGCGAGACCCCCAAAATCATGATTCGTCTGTTTAAAAATGAGGTTCCTCGCGCGGTGAAACTCCCGTGTTTGGCTCCCCAGTTTCAACGAGATTGAACTTCGATAGCTATGGCCTTGGAAAAGACTGATACTCTGGGAATTATCAATAACAGTCCGCGAGCGAGGGCGATTCGGCACATCCAGGAATGGATTGCCGACGGGCGCCTAGCTGCGGGGTCCCGGTTGCCTTCTGAGATGCGGCTGGCAGCCAAGCTCAACGTGTCTCGAACCACAGTTCGTCTGGCCTTGGAGGACCTGGAAACGCAGGGGATGATTCATTCGGAAAGCCGCCGTCGAATCGTGAACGGGGCGATGAAGCCGCAGAAGACCTTCTTGTCTGATGCGATTGCCTTGATCATGGAACCGCCCGCTCAGCACGAGTTTTCCGAAAAGATGCACAACACGTGGCATATTAATTTTATTCACGCTGGCGCGGTTCATGCTGTTCGCATGGCCGGTTATGATGCTCTGACCGTGCATCCCAAGCGCATCGCCGGTGACATGCTGCAGCGCCTGATCATGGAACGCCCGGGGGGAGCCATCGTTTTATGCGGTGTGGTCCAGGATAAATCGGGCGAACATATCGGCAGGGCGCTTCGCGAAGGAAATATTCCCTTTGTTATTTATGGGGACATGGGACTGGCCCGCGATAATCCCATTTTTGCCTCCGAGATCGACGCGGTGACTTCCGACCATGAGGCCGGCGCCTACGCCCTGACCAAGTGGCTCATCGGCCAAGGACGGAAGCGGATCTTGCGGTTTTGGCAGGTTGCGGTAGGCGGCCCTTCCGAAGTGCAACCGTGGCTGACGAAACGGAACGCCGGTTACGAGCGGGCAATGCGCGAATGCGGCGTCGAGCCGCTGCCAGCCGTGGAAATTTTCGATCCCGGCTATCACAACTTTAACAATAGCAAGGAAGACTTTGAGCTTCAATCGCGCCTGATGGCTGGCTACCTGGTCGAGCACCTGCGCGGGCCAAACGCCATCGACGCAATCATGGCGCCGAGTGACGCCATTGTCGGCCATCTTTGCGCCGCGCTGCGGGTGCATGGAAGGCAGCCAAATCGCGACGTTCTCTTGGTTGGATACGACAACATGTGGGATGACATGGAAACCCGGCAATGGGAGCCGATGGGCCCTGTTGCCACGGTGGACAAGAAGAATCTCGCGATCGGCGCCGAGTTAATGGCGCTCCTCAGGGAGCGAATGAACGGAGAGCTTTTCGAGAGGGGCCAAACACGAACCGTGCCTCCCGAACTGATCATTCGATCATCCGCTTACCCGGGCTCCGGAGCTAAATTGCCTTCCGTAAAGTCCGTCCGAATCGAATCGGCCGCCTAGGTCTGATATATTTTTCTTCCCGGAGCGCTTTCCGCTTTCCAGTAGGAATCGAGGAACGGCGGACTCTCCACGTCGGAATCGCCGATTCGTGACGATGAACCTCCCGCGCGCCCCGGTCAGACTCTCGCCGAATCCGGAGCGGAAAACTCGACTAGAGACGTTCCACCTTCGTCTGCCCGGTTTCCCGCAAAATCACGATATCGTAGTAATTCGCCGGCAGATCCCCGGTCTTGGGGCCGGTGTAAATAATTGCGTCGCCGGCACCCTCCGCGGCCTGGACCAGGCGAAGGCGAAGGGGCTTGTCTGCCAAGGTTCCGTCCGGCGCGAAGATCTGGCAAATCGTGTTACCTTTCAGATCGATCGCCTGCCCGTGGAATTGGAGAGAGCCAGGAAGCGGCGAGGGGGCTGTCTTGCCAAGGCCATCCAGAAAGTTCGCCGCCGGGGCCGTGACCGGAGCGTTCGGATCGAAACGGATTCCCTCGGGAAGAGAACGCCAGGGCGCTAGCATGTTCCAGGCGGCGAAGTTTCCATTGTCGTCCCTGGCTAGCTCGAGAAGACAGTATGACGAATACCTGCCGTCGCCGGCGCGTTTGATCACCACCGCAGTAAAGGCATGACGCGAAATCGAGTTCTGCCTGGCGCCCGTGAGCAGGTCGGCGATCCGATTTCCTCCCGAGGTGAGGGCGTTCGCTTTAACGGGGGAAAGAGATCCTACCGTGAGCCCGGCGAGCGCGGAAAGGATGGCCATCACCGCAAGGAGCTCAATCAAAGAGTAGCCGCGGGAAACCCGTCCAAACAGAGGGGGGAGACGTTTAGCCATTGGATCGAGAGAAATGGGGGTTAACACAATTCACGAATTTTTCTGCAAAATGCAAGAAAAGTTTCGCGTGTATCGTTTTTGTTTCGATCGTTTAGTCACCCCTCTAAGGCGTCCGGCGCGTCTTTTCGCTACTTTGCCACGCCGGACGGTTGCCCCTCGTGGACTGGCTTTAAAGCCGCGCGCTGGCAGCTAATTCCCTCCATCACCAAATGCCGGTTATTAGCGCGAGCCGAACGGTTGTCGGGCGGTGTGGATAGGAGAAATGGATAATGTTCCTTTCATCCCATTCCGTCAGCTATCACTTAGCGACTACCCTAAGCGGATTCGCGCTGGAGCATAAGGTAAGCGAAAAAAAGACAACGCTTCCCAATCTGGTATATTCGCTCTTTACAAGCACAGCCCTTTATCTAGATTATGGGACTTGAATTCGGTTGTGTTGAGCGGAATCGCCCCCCAAGCTGCTTCCGAAGCAAAGCGCTCTTGCCGCAAAACAGGACGCTGTTTGATTCGGAGATTGGGCATTATTGTTTTCTCGAAAGGCTTCCGCCAGCGTTCTGCGTTTACTCTCGTGGAGGTGGTTATCGCCGTGGGGTTGGTCGGTTTCGTCTTGACGGCCATCCTGGGCTTGGCCGCGCTTGCCGCCAATGAAACCAAGAACGCCGATCTTAAGGCTCGCCTCGCCTGGATTACGGAGAGCGTGACTTCGGAATATCAAAGCCAGCGCTTTTCGACGGCGTTGGGAAGTCTTCCCTCGACCAACTACCGGGATTTCTCAGGGATGCCGCTCCCCGACTCGAACGGTGCCTACTTCCGTTGTGACGTTGTCAATGTGACGCCGCCGCCGGCTTCGCCGAATTTCACCACCAACAACTTTGGGTTGCTCCGGCTCACCGTTCGCTGGCCGAATCCGAGCCTGACCTCGACAAATGTGTCGCTCATCTCGCTATTCAACTACCAGTAAGAGACTGCCTCTCGCGTCAGGGGGGTTTACTCTCCTGGAGCTGCTGGTCGCCACGGCGGTATTCATCGCGCTATCACTTATTCTGGTCTCGATAGCCTCTTCCATGTCTTCCTTCTGGCAGCTCGGGATCGCGCATAACGAGCGGCGTTCCTCCGCCCTCTCGGCATTCTCCCGCATGGCGCGCGATTTGCGCTTCGCGGCTCTTCCCGGCAACCCCGCCTCGACCAATCTTCAACTAATCATCAATCCCCCGAACTTGGGAAGCGACTACAAGCTTCCTCAGGCCGCATTCTGGCAGGCCCCGGTCGCGGGCGATCGTTCCCGAGGCAACATGGCGTTGGTCGGCTATTTCGTCCAATGGGTCAACGAGACCAACGGCTCCCCGGCGAATCTGGTTCCCAAGCTCTGCCGGCTGGTGGCGGATTCCGACTACCAGATGCAAAAGCCTTCGGATTTCGTCACGGACGCCCTTGTGGCCAGCAACGCGTCGGCGACGAAGGAGTCGGACTACGCCGGGCAATTGGCGGAAAACGTGCTGGGTCTCTGGATGCAGCCGCTTGATCAGCAAAAGAAGCCGATTTCGAGCGACTCGAAACTCGCAGCCGTTTCCCAACGGCGAATTTGATTCCTCCAAAGGCTACGCCGTTTCGTTTACCAATGCGGTCACCACCCGGTTTGCTACCGCCCTGCCCGCGAGCCTCGAGGTCGCGCTGGTTGCCGTGGATGCCCGGACGGCGAAGCGCCTTACGGGCGCGGAAAAACCGATGGCGCGCACCGCGGATATGTGGGCCGACGTGAACGCCTTTTATAATAGTCTCCCTCAACCAATCAAGCAGGGCGCCCGGATCTACAGCACGGTGATCGATCTCCACGGTGCCCCACGTTGAAAACCATGAAACCCCGGAAAAAGAATGTCACAAAGCGTTTGGGCTCCGCGTTGATCATGACGCTGGTCATCGTGGTTCTGATCACGGTTGTCACCGTGGGGTATTTGGCCAGCGTGATGTTGGAATCGAAGACCGCCGGCTCGAGCCTGGACCAGGAACGTGCCTACGGCGTGGCGATGATTGGGGTGCACGAGGCGATGTCCCGCGTGCGCGACGCGTTGGGTCCCTGGGATGATCCCTTCAAGAATTTCGCCACCAACGCCCCCGAGTTTTATTGGTCTCTCTCGCCCGGGCGGATCACCCGTTGGTCGTATTCCAGCGCCAGCCCGCAGACCAACTTTGCGCTTTTTTCGGAGTCGCCCGGGGTGAGTGTTGTCAATCTCAATCGACCGCTCGCCGATGGCAGCCGCCCAATCATTGGCGGGCCAAATCCCGCCGGACCTTTCCGTAAAATGGGCAAACGTGCTTAGCGACCCCTCCAAACCGGCCGGCGCAACCAATGCGATTATCGGCCGCTACGCCTTTTGGGTGGACGACGAAGGCGCGAAGATCAATGTCAATACCGCGGACGGCACGGAAAAATATACCACCAACTCGCTCGGAATCGGCTCACCCAGCGAAGTGAGCCTGGAGGTCTTGTTTGGCGGAAGCAACGCAAAGGACCTCTCGAAAGGAAATCGTCGGGGTAGCCCGAACCAACGGCTTCAGCTCTCCGCGAGAGATTCTCCGGTCAACGAACGTGCCTGCCGACGCCTACACCAACAACGTGTTTGCGCTCACCGCCTACAGCCGAAGCCCCGAGCTGAATATTTTTGGTCAGCCAAGAATGGCCCTTACGCCGATCCTCGGCGCCCCCGAGGAACATTCGACGAACATGGTCATCAACGGCATCACCCTTCGCCCGGTGCAGGAAATTTATCCCACGCCGTCCCAACTGCCGCTCTATAAAGTTGTCAATCCGGTCAGCAGCTTCCTAAGACGATCGCCCCTGGCCACTGGCGTTTCGATCCGAGCAGGGAACACTACACGCTTGGGAGAGGTAATGATTTCAGCCAGGGTAGCTGGTTTTATACGTTTCCAAACTACTGTTATATCAACGGGATGTTGCTGGCGAACTATCTCGCTGGAACGAACTCTGCCGGAAAGCCGGTGAGCTGGCCTGTTTTTCCTGGTTCTTCATCCGCTGGATTTTCGGGCAAGTACTCGCCGCGTCAGATTGACAACATCGTGGCCCAAATTGTGAGCCTTGGCTCAAAAGCGATTTCTGCATCGTAGAGGTTCTTTTCATGGGCTACGGCTGCCACAATGACGCCGTGGGTTTTGGTCATCGCCAGTGAGGCTTTGGTTCCAAATTCATATTTCTTGTGCTCCTTGCCCTTGGCCACGCAGTAGATGTGCGGCTCGTGCAAAGAGTAAATCTTATCGGTATCATGCGGCTTTTGGGCCAGAACCCGGCGGCAAAGGCTGAAATTCTCTCTTTGTTCTTCTCGGAGGGCTGCGGGCAGCTTTCGCTCCAGCTCGCGGATTAAGGCTCCCGCGATGGGGCGCAGCCTTCTGTGGCCTCGGCGTGCTGCCTTTCGCTTGCGCGGATCCTTGCGCAAACGCTGCGCCATGATGCAAGCGCGAACTTCTTTGCGGTAGCGTCGCCTCAGACGCACTCCGCTCTTATCGTCAAGCTTCCAGCACCGCATAATGATCTTTCGATACTGTTTGGTGTCCAGCGGATAGGTCACGTTCTTCTCCTGTACGGTGCTGTCGACGACCACTTCGCTCTCTTTGGCTCGCTCTCCATGCATCTGGGCCGAGACGGCGAGGATTAATGCTACCCCTTGCTCGCCGATCCGCTGCCGGAAGTAGACCAGATCGCTCGGATCGCAGGGCAGTTCCCATTGAAAATCGCTCATCCCGCCAAATTGTTGCCAATAGGGATTTTCCACCCACCGCTCCACCACGTCCTCGTCGCTCTGGTCATACATCTGCTTGAGCAAGAGTAACCCCACCATCAGCCTCACCGGCTTGGCCGGACGACCGTCCTCGCTGTAATATTCCCCAAAAGCCTCTTCGAAATCCGACCACGGAATTCGTTCTCCCAGCTTTCTCAAGGGGTGCCGTGGATCACATTGCTCATTAAGCGTCGGCATCAAAAACGAGGTCTGCCTGTTTGGCTTTCGCTTCTTTAACATCTGCGCGTTTTCGACCGGGTTTTGGTTCAAAACCCTCCTTTCACGGTCGATATCTTCTCAACCTCTCCACCCGCAAACCAGCTTGTTTGCTTGCTCCGCTGACTTTTTCAGGGGCGACTTAATAGGCTTTCCCCGGTTGAGGTGATGGATGATGACGCTTCCATGGCCCCAACAAATACGTCCACAGACTCGACGACGGCTTCATCCCAACTGCAACCCTGCTTGCGACAGAATCACCCTCAGACGCAGTTCACCGCTCACCGGCGCAGCAGGAGCGGCAAGGACATATTTGGGTCGGCTTTTCGGGGAAATTTGACAACCCGCCTCCGCTAGAGTCCTTGAACCTTAAGATTCGAGGTAGAGAGATCAAGTTGTTGCGGTCGGTGCGGGCAGTAGGATCGACTTAACCGAAGTTTCGCGTGCGCCGTGGAAAGGGCGCGTCACTCCAGTGGGAGGAGGATATCCCACTCGGCAACTGTCGCTCCAGCCGGAAGCAACCGGAGCGTTTGTAGTGGGCAACTGCCACGGGCGAAGCCTTCGGTGAAGAAGGTCGCTGAAAAAGGCGATCAGCGAGCGCGCAGGCCATAACATGAGTGAACGCCGAGCAAGCCTCGAAAACGGTAATGTGGACGCCGAGCTGGTGCGAAACAAGCGAAGGCCGCCGATTTTGCGGGAAGCGAGCGATAAGAGCACCGCAGAAGGACACCGGGGTATTGGAGATGGCATGTGCGCAAAGGAGAGGTGCGTCAACACGGGAAGCCCGGTAGGTCGAGGCCGGAGAGCTCAACCGGAGGCCCGCGAGGGCAAGGCCGGGACGTATCGGGTGGCGGAGAGGCCCGTAATAGCGAGGAAGCGGGTAACGACCGCGGAGCAAAGGGGCCTTAGTTCAGGGGCAACGCAGCAAAGAGCAATAGCGCGGAGATTGACGTGAGTCTAGCAACTCCCCAAAGCGTTCAGAAGCTCCAGAGGGCGTTGTATGCCAAAGCGAAGGCAAATCCGGCTTATCGCTTTTACGCGCTTTATGACAAGGTCTGGCGCAAGGACGTGCTCTGGCACGCCTAAGGATGCTGCCGTGCGAACGGCGGGGGTGCGGGCGTCGATGGAGAGAGCTTTGAGCGGATCGAGTCGCGGGGTGTGGAAGGATGGCTGGATGGATTGATGGAGGAACTCAAGACCAAGACCTATCGGCCGGGGGCCGTGCGACGGGTGTATATCCCGAAGCCGGATGGGAAGCAGCGGCCGCTAGGCATTCCGACGGTAAGAGATCGGGTGGCACAGATGGCAGCAGTCATCGTGCTCGAGGCGATCTTTGAAGCGGATCTGCCCGAGGAACAGTATGCCTATCGGCCCCGGCGAAGCGCCCACGACGCCATCAAGGCGACACACGGGTTGCTGACTCGGGGTTTTGGCGAAGTGGTCGATGCCGATCTGAGCGGTTACTTCGACACGATCCCGCACCATGAGTTGATGCAGAGTGTAGCCCGACGTGTGAGCGACGGAGCGATGCTCGCGCTCATCAAAGCATGGTTGCAGATGGCCGTGGAGGAGGATGACGGCAAAGGAGGGCGGCGTCGAACCACACAGGCCAAGGACACGGCTCGCGGCACGCCGCAAGGCTCGCCGATTTCGCCGTTATTGGCAAACCTCTACATAAGACGCTTCATCTTGGCGTGGAAGAAGCAAGGCTGGGAGCAGAAGTTCGGAGCACGGATCGTGAACTATGCCGATGATTACGTGATTCTCTGCCGGCGCAATGCGGCGGAGGCGCGCGAGCGCATGGAAGCGATCATGGCCAAGCTCAAGCTGACGGTAAACCCGCAGAAGACGCGGGTGTGCCGGGTACCCGAGGAAACATTCGAGTTCCTTGGGTATGTCCTTGGGCGATTGGATTTTCGGGCAAGTACTCGCCACGCCAGCTTGACAACATTGTGGCCCAAATTGTGAGCCTTGGCTCAAAAGCGATTTCTGCCGACTATCCTTATCCGCTTTCGACGGATTATCCCGGCGTGAAGGTGACGCCTCCCTCCGAGGATGGAAAAATAAATGGTGGGGGAGGGGTTCTGGAGCAGAGAGGCTGCCGCTACAATGTTTCCCCGTTCATTTTTCCAGGTTGGTTGAGCAAGCAATGGGTCATCGGTATGGGTCGGGCGCCAAAGGTCAATCGTCTGCTTCTCGAGGTTACAACATTCGGCTCTCAGGGGACGGTTGGTTCGCCAGGCTACGTTGAGCCCAAAGCCCAGATGGATGTTTGGGTCGAATGCTGGCTTCCCGCGGCCTATATGGGCGGGAAAGAGGTGATTCCGCCGCAAGGAGCACGGAGGTCCTTCGGAACGCGGTTTAACGGGGGAGCACTGAACTGTTCGGATTTGGAACGCAGTGATGGAGGACCGTTTCCTTTCAAGGCCGCGGTGTTGAAAAAACCAGACGGCAGCAACAGCTTCTGGGCCAATCAAATTCTAACCAACGATCAGGGTATGGATTTCCAGGGGAATCCCAAAACCCACGATGACCCCGACCAGGGACTTGCCGCCTTATACCATGATCCTTATGCACTTTCTTCGGGCAAATATCAAGGCACAGCGGGCCTGGCGAACGACGTGGCGTCCCCGCTCTTGATGTCGTATTTGCAATTGGACGTTCCGGGGCAGGAGTGGTATCCGGGCGAAATACGCTGTATCAGAAGCCGCTTTGGGTCAGCTTACAGCCTATCGATGAGAACGGCCGCCGACGGGTCCAACCTTCATATCGGAGGTGGAATCGCGGTTCGCAGCCAGATCTTTTCCGGGTGGTTTTCCGATCCTGACCCGGTACCCCTCGAGTCAATTCGGGGAGAAAACGACGCCGTGGAACTAAAGTCTGCCGAGACCCTTACAGGCGAGGCTTGGTCCTCTCCGAGCGGGCCCGGCGGTCCCGCCGGCACCTTGAGAGAACGCCATATCGCCTCGGTTATCCCAGTCAATATCGATATTCCCGTCCCCCCGAGCGGGGGATTGACCGGGGCCACGGTTTCATATTTTGCCTGGACCGATGATCCGCTCGTCAACAAATTTCCCGGCGACTGGAAGCATAGCAATGCGCCGTCGGGGACGATGCAGTCCGGCGCGGCTACCCCGGCGAAGTTTTCAAGCTACCCGGAAACGGCTTTTCGGGGGACACTGGCCGATCCCGACTCTTATTGGATGCCTCAGGCCGATTGCGCGATCTCGACGAAGGCGGAACTGGCGAGTCAAACGATGATTCCGCGAAGCGCGCGGATGCCAAATATCGGATACCTGCAATACATTCGCACGGGAATTATCCCCGATGACGAGTTCCGGCCTTACGACCAGCAGAAGGGAACGCCGTTTCGGTTGCTAAGCTTCGCGCCTTCCACGGACTCGGCCAACCAGAGAACCACGTTTGCTGGAAGCCAGTCTTATCCGGATTGGGCAATGCTTGATTTGCTTTACGTGCCTTCGACGTTGACCCCATTCGGCAGCGCCTATCAAGCAGCGACGAATCTTGCCTACAACGGCACATATGGCGGGGCAACGAGCGGACGCATCAATCCGAATGGCGCGGTCGTCTACACCACCGACGTTAACAGTCCTCAACCCGGCATTTCCCGCTCGCTTCCCTTGGAGGCGGCCTTTCACGGAATCAAGGTCAATCAAACCCTAAACGGAGTGGGAACCGCCGCCGCCTTTACCGGCGGCGCGGACGTGCCGGCGACGAGTGTCGCACAGGCCGTCGAAGACTATGTGCGAAGAAATGGCCCGCTTCATCTTCCCGCTGAAATCTGCAATATTCCCGAGATCAGCAGTCTGCGTGCGCCGAACAACGCAACGCGCAATGATTTGGTTCGGCAAGTGGTCGGCAATTTCACTACCCAAGGAAACGTGTTCTCAGTCTGGGCAGTCGGGCAGGCGGTGCAGAAAAAGCAAAGCAACACCGACTACGCGCAGTTTCAGACCGGAGACAATGTGTTGGCCGAATCCCGCTTGCATTTTATCGTCGAGCGCTATCTGGACCCGGGTGCGGATGGAGTTTATGGGAACTCGGGCAATGCGGGCGAAGATGGCGTTGTGGGAAGCCTCGACGACCCGGGGGTTCGTGAAGATCCCGGCAACGGAGTCAATCACCCCTTCGAGCCGCGCTATCTCTATCGGGTTGTCAGCTCCGAAGAAATTCGATGAAGTTGGCGATTCCAACCGATTTGATGATTTGGAAATTCTGGAACCCGATTTTTTTGGTCGTTGTTTGGGCGTGTTGGGTGGCTTTCGTCTCGATTGGCGGGCTTGCGGCGGAGTCCGGTGGGGCGGCATTGGGACACACGGAAGTGGAAACAAATTGGCCGGGAGTGCGATTTCAGATCTTTCGGATCGAGCGCATCCCGCCGAATCGGCTCGTTGTTGCAGTGCGCATTGTCGCCACCGACAAAGCGCCGCCCGAAGGGACGTTCCTCGGTACTAAAGGCCAGATACCTCCCAACGCGAGCCGGGAAGACATCAATATGGGACTCTACGATCCACAGCCATTTTCGCTTTCGAGTTCAGTAATGATCGCTGAACAGACTGGCCAGCGGTATTCTGTGCTTTCCCCTGTCGCGCCGCCCGGCAGAAAATACCTTCCGGATGCAGTTCTCGCCTTGTTGCGGCCCGGTCAGTCCGAATTGTTAACGATTCAATTTGCTTTGCCTCCCGAGGCAAATTCCGAGAAACAAACGGCGTCCTTTCTGCTTCCCAACGCCAAAGGGCCAATAACGAGGGTTCCGATTCCCCCTGTCGAGTCTGTCGAAGAGAGCGCTGCGCAACAGAGATAATCGCGATCCCCGAATATGCCTGCACTGAATTACTCATGACAGCGGCGAGGAGAGAGAAAAATTGGGCCTCGGGGCGGAACGGGTGACCGCCATCACCTTTTAGTCCAGTTCAAGTTCAATCTTACGGCTGCCCACGGCGGGATCCCGGGTTAGACCAAGCGGGTCCGGAGTGGAGCAGAGACTGGGTTCTGCCTTAACCGTCTGCAATCCCGCGAGCTGAATTCGCCAGCGCGCGGGAATGTCGCCCGAGATACTGGCTGTTATCCGCTTCCCGCTTCGCCGCGCGCTTAAGCGCGTCGCCGCGCCAGCCGCTGGTGGTTAGGGACGGCCGCTTCTGCGGAACGTGATCCCCCATTCTTTCTTCGCTACCACGGCCGTAAGATCACCCGAACTGAGCGAGGCGGATTCCTGATCATCGACGATGTCCACTGAGTTATCAGTTTCAGTCGCGATTGGAATCGCTGGCCCCGCGCGGGAACGCCATCGAAATGCTCGATTCGAACGCGGATCACATCCCTCGCGGGCGAGCTGAGAGTGATCTTCGGGAGCGGCCCTTGCTGGTATCGAGTCTGCTTCGAATCGGCCGGACTGCGGCATGGACTACAAGGGCGGCAGCTTCAACCGCGGCGGAATAGACCTCCGTAGCGTAATGCGTCACGACACCGGGCCGCAGCAGCCGTTGAGCATCTGTAAATTTCATAGTCGAGGGGAAATTGACCTTGTTGAGGCCTTTTGTGGATGGCGGCGCGAGCGAAATCCGTGCGACGGTCTAGCAACAAACTTCAGCGAACTTTTCGGTGAAGAGTGCTCTCTGACTCTTGCGGGAAATCAAGAAAGCAATCCCCTGAACTCCGGATTCCTCGACCCTGGAAGGCAGGCGCGCAAAGCGAACAGGGAGAACCAGTAAAACGAATCTGCAGGCGCCGGGCAGAGGAGTCTCGGACCGGCAGGCTGAAAATCGGACAAGGCCAATTTGTTAGGATAGCCAGGAGAAATCTTGCTCTTGCGAAACGTGCGCCGATCGTTCGTCACGGTCAAGTGCTCGGGGGGGGACTTGAACCCCCATGCCTTTCGGCATACGCCCCTCAAACGTACGTGTCTGCCATTTCACCACCCGAGCGCAAGCGGGAAGGGAAGTTTGCCGCTGCGTGACAGGCGCGCAAGGCAAAAATTTCCCTTGAAGGCGAATAGACCCTATGAGATCCTCGCAGGTTCGGACGAAGGAGATAGTTCATGGCATACGCAGTGATTCAGACAGGAGGAAAGCAATACCGTGTTGCGGAAGGTGATGTGATCGAGGTCGAAAAACTCGACGTCGAGCCCGGCACGGATGCAAAGTTCGAGCAGGTCCTTTTGGTTTCCGACGGTGACAACCTTTCGATAGGCATGCCGCTCGTGGCAGGGGCAGCCGTGACCGCCGAGGTTGTTGAACAGACCAAAGCGCCGAAAGTGGTGGCCTTCAAGTTCAGGCGCCGCAAGGGGTATCACCGCACGGTCGGCCATCGCCGGCAGTTGACCCGGCTCAAGATAAAAACGATCAGCGTATAAAACTGGCTTATGGCTCACAAGAAAGGTCAAGGGAGCGTCAAAAATGGACGCGACAGCACAAGCAAGCGGCTGGGTGTCAAGAAGTTTGGCGGCGAGTCTGTAATCGCGGGAAATATCATCCTCCGCCAGAGGGGCACGAAGTTTCATCCGGGCCGAAACGTTGGTCTCGGGCGTGACTACACGATTTTCGCCCTCGTCGAAGGGCGGGTAAGATTTGATCGAAACGGCCGCCGGGTAAACGTCGAACCAGAGGCTTCCCCAGCTTCAGCGTAGCTCCGCCTTCGTCCGGCCTTCCCTCCGGCTCCGGGGGCTGTGCGGGTGACATCCTTGGTCCCCGCGTTCCGCTCCCAATAGATTCTGCCCCATTGCTCGGCGAGCCGAACGGGTGAAGGGGAACTTCCGTCTGGGCGAAGGCGCTTGGCTTGCCCTTTGTGAGCCTGCGCACCATGCGGCGTTGCAGTCCGTTCTGGGCCAGCGCTGCTCTACAGCGTCTTGCAGAAGTCTTCGAGTCGATCGAGTCCCTTTTTGATCACATCAAGGCTGGTGGCGTAGCTGAGCCTGATGGTGCGATCATCTCCGAACGCGATACCTGGCACCACGGCGACATTGGCCTTGCTCAGAAGCCGATCCGCGAAATTCTGAGACTTGAGCCCGAAGGAACCTATGTTGACCAGAATGTAAAAGGCCCCGAGAGGCTTCACCGCGGTCAGACCGGAAATTTTGCTTAGCCGGTCGAACATATATTCGCGACGAATGTTGAATTCGTCGCGCATGTCGTTGACGCACTGCTGATCTCCCTTGAGCGCAGCCAACCCGCCCTTCTGCGCGAAGGAACATGGGTTCGACGTGGTGTGGCTTTGCATCGAGTCGATCGCCTTGGCGATGGCCTCGGGCGCGCCGAGGTAACCAAGACGCCAGCCGGTCATCGCGTAAGCCTTGCTGAAGCCGTTGACGGTTATGGTTAGATCGTGAGCCTCCGGTGTGAGCGAGGCGATACTGACGTGCTCGGTGTCTTCGTAAGTAAGCTTTTCGTAAATCTCGTCCGAGAGAATGAAAATCTCCTCTTCCGCGGCGACCTCTGAAATCGCTCGCAATTGCTCCCGGGTATAAACCGAGCCGGTGGGATTGCCGGGCGAATTGATCATGATCATCTTCGTTTTCGGCGTCATCGCGTTTTCAAACTGCTCAGCCGTGATTTTCCAACCGTCTTGTTCCGTCGTCTGAACGATAACCGGTTCGGCGCCGGCAAGACGCACCATCTCCGGATAGCTCAGCCAGTAGGGCGCCGGGATCACGACTTCGTCCCCGGGATCGCAAATCGCGGCGACTGCGTTGAAACAGGATTGCTTGGCGCCGTTGCTGACGATGATCTGGTTTGGCTTGTACTCGAGATTGTTTTCGGTCTTGAATTTTTCAGAAATCGCCTGCCGCAACTCGGGCATGCCAGAGCTCGGGGTATATTTCGTAAAGCCCGCCTGGATAGCCTCGATGCAGGCGGCTTTGATATGCTCCGGCGTGTCCATATCGGGCTCGCCGGCCCCAAAGCCGCAGACGTCGACGCCTTCCGCTTTGAGCGCCTTGGCCTTGCTGTCGACGGCGAGGGTGAGGGAGGGAGTGAGTTCTTGGACACGAGTTGCGAGTTGCATGGTTGGGTTATGAAAAACTGTGCTTCGAATTAAGGAGAAATTCTTTCCGGCGACGCGGACAATGTGCATCTCGCGATTGGCGTTTCATATCGCGGCGGATGGCTCCGATCCCAAAGCGGTTTTTTGGGGGCGAGTCCTCAGTCAATTTTGAACCGCACGGCGTCCGACAGAAGGCGAGAGCCGGCACGGCAGGCGCCTTCCGGATCGAAAGCGGCCTGATAAAGACATTGAAGGATTCCATTGCGGTTTCACGCCCAGACGGGGCGGGAACCGGTCATGAGCGGACCGGAGAAGCTATCGGTGCATGTCGGAGAACGTCAACCCAGAAAAAGCGTCCTACGCTCCGCTAGGGCGGGGGAGCTTCTTCGATTACGAATTCCCACTCGACAGGCTTCTTTGACAAATTCCCGCGCACCATTTTCCTCGCCGGAGAATGTTGAGGCTTGAAAAGCCCACTCTTTCGAAGGCGTGCTCCACTTCGCGAACCTGTTCTTTCAGAACGCCGGAAAAGATCAGCCAGCCGCCGGGCTTCGCAGCGCTGGCGATGCGGGGGGCCGCGGCAATGAGCGTGTCGCTAAAGAGATTGGCGAGAACCACGTCAAACGGATGGCTCACCTCGAGCCTCGTCACATTCGCGCGGGAGACCTTGATTCTTCGAAGAGCGTTCGCCGAAGCGTTCTCTCTGGCAATTCGGACCGCGACCGGATCGTAGTCGATCGCTTCGACGAAGGTCGCGCCAAGCGCGAGGGCGCCAATGGCGAGGATGCCAGCGCCGGTGCCCAGATCCAACGCGGTGTAGCCGCCTTGGGGAAGTTTTCCGGTCAAGTCTGCGAGAAGGCGGAGGCACGTTCCCGTGGTCGCGTGCTCGCCGGTGCCGAAGGCCATCCCGGCGGGAATAAAGATCGCCGCAGGTTTGCGATTTACCGACTGCCATGCGCGCCAGGAAGGCTCGTCGGAGAAGATCTTCAGCTTTCCGCGGATCGACAAGGGACCTCGGAGCGGAAGAGCGTTTCCCTCCCGGACTTCTTCCTTCAGCTTCTCGAGGCGGCCTCCAAAACGTGCCACTAGCCCCCGACCCGTCCGTTCATCGCAATAGACCTCGATTTTCAGCGCGTGAGACCCCTCCCAGGTGATGAAAGCGATTTTCTCGGGTCCGAGGAAACGCAGGCGTTCCGTCCAGGCATCCTCCCACTTGACCGAGCTGAGGCGCCTCCAGCGATGAAGCGACCCGATCACCCGCGCCCGCTTCCCTGAGCGATCAACAGAGTGAGAAAGCGCCTTGGGTTTCATGGCATTTCACTTCGCTAGACTCTTTCCGCGAAAAAGGGTGGGACAACCGGCCAGGGCATGCGCAAAGCTAAGAGGGTTGTGAAACGACCAAAACTGATCGTGGCCGCCAGCGAGGCGTCCGCGGATATGTTGTATGCGACGCGGTTCCGCGCGCCCGACCCTTTCGTGTATCTCGAAACGCGCGGACGTTCGGCGATTCTGCTCAGTGATTTGGAAGTGGATCGTGGGCGGCGGGAGGCCATGGTGGACGAGGTCGTAAGCTATTCGAGTCTCGAGAAGGAGATTCAAGGTCGCAAGAAACGAAAGCCCTCCTACCCGAAGGTTCTGGCGGGATTCTTGAGAGATCGCCAGGTGCAAAGCGTTCTGACGCCTGCCGATTTTCCCTTCGCTCTCGCGCGCTCCTTGGAGAAGGAAGGTGTCCGTGTCAAGGCCCTGGAAGGCCCAATTTGGCCGAGGCGGCAGATCAAGACCGGGGAAGAAATCGCTGCGCTTGAGGCGGCCCTGCGCATCGCGGAAGCCGGCATGGCTCGCGCTCACGAAGTTTTGAAAGCCTCGATTTCCCGAAAGGATAAGACGCTTTCCTGGGGGCGAAAAATTCTGACTGCCGAGCTCCTGCGCACGGAGATGGAAATAGCAGTCGTCCGGGCCGGCGGCGAATCGCGAGGGGACACAATCGTCGCTTGCGGGGAATTGGCTTGCGATCCCCATGAGCGAGGAAAAGGGCCGCTCCTCGCCGATCAACTGATTGTTCTGGATATTTTCCCGCGCGATGCACGTAGCGGCTACTTCGGCGACTTGACCCGCACGGTGGTCCGCGGCGCGGCGAATGACGCGCAGCGGAAACTCTGGAAAACGTGCCTTGAAGGCCAGAAACGGGCGTTGCGGGCGCTCAAGCCTGGTGCCGTCGGAAGGGAGATCCACGAAGAGGTGAAGGCATTCTTTGCCGGGAACGGCTACCCGACCGAGATTCGGGACGGACGCTGGCACGGATTCTTTCACGGAACCGGCCACGGCTTGGGGTTGGAAATCCACGAGAAACCCCGCTTCTCGGAAGCAACTTTCCGGCCCGGAGAGGTCTTTACTGTCGAACCCGGCATTTATTGGCCCGGAATAGGAGGCGTCCGTCACGAGGATGTCGTCGCCATCACTGCCAAAGGCTACCGGCAGATTAGCAATTTTCGCAAGCAGCTGGAGATTTGAAACCCTGTGCTCCTGCGGGGACGACCACGGGCGATCCCGCTCGGCCGATTCGGCCAAGGTGGCTTGTTTCGGAAATGCCGTGGGAGGGTTCGGACTTTTTTTCCACGCCATGGTCAAGTCCCCGGAGAACACACAGCGGATTTCTCCGCCCCGAACTATCTCGAGCAGCAGCAACACGTGATTGGGGGTGTTAAATAACCTGTTGCCCGTCTCTTGTGCGACTGCGCTACGGCAGTTCTATGGAAGTAACCTGCTCCAGCGGAGGAAATCCGATCCCGCCGCGCAGCATGGCAATTGTTCCCTGCGTTGATTGTGCGTTTCCGCGCCTACCACTCACGACAGCTTGCGATTGTAATCCCGGTCGCAAGCTGAAAGCTTGCGCTACTCACAATGGATAGTGACGCATCCCAGGATCCGCGCCTCGACCCGATCGGTGTTTTCGATTCCGGAATAGGCGGGCTTACGGTGGCAGCGGCTCTTAAGAGACATCTGCCTTCCGAGGCGATTTATTACATCGGAGACACCGCGCGGGTTCCTTATGGAGGAAAGAGCCGGAAGACTGTCGAGCGCTACAGCATTGAGATCGGAGGCCTTTTGTTGGCCGAACAGGCCAAAATGATCGTGGTCGCCTGCAATACCGCTTCGGCGCTTGCCGTGCCGCGGATGAAGGAGCTTTTCAAAGTTCCCATCCAGGGGGTCGTTGCACCGGGTGCGGAAGCCGCTCTTCGCGCCACCCGAAACGGCCGAATCGGGGTCATCGGTACGCGCGCAACCATTGCCAGTGGCGCTTACGAGCTGGCGATTCATTCCCTCGATCCGCGCGTGAAGGTTGTCAGCGAGGCGTGCCCACTGCTGGTTCCGCTGATCGAAGAAGGACTATTTGACGACGCGATCACCGACCAGGTGATCGATCGTTATCTCGCCCCACTATTTTCAGAGGACATCGACACGCTGGTGCTTGGTTGCACCCATTACCCGCTGGCCCAGGATGCAATCGCTCGCGCCGCCGGGTCCGGGATCACCCTGGTTGATTCCGCGGAAAACTGCGCCCTGGCCGTAAAGGGTCTCCTTGAGAGACGGCTTCTGTCAGCGCCCACGGATCGTCCCGGAAAACTGGACGTGGCCCTGACCGATTCGACGGAGAGCTTTCTCCGGACCGCCGAACGAGCGCTGGAATTGGACATCGGCGACGTGCAGCTTCGCATGGTGCAGGCGGGGTAGTCGGACCGTCATTCGATTGGCGCGCGGAAGCGTCTTTGCATAGACAAGAGCCGTTTGCGGTGTAAACATTTAAACGAATGTCGGCGGTTTTGAACGAGAACGATATCGTCGAGCGGGTGCTGGACGGCGCGCGAATTTCGCAGGACGATGCCCGCGCGCTTTACAATCTGCCGCTTCAAGAGCTTGGCGCGCTGGCCGATTTCAGGCGTCAGACGGTAAAGGGTGACTCGTATGGTGGCCGCGGAGGCAAGATAGTCACGTATATCGTCGATCGCAACGTGAACTACACGAACGTCTGCAACGTCTATTGCAAATTTTGCGCGTTTTATCGCACCGAAAGGGACGAAGACCACTACGTTCTGAGCCTCGAGCAGATCGATCAAAAGCTCGACGAATTGGCGGCCGAGGGCGGAGTTCAGGTGCTCCTGCAAGGCGGCCACCATCCGAAGCTAGGCATCGACTATTATCTGAACCTGCTGTCGCATGTTCGGGCGAAATACCCGCAAATCAACATCCACGGATTCAGTCCGCCGGAATTCAACCACTTTTCGCAGGTCTTCGGAATGTCGCTCCGGGAGGTGATCGAGAAGTTCAAGGAAGCCGGGCTGGGGTCGATTCCCGGCGGAGGAGGGGAAATTCTGGTGGATCGTATTCGCGATCGCATCGCGCCGCTGAAATGCAAGACCGACCAATGGCTCGAGGTGATGCGGATCGGTCACGAATTGGGGCTGCGCTCGAGTGCGACGATGATGTTCGGCCACGTCGAGTCACTCGACGACCGGCTCGAGCACCTTCAGCGTCTCCGTGACACGCAGGACGAGACGGGCGGGTTCACGGCGTTCATCTGCTGGACATTCCAGCCTGAGAATACCCGCTTGAAAGCCGAGACCGTGACGTCCGCCGAATATCTTCGCATGCAGGCGCTGTCCCGAATCTTCCTCGATAACTTCGAGAACCTTCAGAGTTCCTGGGTTACCCAGGGGCCAAAGATCGGCCAGCTTGCGCTGAAGTTTGGAGCGAACGACTTCGGCAGCGTGATGATGGAGGAGAACGTGGTCTCCAGCGCGGGGACGACCTTCCGGCTGAATGCTTCTGAGATCGAGCGTCTCATCCGCAATGCGGGTTACGAGCCGCGCCGCCGCAGCACCTGGTATCAGCTTCTCAATTAGTCTGTCTTGTGGATCTTAAGATCCGGGCCACTTCGGTAATGGCCTTGGGGTCGGCGAACACTCCGTGCCCGCCCGGGGACCAGAAGTTCTGATTCGGTGAAAGCAAGATGCGAGCTGGAATACGGCACGATGCCATCCGAACTCGTCAACGTGTCCTTCTGTCCCCGGTTACCAATGATCGAATGGGTGGGGACCATCGGGCGATAACGATCGAGAGCCTGGAGAAACCTCGACCTGGGCGAAAGGCCTTGGATGCTTGTGGGGAGGCGCCTTCCGCCCCCGGGAATGAGATTTTCCGCGAACCCTTCCAGCTCCGAAACGACCGATTGCGGAAGCCTGATCAGCCGGATTGCCAAGGCGCTGAGAGTTCCCAATGCCATCGAGCTTCCCCGGTGCGGGGTGGCATTGAAAATCGCGCGCGCGACGTCCCTGCGTGGTTCGAAGAGGATGGCGTTTCTCACCGCATTCCCGGAGGGGAGCTTTCCGACTCCCGGCGCCACTCGTTCGGCTTCGACAAGCGAAATTCGGGAAATTTGGGCGCGTGCCAGGACACCTCCCATACTGTGTCCCACCAGGATGAATGGATTCTGCAAACGACGGCCCGAGGCCGCTTCCGTGAGCGCCTCCCGGAGTTGCTTGCTCGAATAGGGAATAGGCTGCCCCGTTGGGTAGAAGAAAAACCAGAATTGGTAGCGGTCCCGGATTTCGCGGTCGGCGAGAAGACCCTTAAGTACGGGCTTCCACATGCGCGGTGTGGACAACAGTCCGTGGATCAGCACCACGGGCGTCTTCGCCGGATTGAACGGTTGGAGAAAGACCAGCTGCGAGGGATATTGGAACCAGTTCGAGAACAGTAGGTAGCGAAGGCCGTCAAGCGGCCTCGGACCTGTTTCGCGGGCCACATCCAGGGCGGCCTCCAAATTCATCGCCACCGGCAATCTCTTGCCCAAGATGTCCGTCTTTGGGACACCTTGGGGATCGACCGCGAACAGGCTGACGTGTCCGTGAGACTCCTTTGCCAACACTGTCACAGGGATCGCGTAGCCGGACCGCGGTGCGTTGGGATCCTCCGTTTTGCCAGGAGTAACTCTCGCGACGATGGGCAAGCCCAGACCCGCGCGATGCAAGCCGCTTTTCGTCACGCGGGGTCTCTTCACAACAACGAGCTTGGAAGAATTGTTGGTTTTCACAAACCTCTCGCCGGCGCGCTTCTGAAGAGGAATAGCCTCCGGCGCAACGCCGCGCAGCAATTCTGCCACCGCCGCTCGATAGCTCGCGTAGGCCCGATCGCGTTCCTGAATATTGGTGTCTGGCGCGCGCAGCGTTGAGGCGGCCTCAATGACTGTGCGTTCGGCCCGACTCGGCTCGCTGGAATTCGTGCCGGGTTGATGGAGTGCCTGGCAGCCCGCGAAGGCGAGCGCCGCAAGGAGACTCGCTCCGCCGCAGTAGTTCTGTCCAAACAAAGTCATCTGCAGAACGGAAAATTTCGGTGACCCTCCAAGTTTGTTGGCACTTCAAAAATGCCGGCTCAAATCCGTGGGAAGGGGACAATGAACAGGACGGCTCGAAGCGGCAACTTCGATTTCGCAGGTTTTCGATTTGTGGAAATCAATCGACCCGGAAAGCTTGACCACGGGTTTCGATCGCCGGAGACTGCGGCCATAGCAGGGCGCCGAACGGACGAGTCCCTGAGGACGAAAGATTTAATGCCTGAGCCTGGCCGCAAGACGATCTCGCAAATTCGCGCCGAAGCAAGAAGAGGAGTGCTCGAAGCACGGGTCCACGCGCAAATTGAAGAGATTGCGCGGCGCGATGCCAGCAATGGAAAGCCTTTCTGGGAAATAAGGTTGCGCGATGCGGCCGACGCCATGACGCTGAAAGCGTGGAGTGACTCGGCGAATTTCGCCGCCTGCAAGGAATTCGAGCCCGAAATGGCCGTTGAAGTCGAGGGTGAGTTTTCGCTGACGGGATTTGGCCTCGACGCGCGGCGCTGGGTTCTTCGTCCCTTAAGCGCCGACGAGGCCAGCGAACTCTTCGAGGGCGACGATTCTCTGCGCGCCTCGCTTCAGGCCGATTTTGAAAGGATATCCCAGCGGGTGAGCGATTTTTCGGATCCCCGGCTGAAGGCTTTGGGAGAGGCTTTCCTGGGAGAGTTCGGGTCTCGCTTCCGGAGGGCGGCAGCGGCGCGTCACAATCATCACGCTTTCCGGGGCGGCCTTCTGCGACACACCGCGCAAATGATGCTCTCTGCCGATGCCCTTTGCGCTGCGTATCCCGGGCTGAATCGCGATCTTTTGCTGGCGGGGGTCCTGGTGCACGATTGCGGAAAACTTTGGGAGATGTGCCCGGCCGAGGGGGCATTCGTGATCCAGCGCGAACTGCGCGGCGAACTGCTCGGCCATATCAGCATCGGCATCGAGGTCGTGAACGCGCTCTGGCGGAAACTTCCGCACGAAACGTGGAAGACCGCAGTTCCGCTCAGCGAAGAGGTCCGGCTTCATCTCCTACACCTCATCGCTTCGCATCATGGCGAGTTGCAATTCGGCTCGCCCGTGGAGCCGAAGACCCCGGAGGCGATCGCCCTTCATTTCCTGGACAACCTTGATGCGCGGTTGGAGATGATTTGGTCTTCCTACGAGCGCCAAACGGAGATCGCTCCTGGAATTCTCGAGCGTGTTCGGGCGCTCAATGTCTCTCCGGTTCGAAGTTTGCCGCGATTCCCTTCTCCCGAGAAGTAAGCACCTCCTCGAGCTTTGCGTCGTCCTTAGTCGCCTTCCGGATTGGGGAACGAAGCCGGCTTGGTCATCAACTTGTCCAAAACGAGACCTACCGAAGGGTCCGCCCTGAGCGCGGCTTCGCGAATGGCTTTGGCGTAGGCGTCCGAGGCGGCGTCTTGCTCTTCGGCCGAACGCGCCTCCCGTCTGCGCTTTTCCGCGGCCTGAACGATTGGGTCGCTTTTTGCTTTCTCCCGCGCCCTTATCAGCTTTTCAAGCTCATCATCGCTGAGGTTTCCAAACGAGGGTTTTTCTTCCTTTCGATCCTTCCAGTCTTTGCGCTGCTCGGCACGTTGTTTGACGATTTCTGCCAAGCTTGGATCGATCTGCAGCATTTTTTCCCGCATCGCCCGAAAGAAGGCCTTGTTTGCATTGGCGGCGGCCTCGCGGAGTTCCTGAAGTTTCGGGTCCTGAAGGGCTTTCTCGCGAGCCACCTCAAAGCGCTTTCGGGTTTCCGGAGGCAAGCTCTCGAGAAACCTGGCAAACTTTCCGCGATGCGGCGCTCTCTCAACGGGGGAAGCGGCCGGTGGAGTGCTCGGGGCCACGCTTTCGTCGCTTTGCGCTCTCGCCGGCATCACAGAAGCGGCGAAAATTAGGGCGAGCCCCAGACAAGGAAAATTCATTGTTGTGGAAAATCAACCCCGTGAACCGGCAAAAGTTACGCTGTTGGTCTCGTCGGGAGAGGGTTCCCTTCCGGCTTGGTTTTGGCCTGGGTGGCCGGAAGCTGAACCTTGAAAGCCGCGCCGTTCCCAGGAACGCTTTCAACGGCAATCGTTCCGCCGTGGGCCAGAACGGCGTGCTTCGCGATGGAAAGGCCGAGGCCGCTTCCTCCCGCAGCGCGGGAGCGATCCTTGCGGACGCGGTAGAATCGCTCGAAAATGTGTGGCTGATCAGTGTAGGGAATTCCGGGACCGTCGTCGGAGCAGACGATCTCAACCCTTTCTCCCAGGACGCGAGCCCTTACGAAGACGACTATTCCATCCTTGGTCGCATGGCGGACGGAATTCTCAAGGATGTTCTCAAAAATTAGCTCCATCCCGTGCGGATCGGCTTCAATCCAAGTGGCGTCGGGATCCCACTCCACGACGACGCGGCCTTGGCGCGCGGATATCGCGGGCGTAATGCGCTCGATCACCTGCTCGACAACCTGATGGAGATTGACTTTCCGAAAATCAAGTTGCGGAACGCGATGATCGAGTTGGGCCAAAGTCAGGAGATCTTCGATCAGCGCCGTGAGCCGGCGGCCATTCTTGGCCATGATCTCCAGCGCGCGTTCCGCGGTTTTCCGGTCCTCGATCGCTCCGTCCAACAGGGTCTCGACATAGCCGTTGATGATGGTCAGCGGCGTCCGGAACTCGTGCGACACGTTGGCCACAAATTCGCGGCGGGCGGCTTCAAGCCTTTTGAGGGCCGTCACGTCATGGAAAACGATGACACTGCCCACGGGTCGAGCTTCCGGGGTGGGGTTCAGACCGCACGCACAGACTTCCAGATGCCTAGTAGTATATCCTTCCCGCGCGATGGTCTCGAGGGAGATCTCGATCTTTCTTGGGAGGCCATCGGAAAGTGTTTGATCAACGGCCCGCTGAAGCTCGTGATTGAAGAACGCCTCCAGCACGGTCCGGTTTACCGGTGACTGCGTCAGCCCAAACACGCGCTGCAGCGATTCATTTGCCAACTGGATGCGTTGGGATTGGTCTGTGATCACGACTCCTTCGACCATACTGGAAAGAATCGCCTTAAGGCTGAATCCTTCGTCGCTGATTTGCCGTTCGAACTGCTGCAACAAATTGGAGATTCTGCGGATGTCGCCGAACGCTTCGGCGAGGAAACCGCCGCGAGGGCTGAGCGGCGCCGCCCGGAGATCGCCCCGGGCCAGGTTGCGCAGCGCGGCGCGCAGCTCGCGGACGGGTGCGATTATCCTTAGATACGCAAGGAGAGTAGCCGCGACCAAGCAGCCAATCGAAATTACCGTCCAGAAAATCAAGAAATTAGGTATTGAAGCGATAACCCTCGCCCCGGACAGTCTCCAGGCGCAAGGCATGGGTTCCCAGCTTTTCCCGAAGACGGCGAACGTGGGTATCCACCGTCCTCGTATCGATGGGATTTTGATAGCCCCAGACGTCGCGAAGCAGCGTTTCGCGTGACTGAGTGCGGCCCTGGCGCGCTATGAGGACGGTTAGAAGTTTGAATTCAGTGGAAGTGAGGGCGAGTCGACGGCCCTCGAGCCAAAAGTCAAATCTGTTCTGATCCAGCTGAAATTCGCCTGATTCCAGCGGTTTGGGTTGCGATTTCGAACGTCGCAGAAGGGCTTGCACGCGGAGGACAAGTTCGCGTGGACTGAAAGGTTTCGCCACGTAGTCATCGGCGCCGGCCTCCAGGCCTCTAACACGCTCGCCCGGTTCGCCCCTCGCGGTCAGCATCAGAATGGGCAAGGTATTCGTCCCCGGGGATCTTCGAAGCTCTTTGCAGACCGAATATCCGTCCATCTCCGGAAGCATAAGATCCAGCACGATAACGTCTGGCCGGCTTTTGCGAGCCATCTCAAGTCCTGTAAGCCCGTCCCCGGCAATGAGAACGGCGAGGCCCGCCTTGACGAGGGTGTAACGAATCAAATCCACCACATCACCCTCGTCCTCAACAACAAGGACTGTATCAGCCATGCCTATCGCCATATCCGAACTGGTCCAGACGTGGCAAGCGGGGAACCTGCGGAAAAAAAGATTCGGGCCACTCGCGAACGATGCTCAGAACAAAGGAAACTGAACCGCGGTGGCCCGAATATGCTGCCTTAACCGATAATTTAGACGCTCCCCGAACGCCGACGTTCAAAGAAAATATAGAAAGTTTTCGCGGCCTCGGTCTCCCGCCAAGCCCAGGCTGCGAGACCATCGGCGATGGCCGCGTTGGTGAAGGATTTTAGGCATGAGGGCGGCTGTACCAAAATCGCCCTGGATTTTCGATTCGCGTAAAGCGAGGTTCGCAATCGTGGAAACTCTTCGCGCGATTCAGGCAGATATCACCACGCTGAAAGTCGATGCGATCGTCAACGCCGCGAACTCGTCCTTGCTCGGCGGCGGTGGCGTGGATGGGGCAATTCACAGGGCGGCGGGACCGGGCTTGCTCGAGGAATGCCGCGGCTTGGGCGGCTGCCATACAGGCGATGCAAAGATTACCCGGGGCTATGAGCTTCCAGCTGGCTACATCATCCACACCGTGGGACCCGTGTGGCACGGCGGTCACCGGGGAGAGCCTGAACTCTTGGCATCATGCTATCGCCGCTCTCTCGAAATCGCTCACGAGGAAGGCTTGCGGCGCGTGGCGTTTCCATCTATCAGCACCGGCGTTTACGGCTATCCGTTTGAGCAGGCGGCGATCGTCGCCGTAGGAACCGTCAAACTTTTTGTCGACGCCCACGCCTCGAGCTTTGACGAGGTCGTCTTTTGTTGCTTTTCGGCGCGGGACCTTGCCGTCTATTCTGGAATTCTCAAGGGGAAGCTCCCCGATCTTCCTGCTGGCGAAGTCTTTTTTGGCGGCCCTGGCGCCGGCGACTGAGACGAATTGGGCGGGAATCGCAACGGCTGAAATTGTTGCTCTCCCGTGTAACCCGGCTCCCAATAGATCTCGGAGATCCGTACCCATCGCGCCCCTTCAGGCGGCAAGAGGGATTGGTCCTTTAGTCTTCGGCGTATCTCCTTGCGAATGTCTGCGCTTGACGTCTCCGGCGAGGAGTCCAGTTGGAGTGGGCGGAGGACAACGGTGTTCTGGTCTATCACTTGATAGTTTGCAAAGACGAAAGCCCCTTCGGGCACCTCCCCCGCACTGGCCTCGCACTTTAGAGAGAGAAAGCGGCTGGCGCCGATTCGGGAGATCCATCCCTCGAATTCCCAGCTCTTTTTCTGTCGATTCTCCTTTCCCCGGCTCTGAAAACTCACGAAATAGCGATCGCCGGTCAGAGGAACGACTCTTGCGCGATAGATTCTTCCTTTTGCATCCTTGTGCTCCCACACCCCGAGAAGCCATGTATTGATATCCTTCATCGGCCCTCCCGTGAGGGGGTGCTCGAAATAGCAGCCAGCCAGAAGCGTACAAACGAACAGCGAGGCAATCGCTCTGATCCTGATCATCGGCTCCGTGGTTAGATCCGTGTCCCGGAAGGAATTATGCTGCTCTTCGGGATCACCACGATTCCGTCTCGGATGTAAAATCCTTCTCCGTTCATTTCCTTATCCTTGCCTTCCGGGGAGATCGTTACGTTGTCGCCAATCCGGGCGTTTTTGTCGATGATGGCGTTTCGAATGTTGCAGCCGCGTCCGATGCCGATATGGGGCGCGCCTTCTCCTCTGGCTCGTCCCTCTGCCTCGTAGTAGTCCGCTCCCATAAGGATAACGTCCTTGATCACGGTGTCCGGATCTATGACTGAGCGGATGCCTATGATACTGTGCTCGATCGAAGCTTTCTCGATGACGCATCCGTCGCAAACAAGGGAGCGATCGATATGGGCCTGGCGGACGATGCTCGCCGGCAAAAACCGCGGATGCGTGTAAATGGGCGCACCAGGCTCGTTAAAGTTAAACTTTGGATTAGGATCGGTCAGATTGAGGTTGGCTTCAAAGAAGGCGTCGATCGTTCCGATGTCCTCCCAATACCCTTGGAAAATGTAGGCCGTGACCTTGTACTTCCTGATGGCCGCGGGGATAATGTTCTTCCCAAAGTCGGCGAAGTCGTTGTCGAGACACTCCTGGAGCACCTCGCGCTTGAAGACGTAAATTCCCATCGAAGCCTGGTACAATTCGGAGTCGCCGGGCTGACCGATCGAGTGCAGAAGATCGGGGGGAATCCGCAAACTGTTGAGAACTTCAGGATCCTTCGGTTTTTCGACGAACTCGATGATCTTCCGCCGGTCATCCGTGTGCATGATCCCAAATCCCGGCGCTGCGGTGCGGTTCACCGGGATCGTGCCGACGGTAATGTCCGAGGCGGACTCGAGATGCTGCCGCAAAATGCGGCGGTAATCCATTCTGTAAAGCTGATCGCCGCTGAGGATGATGTAGTAATCGACCTGCCGCTCGAGGAAGTAGCGGAGGTTTTGCCGGACCGCGTCGGCTGTTCCCTGGTACCAGTGCGATCCTTCGGGAGTCTGTTGCGCGGCGAGAATCTCCACGAAGCTCGGTGTGAAATTGTCGAACTTGTAACTGGCATTGATATGCCTGTGCAGCGACATGCTGTTGAACTGGGTGAGCACGTAGATGCTGCGAATGCCGGAGTTGAGACAATTGCTTATCGGAATGTCGACCAGCCTGTACTTGCCGCCAAGAGGCACCGCAGGCTTGGCGCGTTCCTTCGTCAAGGGAAAGAGCCTGGTGCCGGCGCCGCCCCCCATAATTATTGCCAGAGTACGATTAGTGGGAAGAATCAGGGGAAGCTCACTCATAGCGGGATTTGAATCTTGCTCAGCTTCAAGCGAATTGTCACGATTCAAAATTCTATGTGCGGGATAGTTGGCTATATCGGAAATACTGATGCGGTCCCGATCCTTCTTGACGGCCTCAAACGCCTCGAGTACCGGGGCTACGATTCGGCAGGCATCGCGACTCTTAACGGAGGAGGCGTTGAAGTGAGGAAGACGGTTGGGCGCATCGCCGACCTTTCCCAGGTGGTCACGGCAAATCCACCGCACGGAAATTTGGGCATCAGTCACACGCGCTGGGCGACTCACGGGGGCGTGACCAACGAGAACGCGCATCCGCATTTTGACCAGAGTCGCCGGCTCGTCCTCGTGCACAATGGCGTCATCGAAAACTATCTTTCGCTGCGGGCTCAACTCGAGGAAAGGGGCCACGTCTTTCGCTCCCAAACAGACACCGAGGTGCTCGCCCACTTGATCGGCGCAAAGTTTGACCAGCATCATGCCAAGACCCCATCCTCGCTTCTGGAGGCCATCCGCGAATCGCTGCGGCAGGTCATCGGAACCTACGGAATTGCGGTCATCCATGCGGACGTTCCCGGGGTTCTCTTTGGGGCGCGGCGGGGAAGCCCGCTCGTGCTCGGCGTCGGGAAAGGAGAGAATTTTTTGGCGAGCGACGTATGCGCCATCGTCGCACACACCAGAGAAGCTGTATATCTTAATGATTACGAAATTGTTACACTAAGGCGAGACGATTTCGACATTTCCACGCTCACGGGATCGGGGGCGAGCTTTCAGGTCAGCAAGGTCGAGTTCATGGCGGAGGACATGGATAAGGGAAAATTCCCTCATTTCATGCTCAAGGAGATCTACGAGCAGCCGAATTCGGTGCGGGATGCCATGCGCGGAAGGCTTTCGATCGAGGAGGCGACGGCGAAGTTGGGCGGCCTCGAGATGAGCAACGCCGAGCTTCGCCAGATCGAAAGAATTGTCTTGAGCGGATGCGGAACCGCCTTTCACGCGGCCATGGTGGGAGAATATCTCATCGAATCACTCGCCCACCTTCCGGTTGAGTGCGAATTCGCCAGCGAATTGCGCTATCGCAACCTTCCCATGACCCGCGACACCCTGGTTTTCGTGATCAGTCAGAGCGGAGAGACGGCGGATACCCTGGCCGCCCTTCGGGAAAGCCAACGCAAGGGACATCGAACGCTGGGAATTTGCAACAATGTCGCCAGCACGATCGCCCGGGAGAGCGACGGGGGGGTCTACATGCATGCCGGGCCGGAGATCGGCGTGGCGGCCACCAAGTCGTTCACGTCTCAGCTGACGGTCGCCACTTTGCTCGCCCTTCTAATGGGGCGCATCCACTACCTTTCCTACGCGGAGGGGCTCAACATTATTTCGGAACTCGAAAAACTGCCCGACAAAGTCGCGAAAGCGCTTGAGCTCGACAGCCAGGTGGCAGCCATCGCGAAAAAATACGCCGCCGCGAGGAACTTCCTTTTCATGGGGCGGCAGGCAAACTATCCGATTGCTCTTGAGGGAGCGTTAAAGCTCAAAGAGATCAGCTATATCGCTGCATCCGGATACCCCAGCGCAGAACTCAAGCACGGGGTGATTGCCTTGGTGAATGAAGAGACTCCTTCGCTCTTCATCGCCCCGCGGGACGCGGTTTTCGAGAAGAATCTGAGCAATATCGAAGAGGTGAAAGCGCGGAAGGGTCCCGTGATCGCCGTAGGCACAGAAGGCGACGACTCGCTGGCCAGAGTTGCCGATGACGTCATTCTCATCCCCTCGGCTCCGGACTATCTCCTGCCGATTCTTGCAGTAATTCCCCTCCAATTCCTGGCCTACCACATCGCCGTCGAATTGGGCTGCGACGTCGACAAGCCCCGGAATCTCGCAAAAAGCGTGACAGTCGAGTGACGCGACCTCGCGCTCCGCACGGCTACTTGCCGCCCTGAAAAGAGCCGGAGACGGGAGTGCTCACGGTCACAAGGATTCGTTCCACCTTGGGAATTCGAGCGCAGATGCAGCGGTTCAATTTGCGCGCTATCCGGGTGTAGGGACCGTTGGCAAAATAGTTTTGCGGAGAGTAAAGGTCGGCCCGATTTTCCAGCGTCGTCCATGACGTTGAGACCGCGCTGTTGCGGCTAGAGGCCTTGCGATCCAGCCGGTAACCGCACGCCGTGGCGTATTCGCTCAGATTGATCCAGACGGCTCCTGCCGCGACAACGATCAGGAAAAGGGGTGGTTTCACGACCCAGAGATAAACCGCTTCTAACGGAAACTGTCAATCCGGGACAATTTGAACGTTGAGACTATGGCTTGGAGCGGTAAGAGTCTCGGGCCCGGTCATGCTAGCCTACTACGTCCACGACCTGAGTCCCTTTCTCCTTCGCTTCAGCGAAAATTTCGGCGTGCGCTGGTACGGCTTGGCCTATGTGGCGGCTTTTTTCGTCGGAATCGCCGTTGTCAGGCAATTGTCGCGGCTCGGCTATTGCGACATCCCCCCGGACAAGGTGTCGGACTTCATCATCGGGGGCGCGATCTTTGGTGTGCTTCTCGGCGGCCGTCTCGGCTATATGCTCTTTTACGATCTGCACAATTTCCTGCGGAATCCGTTGATTTTTTTCCTGGTGATGGACGGGGGAATGTCGGCTCACGGCGGCATCGCGGGCCTTACACTGTATACCCTCTGGTACGCCCGTCGGCATGAGCTTTCCTGGCGCAACGTCGGCGACAATCTCGTCGTCGCGGCGCCGATCGGTTTGTTTCTCGGGAGATTGGCGAATTTCATCAACGGAGAGCTCTATGGGCGAGTCGCGAACGTGCCTTGGGCGGTGCAGTTTCCCAAGGAGCTCTACGAAGCCCCGCCGGAGGCGGTGCGGTTGGTCCTGAACGAAGCCGCGACGATCAATCCCAGTTGGACGACTATCGAGCAAGTCATCGAAAATGTCCGCCACTCCCCGGCCCTGAGAACGCAGCTGGCCGGCTCGCTCTCGCCGCGGCATCCTTCGCAACTCTACGAGGCCGCGCTCGAGGGCCTCCTGCTCTTTGCGATCCTCTGGGTTCTTCGCACCCGGCTTCAACTGCGCAATGGCGTTCTTACCGGCGTGTTTTTTGTTGGATATGCGATTTTGCGCATCGTTGGGGAGCTTTTCCGCGAACCGGACGCGCCGCTCACCGGACCGTTTACGCGCGGGCAGTTTCTCTCACTGTTCCTGGTGCTTATCGGCTTGGGCTTTTTCTTCTCGGCTTGGATTCGCCCTGCGTTTCCCATCCGTCGCGAGCGCAAATAGCCGCCAAGAGAATGGTTGCCGTCGAATACCAGCGGGGCGTGCACTTGCCGGACGCAGGCCTCTGGCTCGATCCGCGGGAGACCCGCAGGCTGGCCTTTGTCTCCCACGCCCACAGCGATCATACCGGTCTTCATGCGCGGGTCTTATGCACTCCGGCCACGGCGCGCCTGATGCAGGCGCGGCTGGACCCGGGCGGGACCGAGGTCGTGATGCCGGCTTTCGGCGAAGTCGTGGAGTTCGGCAATTGGTCGGCGAAATTGCTCCCGGCCGGACATGTTCTCGGGTCGGCTCAACTCCTTTATGAAGATTCCCGCGGATCCCTCCTCTACACCGGGGATTTCAAGCTGCGTAAGGCCCTTTCGTCGGAAGAGATCGTTGCGGGCCGCGCGGAAACTTTGGTCATGGAGACGACCTACGGTTTGCCTCGTTATCAGTTCCCTCCTGTCAGTGAGACGCTTGGCGCCGTGGTGAAGTTTTGTGTCGAGGCGCTTGAAGAAGGGGAGACGCCCATCCTGCTCGGTTATGTCCTCGGAAAATCCCAGGAAATTCTATCCGCTTTGGGAGCAGCGAATCTTCCCATCGTGCTGCATGCCTCGGTGGCCCGGATCGCTAGAATTTACGAGGAGTTCGGCGTCGTGTTTCCCCCTTACTCGGAATTTGCAGAGCAAAGCACGGCGGGCGGCGTGCTTATTTGCCCTCCAAGCGCAAATGGATCGCGCATGCTTCGCGCAATTCGGCGCCGTCGTGTCGCTGCGCTCACCGGATGGGCGATGGACCCCGGAGCGATCTTCCGGCTCGGGGTCGATGCCGCGTTTCCCATTTCGGATCATGCGGACTACAATGATCTCCTTCGTTATGTGGAAACCGTCCGGCCGGCCCGTGTGCTCACGCTTCATGGATTTGCGCGGGAATTCGCTCGCGATCTCCGCGCGCGAGGCATCGAAGCATGGGCATTGACCGGAGAAAATCAGCTCG
Organism: uncultured Verrucomicrobiae bacterium; assembly: GCA_963816855.1. GTDB lineage: Bacteria > Verrucomicrobiota > Verrucomicrobiia > Chthoniobacterales > Terrimicrobiaceae > DASTFP01. Next base: position 324,841 of record CAWFMA010000003.1, on the reverse strand, counting down.
AGTTTCTGATATCCTTGGAAATGCCGGCCGCAATGGATCTCGCTGCAAAGCCTGAGGGACCAAGGGAGGGAAAAGGTTTCAATCGTTTCTGTCAGGTTTGCGAAGCGGTGCGCAAATCGACCGGAAAGCGGGAAAAGGTTCGAATTCTTGCCCGATACCTTCGCTCGCTCGATGAGGAGGAGCTTCCCCTGGCGGCTGTCTGGCTGACCGGCCGCGCTTTTCCCCAGCGCGATCCGCGCCCGCTGAATTTGGGAGGCGCGGTGATTTGGCGCGCCCTCCGGCCCGCAAGCGGCCTATCAGAAATCGAGCTGCGGGCGATTAGCCGTAAGTACAATGACAGTGGAATGAGCGCCGCCGAAGCCATGCTGGCAAGGCCGGGCAGTTGCGACCTGGCGATGACCGAAATCGGCGCGGCCATCGATCGGCTGCGAGCGATGCGCGGTCCGGTGCTCAAGGCGGAAAGGCTGTCCGAAATCTTCTCCAGAATTCCAGCCGCGGCATCGGGCTATCTGGTTCGCATCCTGACCGGCGATTTTCGCATCGGTCTCAAGGAGGGATTGCTCGAGGACGCCATCGCGCAAGGTTTTGAGCAGGATCCGCATGCTGTGCGGGATGCTCACATGCTCCTCGGCGATATTGGGAAGGTCGCCGCCCTGGCCAGAGCCGGGCGACTCTCGGAGGCTGAGTTGACTCTGTTTCAGCCCGTGCGTTCCATGTTGGCGAGTCCGGAACCCGACAGCGCCGCCGTATGGAACAGGCTGGGTGGAACGGGAAGTGTTTGGGTCGAAGACAAGTTGGACGGGATTCGAGCTCAGATCCATTGTGCCGCCGATCGCGCGGAAATCTTTTCCCGCGACCTGCGAAACATCACCGAGAGTTTTCCGGAAATTGCTTTGGCGGCTCGTCGTCTCAATCGGACGGCGGTCTTTGATGGCGAGATTATCGCCTGGGATTCCGGCCGGGCGCTGCCGTTTCTTCAGCTGCAAAAGCGGCTGGGACGGCTCGAGCCTGATCTCTTTCTGGGCGGTCAGATTCCGGTGGTGCTCGTGATTTTCGATCTTTTGTTCCTCGACAATACCTCGTTTTTGAAAAAACCGCTCGCCGAGCGCCGAAGCCTTCTGGACGGCTTAGGTCTGAGCGAACCCTTGCGACCTGCGAAGCTTTTCAGCGCTTCCAGCCCAGAAGAGATCGAAGAAGCATTTGTCGCTGCGCGGAAACGGGGAAACGAGGGCTTGATGGTCAAGGACCCCTCGAGTCTCTATACGCCGGGCCGCCGCGGGCTCTCCTGGATCAAGCTGAAGAAAGATTTCGCGACGCTCGACGTAGCCGTCGTGGCGGTGGAGTATGGGCATGGCAGACGCAGCAAGGTGCTCAGCGATTACACCTTCGCGGTTCGCGCCGAACCGAACGGCGCCCTTCTGCCCATCGGCAAGGCCTATTCGGGTCTCACTGACAGGGAAATCGAGGAACTTACTCCCAAGTTCCTGCAGTTGGCTTTGTCGCGGCGCGGTAACCGCCTCCAGGTCGAACCGTCGATCATCGTGGAGGTGGCTTTTGACGCGATCCAGGAAAGCAGTCGCCACGCAAGCGGTCTCGCGTTGCGCTTTCCCCGCATTAAGCGAATCCGCTGGGACAAGACGGTTCGGGACATTGACACGCTGGCGACGGCGCGCGCCCTCGCCGGAGTCGGCAGCTAAGGCGAGAGGTAAGAAGATTGGACCCGTTTTTCGATCCGAAGCCTAAGAACCTGTGAAAAAATTAGAAAGCGCCGCCCACAGGGTTGCGTGTCTTTTTGGGTAGGCCTGGTTGCTCGGGCGGGACAGCCGAGCGAAGGGAGACAGCCTGCCGAAGGCAGCCCGCAGGGCGATGCAAGCATCGGCAACACCGCTGCGGGTATTGCCGCCGCCCTCACGCCTTGGCCAAGCAAAATCCAGCAGAGCAACGCGACACTTTGTAATTTTTTCACAGGTTTAAGAGAAGGAAGGCTAAGACGTTGCTGTCCGTAAAAGTCTGCGCGCGGGCATCGCGAAACCTGTCCGTTTGCGCGGATTCGTCGATTGCCTAAGAGGCTCCCAGATGCGCGGGCGTGCCAGGTTGCCGTCTCGCCATTCTCCCTCAGCCGATCAATCTGCGATGGCCTCGGCGCGCCGTCTTTCTCCTCCGTGGATCCTTGCGCCAACGCTGCACCATGATGCATTCACGAACCTCCTTGCGGTAGCGTCGCCGCAACCGGATCCCGCTCCTTGCTCCGCTGACTTTTTCCGGGACGACTACAGATAGTCTCCCAGCTCATAGAGAGCGGGATCCCGGGTCGGCCGCCTTTTTCGCTGTCGCGATGCCCCGGTCTTCTCGTCGGTTTCGCCGCCTTCAAGAGAATCCTCGCCGAGGTTTTCGAGCGTGTCACCGAATTCCTCCTCAAGTTTCTCCGGATCCTCGCCCCGCTCGAGTCGCTGTATCATCTGCTCCATCGCTTCGGGCATCCTTTGTCCGGTCGCTTCCGTCATTTTGCGCATCAACCGGCCGAGTTGGCGGGGGTCGGGGTTATCCTCGTTCATTGAAGACATTTCACTTTCCATTTCCGCCATCACCTGCTGCATACGAGGATCCAGGGCATCTGGCTCCGCAGGAGAATCGGATTTCTCTTTTGCACGCCCGGTAACTGCAAACCGTGAGATCATCCGCTCCATGCGAGCTTCGGGAGCGTCAGGGCAACGCGGTATGACCCGTCCATGAGCCATGCTTCGCGCGAAAAAGCTGTAAATGCGATTAGTATCGGGCGAATAGAATTCGTAGATTGGCATTGCTTAAAAAGCTATACGTTCGGCAGGACGATGCACGCGCGAACTAATTTGAGAAGCGGCGCGCTAACGCATCGAGGCGATTAGCTCGTCCAGATCGATGATTGCAAAGGAGGTGGCGGAGTCCGACACGGCATAGGGAAGCACGAGGCGGCCCCTATGAATCAAGCCTCCGCAAGTATACACAACGTTGGGAACGTACCCCTCGCGTTCATGAGACTCAGGCTTTATCAGAGGGTCTCGGAGCCGCCCGATCACGCGGCTCGGATCGTCGCGGTCCAGCAAAATCGCGCCGATACAATATTTGCGCATGGCGCCGACACCGTGCGTGAGCACGAGCCATCCCGCCTCGGTTTCGATTGGTGAACCGCAATTTCCCAGTTGGACGAATTCCCATGGCTCAGCCGGGCGTACAATGATTCGCGAGTCGTACCAAAAATGGGGATGCTCCGAAAACATCACATGAATATTCTCGTTGTCCTGGCGGGAAAGCATGCAGTACTGGCCGTTTATCTTCCTGGGAAACATTGCCATTCCTTTGTTTTGCACGGCGGGACCGTTGAGCGTGCAAACCTTGAAGTGGAGAAAATCCTGTGTTTCCAGCAATTGCGGAAGAACCGTGCGGCCGTCGTAAGCTGTGTATGTCGCGTAATAAGTTGGCGATCTGTCTTCGTCGGTGAACAGCACGAACCGGGCATCTTCAATTCCATTGCTTTGGCTGGGCGAAAAAGGAAAGATGATGCGCTCTGAGACCGGTTGATCTGGCCCGAAGGCAATCTCGCAGTTCGAGCGCGCCAACATGACCATCTTGGCGCCCACCGTGGGGGCTTCAGTATCTGGATGATAGCGCTTCCGAGTCTCCACTTTCGACCGGAGTTGATCGAGGGTGAACGTTTCTCCCAGCGAATCCATTACCTCGCGGGCAAATTCTGTGTTTAAGCTGAGTTCGGTTAGTTTGCGCAGGAATAGTTCTCGTTCGTAAGCAACGGAGGGGACCGAACGCGGTTCGGTCACGTAGCGGGATGCGGGGTCAAGAGAGACTTGCCCATCCGCTTCGATTACGCCGGACCGGAAGGTAATCGACGAGATATGGCCTTCGCCGGTCGCGCGAAGGCTCAACACAATACGGAGCGAGCCCTCAGTGAGATTCGACTGGTCCGGGTGGGGAATGATACTTGGGTTGAAGAGCGCCGCGCTCTCGAGCGAGTACTCGCTGGTGAAGTATGACCCGATGAGCAACTGCCGCTCCTCTGTGAGAGGCCGGTCGCTGGGAAGGTAGTCTCGCAACTGTTCAAACCGGCCGGCGAAAATGTCGCGAATTCTTTGGTGGCGGTTACCAAATTCTCGGAAGACATCGTCCAGCAAAAAACGGATTTCCTCCTCCGGCAAGGAAAGGATTCTGGCCAGGATCTTCAAGGCGCGGGGAGCGTCGAGTGGATTAATCGCGGTTGGCCCGGTCATCGTCGGAAGGAAAGGACGCACCAAAACCCGGCAGGGATCCGGCCGCAGCGTCAAAGGAAGGCGGCGAACGCCAATGCGTGGACGGCTCATTTGGAGGGGTCTTTCTTTCAGGCCGCCAAGAGACAATCCCCCTTCCCCCAAGTCTTCTTCCGTGTCGTGCACATCTAGACCCATTCCGGCGATCATTGACGGGTGCAAGAATAATATCAGGTTAGAGCCTCTATTTTATGTCTTGCCAGCGGCTCAAGCGATGCTACGATGCACGTAATGTTTCCTACGGCGAGTATTCTTGCGAAGCTTGCTCCTCGACTCGGGTTGCTCCCGAGCCGACTTACTCTCCTTTCCTAACGGCATAGGCTGCGTTCCGGCGAGCGCGGGGAGTGCCGCGACCCGATTGCTTTCATTTCCCTCGCCGGACAATTTATTCATCCCATGTCTGACAAAGTAATTATTTTCGATACGACGCTGCGCGACGGAGAGCAATGTCCCGGCGCCAGCATGAACCTGCGGGAAAAAATGGAAATCGCCCGCCAGTTGGCGCGGCTCAACGTCGACGTCATCGAAGCGGGCTTCCCGGTGATAAGCGCGGGCGACTTCGAAGCGGTGCAAAACATCGCCGAGGAAATCAAGGGCCCGATCATCTGCGGCCTAGCCAGGTGCGTTAAAAAAGATATCGACGCGGCGGGCGCTGCCCTGAGGCCCGCCGGCGAGCGGGCGCGCATCCATGTTTTTCTGGCAACTTCCGCAATTCACCGTGAATTCAAGTTGAAAAAGGCGGAGGAAGAAATCGTGAGGCTGGCGAGCGAGGCGGTGAAGCAGGCCAAGACGCTGGTGCAGGATGTGGAGTTCTCGCCCGAGGATGCGTCCCGCACCGAGCCCGAGTTCCTGGCCAAGGTTGTGCAAGCGGCCATAGATTCCGGAGCCACCACGGTAAATATTCCGGATACCGTCGGCTACGCCGTCCCGGAACAGTACGGCGCCCTGATCACCTATCTCCGCGCAAACGTGAAAAACATCGACGAGGCCGTGATCAGTGTGCATTGCCACGATGATTTGGGCTTGGCGGTCGCCAACTCGCTGGCGGCGGTGAAGGCTGGAGCCCGTCAGGTGGAGGGCACGTTCAACGGCATTGGTGAACGCGCGGGCAATTGCGCCCTCGAAGAGGTGGTGATGGCCATCAAAACCCGCAGCGAATACTTTGCGGGCTTGCGGACCGACATCACCACTCGCGAGATTTTGAAGACCTCTCGCATCATCAGCCGAATGAGCGGTTTGCATGTCGCCCGGAGCAAAGCGATCGTCGGCGAAAACGCCTTCGCTCACAGCTCCGGCATTCACCAGGACGGTATCCTGAAGAAGCGTGAAACCTACGAGATCATGGATCCCGAAGAGGTTGGATGGGGCGGCACCGAACTGCCTTTGACGAAGCACAGCGGGCGCCATGCGATGGTAGTGCGGCTCGAACACCTGGGCTTCAAGTTGACAACTGCCGAGATCGCCAGCGTCTTCGAGCGCTTTAAGGACGTCGGAGACAAGAAGAAGTTCGTTTATGACGACGATCTGTCCGCCTTGGTGGAAGACTCCATGTCGCTGGGAAGCGAAACCTACACCTTGGATTACATCCACGTCACAAGTGGTTCGACCACGGTTCCCACTGCCACGGTAAAACTGAAACGCGGCTCGGAGACGCTGCAGGATTCGAGTCCTGGCAATGGCGCGGTGGACGCCGCGATGCAGGCAGTCGATCGCATCGCAAAACGCCGGGGACATCTGGTCGAATACAATGTCGAGGCCGTGACACAGGGGAGGGACTCGCTGGGCGAGGTGACCCTAAAGGTTGATTTCGGAAACGGCGAACTGATTACTGGAAAAGGTGCCAGCACAGATGTCATTGAAGCGAGCGCCCGGGCATACATTAATGCCATCAACAGGGCTGAATTGCTCCATGGCCGCAAACAGGTCGCCTCTCTCGCGCCTATTTGAGAGATGGGTCCAGTCCCGGGATTTCCATCACGATCTTGGCATGGTTCGTACACCCACGGGAAGGGTGCGTCAGGCTTTTTCGCGAGGCTTTCCCGACCGGCGATGACGGTCGGCCAAGCGGTGACCGATAGGAAAGCATCGCCGGCCCATCCAGCAAGGTGCGCCAATGCAACAACATGTCCGATGGCAAAACTTTGGAGTAATCTCTGAAAGCTTGCGAGACGATTGCTGACCTTAGAACCTGTGAAAAAATTAGAAAGCGCCGCGCGAGAGTAAGAAAGGCCGTATGGCAAGGCGCACGCGAGGGAGCATCCCCGCCAGCGGACTTTAACCGAGCGGGCAACGCGGCCAGATGGCCTTTCTTGCTCTCGCCCATAGGGTTGCGTGTCTTTTTGGCTTGGCCTGCGTTGCTCGGGCGGGACAGCCGAGCGAAGGGAGACAGCCTGCCGAAGGCCCGCAGGGCGATGCAAAGCATCGGCAACACCGCTGCGGGTATTGCCGCCGCCCTCACGCCTTGGCCAAGCCAAAAATCCAGTAGCGACGCGGCACTTTGTAATTTTCTCACAGGTTCTTAGTGGTCTCCTTGGCAAAGGAACCGGTATCAGGGCGTATCAACTCGTTTGCCGTCTCCTTCGGGGATTCCCCTGAATTTCGCCCAATCGCCGGAACGAAGAAGCAGGCTCTTGGCGTTTGAGTCCCTACGTCGCGGGATAGCTTCTTGCCATCGTCATTCTGCTCTTCGAGGGTGTAGTGATCTGCAAACGTTGAAAACAAATATGAGCGAACGACCTCCTCCAGCCGAATTCCTGGTAGTGTCCCGGGGACAATGGGACGGCACCCTCTCACGGGATGAAATACAGAACGCGATCGACCGGTTTTACGTCTGGCTCGATCGATTGGTCGACGAGGGAAGAATGAAATACGGACAAAGACTTGGATATGACGGTAAAACAATCATGCGGAAAAATGTGATAACAGACGGCCCTTTTGGAGAATCCAAGGAAGTGATCGGCGGCTACTGGTTCGTTCTGGCTGACGACCTCGACGAAGCCGCCGCCATCGCCAGCGGAAATCCTTGTCTGGACTGCGGCCTGTTCTACGAAATCAGGCCTGTCGACCCGCAACGCGCTACGCCCGATAATACCCGTCTCTCCTGACTCGAACGCTCGCATTGGCGGCGATTTCTTTCAAAGGATTCCGTCTGTGGGAGGGGTTGTTCTGAAGAAACGAATCGCAATCTCGTTTGTGAGTTGCGCCGATTCGACGAGTTGAGCTTTTGTTCTTGCGAGGTTCGAATGGCGGGCTTTCTTGTGCGGTCGACAACACAGTTCGCTGGGCAGCGATCGCAGTGTTAGCCGTTTGACTGGAAAACGCAGATGCCCGACATTGTCCCAGATAGAGAACCAGCGTGGCGTTGGACAATTATCCCGGCTGTGGCAGGTTGATGCGTTGTTCGGGCTTGAGCTCAGTTCGGGATTTCCGGCGTTGCTGGAGTCGATGACAATGGTTTTGATTCATTCTGATCGAAAAACTTCAATGATTAGGCGATCCGATTATTTGACGAAATTGCCGGAAAATGAGCGTATTTCAGTGTCGCCGTGCCGGGAACCGAAAGCATTCATCGCCGAGACCTATGGGCGGCTGATGGGCAGACCAGGCATCTGTATTAGCGTTCTGGCCCCGGGAGTGCTGAACTTCTGCTTCATCTCAAAAGCTCTCCCTCTGGCCGCAAGTTGAACGTGCCTTCGCTGTGACGTCGCCGCGTGGATTTTCCGATTTCGGCACTTAGCAGTGACTCGGGGAACTGTGTCGGTGGTAAAACCCGAAGAGAGCCATGCCTGTGTAAGCCCAGGCGGGGCTGTCAAGGTAACTTCTCCGTCCAGCCCAGCAGCAGTGGCGGAACGAAGCCTCCCAACGTTCCCAAGCAACTGACGATGCCGATCGAAATCGAGGTGATCAGACCGGCTCCAAGCTTGATACGTCCCTGTCCCTCCTCTGAAAACTTGGAGAGCAGGATGTAATGCCCCCGTTCACGGCCAGCGATCACAAATCATTGCTTCCGAGATGGCCGTTCATTTGGATCGCATCGGCCGATCGGCCGGCCTCTTTTTGAAAGACGCCAGCAATGGGAACGGAGCCAAAATGATTCTAAAACCCCGGTCAATTATTTTCTTGAGTGTCGTTCTCGGCTTGGATCTAGCTCTAGCCGCGTGCAGCAAGCACCTCTCAGGTCGTTATGTCTGCCGGCAGGACGTATTTCGAATTCAAGCCCGACGGAATGTTTACGATGTTTGACGACAAAACGGGGGCTCTGGAAATGAAAGGCTGGTACAAAATCAATTCCGATCGAATCTCTTTGATTCCGGAAAAGGGGCAGCACGCTGAACGGGGTCATGAAAGGCGACTTGGTTATCGTGGAAGGGCTTCCGCCGCTGAGGAAGCAAGGAGGGAATTGAGGAACACTTCCGGCTTCCGTTTTGAAGTCCATTGTCTGCCTGTCCATCTGACTGCCGATTGCTGATGAACCCGAAAAACCTCTGGCCGATTATCGTTCTTTGCACTCTCTGTCCGCTCGCATCGAGGGCGGCAGAGCAGAATGAAACCGTGCCTCGTGAGTATCAGGGTTTCGCGGAGGTTACGAAGTATCGCGGCGTCATCGACGATCCGGACGGCTACGTTAATTTGCGCAAGGAACCGCAACCGGACGCGCCTGTGGTGACCAAAGTGAAAGCCGGCGAACCGTTCTCGTTTCAACGAAAGGAGAATGAAACCTGGTGCGAAGTGAAGCTCAGTTCGGGTGTGACCGGCTGGATGCATTACAGCCGGATCAAGCTTTATTTCACCAAAGACGATTTACCGGGGAAACCAGAAAAGGGCGACGAAATCGACCAACAAGCGAGTAAACAGGGAATTAATTACTACGAAGTCACCCAGGCAGCGGCGCGCGGCGACAAGAAAGCGCTTAAAACGTTCTTTGGCTTCGGTGGGGACGGCGCTGCGGAGGAGGAACACATTGGTGTGACGTCGGTCGTGATCCATCTCATCGGCGACGACGCGTTCGCGAGGTTCTTGCGCGAACAACCGAGAGAATTTCGCAAGGACCTGATTATCGGATGGGAGCTAGGAATTGTCTATCCCTTCGACACCGGAGAATATTTTCGGCAGCACTTTCCCAAGTCGGCGAAACTTCTTTTTCCGGGCGAATGAGTTCACTGTCGTGATCACTCGCCGTTATCAACACTATTAGACTCTCGGCTACGACTGCCACCACCGGACGCACCACTACAATGATCGACTTACAATGCCGAAAAGCGCATACGAAATGAAGATCACGCTCGCGGTCGCATTTTTGGCGACTCTCGGCACTCCATTAGCTACCGGCCTGGCCGAGGACTCGTCGTCCGAGGCGCAGGTTAAGAAAACCGCGCAGCGGTGCGGGCAGATCGAAGCGCAGCTCGATCGCTCAGTGCATTATCTCAGAAAAACAGAAGCGAATGGCGCGACCACCATCGACCAAGCATGGTTCAATGGCGCCCGCGATTTAATCAAGGTCTCGATCGAACGCACCGATCCATCCGGACGCGAGTTAACGGAATATTGCGGCGACTTCTTTTATCGCGAAATGTTTATGCTGACGCGCAAAGAATTGCGGTTGCCCGACGGCGGCATGCAGGTGGATGAGTCGCGAGATTATTTCAACAATGATGGCGACCTGATTCGGAAGCTGACCAAGAGCGCTCGTTTTAAAGCGGGGGAATCGACCGATACGGAAGGCGTTCCAAACGTGGTTGTCGATCTTCCCAAGCCGCACGATGTTTATACAGAAGAGGAACGCGAAGAAACCGACGAAACTTTTTCCCGACCGGAACAGACCGCCGCCGCGCTGAATAAGGCTGGTGCACCTGTCTCTGATCCGTTCAAAAACGTCAAAGGTGATTCAGACAAGTTTCGCGTCATTCACCGCACGGTTTCGCCGGATGGCCGTTATGCGATCGCGCTTGGATTCGCGCGAGCGAAAATCAATTGGGATGACTTTGTTGAAAACGAAGAACGGAAAGAAGAATCCGAGAAGACTTACACCGCCAGCGGCGAAGATGACCTGCGAAATTACGTTGTCGATCTTGCGCAGCAAAAAATTCTGGGCGAGACCGGCTGCCAATATTTCAGCACCGATCCGGGGCCGCGCCCTGGCCGCATCTCATGCGAGGTGAAATGGTCGCCCGATTCGACAAAGTTTGTGCAAGAGTGGGAGCAAAAGATTTGCATCGACTGCGTCGCCGGAGCGGTCGCGCCCGGTCCAAACCTTATGGGCGTTGTCAATCTTGGAAAACAAATCGACAAAGCAACTTCCGACCTTGTCAAAAAGAGCGAGCCGGCAGGGGTATGGGTAGAGATCGATCAAGTGAATAATGACGGCGGTATCGTGATCAAGCCCGAGGTCGTCTCGTGGCCTGATGAGGACCACGAATGGGAAACTCTTTTCACGCTCAGCGAAAAGCTCCGATTGCGCAAAACGTCGAGCGGGTTGCGCGTGGAAACGGTGAGTGTTCGCAAACTGCCTAATGATCAATGAAGCGAAACCAACCTCGACGCGGAGGAGACTCAAAGCTCGTCAACATACCTCGCGTCTCCGATAGGAAATTAAAGAGAAACAACGAGAGCGTGTGCATTATTCTTTCACCGTCACGGTTGCGCGGGTTTTGTTCGCTGGCCTTGGATTGCCCGTAAACAGGCAACCATGTCTCGCGCAAATCGTTGAGATGGTATAATGTCGACCTTGCGCACAGGGCGTGCGTTCAAGCGCGGTCGCCTAGACGCCCGGCTTGCCGTCCTTACTCCAGCCAGCCCGGAAGCTTTCGGGAGGTCGATTCCTGAAGTCGATGAGCTCGTCCCCTTCGCGCCGGATGATTCACTCTTTTGCAATCGCAAAGAAGATACGCGGGCGTTTCGAGGCAGCGATAGTCTTTCCGAACTCGCTTCGTAGCGTGGCAGAGGCATGGCTCGCAGGCATTCCCCGCAGGGTGGGCTTTGGTGGAAACTTTCGCTCGATGCTCCTCACTCAGATCATCGACGAGCCCAAGAAGAAGAAGGCCAGGTCCCAACATCAGGCCGATCGATATTGGCGCCTCGCGGAACACTGCGGCGCCGTCGAACCTCCGCCGCTCTCCGCTAGATCGATACGGTTCTGGTGCAAACTTGAAAAGCTGGCTTTGTGGCGTTAATGGCCAGCGATGTTTGGTAACTATTCCTTGAACCCCAATGATGGAATTCACTACCAGTGCGGAGATGATCCGGCAAGCCGTGCGCTGGGTGGAGACGGAACGCCTCGACGGCAAGTAGCCGCGGGAAGTCAGAAGAAACAAAGGCGCGTGGCACATCGGGCGCGGTCGGTGGGGGCTAGGCGCAACGCCTATCGACGAACGGGTGCGTACCCAATAGCGGGTCCGCACTCTGTGTGGGATTCTGTCCCAATCAGACCAACGACAAAACCAATCGCACACCCGAGGCCTTGGAGCAGCATTTACAGCTTGCACTGGCACGAATATAAGTGTCTACGGGATTTTTGACCAGAATCCTTGCCGCTATCCGACACGGGGAAACATCGAGGTCGAGGTGAACGTTGGACCCCGCCAGCCGCGGGTCGGCAATCAACTAAAAACTAACGAAGGATCAAGATTATGATAGAATCCGACAATCTTCGCTACACGAAGTTAGCCCTCAACAACGGGTCCGGCGCGATCCCGGCGCTCGGTTTTGGAACGCTGATTCCCGACCCGATCGCAACCAAAAATGCGACCAAGGCCGCGCTGGAGGCAGGATTTCGCGGGCTCGACACCGCGGAACGTTATCGGACTGAGAAAGAGGTCGGCGAAGCGATGAAGGAGGTGTTCAAGGCGGGGAAGATCAAGCGGGAGGATGTGTTTGTCGCCACGAAACTCTGGAACACCAATCATCGTCCTGAGCGCGTCAAACCGGCCTTCGAGGCAAGCCTCAAGAGACTCCAGCTCGACTACCTCGATCTCTATCTCATCCACACCCCTTTCGCCTTCCAACCTGGAGACGTGCAAGACCCGAGGGACGCGAACGGCAATGTGATCTATGACAGAGGGGTGAAGCTGTTAGATACATGGGGGGCGGTAGAGGAGCTGGTGGACGAGGGCAAGTGCAAAGCGATTGGATTATCCGACATCGGCCTGGAAAGGGTGAAGGAGATCTTTGAAGCCGCGACCATCAAGCCGGCGGTCGTTCACGTCGAATCCCATCCGTATCTCCCGGAATGGGATCTTTTAGACTATTGCCGAAAGAATGGAATCGTGCTGCAAGCTTTCGCCGCGCTGGGTCATAGTAGCGAGCCCAACTTGCTGGCGGATCCTGTCATCACCGCTATCGCCAATCGGGTCGGCAAAACTCCGGCCCAAGTCGCGCTCGCGTGGGCTATCCAACGCGGGACGGCGCTCCTGACCACCACAAAGACCCCCAGTCGGTTGGAGGAAAACTTTGACATCTCCACCCTTCCTGAAGACGCCATGCAGGAGATCAACGAAGGAATCAAGTCGCGGATGAGGTTCAATGCCGTTGTGGAGACCGGCGTTCCCGGGTTCATTCCCAGGGGAAAGTGAAGCCGAGGCACGAATCACCTCAATAGTTGAGCGGTCTATTTTTCAGCTTTTAGCACTACGTGTCCTGCGCGCGGCAGGTCGACGCTGACGGTAGTTTTCAGACATGCCGATCCACGCCCGATTTGATTCGCCCAGCACGGTCGTGGTCAACGATGAAGTCCTGCAAGCCGACAAAAGGCATCTGGGCCCTGGGTGACTGCAACGGCCGCGGCGCCTTTACGCATACTTCATACAACGACCATCAGATCGTCGCCGATAATCTCCTCAACGCAGACGATCGCCGCGTGTCAGACCGAATCCAGACGTATGCTTTGTTTACAGATCCGCCGCTCGGCCGATGCGGCATGACGGACGACGAAATACGGAAGTCTGGGCGCGCTGCCCTCGCGGCGAAACTTCCGATGAGCCGGGTGGGCCGGGCCGTTGAGAAAGGTGAGACGCAAGGTTTTATCAAAATCTCGGTTGATGCCGAAACAAAACATATTGTTGGTGCCGCGATTCTTGGGGTCGGAGGCGATGAAGTAGTTCACGTTTTGCTGGACGTCATGTATGCGAAGGCGCCGTATACGATTATACAGCACGCAATGCATATTCATCCTACGGTTGCGGAATTTCTCCCAACCGTTTTGTCCAAACTGGAACCCTTTGCGTAAGGAGCAAAACGCATCGAGGAGAAACATGGGAAACTCCATTCTGGTCACCGGCGCGGCGGGCCGAGTCGGCGCGGTAGGACGCACGGTCACCGAACTGCTGTTGAAGCAAGGCAAAACGGTGCGCGCGATGGTGCGGAATGAAGACGAGCGCGCGCAGGCGTTGCGCGACATGGGTGCGGAGGTCGTCGTCGGCGACCTGCTCGATCTCGACTCGCTGCGTAGGGTGATTGCCGGCTGCGAGACGATGTACTTCGGCATGTCGGTTTCGGATGCCTATCTGGCTGCGACGGTCAACGCGGCGGCAGTGGCGAAGCATCACGGCGTGAAGGCGTTCATCAATATGTCGCAGATGACGCTCGCACAAATGAGCATTACCGAGACCACGGTGAGCCCGCAGCACAAGCTGCACTGGCTCTCCGAGCAGGCGCTGAACTGGTCCGGTCTGCCGTGGTGCACGTGCGGCAGACGATTGAGAGCGCCGAGCGGATGGGGATACGCCCGGTGATGAAAGAGGCGCGGCCAGCCGTGCAGTTGGCCTGACCGTACCAGTTCGGGAACATGGCGCCTTCCTTGGCGATCCGATCGATGTTCGGCGTCGGATGGCCGAGGGCCGCGCCTCCTCCCGAATAGCAGCCGAAATCGTTCCAGCCAGTGTCGTCGGTCATAAGCATGACGATGTTGGGTTTCTTTGCCTGCTGCCCTGTCGTGGGCGGAGAGGACTCCGGGTCTGCAGCTTGTATGGACCAGGACACGTCCGCCGAGTAAAGGCGAGATGACCGGACACCCGGGGACCGTTTGACCGAGTCAAACGTTGTCTATGAGAAAAGCGGGGCGGGCGAAATACGCGCTGCCGGGGCGTTTTTTACTCCGCCGCGGCGAGAGCCGCTGCCGCCTTCTGCAGCACGAAGTCGTACCTGATCTCGTAGAACGGCGTAGAGACCACCTCGCCGGTCGGCGCCTTGCTCGGGGGCCGCTCGACGAAATCGACGATCGGCGGCTCCTTCACGCCGTAGACCACGTCGGTCTCGATGAACTCGTCGCCGCGCCCGAACAGATGGGTGACGCAGCCATGGTAGCCGGGCGCGCTGATGGCGAAGTGGATGTGGGCGGGCCGCATGTGGCTAATATTGGTGCGCTCAACCAGCTTGCCCACTGTGCCGTTCATCGGGATGGTGTAGCCGATCGGCGCGACGGTGCGGATGGCGTAGCTGCCGTCAGCCTGCGTGCGGTAGAGCCGCGCATCCACGGGCCGGTGGCGTCGCGCATGCCCTCGTACAGCCCTTCGCCGTCGGTCTGCCAGAGATCGAGCACCGCGCCGGCGACCGGTTCGCCGTCGAGGCCGCGAACCGTGCCCGTGATGAAGCACGCAGTGCCCGGCGCCCCCTTCGCCATGTCGCCGCCGTTCGCGATCGGGGGGCGCGTTGGGCACGTGGAACGGCCCTTCGACCGTGCTCGGGGTCGCGCCGCTCGGGCGGCGATTGTTGATGGCGTCGACCAGCATGCTCACGCCCAGCACGTCGGAGGCGAGGATGAATTCCTGCCGCTTTTGCGAGCACAGCTTGCCGGTGCGGGTGAGCCAATCGATCGCGGTCGCCCATTCCTGCTGCGTCGGCTCGATCTCGCGCACGAAGCCATGCACGTGCTTGATCAGCGACTGCATGATTTGCCGCAGGCGCGGATCGGGGATGTCCTTGCAGCGCTCCAACGCGACGTCGGTAAGGTTGTCTTCGGTGACGTAGGGCATGGTCATCTCCTATTAATGAATGAAGAATCCGAAGAAATGATGCCCCCGCATTTTCCTGTCACGCCAACTAGTCACGTCGCAGCTTAGCGGCTTGAAGTTGGGTCCCAGCGCTAGAAGCCCACCGTCATCGGGCCGCAGCCTTTTCGCAACGCTCGAGTAGCCGCGGCGCTTCCATCCGATCCGCCCATGCCGCGAATCCTGATGTCGCACCGCGCCAGTGCAGTGTCGCGGCAGTGTCGAAGAGTGGCGCATCGGTGCGTAGCGTCGCGAGATTCTTGAAGAGCAGCGCGAGATCGCGCTGTTTGCCGAGAACTTTCGGCGGAAAGTTTTCGATCCGACCGTAGCGGTTCAAAAGCTGGGCGGCCGTCTTGGCGCCGATTCCAGGGATGCCGGGAAAGCCGTCGGCCGCATCGCCCACGAGCGCGAGCAGGTCCGGAATGAGCGGGGGATCGACGCCGAACCTTTCGCGTATCCCAGCGGCATCGCGAATGGCTTTGCGCCGGCCGTCGATCTGCACCACGCGCGTACCTCGCACGCATTGCGCCAGATCCTTATCGGGCGTCCAGATGGCGACTTTCTGGACCTCTTCGTCCTCGGACGCGAGGTGCGCGGCCGAAGAGAGTGCATCATCGGCTTCGAGCTCGATCATCGGCCAGACGACAACGCCCATCGCCGCGAGCGCCTCCTCGAGGGGATGGAACTGCGCGAGCAGCGCGGGCTCGATGCCGGCGCCGGTCTTGTAGTCCGCCCAAAGCCGATTGCGAAACGACTCGATCACGTGGTCGGTGGCGACGCCGAGATACGTGTCGCCGTTCTCGATCATTTGGAGGACGGTCTGCAGCACGCCGACGACGGCGCCGTAGGGGCGGTCCACGCCTTTGTTGAACCGGCGCAGGCCGTAGAAGTGACGGAAGAGCTCGTAGGTGCCGTCGACAAGGTGAACAATCATTTTGGGGTAACGTTAGATTACATGGCGTCCCGCGCCTCACCGAAGCAACTGCTCGGGGAAGTTCGCGCTCTGTTCACGGCGCAAAATACGTTGCTGGCGCCAACGCAATATCCTGCTCGGCTTCGCCGGATCCCAGCCCTTCGGATTCGGCAGGACTGCCGCCAGCATGGCCGACTGCCCCCCGCGTCAAACCGTGCGAGCTGACGCCGAAATAATGCTGCGAGGCAGCTTCGACCCCGTAGATCCCGCGTCCCATCTCGATCACGTTCGCATACAGTTCCAGGATGCGCCGCTTCGGCAACAGCGCCTCCATCCAGATCGTGTAGTACCGATTCCAGTCCTTTCCTGATCCAGGAACGGCCCTGCCAAAGAAAAATCGACCGGGCACATTGATTCGTGATCGTGGAAGCTCCACGAACGGTTTCCCCTTTCCGCTCCGCTTCTTTCAAGGCGAGTTCCATCTCCTTCCAGTCAAAGCCCTCGTGCTGGAAGAATCGCTCATCTTGCGATATCCAAAGGTGCTCCAGGAACATCTCAGGAATCTGCGGCAAATCGGTCCAGCGGTAGAGGAGCGCAGGCTTTGGCGCTCTTGAGAACATCGCGCCGCCCTGATCGATTAACATCGGCAGCGTCAACGGAGGATTGATGAATCGCACCACCGCCACCTGCATAGCCGGGATGAGGAGCAAAACCACGAGTCGGATCGCCCGATCCCGCCGCACCGTCGAGGCCGAGTTGACGCAACAGATCGAGCTCCTGCGTAATCCGTCAGTGCTCGCAGATCCGCCCATCGCGCAGCCATTCGATCCGCATTTGCCGGACATCGATCGAGCGATTCGTCGGTGCCATGCCAAACAACTCGCCGGTGTGAGTGCCAGTCAGACGCACGTGGACTGCTGCCTTGTCTGGCTCCAATACAGCATCGAGGATGGTGTAGTGCAGATCGGGGATGCCAACGCGCATGGCCGCCACGATCGGTTTCAAACCCCGCGGGCCACGTTCCGGATCCGATGTACTGGGACTGTGATTGATGTAATCGGGCGTGAGCAGTTCGTCCAGCACCTGCAGCCTGCCTTCGTTCCACACCTCGCTGAAGTAGCGATGGATCACCTGCCGGGTTCGTTCGATCTGCTCCTGGACATTCATCGCGTACACTCGTGCCATGTCGATGGCGCCATCCGGCGATGCTGCGATCAAGAGTTTCACCGCACCCGGCGATGTGTTCGCCTGCGTCGAATCACCACTGGGTGACGGCGTGACCACGTTCACGAGCGAAGCAATCGAGCCTGCCGTCGTCGAACGGGTCGAGTATGCGTGGATTGAATCGTTGGCAACACATCACATCGAGTGGCAGCGGGCGATGACGACTGCTTTCGCATTTCTTGCCCGCGCGAAGATACGACGAGAGCGCGACTTGCTGATGCTGACTGCCGAGCAGTTAGACTATATGGGAGTTTCGTCGAATCCGAGCCGACGCTTGTAGCACGGATTCCACCTATCCCTACGATCTGCTGCCCGAACGTATGACGGGCAAGCAAGCCATCTTCTACTGGAGAGGCGCTCCGGAGATGTTCGACAGCATTGTCGAGATGCGGGTCGCTATGGGTAGATGACAGCAGCGCCGGTGATCGAGCGGCTTTCCAGATCGCGGTGCGCAGTGACGATGTCGTCGAGCTTGTAGCTGCGAGCGGGGCCGACATCTAGCACGCCACGTTGTATCGCATCGAAGAGGTCTGCCGCTGCAGCCTCCAACTGCTCACGTCGCTCGGTGTAGGTCGGCCGGATCGGCCAGGTGATGTAGAGTGACTTCGGCGCCAGCAAGAATGGATCGATCGGCGGTGGATCGCCGGATGCCTTACCGAATGCGACCAGCGCGCCGCGAGGTCGCAGCGTCTGCAGTGACTTTAGAAACGTGTCTGCACCAATCGAGTCGTAGACTGCTGCCACACCTTCGCCTGCAGTGATGGCATGAACACGCTGGACGAAGTCCTCCTTGCTGTAGTCGATGACTTCGATGCAGCCTGCGGCTCGCGCAGCCTCCGCCTTAGCCCGGTTCGACACGGTGCCAATCACTCGAATTCCTTCGGTGCGCGCCCACTGCGCGAATAGCTGCCCTACTCCTCCCGCCGCTGCATGAAAGAGGACTGTGTCGCCAGGGCGAAGCGGCACCACTTCTTTCAACAGCATGCGAGCCGTCACGCCACGCAGGAACGAAGCCGCGGCTTGTGCATCGCTGATCGCATCGGGGATGCGAATCAGGCGATCGGCTGGATAGAGCCGTGCCGTGGCGTAAGCGCCGAGCGGTCCATCGGCATACGCCACCCGATCACCAACCGACACCGTGCTGACGCCTGGACCGATGACCTCGACGATGCCGGCACCCTCGTTGCCAAGGATCGCAGGTAGCTCCGGGACGCGGAATGAGCCGCGACGGAAGTAGACCTCGACGAAGTTCAGACCGATCGCTGTATGCCGAATCAGCGCCTCGCCCGGGCCAGGTGGCCGGACCGCGATGGGCTCGATCCGAAGCACTTCGGCAGGACCGTACTCGTGAATGCGCGCTGCTCGCTCCATGGGGTTCGCTTGCTGTATGTTGGACGAGCAGCATTTATGCCGGCGACTGCAGTCGGATTTCTCCCGGCACTATGACCGGCGGACCGGCACGTTGCCGGTGGAGGAGCATGGGCGTGACCAAGTCGGCGTCGGATCTCGAACTGAGAGGAAATTGGGTTTCCACGGGCGCCGAGTGACAAAAGTGGGCCGGAAGTCAAACACAGCTGCCGCCGGAGGGCTGGGGGCCGCTGAACAAGGGGAGCGAGAGGCGCACTCGGGCGCTGCCGGACGTTTCAGGTGGCGGAGAACGCCACGACCGGTTCGGTTTCGTAGTGGGGGAAGGGGTCGTCGAGCCACGGATCGAGGGTCGTTTCGCCCGGCGAGTCGGTGCCGGAATGCACGCGCACCCCCTCTTGCCAGAGCCCGAGATGGTGCAGGATGCGCTCGATGACATCCTCCTGGTCGATGAGCGAAACGATGCGCATTTCCCCTAAACACTTCAGGCACCGCAGCGGGTCGGCCTCCCACACCTTCTTGATCAACTCGCCCACTTCTTAGAATGTTCATGCCGGAGCGGTAGAGGATCGATCCGGATGCCGAAGCCGGGCCCGGCTCGCTTGCCCGCATCTTTTCGACCGAAAAGGGGTTGCGGATGATATATTGGGCGAGCCGTTCCATGTCCTCGCGCTCGCGGGAGAGCACCCGGCGTCCGCGGTGGACGTTGAAGCCCGAGTGAACCCAGCCTCGCAGCATCCTGGCCGGCTCGGGCGGCAGCAGCGACTTCTCGACCAGAAACTGATCACCCGTGCGCGGAAGAGTTCCTCCAAGGGCTTGAGACCGGTCTCGGGCATGACGTGGAAGACCCCCGAACGCGCAAACAGCCCGTCGGCCACCAGCGCGTACAGGTGGGGATGGAGACAGCCATTGCAAACCGTGGGCACTCCCCATTGCGGGCGTTGCCCGCGCCAGCCCCGCAAAGGCTTGCCCGCTCCCCGCCGTTGTATGACCGCTTCTGCAGCCAAAACCTTCCCCACCGGCAACTCAGAGGAGCCAGACTGACAGAGTAGTGGGAATTCCACCCTGCCCGAAGTCCTGATCGCATAACTTGCCTGACTTGTGTAATACGTTGCGATCGGCCGGCTTGGACGAGAACTATAGCATTTATCGATTATCTGATGGTATCGGCGCGTTCAGGGAAGGCACTTCCGATCTCAGAGTTGGTGGGGAAATAGCCCTAAAGCGTGTTCGCGGGAAAACGTGCGAATCTTGACGGGCCAAACGCCTCCGCCCCGGCTTCGTGGAGCGTTGACGTCGGTACGAGGTTCCTTACTTCAACGACACGCTCGGCCGGGCAAAATGGCCTGCCCAGCCTTCCAGCCAGCATCACAATAGGCAGCTTCAGTACGCAGGCACCCGGCAATCTGGTGCTATTCACGCAGCCGGGCGCAGGTGGTGGGGCTGCTGCCGCCCGAGCGGGCCCGGATGCTGACTCCAGAAGTTCTTACCCCGCGATTCTCTTTTTTGGTCATCGAGCAGGAGCGAGACAGTTCGGCGTTGGCTTTAACAAAGCCAGAGCTAGTATCTGAAAGTGTGCCCGCCGAGCAACAACCCGCGCCGGTCTCTCACCTATCCGCTGTCGAGTGCTATAATATTCTGCGCGATCAGCTCCAACACGAAGACAACCTTATCACTCAGCGGCTTTCCTGGCTGATGGGGTCACAGGCATTTCTATTCACCGCTTATGCGATTGTTCTCAACGGTCCAGAGCGCCCGAAGAATGCCCTAATCGGTGCGCTACAGGACTACCTGCTGGGAACCGTGCCGACGGTCGGCTTACTCAGCGCCGCGCTGATTTACCTGAGCATCATCGCGGGAGCTCTTGCGATGTTTAACATTCACCGGTTTGCGTGGAACTTTTGCGATGACGCTGCCGTCCGATTTCCTCCTTTCCGAGGGTCTAAGCTCACGCGTTATATGGGATTTGCGTCGCCACTCCTTCTGCCACCAATTTTCATCGTCGTCTGGCTTTTGCTCTGGAGCCGCGGGTTATGCCATTAGACCGGTGTTCTACGACGAGGGTTAGCCTAAAAAGTGCAAGGAAAGTGCAAGACCAAAATCTCCTATCCTCTCGAAGTATATACGCAAGTTCTTGATTGTAAGGAGCATCCAGAATACGGATTCGAACCGGGGCCCTGCTGATTACAAATCAGGAGAGACACATCGCCGGTAGTCCAGATTGCCAATTTGGGGCAGCACTGTCTGGTTTTCGCCCGCCGCTGACGGGAATAGACGCGATAGCTTCCCGTGATCAATCTCCGATCCGCAGCAGATCCTCCCGTTGGCGAAAGTCGCCCCTGAAGCCCACGCTCTCGGCGACCCGGAAGCTGCCGTAGTCAGTCGTGACGACGTGCTGACGCTTGGCTCAAACACAAGAGACTCTATTCCTGGACGCAACGTTGCAGTGGGATTTTGGCTGGCTTCCAGAGAGATTCACTCGAATACCCCATTTCGCGTGCGCGTCGGCTCCAGTTGGTCTTAGGTCGCGTGGGGCGGCCTTCGGTGAATCCGCTCCTTCACCAGAGCGAGTTAATGATGGAAGCTGCAGGCACAAACGTGACTTTGCACTTCTCCATCCACTTGCCCATGGCGGGGAAGTCTACCCAACTCTCGTTGGTCTGCTCGAAGTGATCGGCAACACCAGCTTTGCTTTCATAGATCTCGGTCAGGACGAAACACGTGTTGCCGGTCGGGGCAGAGTTGAGATCCATCGGGTTCGAGAGCTCCGGCCCCTTGGACACGTTGTAGCTCAGGAGAGCTTTCGCCCCGCTGCGGTGGTGCGTAGCCTCCATCCAAAATCCGTGGCTCCGAAAGAGGCGGTCGCCCTCCTCCGCTTGATCGGGAGGGGCAATGATAATGAGCGTAAGCTGAATTTTGTCATGGTAGGTCATAGTCGGTTCTCCGGATTCAAATCAAGCGCTTGCGCGTCGAGGAAAGATAGGTCGGCTCTAGTAAACCAATTGATTTTGTCATTTTCGGAATCATGCCAGATCGGAGGCATCCGAACGTTTATTGGCCGGGAATGGCTCCTAGCATTCCTTCGGAGGGCAATCTGCCTGGAGGCGGACTCCAACGTCAAGTGTGAGATGAGAGAATCTTTCGGCGAGGGGAAAGACGCCTAAATAGGGATCAGACATCTCGGTCCTGCTGGCACTGATCCCGACCGACTTGTTACGCATACAATGTAAGAACTTCTCAGCGAACTGTAGAAAGCCCCGTGTTTTTCTCCACGACAATCGAGGCGACACGGGCGATCGGCTACTCTGCATGAAGGGCGACGACGTCACTATCCCGCAGCGCGCGAACTTTTGAACTATCTCCAAGATGAAATTGAGAAAGCTGGGCTGGCGGTGACTACCTGCCGATTGTCCGGGCGGAATTGCTCGGACCTCCCCTCGGCTTCGTGCTGCGTAATCTGGCCAACGCCTTGGCCCGCTAGGACTGCCAGGCTCAATCATAGCCTTTCGAGGCGTGTATACTCATTGCGGTGGCACCACGGCCACATTGCGGTCAAGCTCCTAACGATTTACGCCTCGAGTGCGCGCGGGAGGGCCCTGACAACCATCCGAACGGGAGACGGTCCTGCGGTCAAGCCCCGCCGCATTGGTCGCACTGAGCGCTTATCAGCCAGCGCTAGTTCAAAGTTCGACACAATCCGGCTAATCACTAATTTCATTTCAAATTGCGCGAACGCCATACCGATGCAACGCCGAGCGCCCCCGCCAAATGGGAAATACTCAAAGGCGGAGAATCGGCGTTCCAAGAAGCGCTCCGGCTTGAAATGATCCGGGTCAGGATAGATCTCTTCACGGTGGTGGGTTAGGTAAATAGAACCGACGACTACCGTGCCAGGTTCAAGCGAGTAACCCATCACCTCGACCGTCGAAGTGGTGACTCGCGGAAACGTGATCATGCCTACGGGGTAAATCCGGAGAGTTTCGCAACAAACCGCATTCAGATAGGGCAGTCGAGAAAGAGCGCTGGTATCAGAAAGGGCTACTCCCTGAAGTTCCGCCAATACCCGCTCGTATACTTTGGGAAATTTGTGAATCCAGTATAAAGCCCACGTGAGAGCGGTGGCCGTCGTCTCATGGCCGGCCACCAACAGCGTCATCAACTCGTCGCGTAGCTCCACATCCGTCAGGGCTTCGCCCGCCTCGTCGCGTGCTGACATTAGCAAGGTGAGGATATCGTCGCGAGAAGCTTTCGGTCGCATTCGCCGCTCCGCAATCTCATCGTAAATAAGCCGGTCTATTCTCTCCCGTCTGCGGACAAAGTTACCCCATGGACTCAACGGTCCTAGATTCCGCCGTAGGACTGGGAAATAGAGTACACTCACGGTCAGTCGATTGCTCATTTGATCAAGCAAGCTCCCAAGCATCCTCGCCATCTCGTTATAGCGGGATCCCTCCTCTAAACCAAATACAGCCTTTAAGATCACCCGCATTGAAATCGCTTGCATACGATTCCGCAGCGAGAAGGCCTTGCCCACAATACACCCTCGCATCACCTCGTCGGTGATCTCAGCGATAAGGTGTCCATAAGAACGCATCCGTTCTCCGTGAAACGGAGGCATCATCAGCTGACGCATCCTGCGATGGCGATCGCCAGTCAAACCAATCACGGATTGCGCTCCAAGGAGTGGTTCAAAGATTACATTTCGCTCACCAGGGGCATCGAACTCTTTGGAATCATCATTTGCCAAAATGATCTGCAGAGCTTGAGGATTGCTAAAGACCACGGCGGGGGACATTCTCGCGCCTAAATGTGTCGTGAAGCAGTCGCCATACCGATCCCTACAGTTGCGCATGAAGGAAAGCGGTCTAGCGAGCCACTGAATCACTTGCAGGGTTGGCGGTGTTCGTGGTCCGTCGGGAAGCGACATATCAAGTCTCCTGCTAAAGGTTTGCCATCCACTAGCGCAATCGTTAATTGGAAACCTGGCAAGACATTCCTAGCCTCTCGCAAACGAATGGCGGCCACTCTCGTGTGAGGATAGTTGCTGATCTCGCTACCGTTCGAATCCATGCGAGTATCCACCAATTTCTTGAACCAGCTGGTGGCATCTCAAGCACGCGTCCGGAAAAGGGAAGTATCCGAAGTTTTGTGTTTAGGGCCGGTTTATTATTCTTCGTTTAGCTCCGATTTGCCAAGGCGCGGTAGCGCCCGCGCAGTTCCCCCCGAGCCGCGGGGTTATGGGGGCGCGTAGCCCCCATTCCGAAGGCGTCAGCCTCATTTGTTAAATCTCTCTCCAAATTGAATGGCGAATTGGTTGGCCGCCATCCTCCAGGTCAGCGGGGGGTTTTTCCACGATTTGGTGATGTTGCGCAAGGCCAGAAAGATGAGCTTCGTGGCCGCCTCGTCGCTCGGGAAGTGCCCTCGGTTCTTGAGCACCTTGCGCAGTTGCATATGCAAACTTTCAATCGCGTTGGTGGTGTAGATGATTTTTCGCACCTCCGGCGGATAACTATAAAAGGGAATAATCTGCTCCCAATTTCGGCGCCAACTCTCGGCGATCATCGGATACTTTCTGCCCCAGGGGCCGGCGTCAAACTCGCTGAGTCGCTTGGCGGCGGTCTCGACGGTTTCGGCCCGGTAAATGGCCTTGAGTTCGCGCGCCACCGCCTGGCGCTCCTTCCAGCCGCAAAAAGACAGGCAATAACGGCTTAAATGCACGATGCAGGTCTGCACGCTGGCCAAAGGAAAAACCGTGGTGATGGCCTCCGGAAAACCCTTCAGCCCGTCGCCCACCGCGATCAGAATGTCCTCCACTCCGCGGTTGCGCAGTTCGTTCATGACCTTTAACCAGAATTTGGCTCCCTCGTTCTGCTCGATCCAAATGCCCAGCACATCTTTGGTCCCGTCGGCGGCGATGCCCAAGGCCAACTACACCGCTTTGTTTCTCACACTCCCCTCATCGCGGATCTTCACCCGCAGCGCGTCGAAATAGACCACCGGATAGCTGCGCTCCAGCGGCCGATTCTGCCACTCGACCACCGCTTCCAGCACCGAATCGGTCACTGTGCTGATGAAGTCCGCGCTCACCTCCACCTTGTAGTGATCGAGCACAAAGCCCGCGATTTGACTCGCTTTGCTCGCCCTGACGGGCTGCCTACGGCAGTCTATCTCCGCTTCGCTCCGGTTCGCGCACCGTCATCCCTCGCGCATACATCGCGATGATCTTCTCATCGAAGCCTTCAAAGCGCTTCTGTCCTTTGGCGATCAATAAGGGCTCAAAGCTTCCGCTGCGATCCCGCGGAACCTCGATCTCCATCGCTCCGTCTTCTCCAACCACCGTCTTCTTGCTGGAGCCGTTGCGATGGTTGTCGATCTCTTCGGGCGCCTCGCCCTTGGCGTAGCCAAGATGATGGGTCAATTCCCCAGCAAGGGCTCTCTCCACAACCCGTTTCTTCAACTGCGCGATCAGCCCGTTTTCTCCAAGCACCGCCTCCTGGCTGATTCCGTGCTCCTCCAACAGCGCGTCGATCAAATCGTCGCACTTTGTCTCCTTCTTCTCTTTGGTCATTTGCCTCTCTCTCAGGTTATCACCCGCACACAAACTTTCTGATACCCTCCCGGAAAAGATGGTCCTGGTTAGTATCTTCCAGAATCCTTACCGCTATCCATTCCTTATGCCTTACACAGCTTTTCCCAACACATTCCGCCGCAAAGTCCTTGCCGGCGAACGCCTCATTGGCTGCTGGTGCTCTCTAGCCAACCTGATCACGACCGAGATCCTTGGCCTTGCCGGCTTCGACTGGCTGCTGTTTGACGCCGAACACTCGCCCAACGAGGTGCTAACCCTCATCCCGCAACTCATGGCACTCAAGGATGCGCCCGCCAGCCAATGACGCGGTCATCCTCAAGCGGTTGCTGGACGCCGGATTCTACAACTTCCTAATTCCGTTCGTGGAATCCGCGCAGGAAGCCCAACGGGCAGTGGCCGCCACACGCTACCCGCCCGCTGGCATCCGAGGTGTATCGGTGGCGCAACGCAGCAACCGCTATGGCACCGTGCCCGACTACTTCGCCAGCGTGAACGATTAGATTTGCGTGCTCGTACAGATCGAGACCCGTCTCGGCATGGAAAACCTCGATGGAATCTGCGCCGTGGAGGGAGTTGACGGCGTCTTCATCGGCCCTTCTGACCTCGCCGCCGCTCTGGGTTATCTTGGCAACCCGAATCACGCCGACGTGCAGCAAGCGATAGGGGACATTTTTGCCTGCGCTGAGCGCCATAGGCGTTCGGTCGGCATCCTGGCCCCAGTGGAGGCGGACGCTCGGCGTTACCTGGAACAGGGGGCCTGCTTTGTGGCGGTTGGCAGTGATCAGGCTCTGTTACAGGCGGCTACGCAGACGTTGCGGGACCGATTCAGGGAGCCCTAAAGATCCCGGAACTAACGACCGCCTGTCTTCTTTCCGCCATCTTACCTCAACCTTTCCCTCAGTGGCTGGACGTCGGGCGTAGCGGCACGTATCCTCAAGGGGACATGCCCGAATCGCGGATTGACGATCTGAACCCCGAACAACTTTGCGCTGCCACCGCGGGCAAGGGCCCAGTTCTTACCATTGCCGGAGCCGGCACGGGCAAGACCAAAACTCTTGCGTCGCGGGTGGCTTGGCTCATGTCGCAGGGGATCGATCCGGGCCGGATCATGCTTCTCACGTTCACGCGCAGGGCTTCGGACGAGATGTTGCGCCGGGCCAGGAGAGCCTTGGGTGAGACCGAAAGCCGCACGCTGGGAACCGTCTGGGGTGGCACCTTTCACTCTGTGGCCAATCGATTGCTGCGCACCTACGGGGAAGCCATCGGGCTCGACCCGGATTTTACCGTGATGGATCAGTCGGATGCCGAGGATCTGATGGACGCGTCTCGCCACAATCTCGCCT
Source organism: uncultured Verrucomicrobiae bacterium (assembly GCA_963816855.1). Taxonomy (GTDB): domain Bacteria; phylum Verrucomicrobiota; class Verrucomicrobiia; order Chthoniobacterales; family Terrimicrobiaceae; genus DASTFP01. The sequence goes on along the minus strand of CAWFMA010000003.1, from coordinate 298,133 downwards.
TGAGCTCAAAAGGGAAACGGTTCCCCCGCAAACAGACGTGTCTGTCCATCTACTCCCGTTGCGTCAACAGTTCCGATAGCCTCGATCATGTGCTGGCGGCGTTCTTTCCGTGGTGCATCGAATGGGAGCAGCAACTGCGGCTACTTTTCAAATCGTATACCGAAGCCAAGCAGGAACGGCATGTCCTCGATTACGACGATCTCCTCCTCTATTGGTTTCATCTGCTTGGCGACGAGACGCTCGTCACTCTCTTGAACGAACGGTTCGATCACATCCTTGTGGACGAATATCAGGACACCAACCGGCTGCAGTCCTCCATTCTCCATCGCATGCGGTCGCTCAATCACAACCTCACCGTCGTGGGGGACGATGCGCAGAGCATCTACAGCTTCCGCGCTGCCGAAGTGCGCAACATTCTCGATTTCCCCGCGGAATTTCCCGGAACGACGGTGGTCAGGCTCGAAACCAACTATCGTTCCACCCAACCGATCCTCGACGTCACCAATCGCATCATTGGCCTCTCCCCTAAGCGCCATGCGAAGGAACTGCGCTCGGTGAAAGGCAATGGCCCCAAGCCGGTTCTCATCACGTGTGAGCGAGAGGAGGATCAGACCGACTTCGTGGTGGAGAAGGTTCTTGAGCACAATGAGAACGGCCTTGGTCTCCGGCGCCAGGCGATCTTGGTGCGCACCGCGTATTGGTCGGATCATCTTGAAGTAGAGTTGACCCGCCGCAACATTCCATATCGCAAGTATGGCGGCCTGAAATTCCTCGAAGCCGCACACATCAAGGATCTGATGTCCTTCCTGCGGGTGCTGGAGAATCCGCGCGATCAGCTTGCCTGGACACGCATTTTACGTCTTCTTGAAGGGATCGGCCCGGCCCTTGCCAAGCGCGCCTGCGAAGCCGTTGCTGAGTCGGGAGGCGATGTCACGGCATTGAAATGGGTCTCTGCTCCAGCCCCCGTGGAAGCCGAGCTGACGAAAGTGGCGGATCTGATCCGGTCTCTTTCCAGGAAGAACACCACCGAAAACGTAGCGTCGGATATCGAACGGATCCGGTCCTTTTACGATCCTCTTATTGAGCAGTTTTACGAGAATGCGGATGCTCGAAAGCGCGATCTGGAGCAACTCGAGCAAATCTCCTCCGCCTATTCCAGCCGGCAGGCCTTTCTGAGCGAACTCACGCTGGATCCGCCACAAGCCACTGGCGATCTAGCAGGACCGCCCTCGAAGGATGACGACTGGCTCAGCGTAAGCACCATCCATTCGGCCAAAGGATGCGAATGGGATGTAGTGTACGTGATCCACGTCTCCGACGGAATCCTTCCCAGCGACCTGGCGACCGGCGACGCTGATCAGATTGAGGAGGAGCGCCGGTTACTTTACGTCGCGTGCACTCGGGCCAGACGGCACCTCTACGTGTTGCATCCCCTGCGCTATTACGTGAAAGGCCGGCGGGGCGACGCCCACATATATTCGCAATTAACCCGCTTCATCCCTCGCGAACTGAAGTCTTTTTTCCAGCTCGAGCACCGAACTCAGGGCGCTGCCCAACCCAAGATGACAGCCTCTGTTCGCATCGCCGACATCCAGAAATCGATCCGCGGGATCTGGGAATAGAGACGTCTACAGCTACGAGAAACAGTATAAAGCCAGGTAGCGAATGACGGGAAGTCGAACCCGCCGATGATGATTGGTTCGAGAAATATCATGCAGACCTATCCCGGGAATGCCATTTCAGCAATGCAAGCCTCCGGTCAGTGCGCCCGTTTGCGGAGCGCATTGTTCGCGCCCGCCACCACGGCTACGCGCCCTTCCTGTGACAGGATGTCCGTCGCGCTCCAGGTCTTCATGTGCAAACTGCGGATGAGTCTTCGTTCGGGCAGGCAGGTAACTGGCTTCAGTGCCTTCGACGTCAAGCTTGCGAGGCACTCTGTCACTCGTTGTCTGCCGTTCGACATGATATTTGATTTCAGGGGCTTGAGATATTGCCCCATAGAGGGTGGCATGGTGCTTACGCTCGCTATTTCGACGCCCTCCGGGAAGCGGAAGTTCGCTTTCTCGCTTTATCAGCCCGCAGTTTCTTTTCCGACTGAACGCTGTGAGCCTTTACGATCGCCGCAATCAGTCCTGGAAAGCGCTTGTCGATTTCCGCGCATCGAGACGTATTGTGCATCTCGATGCCTCGCCGCTCTCCACGAATTAACCCCGCATCTCTGAGCGCTTTAAAATGCTGAGAGAGCGTTGATTTAGGAATGGTCTTCTCACTCATATTCAGAAAATTCGAACAATTCTGAGAGCATTTCGAACCGTCTATTTGCGCAAAAATGGCCACACGCACGGGATCCGAGAGGGCGTGGAGGATGGCCTCGACCGTCACATCTTCGACCGAGGGGTGAAACAAAGGTCTCATTAATTTCTATGATACCATCACTTGACAATAGTTCAATGATTCTTAAGTTCAGAACTATTGAACCGTTACAAATCCCATCTCAATTCAACACCAACAAGAATACTACACATGAGCAAACTTACAGGTAGGGTAGCAGTCGTAACAGGAGCCTCCAAGGGCATCGGAGCCGCCATCGCCAAGTCACTCGCCGCAGAAGGCGCCTCCGTCGTTGTCAACTACGCTTCAAGCAAAGCAGGCGCGGACGCCCTTGTCGCTGCCATCTCGGACGCCGGCGGCAAAGCGGTTGCCGTGCATGGCGATGTCTCCAAGGCCGCGGAGGCCCAAGGTATCATCGACGCCGCCATCAAGAGCTTTGGTCGTCTGGACATCCTCGTCAACAATTCGGGGGTCTACGAGTTCGTGCCGATCGAAGCGGTGACCGAAGAGCAGTTCCACAGGATGTTCAACATTAACGTGCTCGGCCTCATTCTCATCACGCAGGCCGCAGTGAAGCACCTCGGCGAGGGGGGCAGCATTATCAATATTGGTTCGGTCGCTAGCCGCATAACACCTCCAGGTAGTTCGGTTTACAGTGGCACAAAGGGCGCAGTCGACGCCATCACCGGTGTGCTCTCTCGTGAACTCGGCCCGAAAAAGATCCGTGTCAACGCGCTGAATCCAGGCATGGTCGAGACCGAAGGAACGCACAGTGCCGGCGTCATCGGTTCCGACTTTGAAACGGGAACGATCGCCCAAACCCCGCTTGGACGCGTCGGCCAGGCTGGTGATATCGCCTCTATCGCGGTATTCCTTGCTTCGGACGACTCCGCATGGCTTACCGGCGAGCAAATTCTGGCGAGCGGCGGTCTTCGCTAATCCCATTTAACCGAATTCCTGCCTTGCCGAGCCCTGCTTGACTCCGATCGTCATCGTGAAGATCACGTAGGGCTTCCCCTTGGCAGAATGCGGACATCGTCAAGATCCAAGAAGGGGTAACACAAGCACGCTGCGATTAGGCCGAACATTTCCGCGCGCACGCTGCAGCCGGCAACGCAATCTTGCGAAGGAAATTCCCCTCGCCTTCACTCCAAAGCGCGACTCAGAGCTTCGGCCGTCTGCCGGGTTTGCTCATAGCCAACGTGGGTGTAGCGCACCGTGGTGCGGATATCCTTGTGGCGGAGCAGTTTCTGGATCTCCCGCAAATCCTTTTTCCCACGCGGTTAAGGAGGATTGTCGTTCCAGTGCTTACGTGGAGCTGGGAATGCTCGACGATGCCGCGATGGTCCTTGAAGAGATCGCGCCAGAGGATAAGACCCGAAATGAGGTTCTTGGCACACGCGTTGTTCTCTACATGGCGGCCAAGAAATGGGACATGGCCGCGGCGGTTGCCAGCCACCTTGTGAAGGTTAATCCTCAAAACCAGGTTTGGTGGATCAATCTCGCGTATCCGATCAGACGGATCGATGGTGTCGCGGACGCCGAAGCCTTCGAGTGTAGCGTTTGCGATGGCAGCAGAATGGTTGCCGGGATCGCATTCAACCTTGCCTGCTATGCGAGCGTCACCGGCAGATTTGAGGAAGCAAAAGTTCACCTGCGCCACGCCGTCGAGCTCGAAAAAGACGTTCGGCTATTGGCGCTAGACGACGAGTATCTGAAGCCGTTATGGGATTGGATCGGCCGATTAGCGTAGCTTCTCCGACCTTATCAAGTCACCCGTAATAACTGCCAATTGTGAGCTCTCGATTAGGCGATACGAGCGATTGCTGGAGAGTCGTGAAGTCCCAATTGCTCTTGCCGGCGATTGACCGGAACTCTTCGAGAATAACACGCTGTGCGGGCGTTATTTCTCCGGCGAGGATTGCTTTGATTCCGTCTTCGATACCTCGATACGCCCCAAGCATGGATACACCGTTTTTAGGGTTCCACAAAAATACAACTTTAGTTTGATGCCTTCCAACAATCAGGTTTTTGAAATCGATCACCATACGCCCCTCGCCGAGGCTCAGGGTACGGACTCACAAGCATCCCCCGAGATAACTCAAGCTTTGTCCGACGCATGACACCAGCATCAAGCGATGGAGGCATCTGAACTTCTTCCAGTACGAGTGCCTCTTGGAAGCGCGGGTGCCGCGCAACAATTGCCCGGAAGACGAGTCTTGAGCGTGGCGGTACCCCTGGGCCCGGGACGGCAGCGGTTTCTCCCTTCTTTTTGAGGCAACTGGCGATGCTCTTGTGCCGGGAACCGGAGCGAAGCGGAGATAGACTGCCGCAGGCAGCCCGTAGGTGACCGAAGGTCATCAAATGGCGATGGCGGCGGTGGCTGACACTCTCGGGGAGCACGACACTCGGCTCTGGCGTGTGGCGGCCCATTACGTTGAAGCGGCCCAGGTCAAGAAACTCGTGGGCGATGGTGCGAGCGATCTCGGTTGACGAGACCAGTGCCCGGCGAGGCCATCGTTACGTGACTAATGTGCCCGACGCGCAAACTCATGAACTTCTCTTGATCGTTGAAGGCCAGTTGCGCTCGGGCTCTGGAAGACTTCGCCCGAGCCTTGGTGGCCCACGGGGGAAGGAGCGAAGCCGAGCCGAACGAATGTCGTTGCCGGACCTTATGGCAAGCAGTCAAAGGAAAGCAAGGGTCGTGTCGTTGTCCCGACAGGTGCGCCGCAAATCCTGGATGAGTTATGCAAAACCCCCCCAACATACGATTTTCCGCTTCGGGAGCGGAACCCCAACCTGCGCATAGCGAGTCCTCCCTCACGGCACTTTCCTCCCCTTCACGCGCGATCGGTTTGGTTCTTGCGTACTGCCGGTCAAGTAGGCCCAACATTTAAACGATATTTCTGTAATTGTGTGCCAGCTGATCACATGATACAAGTGTCATGTGAAAACGACCATTACCGAACGCGGGCAAGTGTCCATTCCTGCCGAACTGCGGCGCGACATGCATCTGAGCCCAGGTCAAACCATTCTTTGGGAGAAAGTCTCCGCCACGGAGTGTCGGATCCTGATCCAACCGCGGGCGGTCATTAAACCCGATCCGATGGGAGCTTTGAATTTCGCCAAGGAGCACGGTCTTCCCCAGCGCCGCTCTGACGAGGTGCTTGCGGAACTGCGGGAAGGCGAGGAGGAATAGGTGGCTTGGGTCGTTGATACATCTGTATTGGTCGATATTCGTCAGAACGATCCGCAGTTTGGGCTCCCTGCCGCCAAGTGCCTGGTCCGACATCTGCCAGAGGGCTTGGTCCTCTGTCCAATTACCTACATTGAGCTGGCGCCCGAGTTTACCGGTGATTTTACTCTGCAGGAGGAGTTTTTCCAGAGGGTAGGGGTGCAATGGCTAGAGCCTTGGAGCCGCCAAGACACTCGGAATGCTCATCGCCTTTGGGCCGATCACGTAGAGAAGAAGCGCTCCGGTCTCGCAAGTAAGCGGCCAGTCGCCGACGTGCTAATCGAGGCGTTCGCTCAACGTTTTCAAGGGCTTATCACCCGCAATGCCAGGCACTTTACGAGCGTGTCAGTGGTCGTCCCATGACTCAAAACACCCTGGTTAAATTCGAAACACCGCAGCGCACAATAATATTACTTCTTTTCTCTGTAGTTCGACTTTGGGAACAATAATGATTATTATTGCACTCTGAGCCTGCCTCTCCTAGACCCCTCCGCCAATATGCAACCAGCCGACCTTTTACCCTGTTGGGGCTACACAAGGGAAGCAGCGATAGCCAATAAGCATGTGCTGGGCGAACGCCCAACCCGTAGCAATCGAAAGTAGCTTTTTGGCCATCTGGGGTCATCGCAGAATCTTTCCAAGATGTGGGAAGCCCAGCGTGCAATGAGAACTTCCGAAAGCACCGCGGAGAAAAGCTACCCTTTGAGCTCCCCAGCAACACCACCCACGGGCTTCAGTGCGCGCTCGATACCAGCGACTTTGCCGGATCAATCCATCCAGTTGATGCGAAAGATTGCCTCGCGGGCTTCGACCGGAATGACAGGCGTCCGAGTTCTTTGACAGTAATGTTGGCCAGAGCAAGACCTGATATAATTTCTTCGCAACACCCTGAAGCAGTTACAGGGCCAATAGCTGAAAACAGAAAACGGAAGCTATGAGGATTGGAGAACTCGCGGCGACGGCACAGTGTCCGTTGAAACATCTGCTATTACGAAAAGGGGGCCTTTTACCCAAAGCGTCGCCCGGCGTGAATGACTACCGTCTCTACGGGTCGAACACCTGCGACGGCTCCTGTTCGTACTTAATTGTCGTGCGCTTCGATATGTCTCCAGAGGAGGTTCATACCTTGCTTATCCTTATGGATAAGTCCGACCGCGATTGCGGTTCGGTCAATGCGGTGTTGGATGAACATATCTCCCACGTGGACGTGCGAATTGGGCAATTGCGGCGACTTGAAGGACCCCCTCACATCCCTGAGGCGAAAATGCCAGGGCCAAAATAAAATGCGCGCTTGTCGCATCCCGCAGACACTCTGGACGATGCGTGCCACAAAAAATCGCGGACGCACCTTTAGCAAATCCCGTATTAGGGGCGCTCACTCTTTGTCCGTTGACCGCGTAGCGACTTCAGGGTGTGCCTGTGGCAACGCGTTACATGTTTGCCGCCGAGTGGAGCGGACGACGTCAAAATTCTCGGTTTTTCGGTGCTTCCAGATTGCCCGCCCCTCGACGCTGACCATTTAAACCTCCGTAATATTCTGTTTCTTGAACTGTGGCCCAATAGTCCCCTGGATTATCCTCCTTATAGGGTCGTTCGACTGTCCTCAGTAGTGGCGATTTCAACTCAATCATTCCATAATGCAATCCATGCACTGCGAGGTTTCCGGAACGGGCGCAATCGCGCTGATTTGCATCCACGGCTGGGGATGCCATGGTGGGCAATTTGCCGGACTAGCCCGCGCCCTCGATCCAGATTTTCGCGTCTTCCGGCCGGACCTTCCCGGGCACGGCGCGACCCCACTGGAATCTTTCACGCCGAGCTTTGGGACCTACTCCGGCTGGATCGCCGATTTTGTCGAGAACCGCGGACTCCAGAATCCTATCCTGCTTGGACATAGCATGGGTGGAATCCTTGCGCTTCTGACCGCAGCACGACTACGACCGAGAGCGGTCATAAACCTTGATGGCCCCTTGCCCGCCACGGATCAGGCGCTGGACGGGCACGCGATCATTCGTAGACGGCTCGATGAGACTGATTTCCGTGTGCGGTTAGCCGGGGCCTTGCGAGAAGCTTTTTTTCTGCCATCCGAGCGCAATGAGCGTTGTGAAGAAATTATCCGCACCATGTGTGCCGCGCCGGATTCCGTCTTGCGCTTTCTACCGGAACAGGTCGGCGCTCTCGATCCGGCGCGCATTCTTTCCGAGGTGACCGCTCCTGTCCTTTATATTGGAGCAGCGAAACCGCGCTTCAACCTTGTGAAGGCATCTTGTTTGCTGACTCACCTGCGTTACGAACAAATCGCCGAATCCGGCCACTTCTTGCACATCTACGCATTGCCGCGTGTAGTGAGTCTCGTGAGAGATTTCTTACGAACGGCTTTCTCGTAGAGACCCTGGTAAGCTGGTGAGCGGACGATCTTATGAGTCTTATCGTAGCTGCCCCCGTATACCCCGCTGTTGCAAACGCGCTGATCTACGGGGCTCACAAACGGGCCGAATCTCGCCTCCACCCTGAACATTGACGCATTCAATCTCGGCAACGGCCTCGGCGCATTATTCGGGGGCGATGCTGGAGTGTGGCATGGCCTTGAAGGGCATTCCCTGGCTGGCTGTCAGCCTTGCGTTGACGTCGGTGGATGTCACCGTTCTCTCTTTTTGGCTGGAACGCCATAAGTCTGTGTCCGCCCTACTTCATTGCGATCAATACTCCTGATCTTGGAGGTACCATTCTCGATGAAATACCCGCTCTTGCATTTCGATGCAACTCTGGTGCGCCCTTATCGCCTCACTGCAAGAATCGTCCGCCACGATTTGCGATTCGACCGGCTCATACTGGATACCGGGGCCACCAGTGCGGGGATAAGCGTAAACAACCGTGCGGCCGCGCAGGTTTAAAAGATCGACCGTAGATCCATCCGTTGCTACCAGCAGAATGAGCGGCAGTTTCGCGCCAGCCAGATGCCGGCAGCACCATCATCCTGCGGTGCCGGAATCGTCGACCAATCGGGTGCGTCTATGCTCATACTCGATCTCCTGATACTGGCCTTAAGGTAACGAAGCTATCGCCAAAGCGCAGAGCTGTCGAGGATGTGCCTCAAAGCCAAATTGAACATTTTCGGGGCGTTATGCAAAAACCCCCAAGAGTCCCATGTGAAGCGAAAATCAAATGCAGCGAGCATGTGGCGCCCGTCCATTGGAACCACATCAACCTGACCGGCGATTACTCGTGGTGGCAGAACAAACGCGTCGAGAAAGGTCATTCCGGCTATTCAGAACGCCACCCGAGACTTAGCGTACTTTATTTCCCCTTTCGTCAAACGACCCCTTCATGCAAGGGAGGGGCGAGGACGGGGAATCGATTGGTTCCAGGGGTCAGAAAGCGCCACAACCGAATGAAAGGCCCAAAATTCACGGTAGCAGCGTTCTGCATGCGTAATAAAGCGCGGCAGCTCTGAGCGGTAAGATGCCGATAAGAAAAGGATGATGACCACCTCTCAGGCCATTTGAGAATAGAGTATGGTTCACTGGTCACAGAACGCTTTGGGAAGCGCGTCTGTTGCGCAATAAATAAAGGGGCAAACGTCTGAACGAATGCCAAGGAACAATGACCAAACACATCATTGCTGGCATCCGAGAGTACGCGAGTGCCCACACCCGCTTCCAACGCCTGCAGGACGCGCACCGTGACCATCTTCCCCGCGGCAGCCAAAAGACCAGTTCGTCAGCAGAAACCCAACACAACCACAAACAAACACATGAGCAACGTAGACATTGAAAGCCACGAATATAAGAAAGAGTTTGCCTACGAGGCGACCCGGCTGGCCATCGAGTCCGTCGAAAAAGGATGGGGCGGCCCGTTTGGTGCCGTCATCGTCAAGGATGGCAAGATCATCGGCCGAGGACAGAACCGGGTCCTTTTGACTGGCATCCCGGTTTACCATGCCGAGGTGACCGCCATCATCGATGCCAGCCTCCGCCTTAATTCCAAGGCTCTTCTTAGCTAGGATAGTTATGACGGAGCTCGCGAGATGATTCCCCGGCCGGAAGGTTTACCCGACCGACCCCGTTCCTGAACGGGCGAAGATGCTCAAAGGCTGCGATCTCTACGTGAACGGCGCTCCCCGCCCGATGTGCATGAGCGCAATTTACTGGGCGCATCGACTGCGTGTATTTCGGCACGCGTCTTTTTCGGACACCAGCAAGACTGGTTTCGACGATGAGTTCCAATACATCGACTTCAAACTCCCATGGGAGGAGCAGAAAGCCATCAAGTGCTACCCTGATTTCAAACAGGAAGACGCCCTCCGGGCTTGCGAAGCCCGGCAGAACAAGAAGGACCGCCATCCTTACTTGATCCCAGCCGGCTAAGCCGGAAATAAATCCGGCGGCTTTCGTGCGGCCCTTGACGAACTTCAAAGACTTCGGAACACTTCGCCGGCGACAGCCAAAATCGGCACCCAGAGGCCATCCCTCGTGATGACGGCGTGCCTTAGGGGAATTAAATCATGAGCGATGAAACGAGGTCTCAAGCGTCACTTCGTCACAAGCTCCATTGCGACAGCCGGCGGTGTACTTTTAGGAACTGGGCGCGCCGAAGCTTTGGTAAATGAAACTCCGATGAATATCGATGCCCTGAAAAAAACCTGCACAGGCGTGGTCGCCGCCGCCGGAGACACCAACTTCACTGATCTGCTCCACGCTACTCTGTGGAACCGCTTGATTCCCGACCGCGCTCCGCAAGTGATCGTTCGTGTGAATGACGAGCAGGATATCATAGCGGCCATTCTTTTTGCCCGCGCCAATAAGCTCAAGGTGGTCGTTCGCGGCGGCGGTCATAGTTGGTGCCAGCCCACCTTAAGGAACGGCGGAATGCTCATCGATCTCAGCAATCTGAACAAGGTCATCTCGATCGATCCAGAGGCTCGCAAGGCCGTACTACAGCCGATTATCAGCAATCGGGATGTGCAACAAGCTCTCAACCCCCTCGGCATGGCGTATCCCAGCGGGCATTGCCCACAGGTGAAATTGAGCGGTTATCTGCTCGGCGGCGGGATGTCGTGGAATCAAGGCGTCCGGGGCCACGGGTGCGAGGGAGTCGAAGCGATCGAACTCGTCACCTCGGAGGGAAAATTGATCACGGCCAGCAAAACCGAGAACCAGGAATACTTCTGGGCGGCCCGCGGCGCCGGATCCGGTCTTTTCGGCGTCGTCACGCGCTACCATCTCAAGCTGCAAACCCTGCCCAAGGCGATGCATGGGTGCAGCTATTTTTATCCCATCGAGGAAGCCGCCACCGTAGCGGCGTGGCTGAAGCGGATCGCCGGGAGTCTCGCGGCCAGCGTCGAGCTCCGTTCGCACAGTTCGCAGGAGAGCCTGACTAAGCCGGTCAGAGGTGTTCAAAGTCTGAGCACACGTTGCGCCCTTTGTGCAGAGTTTCCCATAGTTGGCGGGATGCTCGGGGTCTCCCTGCGATTTCACGGCCCGGCCGCCAGAGACATGCAGAAACATTCCGCATCCCACCCCACAATAGAGGCAGACAGTCCTCACACGGTTCGTTTCGTCCGTCTTACTCAGTCCGTTATCCTCACTCTGATATAACGAGGCAAGCGATTTGAATGCCAATAATGGACAAAAGCGTCGACAAACGTTTCCTTCAAAACATGACTTCTGGTGATGGAGTTGTCCTTGGAACTCGACAATCGCCATTGCGTCCGGCACCTGCTTTTGGTTGATACTGCGGAAATGAAGATCAGCGCCCGCAATGTCCTGAAGGGCCGCGTTATACGAATCGTTGATGGCGCCATTAACTCCGAGGTGACTCTCGAGGTCGCTCCTGGCATAGAAATCGTGTCCATCATCACCAAAGCGTCGGTAGAATCTCTAAGACTCGCTGTAGGAAGCGACGCATTCGCGGTCATTAAAGCTTCTAGCGTCATGGTCGCCGTTGAGTAGCAAAGCGCCAAAACAGAAATTGGCATGACATTTGCTTTTGCGCATTCGGGTGCTTGGAATCACCGGCGATGCTTTCTGTCCCGGTAAAGCTCAACTTCTTGAGCAAGTCGCTAAAACCGATGGCCTTCGGGGAGGCTGCAATCCGGTTTCATATGTCCTAAACGAAGGCGTGCCGCCTCACCAACGCGATGAATGAAAACTTCCGAGACCGCTGCTCAAAAAATTCCGGGGAGGCAGTAGCTGTGGCGGCACCCAACTCACTGAACTTGGACGAAAAGCAGTGACCACGTATCAGCAATGACCACCCAAGCCAACAAAGCCGCGCTAAAGGATTGGAAGGCGCTTTCTGGTTATCTACGAATAGATATAACGTCCATCCATCCATGAAACTGCGCATCAGGGGAAATTCGATCCGGTTACGCCTTACGCAGTCGGAAGTTGCTCGCGTGGCAATGAATGGATCGCTCGAAAGCCAGACAGTCTTTGGAGCCCGAGCCTTTCGTTTTGCGCTGGTGATTCGGGACGATGCGTTCAGCCTCTCGGCCAGCCTTGATGACAACGCTATTTTGGTAAGCGCGCCGGGAGCCGCGGTGACACGCTGGGCGCAAAGCGAGGAAGAAGTCGGACTCTAGGGCGAACAACCGACATCAAAAGGTGATTCGCTTACGATTTCGGTGGAAAAGGATTTTCGTTGTCTCGACCGAAGCCGCGCCGACGGGAGCGAAGCAGGCGCTTACCCCCATCCACTCATCAAATCCAAAAGCCCATGAAAATCCATCATATTGTCAGCATAGCGCTGGTCGCGCTGTTGACGACCGCGCTCCGCGCCGCAGAGGTGTCTGTTTTTGCCGCCGCCAGCCTCACCGATGCCATGAAAGAGCTGGCATCGGCCTACGAGTCGGAATCCGGAGACAAACTGGTCTTTAATTTCGCCGGATCCAACGCGCTTGCCCGCCAGATCAAGGAAGGCGCTCCAGCCGATGTCTTCTTCTCCGCGGACGAGGCCCAAATGGGTGGCCTGGAAAAGGCTGGACTAATCGCGGAGGGCAGCCGCAAAAGCGTGCTATCTAATTCCCTGGTCTTTGTCGCTCCAAAAGATAGCGCCATCACCTCGCTGACCCCGCAAGACCTGACCCAACCTACGATCAAGCGACTTGCGTTGGCGGACACCAAGACCGTCCCCGCTGGCGTCTATTCCAAGGCGTACCTTGAAAAGCTAGGTCTCTGGAAAGAAGTGGAACCCAAAGTCATTCCGACTGAAAACGTGCGGGCGGCGCTGGCGGCGGTGGAATCGGGCAATGTGGACGCCGGCATTGTTTACAAAACCGACGCTTCGATTTCCAAGGCCGTCAAAGTCGTGTTCGAAGTGCCTGCCAAGGAGGGACCGGACATCTCCTATCCTATCGCTGTAATAAAGGAGTCCAAGAACCCCGAAGCGGCACAAAAATTCCTCGACTATCTCAAATCGGAGCCAGCTCTGACGGTGTTCAGAAAATACGGCTTCATCATTCAGGAATAGCTGGGTGGCAGAGAGCCAATGGGAGATCGTCGGCTTCACGGTCGTGGCGGCGGGACCAGCGACGGTTGCAATCTTCCCCTTCGGCGTGTCTCTGGCGTGGCTACTGGCTCGCAGATCGTGGCCGGGTAAGTCGATTGTCGAAACTCTGGTCGCCTTGCCGCTGGTGATGCCACCCGTGGCGACGGGACTGATTTTGCTCAAGCTTCTGGGGCGCAAGGGATCCATAGGCGGTTTTTTCCATGACCATTTTGAAATGGACTTGGTGTTCACCTGGCGGGCCGTCGTCATTGCGATGGCGGTCATGTCGTTGCCCCTTGCTCGTGCGGGGCACTCGCATCGCCCTTGAAGCCGTCAGCCCCCGTCTCGAACAAGTGGCCACGACGCTGGGAGCATCGCCACTGCGGGTCTTCATGACTATTACCTTGCCGCTAGCCATCCGAGGTATTATCGCGGGCGGAGTGCTCACCTTCGCACGGGCGTTGGGGGAATTCGGTGCAACCATCCTCGTGGCGGGCAATATTCCTGGCAGGACGACAACGCTTTCCACCTCGATCTACGGCGATATTCAACTCGGACACGATGGCGACGCATTCCGTCTGCTTGCCGTATCGGTGGTTCTGGCCTTCTGCGCCGTCTGGGTCAGCGAGTGGCTCTTCAAACGGAGCCTGCCGACGGCATGAGTCTTGTCTTTAGGAATGTCCACCTTCGGCTGGGAGATATGGCGTTGGAGTTGGATGCGACCCTCGGCGAGAAGGTGACCGCCCTATTCGTCACGTCGGGTTCCGGGAAAACTTCCCTGCTCGAGGGATGTCGCTTTCCTGAATGATCTCAGGTTTAAACCACTAGGCCAAACTCTGTCATCTTCTCATCGAGCCGTTCCAGCATTTGTTCTAAGTGCGCCGCGACCTGGCCATCATCCTGCCAGAAAAGCAACACAATTGCTGGATATCAAGCAAGGCGTTTCTAGGAAGATTGTCCAACTCTCCGGCATAGGTGAGTAGTCGCTTTTCGCCCGGGTGAAACTGGCCGTTAGTCGCAAAGAGGATGTCGAAATAGCTCGACAGCCACGCCGCGATTCGGTGGTTGAGGCTAACCGGATCCTGACGGACGATCGCCGCTTTGATTTGCTCGAGATAACAGGATTGCATACCTCCGCCAAGGACCGGCCGATTCTTTCGCACAATTGCTTCCAGGAGGCCACGGGGATAAGGTCCTCGAGTCTGGCGCTGCAGATCTGCCAGCCATTTATTGGGGTCCGCCAGATTCTTGCCCTGCCTCAGGCCGAAACAGTACGCAGTCGTGTATCCAAGAGAAGCCACATGCTGTACAAGACGCCGGTGGACCTCTTCTTCCGCTTTCCGGCATGATCGGTACATTACGTTGAAGCGCAGCCCGTCTGGTTCAATCCATTCGTCTTCTAACTCCCAAAAGGTATTGTCGAGTTGGTATTCAGAGGCGCGACTTGCGATAATCCTTTTACGGGCGTCGAGCGGCACGGGCGTTCGCCAGTATACGTATAGATCGTAGTCGGAGAAAAAATCCGCCTTCTGCATCGCTGTCGATCCACACCATGCCACGGCTTCGACGCCAGCGATGCCAGCAAACGCACTCGCAATCTCACCTAAAGAGCACATTCGAATAGCAGGCACACGAACTAAGGCAGTAAGCGCTGAGAGCTAATATTCTGTTCATATTTGTTTCTGCCGGAAACGACGAGAAGAGTTTCAAGCAAATGCGATAAAAGGGTCGGAGCGATGCTGACCAAGCCTTGTTGGCTCGCGCTACAGGCTGAAGCTTTGCACCTCGCGGATACCGCCGCCGAAGCCTTTGAGGCAATGAAAGAGGGCGCGGGCAAGAGATCGCGAGGATTCTTTCGATCAGGCAGCGTCCGCTTTCGGGGTAGCGGGCTCGTCCGCCCGCGGCGTTCCGTAATTCCAGAACGAGTCCGGCAACGGCGATCCGGTCCAGATAGCGCAGACACTGGGGACCTCCGATCCCTTCCAAACCACAGTCCTCGGCGCGACAATACACAACGTGCTCTTCGGATCTGGCGCTCGGGCGGCGTACGATTTTCGTTTCAAGAGGTCGACGCGCAATCTGTCGGTTGTCTGAAAATGGAGGCTCTACTCCAGTGGCATTTCGGAGAGATCCCCTCTTGCCACGCGACCATGGCAGAAGCCATCTCGTTGGGGCGAAAGCTGAATGACATGCACGGATTAGCCGTGACACTAGTGCAGCGTAACAGATGATACGGCTACAAATGAAAGGCACGCTCGGCCAATACAAGCGGATGCGCGGCGGCTATGCGTGTCTGAATCATCTGTTACACTGCACTAGACCCAAAATAAGCGAAAAACTGGCTCGAATTGCGCGAGCGTCGCGTAGGTGGTATTTTTCGAGGTCTTTTCGGGCGATTCTTGTTACCGAGCCGCACGGTGCTGGAGCATAATGGGTTGGAATGCGACTTTGGGCGTTCGGCATCGTGCCGAGGTAGCGGATGGTGGCAGTAGCGGAGCAGAGTTCGCCTCTTGCGGCCACAAATTGTGGTGTGGATCCGGATCGTTTTGCTTTGCTAAGTAATACAGAGCCTGCGCAGGTGCTCCCAAGCTGCGAAGAGATCTTTGAGCCACCGGTTATAGTTCATGATGCGATAGATGACACGTCTGCCCGTGCGCACGATCTGGGCCGGCAACAAAACGATTGCCTGTAAAAAGCGACGGAACTCCCTCTTGATCAACTCCCCTGCTCGTCGAGCATTGGGCAAGAGCAAGCCGAACCACGCCTTCAGATTCCAGGCCAGGGAGGTCATTACCATGTAGGCCCAGTTGCGGAGCAAATCGTCCACCGGCATGCGCATGGCGTTGACTCCGTTTTTGAGTTGCTCGATCACGTTCTCCTGATTGCAGCGCCCGTTGGCCAGACTCACGATTTGCTCGCCTGTGCAATCGCCGCGGTTGGTGATATAAAAAAGGTAACCGATCTCATCGAAGAGAACCTGCTCGCCCTTTTGCACGCTGATGTTCTTGCGCACGATGATGAGTCGATAGGAGCGCGAGCATTTTAGGGGCTGATAGTCGATTTCGGCAATATCCTCACCAAAGAGCACCTTGTTCTCATAGCCCTTGAAGCGCACGATGCTTTCCTTGACTCGCTCGGGCTTGCGTCGCGCAGCTGTGGCAATTTCATAGCGTGGAAGCCGCTCAAGGGGCTTCCACGCCTGTTCTGGCAAGGCTTGGGCCAAGTTCACCACCTTGGGATGGGCATCCATTCCGAAAATAAATTTGACTCCTTGCTCATCCCAGCGGTCCAATTCTGCGCTCAAGGTAAAGTCGGTGTCGCCGCGCAAGGTGATCTGTGCGGCATGTGGGGCTACCAATTTGATAGCCCGATCGATCCATGGCACGCAGCCCTCATGGCTCACGACGTTGCCGGGACGGTTGACCAGGGTAGAGCACTTCGTTGGTGTTGGCCAGCGTGACCACCAGCGGGGCATAGCCCCATATTCCCTTATAGGAAAGAGCCATCCCGCCTTTGCACTCCCCGAAAGTCGGCGCAACCGTGCCGTCGGTGTCGATGAAGGCCTCTGTCAAAAAGCCCCTGGGCTGTTGCCTCCAAACCCGTTGCCGCACCGTGTTGGTAATCTCCATCAGATTGAGGATATCGCCCTCCTCAAAGCGACCGGTGAAGTCCCCGCTGGTGGATGGATCCGGAATGCGCTGGGCGCCCAGACCATCGAGGAAGGCCTCATCATTGCGCCGCAGTTCAATATCCTCCAGCCGCACTCCCTCCAGCAACGCGTTGTAGGTCAGATTCAACACATGGTCGCTCTCGTGGTAGGGCAAGTGCTTCTTAAGCAAGTGCAGCCGCGAGTCGATCTCTTGCCGCAACCCCAGCTTGTTGACCATCAGATGGATCGCGCCGATGCCCCCGCAGTTTACAGCCCTGGCTTTCTCAGCCATCTCATAGTGAATATTGCTGGCCTTGATGATTGGCTCCGCCTGATCACTCCAAGCGCGCCCGGGGTCCAGGCGACGTCGAATTCGACGCTTGCGATGACGCAGAATCTTAGGATAGCTTCTCTTCACTCGAAATGACCTTTCCCTTTGGGTAGCTTCGGTTTAGTCACCGCTATCAAACCAAGGATTTAAGGGCATTTCGAGTCTTTTGCGTCGTGCCTTCGATTCAAATCACGCTTCTTTAAGGACTAGGTTATGCAGGGCGTCTCGCCTATTACGAGCTCGGTGCAGTGGAAATGGAACGTTTGGCATCAGATTTGATTGAGCTATCAACGCGTTACGGTTTTGCGCTTTGGCTGGCTATTGGAAAGATTTTTCGCGGCTGGGCGCGCAGCGCTTCGGATAGCACAGAAGGCCTCTCATGGATTGAAGAGGGAATAGATGAAGTCCAAGCGGCCGGATCGATCTCGTGGATGTCATATTTTCTAGCCCTGAAGGCTCAAGCCTTGTACCTTGCGAATCGTGCCTCCGAGGCTCTCCGGAGGCGGAAGCATTCGTCAAAAGTGCTGGTCGACGCTACATATCTGCTGAACTCCATCGGCTTCGCGGTGTATTTCTTGCGGCTTTGGGTGCGAACGATACCCAAATTGAGAGTTCGTTCTGCGAAGCCATCAAAATTGCAAATGAGCAGAAGTCGATCTCGCTAGAGAAACGCGCACAGGCAACCTAAGCGGAATACCGCCGCCAAAAAGCGAGCACGTTAGGGCGCACGAAATTGCGACTGCCGCTTAGCTGACTCACCAGGCGAGACTTCTCGCCGGGCAAGACCCGCACAGTTGGAGCGTATCCGTGGCAAAGCCACTATGCTGATGAAGTGCCTGCGCCGTAAGGGTGG
Source organism: uncultured Verrucomicrobiae bacterium (assembly GCA_963816855.1). Classification (GTDB taxonomy): domain Bacteria; phylum Verrucomicrobiota; class Verrucomicrobiia; order Chthoniobacterales; family Terrimicrobiaceae; genus DASTFP01. Next base: position 280,246 of record CAWFMA010000003.1, on the reverse strand, counting down.
TGGGTAGTGGAGATCCGGAGATCCTACCCGGAGGACTTCCAGTTCAGTGGGGAAAGAGCGGCGACGTCGGTGATGGGCCGGGAGGGGAGCTTTGGGCCGGACGTCGTGCGAGGTATTGCACAGGTTGATCCCGAAGGCGCTTGCAGGTCTCCGTGACCGAGAGGATGGCGGCGATCATTGGAGGGCCTCGCCGCGTTCGAGCATTGTGCTCAGATGCCATTGGCAACTTACAAAGTCCCCCGAGGGATAAGGGATGGGCAGCCCGATGTTTGTGAGAGCGTCCCCCCGGCAAACAAGATCGCCAATCTTGTATTGCGCAGATGGGTCAAGGCCCTCCAATCGAAGGAAACGCTGCGCAGCGTTTGGAGGGGCGAGTATAGTGACATGCGTGACCAGCGCCTCGCTTCTGTCAGCCGAAACGACCATCCAGGCTGCTTCGTTGGACTCGAAGGGACTGCGCAAGCGGTAGAAATCACCGTTGAGCAGCAACTCCCGCACCTGCTTATAGAAGGCTGTTTGCCGTTTGACTTCTTCCCGGTCCTCGGCGCTCAGGAGCGAGACATCGAGCTCATAACCGAATGCTCCGGTAAAGGCGACATCGCCGCGCGTCTTAAGCGGCGTAATGCGACCCACTTGGTGGTTCGGGACCACTGAAACGTGCGCAGAAATAGCGCCCCAAGGATAGACCAGGCTGGTGCCGTATTGGATTTTCAGCCGGCAAATTGCGTCGGTGTTGTCGCTCGTCCAGATTTGCGGCATGTAACAAAGGATTCCCGGGTCGAAGCGTCCCCCGCCACCGGCGCACCCCTCGAACAGAATATGAGGGAATTCACGCGTCAGTCTCTCCATCAACTCATAGAGTCCTAGGATATAACGATGGGCCGTCTCCTGCTGGCGACCGGGCTCCAGAGTGAAGGAGCCGATTTCGGTCATGTTCCGATTCATATCCCACTTCACGTAGGTGATCGGCGCCGACGCAAGAATCTCCTTCATCTGCTGATAGATGTTCTCCCGGACATCCTGGCGCGAGAAATCAAGGACCAGCTGATGACGTCCCTCGCTGCGCGATCGGCGGGGAACATGCAAACACCAGTCCGGATGCGCGCGATATAGTTCGCTATTTGGGGAAATCATTTCCGGCTCAAACCAAAGACCAAAGCTCAGCCCCTTTTCACGAACACGAGCCACCACGCTTTCCAGTCCGCTAGGCAGCTTCTTCCGGTCCACGAACCAGTCGCCCAAGGAGGAGTGTTCGTCGTCCCGGTGGCCGAACCATCCGTCGTCCAAGACAAACATCTCGATGCCCAGGTCGGCCGCAGCAGTTGCGATTTCACTTAATTTCGCTTCGTCGAAATCAAAATAGGTTGCCTCCCAGTTGTTAACGACGATCGGTCGGGGCTTATCCCGCCATTCGCCGCGGCAGAGATTTTTCCGATAGAGGCGATGGTAGGCGCGCGACATGCCACCAAGGCCTTCCGCCGAAAAGACGAGCACCGCTTCAGGGGCCTGAAATTCCGCTTCCGGCTCAAGCGTCCACGAGAAATCAAAGGGATTGATTCCCAACTGAGCACGGCACCCGTAGTCGGCATCACACTCCGCCAAGCCCAAAAAATTCCCGCTGTAAACGAGATTGAAGCCGTAGACGGCGCCGTGGTTCTCATTGGTCTCCAGTTCCGTCAGCGCGAAAAAGGGATTATGATGATGGCTGCTGGCACCGCGTCGGCTCTCGATCGATTGGACGCCGGGACGAAGGCGGGTGCAACGAATTTCGCGTTCGCGGACATGCGCTCCGAAAAGATGCACGAAACTGAAGTCAACGTGGCTCGACGGAAAGTCGATTGAACATGACAATAGCCGGCGAAGAGCGAGCGGCAACGTTCCGCGATGGACAATGCGGGAAGATCGCGCCAGAACCGGATGATCGGCGAAGGCCGTGTAGTAAAGTTCCACGCGCAGCCCGAGCTTTGAATCCTCGAGCCCGATGATCAGCGTCTCTGCTTCGTTCTCACGTTCGACCCAGGTGGAAGGAAGCCCTGGGAGGGGCGGCTTGCCGGGGACAGTCCGATGATCTCGGAATCGCAAATCCGTGATGCGCGACCCGTCCTCAGGCTGAAAAACTTCCAGAGCCGGCGATCTGAAATCAGTCGTCCCATAAACGGGATACTCCAACGGAAGCGTATCCAGGCTGAATTCCCTCCCTAATCCGTCAGGGTTGGGACTGAAAGGACGCTCCCGGAATTGCAAAACGGAATCCAATTCCTGTACAGAAACCTGCGGTCCCCAATACAGGTGCGCCAGAAATCCCTGCGCCAGCACCTTCATGACATAAGTCGTTTCGCCCGAGTGAATAAAAAAAGTCTTAGTAGCCGGGGAGTATTCGATGGGCATGAGCCACTTAAATTATCTTGTGCCGAAAGCGCAATCGCAAACCTCTGCCGCCGAGCACCTGGACTCATCTCGAGAATAGCAACAAAATCATGCAATTTGGTCGGGCCGTCTCGAGACGCGGTTGGGGCGTATATACTTTCACGGAAACCGGGAAGGCGCTTACAGTGGGGAGCAACGCGCGTAATTCCCTTGGAGGAACAAACTTCTCTCTTGCAACTTGGCCGCCGCCCGAACAATACGCTCGCCGGTCTGCAGGCCATAATCAACAGCTCGCCGAGGCAGAGGACATCGTCACCATCAGGCTCGGCGGTCAGAACCGCCTTCAAAGAATCCAGTTACTTGAAGATCAGAAAATGAGAACTTTCACCAAACTGGCAGAAAGTTGAGTTCATACCTTGAGGATCCTGACCGAGGATGGACTTTTTCATTGGGCGAGCGGAGGAAGCCAGCGAAGAACATCTCTCTCACCGTTTGCGAGAAAGAGGACGTTGCGTTTTTGACTCCTTTGTTGCCGACGCAGAAACGGGCGATTCATTAGACACCTGTTTCCAAGGGAAGCTGCTGCCTTCATACCTCGCCTCGCCCTCCAGCTCATCTTCGATGGCGAGGAGGCGGTTGTATTTGGCAATTCGCTCCGAGCGGTTTAGCGAACCCGTTTTGATCTGCCCTGCAGCAGTTCCCATTGCAAAATCTGCGATGAAGGAGTCTTCGGTTTCTCCCGAACGCTGTTAGCGGGTTTCCTTGGCCTTAGCAATGCAATCGAGCGCCTCGGTGAGGTTTTGTCGTTATGAAGTTGTCGTCACCGACGAGTTGGATGCGCTTGCCGAGTTTTCTGGGGGAGCGAATGCCACCCGCGTTCATCGTTCGCGGCAGCGCCGTCTTGAGGACAATGGCTTCACAAAGAGGTCGATGCCATACCGTTCGCCAATAAAGATTCTTCAGCAATGCGTCTTCAGGTAGATGCATGGCCAAAAAACCTTCATGTTGGGAACGGCAGCCATAGGGACGTCTTCATTCGCGGACGACTTGCAGCGCAATCAGTTGACCCATCCAAAGGGCCACCAGACAAAACACGACCGAAGGGACGGTGGGAACCAATGCCACCGGATGGTAGTTTACTACGATTCATGATCCAGAAGAACTCGTTTATTACCAATCGCTTGCTGTAAATCAATGCGCAGTTAAACCACGAAGTCATAACGTAAAGTCATAACAAGTCCCTTGAAATCCATCGAAGTTCGCGGATGTCTGGGTCAGCCCGACTGGAGGCGGAGGGGCTGGCTGTGATGACTCAGGCGCAGATCTGGGAATGCACGCTAAGGCTGAAGGAGCAACTTATTTCCCGGCCTTTCCTGGGATCGGTTATTAGTTATTGGCTCGGCTGCGTTTGATTACCATCTGCCCGGCGGTTTTCTCGCCGTTCCTGTCGATCCGACCTACGTTCCTGTCTGTTTTCGACGCGAGCCTGGTGGCCGACGCAGGCGGAGAAAAACGTGCAAGCCGCAGTGGCTGCCAAGACGAGCAGGAGCGATCGTGCGATCCGCTGAGTGGGGACAGATGAGAGGGAGGTTTTCATACAACGTAAATTCTGAACTGATTGGTACGTTCTAGCAAGCCCAAGGAGCGTCGCCACGGGCTTCTGGGTGGGGAAGTAATAGCAGCCCCTTAAGAAGACTACGGCCCGCCCCTTGTCAAGAACGAGCCGTATTAGCCTGGTTGTTCCGAGCCACGCCATGTGCCGTTTTCTGGCCTAGCCCTGCCAAGCGCTAGAAGGGTGCCATTAACGCGTTTTGAATGTCAATACAAGTTGGCGCGCCCCGAATTAAACTCCCTCGGTTTTATCCAGGGTAAGCCACGGCGGGGAGTTGTTTTACCGTTTCAGAGCCGAACACTCATCTTTACCTGAACAACGACCGGCCTCTCTGGGCCGACATCAAGAGCAATGCCTCTGTGTGGGTGAGGGTGTAGGAAGGCGTGCGGTAGGCTAGAACCTTTCCCGCGACGGCACGACCCGTCCAGGACATCAAGCGCCTTCTTTCTCTTCTAAATCATGAAGCTTTTTTAACAGCTTCTTGGTCTTCTTTTCCCTCACTTCAAGTTCCCATCTGGCCGGAGTAATCTCGCCCTTGGCGCTCCACCATTTCTCGCCGGTCCACATGCCCAACGTTCTTGTCCCCATCTGCAAGCCAGACCCAGACAGCTTTAAACGCTATTGGCTTAATATCATCGAATTGCATCTTCTCCTTCCCTGCTTGAAAACCCCCGCGCACAGCATTGAGATGAGGATGCGTAAAGAGTGCCTAGAGTCAAGCCCTCCCTGATGCCAACGTAGGGCAGACCCGTCGGGAAATCGCGAAATTACACGATGCCATCGCAGGGACAGTGGATGCGGCGAGATTGGCGTCTCTGATAACAACCTACCTTCATTTGGCTCTTGAATTGAAGGTCGCCTCGATGGTGCCATTGTTACCTAGCGAAAGCTCTCAAAAAGCGAAATTTCCCCCGTCACCCATGGATAGTTCGATCATCGCCGCCCTTTCTGCCATCCTCGGTTCGACTGTCGGTGGTCTATCCACTTTCGCAACGACGATGCTCAATCAGCGGTACGCTATGCGCCGTGACATATTGGCGAAGGACGTAGCGAATCGTGAACAGCTTTACTCCGAATTTCTCAAGGAAGTGGGGAACCTATATTTCGACTCGATTAATCGAACCCTCAACGACGTGTCCCAGCAGCCTTCGCTGATCACGATGTATTCGCTTGTCGGCCGCATCCGGATGATCAGCAGTGAAGGGGTCTTAACGGCCGCCGAGAAAGTTGCTGAGGACATCGTCGAGTCTTACAAGCGCCCTCCGATGACCTTTCAAGAATTTCAACAACTCTGGGGGGCCACCGATCCGTGGCACGAGTTTACCAACGCCTGTCGAACAGAGCGGCAAAGTATGCTGGGACGCTTGTAGCTACTCCTATTTGGACGCGGCCTCTTTCGTGTTGAAAGCCATTTGGCGACCCGTGCAGAAGCAGGAGGTGGTTAGTTGCTTGTCAGCCCCTTACGGGGGCAATGGTCCACCCCCTTTGGCATTCGACAACCTGGAGAGTCCCGGCGTCAAGGCCAGCATGTTCTATTACTCGCTGGGCCACTCCCTGGCTCTCTTCCCTGTCTTCCCAAACAAGGTCGCCAAGCTCTCGAATCAAGTGGTCGGGGTCATTTGCCATCGCCTCGATCTCCCAGTCGGCGTATGACTCAACGACCTTACCAATATTCTCCTCCGAATAACCGAGCAGGCGGGCAACTGTTTTTGCGTTGCCTGCTAGCTCTTCCGATATGTTGACGGTTGTCCTCATCGGAAACGAAGTGTCGGGCTGTGACGCTCGGTGTTCAGCCAGAATGGTGATGATCGCGAGATTGCAATGAATGTCCCATAAGGCCGCAGGATCGAGAACTCCGTTGGAATCATCAAAATCCCACCCCTCGATGTTTTCTATCTGGCTTTCAATCAGATCGTCGATACTTGGCGTCTTTAAGCGCTCGAACGTTATACTGCCCAGACCATCAAGCCGGTCGGCCACGGTTGGAGGAATTACGCTGCTAGTTTTGCTTTCTCTTTTCATGTGAATCGAAAAAGCCTGAGTTGGAAGGCTGTAACCTTTCCCGCGACAGCATCACCCGTCCTCGGTATCCAACTCAGGCTTGTTTTCTCTTTTCATAATGCGCCGTCCGGTTGATAGCCGGTTGAGAATTGGCGGCCGCTGTTACAGCAGCGGGCAATGAGAAGATGCAGTAGAGCATAGGCCAATGTCAAGCCGCAGCTTGCAACTTTCGGGTTGCGATGTCTCGCATACCGTTTAAAGGTGGAAATCCCGCAAAGACCTTATCATGAACAAGAACCCCCTCTTTTCAGCGAAGCCAGCATGTGGCACCGGATTCCGAAATCTTCATATTACCTCCTTGAGCACGTTCTGCGCTGTGATCGCCTCAGTGCTTTTGGTCGCGCTTTCGCCTTGTTTGGCAGTTCAGAATTGCACTCTAGCCTGGGACGCCAGTTCCGATAGTACCATCGCTGGCTATAGGCTGCGCTACGGAACAACGAGCGCAAATCCAAGCCAATCCATTGATGTGGGAAAAACAACAAACAGGACGGTCTCGAACCTGAACGACGCAACAATATATTACTTCACGGTTGTCGCCTACAATTCCGCAGGACTTGAGAGCCAGCCCTCGAATCAAGTTTCCTACACAACAGCCGGGCCCGGCGGACCTTCAGAAGTAGTGAGCATCTGGAAGAACACGGATGTTCCCCAAGTCGCAGACGCCGGGCCAGATCAGCCCGTGGAACTTGGAGTGAAGTTTCGCTCGGATGTTGCCGGAAAGATAAACGGCATTCGCTTCTACAAAGCAGTTGCCAACACTGGCAGGCATGTTGGCAATCTATGGACGAACTCGGGCGCGCTTCTTGCTGCCGCTACGTTCAACGGCGAGACAGCCTCAGGATGGCAGCAGGTGAATTTCGCGACGCCAGTACCGATCAATGCGAACACAGTATACGTCGCCTCATATCATTGCGATTCCGGTCACTACAGCGGCGATCTCAACTACTTTTCGGCGGCAGCCGGCGAAGACAATCTTCCTCTGCACGCACTGCCAAGCACCTCGTCAAATTCCAACGGTGTTTATTCCTACGGCGCGAACAGCGCCTTTCCTAACCAGTCGTGGAATTCTAGCAACTACTGGGTAGATGTGGTTTTCCAAGAGTAGGATCGCCACTCCTAAAACGTTCCGCTGCGCTTTCCTCATCTTGCTGTCTCTTGGCTCATGCATTTCTGGGGGCAGGCCGAAGGTCAGTTTTCAGTCACCGTAGATACGGCAGGACTTCAGGTCCGATAGGCACCAAGTGTTTCTAGCTCTTTGAGATTGTCGATCTGCTTGCGGTAATAATTGCGAACGGTCTCGAACGGGATCTGAGCGATTGCCGGCTGCGCCCCGAGTCGGCATGCGTTCAGATTCGCCGATGTCTTTCGGTGGTCTCCGTGATCGCGCGTAAGAAGGACAGAGAACCGCATTTTAGTCATGCATTGCGGCTTTGATCCACGACATCTACGATCCTGCAAAGTGCCGGAAGGCCAGGGATGGCTTTTGGCGAAGGGAGCTACGTCAGAGTCTAAACTTCCGATTCACGCCGGTAATAGCGCTCTGTCAAAGGCGATTCGCATCTGGGAGGGTTCGCCCGTAGAAGAAGTCAAGAAGCCGTTCGACCATTCCCTGATTCAGCAGCAGTCCGGGGGAGGTCAGCGGAATCCAAACCCAAAAAAAGAACGCCGGGGCCGCGCTGTAATAAGCGGGGCGGTAGCAAGGAGCCGGATAATAGTAAACCGGCCGATAATACGGTCGGTAATACCCATAGCCACAATTGTGATAGCCTCCATTCCAACCGCGATAGTAGCCATGTCCGCCGCTCCAACTGTGATGGCAGTGTCTTCGACCGTCGGCGTGGACCGGAGTAGCCAACACGGCGAGCCGCGTGCCATAGCGTTTTCCGGCTCGTGCGGTAACCACAATCCCAGAGCCAAGAGCTCGCGTTCATGAGCATTATCGGCGGTAGCCAGCGACCTGGTAAGGGTTGATCCGGAAACCGCAGGCCGGTGATCAGTCTCGCCTATGCACCTAAGACACACCGAAAGCGTTGAGAAGGCGGAAGCCCTTCTGCTCGTCGAGTTTTCGCAGAGTTCGCCAATATTCTGAAGTTGTCTAGCCCTAAATCAGCGTGTGTAAACAACTCTATAGTTCTTATTAGATTGGCCACGGCGATCTCGAGTTTTCGAAGCTCAGCGACGCCTTTACCTGAATGAAGTGGACTGTTTACGGCGGCGGCTCGCCAGACTTAGTCGAGGAGGCTGACCGGAGGCTTGGTGTGGAGGTGGGCGTAGCCGCGGCTTGGCTAGCCCCTGCCCCAGCCTGGAATACCACGTCTACCCAGTAGTTGGCGGCATTGAAGGTCTGGTCGGGGAAGGCGCTGTTCGCGCCGTAGCGAAAGACTCCATTTCCGCCCGAGGCCCCGCTGGCCAGAGCATGCAATGGCGGATTATCCACACCATTAGTCGAGAAGAAGTTTGTGTCGATGCTGTAGTGACCGGTGGTCGTGTGGTAGGAAGCCACATAAGTTGTATTGGCGTTAATTGCAACTGGAGTTGCAAAGTTTACTTGCTGCCACCCTGACGCTGTCTCATTCGTGAAGTTGGCTGTAGCCAGCCGCGTGCCCGTGCTCGACCAAGGCTCGCAACGTGAGTGCCCGTGTTCGCAGCTGCCTTGTAGAATCGGATCCCGCGAATGGTTCCCGCGACGTCGGAGCGGAATTTCACGCCGAGTTGCACCGCACTGTCTGGGCCACTGTCCACGAGTCCTGGCACGGTACTGCTCGACCAGATGGTTACAGGTGCAGCACTGGCAACGGTGATGCTCAACGCTCTCGTGACTGTCTGCACCGGATTGCTGGAATCGCGTAAACGCACCGTGAAGTTGTACAAACCGGCCACTGTTGGGGTTCCGCTGATCACTCCACTCCCGCTCAAGTTCAGACCGGTCGGCAATGACCCACTGGCAATCGTCCAGCTGTAGGGGAGCGCTCCACCACTTCCCGCGAGAGTAGCCGAGTAGGCTGTGTTCAGCACCGCGTTCGGCAAAGAACTTGTTGTGATCGAAAGCGGCCCGGGGTCCACGGGTCCGGCCTGCAACATCACGTCTACCCAGTAGTTGTTTGCATTAAAGGTCTGGTTGGGGAAACTGCTGCTCCCACCGTAGGCGTAGACGCCATTCCCCCCCCACGACCCACCGCTTAGGGGCGCGTGCAGGGGCGAATTGTCCCTGTTAGTGGAGAAATAGTTGGCATTGTAGCTGTAGTGTCCGGTGTTGGCGTGGTAAGAGGCCACATAAATCGTGGACGAGTTGATCGGCACCGGCGTCGTAAAGTTTGCCTGCTGCCATCCCGATGCAGTCTCGTTCGTGAAGGTGGTCGTCGCCAGCAACGTGCCCGTGCTCGACCAGAGATTCCCCACGTGGGTGCCTGTGTTGGCAAGGGACTTGTAGAACCGAATTCCTTTAATCGTCCCCCCCACTTCGGAGTAAAACTTCACCCCCAACGCGACAGGCTTGTCCGGGCCCTGGTCGACAATCGAGGGTGCCGCGCTGCTTGGCCAGATAGTCGGCTGCTGGCTCGCTGCCACGGAGACGGTGACTCCAGGCCCTGGAGTCTGCAAATTGCCGCTGTCATCAAAAGCTCTGCTCTTGATTGTCACGGAGCCGGGTACCGCCGGAGTCCAGGCAAAGCTCCAACTTGTCTGACCGGCTGCGGGACCGACCGCAGGGTACCACGTGTTTCCATCGGTTGAAACTTCCACTCCCCAAGCTGGGTTACCAGGAAGAACGCCCGCAGTACCCGTAATAAGCGCTTGAGTACCAACTTGAAGCGCAGGGGTCTGAATGGTTGAACTCGGAGCAGTAAAGTCACTGGAGGCCGTTGCAGCTGTTAGGCCGGCCTTGTAGAGTGGCTGGCTGGGACCCCATATCCGCCAACAGGTTCACCATTGCCTGCTGGAGACGGGGATCGGCGGCAGCCGAGCCGTCATCGTGCACCGAGTCCAATCCCCAGGCCCACTGAACCGTTCCCGCGCCAAACACAAGAGCGCCACTACTGTGACGATACAAGGAGAGGCTGTGTGTCGCCTGCCCAAGAGCATAAGTTGAGCCGTAATCCTGAAGCAGTGAGGGGACGCTAACGGTCGCGGATGACACGCGCATCAATGCTTGAGGTTGGAATCCGTTGTAGGGCGATTGGTCCCACTCAAAGCCAAGCGTGCCGGGAGCAAAGACCGCACTTTGACCAGAAGTGAGCGTGGCGACGCTGGTGTTGCGCCAAAATCGGTGCTTCCCGTAAGCCGCAGGAACCGTGATGGACTCCGCACTTGGAGCGTTAACGCCGAAAATCGTGCCGGTAAGTGCATTCTCCGGCGATCCACCATTGGGGGGCTGAGTAAATCGAGGATCGCGCCATGTTCCCGTCCAAGTTGAGGTCGGATCAATTTTCGCGTTGGCATGGGTTTCCTTATAGCAAACCAAGGTTCGGTAAGGTGTTCCCGATCCGTCAATCGAGGATTCCCAGCGCGTCTTCCAAAACACCTCATTGCCGCTGAAAAATGCGAGATGCACACCCGCGTTGCGGGCCGATTCGACGTTGGCCCGTTGCGTTCCCGACCAATATTCATCATGGCCGACGGAAAGAAAGACTTTGTGATTCCTCAGAAGGTTGCCACGACGATCACTGTCCACGCCGGTCGTATAGGAAACATTATAGCCATTCGCCTCCAACCAGCGAATCATAGGATACTCAGCTACAAACAACGAACCAAAGAAGGGACCACCACGTGAGATATCGGGGCGATTATAGCTGACTTTGTAGGCGCGCCCTGCTGGCGAGCCGACGTAAAGGCTGTTTCCTCCGTAGCTGTTGTAGGCTTGCCAGGTGGTATCCGAAGTCTGGAAAAGGAGCTCAGACGAGCCAGCATCATCACGCACGATAAAGATAATGTGGCTTGCGCCGCTGGTGTCAGCCCGGATCAGTTTGGCGACGTAAACGCCGGAGGTCGCGCTTGCAGGAACCGGCCAGGATGCGGATTCGGCCCAATTTCCGCAATCAATCAATCCGGTGGAACTATCCGCAATCGGGTTGGGCTGGTTCTGAGGAAGAGAAGCCGTAGGCAATACATTTCCGGCGACCAGTCTCGCGCCGGAACCGCCGTAATAGCCAAGCCGGTAGATATCCAAGCGGTAGTTCGTCGCGTTGGTTTTTACCTTGAATCGAATCGTCTGCCCCCGATTGACGCTTATGTCGGTCGCAAACCCCTGAATGCTGGGGTCACCAGAACCACTAATATCCCACTGGCTGGGCGGATTGCCTGGTTTAGCGTTCTCGACAACAATCGGATTCGACTGAGCAAGGACACAGCGGGCAGAGGCTAGAAGCAGAAGAAAATACGAAAGCAATCGAGCAACGATCCCGATCGAAACACCTGCCTTTGAACATGCATTTGGCCCCACTCCACTCATAGTTTGGTTGGATTCGAGCAGCCACTTGGGGGGTCGGCTCATTGCTCTCGAGTAAACAATGTGACGAACATGTCAAAAAGAATGTTGAATGGGCCTCAGACGCTGTCTGTGGATCGCGTAATAACGGATAACTGAAGCTGTCGACGCCGATTTGTGACAAGCGGTCTATTTGCGTATCTCAGGGAATATGAAGAACTTCAGCGGTCACGGTCAGTTTTCTAACCGGAGAATCGCATCTAGAAAACCTGATAAAACAATCAGGGCGAACCTGACTTTCGACAAAGGTGCAGGAAGCAAGCAGATCGAGCGGTGCACCGGTTTCAGGTCGCCGAAAACATGGGCTTCAAGGGGGACATTCGGCAGTGGCAGGAACTTCTGCGGATTGGTGACTGAGAATTGCGGCCCGATGTTTGCGCAGCGGAGGGGGGTAGAAGATAAACAAGACCGCAAGTTCACTGAATCCGCTCGTATTCTTTAGAACCAAGATGCTACCCTATCACATATCGATAATTATCCGCCCGGATGTATCGATAATTAGGCGCTCGGCGTCTTCACGGTGGAATAGTTTCCAACCGTAGCTTTTCCCCTTTAGATCCCCGGAACGCCCAATTACCATGTCAGGACACTCTATCCGGACGGAATAAATGCCAGCGTTTTCTGGACGCTAATAAAACGCCACGGATCATGAAATACGTCCTTATCGTCAACGACGGCGTACATCGCGACTGGTATTACTACGCCACAGCAGCTGAGCTTTTTAGCGCATGGCAGGGTACCGACCGCAGCACAATGTGGGAGAAAGTGGGCGGGCAGCTTGTACGCTTAGTATGTAGCTATCGCACTCTTCATCGCCCAGGGCGGCAGTTACCACAGTCCGCATGACTCTGGCGCAGGGCAGGAGGAGTAGGAGGAGTCGCTAAGGGAGCTGTTAGCAAAAGTTATCTCGGGCAAAGGGCTGGACCAGCAACCCAAAAGCCAACAATAAACCGTGTCATCAACCCGAAGATCGCACGGACGGTCAACCTTGCCGGTACCAGAGCAGGAACTGGCATTCATCGCGCAGCTTTCGTGAAAGCTTGGAAGCCCACGTGAGCGTCGCCCACAAAGGCCACACTTTTCTCAACTTCGGCGGACGATATCCGAATCAGATCTTCACAGGGTATGTGCCAGCTGCGCAGGTAAGTGCCGTTGGAGGAGAAAAGTTCCTGCAATCCTTGGCTGATAACCCGGTGACAATTACAGGCAAGATCGTGCTATATAAGGGCCGACCCGAAATCGTGGTTTTGTCGCCATCTCAGATCTCCAAGGACTGAGTCGGCGGCGGGACGCCGCCGCTACACGAATCCGCGCCGTTGGCGCTTCGGTGCCGCTGCCTCCGAATTCGGGGGCGGATTGATGTCGATCCGACTACCGCCGGACCATCAACTTCTCATCAACTCCGTAGTCGTCGCAGCTTTGGCGAAGGAGACATCACAATCAGCCCGGTTCTGCGTGCGCGCCCGGCAACCCTCCAACCAACAACTCCAGGCTTCGCCACGATAGCGAAAGACGGTAATTTGAAGCTGGCCGAAGTTATGAGCTCGAGCAATCCACCGCACACAACGCATGTTCGGGCTCTATTGCGCGGCTGGGCGAAACGATACGGCCCGTCTGAGATCGCCGGTGCTCTTGCCGCATACATTGGCTATTTCACGGTGCTCGGTATGACCCAGAACCCGGTCGCCTCTGCGTATGGGGGTTCAATCGGCGAGAGCTTGGCCTTCTTTGGAGTTCTCATTGTCCGCAGCATTGCGGCTGATCAAGCCAGGGCAAAGCGCCGCCTGACAAGCTATGGCCCAAAGCAACTGCGCGCCACAATCCATGGGCTTTTCGTTGAATTCGGACCGGCCGAACTGCTCGATGTCGCTCTGATTGGGCCGTTGGCCATCGGCGTTGCTTCGTACTACGTGGGTCCAGCATTCGGCATCCTCTTAGGCAAATTGGCGTCTGACGTAGTGTTTTATGGGTTTGCCATCTTCGCTTCCGAAATGCGCGAAAGGCGCGCTCGCGCGAAGATAAGAAGCCGACTAAGGTCCAGACTCGGCAACCCAGGCCCCGAGGAGCTGAAGGATCTCGTTGATACCCTCGCAAAGAGTGAAGCCTTCGGCACTGTGCCACATGAAGATCTCGAGTTTCTCGCGACCTTATTTGAACATCGCTACTTTGCGGGCGCCGAGGCGATCTGCCATCGAGGCGACGAAGCTAACGAGTTCTATGTCATCAAAAATGGCCAGGTAGACGTTAAAGCCGATTTCGATGGTCCCACCTTTGCCACGCTTGGACGAAGCGCCGTCATCGGCGAATATGGAATCTTCACGGGATCAAAGCGGACGGCGACGCTTGTCGCCAAGGGCTCGGTCCGGCTGCTCGCACTCGATTACGACCACTTCAGGCGCTTCATGTTAGCCTTCCCCGAGGCGACTATCGCTTTGTTCAAGGCGGCCGTCTTGCGCCAGGAGCAGGCCCAGCAGCGGAGACAATCCGAAGATTGATTACGTGATGGACAAGCGACAAGGTCGATGTTAGTGAGCCGCCGAACAAGTCGCCGGTGACTTCCCGCCGAGTTTTCGCTTGAGTCGAATCAGCCATATATTCTTTACTCCCGGAAATTTCTGGAAATTACAAAAATCCACCGGGATATTAGAGTCGCTCGAGAGTTTGAGACCGCATAGCCAGCACGAAACATTGTAACGTGTTGTCCGTAAATATTATGGGGCGGCTGGTATATTATTTTGGGTCCCATCGATTTCACATAGTCGAGGAACTTCCTGGAGGCTTCGGGATTCTTGGTTTCTTTGACAACTGGAACCGGATAGGAAATTTTTGGGCCTTCCGAGGTCGCAACTTCATAGGCAATTTTGACCGCCTTCGAAATTGCCGAGTCGGTCTTGTACACAATGCCGGGCTTCGGCATTGCCGGACTTCACGGCGGCGAGCGCCGCTCGGACATTCTCCAATGACACGATCTTCGACTCCACGGCGTGCCAAAGGCCCAGCTCATCAAGATACCGGCGAGCGTATACCCCAGCCGCCACGCTCGCGGGACCGGCCAGAGCGATCCGCCTTACGGAAGGCCGAGCGAACGCGGCGGGCAGAAGCTTGGCCGGCAATGGACAGCGCTGGCGCGGTGATCGGTCCAGTCGTCCATTCGCTGTCGTATTGCTCTCGGCGCTGCATCCAAAGTCTTGCAGCAAACCCTTTGCGTTAGTACAAGCCTTTTCCCTCACCTTTTTCACGGGTTCTTAGGCCAACTAACACTGGCACGAAGCCGCTACCGGTGTGGATCAGCGAGACAACACGAAAGACAAGCAATGAAAGTAGCATTTCTAGGCCTCGGGAACATGGGCGCGCCGATGGCCCGCAATTTAGTGAAAGCGGGCCACCAGGTGACGGTTTGGAACCGCACCCGCGAGCGCGCAAGGGAGGTTTCGGGAGCCGTGGCAGCGGTGGCCGCAAACACTCCGGCGGAGGCCGCAAAAGATACGGAGGTCGCCGTCACTATGCTGGCTGATGATCAGGCGGTTGAAACGGTAGTGTTCGGCGAGAACGGGTTATTGCAGGGTCTACCGAAGGGCTCCATCCACATTTCGTCGAGCACGATAAGCGTCGAGCTTTCGCGGCGGATGTGGAAGGCGCATGAAGAACGAGGTCATCGTTACGTGGCAGCGCCGGTTTTCGGGCGTCCGGAGGCGGCAGAAGCGGCGAAGCTGTTCATCGTTACCGCCGGGGCGCCCGACGTAGTGCAGAAATGCGAGCCGCTATTGAGTGTCATCGGACAGAAGACATTCGTGATGGGCACAGAACCACCGCTGGCGAATGTAGTGAAGCTCAGCGGCAATTTCCTGATCGCCTCGATTATCGAATCGCTCGGCGAGGCGGTGGCTCTGACCCGCAAGTATGGGCTGGACCCGCAGACTTACGTAGACTTCCTGACCAACTCACTATTCTCTGCTCCGGTCTTCAAGACATACGGCGGCCTTATCGCAAGCGGCAAATTCGAACCAGCCGGATTCAAGCTGAAACTCGGATTGAAAGACGTGCGGCTCGCATTGGCGGCCGCGGACGCGGCTAATGTGCCACTGCCTACGGCGAGCCTGCTGCACGATCATGCGTTGCAGGGCGTCGCGAATGGGATGGGGGATCTGGATTGGTCGTCGCTGGCAAAGGTAGCGGCGATGAATGCGGGGTTGAAGTAAGTCGTTTCCGACGGCTCGGGGTTGGAGGAATGCCGATCATTGGTTGGGAAACCGGCGAGCATTCGTTTGGCGGTTTCCGGCGAAGGAACCCCTTGACGTCCTGCCTTGGAGAAAGGGAATGTGCTCTCCAATTGCGCGCGGCAGGTTTTCGTGAGTCTTTGGGCATGCACCAGTTCTTCGTTCTGCATGATTTTGAACATTTTCGCGGTGCGGTGTCCGATAATTCGCCTTCAGTCGGTCGGCATAGTCCCCATAATTGCGGGCGTCGTCCTCTTCGAGGGAAAATAGTCAAAGCCAAAATTCTCCCTTTCGCTCAGTTCGGAAAATGCTTTGCCCATGCGCTCAGGTTGCCCAGCGCTTTTCCTGTCATTCTACTCAACTCAAAAGATTTCCCAAGTCCTATGCCGGAGAATCTGCGAGGGAAGTCTCGGTCGAAAGTCTGATATCTGTATTGATGTGATGAACGAATGAGAACCCTGATTAAGCGACCTTTTCGCGCCTGCCGATTTTTCTTCCGTGCCTGATGCCCGGTCTTGAGGCGTTCCCTTCGTTTCGCCTTATTTCGCACGCCTTATGGAAAATGGTTTGAGGCTCGAACATGGAGCGCTGCGCGGAAGTTTCCGCGGCTGCGGCACTGAGTTGGAGCTTGCTTTGATTGAGTTGATTGATGATCTGGCTCATGGCTGCCTGATTCAGATCGGCCGAAGCTTCCAGAGGCCCTTGCGCTTGTGTAGAGGCCGCGACCGGCGAAATCGCGGGCAGCGCCGTGATAAAATCCGGTTGTTCCGCCCTTGCAGAGCTGGCAGCCGTCAGGAAGCACGCCAAGATTACGAATCCCAGAGCAGAATCTAGCCTTCGCCGCAGGAAAGCGCGCACCCGGCGGTTGACCCTCGGGTCGGTGGCCGGATTGATGGCAGCTTGGTAATTTTCATAGGATTGTTCGGTTTTTCGGATTTCAATGAAGTTCGATTGCTCCTGGCTCAGCTTTTGTGCCAGCAAACGCGTATTAGAGTAAGGAGCTTATCCGCAGTACTTTATCTAACGGCGTCCGGCCGCGGGGACCGGAGCGAAATTTTGGACGTTCAAATAATCATTCGACCGCAGCTTGAATCTTCGCCGATCACGCCGCAGTCGCTGGCAACACTAGAGATCGCTTTCGGGGTACGCCCAAGGCCAAAACTGAGGAGCGAAGCCAGATCGACGCTGCTTCTCAACAATCGGCGCCTGGCTTCTCGGCAATTCTGACCAGGTCCGCATGGCTTGAGATGGGAGTTTTAGTGCGGATATGGAATTGCCTAAATTTCGCGTGGCGAAACTAAGCGAACCTTGCCCTGGGTTAGCGCAGGGAACCGGCTCCGGCCGCATTGGCTCAACAAGAGCTAGATAGTTGGTCGGAGCAATCAAGACGGTTTC
The DNA here is from genome assembly GCA_963816855.1 of uncultured Verrucomicrobiae bacterium. Taxonomy (GTDB): domain Bacteria; phylum Verrucomicrobiota; class Verrucomicrobiia; order Chthoniobacterales; family Terrimicrobiaceae; genus DASTFP01. The sequence continues at coordinate 263,112 of CAWFMA010000003.1, read as the reverse complement.
GCCATTTCTCATGAAACGAGTGAGCGCGCCATCAAGCGACCAGTCGTCGCATTCGATGATGCGCCATTGTCCGCACGCAAGCTCAATTCGTAGTCGCATAGCTAGCCGGGGACTTTGGTCTCAATGGCGGGCGAGTGGGTTCTTCGCCGCGAATTAACGCCAAGCCAAACTTGGTATGCGCATCCAGAATTCTCAACGCGGCCGCCGTAAGCTCGCGGTTGGCTTTGGTCAGTCCTGTGCGTTGGCGTGATTTTTTTTGGCATAGCCCGAATTTGAGCTAGGGAAGGCCAGAAATAAATGGAACTATCGGCCCACATGGTCATCAGTGCGCTTGTCTTGTCTGCTCATTCAGCAAGGGTTCCCGCTGCCAGGTGAATTGATACGCCGAGCATCTTGAACTCAGCACAAGCGATCTCTTGAAGGGGCGTTGCGGGCTCCCGAAATCCAGAATGATGCGAAGCTTCTTGAGAAGTTACAGGCTGGCTACAGAGAATTGCATGATGCGCTGGGCGGGGATTTTGATGCGAACGACGTGCGCACCTCGGAGCCGGGTTGACGGGAATAATAGGGTATGGTCGGGGAAAATGAGCCCGGTGAGGAATCGGCTGCGTTAGCGGTGAGGCCGACCGCAAGCGGGACCGGATTCGGAGTTACCGTTACCAGTGCTCTCAAACGCTTCCATGTTCTGCGTCTATCACCGTATTGGTCGGCGCGGAGACAAACTGGGTTCACAAGATTGTCACCATCACCTGTTGCTTGCGGCTGGCGGCTGGGTGGAAATTCGTTTGCTTGCGGTTTAGCTGCGCGACACCTGGATTTGCCGCCCGCTTGGAGAGCGTTCCTTCTTCCGGAGATCGATAGAACTCTTCAAGGGAGAAACCGGCGAACATCAAATTCCTCAACTTCTTTTTCTGTGAGCCAGACCTTCGCCCTTGAAATCGAGTCCATTATCTATCGCACCCTTCCAGCCCATTCGGCTTGAGGTGTTGCAAGCCGGTTGTTTCGATAAATTGACGCGTCGGTGTTGAAGCGAGCCCACGGCGAGTATAACAGATTCCGATCTCGACTGGCTGCGGAGCAGGCACGAAGGGAATGAATACGACTCCTGATCCGGCAAAAGCGATCTGTCTCTCACAACAGACGGCGACCCCACGAGCCGATTCCACGGCAGCAATCAGACCAAGCCCGCTATCGCATTCTTCAATGAATCGAATGCTTTTGTCCCGAGCTCCAAACAGTCTGCGCAGCCACTTGTGGTAAAGTGCGTATTGCTTCCGGGAGAAAACCGCGAGGGGTTCGGCGAGAACGTCAGCGATCGAGGGTTTCCGGGCAAAACGATGGCCCGTTGACACCATCACACCCACGCGAAAGAGCCTGAGCGGCTCGAAGGTAACGCCCCGAACTCGATCCGCTGGATGGCGGGTGACAAATGCTGCATCGAGTCGTCCTTCTCGAACAGCGGCGATCATCTCGAGCGCCATCATGCCATGAAGATGAGCGGCTCATTTAAAAAGTGGGGTTTCGAAGTCCTCTTGATGAACGCGCGACGCTGCAAACTCAAAACGAGCAAATCTGGAGCATGGCGATGCGGCACAATGATGCCTGGCGCGAAGCGGGCTTGTCGCCGTTCATCATTCCTGATTATCTTGCCACGTGCAGATCTCCGAGCGTAAGGAAGGGCAGATCCTTGTCATCATTGTGTATGGACGACTTGACTACGCCGCCGCCGAGTCCTTTCAGGAATACGCCTTGCGACGCATCAACGAGGGAGCACGCTCCATACTGGTCGATTTTGGTGGAACGACCTTTATCGCGAGCATGGGCATCCGCGCTCTCATCGTTCCCACACAAGAAGTTTCCAGAAACGGGGGTCGCCTCGCTCTCATCGGCCTGAGCCCTCAATTGCGCCAGCTCTTTGAGGTCGCCGGGCTTTTGAAAGTCTTTCAGGTATACTCAACCACGGCAGAGGCGTCTGCCGACGGCGTCTGGCCATAGAGAAGCGATTTTCGCTTTTTTATTGAATGTTGCTTCGCAGAATATTTTCGGAAAGAGGATGAACAGGCCATTGATCGCGGGACTGGTTGTCGGGAGGGGATGCGGAAGGGCTTTTAGTCGGAACAAAGCTTTTCAGTGAGTTATAGTTGATGGTAGCCAAGCCTTTCACGATCTAGGGGAATTCTTCCGCCAAGAGACGGCGAACTTTCTCACGGGATATTGGCGCGACCTTCTGCAGAGCCAGCTGCATCACCTCGAAATCGCGGCCGAAAAGCTGACTTTCCGCAGCATCCTGGCCCGGGTCGCGCGCAAGCATACCATGCCGACGGGTTCGCCATCAGCGGCAACAGCCGGACAGGTTCAGCGGAATGCTTGGCGGACGGTGAGCGGGAACTATTTTGCATGCGTTAACGAGTGTTCGAGAGGCCGCCTCTGGGTTGAGAGGCGGCCCCTTTTCTTTATCGAGGTCGTAGTCGCGAGAGCGGCTAAAACGGCGCATCGGATTCTGGCTCCGGCTCCGGTCGGTCATGGCCTGTAAAAGTCGCGCCGAAATCTCGGAGAAGGTGCGCGAAGAAGTCGGCTTCCGGGTCGTCCGGACCGCTGATCGCTCCGCCGGAGTTTGGCCAATTCCCGGGTGATGCGGCGGGCTTCGGCGAGTTGCTCGGGGGTAAGTTGCTCGGCGGGCGGTTGGGGTATATTCTGATGGGGAGCGGGCTGCCGGTTTGCGTCGGGAGTCCAGGACGCGTGGGACTGTCAGTCTTGCCTTCTTCTGAGCAGTAGTTTGCCAACGCGTGCGAAAAGGTTCCTAGTTCTCAACGTGATCTTTCTAGTGAGATAAGCGCTTCTTCGCTCCTTCTCCAGTCGTAGCCGAAATTGGCCGTCTGTCGCCTCTTGTTCAGCGTCAACGCGTCCCAATGACTGCCCCAGTCGAAGCTTGTGCAGTATATGTGCGATACACTTGCGATCATAAAAAAATGAGGGTACCAACGACAGCATCGCGTGGCGTTTCGTCGTCGTTTGATACCACGATGACGACGGCAAGAATCAGGACCAGCAACCTCCAGGTTGCGGCTTGCTCCAGTGAAATCGCAGAAACGCCATGGTCAAACACTACGCACTCCAAGCCTTTCGGTGATCCAAGCTTGTTATCTCAGTTTAGGGAAAACCAGCCTGCTGAGGAGTCAAAACCGGAATTAGCCTTCTCAATTCCAGATCGTGTTCATTGTCTGCTCTGAAGCTGCCGCGCCTTCTCGCGCAATACGACAAGCAACTTAGCAAAGCGAGCTTCGTAGTAGTCGCACAGGCGGGAGGTTCCGTTTGCATCGACCCACTCAGGATGCTGCCTTTGCAGGGCTTCACGAACCCGCACTCGAAGTTCCGCGTAGGTATGGATTTCCCCCAACATTGCTGGGATGCACTGCAGAGATTAGGCAGCGGTGGGTGTTTTGGCGTCGGTTTCTGCGGAAGCGTGCGACAGCGCATCTCGGAACCAGTCCTCGGCACGAGTCTCGATGATGTTCGATGCGCCCGTCCACCACGCCGCGTAAAGACGCAAGCCTCGCGCGCGAACTTCGAGCCTGCGAATGCGCCCAGTTTCGACGCGTAGGTGGTCGCGCAAAGCGCGACGATACACGCGGGCTTCACGTTCGAGGCGTTTGCTTATGCGGCGAGCGAGCAGGATTCTGAGATTCATGATTTTCGACCTTTGATTTTTGGTTTCAAACAGTGGTGACGCGAAATTTCGACTTCACTGATCGTTCGTCTTCCTCTTTCTCAGCCTGCGTGCCAACTACATCGGATCATCACACGTTGCTTAAGTTCAACGTGTTATGACGTCGTGATATTGCATGAGACTCGAACGAAAAATCGAACGTTCGAAATTTCGTCCGCAATCGAGTGGGCTTCTAGCAGATGCCTGAATCGACGTTGCGCAATTCATCGCATGCTTGCCTTCTGAAAACCGGTTGGCGCCAGAGAGGCGAAGCAACCCACCCACTAGTGCGGAGGTTGTGAATGAGACCGCAACTTTCTACGGTCGCTACAGAGCGTCGCGCGGTAAGCTGATCAGGAGCGATGAATCCCTCAATGACAAAAACAGGAGGGCGCCGAATCAGGATTGATTAGCAGTTTTCTGCTGGCAAAGTGAAGTGAAAGGTCGCGCCGGGCCCATTGTTCGCAGTCACTGATAGCTCGCCGCCATGTGCTTCAATAATGGAGCGACTGATGGATAACCCCATCCCCAGCCCTTCCCGCTTGGTCGTATAGAAGGCCTCGAAGAGCCGCTCCGTACGAAGCGCGTCAAGACCGATGCCGGAGTCTTTTACGGCGACGAGCACTTTCCCGGGTCCATGCCGCCCGGACCTGATTAGCAGCTCCCGTGGGCGATCCAAGACCGTCTTCATGGCTTCGATGCCATTCATCACCAGGTTTAAGATCACCTGCTGCAACTGGACACGATCACCCAGTACCGGGGGCAGGTCAGGGGCCAGTTCGGTCCGGGCCCAAATCCTGTGCTGGCGAGCTTCAGGATTTGTGATAGCGAGCACCTCGTGAATCATTTCGCTCAAGTTAAGTTGCGCTTTGGTCAGAGTCGATTTTTTGACCAGCGCGCGAATCCGCGCGATCACGTCGCCTGCCCGTTTCCCATCTCTGATAATACGTTCCAGAGCAGAGCGCACCTCATCGAGATTGGGTGTTGGCGCTGCCAACCAACGCAGACCCGCAGTGCCGTTGGTAACGACCGCAGTGAGCGGCTGATTGATTTCATGGGCGATAGAGGCGGTCATCTCTCCCAGAGTCGCCACCCGCGTAACGTGGGCCAGTTCCGTCTGCGCATGATGCAGTGCGTCTTCGGCTCGTTTGCGCTCGATGAACTGGCCTATCTGGCTTCCTAGACTAGCCATCATGTTGAGCAGTTCCTGTTCGGGCTGCCGGACCTCACGGCTGAAGAACTCCATGACTCCCATTACATCTCCGCCGAGCAGAATCGGGAAACCGAATGCTGCGTGCAGTCCCTCGCGCGCAGCGATAGACGCGCGCAGAAAACTAGCATCGTGAACGACATCAGAAATGTACGCGGGTTCACGGCTGGACCAGACTCGACCCGGAAGCCCTGTCCCAGGCGTGAAAGTGCGCTCACGGCTGACAGCTTCAAAATTTGAAACCTCTACGGATTCTTTATGCCAAACCTCGACACAGCGTAGGACGCCCGCCTCGCGGTCTAAGCGCCACAACGCCGCGAGGTCCCATAGCAGGAACTCGCACACCGCCTGAAGTATTTTCGGAATGACTTCTTCGAGAGTAGCCGCCTCTGCTAGCATCTGGGTGACCGTGTGTTGCGTCCTCAGGCGTTGCTCGGCCCGTTTGCGCTCGGTGATGTCTTGCACAGTGCCGAACATGCGGCGGGGCCGCCCGGACTCGTCCCTCAGAACATCGCCCTGACTCTGGACGAGTCGGACCGTCCCATTGGGCCGGACCACTCGATACTCCACATCGTAGCGCCGGCCATCCCGAAGCGCCTCCGCCACGGCCTTGATCATGATCTGCAAATCTTCCGGATGGATCATTTCCGCCAGTCCGGTAAGGTTTAGGGTCCGTTCCTGCGGCTGCAGCCCAAAGATGCGATAGGTTTCGTCCGACCAGGTGATAAAATCCGTATCGGGGTCGCGTTCCCAGTGACCGACGTGCGTGAGGCGCTGAGCCTCCTCCAATTTGCGCTCGCTTTCGCGCAAATTGCGAAACATTAACAGGCTGGTCAGGCCATCTTCCAGCCGTCGGCCGATCTCCTGGAAAAGCCGCTCTTCCTGAGGCGTCCAGACTCGCGGGTACGAGCATTGGTGCAGCCCTAGCATGTAGGGCATGTCGACCTTGGGACGGATGGCCAGTGCGATTTGCGACTGTATGCTAAAACGCTTCGCCGCCTCTTCCGGAAGGGGATGTTCCGATCCCGGACCGAATCTCACAGGACCGCTGGAGCCCCTGACGGTTTGGAACACTTTGGCGATGGCAGAGTCCACGGGTAAATCAAGCCCCAGGACGAAGAGGCCAGGGAATTCCGGCCGAGCATGCTCCATCGTCACACTCCACGAGCGAGCCTCCGGATCACAGGGATAGACCAGCCACGCTCGGTCGCAGTTAAAGATCGAAAGCACTGCATCAAGCACATCGCTCATCATCTGCTCGAGATCGTTCGTCCGCTGGATGGCGCGGTTAACCTGATCCATGGTCTCCAGGAACCAGAGATGGCCCTGGCGCTCCTCTTCTGCCCGCTTGCGTTCAATCGCCACTCGTGCAAGGTTCGTCGCTAAGTCGATGAGCTCGAGGTCATGCGAGTTCGGACTTCGCGTTTCGCGATAGTACATGCAGAAGGTTCCCAGGACCTTTCCTTCTGAAGAAGAGTACCGGATTCGACCAAGAGGCTCGAAGCCCATGCCCTAATGCTGAAGTACGATGGTCCGGGACTGCCCAAAGTGGATCGGTCGCAATGTCGGAGACTATGACCGGTGATCGCCGATATGCCGCCGTCCCGCAAGAGCCGGCACACGGTCCAATTGGCAGTTTTTCAATCTGTTGCGCCCATCCTTCGGGAAGACTCGGCCCCGCCACGGAATCCAAATGAAGACTATCGGGCCGAAGCAACAAGACAGAAGCGAGCGTGCCGCTGCGCTGCTCCTCGATAATCAGACACAAGACATTCAGGATCTCCTTGAGCGCAGCGCCGGTCGCGATCATCTCGAGAAGCCGTTTCTCTCCTGCCAGCAAAGCCTCGGCACGCTTGGCCTCGGCTCTCTCCTTCGCTTCACGCAATGCTCGATACACTGAGGGCCCAACCCTCGATAATCGCTCCTTTAGGAGATAGTCCGTCGCACCGATTTTAAGCGCTTCGACCGCTACTTCTTCGCCGAGCGTCCCAGTAACAAAAATGAATGGGACATCCGGAGATTTCTGCAAGGCGAGTTGCAAGGCAGAAAGGCCGTCGAATGAAGGGAGCGTATAATCTGCAAGGATTAGGTCAAAGCCTCCGTCCTCAAGTGAAGCGACAAAATCCGCTTCAGTCTCAACGCGTGTTACATCACAGATTGCACCCTCGCCCTCGAGCACTGCCTGAATAAGCTCCGCATCGCTGGCGTTGTCTTCAAGATGTAGAACACGCAACGCAGACTTCATAGTTGCTCTCTATTCCGTTCTGAAATTATTCTGCCTATCTTCTTTACGCTCCCCGGTGGCGGCTCATTGATAAATGCCCAGAAAATCCCACGTTCATGGAAACGGAGACGACCGCCATGCCGTATCTCAGGACCAAGGATGTCATGCGCCGCGATGAAATTTCAGCCTTCGACATAAATGTTCGACAGCTTGCGCGGTCTACCAAGAGAATCCCGTACTAAATCACTTCTGACTTTTGTCGTCAAGGCAGGCCGACGACTAAGACCGCCGTGAAGTCCCAAAGCGCTCGTTTTGAGCACGGGAATTTAGAGAGCCTAGCTTGGCAGATAGTGTATTTTCACGTCGCGTGGGAAACAACGGTTGCACGATGGATAATCTGGATTCGCTTGAGTTCTCGCTATGACCGAGCTTACAAGCTTCATTCTCGAGAGACTGTGTGGGGACGGAGAATTCGTCCTGTTCCGAGGTAAACGGCGAACGGATCTGGCACAGGTGCTTGTACTGGCACCCGCTTTGGAGCAACCGGTGCCGCGCACGATTGCACGACTTGAGCACGCCTATTCGCTTGCCGGGCAGCTGGATCCCGCCTGGGCGGCTCGACCCCTGGAACTGGTGCATCACGAAGGGCGGCCAGCGCTTCTGATGGAGGATCCAGGCGGCGATCCTCTGGAACGAGTCCTCGGACAGCCTATGGAGCCGTCGCAATTCCTTCGTATAGCCATTGGCATTGCAGTCGCTCTCAAGAACGTGCATGCCCGCGGCATTATCCACAGGAACGTCAAGCCGGGCAACATCCTCGCCGAATCAACAACTGGTCAGGCCTGGCTAACGGGTTTCGGCATTGCTTCCCCTCTTCCGCGCGAGCGCCAGCTGCCTGAACCGCCTGCGGAGATTGCGGGGACACTGGCCTACATGGCGCCGGAACAGACCGGCCGCATGAATCGGTCGATTGATTCGCGAAGCGACCTTTATGCCTACGGTGTCACCCTTTACGAAATGCTCACAGGAGTGCTCCCCTTCACGGCTACCGACCCGATGGAGTGGGTGCATTGCCACATCGCGAGGCAGCCGATGCTCCCAAGTGAACGAGTGAAGGGACTGCCAGAGTCGATCTCGGCGATTGTCATGAAACTTCTCGCAAAGACACCTGAGGAACGTTATCAGACCGCCGCGGGAGTTGAGGCCGATCTACGGAGCTGCCTCGCGGCCCTGGAGTCCCTCGGACGGATCGCTCGGCTTCCGTTGGGCATGCACGACATGTCGGACCGATTGCTAATCCCGGAGAAGTTGTACGGGCGAGAGCGGGAAATTCGTGCACTGCTCGCTGCCTTTGATCGGGTCGCAGCTGGTACCCCAGAGTTTGTGTTCATGTCCGGCTATTCCGGCGTCGGAAAGTCCTCAGTTCTTAATGAGTTGTACAGGCATCTCATTCCGCGATACGGTCTCTTCGCGTCATGCAAATTCGACCAGCACAGACGGGACATCCCGTATGCGACACTCGCGCAGGCCTTCCAAACCCTCATCGATCAGATTCTGGTTGATAGTGATGCTGAAGTGAGCCATTGGCAGAACGCGCTGCGGGAGGCCGTCGGTCCAAACGGTCAGCTCATTGTCAACCTGATTCCTGAGCTTGAGTTTGTCATCGGCAAGAACCCGCCCGTTCCCGAGCTTGCGCCGCTGGACGCGCAGAACCGCTTCCAGTTGGTGTTTCGGCGGTTTGTCGACGTATTCGCCCGGCCCGAGCATCCGCTTGCTTTGTTCCTCGACGATCTGCAGTGGTTGGACGCGGCAACTCTTGAACTGCTCGAGCATTTCATCACCGAGGGGGAGGTTCGGCACCTTCTACTGGTCGGTGCCTACGCGGACAACGAGGTGGGTCCCTCGCATCCGCTGATGCGAACCCTTGATGTGATCCGTAAGGCAGGAGCGAACATGCAGGAAATCACGCTTGTGTCTCTTGGTCTGGACGATGTGGGTCGGTTAGTGGCCGATTCCCTGCATTGCGAGCAGGCTTCCGCTCGACCGCTGGCAGAACTGGTGCACGAGAAGACCGGGGGCAATCCGTTCTTCGCAATCCAGTTCCTGACCGCACTAGCCGAGGAAAGGCTGCTCATGTTCGACTCAGGCGCAGCGGCTTGGAGCTGGGACCTAGCCCGGATCCGGGCCAAGGGCTTCACTGCCAATGTGGTGGATCTCATGGCCGGGAAGCTGAGCCGTTTGTCTCACACGACGCAGGAAGCGTTAGGCCAGCTAGCCTGTTTGGGGAACGTGGCCGAGAGTGCCACGCTGGCTCTGGTTCAAGGGGCATCGGAGGAGCAGATCCACGCGGCTCTCTGGGAGGCCGTTCGCGCGGGACTCGTCTTTCGACTGGATAGCGTTTACACGTTCGTCCACGGCCGCGTCCAGGAAGCGGCCTACGCACTCATCCCTGAAAGCGAGCGGGCGGCGGTGCATCTCAGGATCGGTAGATTGTTCGTATCACGGACGGCGCCAGAGGAGACGAAGGAGAATATCTTCGAGATCGTCAATCAACTCGATCGCGGTACCATGTTGATCGATTCATTAGAGGAGCGAGAGCGGGTCGCCGAACTCAATCTCGTTGCTGGTAAGCGGGCCAAGACTTCGACCGCCTATGCCTCGGCCCTGACGTACTTTGTCGCTGGTAGCGCGCTGCTGGCAGAGGAGAGTTGGGAGCGGCGGTACTCACTCACCTTCGCGCTGGAGCTCCAACGGGCCGAGTGCGAGTTTTTGACCGGCGATTTCGCAGCGGCCGAAGAACGGCTGTCGATGCTGTCGCGCCGCGCCGAGGATCTGGCTGACAGCGCCGTCGTCGCGCGCCTGCAAACGGAACTCTACGCCGCCTTGGATCAGAACGACCGCGCCGTTGTGGCGGCCCTCGAATACCTCCGGCGCGCAGGCGTCGACTGGTCGCCACACCCAACGAACGACGAGGTGCGACAGGAATATGAGCAGATTTGGCAACAGCTCGGGAACCGACCAATCGAGGCGCTCGTCGACTTGCCCGCAATGACCGACCCAGCCTGCCGGGCAACTCTGGACGTTCTCACGGCGATCGAGGAGCCCGCCTATTTCATCGACGAGAACCTGCGGTGCCTCGTCGTCGCTCGGATCGTGAACCTCAGCCTGGAGCGCGGCAACAGCGACGGGTCATGCGTCGCCTACGTCCAACTCGGCTGGTTTGTGGGACCGCGTTTCGGCGACTACCAAGCCGCGTTCCGCTTCGGCAAGGTCGGCCTAGATCTAGTGGAGAAGCGCGGCCTGGAGCGTTTCCGGACCCGCGTCTCCCAGTGCTTCGGTTACTTTGTTACTCCTTGGTCACGGCACTTGCGGAATAGTCTCGAATTGTTGCGACACTCCTTCACCACGGCGCAGGAGACCGGCGACCTCAAATATGCAGTCTATGCCTGCGACCGTTTGGTTACGATTCTTCTCGCAGTCGGAGATCCGCTAGCCGACGTGCAGCGCGAGGCCGAGACCGGCCTCGAGTTCGCACGAAAGGCCAAGTTCGGTTACATCGTCGACATAATCATCGGACAGCTCAGGTTCATCCGGGCTCTCCAGGGCCTGACCGCGAGTTTGTCCTCGTTCAACGATCCAGAGTTTGATGAGAGCCGGTTCGAGCAGAACTTGAAGGCCAATCCGCACTCGGCATTCGCCAGATGCTGGTATTGGATCCGCAAGCTGCAAGCGTGCTTCTACACGGGCGACTACAAGTCCGCCCTCGAGGCGGCATCAAAGGCTGAGCCGCTACTGCAGACTGGGCCGGGACATTTTGAGCGGGCTGAATACATTTTCTATAGCGCACTTGCCCGGGCAGCACAGTACGACCCTGCGTCGACCGAGGAGAAGGTCCGATATCGCGAGGCACTTGCCGCCAATCACGAGCAGATCGTTGTGTGGGCGGAGAATTGCCCCGAGAATTTCGGGAACATGGCGGCATTGCTCGCCGCCGAGATTGCGAGGATCGAAGACCGGGAACTGGACGCAGAGAATCTCTACGAAAAGGCTATTCAATCAGCGCGGGAACACGGCTTCGTCCAGAATGAAGCCATCGCGCATGAAACTGCTGCGCGGTTCTACTCCGCGCGCGGCTTCGAGACGATCGCCCACGCCTATTTGCGAAACGCCCGCTACTGCTATCTCCGTTGGGGTGCTCATGGTAAGGTGCGACAGATTGACCAATTTTACCCGCCGCTCTACGATGACCGAACTTCTTCCTCGTCGGCCACTACGATCGGCACGCCGGTCGCGCAGCTCGACGTCGGGACAGTAGTCAAGGCCTCGCAGGCCGTGTCTAGCGAGATCGTCGTCGACAAGCTCATCGAGGCCTTGATGAGGATCGCGATCGAACATGCGGGAGCGGAGCGCGGTACGCTGGTCACTCTTCGCAGCGATGAGCCCCGGATCGAGGCGGAAGCTAAGACTGGCCGTGGCGTGATCGAAGTTGCTCTTCGCCATGCCGAAGTGACCCGCGCTGATCTCCCCGAATCCGTTCTCCACTACGTGATTCGCACACGTGAAAGCGTGGTGCTCCACGATGCTTTAGTCGCAAACACGTTTTCAAGGGACGAATATCTGCGACGGAGGCGAACTAGATCGATTCTCTGCCTGCCCATCGTAACGCAGGCAAAACTGGTCGGCGTACTCTATCTGGAAAACAATCTGACTGCGGGTGCCTTCACGCCGGATCGAATCGCAGTGCTGGAGCTGCTAGCCTCGCAAGCAGCGATCTCGCTCGAGCACGCGCAACTCTACGCCGATCTGGAACTAGAAAACATTGAACGCAAGCGGGCGGAGGACGAACTGCGGCGAAGCGAGGCTTCTTTGCGCGAAGCACAAAGCGAGTTGGCTCGCGTGACCCGGTTAACGACGATGGGAGAAATGGTTGCGTCCATCGCCCACGAAGTCAATCAGCCCCTCGCGGGCATCGTGACCAACGCGAATGCTTCCCTGCGCTGGCTGGCTGGGGGTTCGCCCAACCTCGCCGAGGCCCGCGAAGCGATTCGCCGCATCGTCCGTGATGGGAATCGAGCCGGCGTCGTGACCCGGAGGATTCGAGCCCTCTACACGAAAACTGACGCAGCGAAGGAACGACTGGATGTCAACGAGACTATTGGAGAGGTTGTCGTCCTCGCGGAAAGCCAGACGCGGAGAAATCGGGTCATATTACAGACGGAACTGGCCGCCAACCTTCCTCCCGTAATGGGCGACCGTGTTCAACTACAGCAGGTGGTGTTGAACTTGATGCTGAACGGCATTGAAGCCATGAGCACTGTAGAGGACCGTCCGCGAGAGCTCGTCATCAGAACGCAACGCAGTGAAGGAAATGATGCGGTATGCGTTGCAGTGCAAGACTCAGGAATCGGCGTTGATCCAAAGAGCGGGGAGCGAATCTTTGACGCTTTCCATACTACCAAACTCGACGGTTTGGGCCTGGGCCTATCGATCAGCCGTTCCATAGTTCAAGATCACGGCGGACGCTTATCGGCTGTATCGAACGATGGTCCCGGCGCAACCTTCCAATTTTGGGTTCCGGCAGCAAACGCGTAAAACCCTACAGCGTATTCATGCGATTTGTCACAGGTTGTCCCCGTTAGCTCACCGCCAAGTATTTCCCAACGCTATGTGCTTTTCTCAATCAGGCGGCTCGTCGCCCGTAGCTGCCTAACGGTCGCCTGAGGAGACTCGCCCGCCCTCTTCGCTGGCAACGTTCCAAGCGCGGAGCCCTCCGCCGTCGAACACGCGATGGAATTCTGCGAAAGGAAACGCTCTTGGGCCGTGTTGATGCCCTGTTTCCGTTTTCTCTTGGAGAAATACTGGCGGGAGTCGGACGCCCGTCGTCATGGACAGGCGTCTACGGATAATACCAACGTATAATAGAAATTCGCTGGGTTATCGGAGATGTTTCCAATGGAGTTTCTCCATGAACAGCGTTCCCTTAATTTCGGTAGTTGACGACGACGAGTCCGTCCGGGAATCGTTGGAGAGTCTGCTGAAATCGGTGGGTTTCCAAGTCAAGACGTTTGAGGCAGCTGAGGATTTCCTTAGTTCCGATCAGCTTCAGGAAACGCATTGCTTGATCCTTGATGTCAGGCTAGGAGGCATGAGCGGTCCGGAACTCCAACGCGGTTTGATCGCGACTTCCCATTCGATCCCGATCATTTTCATCACGGCCCATGCGGATGAGGCGATGCGCGCCCGGATGATAGCCGATGGCGCGGTGGATTTTTTTCTCAAGCCGTTTAGCGAAGAGGCTCTTCTGGCCGCGGTAGAGACGGCTTTAAACCATCGTGGGCCGGCCATGAATCAGGATCGAGAAACCTGAGAGGCTGGCGAACAGACGGTCAGATTTCATTGACGCCATGGACGACAAAAACAGCAACTGAACAATGAAAACGACTGATCCGCCTGTTTGTGTAGTTGACGATGATGCCGGTGTCCGGGAAGCGGTGGAAGCTCTTCTACGGGCGGAAGGGTTCGAAGTGGAACTGTTCGCCACCGCAGACCGATTTATGAATCGCGTTGTGGCTTGCCTTATCCCATGATTTCTTAGGGCTATTTACTTGACTCAACCATGCGCAAGATCTTGTGGCCGGACCAGTTTCTCGTAGGTAGTCGGAGCGATCTGGGCGGCCTGCTGTGCGATCCGGTAGAAGAGCTTTCCTCGCGACGCCGACTTGCGCCGGTTGAAGCGGAAGACGAATTCGTTGAGGTAATCCTCGAGGTGCTGGTGCCGGACGGCTCCTTGGTGTGTTCCGAGCATCCACCGCTTGAGCAGGGAAACCGCTCGGTGGACTCTTGGAAGCATATGCTCCCCGTGCTGGAGACGGCGTTGGACTTTCCTGTTATGGACGTATCCTTCTATCTCACGGTAGGAGTTGAGCCCGTCAGTGCGAACCGTACTCCCGGGTTCCACAGACGATCGGATGAAGCCATGAAGCGTTGCCCGGTCGAAATCGGGGATTCGTGCCATGCGGATGCGACCGATGCCTTTGCCGTCCTGCTCGGCTGCGACGACGATCAGCACCTTGCTGTCGATCAGGCGGCCGGTTGCTCCCCCAGATTCGGTTGCCCCCCAGTAGGTTTCATCTACCTCCACCACGCCTCGCAAACGCTCCCGGCCGGGGCGCACCATCGCCTGGCGCAGCTTGTGGAGCATCAGCCACGCCGTCTTGTAGCTGCCCAGTCCAAGAACCCGTTGGAGGCCAAGCGCGCTCATTCCCTTCTTCTGGCTGGTCATGTGCCACATCGCTCGAAACCATACCGTCAGGGGAAGATGAGTGTCTTGAAACACGGTTCCCGCGAGCACCGACACTTGCGTCCGACAGCCTGTGCAAAGCCAAAGTCTGCGCGAAATCGGCCAAGCATTTTCCCGCTGGCATCGAGGGCAACGAAAGCCTGCCGGCCAGCGCAACGCGAAAAGATATTGCCGACACGCGGCATCATCGCAAAAGCGCCGCTCCAGTTCCACCAATGTGCGCGGGTAATCCTCGGCCACTCCAAACCGCTATATCTTGGGGGAGGTTGAGTAAAGTGAATAGCCCTATGATTTCTTAATCGGGTTGCCAGGCCCAGGAATCGCTCTGAATGATCTGGGCGAGCATCAGCTCAAAGGGAAATATCAGGCAGTTCGCCTCTTCGGAATGCCTTGAAGGCAAATTGGGAAATGAGTGGCCCCGCGCGACGCTCAATTGACTCTTCCATCGGGTGACGCCGTCACGCCTTGAAATCGTGGACTAAACCGATACCGACGCTTTTGTCGTCGTTGTGGACGATGAACAGTCGGTACGGGAATCCCGCGATGGCCCTGTTCGGTCCGGCGGGTTAAATGTGACGGCATTTAGTTTCTCAACCAGGATGCGCCGACCGTCCCCGCGTGTCCTGTGCTCGACATCCGAATGCCGGGACTGAGCAGACTGGATCTTCAGAAGGAGTTTGCCGCGGAGAGCCGGCGCATCCGGAGCATTTTTCCTTACGGGCCACACAATATTCCGATGACGTCCGCGAAATGAAGGCTGGAGCCTCAGAGTTCCTGACGAAGCCTTTCGGGTGCCAGGAGTTTCTGACTGCGATTACACCAGGCTCTCGTCCGCGACTGCGAAGCATTGGCGCGGCAGGAGGAAGACTCCGTCTTACGCGCTCGCTTTGAGTCACTTACTCTGCGCGGGCGGTAGGTCGTGCTCCTGATCGTCAGAGGCCTGCTCAACAGCAGGTCGCCGGTGAGTTTGGCACAAGCGAAATCACCATCAGGTCGTCTTGCGTGCAAAAATAAAGTTGTGTGCGTCAAGTTCTGCAAAACGGAAAGTTAGGTAAGATTGGGAAAAGGGTGAGGCTTATTCACAAACGCTCCGGTGGGGGCGAGGTTGCGGCAGCCGGAGCCCTGTAGGGGAAGGAGCTCCGGCGCTGGCCCCAGCCAGAGCAACCGGTTTGTGAATAAGCCGCCGCCTTCACCTTAGGCCGCCTCCAAAAGTTGAAGTTGCTTACGTTGTTCGCGAAGCATCTCCATGTTGAGATATCGGTGGGCTTCAATCCAATCCTCGTGGATTTCGACCGCCAGCGCGCGGATCAATCGCAGCGCGCTCTCCTCGTTGGGAAAGATGCGGATGACCTGGGTGCGGCGCTTAATCTCTTGATTAAGCCGCTCGAGCATGTTGGTGCTCTTAAGGTGCTTGTGATGCTCTCGGGGCAACCGATAAAAGGTCAGCGTTTCCTCGATGTTTTCTTCCACCCAGCTACAGAGCCGCGGATACTTTTCCTGCCACCGAAGCAGCCAAGCCGCCAGATCCCGGCGGACTTCCTCGGCATTGCGCCGATCGTAGAGCCAGCGTAATTCCACCAGACAGTCATCAGCAATTTTGCGCGGCAGATGATCGAGCGCATTGCGTAAGAAATGCACGTAGCAGCGTTGCCAGAAAGCTTCCGGGAGAACTTCCATGATCGCCCTTTTAAGCCCAGGATGATCGTCGCTGACGGCGAAAACCACGCCCCGCAACCCCCGTCTTTTCAGACCGAGCAGAAAGTCCTTCCAGCTGGTGGCACTCTCCCGATTGGCCATCTCCACGCCGAGCACCTGGCGCCGGCCCTCCCAATCGATCCCGATGGCCACGAGCACCGCGCGGGAGCGGATCACTCCGTTCTCCCGCAGCTTTTCATAGCGGGCATCGAGGATCAGGTAGGGATATTCGCTGTCCAATTCGCGCCGGGCGAAGCGTCCCAGTTCGGTGTCCAGCTTCTTGTTAATTTCGCTGATCGCGAGGGTATCAGAAAGTTTGTGTGCGGGTGATAACCTGAGAGAGAGGCAAATGACCAAAGAGAAGAAGGAGACAAAGTGCGACGATTTGATCGACGCGCTGTTGGAGGAGCACGGAATCAGCCAGGAGGCGGAGCTTGGAGAAAACGGGCTGATCGCGCAGTTGAAGAAACGGGTTGTGGAGAGAGCCCTTGCTGGGGAATTGACCCATCATCTTGGCTACGCCAAGGGCGAGGCGCCCGAAGAGATCGACAACCATCGCAACGGCTCCAGCAAGAAGACGGTGGTTGGAGAAGACGGAGCGATGGAGATCGAGGTTCCGCGGGATCGCAGCGGAAGCTTTGAGCCCTTATTGATCGCCAAAGGACAGAAGCGCTTTGAAGGCTTCGATGAGAAGATCATCGCGATGTATGCGCGAGGGATGACGGTGCGCGAACCGGAGCGAAGCGGAGATAGACTGCCGTAGGCAGCCCGTCAGGGCGAGCAAAGCGAGTCAAATCGCGGGCTTTGTGCTCGATCACTACAAGGTGGAGGTGAGCGCGGACTTCATCAGCACAGTGACCGATTCGGTGCTGGAAGCGGTGGTCGAGTGGCAGAATCGGCCGCTGGAGCGCAGCTATCCGGTGGTCTATTTCGACGCGCTGCGGGTGAAGATCCGCGATGAGGGGAGTGTGAGAAACAAAGCGGTGTAGTTGGCCTTGGGCATCGCCGCCGACGGGACCAAAGATGTGCTGGGCATTTGGATCGAGCAGAACGAGGGAGCCAAATTCTGGTTAAAGGTCATGAACGAACTGCGCAACCGCGGAGTGGAGGACATTCTGATCGCGGTGGGCGACGGGCTGAAGGGTTTTCCGGAGGCCATCACCACGGTTTTTCCTTTGGCCAGCGTGCAGACCTGCATCGTGCATTTAAGCCGTTATTGCCTGTCTTTTTGCGGCTGGAAGGAGCGCCAGGCGGTGGCGCGCGAACTCAAGGCCATTTACCGGGCCGAAACCGTCGAGACCGCCGCCAAGCGACTCAGCGAGTTTGACGCCGGCCCCTGGGGCAGAAAGTATCCGATGATCGCCGAGAGTTGGCGCCGAAATTGGGAGCAGATTATTCCCTTTTACAGTTATCCGCCGGAGGTGCGAAAAATCATCTACACCACCAACGCGATTGAAAGTTTGCATATGCAACTGCGCAAGGTGCTCAAGAACCGAGGGCACTTCCCGAGCGACGAGGCGGCCACGAAGCTCATCTTTCTGGCCTTGCGCAACATCACCAAATCGTGGAAAAACCCCCCGCTGACCTGGAGGATGGCGGCCAACCAATTCGCCATTCAATTTGGGGAGAGATTTAACAAATGAGGCTGACGCCTTCGGAATGGGGGCTACGCGCCCCCATAACCCCGCGGCTCGGGGGGAACTGCGCGGGCGCTACCGCGCCTTGGCAAATCGGAGCTAAACGAAGAATAATAAACCGGCCCTAAACACAAAACTTCGGATAGTTCCGGCAGTCGAAATCCACGTCCGCCAATCCACTCGCTTTTTGGCGGCGGTATTCAGCGTAGGTTGCTTCTGCGCGTGTCGCCAGGGAAATCGACTTCTGTTCCTTTGCGATTCTGATGGCTACGCAAAATAAAGCCTCAATTTTGGCCTCATCAGCACCAATGGCAGCAAGAAACACGCCACGGAGCCGACGCAGTTCGGCGAATGACTCCCGCTCTTCAGTTCTCTGGGCCACTGCCTCTGCCTCCGCTATTGCCGCAAGAGCCTCGGACGTACGATTCGCAAGGTGCAAGGCTTCAGCCTTTAGTACGAGCCAACACGGCGTGATCAGAATCGAGCCGGTTGCCCGATAGTCTCGTATTCCGTCGTCAATCCACGCGATGCCTTGAGCTGCGTCACCCGAGGCACTGCGCGCCCAACCACGAGAAACGGCTCCGCAAGCTAGCCAAAACGCAAAATTCTGACGCGTTGACAGCTCAATCAAATCCGACGCCAAGCGTTCCACTTCAGCAGGATTGCGTTCATAGCGGGCCAGAAACGCAGCAAAATGAAGTGCCGCGGCTAATGAGTTTGTCTCATTCAGCTCCTTCGCTAGTGAGATCGCTTCCTCCATGGTCGGGTGGCAAGAGGCGATCTCGCCCACATGCCATATCAAGCATCAGGAGTGATTCGGGAAACCGGATCCGGCAGCCTGCCGTTGGAGACGGCAAGGTGCCTTGACCCGAAAGGGTCGATGTGCGGGAGAGTGATCTTCCGAACAAAAAGTCTCCACGGAACTTCCGCCCGCTGATGAAGTCGGCGGATTTTTTGTGCTCTCGGTGCGTGATCCGTAGCCCGCATACCCAATGAGCACCCGTAAAACTTCCGCCAAATCGAGCCGATCTAGTGCCGCCTCGCCTGCGGTCAAACACCGCAAAATCCGTTCACTGCTGACCCGCCCCTTGGGGCTTCTCGGCTGGGAAAGGTTGGAACCGGTGCTGCTGGCGGCCCGGACAACCAGGGAACCGCTTCTTCTGATCGGCAGGCACGGCACGGCCAAGAGCTTCCTGCTGGAGAGGTTGGCGCAGGCTCTCGGCTTGGTCTACCGGTTCTACAACGCTTCGCTCATCAACTACGACGACCTGGTGGGCATCCCGCTACCCGACGAAACCCAGAGTTCGCTGCGCTGCATCACCACACCGACGGCGATCTGGGACGCGGAGGTGGTCTTCGTCGATGAGATCAACCGCACGCGACCCGATCTTCAGAACAAGCTCTTCCCGATGATCCACGAGCAAGTGCACAGTATACTCGACAAGTGCAAGGAATGGCTGCACCTGGGATCGGTGAAAATTCTTCCGTCGAGCCTTGTCGATACTGACACTATTGAAGTGTGGCTACCCAAGTGACATTTACGGAGCCCTTTCGAGAACCTTAATCTGGCTTCGAAAATGAGGCGATTAGCTCTAAGAGCCTGTCTAAGAAGTGGTTTGAGGGCTCGATTTCACAAGCTCGGCGAACATGATTTTGCAGGAAGCGATGTAAATAGTGGCCTCGGAATGCTTGGTTTTTCGTTCATAATCCTGCCTGCAAATTCTTTTCGAAACGCGCCCCTATAAAACCCAACGATGAAAATCGAATTTGCTTCCCCCGCTCACGTCACCGGGGAGCATGGAAGCAAGAATATAATAACAAACAAAACCATAAAATGTAGAGAAGGATCAAAGGAGAAGCAAACTTCTGTCAAATTTTGTCAATTTGTGCATTCTCTTGGTACGTCACGTGCGTTATAGTTCGCGCGTCCCGTTCCCCCATCAACCCCACGCAGGTTGGAATCAAAAACTAAAAACTCTATGAGATACTCAAGCAAAATCAGGCTGGTGGCAATTCTTGGTCTGGCGTTTACCGCGCTGGGTTCCGCGCAGGCAGCGGAAAAGCATCTGACCATTTTGATGTCCATACCCGATCTGGCATTTCCGTTTTTCGTGCACATGGTGAACCAAGCCAAAGACGAAGCAAACAAGAGCGGCGACATTGAGCTTATCATATCCGATGGTCAGCGCAGTTCGCCCAAGCAGACCGCGGACGTCGAGGCAGCGATCACCAAAGGCGTCGACGGTATCATGATCAGCCCGAACGACGTCGATGCATTGGCGCCCGCGATTCAGGAAGGCGTCGATGCCAAAATTCCGGTCGTTACCATCGACCGCCGCGTCAACAAGGTCCCAGGCATCCTTGCGCATGTTGGGGCCGACAACGTTAAAGGCGGCGAAGCACAAGGCCAGCTTATCGAGAAGCTCTTTCCGAACGGCGCCAACGTCATGAACCTCCAGGGCCAGTCCGGTTCGAGCCCAGCGATCGACCGCAATAAGGGGCTGCACAATGTCCTCGATCTGGCCAAGGACAAATACAAATTCATTTTCGAAGACACCGCAGGCTTCGATCGCGCGAAGGGTCTGGCCATGACGGAGTCGGCACTAGCAGGCATGGCGAAGCCACCGGACGTCATCGTCGCCGCGAACGACGACATGGCGCTTGGTGCGCTTGAAGCTCTTAAGGCTCGCAACCTCCTCGGGAAGGTGAAGCTGATCGGCTTCGACGCTTTGCCCGAGGCGCTTGGGCAGATCAAGGCCGGCAATCTTACCGCCACTATCGAGCAGTTGCCCGGTGGCCAGGTGCGAGGTGCGCTTGAGACTTTGGTCGCGTTTCTCCGCGAGGGCAAGAAGCCGGACCAGCAGGTGATACTGCTCACTCCGATCGCCATCACGAGCGACAACCTCAATCAGGCCGAGCGACTTAACGAGGTGAAATAGGCTTCGGGTTTCGGACACGCAGCGGCGATGCTCTTCGTGATCCTGGGCGCAGTCGGACGAGTTCTGGCTGCGCCTCCTTTGATCAACTGCTCGCGGCAATCCAATGACCGAACCCCTGCTACGGATGACCCTGATCGGCAAGCGATTTCCTGGCGTTCAAGCGCTCGACAATGTCGGCCTGGAAGTGCTGCCGGGCGAGGTCCACGCGCTGCTCGGCGAGAACGGAGCCGGCAAATCGACGCTCCTCAAGATCCTTTCCGGCGCGCAGCGACCGGACAGCGGCACTATCGAATTCGGCGGACAGAGGGTGATGATGAGCTCACCAGATGACGCCCAGCGCCGCGGGATTGTCACCATCTACCAGGAGTTCACGCTAGCACCCAACATGACAATCGCCGAGAACGTCTTCATCGGGCGCGAGCCCGGGCCAAGCGTCTTCGTGAACTGGCGAAAAATGGCCGCCGAAACGCGCGCGATCACGTCGCAGCTCGGCCTCCAGTTGCGGCCGATGACCATCGTTCGCAACTTGAACGTCGCCGAGCAGCAGATGGTGGAGATCGCCCGTGCGCTGTCGATGAAGTCGCGGCTGATCGTGATGGATGAGCCAACATCGGCACTGTCGTCGAGCGAGGTCGAGAAGCTCTTTCGCATCATCCGCGATCTCAAGGCGCAGGGCCTCAGTATCGTTTTCGTCACCCATCGCCTGGAAGAGGTCATGCAGATTTGTGACCGTTACACCGTCCTCCGTGACGGTCACCTGGTCGGCAGCGGCTCCATCGCCGACACTTCCATCGATAACATCATCCGGCTCATGGTCGGCCGCCAAGTGAATGCGCTTTTCGCCCATCGCGAGAGGACCGCCGCAGGCGACGTTGCGCTCAGCGTCGAGGGCCTGAGCCGGCGAGGCAACGCCCAGGACCAGAACGCGACCGTTCTTGCCGATGTCGGCTTCGAAGTGCGGCGAGGCGAGATCCTCGGCGTCGCCGGGTTGGTCGGCGCCGGCCGCACCGAGATGGCGCGAGCGGTGTTCGGCGCGGACCCGTTCGATTCCGGTCGCGTCATCATCGACGGCCGCGAGGTTTGTATCCGCTCGCCCCAAGACGCCATCCGCCACGGGATCGGCCTGGTGCCGGAGGACCGCAAGCAGCAGGCGCTGTTCCTGGCCCTTTCCGTGCGCACCAATCTCAGCATGGCGTCGCACGATCGAATCACGCGCTGGCGCGTGTTTATCGACGAAGCTGCCGAGCGCGCGATGGTCGAAGAGTACCGCAAGGCACTTAACATCCGCATGGCGAGCCCGGAGCAGTTGATCGCCAGACTTTCAGGCGGCAACCAGCAGAAGGTCGCGCTTGCCCGCTGGCTGGCGCTGCGGCCAAAGGTGCTCATCGTCGACGAACCGACGCGCGGCATCGATGTCGGTGCCAAGGTCGAGGTCCATCACCTCCTCTTCGACATGGCGCGGGCGGGCATCGCGGTGATTGCCATCTCCTCGGAACTGCCTGAGGTGCTGGCGATCAGCGATCGCATCGTCACCATGCGAGAAGGCCGCGTCACCGGCGAGGTCAGGAGCGAGGATGCCAACGAGGAAATCCTGATGTCGATGATGACGCTGAGCACGAAAGCGGCCTGACGAGCGGGAGACGGACAATGGCCGACGTGCAAGGCGACGATGACCCACGAATCGCACTCGGACAAACAGGCCCCTGTCAAGACCGACGTCATTGGCTTCCTGGCTCGCTTCGCGCCGCTCATCTTCCTGATCGTGTTGATGGCCGCCTTCGCCATCAGCGAGCCGCGCTTCCTCACGCCGCTCAACCTCTTCAATATCCTCCGCCAAGTCTCGATCTACGGCCTGCTCGCGGTTGGCATGACCTTCGTCATCCTGACTGCGGGCATCGACCTCTCGATCGGCTCGCTGGTCGCCTTTGCCGGCCTGGTTGCAGCGGCCGTATCGAAAGGTGGTCTCTCCAATCGCTTTAACGTCGGCGCAGGCCAGGAAGCGGCAAGCCACGGCTGGTATCTTGCTGCCCTCGCGGCGATCGGTGTCGGGCTTTTGGGAGGGTTCCTGCAGGGCTTTGCGATCACCAGGCTGAAGGTGCCACCGTTTGTGGTTACGCTCGGCGGCATGTCCGCGTTCCGGGGCGCGGCGCTTCTTTTTGCCGCCGGCGGCCCGATCAGCGGCTTCGAACCGGATTTCGTCTGGCTGGGTCAGGGGCGCATCCTCGGTCAGGTGCCGGTGCCGGTGATCATCTTCCTCTCCTTTGCGGTGCTCGCCCATATCGTGCTTCGCTACACACGTTACGGCCGGCAGGTCTATGCCGTTGGCGGCAACCCGGAAGCGGCGCGGCTGTCAGGACTCAACGTGCGCACCGTGACCACCAGCGTGTATGTGATCATGGGCTTCTTCGCCGGCCTCGGTGCCTTCGTGCTGGCGGCACGGCTAAACTCGGCCGAAGCGGTCGCCGGGACGGGCTACGAGCTCACTGTCATCGCTTCGGTGGTCATCGGTGGCACCAGCCTGTTCGGCGGCGTCGGCACGATCTTCGGCACGGTGATCGGCACGATCCTCATTGGGGTCCTCCTCAACGGCCTCGTGCTGATGAACGTCTCCTCCTATATCCAGCAGATCATTATCGGCATCATCATCGTACTCGCTGTCGCTTTCGATACCTTTGCCAAGTCCCGCCGGCGGATCGCATGAGTGCCTCCGGATTGATAAAAAGCCCGCGAAACACGCGGATAGTCGCGAAAAATGAGCGTTGGGAGTCCAGGGGCTAAGGTTTTTGCTAATTGTGCCTCGTGGTGCCAGGGGAACGTAAGATGCGCTCTGAAGACCCCGCCAGCTTTTCGATTTTTTCGCGTCTTTTCGCGTATTTCGCGGGCACCAGCCTCAGGCCTTTCCAGCCAACGCCGGCGCGTCAGGATTCACTTCCGGTCCAAAATATCGCAGAACGACCAGGTTTTCGAACTCACTCGTATTCTGGAAAACGACCCCCACTTTGGCGGTCTCTTCGGTGCAGAAGATCTCATCTTCCGTTAGCTCGGCAAATCGGATCAGTTTCGGACAATCCACCGTGAGCTGATTGATTTTCCCGTGACCTTGAACAACGATTAAGCCATACGCGCCATTGTCTTTCACGGTACATTTTGCGCCCGGTTCGACCGTTAGCTCCTTCGCCGAAAAAGGTTGTTCGCCATTGATTTTGCCATAAACGATCCAACGATCGACAAAACCTTCCGATTCCGTATCGGCGACCGGCACCGGTTCAAGGTAATGATTGTCCTTGAAACGCGGATCCACGTTAGCCTCCCAGTCCAATTCGCTGATAATGAAATCCAAGTCAAAATGGCGATCAACCGGGATATCCTTTACCAGAAGCGAACGCGATACTTCTCGTCCTTCCACCAGCGATTGGAACATTGAAAACACATCTGAACCCCACTGCGGCTCATACGTGCAGAGCGACCCGGGCGCATGGAGAATTCCCGTTCCGATCAGCCAGCCCGTTCCCGGCTTTAGCCGATACGCCTTCGAAAGATCCAAAATCCCGTTGTCTCCTTTATTCCAGTTCTCCAGGCACAATTTGACCTGTTCTTTTGTGGTTCCGGGCTCTAACCCCATGAACGTGTACGGAAAATTGTTGCCGACGGAATTGTGTTGCGGCGGGAAATAATAGCTTTCCGGTTTTCCTTCCTGCCCAACAAGCTTTGCATGCTCATGGGATTGGTGCATGTGATGCTGAATCGGTCCCATGTTGTCGAAGAATTTCGAGTAGACCGGCCATCGCCGATACTTTTTCCAAATCTCGCCGCCAATAAGATCTGCGCCGCACTCCTGTACCGCGTCTGCAAGCGTGAATCGGGCATCTTTAAAAACGCAATAGCTTAGGCCTTCGTCCGGTGTCCGATTCTCGTTCGCGGCCGGCGTTGTCGACGAGAACCACCGCTCATCGATCCCACCACGATCCAGGCCATACGCATACAAATCGTCTGGGTGCAATTTCAGTCGCCGGCCGGGTTGTAAAAATGATCGGGTCACCCAGCACGGCGCAAGCCTGAGCAGGCCGCCCCCTTGTTCCAGTGCGCCGTCGACGAGCGAGCGAATGTTCATACTAACAGTTTTAAGGGCTGTTACAGGATGCATAATTTGTTATTGAGTTTCTACCAACCAAATCACGGCATGGCGGATGTTCTGTGGAGGAACATCGGTTCTTTCCTGCGTTTTCGGCAGACGCGCAGGTCGAACGAAGACAGAGCGCTGGAGATGTTCACGGGAGGGGCGCGAAGGGAGATTGTCAATATGGGAGAGCAGCTCAAAATGTCAATCTAGCCCGCAAAAATCGTGCGCCGTGGAAATTAGATTCCACGCTGCCGGAAAACGCTGGGAGAGCTGGCTGGAATCGCGCTTGGCCGCAGCTCGCGACGAAGTGGACATGGAAAACGTTTCATTTCTGCACCCGGCGGCATCCGCCGAGCGCTCCGGCGCGCATGGACTTAATGGAAGCGGAAACCATGGAATTGTTGGCGAGTCGTTTCCACCTTGAAGGAGGGAACATGAATTCCGGGATCATTCAGGTTCGCGTTTGCGCTCATCGTCGCTGCTTTGATCGCTTCGGTAGCCGCAGATGAACCCAACGGTTCAACCATTGCCAAAGATCCGTGCGCGTTGGCGCTGGTGCCGCACGAAGGAACTGATAAGGAGGACCTGGAGATCATTCGACTTCAAACCAAGGTGCGAATCGCTTCCCATCCGACGACTTGGCCGGAACAACTCGGATTAAAATCTTGGCGGCGGCGCAGTCGGCAAATCTGTTTTTGCCTACGGTAGTAAAGACTTAGGAACAACCCAACAATAAACAAGAGAAAAGCAATAATGAAATCACAAGTCAAAAGCTCGCAGTCGCAGCCGCGGCCGCAGTGCTTACCCTGGCTGGAGGCCCGCTGTTTGCCTCCAGCCACCAGGATGCCCCTCTGGCCATTCTCGATCCGGCGGCCAATACTACGGATGTGTACGCCTTCGTTGACCAGGACGACAGCGGACCGAAGTCCCTGGTCGTAGCGCTGGGCGTGTATCCATTCGAAGAGCCGGGGATCGGACCCAACAAGTTCAACTTCGACGACAACGTTCTATACGAGATCCACGTGGCTCTGGGCCGTGACGTTGCTGCAGGGCGCGCGACGTTGAGCTATCAGTTTGAGTTCCGAAGTGAGACACGGAAACCGAACACGATTCTGCAAAATTTTACAGGAGTGATTCAGGACGTGGGCGATGCCAACCAGAATTTCGTTCAAAGGTATACGGTCACAAAGGTCGATCATCGCTGGAACAGGAGAACCGTGCTGGGCACTGGCATCCTCGTTCCCCCACGCGAAACGTGATATCCCTGCAGGCGTTTCCAAGGACATGGAGCATCAGGGACTACGATCGGGTGAGCCAGCCCAGTGCCTGAATCTAGAGCCGCTTGTAGCCCGGCCATCCGACGAAGGCGTTTGGCAGCCAATGCGGCCCGATATCGGACGTCCATGCCAGGGTACGGCCATTTCCATGGCTTCCAGCCACAAGCAGGGGATGGCCACCTTGATCTGCCGGGAGGCGCGCAATGACCTGCACATCCTGACGCTCCTTGACCTTCACCTCGTTCACCCCAAGCAGGGCGGGCCATGGTGTGTCGAGCCCCGACACGATGGGATGAGACGGCATCGTTATCTCGGCGACAATGCCTTCAGGTGCTTCGAAGCGATCGTCATAGGGAATACAGGTAACAGGCAAGACCTCTTCGACTGCTGTCTTGTGCCAGCGGGCCCTGCCGTCGATCCCCTGAAACGAAAAGTAGCCGCCGATCATCATGAGCCCGCCGCCCCGGGCCGAATATTCCTTCAGGAGCTTGAGGCGGTTGGGGACCGTCTTTCCCTGAAGCCAGACGTCGGGATGCAGCAACAGCGTATTCGAACCGATATCGGACAGCAGAATGGCATCGTAATGTGTGAGCCCTTCCAGTGAGAGTGGAAAGTCGAGTGCCGCTTCATGCGCCTTCATGTAGGTCAGCTCGAATGGGCTGTCCTTCAGGGCACCGACGAGCGGTTCGGCCCCCAAGTGAAACGTCACGCTCGAGAACGTGTCCCATCCCTTTGTGTGATTTGCTGAAGTGACCCAGCTTTCGCCGACGAGTAGAATTTTCTTTTTCTCCATAGTTCCTCCAAGCCTCAAGCGGCGTGAAACACTTTTTGCGGATTGTCGATGCTGGGGGTCATAGAGCCAGAAGTTGTGGCGGCTTTGGCACTCTGAGGTAAACTGTATGTGAGGTGACGGGAAACCCCTCTCAGGGAGCTTACCCTGGCAGAGGCGAGTCAGAGCGCCCACTATGCTGCGCTGACGGGTGACGGGCATTCCGGGAGGCCAGAATGGCTGGCGCTGGCGCCGGAAGTGCCAGGGGATGTTCTTCTCGCGGAACCCCACCCAGGGGGCCTGCCCCGCCGACCATCATCCCCACGACTGCGGCGCAATCGGCAGCACAGCGGTGGTGATATTCGCGCGCATCGCGATCTACGTTTCGTGCCGGGTGCTGCCGACCTCATCGAAATCGAGGGAGGTGGAAAGGTCCCGCTCAGCGTCGATCTGCGCTTTCAGATCGGCGACCTTCTGCTCCGCAGTGGCAATGGCGTCAGCGCCGGCGATGAAGCGGCGCGGCGGTGGCTCCTGGCTCGCAATGGTGATGAGCGCTCGCGCAAGCTTGGCCGGATCACCGGATTGCAGGCCATTCTGAGCTTTCCAAAACTCGAACTGCTTCGCTCGGCGCTCGTCGTAGTCCTCGATGGATGGCTCGGCGTAGTTCGTCGACTGCTCCGTGAGGAGTTCCGTGCGGAAGAACCCTGGGTTGACGATGGTGGTAGTGATCCCGAATGGCGCGACCTCGGCGTGCAGCGACTCCATCCAGCCCTCCAGGCCGAACTTCGACGCGGCGTAGGCGCTAACGAACTCGAAGCTGGCGGCGAGGCCCGCTGACGAGGAGATCGAAATAATGTGCCCCGAGCGCTGCTGGCGCATCACCGGCAGGACAGCGCGAGTGACGTTCATCGGGCCAATGAGGCTCACCGCCAACTGCCGCTCGAACTGCTCCGGCGTCAGCTCCTCGAAGTAGCCGGCATAAAAGCTGGCCGCATTGTTGACCAGGACGTCGATGCTGCCGAACCGGTCGACAGCGGCCCGCACCGCCGCCTCGGCATCGGCGCGGCTCGTGACGTCCAGCTTTACGGCCAACAGGTCGTTCGACTGTCCCACCGCCTTAGCCACGGCGTCGGTATCCCGGCCTGTGGCGACGACCGCGTGACCGGCCACCAGCGCGGCTTTGGCGAAATCAACGCCCATGCCACGGCCAGCTCCGGTAATAAGCCAAGTCTTCTTGTTACTCATGACATTTCCTTAGTTCTGCTTTTCAAAACGCTGTTGTGACTGCCGCTCAGCGTCCGACCGTTTTCATGAGTTCCTTGGGATACCGCTCACCCTCGACCCGGATCGCGGCCGCAGCGCGCACGATCTCTGCGAGGTCATCGGCAGTCAGCTCGACGTCGGCCGCGCCGAGGTTCTCCTCGAGCCGGTGGAGCTTGGTGGTGCCGGGAATAGGCACGACCCACGGCTTCTGCGCCAGCAGCCAGGCGAGTGCGATCTGCGCGGGCGTCGCCTTCTTCTCGCCGGCGATGCGCTTCAGCAGATCGACCAGCGCCTGGTTCTTCTCCAACGCCTCCGGTGTAAAACGCGGCAGGATCTTCCGGAAGTCGCCCTCACCGAGCCTGGTGTCCTTGTTCATCGCGCCGGTCAGGAAGCCCTTGCCGAGCGGGCTGTAGGGCACGAAACCGATGCCCAGTTCTTCGCACGCCTCGAGAATGCCATTGGTCTCCGGCCCGCGCGTCCAAAGCGAATACTCGTTCTGCAATGCGGTGACCGGTTGCACGGCGTGCGCGCGGCGAACGGTCTGCGCGCCGGGCTCGGACAAGCCGAAATGCTTAACTTTCCCCTCGGCGATCAGCTCCTTGACCGTGCCCGCCACGTCCTCGATTGGCACGTTCGGGTCAACACGATGCTGGTAGAAGAGGTCGATGATCTCGACACCCAGCCGCTTCAGCGACGCCTCGCACACCTCGCGGATGTGCTCGGGCCGGCTATCGAGGCCCGCCTGCTTCTTCGTCTCGGGGTCGATATTGAAGCCGAACTTTGTCGCAATCACCACCTTGTCTCGCGAACGGAGCAAGCGCTTCACCGACCATTTCCTCATTGGTAAAGGGGCCATAGACCTCGGCGGTGTCGAAGAAGGTGACGCCGCGTTCCACTGCCGCGCGGATCAGCGCGATACCCTCGTCCTTACTGAGCGAAGTGGCATAGCCGAAGTTCAGCCCCATGCAGCCGAAGCCGATGGCTGAGACCTCCAGATTACTTTTTCCAAGTTTGCGTGTTTTCACTTTGTGATGTCGTTGATGTGCGACCGAATTGTTCGGACGTTACAGGACTATGGAGTATTACGCACGGCCGTTCTCTCGCGTTCGTGCGCCGCCTGTCGCGACCTTGCGGGAAAAGCGGCCGGCCCCTTACAGGGCATTGCGGAACTGCGTTGGAGCTATGCCCACCGTCCGCCAAAATACCTGAGCAAGATGGCTACCTTGGAGGGCCAGTAGCAGCCAAGTGGTTAGGCGACTCGCTTCAAAAGATTTCAAGATTTTAAAAGAATGAAACCGGACTGCCGCCACGTAATCCGGGGCCTTCCGCTTGAACTAGCCATGACTCCCGGCGAGCTTGTGATGTATTCCATCTTGCGCGGCGACGAACCTCCGGTTGAAGTGTCTCTCGCCGTGCTCGGCGACAAGCGTATATCGCCTGCAAGCAAAGGCTGGCACATCTGAACGAAACCCGCGCACGAGAGCGCTTGCCAAGAGCAACCCAAGGGTGCTTGCAAATGCAATCACCCCCTTTAGGTTCTGTGGAAACTCGCTCTCACAGTGTGCTGCCGAAGGAGCCCGGAAAACCTGAGATTTGTGACCATAAAAGATTCACCTTCTGACCGCTTCCGGCCTAGAAAACATTCATGCACCGTCATCCGACCCAGGGAATAGTCGGCAGCAAGCCGCGGATTCCCAAGAGTGACGCTACCGACGACAGCAAGGCCAAGAAAGCCCGGATTTCTAAGCTCAGTGAGGAATACCTCCGGACCCCGGACGGAACACCAGCACGTCAAGTTGTTGACCGCCCAAATGGAATTGGCTGCAAGACGTGGCGAGTTGATATCGAAAAAACTTGCCCAAACCCAGCTGGCTTATCTGCTCGTTTGCATGCGCAGGCAACTCCTCAGCTTGCCGGGGGGCGCTCGCCGGGCAACTAGCCGGCCTGACGGACTTCCACAAAATCAGGATATTGCTCGAAGGCGCCGCGTATGGGGCCCTCAACGAGCTTGCGGACCTTCCGAGCAAGGTAACCGACCCGCATTGGCTTGAGCATATTGACGACAATGGCGCGCCCTCCGAGTTGGAGGAAAGGCCCACACGAGCCAGGAAGTGATTGCTCCACTTTTGGCGCCGTGCGCTTATTGACTTTGTGGACGCCGGTCACCGAAAACGGGACCATTCACTTTACTGGAATAGCTTTGCGGACTTCGGGCTCTTGTTTTTTGCCCTTGGTCGCCTCTTCGCGCTCCCATTTGTCTAGGAGTGCGTGACCATCTGCAGTGTCGTAAAAGTTAGGACGTTTCTCTACTGGGGGTTTTGGTTTTGGAGGAGCCTCTGCTGCAGCCCAGAGCGCGAAAAACGCCATAAATCCGGAGCCGAATATGTACGAGAATGCGCAAAGGGAGGCTGCGAATAGGGCTTTCCGTAAATCTCTTACGATGGTTAAGACGATAAGGAACGTCACTATCGAGGATGCAATCTTTATCGATATCATTTCGCTGATAAAAGGAGGAAGGAGACCATTTGTGGTGGTCCCCTTTCCGTGTGTTTGCTTGGGTTTTTGGTAGTTAGTACCCGCGATTGTGCTGATATTGCCGGTCTGTCATGTTCTGCACATTCGAAGGTCTACGCCGAAGGTCGCCCAGTTTTGCAGAAGAGTTTCATATTTCGGGAAGCGTCTTCGCGGCTTTGGCAAGCGCTCCCTTGCCGACATCGCCGATCGGGACGATCGTCCGGTCGCCTTTCAGGAGATGCCCGAAGCCGAGAACCGAGCGGTGCTTGTTTTCGACGTAATGCGCGGCGGTCACTGCAACATTGGCGTGGCGGAGCATCTCCTGCGCGGCCGTCAGCCCGTAGCGCGCATTGATCTGACTACCGAACTCTTTTCTGAGAGTATGCAATGGCGTGCGTGAAACGACGCCCTTGGAACGGAGCCAGTCGGTCAGATCATGGATATCGCGCTCGCAGCGGTAGTGATCATAGAGCGCGGAGGGATTCGGTGGGAAATCAGATTCGATCACGAACTCGCCCCTTCGCCGGGCGTGATAGCCGCGAAA
The DNA here is from genome assembly GCA_963816855.1 of uncultured Verrucomicrobiae bacterium. Taxonomy (GTDB): domain Bacteria; phylum Verrucomicrobiota; class Verrucomicrobiia; order Chthoniobacterales; family Terrimicrobiaceae; genus DASTFP01. Next base: position 231,914 of record CAWFMA010000003.1, on the reverse strand, counting down.
GATCTCCATGAGTTCGGGGTCGACGAGGACATCGCCTTCCGAATCGCGGGACTTCGGGCGGAAGAACCTTGTGGCCTCGACGCGGATCACGCCCTCGTTCCAGCGGAATGCGGTCCAGGGGAGCTTGTCGATCTCGTTGCGACGTAAGCCGGTCATCGCGCCTAGGAGAAAAATTTTGTACTGCTCGGGCTCGCTTGTAGCGAGTTCTTCCCGCGCGCTCTCGAGCAAGGCCGCCATGTCGAAGCTCGAGCGGTAGCGCGGTACGCGCACGTACCTCAACCTTCACGCCGGCAAAGGGCAGCGGGTCGGGAAGCTCCATAATGTCGCGGACGCAGGCCACCGTCTCACGGCTGAAAAGTGAGCGAGCGCGCTGAATGAAGGCATTGGCTGAAATTCGGGCGCTCTTTTCCTTGAGCGGATCGGTCGCCTTGCTCCTGATGAAATCAATGCGCCACGTTTCGATCTTCTGTTGCGTGAGCGTGCGCAACTTGACCGCTTCGCGATTCTCGCGGTCCGCTTGCCCGGTGATGTCGCCCACGATCTTCCGCAATGCCTTGGCGTAGCTTTGGATCGTCTTCGGGTAGATTAGGCTCTTGGCGGTGACCGCTTCGATGTACTCACCGACGGTCACATTGACCTTCTTCTCGGTTGAGTTTCCGCGACGACGGCTCATGACGGCATCCCAACCGTTGGCGCGCACGTCGAGATAAAGCTTCAGGGCGCGCGCTGCCGCGTCGTCCTTGTTGGCTGTTCCGAGTCCGAGCCAATGCCGCTCGCCCGCGTGCTGGACCTGGACTGAGTACGTCCGGCTGGCGCGTGTCTGGAAGGCCACTTTCGCTTCCCAGTAGCGGGCGTCGGCCTTGTTAAACTTAATCGTTTTTCTAATCATTTTTTCCGTCTCGGGAATACCTAAGTTGTCAGAAGTTGTCAAGTTAACTGAGCTGATTTCTCCCTTATAAGTGGTTCAACTCATATGACTTTACGAGACAACCCGCGACTATTGTAGACACACCCTTAGGTCATGGTTCGATACTCAGTTTGGTGCTTTTTCACTCCCAACTGCTTACCATGACCTCTTCTTTTTGCGGAACCTTCAGAACACTACCCGGGATCGCCCTGCGAAACTGCACCGCGATTGGCGCAACGACATCGAAGGACTGGGCACACTGTTCTCAAATCATCTGCCGTCCTACCGCTGCCTTATCAACAGTTATATGGCTGGGAAAGCCGCCGCGAAGAAGTGATCAGCAAACACAGACCACGCGCTACGGCTTCGACTACGAGACGCCAGCCGGCGTAGTTGACGCCTCACGCAACGGCGACGGCGCGTGGGATCGCCTTTTCAAGCGCGGCGAGCTCGACCGGCTCTGTGAGGTGAGTCGAAAGACCCTCTCGCGCGCCTTGCCATTCTGCCTTTCCTGGTCTCGCCGGCGTCTTCTGGTTTGGCCAGAAATTCCGGCAAAAGAGAACTGGGCCCGCGCTCTTCAAGGCTTCGCAGGGTCGGCACGGGTCGCTCTTCAACTATCGCGGCTGATGCCGGCGAGTCCGGCGGCCGATTCGGGCCCTAAGCCTACGCGAGTTGATGTCTTCTCCTCCTGCGTTGAGGTATCGGCTTCGACTCGCGTTTCCAGACCACGCGTGCGAACGCGTCGTGCGCATGAATGCTCTCCTGGTTCACGGCGCGCACGTCGAACGAAGCAATGCGGGAGTCCTCTTTGAGGTAGAGAGCGACGTTGCGCACGAGGTCTTCGACAAAAACCGGGTTGTCGTGAGCCTGCATGGTCACGTGGCGCTCGTCCGGGCGTTTGAGGAGCGCGTAAACCGGGGCAGAGGCGGATTTTTCGGCGATTTCGACCAGCTCCTCGATCCAGACCCAGGCCCAGCCATCCCGGGTCATCGCGGGGCGCACCGCGATCGTGACGTGCCCGCGCTGGTTGTGCGCGCCGTAGTCGCTGATTTCCTTGCTGCACGGGCACAGGGTCGTGACCGGCACTTCGACGCGCAGCGACACGTCATCTTTTCCCCCATTGCAGGATATCGAGAACGTGCATTGGCAGCACACCTTCGCGCGCGCGCGGCTGATCGGCGCGGCTTTCTCGATGAAATGCGGGAACGACAACTCCATGTTCGCACTCTCGGCGTCCAACCGCTGTTTCAACTCGAGGAGAATCGGCGGCAGGCTCCGCAAGGTGATGTCGCCTTTGTGTTTTGCGAGGACTTCGAGGAACCGGCTCATATGCGTTCCCTTGAAATGATGAGGCAGGTCCACCGACATCGAAATGTCTGCGACGGTGGCCGTCGGCTTTCCTCCCCGGCACTTCACGGTGATGGGATAGCGCAGATTGGTGATTCCCACCTGGTCGATGGCGATGCCTCGCGTGTCCGCGGTATTTTGCACGTCTTTCATAGGCCCACGGCGCCGGCTTCAGGGAGAGAAATACTCAGCCCAGGAAGAGGCGGTCTCCCACACCTTGACCGACACCAGCCTGACCTCCTTTTCCGCCGCGTTGCCCGGGGCCGCCATTCCGGAATAGCTCTCCAGCCGTTTGACGAACTGCTCGAAGATCACCCGGGCCATCACCTCGGTAGTGGGATCCTCATTGTCGAAGCGGATGACTTTTTCCCCGTAGCGCGCTCGAAGTTCCGAGTAGGCCGGGTCGGCGGTGTTCACGCAAATTGCGTGATCCAGCGTCTCCAGGTAATCGCCGATGAGTTCCTTCACGACGAGAAAATCGCACACCATCTCGTTGCGATCGAGCCGTTCCGCCTCGAGCACAAATTCGACCTTGCGCGTGTGGCCATGGGGGAATTTGCATTTCCCTGAATGCTTGGAAAGCATGTGGCCGCTCTCGATATCGATTGTCTTGCAAACTCGGTATGGCACCTTGGTGAACAAATCGACCTTCCCCTTGGAGGCAAGCGCAATTTTTGGTTTCCCCGTGCGATGCTCTGGAGAAAAACAGACCCCAACGATGACCTGGGGGAAACCGAAGTGCATCTCTGGCGGGTAGGCTTGGATGCCTCCGGTCCGGCCCTGGCGAAATTGCGCGAGACGCTTTCGGGGGACGAGGTGCAGCGCGGCGAGCGCTTCCGCTTCCCGGAACTGCAACGCCGGTTCGTGGCGGGCCGCGGAGCCTTGCGGTTGATCCTTGGAGGATATCTTTCCGTGGATCCGCGGCGGATCGATTTTGGCTACACGGCGCACGGGAAACCGTTTCTGAAGGATCCCCCCGGCGGCATTCAGTTCAACCTTTCGCATTCCGGCGGCCTTATGGTCGCGGCGATTTGCCGGGCCTGGCGGATCGGAGTGGACATCGAAAAGGAGGACCCGCGGTTCGACGCGCGGCAGATCGCCGAACGCTATTTTTGCGCCGCCGAAAGAAACGAGATCGCCAAAAGCCGGCCGGAGGACCAGTTCCGGGCATTTTTCCGGCTCTGGACGGCCAAGGAAGCTCTACTAAAGGGCACGTCGCTCGGACTGACCTCGGAACTCCACCAAGCCGAGGTGAGCCTTGCCCCTCTGAGGGTTGTCACGATGCCGGGACAGGAAGCGGGTGAAAATTGGCAACTTGCGGCATTCGACCCCGGCGAGGGCTATTCCGGATCCCTGGCCGTTGCCGGAACGGCGTCCGGGCGCGACTTTCGCGAACTCGACTTCTCCGCCTGAGATTTCGATATTTTTACTGACAAGCCGGGAATGTTTGTGTCTTCTGAGGGGTTCCGCCATGCGTCCCACGATTTCATTGTCCGTTCCGATCTACAACGAGGAGGGCTCCATCGAAGAGGTCTTCGAAAAAGTGCGCGTGGTAATGAACGGGCTCGGCGAGCCGTGGGAGATCATTTTTGTCAACGATGGCAGCCTGGACGAGAGCGAGGAGATTCTCAATCGGCTCTCGGCGGCGCACCATGAGGTGAAGGTGATCCACTTTCGGCGGAACTTCGGCCAGACGGCGGCGATGATGGCGGGGTTCGATTTTGCCGCCGGAGACATCATCGTCCCCATGGATGGAGACGGGCAGAACGACCCGGAAGATATCCCCCGGATGCTCGCCAAGCTCCGGGAAGGCTATGACGTTTGTTCCGGGTGGCGCAGAGACAGGCGGGACAACGCGATCCAGCGGAATATTCCAAGCATCATGGCCAACAAGCTGATCTCCGCGGTTTCAGGTGTCCGCCTGCACGATTTCGGCTGCTCGCTGAAGGCTTACCGGGCGGAGGTGCTGGAGGGAATTCGCCTCTATGGAGAAATGCACCGGTTTTTGCCAATTTATGCGAAATGGCATGGAGCGCGCATCACCGAGATACCCGTGAATCACTTTGCGCGATCGTGCGGCTCTTCGAAATATGGCCTCGAGCGCGTGCTGAAGGTCTTGATGGACCTGGTCACCGTAAAATTCATGGACCGGTTCATGCTCAAGCCGATGTATCTGTTCGGCCTGTGGGGTGTGGCGTTTTTCGCGGCGGCCTTCGGGTTCAGCATTTGGACCCTCTACATGCGAACGAAGGGTTATTTCTTTTCGTCCACCCCGCTCCCGATGATGGCGGTCTTTTCGTTCATGACCGGGGTCATTTGCGTCCTGATGGGCCTGCTTGCGGAAATGATCACGCGCACCTTTCACGAGTCTCAGAACAAGTCGATCTATCTGGTGCGCGAAACTCGCAATATCAAGCCGTTCCCGAAGGCAGCCTGAAATGTGCGGGATCGCCGGATTCCTCGGCGAGGGCGATCGGGGCGATCTCGAGCGCATGACCCGCCGGTTGGCCCATCGCGGCCCGGACGCCGAGGGGTTCTGCGTCGACGACCGCCTCCATCTCGGGCACCGGCGCCTTTCGATTATCGATCTGGCCTGTGGGGCGCAGCCGATGAGCGACGCGAAGGGCGAGACGGCGGTGGTGTTCAACGGAGAGATTTACAACCACCTCGAGTTGCGCGCAGACCTGGAATCCCGCGGCTGTATTTTCCAGAGCGACCACTCCGACACGGAAGTCCTGCTGCACGGGTATCGCGAGTGGGGAGAGGAGATGGTTCAGAGGCTGAATGGCATGTGGGCGTTCGCTCTTTGGGATTCCCCGAGGAAGCGTCTCTTCCTCAGCCGGGACCGGTTCGGCAAAAAGCCGCTCTTCTGGTTCCGTCGCGAAGGGACATTCGGATTCGCGTCGGAGTTGACCGCCTTGCTCGAGCACGCGCGCTGCCCGCGCAGCGTCTCGCGGAAGGCCTTGCAGAAATTTTTCGCCTACGCGCTGATCCCCGCTCCCCACTCGCTGGTGGAAGGCGTCTGGAAGCTCCCGGCCGGCCACAACCTGATCCTCGAGGCAAACGGCGAACCGCGTGTCACGCGTTACTGGCGGTTCCGGCTGGAACCCGACGACCGATTGATGAGCCGGCCTCGAAGCGCGCTGGCTGAGGATTTGCTGGAGCGGCTCGAACGCGCCGTGAAACGGCGCCTGATGGCCGACGTGCCGCTCGGGGTCTTCCTGAGCGGCGGAATCGATTCGACGGCGGTCGCCGCGCTGGCCGCGAAACTCGCCGGCGCGGACCGGTTGCGGACCTTCAGCATCGGATTCGAGGAGACCAGCTTCGACGAATCGGCTTATTCGCGGCGCGCGGCGGGCTTTCTTGGGACCGACCACAAGTGCGAAACGCTCGATCTCGACAAGGCCTGCGACCTTCTCCCGGCAATTTTCGACCAGTTGGATGAGCCGCAAGGCGACAATTCCCTGTTGCCCACCTGGCTGCTGAGCCGGTTTGCGCGGAAGCACGTTACCGTGGCCCTCGGCGGGGACGGCGGGGACGAGCTGTTTGCAGGATACGAGACTTTTCGAGGCCTGCGGAAAGCGGAATATTACGCGCGCCTCGTCCCGCGGCCGGTGCACCATGCTCTGCGAGCGCTGGCCGGCCGTTTGCCCGTCTCACACGCGAACCTCAGCCTCGACTTCAAGATCAAACGCGGGATGCGCGGGGCCAGCCACCGGCCCCCGCTTTGGAACCCTGTCTGGCTGGGCGCCCTCGAACCGGACGAGATCGCGCGGCTCTTCGGTGAGCCGATCGACCCGGAGGACCTCTTCTCGGAGGCGGTGGAAGCCTGGGACGCGTGCACGCAGCCGAACCTGACCGACAGGACGCTCCAGTTTTACACCGAGCTTTACCTTCAGGACGGTATTTTGGCGAAGGTTGACCGGGCAAGCATGATGCACGGCCTCGAGGTGCGAAGCCCGTTCCTGGACCTCGAAGTCGCGGAATTTGCCCGAACACTGCCCCACGCGCTGAAGATTCGCGGCGGCGTCACGAAATATCTGCTGAAAAAGGCGCTCGAGCCTGTTCTCCCGCCGGAGATCATTTACCGGAAGAAAAAGGGCTTTGGCACGCCGATCGGGGCATGGTTTCGCGGAGGACGGCTGGAACCCCGGGGAGGCGGGACCTTTCTGGAGGAGAAGCTGTCCGCTCACCGCGCGGGGCTCGCCGATGAACGCCTCTACTTGTGGTGCCAACTCTCCTACCAGGAGTGGCTGGCGAGGGTGGGGGCCGAAGACGCGATACGGTGAGAATCCTCCTTCTCTGCTACGAGTACCCTCCCGTCGGCGGAGGCGGAGGAAGGGTCGCCGCCCAGGTGGCCGCCAGGCTGGCGCGCCGCGGGCATAGCGTGCGCGCGCTCACCGCGGGCATGCGCCATCTTCCCGGGCGCGAGACCCGGGACGAAGTCGAGGTCGTGCGCGCCAAATCATTTCGCCGGCGCGAGGACACCTGCACCGTTCCCGAAATGGCCCTCTACGCAGTGACGAGTCTTGGGCCGGTTTTGCACGAAGCGAGGAGCTGGCGGCCCGATGTCATTCACGCGCATTTCGCGATTCCCACCGGCCCTCTCGCGCTCGCCGCGAACATGCTGACCGGAATCCCCTACGTCCTGACCGCGCATCTGGGCGACGTGCCCGGGGGCGTGCCGGAGCAGACGAGCCATTGGTTCCGTCTTCTCGGCCCCCTGCCCAGCCTCGTCTGGCGGCGGGCGAGCCGTGTGACGACGGTAAGCCACTTTGTGGCGGAGTTGGCGAGACGCGCCTACGGCATCGAGCCGGTGGTGATTCCAAACGGCGTCAATCCCATCGCGCGGCGCGAGCTGGCGCTCCACCCCGCACCGCGCATCATCATGGCAGGACGATTGAGCGTTCAGAAGAATCCGCTCCTCGCGATCGCGGCGCTGGCTCTCTTGAAAGACCTTGGCTGGTCGCTAGACGTGATTGGCGACGGCCCGCTGGCGCCGGAAATGCGCGCTCTCGCGCGGAGGGAAGGAATAGACGATCGGGTCGTCGCGCATGGCTGGATTTCCGGCGAGCAGGTCGCGCGGGCGATGGCGGAGGCGGATATTCTCCTGATGCCGTCGCTGCACGAAGGGCTGCCGATGGCTGCGGTCGAGGCGCTTCAACATGGGCTGGCGATCGTTGGCGGCCGGATCGGCGGCATGCGGGACGTCGTGGAAGAGGGCCGCAACGGCTTTCTTTGCGATTTCTCCCCCGAGGCCTTCGCGCAAAAGCTGCGATTGTTGCTGGCGGATGAGGCGTTCTTGGGGAAAACGCGCCGGGCCTCCTTCGAGAAGGCGCGCGATTTCGATCTCGAGAAGTCCGTCGACGCCTATGAAGGGGTCCTTTCCTCGGCCAAAAGGTCCCAAGGCGGCTGTTGAACCGCCCTCATGGTCGGGCCATTGCCGGCGCTCGCGATACTTCCAGAGGAGAGCCGCCCGGCGGTTCCTCCGGCAAGCGGACGTTCATTTCAGAGCGGCCGCACCCGGGTCCGGTTCGCCGTTTGCATAGAGATCGGGCCGCAAGTAGATCTCCTGGCGGCGAAACGTTCCGGCATAGGCGTAGTGGGACTTGATCCATTGGTAAGTTTCGGGGGCCCAGTTGAAAAAGCGCGAATCCTCGGTCTGATTCATCGCCCGATTATCGATGAGGATCGCGGCCGGCCGATATCGGGCGACTTCCGCCATGGTGTCCCGGAAGAAGTCGGAAACGTTGTGAGCGTTGTCGACATACAGGTTGTATTCGTAGGAGGGGCGGCCGGTCATGAAATTGATGGTCGGGGCATACGGATAGCAAACGATGTAATCGGTCGGTTTGGTGTAAGTGCCGATCACCCGGCAAAGCTCGGCGATCTCCTCCCGTTCCCTGGCCTTCAGCCGCACGCGCACCCCGTTCTCGGCCGCAAGTTCAAATTTCCGCTTCTTGCGCGCGGCAATCGAGCCTGACGATTCCTTCGGAAACGCGTGAAAGAAGTAAACCGCGGCGTCGAGCGAGCAAAGGGAGAACAGAAGGGCGAAGTAGACGGCAGCCATCCGGCTTTTTCGGCTCCACCGAAGGGCGACCCACAGTGCGCAACCCATCGCGACCAGAAATGGCGCCATGAACTCCGAAAGGTGCGGAGTGTCCGGACGAAAAAAGAAGTATTGAGGGAAAAGCGTCAGGGCGGATCCCGTCGAGACAAGCAGAGCCAGGCAATCGGTCCGGAGGGGAAAATTGCTCCGAAGAAGGGAACCGATCAGCAAAATGCCGGCTGCGATGACAATCAAAAGGGCGGCCAGGACCGGCAGGTAGGTAGCCAGGGCAAACGCGCGGTCGTAGAGGGTGGCGGCTCCGAGGACGTCAGTCACAGAGCGCTTTTGCAAATAGCCGTTGCTGTCCACGTCTCTGTTCCTCGGCTTTGACTCGACGGGAATGCGCTCCTCCGCCGGCGAGTCTGGCTCGGCGACGGCGGACGCCGGTTTGGGCGAGGGAAGCTGTTTCGCCATTTCCTGTGACGCAAGGTAGCGGACCATCCCCAGCCAACTGGTGTACTGGGCCACGAAAGCATCCGCATAGCCCCGCCTTACAGCGTCGAAATAGATTGGAGCATGGGTGGCGCAAAACATCATCGCCGTCACCATGGCGCCTCCTGCGGCCAGCCGCAGCCTCCTGGCAAAACCTTCCTTTTGGCCAAACGGGTACAATACGAACAATCCTGCCGTCATGGCCGTGAAGAACGCGCCGAGATCGATTCGGAGAAGATAGGTAAGGCCCAGCACCGCTCCAGCCGCGGTCATCCAGCAAATCTGCCTGAGCCTTTTGGATTGCTCGAAAACCCAGGCTTCCAGGAGCACGAGCATGTTCAGCATCACTATGAATGCCATGTAGTTGCGAAACAGCATGCCCGGGATGAGAACCGGTCCGAGCGCGATGAGGACCGAGTAGCAGCCGTTTCCGGAGACCCGGCGAACAACCAGAAACGCCAGCACTCCCGTAAGGGTGCACAGCGAGAAAAAGAAGATTCGTAGCGCCGTGTAGTCGGGTCCGGTCAACTTGAAGAGCCACGATACCGGGTAAAACCACATGACGTTGTAGCCGAGAAACGTGTCCACGATCGGCCTTTGGCCCTCGAGCAACCGCATCGCGACGATGGCGACCGTGCCGCCCTCCCCGCTGAAGTTCAGCCCGCTCCGGTAGTAAAGGCCGTAGTAGAGGACCGCGAAAATGGCCACGGCCAGCGCGCCCCATTTTCTCAGGATCGATTCAAGCCGCAGGCCAGCAGTGCGGGCCCGGGAGGGGGGTTTTGGAAGAAATCGCATCGGCGTTGCCCCTGCTGGCGTACCGGTCTAGAGTATTTCTGCCATGACAATCTCCGAGCAAGTTTCCGCACGTGTTTTTCCGCCGTTCAGTCTCGCCCGGCTGCTGAAAACCACCTTCGAACCGAAACCCGGCCAGAAAATCTGCATCCTCATCGATCTTGAGAATCCCAAGGAGATCGTGAATTTCAAGTTTTTGCAGAATCCGGATCTTTCGACCCAGCGGAATGCCATCACGCATTTTTACGAAGGGCTGAAGAATGGAGTCATGCAGGAGCTCGGCCTTTCCGGCGGTGAGATCTTCGCTTATCAGGTGACCGGGGGCAGCAACCTCGATCTTCCGGATCTTGCCGTGACCCCGGAGGGCAAGGAGGTAAGCCTCGAGCGGGACGTCTATCCCGCCTACGATATCATTCTTTGTATCTCCACCTACTCGGCGACGGCCCCGCTGACCGCCCACGCCAAGAAGTATGGTTTCCGAGGGGCCACCCTCCACGGGGTGAACCAGGCGATTCTCGGCAGCGGCCTGGCCGTCGACTATCGCCAAGTCAGCGCCGAGGCGGAGAAACTCCGACTGGGAATGACCCGTGCCGATTGGGTGGAGATCGACTTCGACTACAACGGCAATCGTTCCACCCTGCACCTCGATCTGGGCAGGCAGGAGGCGCAGAAAAGCCATGGGCTCTGCCTCGGCGACACACCTGACGTCGCCAATTTGCCCGCGGGAGAAATCTATTTTGTCCCCACCGGCGCCAGCGGCGCCTTTCCGATGAAATACGAGGACGGCACCGTGGGCCTCATGCGGGTCTCGGGGGGGCGAATCCAGACCGCGAAACTGCTGAAGGGAAACACCGAAACGATCAAAACGCACAACAACAAGCTCGCCGCCGATCCGGTGACCGGGGAGCTCGGGGAGTTGGGGTTTGGGACCCAAGTGCTTCCTTTCTCCGGCCGGGATATCCAGGACGAGAAAATCCTGGGCACGATCCACGTGGCCACCGGGCGCAGCGACCACCTGGGCGGAAAACTGACGCCGAAAGATTTCGCCAGCCGCGAGAACGCCACGCACGACGACATTCTTTTCGCCCCTCACAAAACGCCGGAGATCAGGTTGCTCCAGGCGCGCATGCTGCGGGACGGCAAGGTGACGACTCTCATTGAGAACTACGAGCCCGCCGAATACATGGCCTCGCTCATCCGGTAGGAGACTGTTGAATATCCGCGTAAGCCGCGCGCGGCACTTCCCGACGCTTCTGTGTCAGGCGGCTGCTTCGCCGGGAGCGCGACGGAGCACCGGGTGCGACTTTTTCGCTTCCCGTACCCGCCTTCGGCTCGCGACTGCTCCGGGGCGCTCCCTTTTGGAATGACGTGCTGAATCCGTACGAAACCGGCAAGCTCCTTTGCGAATACCTGCTCTTCCACTATGGTTCGGCGGAGGAGATTTTCGGGCGGATGCCCGTTCCTGGCGAGACGTGCGACTTTCCGGCGCGCTGTGTTCGGGAACTGACCGATTTGGCCGCGCTCCCGGCGGCGGCACGCGCTCTCGACCTGGGCTGCGCGGTCGGGCGATCAACGTTCGAGCTTTGCAGATCTTGCACGGATGTCCTGGGCATCGATCTGTCGGAAACTTTCATTCAAGCGGCAGCGTTGCTGCGGGAAAGGGGAACCCTTGCCGCCGAGGTGCCCTTGGAGGGCGATATTTGCGAGGAAGTGGTCCTGCGGGTCCCGGACGGCGTTGATCGGGCGCGGGCTCGCTTCCGGGTGGGCGACGCCATGGAATTGCCCGCCGACTTGGGAGCCTTCGATCTTGTGCTCGGGGCCAATCTTGTTTGCCGCCTTCCGGAGCCGCGGCGTTTTCTCCGGCAACTGCCGCGGCTGGTGAAGCCCGGCGGCCAGTTGCTGCTGACGACTCCATTTACCTGGCTCGAGCAATTTACCCCTCGCTCGCAGTGGCTGGGCGGGCGCAGGGAGGAAAAAATACGATCCGCGGACGCCCTGGAAGCGATCCTCGAGCCGAATTTCGAGTTGCAACTCACCCGGGACCTTCCTTTTGCGATTCGCGAACACCAGCGAAAATTTCAATTCGGGATCGCCCTCGGCTGGCGCTGGATCAGGCGCTGAGCTTCTCCGATAACCGGCGTCAGCCGGCGTTGGACGAACCCGCGGGAGAGTTGTCATTTTGCGGCCCGTCGCTTAGGGAGAACTGTTGGACAACTCCGATATGCCACGTTGCCGTCACTTTTCAGAGGATCGCAGGGAGCCGGGGGCGAAGAAACCCGGCGGCTTGGCGGAGGCCGCCAGCCGGCCCAGCACGGCGGCCGCGGCCCTCCCGGATCATCCGGTGCCGCGCCAGCAGAAAGTCCCGCCGGCAGGTTTCGTGGCCCGTCCGGCGCCATCGGCCGCAATGAGCGGGCGCACGGGGGATGCGGGTCGTTCAACGTTCTTACCTCCATGGCGGACACGGTGAAGTTCCAGCATTTCGAGGTTTTGCGGAAGGAAGACGGCGGTTTGTACGAATTGGGCCGCGGCGCCATGGGCATCACCTACAAGGCTTTCGATACCAATCTTCGATGTCATGTCGCTCTCAAGGTCATCAAGTCCGCCTACCTGAACAGCGAAACGGCGCGCCAGAGATTCCTGCGCGAGGCCCGCGCGGCTGCGGCGCTCCGGCATCCCAACGTGGCCACGGTTTTCCATCTGGGGCGCGAGGAGGACAACTATTTCTACGCGATGGAATTCGTCGACGGGGACACCGTCGAGGCCTTCATCAAGCGCGAGGGCGCGGTGCCGACCGCGATGGCGCTGAAAATCGCATCGCAGGTTGCCCGCGCGCTGGGCGCGGCGGAAAAGCAGGGCCTGGTGCACCGGGACATCAAGCCTTCCAACATCATGTTCACGCGCGAAGAGGGAGGCGAGATCGCGGTGAAGGTCATTGATTTTGGTCTCGCCAAGATTGCCAACGCCGAGGGCGAGGATTCCGCGACTCTCACCACGGGCGGCTTTCTCGGTACGCCCCATTTCGCGAGCCCGGAACAATTGGAGGAGCGGGAAATCGACGTCCGCTCCGACATCTACTCCCTGGGGGTGACGCTTTGGTACATGCTTGCCGGGAGGACGCCATTCAGCGGGTCAACGGCTCAGGTGATGAGCCAGCACCTGCATCGCGATCCCCCTTTTGGGTCACTCCACGGCCAGCCCGAGACGGTGGTTTCGCTTCTTCGGCGCATGATGGCAAAGAATCCCGCGGATCGCCCGCAGACTGCCGCCGCCCTGCGTCGCGAGCTCGACGAATGCCTTGGGCAAATCGAGAGGGGCGCCCAGCCGGCAAAAGAGGACTCCCCCGGTTCCCGGCTGATTCCCGCCGAACGGCCGGCAAACGTTCCCGTGGCCCCGGGCACGCTTCTCGGGGGAAGATATCGGCTTCTGAAAGAGATTACCGCCTCGGACCACGGCAGGATGTTTCGGGCAGAGCGGGTGGAAGACGGCGGGGCGGTGGCCGTGCTAATCCTTCATGCGGGCCTCATCGACCGCTCGGAGTCGTTCACTCGTCTCGAGCAGGAGGTGCAGGCTTTGCAGCGCCTCAGGGAGCCCGCTGTTCAACGGATTTTTTCCCTGGAGCACACTGAGGCCTGCACGTTTCTCGGCCTCGAATGGATCGAGGGCCCGGCGCTGCTCGATTTGTTGCGAGCCCGGCGAGCTCTTCCCGCAGCGGAAGCGAAGCTGCTGCTGTTGCCGCTGGCCGGCGCGTTCGACGAACTGGCGTCCGCCGGCCTGCCGTGTCCCGACATTGCCGCGCACGAGATTCTTCTGCCTGGGGCCGACCTGGGTAAGCCGGTTTCTGCGTGGCCGATTTGCCAGCCAAAGTTTTTGCCGCTGACCACCGCGGGCCAGGGTTCGGCCTCGCCGGAGGCCACGATGGTTGCGTCGTCTTTTGCGGTGATGAAGGAGAGGGGGGTATTCACCGGGAGCCCGACCGCAGCTTACGTTTACGCTGTTGCCTCGCTCGCCTACGAAATGCTTGGAGGCGTGAAGGCGGGCGGCGCAATGAGCACCTACGTCCCGATCCCAGGGCTCTCCGAACAGGGCAACGCGGTGTTGCGCCGCGCGATGACGCCGTCCCAGCATTACCAGAATGCCCGAACTTTCGTGGACGAGCTGGCGGCCGAGACCTCGTTTGCCACTCCGCCGGCTCCGATTCGGACGCCGACCGTTACACCTCCCCCGCTGCCGCCGCAAGAAAAAACCCAGCCGTCGCCCTCGCCGGAAAAGGCCCGGCCGCTGTCGATGGGCTGGCTCGCGATGGCGGCGGCCGCGCTCCTGATCATCGCCGGCATCGTGGTTTGGCAGGGGGTCAAGCTGGTTGATCGGCTCCGCGGTTCGCAAATCGCCCAGACCGACGTCCCCACGCCCACGCCGGAGCCAACGGCGACGGCCACACCGCCGCGTTCCTCTCCAACTCCGGTGTCCCCGACCCCCGTTCCATCAACTCCGACCCCCACCACGCCGACTCCCGCTCCGGCCACGCCAACTCCCGCTCCGGCCACGCCAACTCCCGCTCCGGCCACGCCAACTCCTCCTCGCTCCACGCCGACTCCTCCTCGCTCCACGCCGGCTCCCGCCACTCCGGCTCCCGCCACTCCGGCTCCCGCCACTCCGGCTCCGACTTCGCCGCCGCCCGCTTCGCCAACTCCCCAAGCGACCCCTACTCCGGTCGAGACTCCTTCGCCTTATGAACAAGCCCTGGCTTCAGCGCGGGAGATTCAACAGAGGGATGATTTTGGAGGCGCTTTGGCAGCCTACGCGGAAGTCGCCTCCCGTTTTCCCCAGGAGACGGAGCCCTATGAAGCGATGGAGCGGATCGCCGCGAACTTGAGGGCAAACGTTTCGAAGCTGCGACCGGCGGAACTTGCCGCCTTGCGTCAACCCCTGGAGAGCGCGGCCGCCCTCAATACGGTCTCGGCGCAGATGCTGCTGGGGGAAATGCTGCGCCAGTCCGATTCCGATGATGCGCTGAAGTGGTTCATGGCCGCCGGAAATCGGGGCCAGACCGAGGCCATGGTCTTCGCGGGACAGATGATGGCCAGCGGCCGCGGGGTGAAGGCGCCCGATCTGCCCGCGGCGGCGTCGTTGTTTTCCAGGGCAGCCGATCAGGGCGATTCGGCGGGAATGTACGCGCTCGCCGAGTGCTACCTCTTCGGAAAGGGGGTGCGGAAAGATCCCCGGCGCGCGGTCGAACTGCTCAGCTCCGCTTCGGCGTTGAACAATCCCCGCGCGATGAGCTTTCTCGGCGACCTCTACCGGAAAGGCGTCCCCGGGGTGATCGATCCGAATTTTGACGAATCTTTTCGGCTGTTCTCCCGGGCGAAAGACCTCGGCTTTCTGGACGCGCAAGGAAACCTGGGTGTCTTGTACATCTACGGGCAAGGCGTCACCAAAAACGAAAAGAAGGCGGTGGAACTTTTCCGCGACGGGGCGGAGAAGGGAAACGCCCTGTGCATGTATTTCTATGCCATGTGCTTCGAAGGGGGAGTGGGAGTTGATCGGGACCGTGAAACCGCCCGCGTCTGGTTCGTGCGGGCGGCCCAGGCAGGCAACAGGACTGCCATTGAATGGTGCAAAAAAAACAATATTCCGTTGGCAAGCCCTCCCTAACCCGCTAAGTACCACCCACCCCTCGTCGCCAGATGAATATCCACGAATACCAAGCCAGGGAACTTTTCGCCAAGTTTGGAGTCGCCACCCAGCCCGGTGGTGTCGCCTTCACCCCTGAGGAGGCCGAACAGGTCGCGTCCAAAATGGGTGGAGGCAGAATCGTCGTGAAGGCCCAGATTCACGCGGGAGGCCGGGGCAAAGGGACCTTCGAGACAGGTTTCAAGGGTGGCGTCCATCTTTGCGACACGCCGCTCCAGGCCCGCGATCTTGCCGCCAGAATGTTGGGCCAGGTTCTGGTGACGCATCAAACCGGCCCCGAGGGCAAGGAGGTTGGGAAGGTCTTTGTCGGCGAGGCGGTCGATATCGCGCGCGAGTTGTACTTTGCCATCCTGGTCGATCGCGCCACGTCGGGCCCGGTGGTCATTGCCAGCACGGAAGGCGGAGTCGATATCGAATCTGTTGCCGAGAAGACGCCCGAAAAGATTCTCCGCCTCAGTGTGAATCCGGCCGTCGGGCTGATGCCCTACCAGACGCGAAAAATCGCCGCCGCGCTTGGCCTTACCGGGCGGTTGATGAACCAAGCGTCCAAACTTTTTACAAATCTCTTCAAGCTCTTCCTGGAGCGCGATTGTTCCATGGTGGAAATCAACCCCCTGGTGGTGACCTCAAAAGGCGACTTGCTTGCCTTGGACGCGAAATTCAACTTCGACGACAACGCGCTCTACCGGCAGCCCGAAATCGTGGCCATGCGTGACGTGACCGAGGAAGACGCCCGGGAAGTCGCCGCCTCCGAGCATTCGCTCAACTACATCGGGCTCGACGGCAACATTGCCTGCCTGGTGAACGGCGCCGGCCTGGCCATGGCCACCATGGACATCATCCAATATGCGGGCGGCAAACCGGCCAATTTCCTCGATGTGGGAGGCGGCGCCAGCAAGGAACAGGTCGCGGCAGCGTTCAAGATCATCCTGAGCGACAAGAACGTCGAAGGCATCCTGGTCAATATTTTTGGAGGCATCATGGATTGCAACGTCATCGCGCATGGCATTGTGGGTGCCGCGCGGGAAACGGAGATCGGCATCCCGCTCGTTGTTCGCCTGGAAGGCAACAACGTCGAGGCGGGGAAACAGACTCTGGCCGAAAGCGGCCTCAAACTGACAGCCGCCGACAATATCCTTGACGCCGCGCAGAAGGTCGTTGCCGCCGTCAAAAAGGCCGCTTGAAATGGCGAAGCGCCCGCGCAAAATCCCAAGCCCGCCAAGCGGGGACGGCCGGCCTGCTCCAAGCTCTCCGAAGGCGCGGGGTCCCGCGCGCTGGTTTTTCATTTTCGCGGAGTCTCGTTCCTCCATCACCCGTCAACGCAAATTGTCTTTCTGACCATGTCCATTCTTGTCACCCCCGAAACACGCATTCTTGTGCAGGGCATCACGGGCAGCTTTGGAGCGCGGCACGCACAGCTCAGCCTCGACTACGGCACCAAGGTCGTGGCCGGCGTCACGCCCGGCAAGGGAGGTCAGCTCTTCGCTGACTATGTGCCGATCTTTGACACCGTGGGTCAGGCTGTGAAGGAGACGGGCGCTACCGTGTCGGCGATTTTCGTCCCCCCGCCATTTGCCGCCGATGCGATTCTCGAGGGGGTCGATGCCGGGTTGGATTTGGTCGTCTGCATCACCGAAGGCATCCCGGTCAACGACATGGTGAAAGTCAAACAAGCGATGCGCGGCTCCAAGACCCGCCTCATCGGGCCAAATTGTCCGGGAGTTGTTGTTCCGGGCGACGGGCCGAATTCCCATGGCGGTTGCCGTATCGGGATCGCGCCCGGATATATTCACAAGAGAGGCAACGTTGGGGTGGTCTCCCGATCGGGCACGCTGACCTATGAAGCCGTGTGGCAGTTGACGACCCGCGGCCACGGGCAAAGCGCCTGTGTGGGCATCGGGGGAGACCCGGTCAACGGAACGTCGCACCTGGACGTTCTCAAGCTATTCAACGACGATCCGGAGACCGAAGCGATCATCATGATCGGCGAGATCGGCGGGAGCGCGGAGGAGGAGGCCGCCGCTTGGGCTAAAGAGAACTGCAAGAAGCCGATCGCCGCTTTCATCGCGGGAGCCACCGCCCCCCCCGGACGCCGGATGGGTCACGCGGGCGCTATCGTGAGCGGCGGAAAGGGCACTGCGGCGGCCAAGATCGCCGCGATGGAGGACGCCGGAATCGCCGTTGCGCCCACGCCGGCCCACATGGCTGAGACCCTGCTCGCCCGGATGGGATAAATTCTGAACTTTCCTCCCCGCAAAATACCCGCCAAATTGCCTTGGCGGGTTTTTTTGCGCGCCCCCGGAGAGGTTTTGATTGGCGGGAAGCTGGCCGGCGTCATAGTGTCGGAAAACCCCAATTCTGCCTATGCCAGTAATTTCAAAAGGACTTGAAGGAATCGTCGCCAACTCGACCAGCTTGAGCGATGTGCTGGGGAACGAAGGGATTCTTATCTATGCTGGTTACAATATCAATGAGCTTGCCGGCAAAGCGTCCTACGAAGAGATCGTTTATCTTCTCTGGCACGGAGTACTGCCGAATCGCCCCGAACTGGACGAACTGAAATCGCAGCTTCGAAGCGAGCGGGAACTTCCGAAGGGCGTGGTCAACTTCATCAAAGCCGCTCCGGTCCGCGCAAATCCAATGGACGTGATCAGGACCGGGGTTTCCATGCTGGGCCTCTACGACAGCGGACTCAGCGCGGAAGAGAGCCGCCAAAGCGCCGACCATCGCCGCGCCGTGAGCATCACGGCCAAGGTCGGCGTGATCGCCGCGTATTTTCACCGCGCCCGGCAGGGGCTCTCGCTTCCCGAAGTGAGAACGGATCTGGATGAGGCTGCCCATTTTCTTTACCTTCTCAACGGCTCGGAGCCTTCGACCGAGGCGGCGAACACCCTCGACGTCGCCTATGTCCTGCATGCCGATCATGGCATGAACGCCTCGACGTTCAGCGCGCGGGTCACGATTGCCACCCTCAGCGATATCTACTCCGCGATCACCTCGGCGATCGGAACCCTCAAGGGTCCGCTCCACGGAGGCGCAAATGAGGGGGTGATCCACATGCTTTTGGAGATCGGCAGCGAAGACAAGGTGGACGCCTGGCTGGAAGAGCAACTCGCCCAGAAAAAGAAGATCATGGGCATCGGCCACCGGGTTTACAAGGTTCTCGATCCGCGTGCTCCCCATCTTCGCACGATGGCCGTCAAGCTTTCCGAAGAACTGGGCGAGCCCAAATGGATCCGGATGAGCGAGCGGATCGCCGCGCGCATGAAGGAGAAGAAGGGGCTCAACGCGAACGTCGATTTCTATTCGGCGACCGTTTACTACTCGCTCGGAATCCCCACCGACATGTTCACGCCGATTTTTGCCATCGCCCGGACGTCCGGCTGGACGGCTCATGTTCTCGAGCAACTCGCGGACAACCGGCTCTACCGGCCTCTCAGCGAATATGTTGGCCCGCCGGTGGGGAAGAAGTTCGTGCCCATCGACGAACGTTAATTTGCCGTTGACTGCGCGTGAGGTGCCGCACGGCGCTCACGCCGGTGGGAAGGGGCAGGCGGCCGGTCCTTCCCGCGGTGAAGGTTTTTTGTTTTCGATCTTGGACTTTGACTCGCGCTAGCTAGACTGGGCGCCGTGAATCCCTCGACGCTTTCCGACGACGAACTCTATCCCCTTATCGAAGCTCGCCATTCTGATCCCTTCAAAATCCTAGGTATTCGCGAGGCTCGAGGAATTCAGTTCGGACGGGTGTTTCGTCCGGATGCCGCCGAAGTCACAATTGTTGACGCGGGCGATGCGGCCCGCCGCTTTCCGCTAACCAAGATTCACCCCGACGGGCTCTTCGAGTCCGCGCTCCAAGGGGTCGATCGTCCGTTCGACTACCTTTTGGAGATGAAAAGCCACAGCGGTGACGCGTGGCGGGAGAAGGACGCCTACTCGTTTGGCCCGGTGCTCGGAGAGATGGACATCTATCTTTTCAACGAGGGCACGCACTACGAGATCTACAAGAAGCTGGGGGCTCACATCATCAATCACGGCGGCGTCTCGGGAACGCATTTTGCCGTTTGGGCGCCAAATGCCCAGCGCGTCTCGGTGGTGGGAGACTTCAACCATTGGGACGGACGGGTGCACTGCATGCGCAAGATGATCCCGTCTGGGATCTGGGAGATTTTCATTCCGGAGGTGGGGGAGGGAGCCCACTACAAGATCGAAATCCGAGGCCCGCACGGAGACACCTTCCTCAAGACGGATCCTTTCGCCTTCTTCGCGCAACATGGAACGCAGACCGGTTGCATGGTCTTCGACATCAACAGGTATGGATGGGGCGATGCGGACTGGATGGAGAAGCGAAAAAGCCGCGACCAGCTCAATTCACCGATGAGCGCCTACGAGGTGCACCTCGGCTCCTGGCAACGGCTTCCCGAGGAAGGCAATCGCTTCCTTAGTTACAAGGAAATCGGCGAAAGGCTGATCCCGTATGTAAAGGAACTGGGGTTCACGCACATAGAATTGATGCCGGTGATGGAGCATCCGTTTGACGGTTCGTGGGGCTACCAGGTGGTCAACTTTTACGCCCCGACCAGCAGGTTCGGAAACCCGGATGAATTCCGCAATTTCGTGGACCGCTGTCATCAGGCGGATATTGGAGTAATCCTCGACTGGGTGCCCGGACACTTCCCGAAGGATGCCCACGGCCTTGCGCGATACGATGGCACGTGCTTGTACGAGCATGAGGATCCGCGCCTTGGCGAGCATATGGATTGGGGGACATTGATCTTCAACTACGGCCGCAACGAGGTGAAGAACTTCCTCATCGGCAATGCTCTGTTTTGGCTCGACGAATACCATGTTGACGGCCTGCGCGTTGATGCCGTCGCGTCGATGCTCTACCTGGATTACTCGCGCAAACCCGGCGAATGGGTGCCAAATGTGTTTGGCGGGCGGGAGAATCTTGACGCCATCGCTTTCATGAAGCGTTGCAACGAAGTCTGCTACGAGCGTTTCCCGGGTGTCGCCACCATCGCCGAGGAATCGACTTCCTGGCCGGGAGTTTCCAAACCGACCTACACGGGCGGTCTGGGCTTCGGCTTCAAATGGAACATGGGCTGGATGAACGACAGTCTGCGCTACATCAGCCAAGACCCCATCTACCGCCGCTACCATCAGGGAATGATAACCTTCTCGATGATCTACGCGTTCCAGGAACATTTCGTCCTGGTTCTCAGTCACGACGAGGTCGTTCATGGGAAGGGGTCGCTTATTGAAAAGATGCCCGGAGACGCCTGGCAGAAATTCGCCAACGTCAGGATGTTCCTGGCCTGGATGTGGGCGCACCCCGGCAAAAAATTGATCTTCCAGGGAATAGAATTTGGCCAGTGGCGGGAGTGGAATCATGACCAGAGCTTGGACTGGCATTTGACGTTAAGCCCGATGCATGACGGTTTGCGCCGGCTCGTTGAGCATCTGAACTGGCTCTACACGAACGAGCCTGCCTACTACGAACTGGACGACAGTTACGAGGGATTCGAATGGATCGATTTCAACGACGGCGACAATAGCGTCTGGTCATTCATGCGAAAAGGCCGCAATCAGACGCTGGTCTTCGTCGTCAACGCCACGCCCGTTGTTCGCGGAGGCTACCGGGTGGGTGTCAACGAGCCGGGATTTTACGAGGAGATCCTGAATACCGACGCCGAGACCTACGGCGGCAGCAACGTTGGAAACTGGGGCGGGCGTCATGCCGAGCAGTGGGGATGGCAGGAGAGGCCGTATTCGATCCTGGTCGATTTGCCGCCCCTCTCCGTCTCGGGGTTCAAGCTCAAGGCCTGAGAAGGCCGGCGGCGAGCGCTCTATCCTTCTTTTCGGGGCTCGAGGAACTCCGGATGCTCGCGAAGGACGCGAGCCACGTAGCTGCATTGCGGAACGATCCGGAGGTTCCCGGCACGCGCGAATTCGAATCCCGCGAGAACCAATTTTCTGGCGATTCCGCGCCCCCGAAACTGCTCGGGAACCTGCGTGGAGGGGAAGACCATGCGATTCCCCTCGATCCGGTAGCCGGCGAAACCGATGGCCCCGCCGAGCGAGATCTCGAAGCGGCCTTCCGCTTCGTTGTGGGTCACCGGCCCGAGTGACGATTCGCTTTCCATCGGGGCCAAGGCTGCCGCATTCCGCAAAGAACTACAGGAGAAAATGGAATCGGCTGGGAGACTGCTGAGAAACCCACGCATGCCACGTTGCTGTCAATTTTGGGAAGATCGCAAGGAGCCAAGCGCAGGCTTGATGGGGTTGCGGGATCCCCCATCTCCCCGCAAGCCGTGGCGCTACGGATAAGCTTGGCGACGTAGCGAGGGCCGAAAATTGGCGCAACCCGGAGGGCGCGTGACTTGCGTGGGTTTTTCAACAGTCTCCTAAATCGTGAGCTTTTTCCGAACCATCGCAAGGGTCCAAAAGCCGAGTAACACCGCGAAAACAAAGATCGCGGCGACATGGAAAACGGCTTCGTAGAGCGACCACCGTCCCCACGCGGCCATTTGAAGAAGGCGCACCCCATGAAAGAACGGTGAGAATTGAACGACAACGCCGAGGACCGGCTGATCCGTGAGCGGGAAAAAGACTCCCGAGAGAAAATAGATCGGCGCGATCAGGAAGGAATAAACGGTTTGAAACTGATTGATGTTTCGGACCTTAGCCGAGGCGAGGAGTCCGATCGCCCCGCACGGCACGGCCAGCATACCGCCAATGAAAGGAAAGACAAGAATGGACCAGGGGTTCGGCAACAGGCCCACCGCGACGAGAACCAGGCCAACCCCGGCTGCCATCAGCGAGGCGCGGATGAAGACCCAGAGGAACTCGCCCAGCACGATTTCGCGGACCCCGATGGGCGTCGTCAGCATGGCCTTGAAAACGGATTCGAAGGTCATCCGCACATAGAACCCGTAGCTGCATTCGAAGAAGGCCGTGAAAAGCGCCGTCGTGGCGACCATGCCCGGCGCCAGGTATTGCGCGTAGGTGAGCCCTTCGATCTTACCGATGAACGGAGAGAGGCCCAACCCGAGGGCGGTCATCATCAGGGCAGGATCCGCCAAGGTTGGCGAGATGTTGGCGAGCAAGTCCTTGCGGTAAACGACCCAATTGCGAAGAACGACCTGCCATGCCAACCGGAAGGAAATCAAAAGGCTATTCATTGTCGTCGAGTTCCCTTCCGGTCAGTTTGAGATAGACGTCCTCGAGGTTGCCGGGGCGGATCTGCAAGGCCTGCGTGCGGCAGATTCTTTGCAGCTCCATCAAATCCTCGATTTGCGGCGCCCGAATGCAACATTGGCGGCCCTGGGAGAAGAGCTGCCACTCTTTTCGCAAATGGGCGCGAAGGAGGGACTCCCGGGAGTGCGGAAAAATTCCGACGTAACCGGGAGCCTCTCGCTGAATCAGCTCCCGGGGGGCGCCGGAGGCGATCACCGCGCCGCGATTGAGGATGACGACGCGGTCGCAAAGCAATTCCGCTTCGTGCATGTAGTGCGTGGTGACGAGGGTTGTTCTTCCGCTCTGGCGATAGGAAAGCACCCTTTCCCAGATCAAGTGCCGGACGGTTGGGTCCAGGCCGGTCGTCGGTTCGTCGAGAATGAGCAACTCGGGGTCCGAAAGCAGCGCCCGCACAAAGGCGAGCCGGCGCTTCATGCCTCCTGAAAGCGTTCGGATCGGCGCGTCGCGTCTGTGCTCCAGCGACATGTGCTCGAGCAATTCCGTGATGCGCGAAAGCGCGGCGCGCCTTTCAAGGCCCTCGAAACGCGCATAGAGCTGCATGTTCTCGACAACCGTCAGTTCTTCGTCGAGAGCGTTCTCTTGCGGAACGACTCCAAGGCGCCGCTTGACGCTGCGGGGATCGATTGCGGGATCGTAGCCAAAGACGTGAAGGCTGCCTCCGCTGCGGAGAACAACCCCATACAGGCAGCCAATAAAGGTGGATTTTCCCGCGCCGTTTGGCCCCAGCAATCCGACGCACTCTCCCGCGCGCACGTCGAGATCGAGTTCCTGAATCGCCGCGAAATCGCCGAAGCGCTTGGTGACGCCCCGTGCCCGGATGACCAGAGTCTCCTCTTCTTCGCGAAGAGGCATTCCGGAGTTGCGGGATCGGTCTTGCATGGCCAAGAAACGTTGACTTTCCAACCGTTGCTGCCGCCGCGCCAGAGAGAAAAAATTGTCCTCCGCCCAAAAGCTCGTCGCTCATGGCGATGGGCGGTCTGGCCCGCTTCGCGGGATTTCGCGCCGAGCCCGGGGCGTTCCTTCGTGCTTGTCACCTTGAAGCGCTGTGAGAATCTCCCGGAAAAGTGAAGGCAGTCGCTCTTTCCCCGCCGTCATTGAATGACGCCGCGAGGCTATTCCTGTCCGTCGGAAAGCTCTTCCTGGAGGCCGGGGCCAGCGCACGAACGGTGCATGAAGCGCTCCAGGAGATGTCCGTCCGTCTCGGCTGCGACTCGGTGGAGACCTATTGCCAGCATGCCGCGATCATTGTGATGCTTAGGCGCGGCGCGGAGTCGTGCGTGCAAATGGGCAAGGTGGGCGAGCATGGCGTCAACCTGCGGAGGGCCGAGGCGGTGACCAGAATCGCGGGGAAGGTGGCGGCCGGCGAGATGGATTGCGCCCGGGCGCAGGCGATGATTGACGACGTCCCGAACAACACGCCCGGATACCCTCCCTGGTTCGTTTCTCTGGCCACGGGGTTGGCATGCGCCGCTTTCGGGAGACTGCTCAATGCCGATTGGCTTTCATTCGTGCCGATTTTTGTCGGCGCAGCGGTGGGGCAATGGCTGCGGCACGCGCTGTTCGGCCGCCGCAAGAACGTTTTTCTGGTGGCCGGCCTGGTCAGCTTTGTTTCCGCGGTCATCGCCGGGTCCGGCGGACGTTTGCTGGAAAGCGGCCACCTTGAAGTGGCGATGCTGGCCTCCGTTCTTCTCTTGGTTCCCGGGGTGGCAGTCTTGAATGCCCAACTCGACGCCATCGAGGGGAAGCCGAACCTTGCCGCCGCGCGCGGGTTGCGGGTCGCTTATCTGTTGCTCTTCATGACGCTCGGGCTGGTCCTGGCGCAAAAGCTGGTGTTGCCGAAATTGTGAACCTGGCCCTTCCCCATCTTGCGCACCAGGCTTTTTTCGGGGGTATTGCGGCGGCCGGCTTCGGCGTGCTTTTCAACTGCCCGCCGCGGCTTTTGGGCCTCTGCTTTGGTTTCGGCGCCTTCGCGCTGACGGTCCGTACCGCGGGGCAGGAAATCAACGACCTGGGCTTGCCCGCAGCCTCGTTCGTAGCGGCTTTCTTCCTGGCCGTCTTGAACCGGATTCTCGAGCAACCCGATTCCCCGCGCGGTTCAGTTCTCGCGGTGGTCGGCTGCATTCCGATGATTCCCGGCAGTCTCGCGGCCAAGGGCCTGATGAACATCTTCGAGCTTCTGAAGGCGTCCCCCGGCGAGGGATTGCTGAAGGCCGCGGCGGGCGAGGAAAACCTGTTTCTGATGGTCTTCACGCTGGTTGGAATTGGAACCGCGCTGGCGATTCCCGCCGTGGTGTTTCCACCGGTCCGGCGGGAAACCTGAAGAGCAGATCCGGAAAATTTCCTCTTGCGCGCGCGAGAAGGTTGAATAAAAGCTGAAAGGGTTCATCGCCCAAGGCGGAGGACGCGGATTTCGACAAACCCTATGCACAGTCTTCCTCGCGAAAGTGACTCATGCCGCGCATGAGCCGTCAGTTTTCGCATTCACTGTTTCAGTGGTCCGCCCCCGCGTAGTGAAGGTTGAGTGTCGCGATGCAGTCAACCAAGAGATCCGTGAAGAGATACGGGCTGTTAGGAGGTTCCAATTAACTTAAGAGACATTCGTGTCAACGAACGCATCCGCGCCCGCGAAGTGCGCGTGATCAACGGGGTAACCAACCAGCAACTGGGAGTGATGCGCATCGAGGAGGCGCTCAGGCACGCGCGTTCCATCGGCCTCGACCTCATCGAAATCGCTCCGGGCGCGCAACCGCCGGTCTGCCGCATCGTCGATTTCGGAAAATTCCGCTACGATCTCTCCAAGCAGGAGAAGGAAAAAAAGAACGCCTCGGGCAGGGTCAAAGAGGTGAAGTTTCGCGTGAATATCGATGAGCACGACTATCTCACCAAGGTCCGCCACGCCGAGGAGTTCCTGGACAAGGGCAACAAGGTGAAAATTCATCTCCAGTTCCGCGGGCGGGAAATGGCTCACCAGGAACTGGGCATGGAGGTGGTTCATCGCGTGAAGAATGATTTGTCTTCAATGGGGCATGTCGACATGGAGCCGAAGCTCGTGGGCAAGGCCATCGGGATGACTTTGTCGCCCCTCCCGATCGGCAAGAGAAAGCGCCGATTTGGAAAGCCCGAAGAAGCTGACCAGCCGGAATCTCTCCAGTCCGATGGCCGCGAGTAGCAGGCGCCTGCTGCTCTTCGACATCGACGGGACGCTCATCACCTCCGGGGGCGCCGGGGAGGGCGCCCTGATGGACGCCATGAAGCAACGCTTCGGAATTGGCGAGGATCTCGCCGGCATCACGATCGCCGGGGCGACGGACGCACTGATCGCGCGAATGATGCTGGAGAAGAACGGCCTGCCGGCCTCGCCGGAGAACGTTACGACCTTGCTTGATGCCTATCTCACGTTTCTTGGCGGGCGTCTCGCGCGCCATTCCGGCCGCGTCCTTCCGGGAATCGTTCGGTTGCTGGATCGCTTGCGGGACCGGAAGGATTGTGTGCTGGCGCTGCTCACCGGAAACCTCGTCCGGGGCGCGGAGATCAAGCTGAGCCACTACCGGGTGTGGGAGTATTTCGAGTTCGGGGCTTTTGCCGACGATCATCACGATCGCAACGAACTCCCCAAATTCGCCCGCGCTCGCGCCGTCGAAGCCCACGGGGAAGACTTCCCCGCGGAGCGCATCTTTGTCATCGGAGACACTCCCCGCGATATCGAGTGCGGAAAGGCGGTAGGCGCCAGGACGGTCGCGATCGCCACCGGCAACTATTCCCGCGCCGAGTTGGCGGCTCACCATCCGGATTTTCTCTTCGATGACCTTTCCGATACCGACGCGGTCGTCGGCGTTTTGCTCGGATAAGCGGGTTCCGGATAGGTGAGGACGTCTTCGCGCCTCGCGAACCTTTCCCAAATCAATCCGGGCCGCTGTCTCCCGCTTCTTCCGGACAATTCTTTTTCAAGAGATCCAGGGTGGCCTGGACATTTCGCTCGATCGAATAGCTTTCTGCCAGCTTTCGGCAGGCTTGCGAGGTCTTTTCCGAATTCCAGTTTCTCGCGGATTCGAGAGCTTCGGCGAGCGCCTTGACGTCGCCGGGCTCGACGGTCTCGCCGTGCAATCCCGGCTCGAGAATTTCCGAGAAGCCGTTTGCCGTGGTCGTAACGACGGGAAGCCCCGCGGCGACCGCTTCCAGGCAGGCGTTGGAAAAAGGATCGTAAATCGTGGGCAGGGTGAAAACGTCGGCGGCCGAAAAGGGAAGCGAAAGCTCGCGCATCTCGCCGAGGAACCTGGCCCGCGCCGATCGATAACGATGCGGATTTCCGCGACCGGCCACCAGCAGGATCGCGCTGCCGCGAAGCGATTCGACGGCTTGAATGGCAAATCGGAGCCCCTTTCTTTCCCAGCCGCTTCCCGCAAACAGCACGCAAAACGCGCCTTCCGGAATTTCCAGGCGTCTCCGGGCCTCGAGGCGGGGCATGCTCGGTATCCTGGCGCCTATCCCGTTGGGTATTATGTGGATGTTTGCGGCCGGGAAATCGTGCCAGTGGGTGATCTCTGTGGCGACCATCCGTGAATTTGCGATCACCGAGCCTGCTGTCTTGAAAACCTCTCGTTCCAGCGCGAGAAGTGCGGCGTGCTTCAAATTCAAGAAACGCAGCCGGCGCTTCCAGGCCGGCTCAAAACGAGATCTTCTCTGCAGCCACGCCGCATGGACGCCGTCTCCGGCGCGAAAGACGTCGCAGCCCGGGACGCGGTCGAGGCTGAGCACGGTCTGCCCCGGTTTGCGCGCCTCCTGGAAGGCTCTGGCGAATTCCAAGGGTTGCGTGGCGTCCAGGCGGCAAAGGTCGCCGAAGGGCCAGCGGTCTTCCGGCCAGTCACTTGTCGCGTAGAGAGCCGGCCGATAGCCGCGCGCCTTCAGGCCGGCGGCGAGGCGCAACAGATAGGCCTCGGCCCCGCCGCTGCTCGAGTATCCGCGGCGGACGAGACCGATGCTATCAGGCGCGTTCATGGCCCTGGGAATTTGCTTTGTTGAACCTGCGGCATCTCCTATCCAGAAGACAGCGCATGGCAGAGGAAGAATCAAGCAGTCGGGCAACGCGCGACGTCGGGTCCAATCCGCTTCGGGAACCGAGGTCGTTGCTCTACTCCATCAATGCCCGGATCGGGGGATACGGGCTGGACTTGAATGCGCACGAAAGTCTCCTTCTCGCCGACGAGCGCCGCTATCTTGGCAAAGCGATCGGCTACGACAACCGGCAGGAGGACATTGCGCCGCGATTCATCAAGTCCCTCCGCTGGCATCCCGTGCGGCTCCTTTCTTTTCTCAGCCCGCCCTACTACTACGACGCAAAAAAGAAATACGTGGACTGGGTTGCTTCCCGGCAGCTGCGGACCGGGAGATACGATTTCTTTCATGGATGGGCCGGCAATTCCGCCCGCTCGCTGCGCGTCGCCAAGGCCAGCGGGATTGCCTCGGTGCTGGAGATTCCCACCTGGCATCGAGACAAAGGCAAAGCCAAACCCCGTGAAAAAGTCGAAGTCTCCAAGCATGAGAAGAACGCACGCTTTCCGGAGAAGCTGTTCAAGGGTCTTCTCGTCAAACGCCAGAGAAGCCTCGAGGAATACGACCTCGCCGACCTGTTGCTTGTCCCGTCCCGATGCTCCGCGCGAACGTTCACGGCGGCGGGCATTCCCGAGGACAAGCTCTTCTTTCTGGGCGCCGGCGTGGATGCCGATCTCTTTCAGGGCGAGCAAGGTTCGACCCTGCCAACCCGCTTCTCGGCCAAGCGTCGAATGCAAGCCGTCTTTTGCGGAGCGCTCATCAAGCGGAAGGGGGTGCACGTGCTGCTGGAGGCGTGGCACAAGCTGGCCCTCCCCAACGCGCAGTTGACCCTGGTCGGTTCGATCCACGACGAAATCCGGCCCTTCCTTTCGGAATTCGCGAGTCCTTCGGTGATTGCGGTGGGCTTCACCCGGTGCGTCGAGGAGGTCTTCCGGCAATCCGACATTCACATTTTTCCCTCGGAGTGCGAGGGGAGCGCCAAGAGCGTCTACGAGGCCTGCGCCGCGGGGTTGGCGCAAATCAGCACCTTCGAATCGGGCGACGTCGTCCAGGATGGACTCAATGGTTTGATCGTTCCCTGCAATGATGTTGCCGCGCTGGCCACGGCTATCCAGTCGCTCTACTCTTCTCCGAAAAAGATCCGGCAATTCGGCCGGGCCGCCCGCCATCGCGCGGAAACCGAACTGACCTGGGATCACTTTCGCGGACGCCTGGCCCGAGCCTACGATCTGGCACTGCGCCGGCACGCGGAGCGGTGAAAATCCTCCTGCTTCAGCTCAAGCGAATCGGCGACCTGATCCTGACGACGCCGGTCATTCGGTGCCTGCGGGAAACGTTTCCGGAGGCGCGCCTGGTGTTGGTTGCGGACTCTTCCTGCGCCGGCTTGCTGGGCGCGATCTCCGTCGATGAACGATGGGTCTATCGGAAGGGCCGCGGACTTGCGGGGTTGGCCGGCCGGGGACCGAACGCGTGGCTGGGGCGCGGCCTGCTGGGGCTCCGGGCTGACTGGGCCCTGGACTTCACGGGAAACGACCGCGCCGGCTATCTGTCGGCGCTCTCTTTTTCCCGGCGGCGGGCGACCTTCCAGAGGTTCAAAAGAAAGCCGTTCAGGAAATACCTCTACACCGACTTTGTCGACTCCTCGGTCAGCGGACGCCATACCGCGGACCACTATGTCGATTTGCTCCGGCCTTTGGGCATTCTCCGGGAGGATGTTTCTTTGGATTTGCAGTTGCGGGCGGAGGACTTTGCGACGGCTCGCACGTTGCTCGAGAGCGCGGGAGTTGGGAACAACTACGTCGTGGTCCATGCCGGCACGGCGCGCCCGGAAAAATATTGGCTACCCGAGCGCTGGGCGAAGGTCGTGGATTTTCTCCATGAAGAATTTGGTTTTACAAGCGTCCTGACAGGGTCCTCGGATCCCGTCGAACGGCAACATATCTCCAACGTCCGGTCGAAACTGCGCTGCCAATGCACCGACCTTTCAGGCAGGACCGGCTTGCCGGCGCTTGCCGCTCTCATCAAAGGCGCGCGATTGCTCTGCGGCGTTGACACCGCCGCGGTCCACCTGGCCGACGCGGTGCAAACGCCTTCGCTGGCGCTTTTCGGGCCGACAAACCCCTACCATTGGCGTCCGCGCCATTCCCGATCGACGATTTTGCGGGCACGGACGGAGCCGCCGTTTACGCCGCAACAAAAAGGCGGACCGATGGATGAAATTCCGGTGGCGGCGGTCCTCGCCGCGCTGCGGGAGCGTCTGGGTTAAAGCGGCAGACTCCAAGCGGCTTGATACCGATCGCGGGGCGCGTTAGACTCTCCGTAGCTGAACGAGGCGGCGGGCGCTTCAAGCTTTTCGACTATGACGCACGAGTCGCGACTACTGCGGGGCGCCCTCGCAACAAGACGGGGCGCAACCCCCTTCGCGACCCTCCGCCGTCTGGCCAGCGCTGGCGATTCCGACAAAGCGCGGGAACGGTGCGAGCTTTGCTGCGCGCTCCTGGCTTCCGAGCATCGCCACCTGTTCGAGCTTGCAAACCGGAACATTGTTTGCGCCTGCGACGCCTGCGCCATGCGCTTCCAAGCGGTTTCGGGAGGACGCTTCAAGCTTGTTCCTCGGGACGCCTACTCTCTCCCGAACTTCAGCCTCGACGACGCGGAGTGGGAAAATCTGGCCCTCCCGATTGATCTCGCCTTTTTCTTTTACCACTCCGGCCCCGGGAAGATGGTCGCGTTGTATCCGAGCCCGGCGGGGGCCACGGAGTCGCTCTTGCCCCTAAATTCCTGGGATCGCCTGGCGCAGAAAAATCCGGAGGTGGAGCGGTTCGAGCCCGACGTGCAGGCGCTCCTTGTCAACCGGGTGGGCCTGGCGCGAGAATACTACCTCGCGCCGATCGATCAATGTTTCGAGCTGGTCGGCTTGATTCGCGCGAACTGGAGGGGATTTTCCGGTGGACAAGATGCCTGGCGCAAGATCAACGGGTTTTTCGCGCGGATGAAGGAAAGCGCCCGATCGTTGGAAACCCATGCCTGACCTGGGCTTTCAAGTTGCCGGCGTCGATCCGGTCGCCCGCGGGCTGACGCCGCTGCTGCATTTTCGGCTGAAGGTCACCAACTCGCCCGCGAATGAGACGATTCATAGCGTGATCCTTCAGGCGCAGATTCAGATTCAGGCGCCTCAGCGAACCTACTCGGCCCAGGAGAAGGAACGGCTTGAAGAGCTTTTTGGAACTCCGGATCGTTGGGGCCGAACCTTGAAAAACAAGCTCTGGACGCAGACGAATACTTGCCTTCGGGCTTTCTCGGAAGCGACCGAAGCGCTGCTGCCAGTCGCCTGCACCTTCGACCTCAACATCGGCGCGACGAAATATTTCTGCGGTCTCGAGGGCGGCGAGGTTCCGCTTCTTTTTCTGTTTAGCGGAACGGTCTTCTACGCCGGCGAGGCGGGCAATCTGCAAGTGCAGCAGATTCCGTGGAGCAAGGAATGCGTCTACCGGATGCCGGTGCAAGCCTGGCGCTCGTTGATGGACTATCACTATCCGGGAACAGGTTGGCTCGAGCTCAATCGGGATCTGCTCGACCGGCTCTCTGCTTACAAGCGCCGGCGCGGGTTTGCCACCTGGGACCAGGCGTTCGGGGAGCTTCTCCTCGTGGCGAATGAGAGGCTGGAGGCGGCGCCATGAATGAGGAACTGGTGGACCGCGTCGTCCACGCCGTTCTCTACGAGGGCTACATTTTGTATCCTTATCGCGCCTCGGCGAAAAAGAACCGCCAACGATTTACCTTCGGGCGCGTCTATCCGGAGGCTTACAGTCTTGCGGAAAAGGGCGCGGAGCCCTTTCTGATGCAGACGGAGTGCTTGCTCGAGGGGGAAGCGCCCAGCCTGGAAGTGACAGTGCGCTTTTTGCATCCGCTGGCTCGCGTAATCGCGGAGCCGCCCCTCCCCGGAATCGGCAATCGTGCGAGCGAATCCTCCGAGAGGACTATCCCGGAGCTTTGGGTCGGCGACACGCTGTATCAATCCTGGCAGGAAGCGGTCGAAAGGAAAGTTAAAGCGCCGTTGCATTCCCTGCAATCCCTCTCCCGCCAGGCGGAGACGCTCGCGTTTCGTTTCCCGGAATCGACGCAACGGGAGCCGATCCTGGATGGCGCTGAACGCGTCGCGGGAACGATCGTTCGCCGGCAACGGGCCGTGGAAGGCCGCGTCGAGATCGCGTCCAACGAAGTCGAGCCCGGTCTCTTCAAGATTACCGTGCGAATAGTTAACACCAGCGTTCTCGCCCCCGGCTCTGTAGCGGATCAGGAAGCCGTGCTCCTGCGCACCTTCGCTTCCACCCACACGATTCTCCGAGCGGAGGAGGGGAAGTTTGTCTCGCTTATCGATCCACCCCCATCCCGGGCGCCTTTCGCCGTGGCCTGCCAGAATATCGGAACGTGGCCGGTTCTCGTGGGAGAGGAAGACAAGGGCATGCGGGATGCCATGGTCTCGTCGCCGATTATCCTCTATGATTATCCAAAGATCGCCCCGGAGAGTCCGGGCGACCTTTTTGACGCCGCGGAGATCGACGAGATCCTCAGCCTGCGCATTCTCGCGATGACGGACTACGAGAAACGGGAAATGCGCAATGTGGATGAGCACGCGCGGCGCATCCTCGAGCGTACCGAGACCCTGCCCGAAGAGCAATTCTTGAAAATGCATGGTGTGGTGCGCAATCTGCAGCCGGTGGACGAAGACTTCTTTAATCCGGGAAACCGCATCGAAACTGTTTCCGTGGGAGGTGTTCCGCTTCGCGCGGGCTCCCGCGTGCGAATCCGGCCGCGCGCCCATGCGGACGTGATCGACCTGGCTCTGGCGGGAAAAATCGCCGTCGTCGAGGCTATCGAATGCGACGCCGAAAACCGGATCCAATTGGCGCTGGTCCTCGATGAGGACCCTGGCAAGGATCTTGGGATGATGCGCCAACCCGGCCACCGCTTCTTCTACGGGACCGATGAAATCGAGCCGATCACGGAGGGTCCATGAGCCGGCAAATCCTCGTCGCGGGCATCGGAAACATTTTTCTTGGAGACGACGCTTTCGGCGTCGAAGTCGTCAACGAGTTGCTGCGCCGCCCGGTTCCCGACGCCGTTTGCGTCAGCGATTTTGGGATCCGATGTTATGACCTGGCCTACGCGATGATGGACGGATACAAGACGACCATTTTGGTCGACGCGGCCCCCAGAGGGGAAGCTCCCGGGACGCTCTATTTGATGGAGCCGGATGTCGAGGAGATCGCCGCTCACCAGAACGTCGATGCTCACAGCATGAATCCCATGAGCGTGCTCCAACTGGTCCGCGCCTTGGGAGGCCGGCCGGGAAAGCTTTATCTCGTGGGTTGTGAACCAGAGGTCCTCGAGAGCGAGCAAATGACTTTGAGCCCCAGCGTCCGCGCGGCGGTGCCTCACGCTGTGACCATGATCGAAACGCTCATCGGCCGATTGCTCAATGCAATCCCGGCCACATCCGCGCCCTCCGGGGCCTAGAAGGAGGTGATTCTCCATGTCCTGCTGCCGCTCTAATTCGATAGGCAAAGGCTTCTGCTGGCTGTTCCTGATTCTTCTTTGCGTCGGCCTCGTCGTCGCCTGGCCCG
This sequence comes from uncultured Verrucomicrobiae bacterium, assembly GCA_963816855.1. GTDB lineage: Bacteria > Verrucomicrobiota > Verrucomicrobiia > Chthoniobacterales > Terrimicrobiaceae > DASTFP01. Next base: position 198,703 of record CAWFMA010000003.1, on the reverse strand, counting down.
ACATCCAACGCTACCTGAAGATATCCAAGATGTGATCGCGGGATGCGATTCCCACTTGATCGCCCTATGACGGCGAGCCGGGCAATGCTTTATCGGAGGTTAGGAGACTGTTGAAATACCCTCGCATGTCACGCGTGGGCTATTTGGGGCAGATGTCGGTGGAGTGACGAGGGAGCATCCCAAAAAGGGGCTGTCAATGAGGAAGGACGCCGAGAGATGCCCCAAAGAGCTCACGCCCTCTGGGTTTTGGGCCAATTTTCGGCCCTCGCTATGTCGCCAAGCTTGCGCGGAGCACTGCGGCATTGCGGGGAGACGGGGTCCCGCACCCCATTAAGTCTGCGCTCGGCTCCTTGCGATCTTCCGAAAATTGACTGCAACGTGGCATAAGCGGGTATTTCAACAGTCTCCTGGCCCGATAGGGGCCCTTTTTGTGTTGACCCGAACGGGATCCGGAGAAGGGAGATGTTTCTCAGAACATCGCGGTCGCCTGCAGCCCTTCACAACCGTTAAGCATGGCTGGCGCTTGGGCGTTTGCGTTTCGCGCTCCCGCTCTCCCCTGCTTCCATGGAAAGTCTCTTCGCCGTGAATTGGTCGGTGATGAGAATATTGATGTGCCTGCCCCTCAGGGCGCCAAGAATCGCCGCATGCTTGCGCTCCCCGCCGGCGATTCCCACCGCCCGAGGAACATCCCGGAATGTGTCCAATTCGATTCCGATCACCCGGCTTCCAGCCGCGTCTCGAACTTCCCGCCCGTTGATATCGTAGAATCGCAAGCAGATGTCCCCGACCGCCCCGCGGCTGCGAATTTTTTGGAGCTCTTTATTCGAGAAGACGTTTCCGCTGCTCGCAACCAGCAAAGAGGGCTCAACCGAACCTATGCCCACCAGGGCAATCGTGAGTTCCCGGAAGAGACTTACAGTCTGCTGAACATACGGATCCTTAAGCAGGACATTCGCCGAACTCGCAGACCCCACAACGCCGGGCGCCGGCAGAAAGCAGGGCTCGCCATTCACAAGGCGGGCCAGCCGGGTCACCAAGTGGTTCGCATGGGCTTCGGCCGCGGGATTTCCAAGACCCCCGAGCACCTGAACCACTCTGCAGCGATCGATCTTCCGCACCGGGTGCATCTGATCCACCATCGCCAGGAGCGAAGCGCTCCACGAGGAAACACCTATCACCTCGCCCGAACTCACCGTGGTCATCAGAAAGTACGCCGCGGCGGCGCCGATCGCCGCCTGGATGGACTCGTCGGCGTCGCCCGGCGATTCCGCGACAATCGCCTGAGTCAAGCCGAACTTTCCCTCGAGAAGCTCCTCCAATTCCACAAAAGCGCCCGGCGGGTTAATCACCGTCGTCCGGACAATGTCGCTCTCCTCAGCTCGCTTGAGAAGACGCGACACCGTCACCTGAGAGATCCCAAGGCGTTTTGCGATGTCCCTCTGGGTAAGTTTTTGCCCGTAATAGAGAGTCGCGACCTTGGTGATAAGTCGCATTTCAGGAAGAGCGGACATGCGTTAAACAACCATGCTAACACAATTCTCCCGGTCTTAAAAGCACGGCGCGACCGGACCGCGCCAAGGCGGAAAAACCAGCGGCACAAGTCGGAAAGGGGCATGCGCGAAGGCCTCGCGCCGCGATTTGCCTAAAAAAACGTGCACCGAGCAAAACGGTTTTCCCCTCGAAAACAAAATTTATCCCAAAAACCTTTTGACATGCCGGATAATTCAGTCACAGTGTGTATCGTTATTCAAGTATGAATATTTATTCCCTCAGAACCCAAATTTGGCTTTCGCGCTCTTTATGATCAACGGTGCGGAGATTGTCAGTGAGACAGAATTTGTGATGTCGCGTTCTCATGCGCCATCGACGGCGGCGAGGGGCGTTTTTAATGTTGTTCTGCGTTCAGCGCGCTTTCGGGCAAGCGGCGTTTATCGAGTCGACGAGCGCCATCACGAGCTGCTCTACTGCCTCGGCGGGGTCGGCTACGTGCTTTCCGGCGAGAGGAGATTTCGGTTTGAGCCATTTGATCTGGTTTGGCTGTCCGGATCGAGCGCCCACTGCGCGGATCAGACGGCCTCTTGGGAAGTGCTTTCAATGGGAGTTGCGGGACATCAGATCGACCATGCGCGGTCGGTGCTCTCTGCGAAAGAGCGACCCGTTTTCACGGGGTTGCCAAAGGAGGAAGCCTTTAAAATCTTCCATCGGGTGAACGAGCTCCTCGGCAATTCTGGCGCGCCCTCTGACGCCGCTTTGAACTGTTGCGTGACCGAGCTATTGGGTTACATGGCGGAGAATCGGGAGGCGGAGCGGCTGCGGAGCGGCAGGGACATTCAAAATGATGGCCCTGAGGTGAGTCGCGCCCTGCAACAGATGGCAGCCAATATCGAGCGGCCTTGGCGGGCGAGCCAACTTGCAAGGCTTTCCGGATTGAGCGAACGCCATTTTTTTCGCCGGTTTAAAGAGGCGACCGGCTTGTCGCCGATCAACTGGCTTAGACGCGAGAGGATAAACTCGGCCCAGGCGCAACTGCTGAACAGCGCGGCGAGCATCAAAGAAATCGCGGGACGGCTTGGATATTGCGACGCTTTTTTCTTTTCCCGTGACTTTAAGCGTTATACGCGCCTTTCCCCGTCGGAATTTCGGAGAAGGCATATGCTTGCTGACGACGGCGAAGCTGCGTCTACCTACCCCGTGATCGCGGGCAGATGACTGGGTTGCAGAAAATGGCAGGATGCAACATACAAAAGGCGGAATTCTGCATTCTCTTTCCGGGAGGCGAGTGCTATGATTCGTGCAACCCCCAAAAATCGACGATGTCATCCGCCGGTCTCCGGTGGATTATCCTATGCGCGTCGCGGGTTGGGGCTCGCACAAGACGGAGGCACAACAAGCTTTGATGACTCAAAAGTAATAAGATGAAGAGATTCGAAAAACGAACCGTAGTGATAACCGGTGCGAGCCGAGGCATTGGCAAGGGCATAGCAAAGCGCTTTGCCGACGAGGGTGCCAACCTCGTCCTTGCCGCAAATGAGCCAAGCGTGGACGCGGTGGCGCAGGAGTTCAGCGATGCTGGCGCAAACGCGGTTTCGCGCGTCTGTGACGTGACGAGCAAGAACGACGTCGATGCACTCTACGAATACGCCTTGTCGAAGTTCGGACAGATTGACGTCTCGATTCAGAACGCGGGCGTGATCACCATTGCGAAGATCGAAGAACTCCCGGAGAAGGATTGGGACAAGATCATGGCCGTCAACACCAAGGGGGTTTTTCTGTGCTGTCAGGCAGCGGCGATAAGAATGAAGCCGCGCAAGTCGGGAAGAATCATCAACACCGCCTCGGGTCAGGCCCGCCAGGGCTTTATCTACACCCCGCACTATGCGGCCAGCAAGTTCGGCGTTATCGGGATCACCCAAAGTCTCGCGAAGGAACTCGCGCCGGACAACATTACCGTCAACGCCTTTTGCCCGGGAATTATCGAGACGGACATGTGGGCGTACAACGATTCCGCCTGGGGCAAGTTGCTGGGCAATTACAAGCCGGGCGAACTGATGAAGGAGTGGGTGCAAAATATTCCCATGAAAAGAGCGGGAAAGGCAGATGATGTCGCCGGCTTAGTCGCCTTCCTTGCCTCCGACGACGCGGCTTATATTACCGGCCAGACGATCAACGTCGACGGCGGACTGATAATGTCATGACTATGCTAACAGAACGCGAACTAAAGCTCAAATCGGTGCAGTACAGAAAGGACATACTGCGTGTAATCAAGGCGAGCAAATCGGGGCACACGGGTGGGGACCTTTCATGCATCGATATTCTCAACGTTCTCTATAATCGAATTCTACGGGTGACTCCAAATACGTTTCACAACCCGGATCACGACTATTACGTTCAAAGCAAGGGGCACTGCGCAGAGGCACTGTTCGTTGTGCTTGCGGATTGCGGCTACTTTCCGCCGAGCGATCTGGACACCCTGAACCACTTCAATTCTCATTATATCGGGCATCCGACTCGAAAGGTAAACGGTGTTGAACAGAACACGGGCGCGTTGGGTCACGGACTGGCCTTCGGCGTCGGTGTGGCACTGGTCGCCAAGCAAGATCGAAAGGATTATCGGGTTTTCACTCTGCTTGGCGACGGCGAACTCGCTGAGGGTTCCAATTGGGAAGCCGGGATGACGGCCGCGCACTATCGCCTGGATAACTTGGTGGCAATTGTTGACCGCAATGGCTTGCAGATCACCGGTTCCACCGAAGACGTCGTTCAGCTCGAGCCGCTTGAAGAGAAATTTGAAGCCTTCGGATTCGCGGTTCGTCGGTGTGATGGCAATGACATCGCTGACTTGGTACGGACGTTCGAGGGTGTGCCATTTACGCCGGGGAAACCGAGCTTGGTTTTGGCGAAAACACGCAAAGGAAAAGGAATTAGCTTTATGGATAACGTGGCGAAGTGGCACCACGGCGTCCCTAGTGATGATGAGTTTAGCCGGGCCATTGCAGAACTGGAGGAAGCGCAAGCCGCATTAGCATAATGGAAAAACCACAGGCAAATTTAGAAGTATTCGCGGCCACGCTGTTGGAACTGGCCCACCAGGATTCCAATCTGCTGGTGGTCACCAGCGATTCGCGGGGATCTGGAAAGCTTGCCCCCTTCGGCAAAGCCGTCCCGGGGCAGATCGTCGAAGTTGGGATTGCGGAGCAGAATCTTGTCGGGGTCGCGTCAGGTCTTGCTGCGGCAGGCAAGACCGTGTTTGCGGTTTCGCCGGGCTGCTTTCTGACTGCGCGGTCACTCGAACAGATCAAGAATGATATCTGTTACTCGGATCGGCCGGTCAAAGTCGTTGGAATCAGTGCGGGGGTAAGCTATGGAGCGCTTGGATCGACTCATCATTCCCTGCACGATTTCGCGGCCTTGCGCGCGATCCATAATATCACGATCGTCGCGCCCGCGGACGACTTCGAGACACGGGAAGCGGTGCTGGCGTCGGCAAAATCGTCCATTCCGATCTATTTGCGGTTCGGGAAGAAGGCTATGCCGCATCTCCCCCGGCTTTCGCCGACGTTTGAGTTGGGAAAAGCTTCCCTGATTCGAGAGGGCAAAGACCTCACCTTTTTAGCCTCCGGCGAGACGGTCGCGCCGGCCTTGGCGGCTGCGGAACTCCTGGTCAAAGAGGGCGTCGAGTGCAGGGTGGTAAGCGTCCACACAGTAAAGCCGTTGGACGAAGCCGCCGTGCGGAACGCCGCAACGGAAACGAGAGCCGTGATCACGGTGGAGGAACATAGCGTGAACGGCGGTCTGGGCGAGGCCTGCGCCTCCCTGCTGTTGCAGGAAGGAATTAGCGTGCCCTTCAAGATCGTTGGCTTCCCAGATGAATACACCGTGACGGGAAGTCAGAACGAAATCTTCAAACACTATGGGATCGACGGTCCGGGTCTCGCCGAAGCGGCGCGTCGTCTCTTGGCCAAGCGATAAAACCGGCTATGAATGAGACTAACAAAGTTGCTGTCACCCTTACTCCTGCACCCGCTCCCGCCTTGGAAGACAAGAAGAGTTGGGCCGATTGGGTTACCGGCGTAGGAGGCCCATTGATCGGTTTGGTGCTTCTTTGCGTCATTTTCTCTCTCACCACAGACGTCTTCCTCACATGGCGTAATGCGTTGAACGTGATCGATCAGATCACGGTCCTGGGTATTCTTGCGATCGGGATGACGGCCGTGATCGTTATCGGCGGAATCGATCTTTCCGTGGGATCGATCCTTGCCTTCTCCATGATGATGATGGGCTGGCTTTACCAGAGTTGTGGAGTTCCACTCGGGTTGGCGATCATTGCGGGCCTTCTGGTCGGCACCGCCTGCGGTCTCGTTAACGGACTTCTCATCACGAAGGCGAAGCTGCCGCCCTTCATTGCGACGCTGACGATGATGTCGGTCGGTCGCGGTTTGGCGAACATCATCACCGAAGGCCGGCAAATCGTCGGATATCCGGACTGGTTCACCAACCTATCCACGGTACGCCATTTCGGATTCCTCTCCGTCACGGTCGCAATCTTCATCGTGCTGTCGATTATCAGCTGGGCTGTTCTGCGTTACACGACAATAGGTCGCAGCCTTTATGCCATTGGCGGAAGTGCGGAGGTGGCGCGACTCGCGGGCATCCACGTCCAGAAACTGACCATCTCGGTCTACGCCCTTTCGGGGCTCTTGGCGGGATTGGCGTCGGTCGCCCTCGGCTGCCGCCTCAATTCCTCGCAGCCGAGCGCTGGAACCGGCTACGAGCTCGATACGATTGCAGCGGTAGTGATCGGCGGCGCGAGCTTGAATGGCGGCGTCGGCGGAATCCGGGGAACCGTCGTAGGCGTTCTGATTATCGGGGTTCTACGGAACGGACTGAACCTGAGCGGCGTTTCTCCCTTCGTTCAACAAATCGTAATTGGCGTCGTCATCGCGTTGGCGGTGGCCGCGGACACGCTTCGCAGGCGGGACTAATCCCATCGGCGCCCACAGTGCAACTGAACTTGCAGAAATCAATCTACCAACCTCAACTCAATAAAAAACCATGATCAAAAATTGTTTCCCTAAACTTAGGCTCATTGCCACTGCAGTGGCGGTGTTTGGGTCATATGCCAGCTTTTCTCCTACAGCCTTTGCAGAGGAAAAAGAAAAAACCATCGGCTTGGCCGTCGCCAATCTTCAGGCTGATTTTTTCAATCAAATCAAACAATCTGTCGAACGTGAGGCCAAGGCAAAGGGAGTCAAGGTCGTCACTGTGGATGCGAAGGGCGATGCCGCGACACAAGTCAGCCAGATACAAGACTTGATTACCCGGGGAGTCGATGCGCTAATCTATATCCCAGCGGGCGCCACGGCTGCCGGAGTACCAGTGAAAGCGGCCAAGGAGGCGAAAATCCCGGTAGTTGCCGTCGATCGTAATGCTCCGGATGCCCCTGCCGACACGTTCATCGCGACGGATAGCGTCTCGGCGGCGCGAACCCTCGGCGAATATGTTGGCAAGGTTACCGGTGGGAAAGGAAACGTCGCCATTATCCAAGGCCAAGTCGGCACAACGCCAGAACAGGACCGGGATAAGGGCTTTAGTGAAGCCCTTGCGAAGTTCCCCGAGCTGAAGGTCGTGGCGAAGCAACCGAGCAACGCGTGGATGCAGGATGAAGGTTTTGCGATTGGGCAGGACATGCTGCAAAGATATCCCAATATCACTGTCTTCTTTGGTCGCGCGGATGCCCTCGCGCTGGGGGCTTCTCAGGCGGTGAAGGTGGCAAACTTGGATCACAAGGTGTTGGTTGTCGGTTTCGACGGTGACGTGGCGGGTCTCAAGGCCGTTGAGAGCGGCGTACTCGACGCGACAATGACACAGAAGGCACAGGGAATGGGGAAGTTAGCTTTTGAATCCGCGCTCGACCTCGTTGCCGGGAAGCAACTGCCGAAGGAGCAGTTTCAGGAGGCCGTTCTAACGACGAAAGAAAACGTCGGTCCGTTTATCAAGGACCATCCGTGATTCGCAGGGGCTAGTGAAATGGCAACGACGAATACAGATTCCACAGGAGCCCGGGGCGCCGCTCACAACGGCGCTCCCAGGCTATCGGTGCGCGGGATCACCAAGAGCTTTTCGGGCAATCAGGTCCTTACAGGCATCGATCTCGATATCTATCCCGGCGAGCTTGTCGCTCTGCTTGGAGAGAACGGAGCCGGGAAATCCACGTTTTCTTCGATCCTCGCTGGATTGCTACGGCCCGACGCGGGCACGATGCATTGGATAGGAGAGCCCTATGCTCCTGCCACTCCTGGAGACGCCATTGACGCGGGTGTCATTCTCATCCACCAGGAGATGCGGTTGTTGCCGGATCTTACCATCGCGGAGAATGTATTCGTCGGGCGCCTTCCGACTCGGGGGCTATTCATCGATCGAGAAACGATGAACCGTCGGGCTGCAGAACAGCTCCATCGCCTCGGTCTGGATATTCCACCGACGACGCTTGTTCGCACATTGCGAGTTGCCGCGCAGCAACAGGTTGAAATAGCCAAAGCGCTGACGCTTAATGCCAAATTATTGATTCTGGATGAGCCGACCGCCGCTCTCGGCGGAGAGGAGACCGAACGGCTTTTCGCTCAGATTGATCAATTGCGAAAACAGGGAGTAAGCTTCATCTACATCAGCCATCGATTGGAAGAGATCGCCCGGATTGCAGATAGGGTGGCCGTGTTGCGCGATGGCCAACTGGTGGCAACACACAACACCGCCCAGGTGCCCGTGAGCATCCTGCTTGAGAACATGGTCGGACGGAGCGTCGACCGAATCTTTCCCAAGATCGAAAAGCCTGGAGAAAAGGAAGTTCTGCGCGTGGATGGACTAACCTCGCCAGATGGTTCTTTTCAGGACGTGAGCTTTGCAGTCCATGCCGGCGAGATTTTCGGAATTGCGGGCATAGTCGGTGCGGGGCGCACGGAATTGGTTCGCGCGATCACGGGAGCCGATCCCATTAGTTCCGGTTCGATCGCCGTCGACGGACGTGCCGTCAGCATCAGGAAGCCAAGCGACGCGATCAGCGCGGGTTTGGTTCTGGTGCCCGAAGACCGGAAGGCCCAGGGGGTTGTTCTGGCCCATACCGTCGCGACCAATCTGGCGCTCGGTAATTTTGATCGCCTGGCAAACAACGGTCTAATCTCTCCCAGCAAGGTAGACACATTTGCGGTGGAGGCAATCAAACGTCTTGGCGTGAAGGGGAAAGCCAATCAGCTCGTTCGCTTTCTTTCCGGAGGCAACCAGCAGAAAGTGATCATTGCCCGATGGATCTCGCGCGGGCCCAAGGTCTTCATCCTCGATGAACCAACCCGGGGCATCGACATGGGCGCCCGCGCCGCAATCTATGAGACGATTACGTCCCTCGCAAAATCCGGGATGGCGGTCATCGTTGTCAGCTCGGATCTGGAGGAAGTGATGGGACTTTCACACCGGGTTCTCGTCCTCGCTCGCGGGCGTAATATGGGAATTCTGGAAGGTCCCGAGGTAACTAACGTCGCTATTATGGAAAGGGCGACTGCTTAAAGCCGGCGACTGATTGCCCTGCAGCCAATTCAACTTAAGAAAACTATGAACTTATTCAGCCTCGAAGGAAAAACCGCGTTGGTCACCGGAGCCGGCAGCGGCATCGGACAGCGCATTGCGGTGGGATTGGCGGAAGCCGGAGCATCCGTGGGATGCTTCGACCTCGCATCAAGCAAGGGTCTCGATGAGACGGTCAGCCGTATTGGGAGCGTTGGCTCCCGGGCTCTCGCGCTCACCGGGAACGTCACGAAGGCGGACGATCTTGCCGCGGCGATTTCGGCTCTCGAGAGAGAGCTGGGTCCTTTGTCTTTGGCGGCCAATTGCGCGGGCGTGGCGGATGCGGCGCCGGCCGAAGAAATGGCGCTCGCTCAATGGCAGCGGGTGTTCGATATCAACGTCACGGGCGTTTTTCTCTCCTGCCAGGCCGAAGGCCGGGTGATGCTCTCCCGTAAGCAAGGCTCGATCGTGAACATCGCCTCAATGTCGGGGACCATCGTCAATCGCGGCATCCTGCAGGTGCATTACAACGCTTCGAAGGCGGCGGTGATTCAACTCACGAAAAGTCTGGCGATGGAATGGTGCGGCTCGGGCATTCGCGTCAATGCCATCAGTCCGGGCTATACGGCGACGCCGATGAATCTCCGGCCAGAGGTCGCCGAACAGGTCAAACAGTTTGAAGCGGACACCCCGCTCGGGCGGATGGCCACTGTCGACGAAATGGTGGGCCCGGCCGTGTTCCTCTTGAGCAAGGCGGCTTCCTTTTGCACCGGCGTTGATCTCATCGTCGACGGCGGTTTCGTTTGCTGGTGAGACGACGTTAGAGCTGCGTTCATGCCCAAAGACTTCCTCCTGGCCATCGACCAAGGCACGTCCAACACGAAGGCGATTGTCGTCGATCGCGAAGCCAAGGTCGTGGCGAAAGCGTCGGTTCCGATGGAGATCGCCTTTCCGCGGCCCGGATGGGTCGAGCAGGATCCGCTCGCCATCTGGAAGGCGGTGGAGAGCGTCCTGGAGCAGTGCCTCGAGCAGATCCCTGCCGCTCAGTTGGCGGCGATCGGAATTTCGAACCAGCGGGAGACCATCCTTGCCTGGGACCGCTCGAGCGGACGCCCTCTGGGACCGGCGGTCATCTGGCAGTGCCGCCGCACGGCGGACTTTTGCCAGCGCCTTCGCGAGCAGGGCCTGGAGGCGTTTCTTCGCGAACGAACGGGATTGACCATCGATCCTCTCTTTTCCGCCAGCAAAGCCCGTTGGCTTCTCAAACAGATTGAAGATACCGGAAAGCGCTCGGACACGGTCTGCCTGGGCACCGTGGACAGCTGGCTTCTCTGGAAGCTTACGGGTGGCAAGCTTCACGCGACCGATTTCAGCAACGCGGCGCGGACCCAGCTCTTCAACCTGCGCACGGGAACCTGGGACGACGAACTCCTGAAGCTCTTCGAGATTCCGCGTTCCTCGCTGCCGCGGATCCTGCCCTCCTCGGGCCTGTTCGCCGAGACGGCGGCCATCGGAAGGCTTGAAGCGGGCGTGCCTGTGGCCAGCATGATCGGCGATTCCCACGCTGCTCTCTTCGGACAGCGCGGCTTCCTCCCGGGTTCGATCAAAGCCACCTACGGCACGGGATCTTCGCTGATGACGCCGATTCCGGAACTTCGCATTTCCAATCTGGGTCTTTCCTCCACGGTCGCTTGGGGGCTGGACAATATCACTTATGCCTTGGAGGGCAACATCTCGGTGACCGGCGCGGCGGTTCAGTGGTTCGGCCAGTTTCTAGGCGCCGATGACCCCGCGCGCCGCGTGGCGGATCTCGCCGGCGGGGTGGAAGACACGGACGGCGTCTATCTCGTGCCGGCTTTCGTTGGCTTGGGCGCTCCTCATTGGGATGAGGCCGCGCGGGGGATGATTTGCGGCATGACTCGCGGCACGACCTCCGCGCACGTCGCGCGCGCCGTCGTCGAATCCATTGCCTATCAGGTGCGCGACGTCTTCGACGCCATGCAGGAGGAGTCGGGCGTGACGCTTCGCGCGCTCCTGGCGGACGGCGGCGCCACTCGCAACGATCAGTTGATGCAATTTCAGGCCGACGTTCTTGACTGCGCGGTCATGAGAAACTCTTCGCCGGAAGTTTCCCCGTTGGGAGCCGCATTTTTGGCGGGCCTCGCCGTGGGGTTCTGGAGGAACCTGGAGGAGATCGCCGCCTTGCCCCGGCAATTTGATCGTTTCGAACCTCGAATGCCAGAATCCCGGCGCGCCGAGCTGTATGGCGGATGGCAGGCAGCGGTGGCGCGAGCCACAGCTAAACCAGCCACGCCATGCCCGCCTTGACTGAATCACGCGCATATCTGTTCGCTCCCGGCGGTCTCGTCCCGTCTCCCGGTTCGCATCCACTTAGTCACGCGGACGCTCTGAGGAGCCGGGCGTCCTTTGTCGACTCTTTCCACGGAAAACCCAGACTCTTTGTGCTTACTGCTATCGGGAATGAGCCGGATGACCAAATGTCACTCACCCGTCTTCTCTTTTCCACCACGCGAGCCCGCAGCAACCCGTAAAGACGATGCGTGGTGTTCTTGTTTAGGTTTGTCAATTTACTTGCCGTCAGTGCTCCGACATCCGCGCAATACATCTTCAAAACCTGCCGAAATTCCCGCTCCGAAAGGTGCGCATGCTTCAAATATCGTTTCTCACTGCTTTCCAATTGCTTATACAGCTCCCCGCTGTCTAATCTAGGAAAGACCCTACATTTTTATCATGGAGGGTGATACACCGTCTTACTTCAGAGTTCTACCATATCGTCCGAAAGTATGATCAGATCGTCCTAGGCAGTCTCGTTCCATCGAGGCTAACCTTGGTTTGTTTGATCCCCATGGACCGCCCCTTACGAGTCGCCGTGATCGGCGCCGGCTTCTGGAGTCGATTCCAGGTTCCTGCCTGGCTGGAGTTGCCGAATGTTCAGTGTGTAGCCGTTTGTGACCTGCAAGCGGACAGGGCCAAAGCGCTTGCGGACCGCTTTCGGGTGGCAAGTCATTTTCAGGATCCGGAGGAATTGGTTCGGGTTGCAGGTCCTGACCTCGTGGATGTGATCACGAGTCCTGAAACCCATCGCGACATGGTCGCGCTCGCGGCGAGGCATCGGATTCCGGTGATCTGCCAGAAGCCTCTCGCTAACGACCTCGAGACCGCACGGGAAATGGTTGCGCTTTGCCGCGAATCCCGGATTCCACTGTTCGTTCACGAGAACTGGCGCTGGCAACGGCCGCTTCGCGAAGTGAAAAAATCTCTCGACGCGAGCCTCATCGGGAAACCGTTCCGGGCTCGAATCGATTTCAACTCCAGCTTTCCGGTCTTCGACAATCAGCCGTTTCTGCGGGAGCTCGATCGGTTCATCCTTTCGGACATGGGGGTGCACATCCTGGACGTGGTGCGCTTTCTTTTTGGCGAGGCGGATTGGCTCATCGCGCGGATCCAGCGAATCAACCCGAAGATCCGCGGGGAAGACGTCGCCACGGTGCTCCTGCAGATGGCGAGCGGCATGACGGTGACCTGCACGCTCAGCTATGCGAGCCGGTTGGAGCACGAAAGGTTTCCGGAAGCCTTCGTCGTGATCGAAGGCGATCGGGGGTCGGTCGAGCTCGCGCCGGACTTCTGGATTCGAGTGACCGACGCGGAGGGCACGAAATCGAGACGCTGCCCCCCGCGTATTTACCCGTGGGCCGACCCAAGCTATGCCTTGATTCACTCGAGCATCGTGGAGTGCCACCGCAATCTCGTCGACGGCTTCCTCGGAAAATGCGACGCGGAAACTACTGGGGAAGACAACCTGCGCACCCTCCAGCTCGTCTTCGGCTCTTACGAAAGCGCCCGCCTTGGGCAGCCAGTCCGCTTTGAGGCCTAGTGGCATGAAGGGCTCCTCCTTAGCTTCACCCGCCACTCCGCGCTTTGCTTCCGGACGATGGTTATGGCTCTCAGGGATCGCTTTGCTTCTCCTTTTGCTTATTCTCAAACCGCCATTTATCATCAAACCTCTGGCCGCTCCGGGCTCGGACTCCCAGGCTGCAAGCTCGAAAGGGGCCCAGTTCGCTGAGAAAGTCTGGGCGAGCAAAGTTTTGTCCGTCATCGAGGCCAAGGCCCAAGAGATTGCGAAAATTCTCCCGGAAATCCGGGCGGATCCGGCGGCGACGGGACAAAAGTATGGCCGGCGCGAGTCGACGAATCCCTACAACTACATGGTGAAGGGAACCGGGAAGGTGCTTGAAGTGCACACCGAATCACAGGCGGGCACCATGGTCCTCGAAATTCCGGGCCTGGATGAAAGGATCGCCCTGCAGGTTGGGCCGGTGGTGCGCGGAACAGCGCTGCGCGATGCCACCGGCGCTGCGCCCTTCGATCAGTTTTCCAATCAACTGGACTACGCGGACGTGTCGAAGGAACTCAACACTCGCGCGGTGAAGGCCGCGCTGGCCGGAATCGATCTCGCTGGCCTGCCCGGCAAGACCATAACATTTTTCGGTGCCTTCACGTTTGATCCGCGGTCCAAGGCGCCCGTGCTGGTCACGCCAGTGAAAATCGTCCTGTGAGTTGGTAGACCATGGACCGGCTCGAACAGACTTCGTCAAATGGTTCGGAAATCGTGATGCTCACCGAAAAGATCACCAAGCGATATCCCGGGACCCTGGCCCTGGACGAAGTGGATTTCAAGGTCTACAAGGGCGCGGTCAACGTGCTGATCGGCGAGAATGGAGCCGGCAAGTCGACGCTGATGAAAGTCCTGGCCGGCGCGGAGCCGCCGACGTCCGGCCGCGTCCTGCTCGACGGAGTTCCAGTGGCCTTTGCCTCGACGCGCGAGGCCGCGAAAGCGGGAATCGGCATCATTTTTCAGGAACTCGAGCTGTTTCCCAACCTGAGCATCGCCGAAAACATCTTTGTCGGCCGCGAAATGACCCGCGGCGGGATTGTTCAGCACGGCGAGCAGGAAAGAGTCACGCGTGATCTGCTGGATCGTCTTGAGCAACCGCTGGATCCCTCGGCGCTGGTGCGAGACTTGCGGATCGGCCAACAGCAGATCGTGGAAATCGCGAAAGCGCTTTTGCACAACGTGCGGGTCTTGATAATGGATGAGCCCACCTCAGCCCTCACCGCGGCCGAGACCGAAGCGCTCTTTAGGATCATCGCGGATCTGAAGGCGGACGGGGTGGCGATCATCTACATCTCCCACAAGATGGAGGAACTCCTCACCGTTGGGGATTACGTGACAATTTTGCGGGACGGCAGGCTCGCGGCATCCGCTCCGGCGCGTACCGTCAATGTTGCTTGGATCGTTGAGAAAATGGTCGGGCGGAACGTCAGCGCGCCTCGCCGCCGGACCCCAGCGGCAACGCAGCACACGGAGGCACCAATCCTGGAAGTGAAAAACCTGCGGCTCCCGCGGTTGGGCGGGGGCTTCACTCTGGAAAACCTCAGCTTTTCGCTCCAGAAGGGTGAAATCCTGGCCATCTTTGGCCTGATGGGCGCCGGAAGGACGGAGTTGTTCGAGTGCCTTATGGGGCTTCACCCGGAGGCGACCGGCGAGGTTCGCATTGCCAACCGGGAGATCGGCGACGAGACGATCCGTGAAAGGATCGATCTCGGTCTGATGCTGGTCCCCGAGGACCGTCAGCGCCTGGGCCTGGTCCAGAAACTTTCTGTCGCGCACAATATCTCCCTGGCCAGTCTCACGCGTTTCGCGAATGGCTTCCGGCTGGATGAACGCAGGGAGAAGGAGTCCATCCTTGAACTCATGCGGGACCTGGCCATCAAGGCGCGCGGCCCGGAGTATCCGATCACCTCGCTGAGCGGCGGCAATCAGCAGAAGGTCGTCTTTGCCAAGAGTCTCCTTACCCAGCCCAAGGTGCTGCTCCTGGACGAGCCGACCCGCGGAATCGACGTGGGGGCGAAAGCGGAGATTTTCGAAATAATGAACGGTCTCGCCGAGCAGGGCTTGGCGGTGCTTTTTGTTTCCTCCGAACTGCCCGAAATGTTCACTGTCCCGGATCGCATCCTGGTTTTGTCGAAGGGCAAAGTAACCGGGGAATTCCTGCATGACGAAGTGACGGAAGAGGCGCTGATCCTTGCGGCGGGCGCGAGACCGCAGACCGATCACCCGCCGGGACAGAACGCCTGAGGCCTGCCCGATGAGCAAAACCCTTGCCAATTCCCCGTCGCCGGCGCGGCCTGCCGAGGCTTCCGGATTGTCCCGCCTCTCGTTCGGGGTTCTTCTCTTTCGGCTTAGAGCGTTGATCGCTCTATTTGTCCTGGTGGGGATCTTCTCGGTTCTCTCGCCGTCCTTCTTCACCAGGGAAAATCTCATCATCCTCGTCGGGCAAACGGCCATCAACGCGATCATGGCGGTCGGCATGACCTACGTCATTCTGACTGGTGGCATTGATCTTTCCGTTGGTTCCACGGTTGGCCTCTCCGCGATGATGGCCGGGTTGCTCATTGATCGGGGCGTGCAGATCGCCCCTCTTGGGGTGGCCATCTATTTCAATGTTCCGGCGATCCTCGTAATCGTCCTGCTTCTCGGCATTCTGGTGGGCGCGGTGAACGGGCTGCTGATCACGCGGTTCAACGTCGCCCCCTTCATCGCCACTCTTGGCACTCTCTACGTCGCCAGGGGTGCCGCTCAGCTGAGCAACAACGGCGCAACCTTTCCAAACTTGGTCGGAAGCACGGAACTTGGCAACACCGGCTTCCCGATTCTCGGTGCCGGAACATTTCTCGGAATTCCGATCGTTATTTGGATCATGATTCTGTTTGCCGGTGTCGGGGCGTTTGTCGCTTCCAAGACTCCTTTTGGCCGGCAAGTTTACGCGGTAGGGGGAAATGAGCGGGCGGCCGAACTCTCCGGCATCTATGTCCAACGCATCAAGATGGCCGTTTACATGATCTGCGGCCTCTGTGGCGCAATGACCGGACTCATCACCGCATCGCAGTTGGTGGCTGCGCATCCGGCCACCGGCGAAAGCTACGAGCTGAACGCCATCGCGGCGGTCGTCTTGGGAGGCACCTCGCTGGCTGGCGGGCGTGGAACGATTTGGGGGACGATTGTTGGCGCGCTAGTGATTGGCGTTCTCACCAACGGACTCGTGCTGCTGGGCGTCCAGGAGTTCTGGAAAAAGGTGATCACCGGGCTGGTCATCATTCTGGCCGTCGTCCTCGACCAGCTTCAGGAGAGCCTGCAGCAGCGCCTCGCCCTCAAACGCGCATGACGACTTTACTCTCAACCTAACCCCACACCCCGGAACCAATCCTATGTTTCATCAGATCCAAATCCACCGCACTCCACGCAAACCCGATCCAAAACTCCCCAAACGTCCCATGTCCATCTTTTCAAAATCCCGACCGTTCCTTTTACTCCTCTGGCTGGCGAGCTTGATCGCGATCGCCGTCGTGCCTCGCGCGACGGCCGCGGAAAAAAAACTCGTGGCGATCATCGTCCCGTCACCGGAGAACCCGTTTTTTAAGGCGCTGGCGGATGCAGCCGATGCCAAGGCGAAATCGCTTGGTTACGAGACGCTCATTCTCGTGCACAACGATGATCCGGTGAAGCAGGCCCAGCTTTTCGAGACGGCGATCGCGCGAAAGGCCGCCGCGATCATCCTCGATAACGCCGGAGCAGACGCCACCGTCGCCGCAGTGAAAAAGGCCAAGGCCGGCGGCATTCCCTCGTTTCTCGTCGATCGGGAGATCAACAGCACCGGAGACGCGGCAGCGCAGATCGTTTCCAACAACTACCAGGGCGCGGTGCTCGGCGCCGAGGAATTCGTAAGGCTGATGGGCGAAGAGGGCGACTACGTCGAACTCGTCGGAAAGGAAACCGACACCAACGCGCACATCCGTTCAAAGGGCTACAACGACACGCTCAGCCAGTATCCCAAGCTGAAGAAAGTGGCGCAGCAGAGCGCCAATTGGAGCCAGACCGAAGCCTTCCAGAAGATGCAAACGATCATCCAGCAATTCCCGAATATCAAAGGGGTCATCGCGGGCAACGATACCATGGCCCTCGGCGCTTATTCCGCCCTCAAGGCCGCCGGGAAAGCCAACGTGATCGTGGTCGGATTCGACGGCAGCCCGGATGTGGCGGCATCGATCAAAGCGGGAGAGATCCGCGCGACGGTGCTTCAACCGGTGGTCCAGCTCTCTCAAATGGCGGTGGAGCAGGCGAACAAATACGTCACCGACGGGAAAACGGGAGCGGACGAGAAACAATCCGTCGACTGCGTGCTGATCTCGCCCGACAACGTCAAGAACTACACCTCCTTCGGCTTGAAGGAATAGCGGCTGCCTAAAAGCGCGTTTTGGCCCACCCGGCATCGACGGCATTGCTTGGTCTCTCAGGCGGTTCGCCGGCGGGATTCTCCGGCCGGTGCCGGGCGGGGACGAACGCACTCGGGGTGAGATGGCTGGCCGTATTTGCTTAGAAAGACAATACCGTTAGCCTCCACCGGTTCGGCTCCAGAAATTGAAGACAATGACCAAAACCATGAACATAACTCTGTTGGGCGCCGGGGGAAAGATGGGCGGCCGGGTGACCGCCAACCTGCGAAACCTTTCGCGCTATCGAATCGATTACGTCGAGGCCAGTGACCAGCGCCGGCAGGAGATGGCGGCGGAAGGCATCCGGACGACTCCTCTGGAGGAAGCGCTCGCCCGGGCCGAAGCGGTCATCCTGGCGATCCCAGATCGACTGATCGCGAGAATCACCCGCGACGTCGTCCCGAAGTTGAACCCGGGAACAATCGTGGTGGGCTTGGATCCGGCGGCGGCATTCGCGGAAATCATGCCCGAACGGGCCGATATCACCTACTTTGTCGCCCATCCTTGCCACCCCTTGCTCTTCTCGGAGAACGCGCCGGCTTCGGCCGACACCGATTGGTTTGGGGGAAGGGGCACCTTGCCCCAAAGCATTGTGTGCGCCCTGCACCTGGGGCCCGAAGAACACTATCGCATCGGAGAGGAACTCGCCGCGGACATGTTTGCGCCGATCCTCAGGCGCCACCGGGTGACTATCGAACAGATGGCTGTCCTCGAACCTGCCGTCGTCGAGTCGACGTTCGCCACCTGCATCACCGTGATGCGCGAGGCCATGGAGACCGCCGTGGCCATGGGGGTGCCGGAGCAGGCGGCGCGGGATTTTTGTCTCGGACATATTCGAACGGAACTGGCGATCATCTTTGGATTCGCGGGGTTCCCGCTTTCGGATGGCGCGATGAAAGCCATCGAACAGAACCGGCCGCGAATTTTCCGCGAGACGTGGAGAGACGTGATCACGATACCGGCAGTGCGCCAAAGCGTGCGCGATATCTGCACGGAGTGACATGGGCGCCAAGGAAATTGGCAGGATAGGGGTCGGTTCCTGGACGTTTCCGTGGGCGACGGGGACCGTTCAAGACCGCCGGCCGGAACCCACGCTTGATCCGGTAGGCGTCGTCCAGAGGACGATAGATCTAGGCGTTCACGTTGTTCACTTTTTGGACAATCTCCCCCTGGACGCCTTCGATGGGCGGGTGCTTGACCGCGCGCGCGCCCTGGCCCGGGAGCACGACATCGAGATAGAGATCGGCACGCGCGGCACGGAACCGGCGCACCTTTCAAAGTATCTGCAGATCGCCCAACAAATGGGCGCGCGCTTGATCCGGACGATGGGCGGTTGGCACCAGGCGCCGGCCTCCATCGATGAGATCAAGGCGAACTTTCGGGAGGTCCTTCCGCGATTCCTCGACGCCGGGGTGAGGATCGCGCTGGAAAATTACGAGACCTACCGGACTGCGGACCTGGGCGCGATTGTCCGCGAGATTGACAGTTCCTCTCTCGGGATTTGTCTCGATCTGACGAACTCGTTTGCGGCGATGGAAAGCGCGGACGAAATCCTTTCCAACCTGGCTTCCTGGACCATCAGCGTTCACCTGAAGGAATTTACCGTGGAGAGGCTCGAGTATCTCATGGGCTTCGCATTTCGCGGAAAGCCGGTTGGCCAAGGGGTCCTGCCGCTGACCAAGATCTTCGAGGCTCTGCTCGCGCAATCCCGGAGAGCCAATGTGATCGTGGAGCAATGGCCCCCCTTTTGCGGGGATCTGGAGACGACCATTGAAAGGGAGTTCGAATGGGCGAGACAAGGAGTCGATTATCTCGCACGCACGGGTTACCTTTCCAAGTAAGCATTCGCTAGCTAAAGGTTTCGGAGAGCCGGCCAGACGATCGGGCGGGAAAATCGTTGGGTTAAAGCATCTGGCCGCAGGCCGCGCCGGCGTTCCGAAACACAGGGCAAATAGAGTTTTGTCAGGCGGCGAATCGTGATTTACAAAGGGATCGCAATTCCCCCCAGCCGTGGCCAGCCAATGTTTCCCCGAGGTGATTCCGCTGCAAACGCGGGAATTCAGTTGTTTTTTCGAGCCAAGCACGGGCTTTTTGCGGCGTGTCGAATCGTCCGGGGTCGAAGTGATCCGGGCCATCTATGCCGCGGTGCGCGACAAGAACTGGGATACCGTCGAAGCGGAGTTGGAGATCGAGCGTCTGGAGCGCGAAGAGGATTCCTTCCATCTCTCGTTCACCGCCCGTCACGATGCGGCGCCGGTTTTATTTTCCTGGAAAGGCACAATTGAAGGTCACGGGGGATTGCTGACGTTTCGTTTCGATGGGCAGGCGCAAGCATCCTTCCTTCGCAATCGCATCGGGCTATGCACGCTTCACCCGATCGCGGAGTGCGCGGGAAAAGCGTGCGGGGTCCAACATACGGACGGCGCGCGGGAAGAGACCGGCTTCCCCCTTTTCATTTCGCCCCACCAGCCCTTCAAGGATATCCAGCGCCTGACTTGGTACCCCGCGCCCGATCTTCGCGCAGAGATCCAATTCGAAGGCGATGTTTTCGAAATGGAGGACCAACGGAATTGGACGGATGCGTCGTTCAAGACCTACAGCACACCGCTTAGTCGGCCGTTTCCCGTTGAGGTTGCATCCGGGGAGGAAATTCACCAGAAGGTCACCTTGAATTTATCCGGCGGGCGGAAAATGGTCTCGACGGAGGAGGAGCCGAGCGTGGAAGTCGCTATCTTGCCATCCTCCGAGGGAAGGCGATTTCCCAAGCTGGGCCTTTGCGTCGCCAGTCACGGTTTGCCGCTTTCCTCCAATGAGCGAGATCGCCTGGGGAGTCTTTGTTTGAACCATCTGCGCGTCGATCTGCACTTCTCGCAAGCCTCGTGGAAGGGCGTGCTTTTACAGGCCCGGGACGAGGCCCTGGCGATCGATGCCCGCTTGCAATGCGCGTTGTTCCTTGGCCATCAGGCGGAGGGAAGTCTCCGGGAGTTCTGCGAAACGATTGAGCCGCCAATGGTCGATATCTGCCTCGTTTTTCACGAAACGGAAAAGTCGACGGCCCCCCGGTGGATCGAATTGGCCCAAAGAGAGCTGGCTCCTCACGGCTTTCGCGTGGGCGCCGGAACGAATGCTTATTTCGCCGAACTGAACCGGGAGCGGCCTCCCGGAGGAGTGATCGCATCCTACTCGATCAACCCGCAGGTCCACGCCTTCGACGATATGAGTCTTTTCGAGGCGCTTGAGGCGCAGGCTTCAACCGTGGAAAGCGCAGTCCAGTTCTGCGACCGCCAGCTGATCATATCGCCCATCACCCTTCGACCGCGCTTCAATCCGAACGCCACGGACCCTGCAAAGCAGCAGGAGGATCCCTTGTCCGCCGCGTCCGACCCGCGCCAGAAGACGTTGGTCTGCGCGGCCTGGACGGCAGGAAGTCTCGCGCGGCTGCTGCCGCTTGAACGGCTTGAGTCCATCACGTTTTATGAAACGACCGGTTCTCGCGGGGTGATGAATTCGGAGCTGCGTTCGTCAAACCCGGCAGAGATTTTTCCGGTCTACTGTGTGTTCGAAGCGGTGGCCGGGATGAGGCAACTGCTGCCCGTTTCTATCTCCAAGCCGGCGCTTGTCGGGGCATTTGCCGTGAAGAATGAACGAGGCGACTCGATCTGTATCGTCGCCAATCTCACCGGGCGCTCCCGGAAGGTCGACCTGCGCGCGCCGGTCTCGCCTCTTGGCGTTCTCGGCATCGATGAAACAAATGTTTCCCTTCTCGCGGCGGGTCGCCTGCCTCCTTTGGAGCGCGTCGCGGCTTCCGGCGGAAAAGTTGCGCTCGCTCTGGCGCCCTACGCCCTTCTGAAGATCGAGTTTCCATGAAGGCGCGTCTCGAGGACAGCGCCCTTGGCAAAGCCGCCGGCAAGCTGAGCTTCGAGCCGCATCGGCTTCGCCTGGACCATACCGGGCGCTACGAGGAGGCGCTCGATCGGGAGTTTCCTTTTCTTATCAAACTGTTCCGGCTGCGCCACAACAACTTCACGCCGGTGCAAAGCTGGCACGAGCGCCTGGAGCTCTTCATGCCGCTGGATGGAGTGGTCTGCATGGTCATGGGCGAGCGCCGGGTCGACCTGGCGGCGGGCGAGCTGCTGGTCGTCGAAAATATGAAAATGCACCGGCTGGTGGACGCGCCCGGCCTGGATACCCGCGTGATCGTCATGAGTTTTCTGCCGAATTTCGTCTACAGCCTTGGCTCTCCGTCCCACGACTATTTCTTCCTTCTTCCGTTTTTTACCAACACCGGCAATCGGGTGCATGTCGTCCGGGACGTAGCTTTGCTCAAGGAGATCCACCGGATCATTTCGCGCCTGCTGGGGTGCTATTTTGATCGGAGCAGCTACTTTCAAATCGGATGCAAGGCCTTCTTCCTGGAATTGCTTTATCTTCTCGCGGAATTCTTCCGGCCGGCCGATTTTCGGCACTCCGAACTGCTTCGACAACAGGAACGCTCGGCCCGGCTCAAACCCGTTCTGGAGTTCGTGGAGCAACATTTCGCGGACTCCATTCCGCTCAAGAGAGCGGCGTCCCTGGCGAGAATGAGCGTGCCACAGTTCATCAAGGTCTTTAAGAAGGTCGCCGGCACGACATTCGTCAGTTACGTGACTCACGTCCGCCTTTCTCGCGCCGTGCGCTTGTTGAAAGAGAGTCCCTTGACCATCGCGGAGGTCGCCAGCGAGGTCGGCTTCTCCGATCAGAGCTATTTCGATCGACGATTCAAGAAAGCCTTCCAGCGAACGCCGCGCGATTTGCGGCGCCGGGCGCCCGCTCGCGCGAAAACTTCAAAGAACGGGCGGTCCGGCAATTTCGATTGAAGCAAGGCCTGGAGCCGTTCGGGAGCCGCCTTCAGCCGCTTACTTGCCCGGGATTCCTTTGCGCATTCTTTTGCCGCGTCGCCGGAAGGAGAGCGCCGGTCGAAACGGCCGGGAAATAAGAAAAAACGGCCCAAAATAGTTGCGGCGGAAATCCCGTCAAGCTATTTTCAAGCCCAGAAGGAGAGCAGTTTATGAATACTCCGGAAGTGGTTGCGCGTCGTCCCCCCAACGTGGCTGAGGTGCATGTGATATGGATGACCACCGGTCTCGGATGCGACGGCGATTCAGTCTCGGTAACGGCTGCGTCTTTGCCCAGCATCGAGGACGTGGTCATGGGCAATATTCCCGGCCTGCCAAAAGTCCACCTGCACAATCCTGTCCTCGCCTATGAAGTGGGAGATGATTTCATGGATTACTGGTTCAAGGCGGCGGCGGGCAAGCTTGATCCATTCGTTTTGGTGCTCGAAGGGTCCGTTCCCAACGAGAGCATAAAGAAGGAAGGCTATTGGGCAGCGATGGGAACGGACCCCGATACGGCCCAGCCGATCACCACCAACGAGTGGATAGACCGGCTCGCTCCCAAAGCCCTCGCGGTCCTGGCCTGCGGGACGTGCGCTACCTATGGCGGAATTCATGCCATGGAGGGCAACCCGACC
This sequence comes from uncultured Verrucomicrobiae bacterium, assembly GCA_963816855.1. Taxonomy (GTDB): domain Bacteria; phylum Verrucomicrobiota; class Verrucomicrobiia; order Chthoniobacterales; family Terrimicrobiaceae; genus DASTFP01. The sequence continues at coordinate 175,782 of CAWFMA010000003.1, read as the reverse complement.
GGGGCGATGGGCTTGGCGGATTATTTGGGCTGGGGCTGGAAATCCAAGGCCGGCTTGCCCATCGTTAACGTGCCCGGTTGTCCCGTGCAGCCGGATAACATGATGGAGACCCTTCTCTATTTGCTCTATCAGGTCGCGGGTTTGGCACCGATGATTCCATTGGATGCCCAGCTGCGTCCCACGTGGCTGTTTGGGAACACCGTCCACGACGGCTGCGACCGGGCGGGTTACTACGAGGAGGGCGACTTTGCCACCGAATACGGCTCCCCCAAATGCATCGTCAAGTTGGGTTGCTGGGGTCCGGTCGTCAATTGCAATGTCACCAAACGCGGCTGGATGGACGGGCTGGGCGGATGTCCGAACGTCGGCGGAATCTGCATCGGGTGCACGATGCCCGGGTTTCCCGACAAGTTCATGCCCTTTATGGACGAGCCGCCAGGCGCCAAGGTCTCCTCCGGCGTATCCAGTTTGCTCGGTGGGGTCGTGCGAAGCCTTCGAAAGATCACCAACCGCACCCTTAACAAGGAACCTCGCTGGAGGCACAGCCGATCCGAGCTCACAACGGGCTACACCCCCCGCCACTACGCGTAAAACCAAGGAGAGCATATGGCCACCGAAACCGCCCCCGAAGCCCAAACCTCCGCAGGATCGGGCAATCTCGTCGAGATGTCTTGGGATCCCATCACCCGCATCGTCGGCAGCCTCGGGATTTACACCAAGATTGATTTCGACCGGAAGAAAGTCGTCGAGTGCCACAGCACCTCGTCGATCTTTCGGGGCTATAGCATCTTCATGAAGAACAAGGACCCGCGGGACACCCATTTCATCACCAGCCGCATTTGCGGGATTTGCGGGGACAACCATGCCACGTGCTCGGTCTACGCCCAGAACATGGCCTATGGCATCAAGCCTCCGGCGATGGCGGAGTGGATCATCAATCTCGGCGAAGCCGCCGAATACATGTTCGATCACAACATCTTTCAGGACAATTTGGTCGGCGTGGATTTCTGCGAGATGATGGTCAAGGAGACGAATCCCGGGGTCTGGGAAAAGGCGGTGAAGACCGAAGCGCCCCACGCCAAGGAGCACGGCTATCGGACGATCGGTGACATCATGCGGTCGCTCAATCCCTTCGAAGGCGAATTCTACCGCGAGACGCTGCAAATGAGCCGCATGACCCGCGAGATGTTCTGTCTCATGGAGGGACGCCATGTGCACCCGTCAACCTTGTATCCAGGAGGGGTGGGCACCGTGCCCTCGATCCAGCTCTTCACGGATTTCCTGACCCGCCTGATGCGGTACGTCGAGTTCATGAAGAAGGTCGTTCCCCTGCACGACGATCTGTTCGATTTCTTCTACGAAGCGTTGCCCGGTTACGAGGAGGTTGGCCGCAGGCGGGTGCTCCTCGGCTGCTGGGGTTCTTTCCAGAATCCGGCCGTCTGCGACTACAACTACCGGACGATGAACGATTGGGGGAAGGCGATGTACGTGACTCCGGGGATCGTGGTTGACGGAGAGCTCATCACCACGAACCTCGTGGATATCAACCTCGGCATCCGCATCCTCCTGGGATCTTCGTACTACGACGATTGGGAACATTCCGAGACGTTTGTCACCCATGACCCGCTCGGAAATCCCGTGGACAAGCATCACCCTTGGAACCAAACAACGATCCCCAAGCCGCAGAAACGCAACTTTAACGACAAATATACCTGGGTGATGTCGCCGCGATGGTTCGACAAGCGCACCGGAGATCATCTCGCCTTGGACACCGGCGGCGGGCCGATTGCCAGACTTTGGGTCACCGCGCTGGCGGGGCTCGTCGATATCGGCTATCTCAAGGCCACGGGAAACAGCGTAAAGATGATCCTGCCGAAAACGGCGCTTAAACCCGAAGTTGAATTCGAGTGGAAGATTCCGAAGTGGAGCAACGCCATCGAGCGAAACCGGGCGCGCACCTATTTTCAGGTCTACGCTGCTTGTTGCGGACTCTATTTTGTCGAGCAAGCCATGAAGGAGCTTCACGCCGGCGGAACGAAAACCTTTACTCCGTTTGTGGTCCCCGACGAGGCGATTGGCTGCGGATTCCACGAGGCAGTCCGTGGAGTGCTTTCGCACCACATGGTGATTCGCGGCGGAAAAGTCGCCAACTACCATCCTTATCCGCCCACTCCGTGGAACGCGAACCCGCGCGATATTTACGGCACGCCGGGCCCCTATGAGGACGCGGTGCAAAACACGCCCATTTTTGAGGAGAACGGCCCCGAAAATTTCAAGGGCATCGACATCATGCGGGCGGTCCGAAGTTTCGATCCCTGCCTTCCCTGCGGCGTCCACATGTATCTGGGAAACGGCAAAATCCTTGAGAAACTGCACACTCCGACGGCTTTGATGGGCCTGCACAGCCCGCGGCCGTGAGCGCACGTCCCGCAGGTTTCGAGCGCGCGCCGGACCGTGCGCTCCTCCCCAGCATACCTTTTCCTTTATGATCCAAATCGAGGCCGCTCCCGACGAAATCTACGACATCGAGCTTGAACACAGCCTGCTCGAAGCCAATGCCAAGCTCGCGGACGAAAACCGCGCTCTGCTTGATCGACACAACGCGACGGCCATCGATTTCATGGGAGCGATCGGCTCGGGCAAGACGACGCTGATCACCCGCCTTGTCGAAAAGCTCAAGGATCAAATCGGCCTCGCGGTGTTCAACGGCGACGCGACGACCAGCAGCGACGTCGAGCAAATCGCCAGACAAGGCATTCCTGTGGTCCAGATTGCCACCGTCAACGGATGCCACCTCGATGCGAATCTGGTTGGAAAAGCGTGCCGGAAAATCGATCTCCACAAGATCCGGCTGATTTTCGTCGAAAATATCGGAAACCTGATCTGCCCGGCCGAGTTTCCTCTTGGCTCGAAGGCGCGGGTCGTCGTGGTCAGCGTGACTGAAGGTCCCTACATGGTCAGGAAGCACCCGCACATGTTTCTCGGCGCGCAGATCGTGGTGATCAACAAGATCGACCTCGCGGGCGCCATGGAAGTGAGCGTCGAGGACCTGACCCGTGACGTTCATACCCTCAAACCGGACATCCTGGTGATTCCCACCAGCTGCAAGACGGGCGCGGGCCTGGACGAGGTGGCGTCGGCGCTGCGGGATGCCTGACGAGGTTCGCGATGCATGAACTATCGATCGCTTCCGCCATCGCGGAGCGGGTCCTTGAATTTTCCGAGACGAATCCTTCCAGGAAGGTCCTCGGGGTGAGAGTGCTTGTCGGGGAGCTTTCCTGCATCGAGCCGGAGCAGCTGAGTTTTTGCTATACGGCGATCGTCAAGGAAACGGTGCTGGAGAATTCGGTTCTCGAGATCGAGAGGCTCGAGGCGGAGGTTTTGTGTCCGCATTGCTCGTATCGGGGCCGGCCGAAATTTTGGGAAGAGGCGCTTTCGGACGTGGCGGTTGCAACGTTGCAATGTCCGCGGTGCGGCAAGGCCACCGAGGCCTTGCAGGGGCACGAGTGCATTATCCGGACCATCCGTTATGCTTGACAAATCCGGCGACTCTCTCAGCGAGCTCCAGAGGGAAGGTAAGCACATTCAGGAGCTCATCGCGAGAATCGACGACGTTCCGGACCCTTCCTCAAGGGCAATGCTCGAGGAGTGCATAGGGTCGTTGTTGCGCTTTTACGGGCAGGGGCTGGCCAGGATTCTCGATTTCGTCGGAGGGGCGGGTCCCCACGGTCAGGAGATCTATGACCGCTTGGTCAACGATGCGGCGGTGCGCGGGCTGCTCTTGATCCACGATCTGCACCCGGTACCGCTCGAAACGCGGCTCCGCGAGGCGCTCGACACGGTCCGTCCCTATATGGAAAGTCATGGTGGCAACGTGGAGCTTTTGAGTCTCGAAGAAGACGTCGCGCGGCTCGGCCTGCGGGGTCATTGCCAGACCTGCCCATCCTCGTCGGTGACCCTGGAGCTTGCGATTCGGGGCGCCATCGAAGAGGCCTGCCCGGACCTGATGGGCATCGAGGTCGAGGGGCTCGACCCGCGCTCAACAGCGCCCGTTCAACATCTTCCGAACGGCGCTCCGGTGTGGGTGGAGATCGACGAAGCGAAGGACCTTCCCGAAGGATCGATGATTCCGGTTTTCCGAAAGGGGATTTCGCTGATCGTTTGCCAGCGCGGCGGCCAGCTCTATGCTTATCGGGATCACTGCCCCGCTTGCAATATGCCGCTCCGGCTCGGGGCGTTCGAGAACGGGATTCTCATCTGCAGCCTGGGGCATCGTTATGATGCCCGGCGAGCCGGCACTCCTCTCGACCAGCTCTCCAGGCACCTCGATCCCCTTCCGCTGCTCGTTCAAGAGGGGTCAGTAAGGGTTGCGATCGGCAGAGAAAGTCACGAAGAGAATGAAATCTCGCGCCCGGTCTCTTGAAAGCGAGGGGCCTTGGTCGCCGCCTCTTTTCGATCCTCGCGCCAGGCCGTGAGCGTGGAGCGGGCCAGAGTGACGGTTCGCGGCGCGGTGCAGGGGGTCGGATTCCGGCCCTTTGTCTATCGGTTGGCCGGCGAGCTTGATTTGAAGGGCTGGGTGCTGAATTCGAGTGGCGGCGTGTTTGCCGAAGTCGAAGGCCCTTCCGACGCGGTGCGCCGGTTTCTTTTGCGCCTGGAAAAAGAAAAACCTCCGCTCGCGATCATCTGCAGTTCGGAATTCAGCTTTTTCGACCCGGTGGGTTACGAGACGTTCGAGATCCGGCAGAGCGATGAAACCGGTTCGAAATCCGCCCTGGTCTTGCCCGATATCGCGACCTGCCCGGACTGCCTGCGGGAAATCTTCAACCCGGGCGATCGCCGCTACCGCTATCCGTTCACCAACTGCACGAATTGCGGCCCGCGTTTCTCAATCATCGAGAGCCTGCCGTACGACCGTCGCAATACCTCGATGAAGAATTTCGCCATGTGTGCGCGGTGCGAACGCGAGTACCACGATCCGAAAGATCGAAGGTTCCACGCCCAGCCGAACGCTTGTCCCGATTGCGGCCCGCGCCTTCGGTTGCTGGATGCCACCGGCCGCCTGCGCGCCCGGGCTGACGCGGCATTGACGGAGGGCGCGGAGATCATTCGCTCGGGGCGCATTCTCGCCCTGAAGGGACTGGGCGGGTTCCAGCTTATCGTGGATGCTCGCAATGAAGCCGCTGTTCTCCGGCTGCGCCAACGGAAACATCGGGAAGAAAAGCCGTTCGCCCTGATGGCCCCCTCGCTCGAAGCCGTCCGGCAGGAATGCAGGGTTTCCGAGTTCGAGGAACGCCTGTTGCTCTCGCCGGAATCGCCCATCGTCATTCTCGAGCGGCGGGCGAACGATCGAAGGCTTGCCGCATCCCTCGCTCCCCGGAACCCGTATCTTGGATTCATGCTTCCCTACAGTCCGCTCCATCATTTGTTGCTGCGGGAGGTCGGGTTCGAGGTTGTGGCCACCAGCGGCAACCTGAGCGACGAGCCGATCTGCATCGATGAGCACGAGGCGATTGAGCGCCTGGGGGGGATCGCGGATGCCTTTCTGGTCCACGATCGGCCGATCGTTCGTCATGTCGACGACTCGGTGGCCCGCGTGATGAGGGGCCGGGAGCTTGTTTTGCGGCGGGCGCGCGGTTACGCGCCGTTACCGGTACATTTGAAGAATCCGCTCCCCTGCGTTCTGGCGGTTGGCGGCCATCTCAAGAACAGCGTGGCATTGAGCGTCGGCGCCGAGGTCTTCATCAGCCAGCATATCGGCGATTTGGCCAGCCACCAGGCGTTTCAGGCGTTCCGCCGGGTGTCGGAAGATCTGGTCAAGCTTTGGGAAGCGGAGCCGGAGGCCGTGGCCTGCGACCTCCATCCGGACTATCTCTCCACGAAGCATGCGCACCGTTGCGCGGCGTCGCCAAGCGGGGTGCAGCATCATTGGGCGCACGTCGTTTCCTGCATGGCGGAAAATGAAATCGGGCCGCCGGTGTTGGGAATTTGCTGGGATGGCACCGGCTATGGACCCGACGGCACCATTTGGGGCGGCGAATTCTTGCTGACCCATGGAGACTCGTTCGAACGGGTCGCAAGATTGCGGCATTTCCGCCTTCCCGGCGGCGAGGCGGCGGTCCGCCAACCGAGTCGAACCGCGTTGGGAATTCTGTTCGAGGTCTGGGGCAGCCGCGCGCTGGAGCGAACTGATCTTCCGCCCGTTCGCGATATCGAGGCCGGGGAGCGCCGGGTTATCGAGAGAATGTTGGCCAAGGGCCTCAATTCGCCCAGGACTTCAAGCGCAGGGCGGCTGTTCGATGCGGTGGCCTCGCTGAGCGGCCTTCGCCATCGCGCAAGTTTCGAGGGACAGGCCGCGATGGAGTTGGAGTTTGCCCTGCAGCGCGGCGTGAGCGCCTCCTATCCGTTCGAGATCGTTGATGACGCAACGCTTGTCGTGGATTGGGGGCCGGCCATTGAGGCGATTGTGCGAGACCTCGGGGAGGGTCAGCCCGTTTCTGCGATTTCCACAAAGTTCCACAACATGCTCGCTGAGATCGTCAGGCTCATGGCGCTTCGAATTGGTGAGCCGAAGGTCGTTCTGACGGGCGGCTGTTTTCAGAATGGGTATTTGACGGAGGCGTGTGTGGGGCGTCTGCTGGACTCGGGATTTCTCCCCTACTGGCACCAACGCGTTCCGCCGAACGACGGTGGAATTTCGCTCGGCCAGGCCGTGGCCGTAGCCACCGCGCTTCGCCGGGAAGCGGTCGAAGGTCGCATGGTTTCGGTATGAATTTGCTCTACGCCGAAATCACCCGGGTCTATTCGGACGACGGGATGCAGATGGGGATCGCCGACGTGGGCGGAGCGAGGAAAAAAATCGCGCTCGATCTGCTGACAAACGTTCGCTGTGGCGATACAGTTCTTTTGTGTGATGGAGTAGCGATCGGCAGGGTCAGGGAGGGCGGCCGCAAGGTGGAGGATCGAACATGTGCCTGGCAATTCCTGGAAAGCTGATTGAGATCGAGCAAGATTCCAACGGCGTGCGCATGGGAAAGGCGAATTTCGGGGGAATCGTCAAGCAGGTCTGTCTCGAGTATACTCCCGAGGTTGAACTCGGCGACTACGTGCTGGTGCATGTCGGCTTTTCGCTCAGCAGGGTAAACGAAGACGAGGCGGTCCGCACTTACAAGCTGTTGGAGGAAATGGACCAACTGGGCGAGTTGGAGGCCGGTGAGGCGGAGGAGGAGACGCATGAAGTACGTTGACGAGTATCGCAGCGAGGCGCTGGCGCAAAAGCTGGTCGCCGAAATTCGCCGCACCGCCACGCGGCCGTGGGTGCTGATGGAAGTCTGCGGCGGCCAGACTCATACCATCGTCAAATATGGCATCGACCATTTGCTGCCGTCCGAGATCGAGTTGGTGCACGGGCCGGGCTGCCCGGTCTGCGTCACTTCGCTCGAGATGATCGACAAGGCTCACGCGATCTCGCGCCGGCCGGAGGTCATCTTCTGCTCGTTTGGAGATATGTTGCGCGTGCCCGGTTCCGACGGGGACCTCTTGATTCTCAAATCGCGAGGCGCCGACATTCGGGTGGTCTATTCGCCGATCGATTGCCTGAAGATCGCGCGCGCGAATCCCGGCAAGAAGGTGGTCTTTTTTGCCATCGGTTTCGAAACCACGGCGCCCGGGAATGCCATGGCCGTCTGGCAGGCCAGCAAGCAGGGGATCGCCAACTTTTCCGTGCTTGTTTCGCACGTTCTGGTGCCGCCCGCCATGGCCTCCATTTTGCAATCGCCGCTCAACCGGGTGCAGGGATTTCTGGGGCCCGGCCATGTCTGCACGGTGATGGGTTTCCGGGAATACGAGCCGATCGCGGAACGCTTTCACGTGCCGATCGTCATCACCGGTTTTGAACCGCTGGATCTCCTCGAAGGGGTGCTGATGACCGTTCGCCAGCTCGAGGCCGGTCGGGCGGTCGTGGAAAACCAGTACCCGCGCGTGGTGCAGCGCGACGGCAACCGCGTCGCCCAGGATTTGGTGGACGAAGTCTTCGAGGTCTGTGATCGCAAATGGCGCGGCGTGGGGTCGATTCCCAAGAGCGGCTACAAGCTCCGCTACGAGTTTCGTGACCACGACGCGGAAAGACTTTTTGAGGTGGAAGAGATCGACACCCAGGAGCCGAGCGTGTGTATCAGCGGCCTGGTTTTGAAAGGCGTGAAGAAACCGCACGACTGCCCCGCCTTCGGGAAGGAATGCACGCCGCAGCATCCTCTGGGCGCCACGATGGTCTCCGCAGAAGGAGCGTGCGCCGCCTACTACGCGTATGGCCGACACCTGAGCGCGAACGCGCATACGTCGCGCGACCTTGCCGGCGTTGGCCTTTAGAGAGAGGGGGGACCGCGGTGTCGATCAGCGCCCCGTCAGAAAGGTTGACCGAGCGTTTCCGCGACAAGGTTATCCGTAAGTGCGGCGAAAGCATCGAGATGAAAGAGAGATTCTTCGTCAAATATGCCGACACGCTGGAAGCCATGTCCCGCGAAATGGCAAATCGTTTCCAGAGCGGAAGCAAACTTCTCGCCATGGGAAACGGCGGGAGTTTGTGCGACGCGCTCCACATTACTGTCGAGTTCAATCATCCGATCATCGAAAAGCGAAAGGCGTTTCCGGTGATCCCCTTGATGGCCGATACGGCGACGATGACCGCGATCGGCAACGATTTCGATTTTACGCGGGTTTTTGTCAACCAGCTCCGGCTTTTTGCCGCTCCCGGGGATATGGCGATGGCCTTCAGCACGAGCGGCAAGTCGCCCAACCTGATCTACGCCCTGCAGGCCGCCCGCGAGAGGCAACTGCTGACGATCGCCTTTGCGGGAAAGGATGGCGGGCGGTTTCCCGAGGTTGCGGATTATTGCTTTATCGTGCCGTCCTACAGCATCCACCGCATCCAGGAGGTCCACGCGACCGCCGTCCATATCGTCTGGGACCTTGTCCATATCGCGCTCGGGGAGGAAGATGTTACCTGAGGACGCTTCATCGGAAGCGGATCCCGCTTTGGAGAGCGGCAGCGGAGTCGACAGGGCGAGCGGGCCGATCGGCTCGTGCCCGCTGCCGATTTCGGATTATCGCGAAATTGTGCTGGCCCACGGCGGCGGCGGCCGGCTGAGCCAGCAGTTGATTCAAAAACTGATTCTTCCCGAGTTTCGGAATGATCTGCTCGATCCGTTGCATGATGGCGCGGTCTTCTCAATCAACGGCGCGCGGCTGGCTTTCAGCACGGATTCCTACGTGGTGAGCCCGATCTTCTTTCCCGGCGGGAGCATTGGGACGCTTGCGGTCCATGGCACCGTCAACGATTTGGCGATGTGCGGCGCGCGCCCGCTGTATCTTTCGGCGGGCTTCATTCTTGAAGAGGGCACGCCGATTCGAGATTTCTGGCGGGTTGTTCAATCGATGCGGCAAGCGGCAGACGCTGCCGGAGTGCGCTTCGTGACGGGCGATACGAAGGTTGTGGACCGCGGCAAGGCGGACAAGATTTTCATTAACACCGCCGGGTTGGGAATTGTTCCGGACGGGGTCGACATTCGCCCCGATCGCGCGCAGCCAGGCGACAGGATCCTGCTCAGCGGTCCGATCGCCATTCACGGCATAGCGATCATGTCCGTGCGCGAGGGCTTGGAGTTCGAAACGGAGATCTGCAGCGACACCGCGCCGCTGGCGGGACTCGTCGAGACCGTGCTGGGCGCGAGCAAGAACGTTCATGTCTTTCGCGACCCGACCCGAGGGGGCGTGACCAGCGCGCTCAGTGAAATCGCCCAGTCCGCGCGCGTCGGCATGCTCCTAGACGAGGCGGCAATCCCGATCACCGAGGAAGTCAAGGGAGCTTGCGAAATCCTTGGCCTCGATCCTCTTTATGTGGCCAACGAAGGCAAGCTCCTGGCGATCGTGCCTCCAGAGGACGCCGAGGCGGTCCTCGGCGCAATGAAGTCTCATCCCCTGGCGACGGAGGCCGCCGTCATCGGGCAGGTGACCGCCGAGCATCCCGGCTTTGTCCTCATGAAAACGCGAGTCGGGGGCACCCGGGTGGTCGACATGCTGTCCGGAGAACAGCTGCCGCGCATTTGCTAAAGTTTTTCTGGAGTGGCAATGGGGCAAGGCCGATAGTTTGGTGAAACCCCCAACCAAGAGGAGAAAGGATGGAAATTACAACGACCATCGGATCAATCCTGAATCGAAAAGGTTCCCACGTCTGGTCCGTTTCGCCGAGCGACACAGTTTTCGAAGCCATCTCGATGATGGCGGAAAAAAATGTCGGCGCCTTGCCGGTCATGGAGGCTGACCGTCTCGTGGGCATGATCTCGGAACGTGATTACGCCCGAAAGGTGATTCTGCTTGGACGCGGCTCCCGGGAAACGGTGGTCTCCGAGATCATGACCAGCACTGTCACAACCGTCGTCGCGGACGATTCCGTTCAGGCCTGCCTCCAGCTGATGACCGAGAATAGAATCCGGCACCTCCCGGTCATGGAGAGCGGTAGGCTGACCGGAATCATCTCCATCGGAGATTGTGTCAACTGGATCATCAGCGCGCAAACCGCGGCAATTGATGACCTGGAGCGGTTTGTTACGGGTGCTTACCCCGGCTAGCCTCCTAGGAGACTGTTGAGAAGCCCGCGTATGCCACGTTGCTGTCAATTTTCGGAAGATCGCAAGGAGCCAAGCGCAAGGCCGTAGCCGTGGCGCTACGGACAAGCTTGGCGACACCGCGAGGGCCGAAAATTGGCGCAACCCGGAGGGCGCGAACTCTTTGGGGCCTCTCTCGGCGTCGCTCCTCAGTCACAGCCCCTCATGGGGATGCTCCTTCGTCCCTCCACCGATATGTGCCCCAAAGAGCTCGCGCGTGACATGCGTGGGGTTTTTCAACAGTCTCATAGAACCGCCGGGAACACAGGCGTGCCCGGATCTCCGCGGGTTCGCGCCCCGATCGATGGGAGCGGGAATCTTGCAATGAGCTTGAAATAGAGAGCTTTCGCCGATATTTACATTTGCTTTTCATCCCGGCTCGAAAATGCAGGGCCGCAGACGCCATGTCTTACGCGAATGTGACACTAAAGCGCCGGTCGTTTGGGGAGACCATGCGGCGCGATGCATGGTGGCGTCAGCCCTTGTTCGTATTTCTGGGACTGTCGACCTTCCTTGTGTACTCCACGTGGGCGGCGTTCCAGGGAACTCACTACTGGCTCGGTCAAAACGGGGAGAATTATCTTTCGCCATTGTACTCGCCGGAGATTTTCGGCGGCTCTCCTCATGCGATTTTAGGTCTGAAGCCGAACTGGTGGCCGCCCTGGCTGGCGTTCTCGCCGGCGCTTTTGATCCTCTGGGCTCCCGCGGGTTTTCGGCTGACCTGCTACTACTACCGCGGGGCCTACTACAAGGCGTTTTGGGCTGACCCTCCCGCCTGCGCTGTCGGCGAACCACGAAAGAGCTACCTCGGCGAGAATTCCTTCCCGCTGATCATGCAAAACATCCACCGTTACTTCCTGTATCTGGCGGTGCTCTTCCTTCTCATTCTCGCTCATGACGCCTGGAAAGCGATGTGGTTTGCGGAAGCCTCTGGCGCGAAACATTTCGGCATTCGGGTCGGGACGATCGTCCTGTCGCTTAACGTCATTTTGCTAAGCGGCTACACTTTAGGCTGTCACTCGCTTCGGCATCTGATCGGCGGCTCTCGGGATGAGATTTCCAAATCGCCGGTTTGCGCCAAGGGGTATTCGTGCGTGAGCTGCCTGAACCGGCGGCACATGCTTTGGGCCTGGCTGAGTCTGTTCTGGGTTGGTTTTACCGATCTTTATGTGCGCCTCTGCTCGATGGGTGTCTGGCACGACTGGAAGATTCTGTGAATGAACGGGTGAACCGTTAGATTGTCGCCTCCTAGGCCCCCGACGTTTTGGCAAATCCAGCTACCAACTACGAAACTCTCGAATATGACGTGCTCATCATCGGGGCGGGCGGCGCCGGCCTGCGCGCGGCCATCGAAGCCTCCGCCGCGGGGGTCAAGGTCGGCCTGATTTGCAAGTCGCTCCTCGGAAAGGCGCATACGGTGATGGCCGAAGGCGGCATGGCGGCGGCCCTGGCAAACGTGGACGAACGCGACAATTGGAAGGTGCACTTTGCCGATACGATGCGCGGTGGCCAGTACGTCAATAACTGGCGGATGGTCGAATTGCACGCGAAGGAGGCGCCCGACCGCGTCCGGGAGTTGGAATCCTGGGGTGCGGTGTTTGATCGCACGGCTGACGGGCGGATTCTTCAGCGCAATTTCGGCGGCCATCGCTATCCGCGGCTCGCCCACGTCGGCGACCGCACCGGCCTGGAATTGATCCGCACGCTCCAGGATCATGGCATCCATCAAGGCATCGATGTTTACATGGAGCATACCGTTGTCAGTTTGCTCAAAGACGGCGACCGCGTCGTTGGAGCCTTCGGCTATGGGCGCGAACGCGGACGGTTCAAGATCTTCCGGGCAAGGGCCACTGTGCTCGCCACCGGCGGGATAGGCCGGGCCTACAAGATTACCAGCAACTCCTGGGAATACACAGGGGACGGGCAGTCCCTGGCATATCACGCCGGCGCGGAATTGGTGGACATGGAATTCGTGCAGTTTCACCCGACCGGCATGGTTTGGCCTCCCAGTGTCATGGGGATTCTTGTTACCGAGGGCGTGCGCGGCGAGGGCGGCGTCTTGCTCAATAAGGAGGGCAAGCGATTCATGTTCGCGGATATTCCCGCCAACTATAGGTCACAAACCGCCGACAACCCCGAAGAAGGGTGGCGCTACACTCAGGGCGACAAGGAAGCCCGCCGCCCGCCGGAGCTGCTTACTCGCGACCACGTGGCGCGCTGCATTGTGGACGAGGTCAAGGCGGGGCGCGGCAGCCCGCATGGGGGGGTCTTCCTCGACATTTCGTGGATCAAGGAGAAACTTCCGAACGCCGCGGAACACATTCGAAAGAAATTGCCGAGCATGTATCATCAATTCATGCAGCTCGCGAACCTTGACATCACCAAGGAGCCGATGGAGGTCGGGCCGACGACGCATTACATCATGGGCGGCGTCCGCGTGGACGCGGAAACGCAGATGTCCAGCGTGCGGGGGCTTTTCGCCGCCGGCGAGGTCGCCGCCGGGTTGCACGGCGCCAATCGGCTCGGCGGAAATTCCCTCTCGGATCTTCTGGTTTTCGGCAAGCGCGCGGGCGAATTGGCGGCGAAATTTGCCAAGGAGCACGAGGCGGGGCAGATCGACGGCCGCCAGATCGAGCAAGCCGCGCGCGAGGCGTTGGAGCCCTTCGACCGCGCCGCCAAACCAACCGGTGGCGAGGAAAGTCCCTACCAGGTGCAAATCGATTTGCAGGAAATGATGCAAGACCTCGTGGGCATCGTTCGGCGGGAAGAGGAAATGGTCCGCGCGCTCGCGGACCTGGGCAAGCTTTGGGAACGCTCGAAGAAGGTCGCGGTCTACGGCCATCGCGAATACAACCCCGGGTGGCACACCGCCATCGACTTGAAGCATCTGCTTACGGTTTCCGAAGCGATCACCCGCTCGGCTCTCGAGCGCAAGGAGAGTCGCGGAGGACATTTTCGGGATGATTTTCCGGACCAGGATGCCGCAGGCGGCAAGATGAACATCGTGTTGTTCAAGGGCGGGGACGGCTCGATGCAAACGCGGCGCGAGCCGATCCCGGAGGTCCGTGATGACTTGAGGCAAATCATCGAAGAGATGAAATGAAGACCCAAGCTTTCAAGATCTGGCGCGGGGACACGACGGGTGGAGACTTCGCGGAATACTCCGCCAACATATCCGAGGGGATGGTCGTGCTTGACGCCGTGCACCAGATTCAGGCCACCCAGGCGAACGATCTCGCTTGCCGCTGGAATTGCAAGGCCGGCAAGTGCGGCTCGTGTTCGGCCGAGATCAACGGCCTGCCGAAGCTGATGTGCATGACTCGACTCGACGAATTGCCGGCCGATAGGCCGATAACCCTCGAGCCAATGAGGGCGTTTCCCCGCGTTCGCGACCTGGTCACCGACGTCTCGTGGAACTATCGGGTGAAGAAGAAAATCAAGAAATTCAAGCCGCGTCCGCCCGACAAGCCGGATGGGACCTGGCGGATGGCCCAGGCGGACATCGATCGCGTTCAGGAATTCCGCAAATGCATCGAATGCTTCCTTTGCCAGGATGTCTGCCACGTCCTGCGCGATCATGGCAAGCAGGAGGAATTCATCGGGCCGCGCTTCTTTGTGTTTGCCGCCGCGCTGGAAATGCACCCGCTCGACACGGAAGATCGGCTTTCCGAGCTTAGGCAGGCTGGCGGCATCGGCTACTGCAACATTACCAAATGCTGCACCAAGGTCTGCCCGGAGAACATCGCCATCACCGACAACGCGATCATCCCGCTCAAGGAGCGAGTTGTTGACGACTTTTACGATCCATTCCGGCTTTTGCTGAAGTGGGTTCGCCCAAATACCCGAAAGGAAAAAGAACATGTTTGAACTCAAGCAGTTGTCCCGAGAAGCGATCCCCACCGCGCTGGACAAGGCCCTGCGCTACCGCTTGCTCGAAGAGCCGAACGAAGCCGAAAGCATCTGCCAGGACATTCTCAGCATCGAGCCCGACAATCAGCAGGCGCTGGTCGTTCTTTTGCTGGCGCTGACCGACCGCTTCAGCAAGGGCCACGCTGCCGGAGTGAGGCAGGCTCGGGACCTTTTGTCCCGGCTCCACGACGAGTACGAACGCGCCTACTATGCCGGCATTATCTGTGAGCGCCAGGCCAAGGCGTGGTTGCAGCAGGGCCATCCCGGCGCCAGCCACGATGCTTACGAATTCCTTAGCGAAGCGATGAGCTGGTTTGAGAAAGCCGAGGCGCTCCGGCCACCAAAGAACGACGACGCCCTCCTTCGCTGGAACACCTGCGCCCGGATGATTATGGCCAACGGGCTCACCCCTCGCATCGACGAGAGAGTGGAAGTCCCGGGCGAATAAGGCGGTCTCAAATCATCCGCCGGGCCATTTCAGGGGCGCTGGTCGTGCGACGGTCGCTCCCAGAGATCGACGCCCCCCTCTTGCGCATGGGTGTTGATGGAGTCCAGCTCGGCCTGGGAGAACTCCAGATTGTCGAGGGCCGCGACATTCTGCGCTACCTGTTCGGGTCGGCTGGCTCCAATGAGCGCAGAGGTCACGCGGCGATCCCGCAAAACCCAAGCCAGAGCCATCTGCGCGAGCGTCTGGCCACGCGCGCGAGCGATATCGTTCAGCGCCCTGATCCTCACCAGGTTTTCTTCGCTGAGATGGGTCTCCTTTAGGGAATCGCCGCCTGGGCGTTTGATGCGCGCGTCTTCGGGCACGCCGTGCAGGTATTTGTCCGTTAAAAGCCCCTGGGCGAGCGGGGTGAAGGCGATGCAGCCGATGCCCTCTTCTTCCAGGGCTTGCAGGAGCTCCCCTTCGATCCACCGGTTGAGCATGTTGTAGGATGGTTGATGGATCAGGCAGGGAAGATTCCATTCCCTGAGCGATTTTGCCATTTCCCGGGTCTTGCCGGCTGAGTAGGAGGAAATCCCGACATAGAGCGCCTTCCCCTGCTGGACGGCCGTGGCGAGCGCGGAAGCCGTCTCCTCGAGGGGCGTGTCGAGGTCGAAGCGGTGGGAGTAGAAGATATCGACATAGCTTACGCCCATGCGCCGAAGACTCTGGTCCAGGCTTGCCAGCACGTATTTGCGCGAACCGCCCCCTTGTCCATACGGCCCCGCCCACATATCCCACCCCGCTTTGGTCGAGATCAGCAACTCGTCGCGGTAGGCGGCGAAGTCCTCGCGCAACAGCCGGCCAAAGTTAAGCTCGGCGCTTCCCGGAGGAGGCCCGTAGTTGTTGGCAAGGTCAAAATGCGTGATCCCGAGGTCGAACGCCGTGCGCAAGATCTCACGCTGTCTTTCAAGCGGGGTGGTGTCCCCGAAATTGTGCCACAGGCCGAGGGAAAGCGCGGGCAGCTTGAGCCCGCTGCGTCCGCAGGCGCGATAGTCCATTTCGGAATAGCGATCCGAGTTTGCGCAATAGATCATGGGTAGGGCTCCTCCTTGGCGTTGGATTTGATCAAAAAGCAGCGCGCGAAACTTGGCAATGAATCGTTTTGCTTTTCGGCGATCGAGGGGCCTTGCTTGACGGCCCGCCTTTCGCTGGAGACGATTTGCGCGCGATGGAGCCGCGTTACGATTTTGCCAGCGACAACACTGCCGGGCTCTGTCCGGAAGCGCTGGCGGCTCTGGCGGAGGCGAGCAAGGGATGCTGCGCGTCCTATGGAGAGGATAGGTATACCGCCCGCGCGACGGATATGATTCGGGAACTTTTCGAGGCGGACTGCGACGTCTACTTCGTTTTCAACGGAACCGCGGCGAATTCGCTCGCGCTGGCTTCGATGTGCCGCAGCTATCACAGCGTGGTCTGTCACGAGACGTCCCATATAGAAACCGACGAGTGCGGCGCGCCGGAGTTCTTTTCGAACGGAACGAAGATCCTGCTGACCGCCGGAGAGGACGGCAAGCTCGACGGCGACGGCTTGGAACGGATGATCTCGAAGAGGTCGGACATTCATTATCCCAAGCCGCGGGTCGTCAGCCTGACGCAGCCCACGGAACTTGGCTCTCTCTACTCCCCCGACGAGATTCGGGAACTTGCGAGCCGCGCGCGCTTCCGCGGCTTGCGGGTGCACATGGACGGCGCGCGGTTCGCCAACGCGGTCGCCGCCCAGGGTGTTTCCCCGGCGGAGCTTACCTGGAGGGCCGGAGTCGATGTCCTTTGCTTTGGCGGAATCAAGCCAGGCATCAGTCTGAGCGAGGCGGTGGTCTTTTTTGATCGCGAACTCTCCGAGGAATTTGACTATCGCTGCAAGCAAGGCGGGCAACTCGCTTCGAAGATGCGCTTCGCTTCCGCGCCCTGGGCAGCCTGCCTCGAAAGCGGCGCGTGGTTGCGCAACGCCAGAAGCGCGAATCGAGCCGCCTCGCTTCTGGCCAACAGTTTGAAAGAGGTCCCCGGCGCGCGGATTGTGCGCCCGGTCGCCGCGAACGCGGTCTTTGCGATTCTCGCGCCGCACGTGCGGGATCGTTTGCAAGCGGCAGGCTGGAGATATTACGAATTCATCGGGGGCGCGGCGCGCTTGATGACCTCCTGGCAGACCTCCGATCAGGATGTGCAGGACTTGATCGCCAGCGCGAGAGGGGATTGAGCAACGGGACAAAGCTCTGGCCTGCCGCCTGGCGATCGTCTGATCAGTTGCGCGCGGGCACCGTGGCGAGAGACTCTCCGCCGAAAGAAAGCCTTAGCCTTAGACTATTAAGGGCCAACTGGCTGGCCAGTTGCTTGAAGGTTTCGCGATCCGTCGGGAAAAATTCCCTTAGACATTCCGTTGCGGCGTCGCGCTCGCTCACCGCGACAAACACCGTTCCGGTTGGCTTTTCAGGAGTTCCGCCGTCCGGCCCGGCGATCCCGGTGATGCCGATTCCATAGTCCGCGCCGCTCCTGGCCGCCGCGCCTTCGGCCATTGCCCTGGCAACGGGCTCGCTGACCGCCCCATGCGCCGCGATAAGAATCTCCGGAACGCCCAGGCTGCGAATTTTTGCTTCGTTCGAGTAGGTGACCATGCCTTCGAGAAGAACTCGAGATGCGCCCGGCACGTTGGTGATGCGATTGGCAAGCAACCCGCCGGTGCATGATTCCGCAAGCGCGACGGTCTTCCCCAACGCGGTGAGGCGGCTGACGACGACCTCTTCGATAAGCTGGCCATCCCGGGAAACCAGGTTCCTGCCGAGCGCGCGGAGCACCCGCGGCTCAACTTCCTCGAGGACGGCGCGCGGCGCGATGAGCCGGAGGTCGACTTCGTTGGGCCGCGCGCAATAACCGACTTCGATATCGCCTCGCTGACTCAGCTCCATGCCGATGAGCTCCTCGACGGCGCTTTCTCCCAGTCCGACGACATTGAAGTTCCGGTATTCCTGGTCCGGACGTTCTCCGCGAATGCCTTGGAGAATGGGCAGGACGCCCTGCTCGAACATCGGCTTCAATTCGCGCGGCGGGCCGGGAAGCAGGAACAGGTGCGGCGTGGAAAGCGAGAGGGTCAAGATGGGAGGGATATAGATTCCAGGCGCCGTGCCGTGATGATTGGGAATCACGCTGGCGCCTTCCGGAACCATTGCCTGCCGCAGCATGCGTTCGCTCAGTGGAATGTTCCTGCGGGCCAGGCGGGTCTCAATCGAGCGGGCGACGCTATCGCTTCTGACCAGCGGCAAGCCGAGCAGTTCCGCGGTAACTTCACGTGTCACGTCGTCCGTCGTCGGCCCGAGCCCGCCGGTTACCAGAAGGATCTCGCACCGCGGAAAGGCATCAAGCAGCGCGCCGCGAATAGCGGAGCCATCCGGAATTGTCTCCTGCCGGGAGACCCGCAATCCAATCGGGAAAAGCTGGCGGCCGAAATAAGCCGGGTAGACGTTGGTGACGCTGCCGAGCATCAACTCGGTGCCGGTATTGAGAAGCTCGACGTTCACAGCCAATTCTAGGCCTGCCGCGACGGATTTGGCGAGGGCCTCTGGAGGACCTGCCGAAGAAATCAGCGTTCCCGCGACAGGGCCCTGACCCAGGCATCGACCCGGGCGTGTTTATCGGGGTCCTTCCGCAAGTCGTAGACGTAGAGAAGATTTGCCAGCACCCGCAAAAGAATTTGCCGCGGGGTGGCCGCTTCAAGGTGCGAGGCTCGAAGCCGGAGGCTTTGCCGGGTGAGGATTTCCTCGCAATCCGCTTTGGTGAGAATTCTTCCTTTATGAAACGGGTCGAAGAGCACTTCTCCGTGACGCGCGATAAAATGCCCGGGAAGATTGATGCCGTCGACCTTCATGCCGGCGCGTCCGGCGACCATCCGGTAGAGGATAGCCAGGGTGATGGGAATGCCCATGCGCGTTTCGATGACGTGAGGCAGCAGCGAATTCTTCTCGCTGTAGTAGTCGTCGGTATTCCCGCGAAAGCACAATTCATCGGCCATGAAACTGGCGAGGGCTTGCGCGCGTTGCCGGTTGCTCACCGCTCCTGAAATTCTGACCAGAAACTGGCGGCCCCACTGGTTCACCCGATGCTCGAAGGACTCGATATCAACGGAGGGGTCAAGGGTGTGAGCCAGCATCCAGCACGCCCTTTCCAGATCGTTGTCGTCGCTGAAGAAATGGCAAAGAAGGAGGAATTCCTCGTCGGCGCCCTGACAGGCAATTTCCGCGAGGACGTCGCGCGCGTGCCGGCTGACCCTTTGGTCATCCATTTGCGCAAGGTCGCGAAGCCCCGATATGCATTCTTCTCCGCCGAGGGCCAGTTGCTCCTTGACCAAGCGCACCGTTTCCGGGTCGTCGTCCCGCAAGAGGCGCACAATGGCGTCGCGTTGTGCAAACATCTCGGTAATTTTCTAGTGCCAAAGCGCCCCGCGCGCAAGTCGCCAAGGGCGTCGCCGGGACTGTAGGGTTCGCAAAGTCCCTCCGAATGATCTCTGCTTCTTCATCGCGGCTAGGAGACTGTTGAAATACCCGCGTAAGCCACGCGCGAGCTCCTTGGGGCAGATATCGGTGGAGGAACGAAGGAGCATCCCTTGAGCGGGCTGTGACCGAGGAACGACGCCGAGAGATGCCCTAAAGAACTCGCGCCCTCCGGGTTGCGGCAATTTTCGGCCCTCGCTTTGTCGCCAAGCTTGCGCGGAGCACTGCGGCATTGTGGGGAGATGGGGCCCCCACACCCCATCAAGTCTGCGTTTGGCTCCTGGCGATCTTCCGAAAATTGGCGGCAATGTGGCATGCGTGGGTATTGCAAAGTCTCCTAGCTATCCGGGCTCGGCCTCAATTTGCTCGACCTTTCCGGGTTGGCAGCGAATCGTGACTTTGATGGGCCGGCAGCAGACCGCGCAGTCTTCCGTCGTGGAATAGGATCCCGCCTCGGTGTCGGCCTCGAGGGCAAAACAAGATCCGCAAAACGGGCACACAACCTCGATGTCCTCGATCAGGTTCATCTCAGACGGGTTCTTGTCTTGAACTTACATTCCCCGGCCGTATTTGCAATCTCCGGCTCCCGCCGGGCGAAATCAGGCTTCGAGTGCCACGCGTTTTGCATCGCTCCAAAGACTTTCCAAAGCGTAAAATTCGCGCTTCTCGCCTTGGAACAGATGAACGATCACCTCGCCGTAATCGAGAATGATCCACTGGCTTGCCGGGTAGCCGTCTTCCGAAATCGGTTTTTGGCCGAATTTGTCTCGAACCTGTTCGCGTATCGAGGTGGAGATCGCCTTGAGCTGGGGCTCGGACGTGGCCGAGCAGATCACGAAGTAGTCGGTGAATGTGGATATCCCGCGGAGGTCGAGGACGACGATGTCGCCCGCTTTCTTGTCGCCGGCCGCCGAAGCGCAGGCGAGAGACAACGTCCGGCCATCACTCATCGCGGTAGAGCCCGAGTTCCGCGATCAGTTCGCACGCGGGCAAGGGCACCATGTAGCGGACGGAGAGTCCCCGCGCGACACGGCTGCGGATTTCCGTCGAAGAAATTTCAATATGCCGGGTGATGGTCGGGAATTGGGAAAGGAAGGGCATTCCCGCGCGCGAGAGGACCACGAATTGCGCCGCTTGTCGAAGAATCGCGATATCCTTCCACGTTTCAAGCTCCGTCAGATTGTCGTCTCCGATCAGGTAATAGAGGCTCGCTTCGGGGAAGCGCTCCTGAAAGCCCCGCACGGTGTCAATGGTGAATGAAGGCCCCTCCCTCTTGATTTCGCAGGCGCTCATCTCGAATTGCGGCTCGCCCGCGATCGCGGCGGCGACCATCCGGCACCTGGCGTCGGGCGGCGCGGGAGGCCGGTCAAGCTTGTGCGGCGAAATCCGCGCGGGAAGGAAGACCACCTTGCTCAACTCGAGCCGCTCCAGGGCGTCCCGGGCGAGGATAAGATGGCCATTGTGAATGGGATCAAAAGTGCCGCCGTAGAGGCCGATCTTTTCATTTGGTTTCGCCACCGGGTTGTGTATTCACGCACTTATGCGATCGAGCGATCCGGGTCAACTCTTGCTCATCGGCGTTCCGGGCCCCGAGTTGGACGCCGAGACCGTTCAACTTTTTCGCAAGCTGCGGGCGGGTGGCTTCATCCTGTTCGGGCGCAACATCAAGTCGCCGGCGCAGCTTCGCGCGCTGATCGACGATTTGCGCGACGTGAGCGAGACCGAGCCGATCATCACCATTGACCAGGAAGGCGGTCGCGTCTCCCGCCTGAAGCTGATTGGGAACGAGCCCCCGGACGCGCAGCAACTTCGGGAGAGGGGAGACCTTTCGTTGATTCGCAAGCACGGCGAAGTCACGGGACGCTTGCTGCGTCTCTTCGGCTTCAATCTCGACCTGTGCCCGGTGTTGGACATTTCTTTCGACGACGAGGCCGACAATTCGCTCCGGGGCCGCTGCTACGGCGGCAGTGCCGCGGAGGTGATTGAAAAGGCGGGCGCCTTCAACGAGGGCCTGCGCGCCGTGGGAATCCTGAGCTGCGGAAAGCATTTCCCCGGTTACGCGTCCGCGTCGCTTGACCCGCATCACGAGCTTCCCAAGATCGAACGCTCGCGCGAGGCGATGGAAGAACATGAACTCGCAGTGTTCCGGGATTTCACCGGAAAGGTCGACAGCATGATGGTTGGGCACATCAGCATTTCCGGGCTGGAACCGGGCGATCGCCCGGCCTCGCTCTCGGCCTCGATGATCAAGGGGTTGCTGCGCGCAGACCTCGGTTTCAACGGGTTGATCATGACGGACGATCTGGACATGGGCGCCATCCTCAATCACTACGGCTTCGAAGAGACGATAAAGCTGGGCGTCGCCGCCGGGAATGACCTGCTTATGATCTGCCATCGTGTCGAGCTTGCGGCCGAAGCCCGGAAAGTGCTGGAACGGCTCCCCGCCGGCGAAATCGAACCCGCCCTCGCCAGCATCTTCAGATTCAAAGCCCGCCTCGCACCGCCAGAGGTTTTCAGCGAATCCGCTTTTCGTAGGCTGGATGCGGAAATCTGGGATTTGCGGGTCTCGACGCTCGGGGCGGAGAACGCCTCGCGGCGAAGCCCCGAGGATGGCAAGCGCTCACCGGTCGAGCTCTACTGATCACGGTGCCGGGCGTCACTGCAGCATCGCCAGGAGAGGCTGCGGAAAAATCCCCAGGAAGAGAATTCCGACGCAGAAAAAACCGATTAGAAACTTGGTCGAGCCCGCCACGGGAATGGTCGGCGCGCCATCCGGAACGGGCTGCCAGTACATGGCCCGGACTACCTTCAGATAATAGTAAAAGCCGCAAGCGACGGTCACCGCGCCGATCACTACCAGGACGTATTGATGGCTGCGCATCGCCGCCTCGAAAATAAGAAACTTGGCCAGGAAGCCGACGGTGAACGGGAGGCCGGCGAGCGACAGCATGGACACCAGCATCCCGAGCGCGAGCACCGGCGACCGGGTGCCGAGACCGTTGAAATCGGATATCTCCTCGCTCCCCGACGCTTTGCCAACCTGTTGCAAAACCAGGAAGGCCAGAAAAGTCATCAGGAGATAGCCGGCTAGGTAAAAGGCGATCGCCGGGCCCGCTGGCCCACCCCTGAAGCTGGCCACCCCAATGAGCAGATACCCCGCGTGAGCAATGCTCGAGTAGCCGAGAAGGCGCTTGAGATTTGTCTGAGGCATCGCCGCCAGGTTCCCGTAGATCAACGTCAGGGCGGCCAGGGCGGTCAACGCGATCAGCAGTTTGTTCTCGATGATCGAAATCACATAGAAGGGCTCGAGAATTCTCAGCAGGACGACAAAGCCGGCCGCCTTCGACGCCACCGAGAGAAACGCCGTAATCGGCGTCGGAGCGCCTTGGTAAACGTCCGGAACCCAGAATTGAAATGGGACCGCCGCGATCTTGAATCCCAGGGCCACGAGCACCAACCCGAGGCCGAACAGCACCGCCAACAGATAACCTTGGGGCAGCATCGGCAAAGCCTGCCGAATTCCCGACAGGGCCGTCTGGCCGGTGGCCCCGAAGATCCAGGTGATGCCATAGACGATAAAGCCCGTGGAGAGCGCGCCCAGGATGAGATATTTGACGCCTGCCTCGAGACTTCCCGAATTCCTCCGCATGATCGCCACGAGCACGTAGAAGCTGACGGTCACCAGCTCGAGGGAGACGAAGATCATGATCAAGTCGGCCGCGGAAACCATCCACAGCAATCCGGCGCAGGTGAAAATCGGCAGGATGAAGAACTCGCCGAGCCCCGCCTGTCTTCTACCGGAGGGAACAAACTGTTCGTAGACCGGGGCATAGTCGATGGCCAAACAGATGGTGAAAATCGTCGAAAGCAGAATGAACCGCTTGAAAAAGAAAGCCGGAGCATCGGTCACATAGAAGTCAGACCCCAAGGCGTTCCCCGGGAGCGGGCCGGCCAGAAATGACAGCCCCAGCACGACGATCAGGCCGACGATCGCGGCCAGGCCGATCGAGCGTTTGTCCAGCTTGGTGAAGCAATCCACCATCAGCAGGAAAATGCCCAGGCAAACTACGCAGATCTCGATCGCAAAGGGGGGGATCTCGCTCATGGCCACATCAAAGAGGGAACGATGTAATAGAGAACGGCTTGCGGGAAAACCCCGGCGATCAGGAGAAGGGCGATGAGCCCGACTACGCAAAGCCGCGGCACCGTGGCAATATCCGGCAAATCTCTCCATTTTTCGCCCATCGGGCCCATAAAGATCCGGCGATAGGATCGCAGCAGGAAAACCGCCGAAATGACAACTCCCCAAAGGGCGACGACGGTGGCAATTTGAAACTCGTTGAAGCCGGATTTGGCGGGCATTCCGGCCGAAAACGTCCCAAAGAAAATCATCACCTCGGCGGCGAAATTGGCGAAACCGGGAAGGCCGGCGGACGCCATGGCGGCGAAACCGAAAAGCAGGCCGAAGGCGGGCATGGCCTTCGCCAGGCCCCCAAGCTCCGAAAAATCAAGGGTTCCCGTTCGTTCCCGCAACTCTCCGCTCAGCGCGAAGAGGGCGGCGATGGAAAGGCCGTGCGCGACGAGCATCAGGGCGGCTCCCGCCAGGCCGATCGCCTTCAAGGATAGAAGACCGAGGAAGAGGTAGCCCATGTGCATCACGCTGGCGTAACCGAGCATGAAATCGAGTTTGCGCTGCGAGATCGTCACGAACCCGACGTAGAGAATATTTCCGAGCACGAGAACCAGCAGAAGGGTATTGAAGGGAGCCGCGACCTCCGGGGGGAAAACAGGGGTTACCAGTCTGAGAATTCCATAGAGGCCGAATTTCTTCAAAACCCCGGCATGCAGCATTGCCGCCGGCGCCGGCGCGGACGCATAGGCTTGGGGGGCCCAAGTGTGGAAAGGAAAGAGCGAGACGAGAATCCCAAATCCCATCAGGAGGAGCAGATAGACGGCGGCCTGGGGCTGCGCCGCGCCGGATGACGCCAGCTGAATGATTTGGCGCAGGTCGAAGGTTCGGCCATCCGGGGGCAGACTGAGGTAGAGACCGATCAGCCCGATCAGCAGGATGAAGCTGCCGAGGGCCAGGTAGGTCGTCACTTTCCATGCCGCCGCCTGACGGTCGCCGGAGCCCCAGATCCCGATCAACAGAAAGGTCGGGATGAGAGCCAGTTCGTGAAACATGTAGAAAAAGAAGACGTCGATCGACGCGAATGCTCCGATGGCCCCCGCGGAAACCAACAACAGGCTGGCATAAAACCAGTTCGCGCCCTTGGCAGGCGTTCGCGCAATGCAGACCGCGGCCAGGGTCACGGCAGTCGACAGAAAGAGCATCGCCACGCTCAATCCATCGGCGCCCAGCGTAAAGTGAATGCCCAGCGAGGGAATCACCGGGAAGGAACTGACGAATTGAAAGCCCGCGCCGGGCCGGCAGGCTCCGAAGAGGATCAGGCTGGCCAGAAAATTCAGCGCAGCCGCGGTGACCGCCGTGCTCCGGGCCCGTGTGCCTGCGATAGTGAGAGCGGCGCCGGCCACCGGCAGGATAATGAGGCAAAAAAGCGGACTCATCGCAAGAGAAGCAGGTAAACCAGCCCGACCGCCCCCGCGGCAAAGAAGAAAGCGTAAGCCTGAATGTTTCCGAGTTGGAGAAAACGCAGAATGTAGCCGCACGCCCAGGTGAACCGGCTGGGAATCTGCACCACGAAGAGGTCGACAACCCAGCGGTCCGCCCATCCGCTCAGCAAAGCCAGCCCGTCCTGCCCGGTTTTCACCAGCCAGTTGTAGAACTCGTCAATGTAAAACCGGTTGGCAAAGAGGGGGACGACGACCGGATCCTTCGCGGGGTTCCGGTAAAGCAGGAAGGCCCCCGCGGCGCCGGCGAGAAAGACCGCCAGGAGAGCGACGTGCAAGACGCCCGGCGCATGTTCCGGTTCCTCGAGGTGGAAGAAGAGCCTGGCCACAGGCCCGTAGCCGGCCGCCCAGGCGGGAATCGCCAGGAGAATGAGCGGGACCGTCATCACCGCCGGCGATTCGTGAGCATGCCCGGCGGATTCGCTCCGGGCACTTCCGAGGAACACGACGGCCAGGAGCCGGAACATATAGAAAGCGGTCAAGCCGGCAGTCAGGACGGCGATCCAGCCCAGAACCGGCTTCTCGACCACTGCCCAGGCGATGATCAGGTCCTTGCTGAAATAACCGCTGAAGCCCGGAAATCCGCTCAGGGCCAGAGTGCCGACGATCAGGCAGGCGAACGTCACCGGCGTCTTCGCCTTAAGCCCGCCCATGCGCCAGATGTCCTGTTCATGGTGCAGCGCGACGATTACGGACCCCGCGCACAGAAAAAGGAGGCATTTGAAGAAGGCGTGCGTAAAGAGGTGAAACATGGGCACGTCCGGCACGGGGGCGACGCCCGCCCCGAGAACCATGTACCCCAACTGGGAAATCGTCGAGTAGGCAAGAATCCGCTTGATGTCGTTTTGTTGCGTGGCCATCAGGCCGGCGACCAGGCAAGTGATCGCCCCAACCCAGGCGACGACGTCCCGGGCGACGGGCGCCGCGAGGAACAGGGGAAAGACCCGCGCCAGCATGTAGACACCCGCCGCGACCATCGTCGCCGCATGGAGCAATGACGAGACGGGCGTCGGGCCCTCCATCGAATTGGGCAGCCAGACATGGAGAGGCAGTTGGGCGGATTTTCCGATCGTGCCGCAGAACACAAGGATGCAAGCCACGGTGAGATAGAGCCCCTGGGCCTCGAGAAGCGGCAATTTGGCAAAGACTTCTCCGAAGATCACCGAACCGGTGGCGAACCAGAGCATGATGATCCCGAGCATGAAGCCGAAATCACCGATCCGGTTGACGATGAAGGCCTGTTTGCAGGCGTCCGCGGCGGAAGCCCTGCTGTAATAGTGGCCGATAAGGATGTAGGAGCTTAAGCCGACAAGCTCCCAGAAGATGAACATCATCACGAAGTTATTGGCGAGCACGATCCCGAGCATCGAAAAGAGAAAAAGTGCAAGACCGCAAAAGTAGCGCCAGTAACCCTCTTCCCGCGCCATGTAGCCGAGCGAGTAGATGAAAACCAGTGGCGCGACCGTGTTGACCACCACCAGCATCGTCCGGCTTAGCGCGTCAACGGTCATGCCGATCGGCACGACGAGCGCGTCAGGGATATTTATCCACAAGACTTGATTTGGCCCGACTTCACCCGGTTGAAAGAACAGCCACCAGCTGAGCGCCGAAGAGAGCAGCGCGGCCCCGATGGCCAGCCCAGCGCTCAGCGTTCGTGAAAATTTTCCAAAGAACAGGATCAGGCTCGCCGCGAGGAACGGGGCGAAAAGGATAATCCAGGGAGCCGTCGCCGCGTTCATCAAAATTTCATGCTATTGAGGTCTTCCACGTGGGTAGTCTGTTTGGCGCGAAAGAGGGCGACGATGATGGCCAGGCCCACAGCGACCTCCGCGGCCGCGACCGTTATGACGAAGAAGACGAGCACCTGTCCCTTGTAGTTCGGCAGCCCGGCCAGCGAGAGATGGAAGCGCGAAAAGGCCACCAGCGAGAGATTTGCGGCGTTGAGCATCAGTTCCAGGCACATGAAAATGACCAGAATGTTGCGGCGCACGACGACGCCCGCCAAACCGATGATGAACAGGAGACCGCTCGCCGCCAGGTAGTGACCGAGCGTGGGGGTCATTTCAGCTCCCTTTTGCTGAGGATGACCACGCCAACGGTCGCCACCAACAGGAGAACGCCGATAATTTGGAAAGGAAGATTGAAGCTGTAGAAGAGCGTCACGCCGACAGCCGAGACGTCGCTGATTTGAGGGCTCGAGAGCGAGGGCTTTTCCATCCCGAAGCCCTGCACAGACGAGAGCACCTTGCCAAGCAGCCCGATAAAGCCGAAAACAACCAGTCCTCCTCCGGCCCACGCCCCGATGTTGAGTCGGCGGGGGCGCTCGGTTCGCAAATCGAGGAGCATGATGATGAACAGAAACAGGACCATTACTGCTCCGGCGTAGACGAGCACTTGCACGACACCGATGAAAAAGGCATCCAGGGTGATGAACAGGCCGGACAAGAAGACGAAAGACATCACCAGACTCAGGGCATTCGAGACCGGGTTCCGCAGGAAGACAACGCCCGCTCCGAAGGCCAGCATCGACAGGGCGAAGACCCAGAAGAGAACGAGTTCCATAAGGTTAGCGGAGGCGCCTCGGTTTTATCACTCGTCGTCGCGGCGGGCTATTTCTTTTCGTTCCACTTATAGACAAGCCCCTCCATCACCCCGCCCATCTCGTAAAGTTTTTCCTTGTTATGCACCATTTCCTGGCGGGTGTAACCCGTGATCGAGTAGTCTTTCTTGAGGAAAATGGCCTCTTCTGGGCACACCTCCTCGCACAACCCGCAGTAGATGCAGCGGATCATATCGATCTCGAACTCCTTGGGTCGTTTCTCCACCTTTGCCCAGCGATCCGAAAGGGGAATTTCTTCGGGCAAAATTGTGATCGCCCGCGGGGGGCAGATGAACTCGCAAAGCTGGCAGGCGACGCAACGGTCCTTGCCGTGCTCGTCCTTTACCAAGGCGGGTGCGCCGCGATACCAGGGAGGCAGCTCCGCGTCCCAGCGCTCCTCCGGGTATTGCATGGTCACCTTCGTCTGGCCGGAGACGATTTTCTTGATGTGCTTGAAAGTGATCGCGAGGCCGCTGACGATCGCGGGCAAATAGAGCCACTCGGCGAGACTCAACTTCGGACGTTTGACGACCATGGCCATGCTTTCTTGGAACTAGTGGAGAACGACTCCTGCACGCAAGCCCATATGTCGGGAAATCTCGCCGGTTTCCCTTCGCGGCGCGTGCCGGCCGGGATTGGATTTTGTTTTCATTTGTCACCCTCGCCCGGTCATTGATTTGTGCAACTCACCGAGAAGCTTCTTCTTTCCATGGGCGGCTGGCAGGCTTTCAAGGAGGCTCGCACGCTTCACGCGGCCGGCTGTGTGACCGAGGCCGCCTACGAGCCTCCCATCCTGAAGGGCAAGATCTCCCAGGGCGGCCGGCAGTTCCTCGCCGGGTTGAAGCTGAGAAACACCATCGATGTGGAGAACCTTTGCTCCTGCCGCGATTCGCGCGTGAGAGGGATTATCTGCGCGCACTCGCTGGCCGTCGGCCTGCAGATTCTCAAGCCCCCGGCCGAGCGAAGCCTTCCCCGCGACCCGGAGATCAAGCGCCAAGCGGCGCCGGCGGCGCAAACCGGCGAGGCGCCCCGCGTGGAACTCACCCTGGAAGGCTCGCTGCGTCATCTCGAGGCGGAAATCCGCTTTCGTTACACGAGGCCGGGCGTCGCGAACTCCGCAAAGGAAACCGAGGCTCTCACGCGGTTGTTGGAGTGCGGCTTTGTGGAGGACCAAGGCAAAGCGGTGCTCCGGGGCGAGGAGTCGGTGGTCAGGTTTTTCGCGGTGCAGTTTCCGAAACTCAAGGCAGATTGGAACGTGCGGGAGGGTGAGCGGTTCCAGCATGTCACCAGGGACCTCGTGCGCATCGAACCGCAATTCGCCATCCGGGAACGTGGCGACGGATGGCTGGATTTTCACGCGCACTACTCCGCAGGGAAGGGCGCGGTATTTTCCTCCGCGGACCTCCGGCGGCTGTTGCAAACAGGTTCGGGGCACGTCCGGCTCAAAGACGGGCGGATCGCCGTGGCGAATGCGGCGCAGTTCGCCGATTTCGAGGAGGTTCTCCACGACTGCAATCCGGAGCAGGAGCGGGGAGGCTATCGCATTCCGCCCGCTTGCCGCGACTATCTGGAGGCGAGCGTCTCGCAATGGGCGACCGATTCGCCAGGAACGCCGCGACCTGCCGAGACGGGAATTCCCGTCGCGAATTCCGTGAGCGGGGAATTGGGAACCTTGAAGAACAGGCTCCGGCCGTATCAGGTCCAGGGCGCCGAATGGATGCTCGCCAGGGCGCGCAAAGGACTGGGCGCCCTGCTGGCCGATGAGATGGGCCTTGGAAAAACAGTGCAGACCCTCGCGGTGATCGAGATGCTCGCGGGGACCACGCTGGTCGTCTGCCCGTCCTCGCTGGTCTGGAATTGGAGACGCGAAGCGCAGGAATTCCTGCCCGGCCTTTCGGTGCTTTGCCTTGACGGCCCGGACCGCGAGAAGCGCTTCGGCGAGATCCCGGGCCATCGATTGGTCGTCACGAGTTACGCCCTCCTGCGCCGCGACATCCAACATTACGGGAGGACGACGTTTTCTGCCGTCGTCCTCGACGAGGCGCAGCATATCAAAAATCCTGACAGCCAGAATGCCAAGGCCGCCTGCGCGCTTGCCGCCAGGAGCCGCTTCATCCTCACCGGCACGCCGGTCGAGAATTCCCTGCGCGATCTTTGGTCGCTCTTTGAGTTTTTGCAGCCGGGGTATCTTGGGACCCGGCTCGATTTCAAGGACCGCTATGAAACGCCGCTGCAAAACGGCGAGCGCGGCGCGGTCTGGCAGCGTCTTTCGCGGCGCTTGAAGCCGTATCTTCTGCGCCGCCTCAAACAGGAGATCCTCGCCGAGCTTCCCGAAAAGATCGAACAGGTCATCGAGGTCGAGTTGAGCCCGGCGCAAAAGGCCGCCTATACACAGCTGCAGCAAGCCGCGCGAGCCCAGATCGACGAGTTGTCGCAGAACGGCACCGGCGCAGCGCGGATGCGGGTGCTGACCGCCCTCCTGCGGCTCAGGCAAGCGTGCTGCGATCTTCGGCTTCTCGGGGCGACCGACAGCTCGTCCTCGAAACTCAATGCGCTTCTGGAGTTGGTGGAAGAAGCGATCGATGGGGGCCATCGCGCGCTGGTATTCAGCCAGTTCACGAGCATGCTCGATCTCATCGCCAAGGCTTTGGAGGAAGCTGGAATCGCTTTTTGCAGGTTGGATGGCTCGACCCGAAATCGCCACGAGGTGGTGGACCGTTTTCAAAACGACGGGCGAATCCCGATCTTTCTGATCAGTCTGAAGGCGGGAGGCGTCGGACTGAACCTCACGGCGGCGGACACCGTCATTCATTTTGACCCCTGGTGGAACCCTGCGGTGGAAGCGCAAGCCACGGACCGCGCTCATCGCATTGGTCAGCAACGGATTGTCACGTCGATCAAGCTCATCGCCCGCGATACGGTCGAGGAGCGCGTGCTTCGGATGCAAGAGAAGAAGCGCGAGATGCTCGAAGGAGCGGTGGACGCGGAGGTCGCCCTGGAGCGACTTTCCGCGGAGGCTCTGGGAGAGTTGGTGGGTGGCGCCGCTTGACCCTGGCGAGCCCCGGCGCCGGCGGATCTTTTTCTGTTGTGCGCCTCCGGTCGCGAGCGGAAGATCACCGATGCTCCATTCAGCCAGGGTTTGTCCGCAACCGAGTTCATGACCAGCGAGCCCTCCATCGTGGCGCCCGCGCTGGACCTCGCCGTTCGCATCGGGTGTGAACTCGTCTATGATACCACGGCGGAGGTCCCGGCGCTGGTGACCATGAAGCCCCGTTACGATGCCTTGCAGGCCATCCGGCAGGAGAGTTTTCATTTCGAGCCGCAGCTGACCGCCTCCGAATTCGAGGACGATCACCTCAACATCGTCTATCGCCTGATTCTAAAGCCGGGTCGAAATTCGCTCCGTTACGACGCGATTGTGATGGTGCCCAGCCTGCGCGAGGATTCCTTGTGGCTGGACGAGACCATTCCTCCCCACCTGTTGCCGGCCTCGGTCTTGCGCTATACCTTGCCGAGCCGCTATTGCGACTCGGATAAATTGCTGGATTTTGCGTGGCAGAAGTTCGGCCACCTCCGCCAGGGTCTTGAGCGAATCCTGGGAATTTGCGACTGGCTGCACTCGAACATCGAGTACCCGGACCCTGTCGGGAAGCCCGAGCCTCTCGGCCTTCGACATTATCCAGCGTGGCTATGGAGTGTGTCGCGATCTCGCCCATACGGCAGTGGCGCTTTGCCGGACCTTCAATCTTCCGGCGCGCTACGTCAGCGGGTATGTCCCCGATATTGCCTACCAGGATCCCGGCACACCGTATGACTTTCACGCGTATTTCGAAGTCTATCTCGGGGGCCGTTGGCAGGTCTTTGACGCGCGCTTCAATGAGCCCCGCGTCGGCCGGGTGCGGATTTGCTCCGGTTACGACGCGGTGAATTGCGCGTTCACGACGGTTTACGGGCAAGCCGACCTGTCGAACTTTTCGGTTTGGTCGTATCAAATCGATCCGGATGATGTGAGCATTGGGGATCCGGTCGATCTGTCGAAGCGGCTCTGTGGGACGGAGGAGATTCGATTCCCGCCAAAGGAATAGGCTGGCAAAAGCGCCCCTCTACGGGTCTTCCAGCCGCCTCGAATGCTCATGGGACCGCCGCACGTGCGGATGGGCGTGAACGAGTCCGGAGCGATGATGGTGCCTGTGGGTGTGAATGAGATGGGTGCGGCGAAGAAGAGGTTCATCGTGAAGGACGTCCCGGGGCGAGCCCAAAGCTGCGGCTTGCCCGCTTTCGAGGACCAGGCACCGGTCCGCGATATCCTCGATGATCTCAAGGTCGTGGGTGGCGGTGATGATCGTCTTGGTTCCCTGCCACGCGATGAGACAGTCGATGATATGACTTTGAGACGAGGGATCCAACCCGGAGGTCGGCTCGTCGAGCAGGAGCACCTCCGGTTCGAGCACGAGAACGGATGCCAGGGCCACGCGTTTCTTTTCCCCGCTGGAAAGCCGGTGCGGAGCACGCGAACGCAGATGGGTGAGCTGCATTTCGCCCATCGTCTCCTCGACGCGGTCCCGGACGACGCCTCGCGCCCAGCGGAGCTGGAGCGGCCCGAAAGCGATCTCGTCGAACACGGTGGGATTGAAGAGCTGGACTTCGGGATCCTGGAAAACCAGGGCGACACGCCTTCGGAAATCGAAGGCGAAGTTCTCATCTCGGAAGAGCGCCTCGCTCAGAGACCCCCCGCAAAATTTTACCTCCCCTTGTTGAGGGAAGAGGAGGGCGTCGAGCATCTGCAGGAGGGTGGATTTGCCGGAGCCGTTTGCTCCGAGAACTGCCAGCCGCTCGCCCGGTTGCACGGCGAGGCAAAGATCGCGCAAAGCATCGGTCCGCTCGAACGCGAAACACACATTGCTCAGCTCAAAAAGCACGCCCGCCTCGGTCACCGCCCGATCCATACGGCACCTCCGGCGAAGGCGATCAGCGCGGCAAGTGCCCACCAGTCCCGGCCGCGCATCGTGAAATCATCGAGCAGCAAGGCCTCTCCTGAGAATCCTCGGGACAGCATTGCGGAATAGACCTTCTCGCTAAGGTCGAGACTTTTCTCAAGAAGCACTCCTCCACCGGAGGTTACCGCCTGCCGACGCATTTTCGGCGTCGCACGTCCGACGGTGCGGCTCCGGCGAGCCACAAACATGTCGCCGGCTATCTTCAGCAGCAAAAAAAGGTATCGATGCGTCATCTGCAGGATGGCCACCGCCGCGGCGGGAACTCCGAGGACGCGCAAGCCCCTCAACACGTGTGCCCAGGGTGTGCAGCTCATAAACACCAGGGCAAGCGTGGCAGCGGTCTCTGTCCGCGCAATGAGAAATCCTGCGCTCCGGAGCCCCGACCGGGTCACCTCCCAACCGAGCAACGGCAACGCAAAGAGAGTCGGGCCCGGCGTCAGAAACAATGCGGGGAGAGCAAGGGAGGTCGAGAAGATCAACCCGCCCAGCCATACCCGCCATGCGATAAAGCCGATGGGCACTTTTGACGAGACGGCCAGCCCCAGCGCGGCGCCGAAAATCAGGGCGATCACCAGAAATGAGTGCGCAGCCGTCGCAGCCAATACCAAGGCGAGCATGCCGATGATCTTCACTCGCGGGTCGAGTTGTTGAAGGATACCGTCCGAATTCGCCAGGAGGCTCGCGGCGGCATCACGATCGATCGCGTCGCGCAACGCTTGCACGGTGCGTTCGAGGTGGCCTTTCGAGCCCCGCTCGCAGTGATCCGCGCCGCGGCTCACGAGTCGAAGCCTTTCTCCGAAGGGGCCGAGTGCGCGAATCTTCTGAAAAGCGCTCCCGCCAGCAGACAGGATGCAAGAATCAATCCGACGCCCATCATGGCGGAAAGCATGTAGCCGAATGACGCGCTCTTCAGAAAAGATGGGGCATAGTCGGGAAACGGAGCGGTCCAGACCGAGGCAAATCTTTCCAGCCCGCGCGGGGGCGTCAGCGGCGGTTCGACGTGCTGCGAGGCGGCGCTTATCTGCGCGCGCATTTCAGGATCGCTAAAATCTGTGACGCTCCATTCGCCCCAAGCGGTTCCCGCCGCCAGCAGGCCAAGCGGGGTGAGAATCATCACCAAGGCCAGGCTAATCCAGAGCGGTCTCAAAGCTGTCCAGACACTTTCGCCGGGTGCGGGCCCTGGAGTGCCGCCGGAAAGAGCGCCCGCTGCCGTGGCGGCAAGAAGACGGGGATTGGCGCGCTGCAAGTAAGCAACCATGCCGGCGGAAAGCATTCCCTCGGCCAGTCCCGCAAATGTGAGATGCCCGATGAGCATCGCGGGAACAGCGATGCCCAGCGGATAGGGCGCGTACAAAGGCGCGCCGGTTGCATCCCGGAAAAGCGCGGGTTGCATGCCAAACTGAATCGCTGCGCAAAGGGCCGAAACGTTGATCGCCGCGTAGCCGGCCACGAATGCGGCCACGACGTGACGCGGAGAATCGATGGGACTTCGCGAGGAAATCAGCCGGTACACCCAAAAGGACGCAACGGAGCCGACTATTGCCATGTTAAAGCTATTCGCCCCGTAGGCCGTGATTCCTCCGTCGCCAAAAAAAAGCGCTTGGATAAGCAAGGCCACGGAGATTGCAATCATCGAACCCCAGGGGCCGAGCACGATGGCTCCAATCCCCATGCCTACGGCGTGTCCGGTAGTCCCGCCGGGAAGCGGTATATTGAACATCATGATGACGAATGAGAAGGCGCTGAAAAAGGAGAGGAGGGGAATGAACTGGGCGCTCAGCCGGTCGCGCAGCCGGCGAAAGGCGACAACCCAGAATGGCGCCGCGCTGGCGTACATGACGGCGCATGTCGACGGGCTGAGATAGCCATCCGGAATGTGCATCCTGGAAGAGGAAGGCCTGGAGTCTCCTAAGGTGGCAGATCACCACCCGTGGTGGTGACCGTGAGCCTCCCATGCTTGACGCCTTTGGCCGTAATCAGCGCGTCGGCAAGCTTCTTCAATGACCATGCCTGGCCGCGCGCCACGATCACCTCCAGGCAGTTGTCGTGATCCAGGTGCACATGCAGCGTCGCAATAATCAATTTGCTGTGGTCATGCGCCAGGCCGGTGAGCGATCCCTGCAGGTTGCGTTTGTGATGGTCGAAGACCAGGGTGATAACGCCGGCGATTTCCTTGGTGTCCCGCTCTTGAAGCTCCTCGACGAGCTGCTCGCGCATCAGGCCGGCTAACGCCAGGGACCTGTTTCGATAGCCCTTCCTCTGCGCCATGGCGTCGAAATCGCGCAGCAATTTGCTCGGCAGGGAAGCGCTCACGCGCGCGGCCGGTCCGGAGGCTTTCATATTACGATTTTTAAAAAAGGTAATAAGCGTGCTCCCGGCGGTCAATCGGAAAGCCAGGCTCGGCGGAATTCTTCTTTGGGGCAAGGGTTCGCCCCCGGCAGGGCTTGATTGGCGCGGCTTGCGGAAGTATTCATGACCGATGCAGAAGCGACTTTTTGGCAGCACCGGCGCAAGAGTCTCCGAGGTCGGGCTTGGCTGCTGGCAACTGGGAGGCGGGGAGTGGGGAGAAGTCTCGGACGATCTGGCCATGGGGATTCTCGACGCGGCGGTGGACTCCGGCGTGACGTTTTTCGACACCGCCGACGTCTATGGTGGGGGACGCAGCGAGACTCTGATCGGGCGCTATCTGAAGGAAAATCCAAGGGACATCTTCGTCGCGACGAAGCTCGGCAGAATGCCGGATCTCTATCCTGACCAATACACGGCCGGGAGAGTCCGGGCCGCTGTCGACGCATCCCTTGCGCGTTTGCGGGTTGAGGCCATCGATCTGATCCAGCTCCATTGCGTTCCCTATGAAGTCATGCGTCGAGCGCGAGATCTTCGAGTGGCTGCGCGCGCTGCGGAAGGAGGGGAAGATCAAGAGCTTCGGAGCGAGCGTGGAGTCGATGGACGAGGCGCTCCTTTGCACGGCGCAACCCGGCCTCGCTTCGCTGCAGATAATCTTCAACATTCTCCGCCAAAAGCCGATTCAGGCGCTCTTCCCCGACTCGAAGGAGAAGGGGATCGCGATCATTGTCCGGTTGCCGCTGGCGAGCGGATTGCTCTCCGGAAAATTCAGAAAAGACACGAAATTCGGGCCCAAGGACCATCGCAATTTCAACCGCGACGGGCAGCTCTTCAATGTCGGCGAGACTTTCGCCGGTATTCCCTTCGAGAGAGGAGTCGAACTGGCCGAAGCGATGAAAGCCTTCGTGCCGGATGGCATGAGCATGTCGCAAATGGCCCAGCGATGGATCCTCGACCACGAAGAGGTCTCGGTGATCATCCCGGGCGCGACCTCCGCCGCGCAAGCCCGCGAGAATTCCAGTGTTTCCGAACTCCCTGCGCTCTCGCGGGAACTTCATGATCGGTTGCGAAGATTTTACGAGGACGAGGTCGCGCCGTTTATTCGCGGTCCCTACTGAACGCTTGACATTGCACGCGGGAGTTTTCGGGCGTATTCAATCTCCCCTATGCGTGTCGAAGCTCTCATTGTCGCGGCGGCCCTGGCGTTTGGTTCTTTTGCGAACGCGCAATCCGCTCTCGAAACTGGACAGCGTTTTCTCAAGGAGAACGCAAGCAAGCCGGGGGTCAAGACAATGCCCAGCGGTCTTCAGTACAAGGTGCTTCGTGAGGGCTCCGGCAAGAGCCCGCAAGAGACCGACGTGGTCGTGGTCAACTATCGGGGAACGCTGATCAACGGCAAGGAGTTCGACAGCTCCGAAAAAGCGGGCCGGCCGGCGGAATTCCCGCTGAATCGGGTCATTCCTGGCTGGACGGAGGGGGTTCAACTCATGAAGGAGGGCGCGAAGTATGAATTTTTCATTCCGCCGAATCTCGCCTACGGTTCTCGCGGAGCGGGCGGCCTGATCGGCCCCGACGAGACGCTGATTTTCGAAGTCGAGCTTCTCAAGGTGAAATAACGCCTTCTCCCCTGGAGCCGCCGCAACGTTGCCCACTCGGGCTGGAGCCACCGCCCGAGGATGGCGAGCCTGCTACGCCGAAGCGGCCAATTCCTTGCGAGGTCTCATTGGTTTCGCGGAATGCGGTTTATGGAAGCGATCCTTCAGCCGAAGGCACGGCTTCTCGATCAGGTAGTAGGAGAAAAGGGCCATTCCGATCAGACAGAGCACGTTCAGGGGAAAAGCCCGGCTGATCCAGGCCGACTCGCCCTTGAGGAAGAGATTGTTCCAAACGTAAAGACTGAAGGAGAGCACCCCGATAGCGGCAAGCGGCCGCCAGTTCAAGATTCGGAAAAGGAGTGTTCCGGGTTGTGAAACGGCCGCGACGAGGACTATCCCGACGCAGAGAAAGTCGAGCGTTTTGCCAATCGTAATCGAGTAAGAGCCTCCAAAACGAAGGTCGAGAAGCGGAGAGACGACACTTGGATAAATGAGCGCCACGGCCAAAACCGCGCGATTGCTGGCCAGTCGTTCGAGCTTGGCCCTTGTTTCCGGATTCCGCATTAGCTCCCCGAGCAGCACTCCGGCAGCAACCGAGTCCAAGGCGGTGTGAAACATCATGCCGATCTGGGGTCTCGAATCCGGCGCAAGAAAATAGGTCGCCACCCGAATAAGAGGCGCGATCACGATGAATCCCGTCAACGTTGCGACGAGCTTTCTGCGCGCGAAAAGGAACATCAAGAGCGGCCACGTCAAATAGAACTGCTCCTCCAGCGCCAGGGTCCAGTAGTGCCCGATCACAGGATAATCCAGCCCGACCGGCCACGGGTCCCAAAGGTGATGATAGTTCAGGCTGAAAGTCGCGGCGGCAAAAATCGTCCGGTCCGTCACGGTGATCCATCCAAAGTGCGCCAGTGCCAGGATCACCAGAATATAAAAGTAAAAGCACGGGAAAATTCGCAGCGCGCGGCGAATGTAAAATTGCTTCCAGTTGAATCCGGCGCTCTTCTGGTATTCGCGGGCGCTCAGCGAATAGATGAGATATCCGCTCAGCACGAAGAAAATGCTGACGCCAAGCCCTCCGTTCCCGAAGAAAAAGGCAACCGGCGACAGAAATTGCGGTAACGAGTGCGCGGCATGTTGGATCACGACCATCAAAATCGCGAGGCCCCGCAAACCATCCAGGCTGGGAATCCGGCCCGAGTCAACCGCCCGAGGCGATCCGCCCGATGAGTAGTTATGAGGAGAGGCTTCTTGCGCGGCCCTCAAAACAAGTTGTCGCGCAGCCCCAGGCCTGGTCCCCTCCACAGGCTGCGATTCGCTGTGCGCGCAGGCCCGCTAACGGACCCGCGGCCGGTTGAAACGCAGTTGTTCTCCATGCAACCCCCTCGGGCACCAGGAACGCCGAGTCAAGGGTGGTTCGCCCGAAAATCCTATCCGGTCCCTCGCCCCCATGATCGCAAACCTGTCGCGGAAAACTCTGTACAGCCGGGTGTTATAAAAAGTCGGGTCCCTTCAGGAGTAGCGAAGGTTGTGGCAAATTGTCTCAATTAAAATGGCTGGCCGCTCAGTTTTCGAGGCGGTAACAGACCTCGAGCCGGTTGCCGGCGGGGTCCTCGAAGAACACCGCGTAGTAGTTTGGCGATCCTTCGCAGGCGGGCCCCTCGATGTTTTTTGCACCGATCTGATGGAGCAACCGGGCGATCCTGTCGACTTGAGAGGTGTCGGATGCCCGGAACGCGATTCGATTCTCATTCGAGGCATGCAACGGCGACTCGGTGACCCCGAAGAACTCGGTGGCGCCCTCTCCTCGCGCGCAATATTGCAGCCAGCCGGCGATGGGCATTTCCTCTTCGAAGCCCAAGGCTGGAAGCAAGCTGCGATAGAACTCGTTTACCGTGCCGAGATCGGGAACTCGCAAGTCGATGTGGTCGAATCGTCGAGACATGCCGGAAATATCGGGGAGGCGAAAGCCATTGGCAACGATTTGGCCGGTCAGAGGTGGCGCGAAGCGGCACGCGATGACAGATTGGAGCCGAGAAACTTCTGGTCGCGTCGCGGACGTTTCGGTTGAGTTCGAAGATTCGAAATGGCCAAAAAAGCTGAATCACAGACTATTCTTGCGTGGCTCGGCCGGCTCGACGCTCACCATCGCCAGTTGCTGGCGCTTCCGATGGCTCTCTTTGGATACCTTTTCTTCTCGCACCAGAGTCTTCTGACCCGCCTGATATTAAGCTGGAATGTCTACGCCGCAGTCGTCCTTCTTGCCGCGTGGGCGACTATTCTTACCGTCGATCCGGACCACGCGCAACGCACCGCGAAATTGCAGGATTCGAGTCGTACCGTCCTCTTCGCGTCGATGCTTGTCGCAGCATGCATGAGTTTGCTGGCGGTAATTTTCGTTCTCAAGGAACACAAACTCCTGCATGGCGGCTTGGTCCGCCTTCATCTCGAACTCCCGATCCTGGCCGTCGTTGAATCCTGGATCCTCATTCATACCGTATTCACGCTTCACTATGCTCACAGCTTTTACCGAAGCCAGTCGGACAAGCGGAGCCCGGGCCGCGAGGGTGGTCTTCTTTTTCCGAACGAGAGACCGCCAAACTACATGGATTTCGCCTACTTCTCGTTTGTCATCGGAATGACGTTTCAGGTGTCCGACGTTCAAATCACGTCGCGCGCGATGCGCCGTCTGGCGCTCATTCAAGGCCTCCTCTCCTTTGCTTTCAACACGGCGATCATTGCGCTCACCATCAACGTGATGTCTTCGCTCTT
This sequence comes from uncultured Verrucomicrobiae bacterium, assembly GCA_963816855.1. GTDB lineage: Bacteria > Verrucomicrobiota > Verrucomicrobiia > Chthoniobacterales > Terrimicrobiaceae > DASTFP01. The sequence goes on along the minus strand of CAWFMA010000003.1, from coordinate 136,307 downwards.
TACGGGCTGAACGAGTTCGTAGCCGACGACTCGCTTTCGGAGAATCGTGTCGCCTCGTCGCTTAGCGGTCGATCAATCCAACCGAATCAATGACGCGGGTGTCCGCGATTTTCGCTTCCTGAAATTGGGTCGACGCCGACGCCCCGGGACTGCACACAATCGACCGTGAAAGCATCGGCAGCAGGAGCCTTAAATCTTTCTTTTCAGACCCCGGGTGTTTGTCTAGTCAGGCACGGGAAGATTTTATGGAACCGGCAGGCAGACCAGCGGTCTCTTTCACACCGAAAGTGGACCCCCACCGTTGGGTCGATGATCACGGTGACTGCCTCTACCGGTATGCGTTGGTGCGGGTGCGGACCCCGGAGGTCGCCGAAGACCTGGTCCAGGAGACGTTGCTCGTTGCGGTGCGCTCAAAGGACAATTTTGCGGGGCGTTCATCCGAGCGAAGCTGGCTGGTTGGGATCCTCAAGAACAAGATCATCGACTACTACCGTAAGCTTGACCGGGAGACATCTTTCACGGACCTGGAGTTTCTCGAGGATGAATACTCCCACAAGTTCGTCGAGCAGGGATTCTGGAATCACCACCTGGGGCCGCATGAGTGGAGGCCCGAGGCGGACGAGGTGATGCACAAGGGGGAATTCTGGCAAACGATGCGGGATTGCCTTTCGAAATTGCCTCAACGTGTGGCCGACGTCTTCATGCTGCGCGAGATGGATAACATGCCGAGCAAGGAAATCTGCAAAACGTTGAGCATCTCCGAGAGCAATCTTTGGGTCATGCTGCACCGCGCGCGGATGGCTTGGCGCGAATGTTTGCTCAATATGCGCCAAGGTCCCGCAGTGAAGTTTCCCAATATTCAGAGGCTTGAGGTTTTCCGCGCGGTGGCGACGCGTCTTCGCAGCATCGAGGGTTCGGCGCAACAGCAGAGCACAAAAAAATCCGCCGACCTTCATCAGGCGGCGGAAAGTTCCGTGGAGATTTGTTGTTCGGAAGATCGCTCTCCCGCACATCGACCCTTTTGGTCAAGGCACCTTGCCGACTCCAACGGCAGGTTGCCGAATTCGGTTTCCCGAATCACTCCTGATGACACGTCGCCGATCGACGAAAAACCCGAAGAAAGCCGGACAGATCTTTGCCAATGCCTACTCCCAAGTCTTGGTTTTGAAGCCGAGCGAGCTAGAGGGTTCCGTCCTTCAGCTTAACGGTCGGATTGCGCCCGCTCGAATGGCGTCTGAGCCAAATTCAAGCTGAGCTTGCTGAGGCTTGTAGGAAGAAAGAAGCGGCGCGGGGCGCGGCGCTGTTTAACGAGCAATGCCGCCACCACTCCGTTCTGGGTTGGACCGAGCCGCGCCGCCCGAACTGGCTTGATCTCCCACGAGAACTGGTTCGGCGAGACGATTCCGAGCGCGAATTAGAGCATCTCTCGGAAATGATTTCCGAAAAGCGCACTGAGAGGCGACTTTTTCGGGATCGTTCATGAGGGAAGTCAGCGCGTGGCAAAGACGTTGGGTGAGTTGCTCGGGGCTCTTAGCGATGAAATCGCTAAAGAAGTCGACTTTGAGGCGTAACCAGAGCCTTTCGATGGGATTGAAATCGGGGCTGTAGCCCGGCAGGTAGTGAACCTCGAAGTGATGCCAGTTGAGTCTTTGGGCTTTGTGCCAGCTGGCGTTGTCGACAATGAGCACTCGGCGTTTGGAGTCCAAAGGGGGAAGCTCTTTAGCCAAGAAATCCAGGTAATACTGGAAGACATCGCTATCGACTCCATCAAAGATCATCGTGCAGCATTCTCCAGTAGCCGGACATACTGCGCCGATGACGTTGGCCCGGATATGGTCTCCGAGTTAGGGCACTTTGGGCCGGCGCTGCCCCGAGCGCTCCAGCGCCGCCGTGGACGCGGATCGCCCTCAACCCCGCATTCGTCGGCAAACCATAACTCCAGGTTGGGATCGGCCTGCCAGAGCCGCAGTTGATCTAAGAAGGCATGGCCTTGTTCTTCATTCTGGCGCTCCGGCCAGGGGCGAGGCACTCGCAGATTATAACCTAGCTCATGGAGATAGCGCATCGTGGTGCTGTAACCCACCTCCAGCCCAAGCTGCTCCTTGAGAAATCCATGGATTTTGACTCCCGTCCAGTGAAGCTCGCCGGCTTCGCCCGGATTCTCTAAGACCGGCACTAAGAGATCGCGCAAGCGTTCCAGCTTCACCCTGCGTCCTCGTCCCGCTCGCCCCTTGCTCGTCAGAGCATCGATTCCCCCAGTGTTGAACATCTCGATCCAGAGTCCAATCACCCGATCAGTTCGGCAAAATTGTGCTCTCACTACCCGGCGTTCCAATCCCCTAATCAAGGAACGCATCACGGCAAGCCGGATGTAACTGCGCCGATTGGGCGCGGCCTCCATCGCCACCCGTAATTCCTCCAGCCTGGCGTTCTCCGCATTGGGCTCTGCCTCTTGATGGCGCAACCACCACCCTATCGCAACCCCTTTGCAAGAGTACAAGCCCTTTTTCGGAATTCTTTTATGAGAACCGCTCTAACCGACGACGAACGACGGCAATTTTCTCAACAAATGCAACGCTTCGCGAATCGCTGCAACACTCGAATCCAACCGAACCGTAGTCGTGCGCTCTTCAACATCCGGAATCCCACCTCGATTGCTCACCTCTCACTTATGGAAACCCCAATTACTCATCATAACAAAAATCAAACGGCTGAAAGCGAGAAAACACGGCTTGAGCATTGCATAAGGCAACTGAACCACGTCGCCTAAACGCTGAGCGGAGACGACCGAACCTTCAAACCATGTGGGACTTCGCTCCAGAGGAAGCCCTCCGCCAGCTTCTCCACCTTGGTATTCGCGGGAACAAGGTCGTCGATTGCGGGATCTAGGCGCTCGACTTCCATCTTGATTGGAATGGAGCTACTGCCCTCCTCGGCTACAAGGGCGAGGAGAGGAAAAGCCAAAGAAGCGAGCAGGGGAAAGACGCTCAGGTAAGTTATTATAAAGAACTGTTACTGCGAAGATTTAGCATTAGTCATCTTGGGTGCGGCGACCGTTGAGCATGAAATGCATTCTTTCCAAACGTCGCCGTCGCGGATCAGTACATCTAAACGATAACCGTTGATCGGCACCGCACCGTTCTCACCTTGGAGAGTGCAACTCCGTCCTCCCGAGTTCCACGAGACATTACCAATAGCACTCACTTGATCAACCGTGCACACAATGTCGGTGGGACGCAATCGCTGGAATAACTCGGCATACTTCTTTTCTATCGCCTCGCGACCGCAAACCGGACCCTCTGTTCCAATCTGAATGGCGTCTTCAGTGCAGAGTGCAGCGACGGCGACCTAGTCGTGTTCGTTGAATCTTTTTTCATACGGCCTAACAAACTCGCAAATTTCTTGGACTGTCTTCGGATCAGCTTGGTATTTCTGTTGCATCTCATCGTCTCCTACCGGTGTTTCCTAGTCTTTCATAAGCTATGGCTCGAACCCCTCTACCATCAACGAGGAAGTTCTCGTACCTCGGGTCAATATAATCGAATTCTTATTCGCACTTTGCGTCACTGTCTCACGAAAGACGTAACGTATAGCGCTCGACGGCTGGCCTGTCATGCGTCGCGAACGCGGTGACCGGATCATCAGGTGAATGGGCGATGCGTTGAAAAGGCTTGCCTCCTTGAGCGCTGCCATAAAGCGCATGCGGCACCACCAATGGTGGCACTGCTTTATGCTGCGCCTCGACCCGACAGTTTGACGCTTTTCATCCCCCGAAATTCCTTCTGGCTCATCGAAGTCGCTGCAGTTTGGAGGGGGATCACGCAGGTTGCCGAAATAACCGTACCACCTTCCGAATCGATGTCGCACTGGTGTCGAAGTGGCGTTCGCAATCGTGGGCGGGAAGTGTAGCTCTCGCTCGTTACAGAACTGGGAAAGGTTCCAGAGCTTCACAAATTTTGTTTCTAAACGGGCTTTTGCCCAGTATCGTTGGGAAAGACCTACTTCTTCGTGAAACGCGGCCATGGTCCGGGAGCGGAGGGCGCGGCGAGTTCTCACAACATTCGCGGGACGATCGTCGTAAGGGCGGCGCAGAGTCACGCGCCACGAGAGAAGTGCACTTTAGTGAAGATCGACGAAAGGGCTGAGACCCTTTTCGAATCTCTTATGGTACCTGAACGGCGGTTGGGTCCATGAAAGCGGTGGACAGGCGGGTCTGCCCGGGTTGCGGCAACGAGCTTTCCGGGGCAGTGGAATTCTGTCCGGTCTGCATGTTGCGGAGAGCCTCGGATGAAGAAACGGAGCCTTTTTCAGAACAAGCTCTTAGCGCGGCTGTGCTCAATGGGGGGGCGGAACGTTTTGAGCACTATGAGCTTGTCAAGGGCGAAGACGGGAAGCCTGTCGAGCTGGGTCGCGGCGCGATGGGGATCACTTACAAGGCGTTCGACGTTGACCTGCGATGCCCGGTGACATTGAAAGTCATCAATGAGCGATATCTCGGTGACGAATCGGCTCGGCTTCGTTTTTTGCGCGAAGCGCGTGCGGCGGCCAGTGTTCGTCACCCGAATGTCGCCTCAGTCTTCCATCTAGGCAGAAGTGCCGAGGATTACTTCTACGCGATGGAGTTCGTCGAGGGAGAGACCCTCGAGAATCTCATCAAACGCTCGGGCCGGCTTGATACGAAGCTGGCGTTGGAAATTACGGCGCAGGTCGCCGCCGGTCTGGCTGCGGTGCACAAGAAAGGCCTTGTCCACCGGGACATCAAACCAGGCAACATCATGGTGAGCTTGGAGGAAGGCGGCGCTGTGACCGCGAAAATTATCGACCTTGGACTGGCGAAGGCGGTCAGCGAACTAGGTTCTCTGACTACAATTTCACGGCCCGGAGTTTTCGCGGGAACACCGCAGTTCGCCAGTCCCGAGCAACTCGCCGGAGCGGACGTAGACATCCGTTCGGATCTCTACTCACTTGGCGTGACGCTCTGGGAGATGCTGATGGGCAAGGCGCCATTCCGGGGCTCTTCCGCTGATGCGATGTATCAGCATCAGCGCGTCCGCTTGCTTGTCGAACAACTCGGAGGTGTCCCACAGCCGCTCGTCGTTCTGCTTGAGGTGCTCCTAGAGAAGGATCCGGCGCGACGCTTCCAGAGTCCAGCTGAGCTCTTGAAGGTGATGCCGATGGTAAGGGGAGCTATCGACGCGGGGAGTCCTCTCATGAAGACCATCCGGGTTTTCATCTCCTCCACGGGCGATGTCCAAAAGGAGCGGATTCTGGCGGATCGAGCGATTCGCTCGGTTGCTGGTGAGTTTAACGTCCCGGTAAGTGTCACGTTTTCAAATTTCCAACGCCTGGCAGAAGAAAATGGTGAACCGGAAACTGAACCCGAGAATCACCCGCCGTTGGTCCTCTGTCCCTATTTTTTGGAATATCAGAGGTTCCAATCGGAAGCGGGATGCCGGGGACAGATCCCGAACACGGCGGAATTTGATCTGGTGATTTCTATCCTTTGGTCCCGACTCGGCGTCCTGCTGGACCCGACCTTGACGATGCCGGATGGCGGTTCACCCGGCTCGGGAACGGAATACGAAGTTGCCTGGGCGCTGGACCACGCAAAAAAGAATAGAGGCGTTCCGGTTTTGCACGTTTATCGCAACTGCTCGAAGCCGACACCGCCGTTGGAACCAAAAGAGGAGTGCGAAGTCTTTATTCGGCAATGGAACTCCTTACAGGAGTTCTTTGCGCGCTGGGAAAAGAACAGCGAGGAGAACTTCGCCGGGACGTGCAACAACTATCGCGACCTGCAGGAGTTTGAGGAGCTCTTTCGGGAACATTTCCATACCTTTTTGTCGGGTCAGGTGGAACGGGAGGTCGGACAAGAAGTCTTGGGCAGGAAAGTGCGCCGGTGGAAATCCTGTCCGTTCCGCGGGTTGGATTTCTTTGATTTCGAACACGCCCCGATCTTCCACGGTAGAACGAAAGCGATCGGGGAAGTGTTGGAAGCCCTGGAAGCACAAGTCAGAGCGCAACGGCCGTTCGTGCTGGTAGTTGGTGCGAGCGGCTCAGGAAAAAGCTCGCTGATACGAGCGGGCGTGCTTCCGTTGTTAACGCAGCCCGAAACCATTGAAGGGGTCGGGCTGTGGCGGTGGTCGGTAACCACACCTGGAGCCGGTGCGAGCGGAGGTGATTGCTTCGATGCCTTGGCGGCCGCACTGCTGGAGCCCGCTGCGCTGCCCGCCTTGCAGGACTCAGAATCACGGAACGCAATCCGCGACCTTGCAACCGAATTGAGGGAACACTCCGACAGCGTCGCGCTCCGGGTCCGGGATGCGCTGGATCACGCCGCGCGGGAATGGAAAATTCAGCAGTCCCATTCCCTGAAGGAAAGAGAGCGGCAACTGCGGGAATCAGGAAGATTGGACGACGCGGACCAAGCTCGAGAGCGCAGGGAGAGGCTTGAGCTACCGAAAGCCCGTTTGGCGTTGGTGATTGACCAGCTCGAGGAATTGTTCACGTCCGGTTTTTCACTAGAGGTTAGGCAGAAATATATTTCCGCGATCGCCGGTTTGGTTCGGAGCGGCCGAGTCTTTATCCTGGCGACGTTACGGAGTGACTTCTACCCGCGGTATCAGGAGTTCCCGGATCTGGTCGAGCTCGCCAAGCCGAGTGGAAAATTTGATCTCCGGCCGCCGACGCCTTACGAGCTTGGGAACATGATCCGGCTACCGGCCGAAGCAGCCGGTCTACACTTCGAAGAAGACCGCGAAACTGGCCAACGCCTGGATCAAGCGTTGCGCGATGCTGCCGCTGTCACCCCGGAATCCTTGCCGTTGCTCGAGCATGTTTTGTCGTTGCTCTACGAGCAGCAGGACATCCGGGGTGATAACTTGCTCCGGTGGTCGGATTATGAGGAAGTAGGCGAACTGAGAGGTGCGCTTGCCAAGCACGCCGAGGCGGTATTCAGCACGTTGCGACTGCATGAACAAAGGGCGTTTCCTTTGGTCATGCGGTATCTTGTGACGTTGGGCCAGGGCGAAGAGGAAGTGCCCAACCGACGGACGGTGCCTTACCGTGATTTCGTTAGCTCAGACGAGAATGACAATGATCAGAAGCCGGCGCAAAAGGCTTTGTCGATCTATTCGTTGAAAAGCGGTTGTTAGTCGCAGACACCGACCCGCAGGGAGAGGTTACCGTGCGTGTTGCGCACGAAGCGCTCCTGCGGGAATGGCAACGGGTCAAAGAGTGGCTTACCGAGAACCGCGAGTTTCTGCGCATGCGGGATCGCCTGGATTCCAGTATGAAGCTCTGGCTGAGTCGTGGAAAACAAAAGGATGACTTGCTGGGACCGGGACTTCCCTTGGCAGAAGGTGAAAAGCTGGTCAAAGACTTTGGATCGTCGCTGAGCCGAGACCAGACCGATTATATCCACGGGAGCGTTGCGGAGCGGAAACGGCGGAAACACGCTCAAGAGCGGATTCGCTACGCGGTAACGGCAGCGATCACCGTTCTAGCAATCATTGCCGGGTTTCAATGGTTCCGAGCTGAACGCCAGCGTCAAAGCGCAGCCCAAGCCTTTAAATCTGAAGCAGAGCTAGCCGCGAAGCTACAGGAGCAGCTGAGGCAGGCGAGTTGGACAAGCTTCAGCCAAGCCGAGCGTCAGTTCCAGCTAGGAGAGTGGCGGGAAGGTATCGCTCTTCTGGCGCGTGCGATCAAGTTTGACCCGGAAAATCAAGTTGCTTCACAACGATTCTTCCAAGAACTAATCGTTCATCGTGAAAAGGCGCTGCCGCCGCTCATCGCCTCCTTTGCCCATCAGGATACGGTCCGTCGGGCGGTGTTTAGTCCCGACGGTGCTCGGATCCTGACGGCAAGCTGGGACGAAACTGCCAAGCTCTGGGACGCGGCCTCGGGCAAGCTGATCGCCTCCTTTGCCCATCAGGGTATTGTCTATTATGCGGCGTTTAGTCCAGACGGTGCGCGGATCCTGACAGCGAGCGCAGACAAGACTGCCAAGCTCTGGGACCCGGTCTCTGGCAGGCTCATCGCCTCCTTTGAGTCATCAGGATGAGTGTCAACGGCGCGGTGTTTAGTCCGGACGGCACTCGGATCCTGACGGCAAGCAGAGACAAAACCGCCAAGCTCTGGGATGCGACCTCCGGCAAGCTTATCGTCTCGTTTAGTCATCAGGGCGAGGTCAACGATGCGGAGTTTAGTCCGGACGGTGCTCGGATCCTGACGGCAAGCAGGGACAAAACCGCCAAGCTCTGGGATGCGGCCTCCGGCAAACTCATCGCCTCCTTTGAGCATCAGGGAATCGTTAGCCGGGCAGAGTTTAGTCCGGACGGTGGTCGGATCCTGACGGCAAGCTGGGACAACACCGCCAAGCTCTGGGATGCGGCCTCCGGCAAGCTGATTGCCTCCTTCCCTCATCAGGGCGAGGTCAACAGCGCGGAGTTTAGTCCGGACGGCGCTCGGATCCTGACGGCAAGCTGGGACAAAACCGCCAAGCTCTGGGATGCGGCCTCGGGCAAGTTGATCGCCTCCTTTGATCATCAGGATGGGCCTCTACGGCGCGGAGTTTAGTCCGGATGGCGCTCGGATCCTGACGGCAAGCATGGACAAAACTGCCAAGCTGTGGGATGCGGCCTCGGGCAAGTTGATCGCCTCTTTTGCCCATCAGGATGGGGTTACTCACGTGGCTTTAGTCCGGACGGTGCTCGGATCCTGACGGCAAGCACGGACAAGACCGCTAAGCTCTGGGATGTTGCCTCGGGCGAGCTGATCACATCCTTTGCCCATCAGGATGGGGTTCAGTGGGCGGCATTTAGTCCCGACGGTGCCAGGATCCTGACGGCGAGCACGGACAAGACCGCCAAACTCTGGGATGTGGCCTTGGGCAAGCTGATCGCCTCCTTTGCCCATCAGGATGGGGTTAGCGCTGCGGCGTTTAGTCCCGACGGTGCTCGGATCCTGACGGGAAGCGCAGATAACACCGCCAAGCTGTGGGATGCGGCCTCGGTCAATTTGATCGCCTCCTTCGCTCATCAGGCTACGGTTAAAGCCGTGGCGTTTAGTCCGGATGGTGCCCGGATTTTGACAGGGAGTGCGGACAAAACCGCCAAGCTCTGGGATCCGACCTCTGGCAAGCTCATCGCCTCCTTCGCCCATCTGGATGAGGTCAACGCCGCGGTGTTTAGTCCCGATGGTGCTCGAATCCTGACGGCGAGTGCGGACAAAACCGCCAAGCTTTGGGATCCGACCTCGGGCAAGCTCATCGCCTCCTTCGCCCATCTGGATGAGGTCAACGCCGCGGTGTTTAGTCCCGATGGTGCTCGAATCCTGACGGCGAGTGCGGACAAAACCGCCAAGCTCTGGGATGTGGACTCAGGGAAGCTGGTCGCTTCCTTTACCCATGAAGACACCGTCCGAAGGGTAGCGTTTAGTCCGGACGGCAGACGGATCCTGACGGCGAGCGCGGACAAGACCGCCAAACTCTGGGACGCGGCCTCGGGCGAGCTGATCGCCTCTTTTGCCCATCAGGCTGGCGTCTACTGCGTGGCGTTTAGTCCGGACGGCAGTCGGATCCTGACGGCGAGCGCAGACAACACCGCCAAACTCTGGGACGCGGCCTCAGGCAAGCTCATCGCCTCCTTTGACCATCAGGGTACAGTCTGGTGGGCGGCGTTTAGCCCTGATGGTGCTCGGATTCTGACCGCAAGCTGGGACAAAACCGCTAAACTCTGGGATACCGCTACTCCAGCTGAGTTAGCTCGCCAAGTGAAGGAATCCGCTCATAACATAACGAGAACAGGTTCCTCCGTTTCGATGGCCAGCTCCCCAGCGCAGCAAGTCGAATCGCTCTCAGATATAGCGAGCGGACTTCATTTTTCAAACGACGGCTCGCTCGTCGCAGTCAACGAAGAAAGCAGATCGAAGCTGACAAAGGGATTGAAGGATTTGGCACAAGGCTTTGGTCCCAGCCCGCGCTTCATACGATGGTTTTTTAGCACCGGAGGCGATCGAACGGTCTCTCCGGCGAGCGACGTCAAAGTTGCCGAGTGGGTGGACAACACCCTTCTCACGAATCCAAATGTCAGCGAAGAATGGGTCCGAAACGCTTTAGTTTTCCTCCCCGATAACCCATTGCTTCATATCGCGTTGGCAGTGTTTGAAACCGACTCGAAGCGCGCTGACTTTCTTCGCTCATTCGGTTTGGCGAGGCTCCCGAAAGACAGTGTTGTCTGCATGCGCGCCGGCGAGATGCTGCTAGGACAACATCTTCCCGAACTTGCGCTGACCGCGGTCGATAACGCGCTTCTGGCAGATCCAGCGAACCTATCCGCTCAGCGCCTCCGACTAAAAGTTCTGGACGCGATTCCTAGATGATGCGCTTATCGAACCGCTAGCAATTGTTAATCGCCTTAAGCGTAGCAAGCGGCTCTGTAATGTTCTTTCGTAGGCGATCAAACCTGATCTTCGAGCGGGTGGATCGAGCCTCAACAGTGTGCGACGACACTCAGAATCTCTTTGCGTTCAGATCGAATTTCGTGTAATTTCGACCACGAGAGTTCCCTCGAACGTCTATTCGTTCGATTCCCTTATCTGGCGCTCTATTTTGGTGCAGAGCCGACAAGGCTGTCGAGTGATTTTCGTTCGGCGCTTGTCTAGACGATGTGTGCAAGACTTGCTCTAGGAGGGAGTAAGAACACCAATTGAAGGAGGGTCGTATAAACGCCGTTTTCGGCAGTCAGATTATGAAAAGATTTCTACACTCTATAACTGCGGGTCTCCGTTGCAGCAGTGGTTGTCCTCGCGGCACTAAGTAAGCCAGTCCTTCTCGCTCAGAGCAATGAGCCGAATAAGGCGAAAGGAAGTGAGTCCGCCAAAGTAAACATAGATGGTAATGGAGTTATGTTGAAGGGGCATGATGCGGTCGGGTACTTCGAGCAAGGAAAGCCGATCAAAGGGAATTCGGCGCTCGAGAGCACCTATGGGGGCGCCAGATACTTATTTGCCTCGGCATCGGATAAAGCCGATTTTGACAAAGATCCTGCAAGGTATGCTCCGCAGTATGGCGGATTTTGCGCCTACGGGGTACTTAAAGGGGCACTGGACGACTTCGAAGGTCCAGGCGATTTCGTTATCTACAAGGGTAAGCTTTACCTCTGTGGCAACGAGAGCGCGTTGGAGATTTTTAAGAATAATATCGACAGCAACATCGAGAAGTCAGACGCGAACTGGCGAAGGTTAACCGAGGATTAGTCTGAGCGAACCAGCAAATGGCTGACTGCTTAAGGTGCTTACACAGAACTGGAGCACTGCAAACGGCGGTCGATAGATGACACTCTCGGACGTGAGCAGTTGCAACGCTCTGTCCCTTCGAATTGTGTCTTCACCGGCTCCGCCTTGCGCGAAGAATTACACTGCCTTGGTGTTCTCGCCAGATGACTGGAGAGCAAGAACACCCCAAGACGGCTACGATGGAGTCATTTACCGCGCTGAGCGCTATCGCCCAAAACTTATCTCGCATCGTCGAACCCTCCTGGTTCTGGATGGACTGTTGATGTTCAATGACTTACCTGACATTTTGGACATTTAAATTACAGGAATCACACTAGTCATAAGTTATAGTCAAAGGAAAATCCAACAGCGACGAGGACGATGATCCTTGGCAGAACATCTCTGCCGCTGAGCGGACCGCATGATGATTTTCGGGCGGCGCGCCCCCCTCAAGCGATAGAGAACTTCCGTGAGCCTTTGCTGGCACGCTTGGATGAGGATCCGCCGTAGGGCTTTGTCCATTGGAATGGCAGATTGTTGGCCAAAAGCCTGGGGCAGAGCGCCGGATCGGGTATGGAGGGAATTACGGCATCTGGGGCATCAGTCTGCATGGAATCGATGGAGTAGTGAATTGTACCGTGAGTGAAGAAAGCCGCGATCAATCTCCGACCCGCAGGAGATCCTCCCACTGTCGAAACTCGCCCAGCCCAGGCTCTCGGCGACCTGAAATGTTCAGATGACGCATCGCTCGATTTGCTTGCCGGATTTCGGCAGTGTCGCTGTTTGGGGAGAGGGCTTGCTTGGCCATGCCCGCCAACGTGGAGCAACCCCGGCGCGATGACAAGTCCGCGACGCCTTGCGAACATGGGTCCATGGGATGCCGCCCTGCACAGCTTCCTGCAAGTTGCTTGCAGTTCATGCGTCCTAGAACAGACGCGCTTCCATGGGTCCATAGGCACTAGATGGGGAAGAGCGGCCCCCGGCGGAAACCATGCCCCCCTCTCGCTTGGTGCTGGTGGGAAAAGAATTCTTTTCCCTATTACGCAGCAATGACGCTGGAGGCGTTCGGCAATCCTCAATTCGCTTGCTACCCCCGCGCGCGCGGGATCAGGGAGCGACTTGTTGCAACCGTCTTGCAAGTAACGCTTGCTGTACCCGCGTACGCGGCATCGGGTTGAGCGGCCTTGTTTCACTACTGGACAAGACATCATTATGCGTCGATAACACGGGTAGACAAATTAACTGCCAGTGTCCCGAAGTGTTGTCTCACTCGGCTTTTCCCGGAGGCCGTCTAGTCGGGGGATACTGATAAATACAGCCCATGCGGTTAGTGGTGGTATGAAAGCTACGGTTACATGCCTAGCTTTGTGGTTCACGGTTTTTCTGGCGTGCGCTTCCGGCGAGAAAGTTTGCCTCATCAAAATCAACAGCGCGATCGGTCCGGCCACGGCGAGTTACATTTCGCGTAGTATTGATGAAGCGCAGTCGCAGAATGCCCAGTGCCTCATCATTCAGCTCAACACCCCCGGTGGATTGCTTGAGTCAACGCAAGTGATCGTCCAGAAACTATTGGCGTCGCCGGTTCCCGTCGTCGTCTATGTCGCCCCGACAGGCGCGACTGCGACGAGTGCTGGATGCTTCATCACGCTCGCGGCGAGCGTCGCCGCGATGGCGCCGGCGACGACGATTGGTGCCGCGCATCCCGTGATGATTGGTGGTATCCCGAGCGGCGACAGTCAAAAACCCGACGATATAATGAAGCAAAAGCTCGAAAATTTTTCGGTGAGCTACATCGAAGCGATTGCGGCCAAACGCAATCGCAACGTCGAATGGGCGAAGTCAGCCGTACGCGAGAGCGCCTCGATTCCGGCGGACAAGGCGCTTGAATTGAAAGTCATTGAAATCATCGCAAAGGATTTGTCGAATTTGCAACAGCAGTTGGACGGACGCCTTGTCGAGGGCAAAGAGCTCAAGACCACTGGTGCCGAGGTCATTGAAATCGCGACATCTGCGAGTGAGCAGATCTTTCAATTGCTGTGGCGGCCCGAGGTGATGTTTGTTCTGATGCTTGTAGCAATCTACGGAATCATCGGCGAACTCAGCACCCCTGGCGCAATCCTGCCCGGGGTAGTGGGGGTGATTGCGCTGGTGCTCGTGCTGTACATGGCAGCAATTCTGCCGATCAATGTGACGGGTCTGACCTTGATTGGACTCGCCTTTGCGCTGTTCGTGTTCGACGCGTTCGCGCCCAGCCACGGCGTGTTGACGGTGGGCGGGATAATGGCGTTTTTGATCGGCTCGCTGATGTTGTTTGACCGAGACGATCCTCTGTTTCGCTTGTCGCTCGCTTACATTATTCCGGCAACGATCATGACGACGCTTTTCTTCGCATTTGTTGTAGGCAAGGGAATACGAGCGCAGTATTTGCCGATAAAGGTTGGTAAAGAAACGATGCTCGGAAAGACGGTGGCCGCGTTCACGCCAATCGACGCGGGCGGCGGAAAAGTTTTCGTTGAGGGCGAGTACTGGAACGCGGTGAGCGACACCCCGGTCGAGCAGGGAAAGCCTGTGGAGATATCCGCCGTGCTAGGGTTGACCTTGAAAGTGCGGCCAAAGACATAAGGAGAACTCACACATGCAATCATTTGAAGCATTGGCAGGACTGATCATGTGGGCGATCCCGATCATCGTCCTTGGAGCAATCATTCTTTCGCAAATGGTCCGTATCCTTCGCGAGTACGAGCGAGGGATAATCTTCCGACTGGGTAAATTGCTGCGAGCCAAGGGGCCCGGACTAATCTTTCTCATCCCCATAGTGGATCGCATTGTGAAAGTGGACTTGCGCGTAATCACGATCAATGTCCCCCAACAGGAAATGATGACGCGCGACAATGTGCCCGTCACCGTGGATGCTGTGGTCTATTTTCGTGTCGTCGATCCGGAGGCCGCCATCATCAAGGTGGAAAACTTCCTGAAAGCGACTTCGTTGATCGCTCAAACCACGTTGCGCAGTGTTATTGGGCAGGCCGAATTGGATGAACTGCTTTCCCAACGCGAAAAAATCAACCAGCGTCTCCAGGAGATTATTGACCGGCAAACCGAACCTTGGGGAGTAAAAGTCACAGCCGTTGAAGTCAAGGATGTGATGTTGCCGGACACGATGAAGCGCGCCATGGCTGGACAGGCTGAGACCGAGCGCGAACGCCGAGCGAAGGTCATCAACGCGGAGGGTGAGTTCCAGGCCGCGGAAAAGCTGGTGCAGGCGGCGAGAATGATATCCGAGCAGCCGATCGCACTGCAACTGCGTTACCTACAAACAATGAAGGAGATTTCGAGCGAGCATAACACGACGACATTCTTGCCGATCCCGATGGACCTATTTGCCCCTTTTCTCAAAGAGAGCAAACCGGCAAAATAATCAAGGCTTTCATCGACGCCGAGTGATACAAGGTGTCCGGACAAGCGTTGCAGCCAGCCGGAGTATCTTCCAAAAGGGTCTCGCTCACGTGAAGGGGGGCCGACCAAGGGTGTTTCGGTCGGCCGATGCCTTGAATACCGTTCGCACCATCACGGCAGGGTCAAGGCTTCCAGCAAGCTTTGCAGAGGCCGCAATTTGAGGTAATAGTCCACTCCCTATGAAAAATCCAGTCGTCATCGTATTCTCCATCCTTCTGTGTCTGATTATCATCAGCGCCGCCTTCATCGGGCTCGTTGCTCTCAACGGCAGCAAACTGGACGCTTCAAGCAGAGCGGATCTGGAGTGATGAACCGGAAGTCTCGCCCGGCCCAGGTCAAGCGAAGCAGCCGATTTTTCGAGAACCTGGGTGATTTCCTCACCACCGGGCCGCCAGGAATTCGCAGCAGCTGCAAGCGGCTGGGTTTCATTTGCAAGTGACCGTTTACGGACCGCAACTCCGATCGGCGTAAGGCTGGGGCCGCCTATTTTACCTCGACGGGTGTGCCCTTGGTAACCAGTTGGCTGAGTACGAAGGCGTCCCAATTTGCCATCCGGATGCAGCCATGGCTTTCATTTCGGCCGATCCGGTCCGGCGTCGGTGTTCCGTGCATGCCGACGCTGGGCCGATTGATCGCCATCCAAACAATTCCCACCGGGTTGTTCGGTCCGGGCGGCAAGTTATAGGCATTCTCGCTGCGGACTCCGCTTTCGAGGACAGATTTGTCCCATCGGAATTGCGGCATGAGAATATTTGCGGTGATCTTCCACGTGCCGGTCGGAACAGGGACCTGACGCGAACCTGGCGTGCAAGGGAAGCAGGCGGCCAACCGGTCGTTTTCGTAGAGTTCAATCAGCCGCTCTTTTCGAAGAAGCGTCAGACGACGGGCTGGCGAAGCTGGGGTTGGAGAGGGAGCCTCGCCCAGCGTTTGAGGTGAGGGGGAGGGGGTCGCCGCCGCCTGCTCCTTGGCGGCTTTCTTGGCCTTTTCCTCTTCGCGGAGCCGTTTCTCGAGCGCGGCCACTTCCGCTATCTGAAATTCCGTGACATCGGGCACCCGAAAAATGGTCCCGGCGCCCAGCGCGCGGTCCGAAATATTCGGATTCAACTCGTGGAGAAAAGCGAGATCGCAGTGGAATCTTTCCGCCACCAGTTCCCAGAGGTCTTCATAAAGCAGGGCTTTAAGCTTTTCCTGCTCGGGAGGGGTCGATGCTTGCGGGCCGATCCATGCCAAGTCTTCTTTCGTCGCCGTGTATTCGCGATAAGGATTCGAGATGCCCGAGACATCGAGCAGGGCTCCCTCGGGGAGATTATTAGCCCGGGAATAGCGATCCGCCGCTTTTTGAGTGAATTCCCCGCCAAGACCGTCGATTTTCCCCGGCCGAAAGTTTGCGCGATCCAGAAGGATCTGAACGCGGAGCATCTGCATCCGTTCCGGCGAGTCCGGGGATTCCTTTTGCAAACGCGCAATCTGCGCCTCCATGGGTGTCCCGGCGTTCGCGGAAATTCGGCTTACGAGAAGCAGGAGGGCGAAGGACAGCCATCGGAAAAACGAAAGATTCGCGGACACAGAAGGCGTTACATTCATTGCGCGAGGCGTAACTTCAAGAGCCAAATAGCATCGTTTCGGATCGGTCCAGGGATCCGCTTTCGATTATGGTGTTCGGCAGAGAGCAGGGTTTTGCGCGCCAGGAAGTTTGTCTATACGGATTGCCAGCCCGGCCCTTGCTGAGCTTCAGTAACCGCCATCGCCGCCATGTCTTCCGATACCCCTCCCGCTGCCGGAGCCCATTCGGGCAACGGTCTCTTGCGTTCCCGCAGCCCGCACGCGCATAGCAAGGTCACCTTTATTGAGTTGTTTTTCGATCTCGTCTTCGTTTTTGCGGTGACCCAGTTGTCGCATCTGCTGATGCACCACTTTTCGCCTGCGGGGGCCTTGCAGACCTTGCTTCTTATGCTGGCGGTGTGGTGGGTGTGGATTTACACCTCCTGGGTAACAAACTGGCTCGATCCCGAAAGAGTGCCGGTTCGGTTTCTGCTCCTGTCGATCATGCTAGCCGGTGTGGTGATGTCGTCTGCTCTGCCGATGGCCTTCGAATCGCGAGCGGTCGCCTTTGCCTTCGCCTATACGACAATCCAGGTCGGACGCACGGCATTCTTCCTCCGGGCGGTCAAGGGTCACGTGGGAATGGTCCGCAATTTTCAACGTATCCTTGCCTGGCTCCTTCTTGGGGGGTGTTCTGGATCTGCGGAGCTTTTGCGGATCACGCTGTGCGGCCGGCGCTCTGGGCGCTGGCGCTTGCCCTGGACTATGTTTCGCCATCCCTGGGCTTCTGGGTTCCGGGACTCGGGCGGTCAACGACGAGCGACTGGGATGTCGAAGGCGGTCATTTGGCGGAACGGTGCGCCCTTTTTGTGATCATCGCCCTCGGTGAATCCATTCTGGTGACCGGCGCGACCTTCAGCGGCCTGGAGTGGACGCTGCCGATGTTCTTCGCGTTTGGCGTTTCCTTTGCCGGCAGCATCGCGATGTGGTGGCTCTATTTCGACACGAGCGCCGAAGCGGCGAGCGAGACGATCTCGCGTTCGCAGGATCCGGGGAAACTGGCGCGCCTCTCGTATACCTATGTTCACCTGCTCATTGTCGCAGGAATCATCGTTTCGGCCGTCGCGGACGAATTCGTGTTGGCCCATCCGCTCGGGCACCCGGACGCCAAAACGATGATCGCCGTCCTGGCGAGCGGGGCGATTTTCCTGGCCGGCAACATGCTGTTCCGATGGACGATATCCGGCACGCT
The DNA here is from genome assembly GCA_963816855.1 of uncultured Verrucomicrobiae bacterium. Lineage (GTDB taxonomy): Bacteria > Verrucomicrobiota > Verrucomicrobiia > Chthoniobacterales > Terrimicrobiaceae > DASTFP01. Next base: position 118,783 of record CAWFMA010000003.1, on the reverse strand, counting down.
TCCATGGTCGCATTTGTCCGGAATTGTCCTGCTGGGCCTTTTCGTGCCGCTCGCCGCTCATGTGTCGCCCTTGATCCTGACCGCCCTGGCGACCTTGGTCCTGGTGATCGTTGCCGCGTCGGAGCGAAGGAAACGGCGTTCCTACCTCGAGTCCTCTCTCGCCCGCACCTGAGAGATTGTTTTCCTTTGGCGAAGCGGAGGTTACCGCCTTTGTACGGCTTCCTTCAGGATTTGGAGCCTCTTGGCTTGCAATGGGCCGACGCCTCCCCCGCGCGTGAACCACAATCCCTTTTCGACTTCGGGGCTGTAGATAATTTCCGCTCCCTCATTTGTCGCGGCATGGTAAACGGTCGTTTGCGCGTGTTGATCGAGAAAATCAAAAAATACCTGCCGCCAGGGATGGTCCAGCGCCGGAAAGAGTTTCTCTCCGAGGGCCCTTAGCTTTTCGGTCGCAATCGGCTCGATCGTTCGTTCGATCGCCTGGCGCCGGGCTTCGGTAATACTTTCAATATCGAGATTTTCGGATTCCATGGGTATCGACAGGTTTTTCTGATTTCCGGAAGGATGCGAGAAAATCTTGCGGATGATCTGCTTGCGGCTCGCGATTTTTTTTGGCGATCTTGGCGGTTTCACCGGCTCCCCACGGGCGGGAGAAGCTCGCGTTCCGCTCACCTTCAAAACCCTCACCATGGAACACCGTTTGGGATGAGCGTTCGCGAAGTATAGCTACGAGCGCACGCTGACCGCGCTCACCTCAAGACCGAGCAAGGTTCCTTCAAGGCTCCCGAGAGATTGCTATCCCCATTCCTCAATCCGTCGAACCTCACGATGGCGGATTCGAGGACTTGAAATCGGGGAATTTTCAAAGGCTGGAAATGAGCTTTGCCTGCAACCCGGCTCCTTCCACGAGCGAAGTCCGCGGCAAGATTGTTTTCGACTTAGCAAGAAGTCTTTCGCGAAGGGTAGGCGAACGCCGGAGCCCCTGAGCATTGTCCAGGCGCCGGACCACCCCTGCTTCGTAACTGAACCGGCGTCTTCCTGTCGGGCTGGCGTGGGCCAAGCGGAAGAATCCCGGCTATTCGGGGGAGGCCGCCGGTTCTCGTCGTCCTGCCAGATTGCTGACGACAGCCAGAAGCTCGGCGGGCTCTACGGGTTTCGCCAGGTGATCCTGGAATCCGGAACGGATCGCCTTGGTGCGATCCTCCGATCCCGCGTAGGCTGTGAGGGCGACTGCCGGCACGATATCCTTCTGGTCCCGTTCGAGATCCCGCAATTGCCGGATGAGGGCATAGCCGTCTTCCTCGGGCATGGCGATGTCGCACACCAGCACATCCGGTCGCGCGGTGAGGATATGGTTGAGCGCGGCGGACACGGAATCCGCGCTCGAAACGCTCGCTCCTGCAAGCTCGAGCACTTTCTTCACCAATTCGCGCGCATCGACCTCGTCGTCCACCACGAGAATCCGCGAACCGGCGAGGGAGATATTTGGCAACGGCAGGCTTTCCCGCGTCGTGACGGCGGACACTTGGCTGCCGCCATCGTCTGCGCGATAGGCTGCCGAAAGAGGAAAGCGGACGGTGAAGGCAGCCCCTTTCCCAACTCCCTCGCTGGCGACGTGGATTTCTCCGCCATGAAGTTCGACAAGCTGCTTGACGATCGCCAGTCCCAATCCCAAGCCGCCGTGACGCCGCGTCGTCGTCGCGTCCGCTTGCTGAAAGCGATTGAAGATAAAGGGAAGGAATTCCGGCGAAATGCCCTGTCCCGTATCGCTGATCCTGACTTCGACGTCGGAGACGCCGCGTTTGAGGAACACGGCAACTCGTCCATTTTTTGGAGTGAATTTGACCGCGTTGTTCAGGAGATTCCAAAAGACCTGCTGGAGGCGCTCGGGATCGCCTGAGAACTTCTCCTTGAGCGGATCCATGACGCACGTGAAATGAATGTCTTTCGCGTCGGCCGCGGCGCGCACCGTCCTGACCGACTCGCAAAGGATTGCGTGGAGATCCGCGCGCTGGACGTCGAGCCGGACCTTGCCGGACATGATTCGGCTCATGTCGAGAAGGTCTTCGATGATCTGCGCCTGGACCCGGGCGTTTCGTTCGATGGCTTCGAGTCCCTGCTTGAGATCTTCGGGCTTGGGGCTCTCTATTTGCAGCAGGTTCGACCAGCCCAGGACCGCATTGAGGGGCGTGCGGAGTTCGTGGCTCAGGGTGGCCAAAAACTCGTCCTTGATCCGGTTGGCTCGCTCCGCTTCGGCGCGCGCCGCCCGTTCGCTTTCCAGGAGTTGCAAACGCGCGCGGTTGGCAATCTCGGAGTTTTCGTTCGCTTCCTTGAGCGACTGCTCGACCCTTTTCTTCTCGGTAATGTCGCGAGCCACTTTCGACGCCCCGACCACGTGGCCGGCGGAGTCCTTGATCGGCGATACCGTGATGGAGACGTTGAGTTCGCGCCCGTCTTTGGCCAGGCGAACAGTTTCGAAATGGTCCAGGCGCTCTCCGCTGCGGATCCGGGAGAGGATCGTGACCTCTTCCTGCCGCCGATTCGCGGGGATTAAGCGCATGATGGAGGTGCCGATCATTTCCGCCGCCCTATAGCCAAAGATGCGCTCGGCGCCTGCATTCCAGCTCGTAATGATGCTGCCCAGGTCCTTTCCGATGATCGCGTCCTCGGAGGAGGCGACGATTCCTGCGAGCTGACGCGACGCCATTTCCGACAAGTGGCGCTCCGTAACGTCCCGGAAGCTGAACACGCGTCCCTGGTTGCGACCGCCGATGAGGAGGACTTTTGAGTAGCTTTCAAGAATGCGCCGGTCGGCGAGTTCCAGGATATCAAAGCTATCGTCGGTGCCGGCGACGATGTCCGCCAGGCGAGCGGAAAATTGCCGAGGGTTGGCGGCGGTTGAACTCATGAGCGCCCAGAGGTGACTTGTTGGCGTCCCCCTGAGGTTGGTAGCGGGCACTTTCCACAGGTCGAGGTAGTTGGCGTTAAAATCGCTGACCATACCGTTCTCATCGCTGACCAGTATCCCATCCGCCGTCGATTGGAGAACGGCGCGCGCGGTGGCGAGGGACTCGCTGAGGTCGGCTACACGCCGCTCGAGAAGATCGTTCGCGGGGCGGCTTTCGGGCCCTCCGCGCCCCTCGGCCTCGGGCATCGCTTCGGGACTCTCTGCGGCTTCAGGCCGAGGGCTTTCGCTAGAATTCGCAGTCTCCATCATCTTTCCGTTGTTCTCGCCAGCGCCACGATCCCCGCAAAGCATCGCGCCTCCTTGAGGCAACGGACGGCAAAATGACGAAAGGTGTCAAAGGAAATTTTGCGCGGGCACAAGACGAATTGCACCTGGGCCCGCAGTTTTTTCCCACTCTGGCGCAGGAGATCCACGCCGGGATCGGGAGGAAATCCGCTTTGACCTGCGCACGTCCTCTACTACCTAGCGTCATGATTTTGACCACCGGGTGTACTATGAATGTCGAGGCCGCCGCCGAGTCGCCCGTTATCCTGATGCCGCAACCTCAGTCACGGGCTCGGGCAGCAAGTGAAGGCCAGCCAGATCACTGTACGACCGGATATCCCGCTTCGGGACTTTAAAGACCCTTTCGGAAACGTCGCCCAGCGCGCCGTCCTTTCCCGCGGGGCGCTCGGCCATCACCAGCACCTGCACCGTGGAAACGCCGGAGGAGATCGCCGTCAATCCCGATGCCGGTTTCACGCTCGTCCTGAACCTGCCCGAGGATGCCCTGCCGTATTTGCTGCCCAGCCGCTACTGCGAATCCGACAAGTTTTTGAAGATGGCGACGTCGATTGCCGGCAAGGCGAAGCCCGGTTATCAGCAGGCGGAGGCGATCCGGGCCTGGATCCATCGGAAGCTGAAATATAAATACGGGTCCAGCACGGAGTCGACTTCCGCCATGGACACGGCCAGGAAGCGAGCCGGGGTCCGCCGGGATTTTTCTCATTTGGCGATTGCGCTCTGCCGGGCGCTGAGGATCCCTGCGCGGATTGTGGTCGGCTATCTCCATCTGCTTGATCCCATGGATCTGCACGCCTGGTTCGAGGCGTTCGTCGGCGAGCGCTGGTATACGTTCGACGCGATGCAAGAAGCGCCTCGCGGCAACCGCATTGTGATCGCCTACGGCCGGGACGCCGCCGACGTCGCTCAAATGAGCGAATATGGCCCGGTCGAGACCAAATTGATGTCCGTCTGGGTCAGGCCCGCGGAAGTCTAAAGAGGGTAGAAACCAACAGAGGAGGCATCGGCATCCCGAACGGGCAATCGAAGCGTGGGTGAGGGCTTCGCGGCGGTTTGGCGCCAGCGATGGCCGAACGGCGGATTACTCCCGTTGGTAGCGAAAGCCGAGATTGATGGCACACGGTTTGGTGAAGTTCTTGCCGGCGTCCATCTCGTAGTGCGCGAGACTGGAGGTGAGGTTGAGATTTGTGACGTTCGATTCCGGTCATGTTCCCGACGCTGTTACTGGTCATCGTCAGATTCGAGAGACTTGCCGGCGCCGTGAATGCCGAGCCGACCACGGTCGATCGGATCCTGCTCGAAACTGCGAACACACGCCTCTCGCAAAAGGTCGGAGAAACGAGCGTAGGAAAAGCTTTAGGGCCGGCGATTTTCGTGTCTGTTACAGCCGCGCGCGCCCAGCGTTGATCCTGCAGGCTATGTTTCCATGCCGGGGTTGCGGCCCGCATCACAGCGGTTTCGAAGGAAGCGCTTTCCGTAAGAGCGTCCCTTGGACGAAACGTCTTCGAAGCGTCTCCAAAGAAGCCGCGGGCTAATCCGGCCCTCGCGCTGATGGCTCCAGCTCTATGCCGCCGGAGAGCCTTAATATCGCAGCTCGAAATGCAAGTTCCGCGGCATCTTTCGTATAAGTCAGTAGTCATATGGGCAACCGATCACGCAGCGATGGCAGCTTGGCGTGCAGCGGCATCCGGGACGTGTCAGCGAGCGCAAAAGTTCTTGCAGGCGATTAGCTTTTGACCGCGGCCTCCCGGCTACGCGCGCGCCCGGCTGGCTCACCGGCGCGACGCCCTTAGGAAGCTCACCCGCAAAATTTCCATGATTTTTTCCGACAGATGAAGGCCGCCGCCCGCCGTTACTCCCGCGGGGCGCGAGCCCTTTGCCCATGGGGCAGCCAACTTCCGATCGGCAGAAGGCAAGATCTGCCGGCGTTTGCCGTTCGGGGCACTGGAGACTTCGCTCCAGCGATTGGCCATTCGCCGGGTTCTGGAAGATCCATGAAATGAATCCCGATCGCGTGGGAGAACACCACTTCAAGCTCTACGGGAAATCCGACAAGGCGAACGCTCGCGGAAACCAGAACGCGGAGTTCCAAGCCGGCTACGCCTGGGGAGTGCGGTCGTTCGCTTACGATTGCGAGAAAATCATCGAGGAGGAGCACGCGCTTCGCAAGAAAGTGAATGGCGATCGCCAGAACGGCTTCGCGGAATGGAAGCGTGGTTTCTGGGCCGCCCGCTCGCAAATGGCGGCTGCGGGCATCCGTAAGCGGCGGATTCGCGGAGGCTTGCTCGAGTGAAAAGGGCCTGGTCCTCGCGGGACGGCTGCGAAACATTTCCGCGGCGTAGAGAAGCGCGCCTTGGGGCGGCAGCCGGCTAAACCGGCTCCAAAATCGCGAACTGATACGGTTCCAGAGCCATGTATTCGTGATCGTGGCCCACCGAATATTCCTGCTCCCTCCAGTAATCAAGGAGGTGCCGGGGGACGGTTCCGTGTTCCTTGAAGAGGAACCAGGTTACCAGCTGCCTTCCGGCACTAAAGTTGAAGAGACAGTAGACGCGCCGGTTTTCGAGCGTTCGCAGTAGCATGGGAATCCCGCCGAGTAGAAAGCTATGCGCCTGCATCATGACGATCCGGTCGACGGACAGTTGAAACGACGGCCATAAGCGCAAAAAGGGTTCCAAGGTTCATGCCGCAGTCGATACTCTGGGTCATCTGTTGGCCTTGAAAGTCACGGCAGCTAACGAGCAAGAGCGCGCCCAAGTCGCCGACCTGGTCGAAGAGGTGCAGCAGGCTACGGGCGAGAGTGTCGAAGTCGCTTTTGTCGATCAAGGCTACACCGGAGAAGAACCCGCCGAGCAAGCAGCCAAGCGGGGCATTCGTCTGATCGTAGTCAAACTCGAAGAAGCCAAGAAGGGGTTTGTCCTTTTGCCCAGGCGATGGGTGGTTGAGCGTTCCTTCGCTTGGGCCGTCCGCTTCCGCCGGCTCGCCAAAGACTATGAGCGGCTTCCCTCCTCGTTGGCAGGTCTGCACTGGCTCGCGTTCCTTATCCTCATGCTTAACTCCATCTTCCATCAAAGTTCATGACACCCTCTAGTCGTCGTAGCCAAGCCCGATATCATCGTGGCAGCGGGTGTAGGTGATCCAGGAAGTGCCGTAGGGTTTTTGTAGGATTTCATGCTGGCGGCGAGCATTACGCGGGTATCTCCCGTAGCCAGGGCATCCCATTTGCAGCGCCATGTGCGTCGCATTGTACGCGAGATCGCATTCCCGCGCGGTGAAAAGCCCGGAACCAAAGTGCTTCATGACCTCCTTGGGCGCGACGATGGCCTCGCCGAGAATGGCCATGCCGGGCATGGCCACCTGCACGCATTGCTTAATGAGCCGCAAGATGGTGTGCGCTTGCGGCAAGTTCTGGCAACTTGGTACCCGCCTGCTTCCAGATAAAGGCCGGCGCGTCGATGCGCAGGACGTCAACCCCGAGATTTCCGTAAAAGAACACCGTCTCGAGCATCTCGAGGAACACGGCCGGGTTGGTGTAGTTCGAATCCCATTGTAGTTGTGGAAGACGGTCATCACCCACTTCCCGATTTCCTGGCAATAGGTGAAGTTGCCGGGGGAGGATTCGGGGAATATTTCCGGATGCTTCGTTCGAAGGCGTCCGGCATCTCCCGGTCGGGATACATGTAATAGTAGTCCTGGCAGCGCGCGTCACCGCCCTTGGCTTTTTGGGCCCACTCATGATGATGGGAGGTGTGGTTGAGCACGATGTCCAGCATGAGGAACATTTCTCTTTCGCTCATCCGCTGCTGGAGGCGCTGGAGGTCGCCAAGGTTCCCGAAACGCGGATCCACCACGCGATAGTCGGAAACGGCATAGCCGCCGTCGCTCTCGCCGGCAGGGCTCGCAAAGAGCGGCACCAGATGAACAAGATTCACGCCGAGTCGGTTCAAATAATCCAGCTCCGATTCCATCCCCGAGAGGTTGCCGCAGAAACGATCGACGTAGAGGCTCATGCCCGTGATGGCGTTGTTTAGGAACCAATATCCCTGATCCTGTTTTCGATCGTCCCGGTCTTTCATGGCTTCCGACCGCTCAATGAAGGCCCTGGTGATGGCCTCCAGCAGCCGATCAAAGCACTCTCTCCCGTTAAGGTGGGAGGCATAGAGTTCATCGTAGAGGGCCTTTATGGCGGCGGCATTGGCGATAAACCGGGTAAGAAAAAGAATGCCGGCATCTTCCTCGGGGAAATCTTCCCGCTTGGCGCACTGGGCGATTTTTTGATGTAACTGATGCTGATACATAGTCGGGAGGGAAGCGCTGAAAGGCGTTGCAGAAGTCCGGGATTCTCCGCGGGTCGTGCCCGCCGGGCGGAGAGGTAAGAGGATGGTGCCAAGGTGACAGGGAAGTCAAGAAACGCGTCGCGGCCGGCGGGGAAACTGACCGGAACATGGCCCTTTACGCGATGATTCCGGCGCACTAGCGTGATGGTGGCCCGTGGCGGGTCCCGATGGCAATATATGGCTCGTGTGCTTGTCCTTAACGCCGGCTCCGGCAGTCAGAAGGCGACGCTCTACGTGATCCCGCCGAACCCTGGCGCCCCGTCCGATCCCCTCTGGCAGGCGGCGATCAATTCCACCACCCCGGGCCAGCCGGAGGACAAATTCCTTGCCCAGATCAAATCGCCGGCCGGCGAGGGAGTGTTGCCGGTCCCAAGAGATTGGTCGTTATCGAAAAAAATTCAGGCTCTGGCCGAAGCTTCCTGGCAAGGCCGCTTCGCGGTGCTGAAGGGGCCCCAGGAAATCGATCTCGTGGGCCATCGGGTCGTGCATGGCGGCCTTGAGTTCAGCAGCGCTGCGCGAGTTACCCGGAACGTGGAAAAGACCATCGAGAATCTTTGCGAGCTCGCCCCGCTCCACAACCCGTCAAACCTCGCGGGGATCAGGGCCTGCCGCCAAATCTTCGGCGACGCCGTCCCGCAGTTCGCGGTCTTCGACACGGCCTTTCATCGGACGCTGCCGGAGGCCGCGGCCACCTACGCCGGGCCCTATGAGTGGTTTGAAAAAGGCCTGGTCCGCTACGGGTTTCACGGCACGAGCTATCGTTACGCAAGCCGGCGAGCATTGGAGATCATCGGCCGCCAGGGCGACGAGGGCGTGCGCCAGGTCCTCTGCCACCTAGGCGGTGGATGTTCGCTGGCGGCTGTCCGGGGCATCCGGTGCCTGGATACGACCATGGGCTTCACGCCGCTTGACGGGATAGCCATGTGCACGCGCGCGGGAGCGATAGACCCCGGAATCATGCTGCATCTTTTGCGCCAGGGGACTGCCCCGGACGCTCTGGAGCAAGTTCTCAACAAGCAGTCCGGCCTGGCCGGGCTGTCCGGACTTCCCGGCGACACGCGGGTGATTTTTCCCAAAGCCCGCGAAGGCGATCGACGCGCCTCGCTCGCCCTCGACGTTTTCATTCATCGCCTTCGGTCCGGAATCGGATCAATGATCGCAAGCCTGGGCGGGCTCGATATGCTGGTCTTTACGGATGTGATCGGGGAAACCGAGCCGCTGGTGCGCAAACGGGCAGGCGAGCCTTTTGCCTGTCTCGGGTTGCAGCTGGATGACCGGCTCAACGAGGCTTCGCCGGCCGACGCGGATATTGCCACTTCGAATTCCTCTGTGCGCGTCGTCATCGTGCGAAGCCAGGAGAATTGGCAAGTCGCCGCGGAATCGGTGGGAGCCTGGCATTCCGAAGAGTAAAATCCTACTGCGCTCCCGGCCCCGGCGAACAAGCCTCAACAGCAAGCATCCGCGCCGAGGTCACGCGCAGGGCTCCCTTTCAAGCCACCGCCTGGCCGGAATCGATCATTCCCGGTGGCGTAACCTCCACGCTCCAGCCCCGATGTTCCCGGAGAACCTCGATCGTCGCCTCCGGGATTCTTTGCCGAAGACGCTCCGCGAATTCACTGCAGGCCAGCTCGGAGCGCCAAAAATGGCTCTCCGCAGCGGCGGTCAATTCTCCCCCGTCATCCTCGTGGAGCGCCTGCAGCCACCACCCGGCGAGCGATTCAAGAGCCTCCCCAAGCTCGCCCGGTCCGTAGCCAAATAGCGTTGCGAGGCGCCGCGCGTGTTCAACAAATTGTCCGGAGACGGTGATCGTTATGGTTTCCGTGGCCGGCCGGTCGTCGTGGTCTTCGATGCTCATGAATCGGGAAAAGATTCTGAGGGTGGGATGCCGGCGCGGATCGAAGGGATCCTCCCCAGCCCCAATAAAAATTGCCCAAGCGAATTCAAACTCGCGACTTTATGCATAAAGCCCCGAGGCCGCCAAGAGAAAAACGGTTGGATTTACGGGCCAGCTGCTTCCGGGAGGCCTGAGGGACTTTACGGCAGTTGGTAGAGGCGAAGCTCGGGTTGGAGGTAGGGAAAAACACCCGCGGGGCATTGCCAGAGGAGTTGGCCTTCCCGAAAGAGTCTTTCGTAGAACGCTTTCTTCCGCGCGTAATCGGTTTCCTCCGCGGCGGGTTTGTGCGTCTTCAGGAAGAAACGGCCGTAATCGCCTTCGGAAACCGCAACGTAGCGAATGCCCTGCGCGCGCAATTCCTCGAGCCCGCCGCCCTGGAGAGCAGCGGCGTCATCGACAACCGTCTGCTCGAGAAACCCGGAGGCATCGGCGTGGCGCGGGTCCGTGCGCGTCGGAAGATTGACGCGGCGGTCCTGCGCAATCATGGCGTCGCCGGGAACGTTTTGCCGCACGAAGGCAATGAGTTGCTTGCGGGTATCTTGTGTGAACGCGGAATCGGCGGAGACAAGTCGCGCCCCAAAGATTCCGGCTGCCGCCAGAAAGGCGACGACTTGAATCGCGCGGGTGAGTAAGGCGGGTCCCGGGAGCCTGAAACAGAAGAGGCCAAAGACTGCCAGAGTGCAGAAGAGCAGAGTGTCGGGCAGAAAGTACCGATGGTGGGTCTTTGGGGAAAAGGAGAGGATCAGCACGTAGAGAATTGGGAAGACGGCCAAAACCCATTCCGCGGGATGAATGGTTTTTCGATATCCGAGCAGCCTGGCGTAGTAGAAGCCGAGCAGAATCCAGATGACGGGGTTGGTTGCGCCGGTAAACACCGCCGTGTAGACACCGTGCGGCACGGACCGCGTGAGCCCTTTGTGGCCGTGGATGGTGAAGTCGACTTCGCGCTGAAGGTGTTGGGAAAACTCGGTCAATGAGCCGAGCATCGGAAAATTGATGGCGAGCAGGGCCAGCCCGCACACCGCGCCGACGATAAACGCATTTCGGCGGCGGTTTTCCGGGAACCAAAAGATCGGCGCGCCGGCCAGCGGGAGGACGAGCACGCCGATGTATTTGGCGGAGACCGCTAGGGCGGCTGCTGCGCCGAGGAGAGCAAACCTGGCCGGGGTCGGCCGCAACCAACTTCGCGTCAGGGTCAAGAAGAACGCCGCGATTCCGAACGCGAGAGCGGTATCCTCCTTCATGTAGTGTGCCAGTTCGTACAGATGCGAGCTTCCAAGAAGCAGGACGCCCGTGCACGCGGCCGCCATGGTCCCGTACAGGTGGGCCGCCAGCAGGCTGAGACAGGCTATTGCTCCGGCGGCAAAAGCGGCCGACACCCAGCGCCCGGTCTCGGTGACCGGCTGCATCGTCGGCGCGCCGCCCGCGGCCCCGCGGAAAAGCCGCGTGGCTTGAAGAAGCAGCAGGGGATGGTTGAAGTTGAATCGCTCGGTGATCAACTGCCGCGCCTTGGTCGGTTCGTCGGGGTGATAGTAGCAGGGAAAGTCGTTGTGCCTGGTGTAAAGGCCGAGCCCGGCAAAAAAGAATATCCCGGCCAGGTACCAGCAGCGGAAAGGCAGATTTGAGACCGGCGGGGACGGCCTCAAAAGATATCGCGAAAAAAGCCGCGGAACGCGCTTCGAGCTTTGTTCCTCCTTGTTCCTAAGCTTCAAGGCCGCCTGCCGAGGGAGTGAAACCACCGTCGAAAGAGTCTTTGCCAGCCGGCAACGCGGGATGTCCGCTCCGCGGGGCCTTTCGGCGCGGAAGGGCGTGGTCAGATTGTCCAAACATTCGGAAGAGTCTTCTCGGCGTCCACCGGGGCTTCTGGGCGCGCTCGACGCGGGCCAGCAGCGCCCGGAGTTATGTTTTTTGATACACGCTGTTCTCGTCGAAGGACTTCTGATCCCGAATCGGGAGGGGACCGCCTCCCCGGTCGAATTCTTGAAAAAAGCAGCTCAAATATCCCGTGTGACAGGCTCCCCCGGTTTGCTCGACTTCAAAGAGGAGCACGTCGCGATCACAGTCCGCAAACCAGCGGCTGATCTTCTGTTTATGGCCGCTGGTCTCGCCCTTGAGCCAGAGCTTTTTTCGCGAACGGCTCCAGTAATGCATGAATCCGGTCTCGAGCGACTTTTTGAGCGCGTCGCGATTCATCCAGGCGAGCATCAGGACGCGACCGCCCGGCCCGGCTCCGTCCGAAGCTTGTTGCACGATCGCCGGAATGAGACCGTCCGGCGTGAATTTGAAATCGAGTTCCACTGTTGCAGAATAGCAGACTGTCGGATAATCGAAAACTCGGTGAAAGAACGAGAAATTTCCAAAGCGGCGGTTTCGGATGCGGTCGCGCCGCAAATCGCCTGCCACCGCTTTCGTTTAAGCCCTCCAGCGACGATCTCGCTAGGTCTGGCCCATATTGTGTTGCAGATTCCGGAGGCGGCCCGGTTGCCGGAGTTTGATGAGAGCCGTTCCGTCGAACTTCCCTGCGAAGAGATTTTTGCCGCTCCCTCCCCGAAATTGCGGCTCTCGCGGCTTGCCGAGGTTGCGCCGGAATACATTCGGCGCGGAACCCTTCCGGATTTCTGGATCAGGTTGCCAGCCGGTCCGTTGGCGCTCGGCCATCATTTCAGCGACAAGAGCGAGCCTTTGGATGAATCCGCGCTCCCCGAGGGCAAGGAGCCACGCCCGGATGGTCCTTTTCATCCGGCCAAGGACCCCGAGCCGGAAACGAAGATTTCGAGCCTCGATTCTCCCGAGAGCCGGGAGAGCGCGTTACCGGAAAGATCTGCGGCGTCGAAGAATGGGGAGAAAGAGGTGAACGCGGCGGCTGCGCCCCTGGTGCCGTCCACTTCGACGCCACCTGAGGACAGTTCAGCATCGCCCCCTTACGCGGAGGTTCCCCCCGAAGAGGAGAGGAGCGCCCCGGGTTCCTCTCGAGTCCCGGATTTGCCGGCGCAGGCCGAAGGTCCCGCAAGTTCTGTCTCTCCCGATGTCGCCACCCCGCTCGCGGCGAGCGGCAACGGCGGCGCGCCGGTTTTACCACCCGCGGATCTTGGACCACCGCCGGATTTCTCACCCGGTGAATTCGCGAAACCGGCCGCATCCTTCGAATTTTCCTCAGCGGTGCGTTCTCCCGGACTGGATGCCAGCCCCCAGGGAGACGACGGTGCCGAATTGAGCGTCCGCGAATCTTCACCGAGCCCTTCCGCGCACGAAGCGGTGTTGGTTGAGGTCGAGCACCTCAGGAAGGATGGGACCGGATTTCCCGCGGAAATCTCTAACCAGGATGCGCTGCAGGCGGTGTTCCTAACCGAAGACTTTCTGTCGCTCGAACGTGTCGTGGAACTGTGCGGCGGGCTTCCTGGCATCAGGTCGTGCGTGCTCGCGCACGGCTCGGCGGTTCTGGCCTCCTACAATGTGCCGGAATCGATCGATCTTGTGTCGCTGAGCGCTCACGCGCTTGAATTGCTGGCGGCGATCCGGCAGTCTTCCTCGCGGATGGGGGTCGGCGCGGTGCCCGCGGTAACCATCCATTCCGAGAAGGGCCCGATCACCTTTTTTCATCGCGACGACCTTTGTCTCCTCGTCATGCACCGGGACCGCGGGTTTGTTCCGGGAGTCCGCGAGAAGCTTCAACTGGTGGTTGAACACCTTTCGGAGGCAAATCTCGCCTTGCCCGTGGGGGCATCCCGGCCCGCTCTGGCGCGGCGGGAGATGCCCAGGTAGGCTTATGAGTTACGGGTCTTGAAACGAACCTACCAGCATCGAATCCCTCTCTGAAGCCTTTCCGGAATGTTGGATCTCGTGCAAAAAGGGGGACCGCTCATGTGGCTCATCATTCTGTGCAGCGTCACCGCCGCCGGAATTTTCTTTGAGAGACTTTTGCATCTTCACCGAGCGTCGGTCCCGGTGGGCGACTTGCTTCGGGGACTGGCCACCGTGCTGCGAAAAGAAGACTATGCGGGCGCGCTGGAAGAGTGCGCGGGCACGCCCGGACCGGTGGCGCGAGTCGCTCACGCGGTCATTTTGCACCATGGGGCGCCCCGCTCGGAGTTGCGCGAGGTCGCGCAGGAGGCCGGTCAGCTGGAGGTGCCGCGCCTCGAGAAGAATCTTCCACTCCTTGCAACCATCGCGTACACGGCGCCGTTGCTTGGGTTACTGGGGACACTGCTCGGCTTGCTGGTGGCCTTCCAGGAGATCGCCGCGCACAGCGGCTACGCCGCAGCAACCGACATCGCGGATGGAGTCTATCAAAGCCTTCTCACCTCCATCGCCTCGCTCGCCGTGGCCATACCGGCCTTCGTGGCCTACAGCTACCTTTCCGCACGCGTTAACACGATCGTTCACGATATGGAGAGGGCAGGCATTGAAATTCTCGCGATCCTCGACGAGGTCCGCGGGCGCACTCCGCCCGCACCGTGAAACTCCTGCGCTCTCCGGCTCCGCACCCGGTTCTGATCGTTTTCGCTCCGGCGCTCGGCCTTGGACTCGTCCTCGTTTTCTTCCTTTTGCTGAGCAAGACGTTCCTTTTGCAGCCGGGTGTTGCCGTGGAGGCCCCCCGTTCGCCTTTCCTGCTCTCGCCGCAGCGCAACCCGCGCATCGTCAGCGTGACGGCGCCTCCCCTTTCGGCCATTTTCTTTGAGAACGAGGAAGTCGGCCTTGCGGGGTTGCGCAAGGCGTTGCAGGAGATTAAAGGCCGCTCGCAGACGATCATCATCAAAGCGGACAAGCGCGCTCTCTACGAGAATGTCAGCGCCGCGATGAATGCCGCCCTGGAGGCGGGCTTTCCGGTGGTGCTGGCCACGACCGAGGAGGCCGAAGAGCTTTGAAACTCCGGATTCACCTTTTCGAATGGCCCTCCCGTCACAACGTGCACCTGGCGCTGCCGCTTATGCTGGTGCTCTCCTTTCTCCTTCACGCCGCCTGCCTCTTTATTTTTCAGGCGACTCTTCCAAGATCGGAAAGCAGCCGCGAGCACTCGGCGGTAGCCTACGCTCTCCTTCCCAATTCTCCCGAAGCGGCGAAGATCGGGCCGATGCTCGCGGCCTCGGATCCGGCATTGTTTTCCACCACGAAGATTATCGGGCAGAAGGCCTGGAAGCTTCCCGAGACCGCTTACGTGGCGAGCTTCGACGAAGAGGTGCCGGCGCTCGCCCCGTTGCCGGCCCCCCCTTTTTCGCAATTCCTGCCCCCTGATCTGGGAACGGCTCCCGTCCGGCTGTCGGGCTCCGCAACGCGGGTGCCTCCGCCTCCCGAGCCGCCTGTGCCCACCGCGGTGCGGTTCGGAGGAGATTTGGAGGGACGCTCCTGGAACCCCCCGCAGAGTTTTATATTTTCTTCCACGGCCGCTTTGGAGCGCCAGGGCCTCGCGCCGGCGGAATTCCTCCTCGCGGTATCGGCCGACGGCTTGCCCCTGTATTCTTTTCTTCAGCGATCCTCGGGCAACGAGGACCTCGACCGGGCTGCGTCACGATACCTGGCGGCCGGCCGCTTTGCGGCCTCCTCTGCAGACGGCGAACCGATATGGGGAACGGCCACCTTTGTGTGGGGAGCAGATGTCAGGCAGGAAGGTCAGCAATGATCCGGGTCGATCTGGCCGGGCTGGTGATTATCTATGTGATGGTTTTCCTTGCCGCGATTTTGACGGTTTGGATAGCCTACGAGATGGTTCGCCGAGTTCGCGAAAATCGCTCCCGCCGATACCGACTTCGATGCGCCGTTTGCGGGATGGAATTCGAGGATCGCACACCCGCGATCCTGCCACGCTGTCCCCGCTGCGGCAGCCTCAATGAACGAGAAAGACTAAAGGTATACTAAAATGGGAATGTGGATTGGAAGGAACCGCAAGGCGCGCGTGACTTATGGGTTCGACGAAATCGCGCTGGTGCCGGGAAACGTGACCATCAACCCGAACGAAGTGGATATCGCGTTTCGTCTTCCCCGCCGCGACGCCGAGCCGATCAAGCTGAATATTCCGATCCTCGCCAGCGCCATGGATGGGGTGGTCGACGTGAGGATCGCCATCATGATGGGCGAGCTGGGAGGTCTCGGAGTCCTCAATTTGGAAGGCGTTCAGACTCGCTACGAGAACGCCGAAGAGGCGCTGGCCGAGGTCGTCTCCGCGAGCAAGGACAAGGTCACCTCGATCATACAAAAATTGTACCAGGAACCGGTGCGCGAGGAACTCATTGCGCGGCGAGTCGAAGAGATCAAACGAGCGGGTGTGATTTCAGCGGTGAGCTCCATTCCTCAAAAGGCGGAACGCTATGGGGCCATCGCCCAGGAGGCCGGCGTGGACGTGTTTGTCGTCCAGTCCACGGTTTCCACCGTCCGCCACATCTCCACGGAGTACAAGACGCTCGACCTCGCAGGCTTCTGCCGCGCCATGAAAGTGCCGGTCATCGTTGGCAACACGGTGACCTTCAACGCCACCCGGGAACTCATGGAAACCGGCGTCGCCGCTGTCCTCATCGGGGTTGGTCCGGGCGCGGCTTGCACCTCGCGCGGGGTGCTCGGCCTGGGCGTTCCGCAGGTGACCGCGACCGTCGACTGCGCCGCGGCCAGGGATCACTATTTTAAGGAAACCGGCCGCTATGTCCCGATTATCACCGACGGCGGGATGAGCAAAGGGGGGGACGTCTGCAAGGCGCTGGCCTGCGGGTCGGATGCCGTGATGGTCGGAAGCGCGTTTGCCAAAGCGGAGGAAGCCCCGGGAAAGGGCACCCATTGGGGAATGGCCACCCCGCACGCGAACCTCCCGCGCGGCACGCGCATCAAGGTCGGGGTAACCGGCAGCCTCCGGCAAATCCTCTTTGGACCGGCCGGGGTGGACGATGGCAGCCAGAACCTGGTCGGCGCCATTACCACCTGCATGGGCAACGTCGGCGCCGCGACCATCCGTGAATTTCAAGAAACCGAAATCATCATCGCGCCTTCGATAAAAACGGAAGGGAAACTCTTTCAAGTTGTGCAAAGCGTCGGAATGGGAACAAAGTAACTTTTTGATTGCCAATCGACCGGCCAACCCGCTGAGTTAGAGATTCGCCAATTGAGCCTGGTAAAATTCGATGAGTGAACGTAGAGTAGTCGTCACCGGAATCGGTGTCATGAGTCCGGTCGGAAACGACCTCGACACCTTCTGGAAAAACCTGACGGAAGGCCGCAGCGGCGTCACGCGTTACAAGGTCTTCGACTCTGCGAATTACGACTGCAAAATCGCCGGAGAGGTAAGCGGATTCGACCCGGCCAAGTATTTCAAATCGCCCAAGGACGCGCGGCGCGCGGATCGGTTCGCGCAGTTTGCGATGGCCGCCGCGAAAACCGCTTTGGCCGATTCCGGGATCGACCTGAACGCCGTGGACCACGAGAGGTTCGGCGTGATGGTCGGCAGCGGGATCGGCGGGTTAAAAAGCATGGAAGAGGAATGCCGGCGGCTGTTCGACCGGGGTCCGTCGCGGGTGTCCCCGTTTACCATCGCCATGATGATCAGCAACATGGCGAGCGGATTGGTCTCGATGGAATACGACCTGCGCGGTCCGAACATGTCCATCGTGACCGCCTGCGCCACGGCCAACCATTCGATTGGGGAGGCTTGGCGGATGATCAAGTTTGACGACGCAGATTGTTTCGTCGCCGGCGGCACGGAAGCCACGATTACCGAGTTGGGGATCGGCGGCTTTTCTGCGATGCGCGCGCTTTCCCTTCGCAATGAAGAGCCCGAACGGGCTTCGCGGCCTTTCGACAAGGATCGCGATGGATTCGTTATGGGGGAGGGGGCTGGTCTGGTAGTGCTCGAGGAACTGAGCCACGCGAAAAAGCGCGGCGCCCACATCTACTGCGAGCTTTCGGGATACGGCCTGAGCGCCGACGCCTACCACATGACGCAGCCGCTGCCGGAGGGAGAGGGCGCCGCCCGATGTATGCGCATCGCGATGAAGCACGCCAAGGTGCGTCCGGATCAAATCGATTACATCAACGCGCATGGTACCTCGACCCCAATCGGCGACGTCTGTGAAACCAAGGCGATCAAACAGGCGCTCGGCGAGAGCGCAAAGAAAGCGATGATCAGCTCGACCAAGTCAATGACCGGTCACCTGCTGGGCGCGGCCGGCGGGGTCGAATTCGCGGCTTGCGCCCTGGCGATCAAACACGGGGTCGTGCCTCCCACGATTAATCTGGACCACCCCGATCCTGAATGCGATCTCGACTACGTCCCGAACACCGCGCGCCAGGCGAAAGTCAGGGTGGCCATGACCAACTCGTTCGGGTTCGGAGGTCACAACGCTACCCTTATCGCTTCCGAATTCTCCGGATAAATCACGCGGCGCAAGGCCGCTGAGATTTTCTTCCGTGGCCTCCCGGCATGGAGAAGCTTGGTGGCGTCGCAGTCCGCTGTGCCCTCCTCGGCTGGCGCAGTTCCTTTGGAACGGCCGGAGATTTTCCCGCTACGCCCCGACCGGTTCGCCAGCCTCCGCTTGCGCGGTTTCGTTGAACCAATCCCATTCGAGAATGTTGCTCCCGCAGATCCAGCGGGCCGGGCAGCTTGTGAGCATCCAATCCAGCGGCTCTGCCAGAGGCTGCGGGTGGGAGGCCCGCGTGAAAGCGTCGCGAAGCGCCGCTCGCTGAGGCCCCGAGAGGGTGCCGGCCTGCGCGGACACGAAGAGCGGGGTGCCGCTGGCAGCCACCAATTCGAGCCATCGCTGATTGAACTCCCAGGGGATTGCCTCGGTGATTCCCACGCAATCGGCATCCGCGAGAAAGAACGCCTCGTGCTGATGGGCGCGAAAGCCCAAGGCGTTCACTCCCATTTTGCGCGTGCGTTCCCATTCCCGCCCGCTGGTGTCGTCGCCGATCCTCTGGAGGTGGACGTTTCCCGCGCAGAGATGCCCGAACGTGTTGCAGCCCATGACCAATGCCCCACCCGCCGCCTCGCCAATCGTTCGGTAGAGGCGAAGAAACACCTCGGCGGTGGTGAGAGTTCTGTCCTGAAAGACCCAACCGCCGTCGGTGATCGTATCGACCATGTCGAATCCCCACCGGCCGAGCGCATCGTAGGTGCTGAAATCGTGTTTGATGAGCTCATAGCCCCAGCGTTTCATCGTCTCGACGTCTCCCCGAATTCGCTCGAGCACGTCGGGAACAGTCGGATCGAGCACCGTCTCGGCCGGACCCACCAGGGGCCTCCGAAAGGGCAGCGTCCACCGCGGATCCACGGATTCCATCGCCAGCAGCGGCCGGTACCAGATGCCGGGACGCGCGCCAAGATCCCTGATTCGGTCTGCCAGGCCCGCCATGTTCGGAAACCGGGCATTACCCCTCCTCCAGTGCGAACCTTCCCGGCAGTCGACATCTTCCCAACCCATGTCAATGACCGAGAAGGGCCGGTTTTGCGAGTTGGAGCAGAGACTGGAGGTCTCCTCCGTATCGGCAAGAATCTGCTCTTGTGAACTCTGCCCGTAGGCGTAGTACCAGTTGTTCGCCCCATATACCGGCTCCTTCGGCAGCAATGGGTCGCTGCAAAGCATGCGCGCAAACCGCCGGGCGAATTGAAAGGCCGATTCACCCTCTTTCGAGACGCTTTCCACGACCTCCGCCGCGAGAAGCCTCCGGCCGCCCAACCGGATCCCCAAGCCTCCGGAACGGACATCGAGCGTCAGCACCGCGGCCTGCGGACCGGCGTCCCACCAACACAGCGCCGCGCAACCGGTCCTGACACCCGCCCCGTAGGTTCGCGCTCCCTGCGCCAGCAAAAAATACCATGGCATGGGACGATCCGGCTCCATGCCGCGCCAGCCGAGGTCTCCGTAACTCCGTTCCCAATGGTCAGATAGGAAAAGCCCATCCACGGGCATGGCTTGCGACCAGTGCAATTCCACGTGCGTGACCGGAGACCGGTGGCCGATGAGTTCTATATGCACCCCCTCCTCGCCAACGCGCAACTCAACGCAAACATCGCCGTCTCGCCAGAGGTTCCCGGTTTGCCGTTTCGCCTCGCGCCGGTCGCTTTCCGCTCTCAATACGACGAAACTTGGCTCGCGTAGAATTGTTGGATTTCCTTGCATCTACAAAGACTTTGGAACTGGCGAACCGGAAGTCAAGGCAGAGCAAGACCATTTTAATATCTTCAAAGCAAAAGAAAATCGTACTGAACCGAAAGAAATATTGACGTCCCTCGGATTTGAATGAAATTTCGCCCCTTCGGGACCCTTGGAAACACCATTGAAAAGAACTCAGGCATGCCACGTCGCCAATTTTCGGAGGATTGCCAGGAGCCGGGCTTCGGCCGCAGGGCCCTGGGCCAGTTTGGCGGGACGGCGAGCGCCGAAAATCGGTTCGGTCGGGACGGCATGAGGCTCCCGGAGCCGCTTCTCAGAAGCTGTTTCGGGGATTCACGCCCACTTGGTCGCCGGTGTCGCCGGCCAGCAGTGTTGCGCGCGACACCCCGCGGTCTTTCAAGACTCTCCTAAACTTCCACACGGATCGCCAGCGATGAAGCACACCCTGATTGTTGGCGAGAGAAGCCGGCAGATTTTTCTGATTGGCGCAATGGTTCTGTGCTGGATCGCTCTGACGCCGGAGGGGGTTCTGGCTGACGACCGGCCGCTTGTCCTTGAGGATAATCTCAAGGTTCTCAAAGCGGGAGCGCCAGACGAGAACTACCGGTTCGTCGGCTCAAACGCTCCCGGACAACTGTTCCTTCCCGGCGAGCAACCGGCCCTGAAGTTCGATTTTGCAAAGGGCGGGGACCAGGGGACGGTTCGGGATTTCGCGGTGGAGATCCAGGAGATCACCACCCGCGACCCGGATGCGCGGAGCAAAGGTGGCTTTACGGACACTTCGGGCAACGCGCCGCTGATCGCGGTGGCCGGACCGGCGACGAAGGTGCCGCTGGAGGTTCATTTCACCGATAAGCCGCGGGCGGAGTTTGAGTTCAATAATTTTCCCCTGCCGGAGAAGTTCGGCACCTATGCGCTCATCTTGATTCGGGGGGAAAAGCGTCAATTCCTGGCAACTCTCGCGCGTGTTCCGCAACCGCGGGCCGACGGGTCGGTGGACAGCGTGCCGATCTTCGGCGAAGGAGTTCTCATCGACCATGACGGCCGCCGCGCCGATTACTATGCGCGGATGGGAGTCCGGGGCTGGCGGGCGGAGGCGGGTTGGAACGAGAAGGAGGATGGATCGGTTGATTGGAGTAATTTTGACCGGCTCTTTGACGCCGCTCAGAAGGCGGGATGCCAGGTTCTCATCACCCTGGGCGGTCATCCGGAGTGGACCCGGCCGTTTTCGGTCCCCACTCCCGCGGTGGGTTGGACACCGAAGACGAATGGCTACGGCGGCACCGGCGACTGGTTGTGCCGCCCGGAGCTGTATCCACGTTACGGCAAGTGGATCGAGAGTTTCGTCCGGCGCTACTGGAAGGATGGCAAAGGCGGCCTCTGGGGGTTGGAAAACTATAATGAGCCGTGGGAAGGGGGCGGAATATCGGGATGGGCGAGCGACAGCCCGCGCTACCGGGATCTCCAGAAACTCATCGCCACCAGCGCCAAGAAAGTCGATCCGAAGGTCCGCATCCTGGCGGCCTCTTCAATCATGAATACGGAGGACAAGCTGTATTCGGATGGAAGCAATCAAATGGACGATTACATCGATATTTTCACGGATCACTATGTGCCTCCGGTGGGTTGCTACGGTCCGATGGTAGCCAAGGCACATGGCAAAGGGAGCATGGAAACTGAGACATGGTTCGTGAATTCGGAATACTCGTTGCCCCAGGGCGTGGTGCAATTTCTGGCCTCGGGCCAGTCGAGGATTGCGCCCTGGCACCCGCGGGTGCTTTTTGACACTCTTCCGGGAAATTCCGACCGCTATGTGATTCCGGCGCCGGTGACGGTTGCGACCGCGGCGTTCAACGCCCTGGTCACGGGAAAACCTTTTGAGAAAATGGTTTTCACCGATCATCTGCCACTGGCTTTTCAGTTTGGAAAGGATGACGACAAGGATGGCCTGGTGATTGTCTTTGGGCGCTTGATGCCGATCGGTTCCGAGAATTTCAGGGTGCTTCTCTGGCCCCAGATAAACAGTTCGCCCGGCGGCACCATGACGATCGACAACAGCGACGGGCTCCTGGAATTCTACGATCTGGCTGGCAATCGCCTCCATCGCAACGAGAAATCGGTCGAGCTGCCGCTCGGCTTTTTGCCTGCCTACCTCAAGAGCGCCAAAGGGCCGGCAGCCATTGGCCAGCGCTTGAAGGAGGCTCGCATTGAAGGCAAAAGGTTCCTCGAGATTGTTCCGCTCGATTTCAACGCGCTTCCGGATTCCAAGGGAGCGGCCCTCCGCGTGACTCTCCGCAATCGTCTGAATCGCGAAGTGACCGGAAGTTTGAAAGTGGCCCCTCCCGCAGGAATAACCTTGAAAGGCGACTCCCAGGAAGTGACCCTCCGGGCGGGTGAAGCCAGGACGTTGGAACTTCCGCTCGACCGGGCGGAGCTTTCGCCGGCCAATTCCTACCCCTTCGGGTTCGAATTTTCGAGCTCGGCTGGGAATGCCAGCTACTCGGAAAGCTTGAGCGCAGCCGTCGTTCCTCGTGGCGCAAAGCAGATCGACGGGAAATTGGACGACTGGGCCGATGTCCCGGGAATCACCGTAATCGGCTCCGGAGACAAGATGGACATCAGCGAGCAGTTGCGCCGGCCCTGGATTGAGGTCCAAAAGGACCATCCGCAAGCCACGACCGGCGAACTCAAATTGGCTTGGGACGACGATTATCTTTACCTTGGCGCGCGCGTGAGCGATCCGACGAATGAGGAGGCCGCGTTCCGCTTCTCGGAACGGGACGAGAATTCCTATTTTCACTCCGCCGCTTCGGATAGCATTTCGCCCTACAAGGAATTCATCGAGGAATATCGCAAGAAAACGGGGGACCCCCAAAGATCCTTCGCCGAGGTGCCCTTCGTTTACCGGCGCTCGCCGGAGGCCGGAATTCCCTTTCGGCGCGACCGTCTGCAGTTCGCTTTTGACGTGTCCTCCGGCTGGCATGATATGCAACCTGTGGCAAGTGTGGCCGACGGCTTTCATGCGGTTCCGGATACCGACTACGAATATTCCTTGTACTGGGTCGACGACAACAGGAACGGCTCGGCGGAGCTTTGGCGATATCTGGCGCCCGGGGTTCCGCGTATCAACGATTGGCCGCGCCAGTTGCGCGGAAAGGTCACGACCGGGCCGGTCTCCGGCGCCAAAGTGGCCGTGCGCCGCGAAGGGAATATCTACACCTACGAGGCGGCTATTCCCCGGAACGAACTGGCTGGTTTGGAGTTGAAGCCGGGAACCGAGTTTGGTTTCACCTTCGTCGCGGGAAACAGCAAGGGCACCAACGCCTACTATGGAGCCAACAAAGCGGTCACCAAAAACAACGCCCTCACCCTTCATCCCTATTGGGAGAACAGTCCCGATACCGGCACGCGGTGGACGCTGATTCGCTAGCAGACGTGCGTCCGCGTTTGCCTCATCGGGCCTGTCGACCAATTTCACGCTGCTTCTCGAGCTTGCGGATGGCGGCGCTGGGCGTCCTGCTCCTGTTCCGCCCGGATTTGAACGCACAATGGAAGGCTTCCGGTCCGGGCCCCTTTCAATATGACGACGTCGCCAATTGGGAAGGCGAGGTGATCAATGATCAATTGACAGGAAGCCCGGAAGCCGAGCAAACGATCAACTTCATCACGGACCGGTCGATGCCCGAAGGGTTGCTGATCCGACCACAGGCCTCGTCCGACGACCGGCACTACAGCGTGATCTTCAAGGCACGAAACGCGAAGAATTCGGCGCCCGAGGCCCGCCGGCTTGCCATCGCCGAGAAGATCGTTGTGGACCTTGGGAAAACCAACGACGCCACGGCGTTTTTCGGGGACAACATTCCGGTCAATTTCGATTTTGAAAAAGAACCGGCGGTCATTGAAACGGTTACCGGAAACAGTCATGTCCAAATTCGCGGGTCGCTCTTCAACGCATTCGGGCTGATCAAGAAAGGGGAGGGCCGGTTGACGCTGAGCGGCAAGGAAATGGGCGTTTCGGGTGAAATTCAGGTTGATGGCGGTTGGTTGAATGTGTCGGGCAAGGCGACGCTGCCGGGCGCGACGCGCGTCGTCCTTTCTCCCACGGAGCCCGCAAAGATTTCCTGCCTTACCCTGGCGAACGAAGACCAGGCGGTGCCGGATCGCCTGCCCGACGCGGTGCCCATAATCTGCAAGGGAGCGGCCTTGATTCGCCTCACCGGACGCGGCGGGGAGACCTCCGGAGAGACGGTTGGAAACGTCAGCGTGAACGAGAATTGCGCCGAAATTTGGGCTTCGGCTCCCGACGGCAGTGCCGCGGACTTGACGCTGACCCAGCTTGCGCGCGCACCGGGAACTATTCTCGTGGTAGGCTACGAAAGCCCGCAAAGCCCCAGCAGGGTCAAGGTGATCCAGGACCAGGTAATTCTTGATTCGCTGGCCGGCGGGGAGGGTGGCGCAGGGTCCACCGCGGCGAGCATTGTCCCTTGGGTTCGCGGACACGGTGGCGGAAATTTGCACTCCGCGGCGGGCTTCCTGACCTATTCCCACGAAGGCGGGTTTCGAGAGCTCGACAGCAGTTCGGAATACGTCCAGGAGATCAATGCTTCCAAACCGGAGGACAATGTCCGGATCGCGGCGGCAGGAGCACTTCTTTCGGAATCAAGAACGATCAACGCTCTTTATCTCGATTTCCCGCAAGGTTCGGGGAAGGAAACAGGGCTCGACCTTGGCGGCAATACGCTCACGGTCTCGAGCGGCGCGATCAGTTTGGGCTCGGAAGCTCAGATTAGCAACGGAACATTGACCACCGGCAACGATCGACCGCTCATCATCAGCGGCCCGGTGTATTTGAATGCGCGGCTCGAGGGAACCGGGGGCTTGATTTATTTTGGAGGGCGCTATCCCGAGCTGAAATTGGGCGGCGCGGAGAATTCCCTGACCGGAGACTACGTGGTCGCATACGGGGCAATCCGTCTTGGCGACTCCGAAAACATTCCGGATACGGTGACGGTGCGTCTTCAAAAAGGCACCGAACTGGTTGTTGACGGGGTTGAAAGCTTGTCCGGTTTGGCGGGAAACGGACGCGTGCGGTTCGCGACCCGGGGACAAAGCGCGTTGGTCCTCGGCCGCAGCGAGGGAATGGCCAATCAACTGGTTGTCGGTCAGGACGGAGAGATCCATCCTGGCGACCTCTCTCCGCAGGAACCGGCGGCCGGGAGCCTGTTGGTCTGGCACCCCGAGGATTTCAAGGATGCCGGGAGCGTGGAATTTCAGGATGGCACGCTTTTTATTGACCTCGCTGCGGAGAGCAACGACGCATTGATCCTTGATTCGGACAACAAGGCGGCGAACGTAAACGGGGGGATTTTAAGCGTTAATCTGTTGAACGGCTACAAGCCAAAACCGGGTGCGACCTGGAATATCATCATCGCGACCGCGCCGGCGACGGGCCAAGGCTTCGAGCAAATTGAGGACGCCACTGGGCAAGGATATGAATACTCGGCGAAACCAATCGGGAACAACTGGGTTTTGGAACTTGTTGCCGCCCCATGACCTCGCCCCTGGCGATCAAATCTGGCGGCTCCGCATGCGCCGGGTCGCATGAAGCCGATCTCCATTTCTTCCGCCGGATTTCGTCCCGCCGCGGAAGCCGAGTAACTTGACACCAAACAATATGAATTCTTTGCAATCCTTTCAGCGTCTTTCAAAGATCGCCATCCTGGCATTCATCGCCGGACGGTGTTATGCGGATCCTATCCTGAGCGTGACATTCGACGACCCGAAGGGCCTCTTCACGGAGTATCCCGAGGGGATCTCCCTCAGGGAGTTCCAGACAACGCCCACGATCAAAGAGGCGGAGGTGGCCACCGGTCTCGGCGGCAAAGGCTTTCTGCACATTGACACCACGGAATGGGTCGAGGGTTCTGCCGAACCTCCTCCGAAAAGCTTCGAACTGCTCAGTGACGAGGCGATGGGAACGAAAGCATTCCTGCGCCTGAACAATTACAAAGAGGTGCCCGGCACGCGAGGCTTCGCGGTCATCAGACCGGATACGCCAGAAACATCGCTGGGCTCGCTCTCGCAGATCAACAACGGCAAGGTGACGATCAACGGCGGGCTGGACGTGTTTTTTCGCTACAGCGAGGAGAATCCTTCACAGCAGGAACTGGTTCCCAATCTGCTTGCGACCGGCGGAGAAGGTCTCCGCCTCACGGTGGAGGCGGACGGAGGAAGCGTGGTCGCGGTTTTGTCCGACGATAAGAACGAAACTCTCTTTGATACCGATCAGGATGGCTCGGCCGATGCAAATCGGGCAAAGACCGAATTTGTCAAGGCGGCGCCGATCGAATCGGAGGTCCCCTATCACCTCGCGATTACCCTGGAGACTTCCGATGCGGGGGTTGTGACCATGAAGGTCTTTCTCAAGCAAGGCACTGGCGCGATCAATACGAAGCAGGATGAGGACCTCGTTTCGCAGGGCAGCTTCAGTGTGATTACCGACAACGCCGACAAGGTTCTTTATGACGGGGCGATCTCGATTGGCGCCAATTCGAGAACGTCCCCGACTAGGGCTATTCTGGATCTTGCGGCATTCCGGATTTTCCAGCCAGCGCCTGCTGTGTTCCCGGACGTGTCTGGCAAGGAATGACCCCCAAATTCGCTGGCAAAAGGTTCCGGGCCATCAAGAAAAGCGGCGCACGGGGTTGCGCCGCGGTCCGGGATCGGTGATTGAGTCTTGATCGCCCGGCAAGTCGAATGATTGGCGACGGGCAACCGTTTGGGAGGCCGTCGGTTCATAGGTTTTCAGATCGTCCAGGAAAAATGTCTCTCCTGTCCGCAACGAAAGAAAAGAGGCGGCCGGTAGCCGCACGATTGGCTCGGCGTTTCTGTGGCCTTGTGACGTTTCTGATGCTGTTGCAGGCGTGCGGGTCCAAAAAAGCAGCCGACTCCCCCGATCAGCAAATTCGCGAAGGCTGGAGCCGATATCGTCTGGGCGAATTCAATTCCGCCGTCCGAATTTTTCGGTCGGTTCAAGAATCCCAGCCGCGGGGATCCGAGTTTCGGTTGCAGGCCTTGTACGGCGAAGCCTCCTGTTGGAACCACCGCCGTGACGGCCGGGATATTGCGAAAGCGGTGGCCGGCTATCAAGCGGTGATCCAGGAAGCGCCGCAAGATCCGCTGGCGGCGTGGTGTGCGCTGGATATCGTGCGAACCCGCCACCTCGCGCCGGCCGATAAAACCATCGACTACCAAGGACTCGTTCAAGATTACGCGACCGTCTATCGGACCTATCCGGAAACCCCGGCCGGAGAGGAGGCTTTCCTCTACGAATGCAATCTCTCCCTTGCGGCGAGCGATCGGGAAAACCCTCAAAAGCTCCTGGAGAAAATCACCGCGTTTCTCTCGGCCCACCCCAAGTCGCCCTATCGGTCGCAGTTCTATTCGGTAATGAGCGAATGCTATCGCAGGATGGACGACCAGGCCTGGCGCATCGACTACATGATCAAGTCTCTCGAATCCCGCGAAGTGGATCCGGCAAACCCGATCGACGACCGGTCGACCGCGTATTGGAATATCGCCTACGCGGCCGAATTCGAGGCGGGAAATTTTGCCATTGCGCGCGAGTATTACCGGCGGCTGATGAGCGAATATCCACAAGACATTCGCATCTTCGGTGTCCGCAAGGCCCTGGAACGCATGGACGCCCTCGAGGAGACGCTGCGGGAAGGCCGCGAGCCCGCCGCGGACCCAAACGCAAGAACCCTTTGAAAATCCGCAAGATGACTCGGAGTTGCATGAGACCCTGGCGGCCGGCCGTTTTCGCCGGGGAGAACAGATGAAAGAGCGCCTGTCTAAGTGGAGGTCGAAGCTGCCCTGGGCGGCCATTTTTGCGGTGTTCTGCTGGTCGGTGGTCACAATCGCCGCGCGGCGAAAAGAAGAGGCTCCGGCGAACGCGGTCACCATTCGGCTTGCTCATTGGCAATTGGAGGCAGGAGTCCGGGACGGTCTGGCGGAGGCCGCGCAAGCCTACGAAAAGTTGCATCCAAATGTGCGCATTGTGCAGGAGGCCATCCCGGAGGCCACATATGGCCAATGGATGAGCACTCAATTGATGGGAGGTACCGCCCCGGACATCGTGCAGGCAGGCATGGTCGAAGGTCACCTGATGACCGCCTTTTTCACCCGCTATTTTGTTCCTCTCTCCAGGTTTGTCACGCGGCCGAATCCCTATAACGCCGGGACGGACCTGCAAAAGACGCCGCTGATCCGGACGTTCAAGGACGGGATGCGTCGGTCCTTCATCGATGAGACCCAGGAGTTCATGACCATTCCGCTGGCGCTGACGGGCGTGCGCCTCTTCTACAACAAACCGCTCCTGAAGAAGCTAACCGGCCTTGACGAAGCACCTCGAGACTACCGGGCATTTCTGGAGGTTTGCGAGATGATTCGCGCCCGGAAGCAGCCCAACGGCCAACCCTACGTGGCGATCGCGGGTTCGCGCTTTCACTATAACCGCTGGGACGAAAGCCTGATCAAACCTCTTACCTATCTTGCGGCGCGGGAGATCGATTTCAACCGGGACGGAAGGTTCAGCAAAGAGGAGATGTTCCTCGGCTTCGCGAGCGGCAAGATCAGCTTTGCCAACCCCGCCTATAAAGCAAGTTTCCGCATGGTCAGGGAGATTACCGCCGAGTTTCCCAGCGGATGGTCGGGATTGACCCGCGACGAGGCGCTTTTCAATTTTGCCCAGCAAAAGGCGGTTTTCCTGGCCACCGGGACCTATGAGGCCGAAGGCATCCGCGAACAAGCGGCCGGCAAATTCGACCTGGGGCTTATCGACTTTCCACTGCCCGCAAAATCGGATCCGGAATTTGGAGCGATCGTTCAGGGCCCTCGCTATGAGAATCCCGAAGGTTCAATGCCGATGGCCGTAACCAGAACCTCGAAGCATCCGGAAGTCGCCGTCGATTTTCTCCTTTATCTGGCCAGCCGCGAGGAAAACGAAAAATTCAACAAGCGTTTAAAATGGATTCCGATTGTCATCGGCGCGGAGATCGACCCCTACATCAAGCCGTTCGAGCCGACTCTGGAAG
The DNA here is from genome assembly GCA_963816855.1 of uncultured Verrucomicrobiae bacterium. Classification (GTDB taxonomy): domain Bacteria; phylum Verrucomicrobiota; class Verrucomicrobiia; order Chthoniobacterales; family Terrimicrobiaceae; genus DASTFP01. The sequence continues at coordinate 90,116 of CAWFMA010000003.1, read as the reverse complement.
GGGTATTCCCCGCGTTCGATCCCACGATCGGCGGAGAGAGCTTCATAAAGTGGAGCCAGCTTTTCTCGCTCTACCAGATCAATCAGATCAGCTACGAGGAAATGGCCGCGGAATTCACGCGGTTTTTTACCACCCAGGGGCTCGAGGATTTTCGGGAATTCCTTCGCAACCGCAGGCGCTCCCAGATCCAGGATGAACAGCTGGCGGTCGGTTTGCGATCGAGCGCCCAGCTGAAGAAGGGTAAGGAAGCCGAGGCTGATTGGATCAAATACAGGAACGTCGTCGTTACCCGCCAGTTGGCCGCCGACAAGACCCTGCTGGCTGAAGGGGCCATTTTCACGGATCCCGATTCCCTTCGGCGCCAGTCGTTTTATCACTATACTGCCAAGGCGCTGGAAAATGTCCGCCGAACGCTGGGGGTCGGATTCCAGTGAAAGCCAAGAAGATTCGCTGGAAGCAGGTCAAGCACCATTGGGAGATCTATTGCTTCATAGTTCCCGCGCTGATCCTTATCGTTCTCTTCCAGTACTATCCTGCGGCCAGCGGGATTTTTCACAGTTTTTACCGCTGGAACGGCGCCGACATTTCCGAGTTTGTCGGGCTGAAGAACTACACCGACCTTTTGAAGTCGCCGGACTTTTGGCAATCATTCCGTGTCGCCCTGCTCCTGGGTCTTTGGAATGTCGTGAAGATGATTCCGGCCATCGCGGTGGCGGTCTGGATTCACAGATGCAGCAGCGAGCGGATGCAATATATGTACCGGCTGCTCTTCGTCGTTCCGATGGTCATCCCTGCGCTCGTCGTGGCGCTGATCTGGCGGTCGTTTTTCTTCGAGGCCACCCAGGGTTACCTCAATCAGTTCCTCGAAGTTTCCGGCCTCTTCGGTCTGCTCTGCAAGCTGGATGCCTTTTTGGGATGGGGCGGAATCTTTGTCGAAGGCACGCGGCCTGCCTGGCTGGGTGACCCTCGCCTAATTCTCGTTTCCTGCATTATTTGGGGATTTCCCTGGGTCGGCTCCTTCGCCGTTCTGACGCATCTGGCCAAACTTCAAAACATCCCCAAAGAGATTTACGAGGCCGCCAGCATCGACGGGGCGAATTGGTGGACGAAATTTACCCGGATAGAGATTCCCCTGATCATGAGCTCGATCTACCTGATGCTGGTCTTTGTCATCATCGGGACCATCAAGGATGCTGGAATGATCATCGCGCTGACCGGAGGAATGGATGGCGGTCCCGGAGGCCGCGCGACGGTGCCCGCGCTTTTCATGCTGCGCAAGGCTTTCATCAACCAGGAAATGGGAGCCGCCTGCGCGGTCGGCATCATCCTTACCCTCGTCATAATGGCCTTGCAGAAACTTAGCTCGCTGGTGCTGGAGGAAAACCAGGGCGCCAGGCGCTTGAAGAAGGCGCTTCCCGTCGTCCTGATGGCGGCGAGTGTCGTGCTTCTCCTTCAGCCGGGCTGGCGGGCGATCGGGGCGTTCCTTTTTCTGGCGGCGTTTCCCTATTCCGCGGCTCTCGACGTCCTGCGCAACAGCCTCGGGAGAGCTGACCGGCGGAAAATTCCCTCGCGTCGTCGTCCTCGCACTCCGCATTCCATTTGGGCGAACAAGGCAGCGGGGTGGGCGCTTCGCGGTTTCAAACACGCGGCCATCTGGACGGTCCTCGGCTTTGCGCTGTTGCCCGTCTATTTAATCCTGATTGTCAGCGTGAAGACCAACCAACAGTTCTATGAAGCGCCGGGTCGCCTGACCGAGCCGTTGCATTGGCACAATTGGATCGACGCCTGGAAACTCATCTCGTCCAGCGTCGCGAACAGCATTTTCATTTCAACGCTCGGCACGGCGTTGACGCTGTGCTTCGCTCTCTGCGGGGCATACTTCTTTGCGAGGATGCGGATGCCGCTTTCGACGTTTTTCTGGAACGCTCTCCTCGTCTTGCTGATGATGCCTTCGGTGGCCAACCTCGTGCCGTTATTTCGGCTGCTTGCCGATCTCAGCCTTCTCAACACCCTCACCGCCTTGATCCTTGTCGGAACGTCCGCGGGACAGATCTTTGCCATCTTTGTTCTGCGTAACTTTGTGGCGGAGATCCCGCAGGACCTTTTCGAAGCCGCCGAGATCGACGGCGCCAATCATTTCCAGCAAATGCGCGCCGTCGTCTTGCCCCTTTGCGGACCAATCCTCGGTACCGTGGGGGTGATGCATTTCATCTCCGAGTGGAACGAGTTCGTGCTCCCGCTGATCGTTATCCGGGATTCCGCGGCGTTGCCGGTAATGGTCCAACTCCAGCGGCTCGCCGGAGAGTACATCAAATTTTTTGGTCCGCTCATGGCCGGCTACGCCATGGCCAGCGTGCCAGTGATCGTCCTCTTCGTCTTCTCCATGCGGCTGTTCGTGAAGGGGATGACGGAAGGATCCATCAAGGGGTGAGGAGACCGCGCGCTTTGGCGCGATAACCGGCTGCAGCCACGGCGCGGGGATTCCGGACGCTTCGGAAGACCGGGAGAGGGGTTTCAGGTGCTTTTCCGCGCCAAGAATCGCCCTCGGCCCCGGGAGCCGGTGAATTTCCCGTCGCGCACCGCGACCTCGCCGCGAACGGTGACCACCGATGGCCGGCCTTCGATCGGCCAGCCCTCGAAAGCGTTGTAGTCAACGTTCATGAGATGGGTCTTCGCGGACAATTTGCCGCGGTAGCCGGGATCGTAGACTACCAGGTCGGCGTCGGCTCCAGGCTGTATCGTTCCTTTTCGCGGAAAGAGCCCGAAGATTTTTGCCGCGTTGGTGCTCGCGACGTTCACAAAGGCGTTCAAATCGAGGCGTCCCGTTTTCACCCCGTAGGTGTAGAGGAGATTAATCCGATCTTCCAAGCCGGGGATCCCGTTGGGGATCTTGGCGAAATTGCCTTGGCCCATCGTTTTTTGCCCCGCGAAATCAAACGGCGCATGGTCCGTTCCCACGGTGTTGATGAGACCCTGCCGGAGGGCATTCCAAAGCGTCTCTTGATTTCGCTTTTCCCGCAATGGGGGCGACATCACGTATTTGGCCCCTTCAAAATTCGGCAGTTCTGCGAGCGCCTTGTCGAGGAGCAGGTATTGGATAAGCGTCTCGACCCACAAATGAACGCCTCTCAAGCGCGCCCGGACCGCCTCCTCCAGGGCTTCCCGGCAGCTCAGGTGCACGATGTAAACCGAGGCGCCCGTCATCTCGGCGAATGACGCCAGGTGGTGAACGCCTTCCGCCTCGACTTGCGGCGGACGGCTCTCATGGTGCCCCTCCGGCCCGGTGAGACCCTCCGCCAGTAGTTTCTTTTGAGCCTCGGCGACAAGAGTTTCATTCTCGCAATGCGCGGTGACCACTATGCCAAGTTCCTTGGCGAGCTTCAGAGTTTCGTAAAGCTCGCCGTCATCGATTCCAAAAGCTCCCTTGTAGGCGAGGAAGATTTTGAAGGATTGGATGCCCGTGGCGACGATTTCGCGGAGTTGAACGGCGGAATTCTCGTCGAATTTCGTCACGCCCATATGAAAGGAGTAGTCACAAGCAGCTTTTCCCTCCGCCTGCGCCCTCCATGTCCGAAAGCCCTCGGCGGGCTCCATGATCCTGGGCGGGCAGCACATATCGAAGATCGTCGTCGTTCCCCCGACCAGCGCTGCCTGGGTGCCGGTTTCATAGTCATCCTTCGAATAGGTGCCCATGAAGGGAAGATAAATGTGGGTATGGGGATCGATGAATCCCGGGAAGACGTATTTGCCCGAAGCGTCGATAACCTCGACGCCGGGCGGCGGCCGAAGGTCGCGGTCGATCCGCGCGATCGATTCGCCTTCGCACCAGATATCCGCGACGTAGCGGGCGTCGCCGGTCACCACTTCGCCATTCTTGATCAGCAGGCCCATAGTCGAAAATCCTTTAGCCGCCCAAGGCCGCGGATTGTTCGACAAATCTGTCACTCGACCACTCGCCGTCGGCCTTGATAGCCTTTCCGGCTTTGAACGCCTTGCGTTCTGCCTGAAGCCGGACCAGCTCGGCATGGGTCGTAAAAAAGTCGAGGCTGTGGCCGCGGAAATCGGCGGGGGAGTCAAACTTGTGGCGCTCCATGAAGGCGAGAAGTCCCTCGCGCAGTGGCTTGATCAATTCGTAGCCAAACTTCATCACCGCGGTGCAAACTTGGACGGTGTGGGCGCCCACCAGGATAAACTGCGCGGCATCTTCGCCCGTCTCCACGCCTCCGATGGCCGAAAGCGATCGGTCCGGGAATTGCTCTCTGATCATCTTCCCCACTTCCATGCACATCCGCAGCGCGATGGGTCTGATGGCTTTGGAAGAATAGCCGCCCGGCGTGGAGTATCCCTCCACGGTCGGTTCCGGCCGGAGCGTCTGGAGGTCGATGCCAATCACGCAGCGAAGGGTGTTGATCGCGCTGACTCCGTGGCAGCCCGCCGTCAACGCGGCGTGGGCAGGATCCTCGATGCGCGTGATGTTGGGAGTCATTTTTGCCCAGACCGGCAACTTCGTCGCCTTTGTCACCCAGCCGCATACTTCGAGAAGAATTTCCGGATCCTGCCCCATCGCGGAACCCATTTTGCGTTCGGGCAGCCCGTGCGGGCAGGAGAAGTTCAGTTCAAAGCCATCGACGCCGACGTCCTGGCAGCGCTCGACAATCTCGAACCAGGCATCCTTTCTGTACTCTTCCATGATCGAGGCGATCAGGACCCCGTCGGGATTCTGATCCTTGCACCGCTTGAACTCCTCGAGCCAGATCTCGATCGGGCGATCGCTGATGAGCTCGATGTTCTCCCAGCCCATGATCTCTCTCTGGTCGTTGGCGTGAAGTTTGCCGTAACGCGGCGTCACGTTGACGATTTTCGACGAGTCGAGACTGACGGTCTTGGCGACCACCGCGCCCCATCCTTCCCGGAAGGCGCGGTGAATAACGTTGAAATTCGTCCCGGGTGGGCCGGAAGCGACAACAAACGGGTTGGGAAGCCTGAGGCCGTCAACGGTGGTGGAGAGCGTGGGCATGGAGCGCCGTCAAGATGGTCGGACGATCGCAAGCAATACCATTTGCACCGCGAAATCCACGAATTTTCCCTTTCGGGTCAAATCGAGTCGCGCCGACGAGCTTCCGAAGTCGAGCGAAAAATCCTGACGCGATCGCGCGACCTACCCGGTCGTTCGCAAGCCGCTGGCGATGGCGTTGACGGAGAGGAGAACCTTGGGAAGGAGTTTCTGGGTGTCGTCAGAGCCCGCGCTCTTCGCGGCCCGGTACTGAGCGAGCAGGCGGATTTGCTGCTCATGGAGGACGCGCAGCGCGTTTGCCCGCAGGCCGAGAGTTTTCAGCATCCGCGGACGCCGCGCCTCCAGGCTTCCGCCGAATACCTCCGCCATCATGCGATGGGTCTTGTCGAACTCGGTGAGAATCATGTCCAAAATCGCTTCTCTGGCACCGGTTTCCTCAACCAGGGCGGCATATCTTCTCATGATCTCCTTGTCCGCGCTGGCGATGTTCGTCTCAACGTTGGTCAGCACGTAGTAGAGGAGCGGCGACCTTTTCAGTTGGCTGCGCAGTTCTCCGAGCGCCTCGGGTTTCCAGGCCGCCAGCGCTTCGAGCCCGCTTCCGACCCCGTACCATCCGGGCAGATAATACCGGCTCTGGTTCCAACTGAAGACCCAGGGAATGGCGCGCAGATCGGCCAAAGTCCGCTGTCCGGTCCGGCGCGAGGGACGGGAACCAATGCTGCTGATTTCGAGGGCATCGATCGGCGTGGCCTGCGAATAGAAGGCCATGAAACCGTCGGACTCGATGAGTTTGGAGTAGGCCTTTTGGCTGGTGCTGGCCAAGAACTCACTGATCTCCTCGATACCGTCGCCGGAGCGGCCGTGCTGTTTTTCCGTCGCGCCGAAGCCGGTAACTCCGGCGAGAAGCAATTCCAGATTGTAAGTGGCGGTGACCAGATTGGCGAATTTCTGGGCGATCGTTTCTCCCTGTTCGGTGATCCGGATGTCACCTTGGATGGATCCCTCCGGCAGCGCTTGCAGGAACCGGTGCGTCGGACCCGCGCCCCGGCTGATCGTGCCTCCGCGACCGTGAAAGAAGCGGATCTTGACGCCGTGCGCGTTTCCCGCGGCGACGATCGCGGCCTGCGCCTTGTGAAGCGCCCATTGGCTGGCCAGGATCCCGCAATCTTTGTTGCTATCGCTGTATCCGATCATTACCTGTTGGACTGGCCTGCTTTGAGGCAGGGAAAGAACCTTCGCGCGATTCGTCTGGTGGTAGACGAGGCTGCGCTTGGTAACCGGATGCGCCAGAAAAGCATCGATCAGCGCGGCGCTGCGCTCCAGGTCGTCGAGCGTCTCGAAGAGGGGGACGACGGGAAGGACGCAGAGCAGTCCCTCTTGCGTCCAGCGCATGAGCCCGGCTTCCCGCGCCAGAAGGTAGACCACCAAAAGATCCGAAAGCCGGCGTGTCATGCTCACGATCAGAGCGCCGATTCCCTCGCGCCCGTAGTTGCCGAGGTGCCGGCGGAGAACGCCGTAGCAGCAAAGCACCGCGTCCGCCTGTTCCCCGATATTGGAGGGGTCGTAGAGAAACGGGCGGGGCGACTGGAGCTCCTGGTTGAGAAAATCCAGGCGACGCGCCTCTTCCCATTCGCCGAAGTCGGCGGCGGGTTGTCCCATCGCGGCGAGAATCTGAACCAGCGCCTGCTCGTGGAACTTGCTGTTTTGCCGGATGTCGAGAGCGGCCAGGTGAAAACCGAAAACGTCGAGGGCGCGCCGCACCGGCCAGACGGCGTTGTCCGCCAGCCGGTTGGCGCCAACTTGGGACAAAGTCTCACCGAGCAGGGCCAGATCTTCGTCGAGCTCGTAGGGGCTCCGGTATTGATGGGCTCCTTCGTCAATCGCCGCGGGATCCCCCGCTCCCTGGGCCAATGGAAGCTTCGCCTGCAGGAGCATCACATACTGCCGCCAAGGCTCGTCGGAATGCTGCCGGATGATCGCTTCGGAGTTCGGATTCTCCGCTCGCAATCTGGCAATGCCCTTCTCGAGGATTTCCGGGGGCTTTTGAAAGTTGCTCGAGAGCGGAAGCCTTTCCGCCAGTTTTTCGAGATGACGGTGGATGACGATGAGGGCGTTCAGCCGCATGTCCTGGAGCGTCTCCTCGGTGACTTTGGCCGTCACAAAGGGATGCCCATCCCGGTCGCCGCCAACCCAGCTTCCAAACCGGACACGCGGCCAGACATGAGGGTTTTCGAGGAGCTTCGTCTCAAAGCCCGTTTCCTTCCACGCCCGGAGAAGGCGTTCATCGAGCTGTTCCAGAGCGAGCGGAAAAACTTCGCGCATGTAAAAGAGCACGCCACGGCGCTCGAAGGAGACTTCGGGCTTCTCCAGCAGAATCTCGCCGCTGCGCCACAGACGCTCGAGAATAATCTTGATCTCGTCGCGGATCTCGTCGCGCTGCGAGGGAGTCAGGCTCTGATTTTCGAGGGAAGCAAGCAGCAGGAAGATACCCCGATGCTGTTCAAGGACCGCTCCTCGTTTTGCCTCCGTGGGATGAGCGGTCAGCACGGATTCTACGCGCACCTCGGGGAGGATCTGGAGGATCTCCTCCGCGGTGACCCCGGCGGCCTTCAGCTTCGCGAGCTGTTGCCCCCAAAGGCCGGGCTCGTCGGCAAGGCCGTGCTCGATTTCGCGCAGATGCCGCGTCCGCGTCGACGCGTTTTCCTCGACCATGTTTAGGAGCTGGAAAGCAATCGAGTAGGCCTGCTCGATGCGCGGCGGCGGTTGGTTGATGTCGTGCGTCTGGCCCCCCTCTTGCCACGGCAGAAATTCCGCTGCCTTGGTCTCCTCAAGCTCCAGGAGAACCTCCTTCAGACACCCCATCAGATAGTTCAGATCGGAATCGATCTTGGCAAAGCCCGAAACAATGTAGTCAGCCGTTGTCTTCACCCTGGGCGGAGTAATTCGGAAAAAACGCGTCAAAAAGCAACAGCAGACCTCGGAAAAGTTCTGCAGCGTTCCCCGGTTGGGCGACTTTTTGCTTCCGGAAAAGCCTCTTCGCCGAGGCTTTTTCTGCGTGACAATTGATTTCGGGATGGCCTTTTGATGGCGTGATGAGTGAAGGCATCCTCTCCGGCAAGACAGGCGTCGTCTTCGGCGTCGCAAACAAGCGCAGCATTGCCTGGGCCATCGCCAAGGCCTGGCACCAAGCAGGCGCGAGACTGATTTTCAACTATCAGGGTGAGCGCCTTAAGGCGAATGTCGAGGAACTCGTCAGGGAATTCGGCGCCGACGTGCCCGTTTACCCTTGCGACGTGACCAAGGACGAGGAGCTGGACGCCTTTTTCGCGAAAGTGCAGCAGCTCTCGCCGAAGCTCGATCTGCTCCTCCATGCGGTAGCCTACGCGCCCAAGGAGGCTCTGGAAGGCGACTTCGTTTCCACGACCCGCGACGCGTTCAACGTTGCGCATGACGTTTCCGCCTATTCGTTGGTGGCGCTCGCGCAACGCGCCGCGCCGTTGATGACCGAGGGCGGAAGCATCGTGGCCATGACCTACTACGGTTCCGTCAAGGTGGTGCCGCATTATAACGTGATGGGCGTCGCCAAGGCGTCGCTGGAAGCCTCCACCAGATACCTGGCCTACGATCTGGGAGCGAAAAATATTCGTGTGAATTGCATCAGCGCGGGTCCCGTGCAGACTCTGGCGGCCCGCGGTATTTCCGGCTTCAGCCAGATGCTCAAACACTACGAGGAACATGCCCCCCTGAGGCGCAGTTGCCATACGGACGAACTCGGCCAGACGGGGGTTTTTCTTGCGAGTCCGGGAGCCGCGGCGATCACGGGACAGGTGATCTATGTCGACGGAGGTTACGAGGTGATGGGCATGTAATTGCAAAGCGGGGGCGGGCCGGTTTTTGCGCCATCACGCGGACTCTTTTTTAATTTCTTTCGCCAACTCAGAAACTTGCCACTAGCCCATGCTTCAAATCATCGCCCTTACCCAATTCGTCTTTATCGCGCTCGGCTCCATGGGGGTTACGGTATTGCTCAAGGCTTCGGGATACCCCATCGGCTCGATCAAGGACTATCCCCGGCTTTCCCTCTTTCTCATGCAGAACAGTGTTTGGCTGCTCCTTCTGCCGATACTGTGGAGCGCCTACGGCTACGCTTCCCAGAAGCTTCAACGCGGTTTTGTCTCGACGAAGGTGGCGATGCCCGTCGGAGTCGGGCTCGCCGCCCTCATATTTCTAATTTACGCCTGGGCCATCGTCGGGCACTTCTGACGCGACGGCGCGACCGAAGCCGAAAAGATCCATGGAGCTTTTTACTCCGTGCTTTTAGGGGGCCGGTGTCCCTTTGCGGAAGGTCGTGATTTTCCTCAAACGACTCTTGAGGCTGCTTTGGTAGGTGACGATTCAAGGAAAGACTCCCCCTGCTCTTTTGGCGGCGGTTCATTGCGAAATTCGCGATGCCGGATTTTTCCTCCCGCGTAGGCAATCCATCCGCCAACACCAAGGGCGGCCAGCGATAAAAGAAGCGTGGCTGCCGCGAGGGCGAAAGCCAAACGTGGCCACTTCAAAGAACCGACAATCCCCGCCAAGGCAAGCAACGCGAGCGCAGCGAACACGTAAACCAGCCGTTCCGCGCGCTGCCGGTGAGCCTTCAGCCAGGCCTGCCCGTCGGAATCGGCCATCGCATAGACTCGGTCATAACCGCGCTCACCGTAGACGGAGACCGGCCACGCCGAGCCAGCCGCTGCCAGAACGAGAAGCAGAGACACTCGTTGCGCCGTCCCGCTCCGGAGCACCAAAGATACCCCCAGTCCCAAAACTCCCATCGCCAACCCGTAGATCGGCAACGGGTTCAAGAGGACGTGTATGTATTCGGGTTGCCGGAGACTTTGAAACATGCTTCGAGACCGCGCTACTTGGATATCTCGGCGTTCTCAATCATGTTGATGCCATCCCGAGATACCATCTTGCCCTTTACCGTGACGGTCTTGGCCGCGTACTGCGCAGCGTCTTCGTTCAAAGGTTTGTGATCTCCCACCAGGAGGTAAGTTTTGCCGTCCTCCCCTTTGAGACCCACCGGAAGCCCCATCCCGATGCAGGTCTTCGCGCAATCGGCATGCTCAGCCCCGACTGCTCCGTGATCGGTGTAACAGACCAGATCCACGATTTCGCCCTTCACGGCAACGTCGCCCGGTTCCCCAGCCAAGGCCGGCAAGACAGGAAGTCCCCCAAGGGTCAGGGAAAGTAAAAGATATTGAATTTTCATAACGGTCATCCTCGGTTTCAAATTAGAAACAGTAATCAAGTAAGTCAATTGTTATTTTGACTTATTTGAGTTTTGGCGGCATTCTTTAGGCATGAAACCTTCTTCCTGGCGTGAGCGTTTGCTCGAAAGCACGAGGGGTCAGATTTTGGCGTTGCTCCGGATCGAGAATCGGACCGTAAGCGACTTGGCAAAAGCGCTTTCCTTGACGGAGAATGCGGTGCGCGCTCATTTGGTGAGTCTTGAGCGGGATGGTTTGGTTCAGCGTGCCGGCGTGCAGAGGGGCATCCGCAAGCCGCACGCTTCCTATCGTCTCTCCGCGGATGCCGAACTGATTTTTCCGCGGGCTTACGGGCCGCTTCTTGATTTGCTGATGACGGTGGTCTTCAGGCGGCTTGGACCCGCGGAGATCAGGGAGAGCATGCGTGAGATTGGTCGCATGGTGGCGGCCCCCCATTTGGACGTGGTTGCGGGAAGGACTTCCGGCGAGCGAATCGAGATTGCGCTGCAAATTCTGGAGGGATTGGGCGGCATGGCTAAGGTCGAAGAGGGGGAAAACGGGCGCTTTATTCGGGGCAAGGGCTGCCCGCTTTCCGCGGCCACGGCTCATCACCCTGAGGCGTGTCTCATTGCGGAATCGCTTCTTTCCGAGATCATCGGGTCGACCGTGAACGAATGTTGCGAGCGTGGCGAACAGCCTAATTGTTGTTTTCAGATTGCTTCCTAGAACCGTCTGCGGAGTGAATTTCTAGCGAGCAACCGGTCCGTTTGCTGTAGGCTTGCCCCCATGCAACGATTCCGGCAATGAACAGGACTCTGACGGCTCGTTGCCTGAAGAAATTAAGACGCGAGTTGGGAGATGAAGCGATCGTCACCGACGAGGGTCGTCTTGCAGAGCTCGGTGGAGACAAATGGTTTGTGAGCCGCCGGCCGGACTTGGCGGTATTTCCGAAGGACGGCGCGGAGGTTGCGCTGGTCATGAAAACGGCTTCGGAATTCCGGTTCCCGGTGACGATGCGAGGTTCTGGATACGGGTATGTGGGCGGCTGTGTCCCGGTCAAGGGCGGGATGGTGCTGGCGCTGGAGCGAATGAACCGTATCAAGGAGATCCACGGCACCGATTTTGTCGCCGTGGTCGAGCCGGGAGTGATCACCGGCGAACTGCAGTCGGCAGCGCGGCAGCGCGGCCTCTACTATCCGCCTGACCCTGCGAGCCTCAAGCATTGCAGCATCGGCGGCAACATCGCGACCAACGCGGGGGGGCCGCGCTGTTTGAAATATGGCGTCACGCGGAACTATGTCCTGGGGCTGGAGGTCGTTCTTGCCAACGGGACAATTGTCCGGTGCGGGGGCAGGACGCACAAGAACAAGACCGGCTTCGATCTGGTCGGCCTCTTTGTGGGCTCAGAAGGATTGCTGGGAGTGGTGACCGAGGCGACATTGCGGCTTCTTCCATCGCCCCCGGCGCGGGCGGCCCTTTCGGCGGGGTTTCGCGATATGCGCGCTGCGGCCCAGGCAATCCAAGCCGTTTTCGCCGGGGGATTTCTTCCGGCAGCCGTTGAAGTGGCCGATCGTTTCACTCTTCAGGCGGCCAGGGAATTCCTGCCCGGCGCGAGTTTTCCGCCAGGCGGCGCGCACCTGTTGATCGAGGTGGACGGTCAGCCGGTCAGCGTTCAGGCGGAGATCGGGGCGCTGGCCAAACTTCTCCGCGAACGGCGCGCGACAAAAATTGAAACCGCGGCGAACGAAGCGGAGTGTGAAAGACTCTGGGATCTGCGCCGAGCGTTCTCCGAATCGCTCAAGGCCACCGGTCTGAAAAAACTCAACGAAGACGTCGTTGTCCCGCGCGGAAGGCTTGTCGAGCTGGTCAGATTTGCCCGCGGGCTTCAAGAACGAAGCCGATTTCCGATCGCCTGTTTTGGACATGCCGGCGACGGAAACATCCACGTGAATATCATGGTTGGCGATTACGAGGAGCCGCAAATCCGCGCTCGCGCGGATTCGGCCCTGGACGAGCTTTTTTCGCAAATCATCGCCTGGGGCGGCGCGATTACTGGCGAACACGGCATCGGCCTGGCGAAGAAGCGGTGGTGGGGGATCGCCCTCTCCGAGCAAAACCGGGCCCTGCACCGGGTCCTGAAGCGGGCGCTTGATCCCAAGGCAATGCTTAATCCGGGAAAGTTCGTTTGAATGGCTCCCGCGGCGACCGGACGACGGCGCCCCGCCTTTGCGAGGCCGCTGGCATTGACAATGCCCTCCGCGCCGAATACGAACCGGGGATATGCATCGCGCGCTAACCCTTTTTTCGGCGCTTATTTTTGGAATTTCGCCTGGCTGCCAGAAGAAAGAGGCGCCGGCGCCGGAGCGGACCTTGAAGGTTACCGTGACCCCGATTATCCAGCAGGACGTGCTCGTGACGAATACCTGGGTTGGCCTCCTTAACGGGTACCAGAACGCCGATATTCGGGCTCAGGTCACCGGCTACCTCACAACCCAGGATTACAAGGAGGGCTCGTCGGTCAAGAAAGGCGATGTTCTTTTCACCATCGACAAGCGTCCCTTCGAGGCCGCACTGGCTCAGGCGCAGGCCGATTACGCAAAAGCGGTTGCCGCGGCTCAACTCGCAAAGATCACCTTGGGCCGGCAAACCCAACTTTATGAGACCAAGGTCATCAGCCAGCAGGAATACGACACGTCCTATGAAAACACCCAGGCGTCGCTCGCCTCCGTCGCAGCCGCGCAGGCCAATGTGCAAACTGCGCAGATCAATTTGAACTATTGTACCATTACGGCGCCGTTCGACGGAATCGTGGGTGTCGCTCAGGCGCAGATCGGCGACTTGGTGGGCCCCGGAGGAACGTCTTCAGTTCTCACCCAGATGTCCCAGGTCAATCCGATCAAGGTAAACTTCTCGATCACGGAACAGCAATACTTGCAGGCTTATGTGCTGTTGAAGAGATTGCAGGCCACACCTCAAAGCGACCTCGACGGGCGTCTGGAGCTCACTCTCGCGGATGGAAAGGCCTACTCGGAAAAAGGCCGCTTTGACTTCGTAAATCGGCAAGTCAACGTGGCGACGGGGACCATACAAATTACCGCGCTTTTCCCCAACGACGAAGACCTGCTCAGGCCCGGACTGTTTGCCCGGGTCACCGCCCCGGTCGAGGAATTAAAGGACGCACTTTTGGTCCCCCAGGCCGCGACCGTGGAATTACAAGGAAATCATCTCGTTGTGCTTGTCGGTCCGGACAATGTCGTGCAGCCGGTGCCTGTGAAGCTTGGCCCGACCAAGGGCGACTTGCAGGTGGTCATGGGGCCGCTCAAGCCGGGCGACAAGGTGATCGTCGGAGGGGTGGAGAAGGTCAGGCCGGGGATGAAGGTTAGCCCGGAGCCTTTCGAGCCGCCAAAGCCTCCTGCGCATCCGGAGCCGAGTCCGAGCGCCACGGCGACTCCGCAAGAGCCAAAGACCGGGGCGGTCCTGAAAACTGGCTCGCCAACCGCTTGTCTCTCCACCGGAGCAAACCGGCGCGGCGCGCCCTACAACTAAGCCACGAGGCCGCATGTCCAACTTCTTCATTCGCCGGCCCATCGTGGCAATGGTCATCGCCATCATCACGGTGATCGTCGGCCTTGTTTCGATGGCTGGGCTCCCGGTGGCGCAATTTCCCAATATCGTTCCCCCGCAGATCCAGGTGCAGACAACCTATGTCGGCGCCGATGCGCTGACCGTCGAGGCCTCCGTGGCGACGCCCATCGAGCAGCAGATGAGCGGGGTGGAAGGCATGGAATACATGTATTCGCTCAATGCCAGCAACGGCATGTATACCCTCAACGTCATTTTCGACACGTCAACCGTGTCCACGACGGACCAGATCCTCGCCCAAATGCGTCAGACCCAGGCGTCCGCCCAGTTGCCGCAGGACGTGAGGAATTTTGGGGTGACCGTGGATCAGTCCACGTCGTCGCCGCTTGGGGTGTTCGTCCTCTACTCCCCCAAAGGGACGTATGACGCCACCTTTCTCGCGAACTACTCCTACATAAATATCAACGACCCGATGTCGCGTGTCCCGGGCATGGGAAGCGTCAGTGTTTTCGGTGCCGGCCAATACGCGATGCGGATCTGGGTTCAGCCAGACCGACTGGCGACCCTGAATATCACCGTGCCGGAAGTCATCCGCGCGGTTCAGGCGCAGAACGCCGTCAATCCCGCCGGTCAGATCGGCGGCGAACCCGTGCCGCAGGGCCAGGTTTTCACGTTTACGGTCAATACCACCGGGCGCCTGGTGACCGTGGAGGATTTCGAGAACATTGTCATTCGCGCGAATTCCGATGGTTCGATCGTCAGAGTCAAGGATGTGGCGCGGGTCAATCTCGGTGCGCAGGTTTACAACCTCCGAGGACGCTTCAACGGACAGAACGCCGCCATCCTGGCCATCTATCAACTCCCCGGTTCCAATGCGGTGGATACGATGAAACAGGCGAGGGTCCTCATGGAGAAAGCCAAGCAGCAATTTCCCGCCGATCTGGACTACGTGGTGGCTCTCGACACCACTTTGGCCGTCACCGAAGGGATGAAAGAGATCGTCAAAACGCTGTTTGAGGCGATGGCGCTCGTCATCCTGGTGGTCTTTATTTTCCTGCAAGGCTGGAGGGCGACTCTCATTCCGCTGATTGCCGTCCCGGTTTCTCTGATCGGAACTTTCGCCATCTTTCCTCTGCTGGGCTTTTCCATCAATACGCTCTCTCTCTTCGGGCTGGTTTTGGCGATCGGTCTGGTCGTCGACGACGCCATCGTTGTCGTTGAGGCAATCGAGAGCCATATCGAGGAAGGGTTGTCGCCGAAGGACGCCGCATTCAAGGCCATGTCGCAGGTGCAGGGACCTGTCGTCGCCATTGCGTTGATTCTCGCCGCTGTGTTCATCCCTACCGTCTTCATCCCGGGAATCACCGGCGCCATGTACCAGCAGTTTGCGGTGACCATGGCGGTTTCTGTAATCATCTCCGCTTTCAACGCCCTCACCTTGAGCCCGGCCCTCGGTGCCTTGCTCCTTCGCCCCAGAAAGGAGGGACGAGGGCTCTTGGCGCGTTTCTTCAAGGGCTTTAACAACTTGTTTGGCAAGGCCACTACAGGCTATGGCAAAGTGTGCGGCTCTTTGATGCGCAAGCTGGTGATCAGCCTCGCGTTGATCCTGCTCATCGGGCTTGCCGGCGGGGGAATCGGGGCCAAGCTGCCGTCGGGATTTATCCCGGAGGAGGACCAGGGCTATCTTTTCGGCGTGGTCCAACTGCCGCGAGCCTCGTCGCTGCAGCAAACGGATGTGGCCTCCAGGGAGATAGAAGATATTTTGCTGAAGACTCCCGGAGTAGAGTATGTGACCTCGATCGTCGGCTTTAATCTCTTAAGCTCCGTTCAAAGCACCTATACCGGCTTTTTCTTCATTACGCTTGAGGAATGGTCGAAGCGCAAGACGCCGGAACTCCAGGTCGACGCGATCCAGGCTCATATCAATCGCGAGCTCGCGGCATTGCCGAAGCCGACGGCCTCCTTCGCGTTTCCGCCTCCCGCCATTCCTGGCGTCGGCACCGCAGGGGGCGTGACCTTCATTTTGGAAGACCGCAGCGGCGCGGACGTGGAGTTTATCGCCAAGAATACCCAACAATTCATGGCGGCTGCGAAGAAGCGCCCCGAGCTCACCAACGTCTTTACCATCGCGCTTTGGGACGTTCCCCAGGTTTACGTCGACGTGGACAAAGCCCAGGCGATGATCCAGGGAGTGAACCTCACGGACGCGTATCAAACCTTGCAAACCTTCCTGGGCGGCTATTTCGTCAACTATTTCAACCGGTTCGGCCTCCAGTGGCAGGTCTACATTCAGGCCGAGGGGAATTACCGTACCGATATCAACAATCTCGGCCTGTTTTATGTGGCGAACAAATGGGGCGACTCGGTCCCGATCAACTCCTTTGTCAGCGCAGAGAACAGTTTCGGCCCGGAGTTCACGATGCGGTACAACATGTATCGCTGCTCGCAAATCAACGCAGCGGTTACCCCCGGCTACGGCACAGGCCAGGCGATGAGGGCGCTGGAGCAGGTTTTCAACGAAACGATGCCGAACGGGATGGGCTTCGATTATCTGGGAATGTCCTTCCAGGAGCAGAAAGCCGCCCAAGGCGTGCCGCCGAGTGCCATTTTTGGCCTGTCGCTGCTTTTTGTCTTTCTGATTTTGGCGGCGCAGTATGAGAGCTGGTCGCTTCCTTTCAGCGTTTTGCTCACGACGCCGATCGCTGTCTTCGGTGCGTTTGCCGGCTTGCTGGCCCGGGGCATGCAGAACAATCTCTACGCCCAGATCGGGCTGGTCATGCTCATTGGCCTGGCGGCCAAGAATGCGATCCTCATCGTGGAATTCGCCAGGGACGAGTATGAAAAAGGGAAGACGGCTTTCGAGGCCGCTTTGAGCGGCGCGAAGCTGCGGTTGCGTCCGATCCTCATGACCGCTTTTGCCTTTATTCTGGGAACCGTGCCGCTGGCGGTCGCCACGGGGTCAGGAGCTGTCTCCCGCAGAGTCTTGGGAACAACCGTCATCGGCGGCATGCTGGCGGCGACGTTTATCTCGATTTTCCTGATCCCGGTGTCCTTTTATTTCGTGGAAAAGTTCTTCGTCGGGAAGAAGAAGAGCGAAGGGGAGGCCGCCGCCGAAGCCGAGCCCAGCGCCGCCAGTTGACGGTGTTTGCGAGCGGCTTGCGAAGGCAGTTGAGCGCGCTCCAAGCGACTATGGGTTGTTCCCGGGGGACCGCTTCTCTTTGGACGGTTCCTGTTTCGGATGGGATATGGTGGACGAGGGCTCGATAAATTCTTCCTGCGGCTCATCCATATTTTCCTTCTCACGCCTTGGCTTGTCGTCAGCTTCTTTTTTCGGATTCATGCCAGCGAAGGTAGGAGAGGGGAGACGGCGGCGCCACTTTTTTGATGATCAGCACAGATACCGTTCGGCGGCGCTGTTGGAGGGCCGGTCATCGCCAGACAACGCAGTTGCAGGCGGATTTGTCCACCTGCTAGCCTCGCGCGGTGATGCCCATCTCCACAGGCCGGCGCCCGCCAAACCTCCCGGTCAAGCGAGCCTTGACGTTCTTCCTGTGCTGGCTGCCTTTGGGCCTGAACTCGTGCTCAAGGAAAGCGCCTTCACAAGAGCCGACACCGCCTCCCGTCACCTTTGCGCCCGCCAAGGCGGAAAGTGTCCCCCTGACCGTTGAGACCTTTGGCAATTGCGTCACGATCGCCGATGTGACGCTTCAAGCGCAGGTGCAAGGCACGCTTTTGCGCTATGCCGTAGCGGAAGGCAGCATGGTCAAGAAAGGCGATCTCGTCGCCCAGATCGATCCCGAGCCTTACCAGGCAGCTGTTCAGCAGGCTGAAGGCAGTTTGGATTCGGCCAAGGCGCAACTCGCGAACGCCCAGGTGACCCTTCAGCGCCAACAGGAGCTTTACGAAACCAAGACTGTGGATGTGGCCGACCTCCAAAATGCGGAAGCCAATCAGTTACAGGCTCAGGGAGCGGCGGCAACCGCCGAGGGGCAGTTGGCCGATGCCAAAATCAATCTGGGCTATTGCACGATTTTCGCCCCGATCGACGGCAAGACCGGAATCTATCAGGTGGACGCCGGAAATCTCGTTACCGCGAACAACACGAAGCTCATTAACCTCCAGACTATCGATCCCATCTATGTCGATTTCACGATTTCCGAGAACGATTTTGACAAGGTGCGGCAATATTTCACCTCCGGGGAATTGGAAGTCACCGTGAGCGTCCCAGGGGCGCCGGAAAAGCAGGCGAACGGTAGGTTGACCTTTATCAACAACTCCATTGCCAGCGGCACCGGGACTCTTATGCTCCGGGCCCTTTTTCCCAACCAGGAAGGGCTCTTGTGGCCTGGCCTCTTTGTCAATGTGCAACTCGTTCTGACCACCCTGAAGGACGCCGTGGTGGTTCCCCCGCAATGCGTGATGTTTGGGCAGCAGGGCCCCTACGTATTCTTAGTGAATAAAGATGACACGGTGACGCTGACCAGTGTGCACCTCGGACAGCAACATGCCGACTTGACGGTCATCGCCTCCGGAGTAAAGGCCGATCAGCGGGTGGTTACGGCTGGGCAGTTGGGCCTGGCCGACGGCAAGAAGGTGACGCCGGTTCTCTACAAACCGCCCGCGGTTCTTCCCGGGCGAAACGCCGCTCCGTCTTCGGGCGCGGAGAAGGCGAAATGAAAAGGTGTCAGGGCGAGGCTTCGATGAGCGCGCTGGGAGAACGACGATGAACCTTTCCGAGCCCTTCATTCGCAAGCCCGTGATGACGACGCTCTGCGCCGTTTCCGCGGCGATCTTCGGAATCGCAGCCTATCTCCTCCTGCCGGTCAGCGACCTTCCCGACATCGCCTACCCGGTGATCTCGGTGACGACCACCTATCCCGGCGCCAGCCCGCAGATCATGGCCAGCAACGTTTCGACGCCGCTCGAGATCCAGATGATGCAAATCGAGGGCCTTCACCTGATTACTTCCCGGAACCAGGAAGGCGTCAGCAGCATTGTCCTACAGTTCGTCCTCAACAAAGACATGGGCCAGGCAGAGGCCGAAGTGGAGGCGGCCATTCAACGCGCCATGGGGAACCTGCCGGCCGATCTGCCTCAGCCGCCGAGCTTCCAGACAACGAACCCGAATACTCAGCCGATCGTCTACATCACGATGGCCACGGACACGCTGAGCATGGGCGATCTGTACGACTACGCAAACAACATGGTCGCGCAGCGGATGATGATGCTCGAAGGGGTCTCGAACGCGCAGGTGTACGGCTCTGCGCGCGCGGTATGTATCCAGATGGACGCGAACGCCCTGGCCTCGCGCAATTTGACGGTGCTCGACGTCGCCAGCGCCGTTTCGAAAGCGAACGTGTTCACTCCGGGCGGCCAGATCTACGGAAACTATTCGCAATACATCATCAATCCCAAAGGCCAGCTTCTCCGCGCGCAGGATTACCGAGACCTGATCGTCAGGTACCAGGACGGTGCCCCGGTGCGCTTGCGCGATGTCTCAAAGCCTGTGGATGGACTCCAGAAGGAATATCTGGCAATCGATTTTTGGACGAGTTGGATGCAGTCGCGCGCCTCGTCGCTCGTGGTGGCGGTGACCCCGGCGCCGGGGGCCAACGACGTGCTCGTGGCCCGCGAGGTGCGCAGGACTCTGGAAACCCTTCAAAAGTCGCTGCCGGCGTCGGTTGAGGCCTACATCAATTACGACCGTTCGGTGCAAATCGTTGAGAGCATCAACGACGTGAAGCTGACCCTTCTGATCGCCTTCGCGCTGGTGGTCCTGGTAGTTTTTCTCTTCCTGGGGCGGGCGCGCGAGACTTTCATTCCCATTGCCGCGCTGCCGCTTTCCTTGCTCATGACCTTCGCGGTCATGCTCCTGCTTGGCTACAGCCTCGACAATTTGTCGCTCATGGCCTTGACGCTGGCGGTCGGGTTGCTGGTGGACGATGCGGTGGTGGTCCTGGAAAATACCGTGCGGCATCTTGACGAAGGGAAGCCGCCAACCCTGGCTGCTTTGTTGGGGGCCAAGGAGATCAGCTTCACGGTGTTGTCGATGACGCTTTCCCTTGCGGCGATCTTCATTCCGATCGTCTTCATGCCCGGACTGATCGGGCGAATGTTTCATGAAATGGCAGTGACCATCGTGATGGCCATCGTGCTATCGGGCGTGGTGGCGATCGTCGTTTCGCCGATGATTTGCGCCCGATTGTTGCGAAAAGCGGATTCTGAAAACCGCTATCAGCGTTGGTTCAACCGGCATTTTGATTCATTCAAAGGGCATTACAAAAGTTCCCTGGAATGGATGATCAAGCGGAAAGGACTTGCCCTTCTGGTGTGGCTGCTTTCTTTGGCGGGCACGATCTGGCTGTTCGTGGTTATTCCGAAGGGCTTCCTGCCGGTGGGCGACAGTGGGATGATACGAGGCGTTTACCTTGCCGCGGAAGGAACGTCGCCCGCCCAAATGCAGGCCTATCAGAAAGAACTGATGGAGATTTCGAAGGCCGAGCCGGGCGTCGATCAAGTCATCACGGTGACCGGACTCCAGAGCAATCAGCTGACAAACTCGATGGGTCTCTTCATCGTCTTGCTGAAGCCCGAGAGGCAGCGCGCGCCGATCGCGGAGATCACCCAGCGAATCACCGAAAAAGTGCGCGAACAGGTTCCCGGGGTGGTCCCGTTGCTGCAGCCGTATCCGACGCTCAACATCGACACCGGTGCCACCTCCAACACGCAGGGCGCTTTCGCCTATCAGCTGACCAGCACCGACCCCGAGCTGATGTACCGGAGCGCCGAAGCGCTTATCGACCGCCTGCAAAAAACTGAGGGCTTCGTCGGCGTGTCGAGCGATATGCGGCTCAATACTCCCGTTCAAGAACTTGAGATCCTGCGTGATCAGGCCTACAGCTACGGCGTCAACGTGCAGGATATTGAAAGCACGCTGGCGATTGCTTTTGCTCAAGGGATGAGCAGCCAGATCCAGACCCCGCTCAACGTGTATTGGGTCATCCTCGAGTTGCTGAGCGCACAACGAGCCCGGCTCGATTACCTGAATATCCTTTGGGTGCGCAATCAGCAGGGAAATCTCGTTCCCCTGGGCTCGCTGGTGCGACCGCATGTAAAAACCGGTCCCGAGTCGATCAGTCACGTCAATCAGATCACCTCGGTCACGATCTACTATAACCTCAAGCCCGGATTCCCGGCCGGGACGGCCGCCGATGCGCTTCAGCGGGCAGCGGGCGAGATGCTTCCCCCGTCGGTAACCGGAACCCCGGCGGGATCGAGCGCCCAGTTCATCGAGACGGTGAAGGCCATGGTCTTCCTCCTCCTCGTCGCCGTCTTCGTCATGTACGTGATTCTCGGTATCCTCTACGAGAGTTACGTTCACCCGCTCACCGTGCTTTCGACGCTTCCGGTGGCCAGCCTTGGCGGCCTCGCGACCTTGCAGTTGCTTGGCAAGCCGCTTGATCTCTATGGCTTCATCGGCTTGTTCCTGCTGCTCGGTCTCATCAAGAAGAACGGCATCATGCTGGTGGACTTTGCGATCATGCGCCGGCGGGAGGGGATGAACGTCGAGGCAGCCGCCGTTGAAGCGGCCATCGAACGCGTGCGCCCGATCTTGATGACCACCTTTGCCGCGATTTTTGGGGCGCTGCCAATGGCCATGGCCTTCGGGGCAGACGGAGCCTCACGCCAGCCCATGGGTCTTTGCATTGTCGGCGGCCTCGCCGTCGCACAAGTGCTTACCCTTTTCTGCACCCCGGTGTTCTACATCCACATGGAATATTTTCAGGAACGCTACCTGGACAAAGTCGCGTTCTTCAAGCGGTCTGAGGGAGAATTCAAGGAGGCGGGAGCGGAACCCGCTTGAAAGGTGCTTTTCTGGGGCACTCAACTCTTTGCGTGGCGACAACGGCTGCGGGCGCTATCTACTGGCCTGTCAAATCCGGAAGGCCGACAATCCGATCTCCGGCGAGCACTTGGTTCCTGGCGAACCAGCCTTGGCTCATCTCGAGGGCATAGGCAATGTTCTGGAAGGCGCTGGGGACCGGTTTCTCGTTGAGTGGCTCAAGATCGTGAATTTCCAAAATCGTGCCCGATTGATTGAGGTATGCCACCGAAAGAGGAAGGGTCGTATTCTTCATCCAGAATGCCGCCCGTTCGGGTTCGGGAAAGACAAAAAGCATCCCGCTGTCGGTGGGGAGGTTCTTTCGAAACATCAGGCCGGCCGACCGTTCCTGGGGCTCGTCAGCAACCTCGGCGACGATTTTCCTGCCATTGACGCTCAGGATTACGGTCGGCAGCTGCTCCTGCGCGGTTTGCTGTCCGGCGGCGGTCAAAACCCCCAGCAGCAAGCAAAAAAAGGCGGCGCGTTTCATGCTCCATTCATAGCCGGATTCCCGATCGACCCAAACTGCTAACTTCCGTTGGATTTCCACCTTCTTGCTTCTCAAAAAAACGATTGCCATTCCCCGCGTGGAAACTAGTTTCCCGCAATTCGCCGGTAATCGACCGCAAGAAACCGCTAACGCCGACTGAACGATGGCCAACTTCTTCCCTAAGTGGACGAATCAGCTTCCGTGGAAGCTGACGGTGTGTGTCGCGGTATTGGGCGCGGCGATAACCGGCGGCGTAACGTACTACTTTACTCCGAAATATACGCGAGTTGGCTATCAGCCGACCCAGCCGGTTCCCTTTCCGCACGACCTCCACGTGCAACAGCTCGGAATGGACTGCCGGTATTGTCACAGCTTTGTGGAAGTCGCCTCGCATTCAAATGTCCCCACGGTCCAAACCTGCATGAGTTGCCACCAGCAAGTGAAGGCGCAAAGTCCCAAGTTGGAAGTCGTGCGTGCAGCGTGGAATGGCGGGAAGGGCGACGGGCCGGCGGTCAACTGGGTGAAGATCCACTATGTTCCGGACTACGCCTATTTCAACCATGCTGTTCATGTGAACCGGGGGGTGAGCTGCTATTCGTGCCATGGCGCCGTGAACGAGATGAAAGTCGTCTATCAGCATGAGCCTCAGGGCATGGCCTGGTGCCTGGAGTGCCACAGGGCGCCGGAGAATCATCTTCGCCCCCCGGATCAGGTCTTCAACATGGATTGGAAGGCGGCATCCGCAACCGAACAGCAGCGGCTGGGGACGAAATTCAAGGAGGACTGGGATGTTCATCCGCCAGTGACTTGTGGAGGTTGCCACCGATGAAACGCATCTTCCAACACCCGCCTCGACCCGAAAGACCCGTCATGTGGCGGAGCCTGGCCGAGCTCGAGAACTCCCCGGCTTTCCAAGCGGCGCTGGAGCGCGAGTTCCCGCGGGGGGCAGAGGTTTACGAGGCTGGCGGCCTCACCAAGCGGGATTTCATGAAATTGCTGGGCGCTTCGATGACGTTGGCGGGCATCGGCCTGACCGGCTGCCGGCGCCCGGAGGCGTATCTGGTGCCCTTCAACAAGGGCGTCGAGTGGACGGTTCCCGGAAAATTCTTGTTCTACGCGACCGCGATGCCGCTCCGGCAGGGAGCGATGCCGCTGATTGTCAGCACCGTGGACGGAAGGCCAACCAAGATCGAGGGCAATCCCCTCCATCCGTGGAGCAACGGGGGAACGGACGGATTTGCGCAGGCCAGCGTTCTGGACCTTTACGACCCAAACCGTTCGAAAGTGATCAAGAAAAACGGTTTCGAAGTGGGAGTGGACGTTTTCGAGAATTTCCTGAACGGCGTGGCCGCTTCGAATGCCGGAGACCTGGCGTTTCTGGTCGAGAGAAAGAATTCGCCGACCCGCGAGCGTCTCCGTGCCGAACTCGAGAGCAAACATCCCGGACTGATCTGGTGCGAGTACGAGCCGCTCGGTTCCCAGGAGGCGGACAAGGCCATTGCCGCGACCTTCGGAGATGGGGTACGGCTGCTTCCGAAACTCGAGAAGGCCGACCTCGTTGTGGCTTTGGATAGCGAGTTCCTGAACCCGAGTGAAAAAGGCGTCGGCTTCGCCCAAGGCTTCTTCTCGCGGAGAAATCCCGATCAGAATGGAGAGCCGATGAACCGTCTCTATGTGGTCGAGAACCATTACACCGGCACGGGCGGGCTGGCGGATCATCGCTATCGCTGCAAAGCATCGTTGATCGGCGAATTTGCGCGCCAGTTGGGAACAAAAGTCGCCGAGGCTACCGGAAGCTCCTCGCTGGCCTCGCTCCTCGGCGTCTGCCCGAAGGCGTCTGCCCGCTTTGACGACGCCTGGCTTGCCGGGTGCGCCGCGGACCTTTCCGCGCATCCGGGGCGTTCCGTCGTTATTGCCGGCGAACAGCAGCCGGCGTGGGTGCAGGTCCTTGTTTTCGCGATCAACGAGGCGCTCGGCAACAATGGCACGACGATCGTCGGAATGAAGACGGGCGAGAAACATTCGGCTTCGATCACCGACTTGGCGCAAGCAATCAAAGCCGGCGCGGTGAAGAGCCTTTTCATTCTGGGCGGAAATCCTGGCTACAATGCGCCAGCCGACCTGGCTTTTGCCGACCTGATCGCCAAGGTTCCGCAAGCGGTGCATCTCGGGATGTTCGAGGACGAAACTGCGAAGTTATGCCAGTGGCACGTTCCCGCTGCTCACTACCTGGAATCGTGGGGCGACGTTCGCGCCTACGACGGGACGTATTCGGTCATCCAGCCGATGATTCTTCCTTTGTGGAACGGCGTCAGCGAAATCGAGGTCTTGGCCCGCCTGGCCGGGCGACCGGCGCCCAATGGGCCGGAGCTGGTGCGCGAGACGTTCGCCCAAAAGTTTAATCCTAGCGACGAAAAGTGGAATTCGGTGTTGCGCATCGGATTTGCGCCCGGAAGCGAATGGCCCGAAGGGCCGATCGCGGCGGATCCCATCCGCGCGACGGAAGCCCTCACCGGCGCCCAACCGGCTCCAGACGCGCTGGAACTCGTCTTCCTGCAAAGCAGCAGCGTGGATGACGGCCGCTACGCCAACAATTCCTGGCTTCAGGAGACTCCCGATTTTGAAACCAAAGTCACCTGGGACAACGTCGCCATGGTGAGCCCAGCCACCGCGAAAAAGCTTGGAATTCGCGCCAACAATTTCGGTCCTATCTATCAGGTCGCGGAGAAGCTTGGCAACGACATCGATTTTGACATCGTCGCCGATGTCATCGAGATCAAGTCGGGTGGAACCTCGGTGACCGCCGCCGCCTTCGTGGCTCCGGGCCACGCGGATGATTCGATCTCCCTTGCGCTGGGCTACGGGCGGGCTGGTGTTTCCGCCCTGTTTGAGGGTGTGGGATTTAACGCCTACCCGCTTCGCTCGGCGCAGACGCCGCGGTTCCTGGCGGGCGTCGAGGTCAGCGTCACCGGCAAGACTTACCCTCTGGCACAAACCCAGGAACATCGCAGCA
Source organism: uncultured Verrucomicrobiae bacterium (assembly GCA_963816855.1). GTDB lineage: Bacteria > Verrucomicrobiota > Verrucomicrobiia > Chthoniobacterales > Terrimicrobiaceae > DASTFP01. Next base: position 64,880 of record CAWFMA010000003.1, on the reverse strand, counting down.
TGGAAGGCCGCGATTTGTTTCGGGAGGGCACGCTCGAGCGCTATCGGGATGACCCGAAGTTCGCGCAAACCATGGGAATGGATGCCCATATTCCGCCAAACATCTCCCTCTACACGCATCCTCCTCTCACTTCGCAAGAGCAGTGGGGCATGACCGTGGACCTCAACACGTGCTTCGGCTGCAATGCCTGCGTGGTTGCCTGCCAGGCTGAAAACAACGTGCCGGTCGTAGGCAAGGCACAGGTCCGCAACAACCGCGAGATGGCCTGGATCCGCATTGACCGCTACTTTGCCGGCGAACCCGAAGATCCCGAAATGCTCGCGCAGGCGGTTATGTGCCAGCATTGCGAGAGTGCGCCTTGCGAAACCGTCTGCCCGGTCAATGCCACGGTGCACAACGAAGAGGGCCTCAATTTGATGGCCTACAATCGATGCATCGGCACCCGGTACTGCTCCAACAACTGCCCGTGGAAGGTGCGCCGGTTCAACTATTTCGACTATAATCAACGACCGCTGGATCACCTCTATGCGGGTCCGCTCGCTCCGAAAGGCGTGGCGGACAGCCTCAAGATGTCGAAGAATCCAAACGTTACGGTCCGGATGCGCGGTGTCATGGAGAAGTGCACGTTCTGCATACAGAGGATCGAGGACGCGAAAATTGCTCGGCTGGTGGAAGCGGGAGCGCGAAACAAGAACGAAGTTCCCGATCCGGGAGTTCAAGACCGCCTGTCAGCAAGCGTGTCCCAGCAACTCTCTGGTTTTCGGAAACATCAACGACTCCGGCAACGCCGTCTCGCAGCTTCGTCAAAAAGACCGCGCTTACGTCATGCTGAAGTATCTCAACACCCAGCCCCGCGTCAGCTACCTTGCGCGGATCAAAAATCCAAACCCAAAAATGCCCGGAGCCGCCAAGGTCGGGATGGCCAACGGCGAGCCTCACGGTCACCCGGGCGCTGCGGTCGGCGGCCGTGAACCGAGCGGTCGAGGAAGCGGCGGAACACGAGGACACCAAGCAGGAGGCGGATCATTGAGGCCATGAACCCCATCGTGGATTTGGCTTGTTCCGGACCTGACGCAAGGTGACACCTCAAGATAGACGGGGTTCGCCCGCTCCCACATAACTTTTCAATTCATGCCTGAAACGACCACCGAGCCGCCTCCCACGGATCTCAGTCCGGACGAACGGGCTGTCAGACGCACGCCCCTTGTCCTGAATCGCCGGACGATGGGATGGATTGCCAATTATGTCAGCTCCATCGTCGAATCAAAGACACCGCTTTGGTGGTGGGCTTGCATGGCCGTTACAACTCCCTTGGCGCTGCTCTTGTTCGCTTGCATCGCCTACCTGGTGTCCACCGGTGTTGGCGTTTGGGGAAACAACATTCCGGTAGGTTGGGCGTGGGACATCACCAACTTCGTGTTCTGGATCGGCATTGGCCATGCGGGAACGCTGATTTCCGCGATCTTATTTATTACGCGTCAGAAATGGCGAACCTCTATCAATCGGGCAGCCGAAGCGATGACCTTATTCGCGGTCATTTGCGCCGGGATCTATCCCGGTTTTCATATCGGCCGTGTCTGGATGGCGTGGTACCTGGCTCCGGTGCCCAATTCGAACGGCATCTGGCAAAATTTCCGCAGCCCCTTGCTCTGGGACGTCTTTGCGGTCGGAACCTATTTTACGGTTTCCGTTCTTTTCTGGTACACGGGACTCATCCCCGATTTGGCCACTCTGCGCGATCGCGCCACGACAAAGATCCGGAAGTTTGCCTATGGAATTCTGGCCCTGGGCTGGCGAGGAAGCAATCGGCATTGGCGTCACTATGAAATGGCTTATCTGCTGCTGGCCGGCCTTTCAACTCCTCTGGTTCTCTCGGTGCACTCCGTGGTGTCTTTTGATTTCTCGACCTCCGTCGTTCCCGGATGGCACACGACGATTTTCCCGCCCTACTTCGTGGCCGGAGCAATTTTCGGCGGCTTTGCGATGGTGCTGACCATCATGATTCCGGCCTGCGCGCTCTACAAGCCGTTGCATGATCTGGTGACGATTTCGCACGTCGACAAGATGTGCAAGGTAATCGTCTTAACCGGTTCAATCGTCGGCTATGCCTACTTGATGGAGCTTTTCATGGCCTGGTATAGCGGGAATCCCTACGAGCGCGCCGCGTTCTGGTACCGGGCGACCGGGCCCTACTGGTGGGCATACCTGTGCATGATGTTCTGCAATGTCGTCGCCCCGCAACTCTTCTGGTTCAAATATTTTCGCACCCACCTGGTCTGGGTGTGGATCATTGTGCAGTTTCCGAATGCGGGAATGTGGTATGAGCGCTTCGTTATCATAGCCACCACCCTCTCCCGCGATTTCATCCCTTCGGCGTGGGGCATGTTCCATCCGACATGGGTCGATATCAGCATGTTTATCGGTTCCCTCGGCCTGTTCTTCACCCTGTTTCTGCTCTTTGTCCGCTTTCTGCCGATGATCTGCATGTTTGAAGTCAAGGCGGTTCTGCCGGAAGCGGACCCGCACTACGGGGAAAAGCACTAGATTACGCAATGAACCCTTCGGAAGATCACGAATCTCCGCTCTACGGCGTGGCCGCCGAGTTCGACTCCGCGCGCGACCTTTTCCATGCGGCGGAGCAGATGCGGGACGCCGGGTTCAGGCGGTTTGACGTCTTCTCGCCGTTTCCCATTCATGGGATGGATGAGGCCATGGGTCTGAAGCGTTCCCTGCTCGGAAAGATCATCTTCCTTGGCGGCCTTACGGGATTCGTCTCCGCCGTGGCCCTCCAATTTATTCCCAGTTCTTTCATCTACCCCCTGATTGTCATGGGCAAGCCGACTAACCTCTTTACGGTGCCGGCCTTCTTCCCGATCATGTTCGAATTTACCGTCCTGATCTCGGCATTCACGGCCACCTTCGGGATGCTTATAATGAACGGGCTGCCGCGGCTGAATCACCCGATGCTCGGCTGGGAAAGGTTCAAACGAGTCAGCGACGACAAGTTTTTTTGCGTGATAGAAAAGCGGGATCCCAAGTTCTCCGAGCGGGAGGTCAGGGATTTCCTCGAATCGATCGGCGGGCACAACATCACCAAGATTCACGAGAACTGAGCACCGGGCCGGATTGAGATGCAAACCAGGTTTTTCCAGCAAGGCAGGCGCCGTTTTTCCGGGGCCTTCGCGGGCGGGTTGCCGGCCCCCGGGGCCTGGCGTTACGGGCTTGGCCGGCATCTCCGCCCGGGAACCGGGGAGACGGATGATTCCGCGCGTGCCGCTTTGATCTTTGGCCGGGCTGTTCGGGGCGATTTTCACCGGTTTTTCAGGACGGACTGACGGAGATGCTGAAGCATTTTTTCCTCGTTTTCGCGTTTCTTGTGCTCCTCGTGATTGCGACGGCAGGATTCCGCGGGCTGAAGTCGAACCGGCCTCCGATCGAAGTCTTTCCGGACATGGATCGCCAGCCCAAGGTAAAGGCTCAGGCGCGCAGCGAGTTCTATTCCGACGGTCGCGGCTCGCGGCCTCCCGTCGACGGAACCGTCCCCCTTGGTTATGCGATGCCCATGCACAAGCTGGTCGATGGATCGGTCGGACAGGCAACCGGTCCTTACAAGCAGATCCTCTTCTCTAGTTCGCCAAGCTATTTTGACACCGGAAAAATGGGGGAGAACTGGGGCACGGGAATTCCCTTTGAGGTTTCGCCGGCGATCATGCGGCGCGGGCAGCAGCGTTTCGGCATTTACTGCGCGGTCTGTCACGGGGCGACCGGAGCGGGCAACGGGATGGCCCAGCGGTTCGGATTGAACACCGTGCAAAGCCTGCTCCAGGACCGCATTCGCGTGATGGCCGACGGCGAGATCTTTGACACCGCAACGCATGGAAAAAACACCATGATGGGCTACGGAGACCGGGTCCAGGTCGTCGATCGATGGGCGATCATTGCCTACCTGCGGGCTCTTCAGAAATCTCAGGGAGGAGCCACCCTGGCCGACGTTCCCGAGGACCAACGCGCCCAACTGGAATCCAAATAGAATGAAGCCTTTCTTCCACGACGAGCCGCAGCCCGAGTTCTTTGATTACAAACACGTCGGAGGGCGCTTCTTGGGTCTGGTGGGGATGGCGGCGGTGGCCTTCGCGGTTTTGCTTGCCGGGGCTTTTCTCAACACCAAGCAGTTCGCGTTCTCCTACCTTTTCGCCTACGCGTTCTTCTTCACCATCTGTATGGGCGGACTGTTCTGGACGCTGGTGCACCACGCGGTCGACGCGGAGTGGAGCGTCGTTGTGCGCCGCCAACTGGAGAACATCGCGAGTCTGTTCGTGGTAATGGCGGTCCTTTTCATCCCCCTCTTGGCTGTCGGGCCGCTCCTCTGGAAATGGATGGAGCCGGCGAATGCCCACGACCCGCTTCTTCTGGAAAAGGCTGCCTACCTCAACAAGCCTTTCTTTTACGCGAGAGCGATCATCTACTTCGCGTTTTTCGTTTTGTCGTCCTCTTTTCTGCGGGCCTTCTCCATCGCGCAAGACAACGATGGCGCTGCGGTTTACACCGTTTTCAATCGTCGCGTAGCCTTTTCGAGCGCCATCCCCTTTGCTATTTGCCTCACCTTCGCCGCGGTGGATTGGCTGATGGGCCTGGATTACCACTGGTATTCGACAATGTGGGGCGTGTATATCTTTGCGGGCGCGGCCCTGAGCTCGCTCTGCGTGCTCGTGTTGATCGTCACCGCATTGAGGTCGGCGGGCTACCTGCTGAAGGTGGTAACCCTCGAGCACTACCACATCATCGGCAAGCTGATGCTGGCGTTCACGATTTTCTGGGCCTACATCGCCTTCAGCCAGTACATGTTGATCTGGTATTCGAATATCCCCGAGGAAACCGTCTACTTCTTGCGCCGAAACACGGCCAGTTGGTGGTACTTGAGCCAGTTCCTGGTGGTCGGGCATTTCTTTGTGCCTTTTCTTCTCCTGCTCTTTCAATGGGGAAAGAAATCTCCTTCTTTCCTGTGCGGAATGGCAATCTGGATTCTATTGATGCACCTCTTGGACATCTATGTCGTGGTGCTGCCGGCGCTGCACATCACCGGCGTCCGCCCAAACCTCCTCGATTTCTTCAGCCTGCTGGCCATTGGGTGCACCCTGGCCGCCGTCTTTCTCAAGCGGCTCGGTGAATCGCCGCTTTACCCAGTAAGGGATCCCCGCCTCGCGCTGTCTATTGGCCTGAAAAACTGATGGAAACCGCTGTCCAGTCCAAGCCGCTCTGGCGCTTTGCCGCAGGCGCAATAGTCTTGCTGCTTGCTTTCCTGTTGGGAGCAAAGGTGCTGACGGGTCTTGCTCCCGCGCCCGACGAGGACGCGGCGCGGGCCGCGGAACGCGCCAAGGCTCTGGCGGATCTTCAGAACGAGAATGCCCAAAAGCTGGGAGCGTATGGCTGGGTCGATAAGGCGAAGGGCACCGTGCAGATTCCGATTGATCGGGCGATGGAGCTGACGATGGCCGAGTTGAATTCCAAACAGCCCGTGCCGGCCGGCCCGATCGCTACCCCGGCCCCGTCGCCCGAAGCCGCCCCCGCGGCTTCACCGACGGCCACGCCCGCCGGCCCGCCCGCCTCGGCCGCGCGGTGAGAGGGAATCCCGAACGATGACGATTGGCGCGCTTCGAAAACATGAGCTCAGTTGACATGGCAACAATCCCGTCAAAACCGGATGAGGACTCTTTGCGACTGCCGGTGATCTTGTTTCTGTCCTCGGCAATCTTCTGGCTGATCTTTGGGGCTATCCTTGGTTGTCTGGCGGCGTGGAATTTGATCGTGCCTTCTTTCCTGGATGGCATCTCGTGGTTGACTTACGGGAGAATTCAACCGGCCGCGGAAAACGCCTGGATTTACGGCTGGGTTTCGCAAGCGGGCATCGGAGTCGGCATCTGGTTTCTTGCGCGGCTGGGCCGCGCCGCGCTCGGCTCAATGAGACTCTTGCTGGTGGCCGGGCTTTTCTGGAATCTGGCCGTCCTTCTGGGCATCTGCAGCATTCTTGCCGGGTATGGAAACTCATTCCGGGGCCTCGAATTTTCCGGCGGGACGGCGCTCGTCCTTCTCATCGCCTATATCTGCATAGGTGTCTGGAGTCTCAGCCTGCTGCACGCTCGGATGGGAGGCGGCCTCTATGTCACCCAGTGGTATCTGCTGGCCGCTTTTCTTTGCTTTCCGTGGCTGTATGGCACGGCGAACTTATTGCTCGTCTGGTCTCCGGTGGCCGGTTCCGCCCAAGGGCCGATTGCCGCCTGGTACTGGGGAAGTCTCTTCTGGCTCTGGCTCGCTCCGCTGGCCTTGGCAGCCGTTTATTACCTCGTCCCTCACGTTGCGCGTCGTCCCGTGCATGCCTACCCCTCAAGCATCCTCGCGTTTTGGTGCCTGGCTCTTCTTGGCGGGTGGGCCGGGACGAGGCTCCTGTTGGGAGGGCCCATTCCGGCGTGGATGGCCAGCGCGGGAGTTGCGGCAAGCCTCATCATGTTGATCCCGGCGGCCCTGATTTTCATGAACACGCTGGGCACCTTTCGGCCGCTCGCCGGCCGGTTGACTTCAGAAGGCGCTTTTGTCGCCTTCGCGCTCTATTCCCTGGCCGGAGTGTTCGCGCAAGCGGCGGCGGCGCCATTGACCTCGGCGGTGACCCATTTTTCGGACTATTCCATCGGCGAGAACCTGCTGGCCACCCGGGGTTTTCTCACCATGGCGCTCTTTGCCGCGTTTTACCATGTCGTGCCGCGTCTGACCGGCGGGAAGTTCATGGATACAGAGATCTCGTGGCACTATTGGCTTTCGGCTTGGGGGGTCGGAACGATGTTCGTGGCGCTGACCCTCGGTGGTCTCATCCAGGGATTCGCGCTCTATGACCCGGTCGTCGATTTCATGAGTTCGGTCACGCTGGCGGCTCCCTTTCGCGCGGTGTATGCGCTCGGAAATCTGGTTTTTCTCGGAGCCTGTTTGATTTTCGCGGCCGCTTTCACCAGGCGCCTGCTCGGAATCAATCTCTCGGCGGGGACCGTTCGCACTCCCGTGGAACCCTCGCGGGCTCTGAACGTATGAACAAACTGCCGACGCTGGTCTTTGGCATCTTTTTGCTCTTTGTCGGAGCATGGCTCGGGGTGGTGGGCTATTCGTACCTGCAGTTGGGCCGTATGGGACCCGCGCTCGATGAGAACACCGGCGACTCGAACCCGCCCCCGCTCTCCGGCCTGGCGGCCGCCGGGCAACGCGTCTACGCGGCGAACGGCTGCGTTTCTTGTCATACCCAGCAGGTTCGCTCGGGGGCATTTTCCACGGACGTCGAGAAGAAGCTTGGACCCCGCCCCACCGTGGCCCGGGACTATCTGCGGGAGCGCCCCGCATTCCTGGGGGCAGTTCGCATCGGGCCCGATCTCGCCAACGTCGGCTTGCGCTCCAAGGATGCCAACTGGTTTCACGCGCATCTCTATGAGCCTTCCGCGATGGCCCCCGGTTCCGTCATGCCTTCCTACCGTTACCTTTATCGAAAACAAAGAATTGCCGGGCGGCCAAGCACCGAAGCCGTTTCGGGTCTCAAAGGCCCGCATGCTCCCGAAGACGGATATGAGGTGGTTCCCAGCGAAGAGGCGAGGGTGCTCGTGACGTATCTTCTTTCCTTGAGGAAGGACTATCCTTTGCCCGAGGCCGAACCGCTCCAGTAAGACCGTGATCAACGAACCCTCAAACGACAAGACACAAGAGGTCGATCTTGTAGAGCAGCACGAGGAGCTTCTTCGCGAAGCGGATCGTTCCCGCGAAGGGGCGGAGCGAATGCCTCCGTGGCTGATTATTGCCTTCCTCGTCCTCGCGTTTCTGGCGGCGGGCTACCTTTTCTGGAACAGCGGCGGCTTCAAGTCCAGCGTCTTCAATCCCGCGCGCGTGGCTTGGGATGGCGCAGGAAGCGGCGGCGCGGCCGCGGCGCCCGATCCAATGGTCGTCGGCAAGCGCGTCTTTACTCAGACCTGCGCGGTTTGCCACCAGCAGACGGGATTGGGGGTTCCAGGGCAGTTTCCTCCTCTTGTCGGCAGCGAATGGGTGCTCGCGCAGGATTGGCACGGGGACAACCATATTGTGAAAATCGTGCTTCACGGTTTTCAAGGACCGGTCAGCGTGAAAGGCCAGCAGTTCAACAACGTGATGGCCCCGTGGGGCAAGGTGCTCAAGGATGAGCAGATCGCCGCCGTCCTCACCTATGTGCGCAACGAATGGGGCAACAAGGCACCGCCCATCACCAAGGATTTCGTCGCGAAGATCCGGGAGCAGACCAAGGACCGCACCGAGGCTTGGACACAAAAGGAACTCCAGGCCATCGGCCGGGTTCTGGTGGAGGAAGCCGCTGCTGCCCCCGCGCCGGCAGGCGCAGCCCCGTCGCCCGCCGCAAAACCCGGGGCATAAGAATGAATTTGAATCAAGGCGAGCTTCGAGGCACTTTTGCAGATGAGTTGGAGGGATCGAAAAGGAGCCCTGCGTGCGCGCGTGCCGGAATGAGAAGGCTCGGAGCCCTGTATTCATTTCTGGCGCTCATTTTCGGTTTCTCCGGCGCCTTCGCCCAGCAACGCGACGGAAACCTGTATTGGGTTCCCCCCAACTACACCGCCGGGGGAGAGAAGATCGACAGCATCCTGATTTTCATCTTTTGGCTGACCCTCTTTGTTTTTATCGCGGTGCAAGGCGTCTTGATCGTGTATCTGTTCCGCTATCGCCGCCGGAAAGGCCGGCCGGCCTACTATTCGCACGGCAATAACTTCCTCGAGGTGATCTGGACTTCCATTCCCGTTCTCATTTTTCTTGGCTTGGCGATCTATAGCAACCGGGTCTGGGCGGAACTCCACAGCGACCCCCCAGCGGACGCTTTGCAGATCAACGTTTCAGCGTTCCAGTTTGGCTGGGATTTTCGCTACCCGGGCGCCGATGGAAAGCTGGGGGCAGTGGACGTCGCCAAGATCTCCAATGAAAACAAGTTCGGCGTGGAGCCAGGCGACGAGGCGGGCAAGGATGATTTTACCTCCACGGAACTGGTCATCCCTTTCGGAAAACCGGTGCACATCATTCTGAATTCCCGTGACGTCATCCATTCGTTCTATGTCCCTTGGTTTCGCCTTTACCAGGACGCGGTGCCGGGACGCACGATCTCCTGGGTGTGGTTCCAGGTGCAGCGTCCGGGCAAATTCGAACTCGCCTGCAGCCAGCTTTGCGGCACCGGCCACTACAACATGAAGGCTCCGATCCGGGTTGTTTCTCAGGAGGATTACGAGAAGTGGTATGAGGGAAAAGTGAAGGCCGCGGCTTCGGCCCGGCTTCACGAAAGCGCCGCCCTGGGAAAAATTGCCGCCGAGTAGATGACAGAACACGACCACCAATCTCTTAATTCGAAAAAGATATGAGCGCCGTCACAGCAGATCCGCCGCTTCACGAAGCCGCCACGGGAGCGCATCACCCCAAAGAGTCGTTCTTTCGAAAGTATGTTTGGACCTACGATCACAAGATGATCGCAATCCAATATTTCTGGACGGCCCTGCTTTTCCTGTTTATCGGGGGCGGACTCGCCTTGCTGGTTCGCTATCAGCTCGCGTGGCCCAATACTCCGGTGCCCGTGATTGGTCACCTCCTCCCGCAGACGGTCGCCTCCGACGGTGCGATCATTCCCGGCGGCTATAACATGCTGGTCACCATGCACGCCACGGTCATGGTTTTCTTCGTGGTGATGCCTTTTTTGATCGGCACGTTCGGAAACTTCCTGATCCCCCTCCAGATCGGGGCGGGGGACATGGCCTTTCCTCTGCTCAATGAGATCAGCTATTGGCTCTATTTCCTGTCCGGGGTTTTTCTGCTGAGCGCCTTCTTCGTTCCAGGCGGTGCACCTGGGACAGGCTGGACGGCCTATGCCCCGCTCAGCGCGGTGGGCGCCTACAACGGCACGCAGATGGGCCAGAGCCTTTGGGGAGTGGCCATCTTCGTCAATGGCCTCTCTTCGATTGCCGGTGCCACCAACTATATCACGACGGTCGTCAACATGCGCTGCCCGGGGATGAGCATGTTTCGCTTGCCGTTGACGGTTTGGGCGCTTTTTGTGACCGCGATTTTGCTTCTTCTCGCCGTGCCCGTGCTGTCAGCCGCCGCGGCGATGCTCTTTTGTGACCTCAACGCGGGCACCAGCTTCTTCCGGCCGGCCGGTGGCGGCCAGCCGCTTCTCTGGCAGCACCTCTTCTGGTTTTTCGGCCACCCGGAAGTCTATATCCTGATTCTTCCCGCAATGGGTCTCACCTCCGACATCATCGCGGTTTTTTCACGCAAGCCGATTTTCGGCTACAAGGCGATGGTCTACGCGATCATTGCCATCGCGTTTCTCGGTTTCATCGTCTGGGGCCATCACATGTTTGTCAGCGGCATGAATCTGACGCTCAGCGCGGCGTTCTCGGTGTCCACGATGTTCATCGCCGTGCCCTCGGCGATAAAGACCTTCAACTGGCTGGGAACGATTTGGCGTGGGTCCATTGAGTTCACGACGGCGATGTGCTTCGCGCTGGCCTTCGTTTCGATGTTCGTCATCGGCGGACTCAGCGGGGTTTACATGGCTTCGACTCCCGTCGATTTGTTCATCCACCACACCTACTTTATCGTCGCGCACATTCATTACGTCCTTTTCGGGGGGAGCATCATGGCGCTTTTCGGCGCCCTCTACTTCTGGTTTCCGAAAATGTTTGGCCGAATGCTCAATGAGAAGATCGGAAAGGTGCAGTTCGTGCTGACTTTCGTGTTTTTTAACCTGACGTTTTTCCCAATGCACAACCTTGGTTTGGGCGGGATGATGCGCCGGATTGCGGATCCGCCTGTTTACGAACACCTCAAGCAGCTCCAGCCCTTGAATCAGATCTCCACGGTAGGCGCCATCGGGCTTGGCTTCACGACCTTCCTCTTTATCTGGAACGTGATCATCACCCTGCGGCACGGGCCCAAGGCCCCGGCAAATCCTTGGCACGCCAACACTCTGGAGTGGACAGTGCCTTCGCCTCCCGGGCATGGCAACTTTCCGACGACTCCTACCGTCTATCACGGGCCCTACGAATATAGCGTGCCAGGTCTAAGTAAGGACTACCTGCCCCAGACGGAGAAGGCTCCCGTCCATGTGAAGCTCGAGGCGCATTGAGGGCATGAGCGACGTTTGGACCGGTTCCCGCGCGGCAGTGCATGGGTGGACGGTAGCCACGGCCCTACTGACCTTTGTCCTGATTTGCAGCGGCGGTCTAGTTACCTCGCACGGCGCGGGAATGGCGGTGCCGGACTGGCCCAACACGTTTGGGTATAACATGTTTCTTTTTCCGGTTTCCCGCTGGGTCGGAGGAGTTTTTTACGAACATACCCACCGCCTCATCGCTTCCGGAGTGGGGTTGATGACCGTGATTCTGTCGATCGCCCTCTGGAAAACGGAACCGCGCCGTTGGGTAAGAATTTTCGGTTATTGGGCGGTCGTCGGAGTTTGTTTGCAAGGCCTTCTCGGCGGATTGCGGGTTGTGCTGATAAAGGATGAGATCGGAATCCTTCATGCCTTGCTGGCGCAGTCATTTTTCATCGCCATGGCCCTGCTGGCGATTGTCACCAGCCGGAATTTTGTGGAGAGACGATGGGCGGACTATGAACCGCATCCCACCTTGCGCTGGTGGGCTTTCGGAGCGACCGCGCTCATCTTTTTGCAGCTGGGACTCGGCGCGGCCATGCGGCACGAGCACATAGGGCTTTCCATCCGGGACTTTCCGCTCGCTTACGGACGCTGGGTGCCCGACACGAGCGCCGATTCTCTTCAACGGATCAACGCCGAACGGTTGGCCGCCGGAGAAATGACCACCAACGCCGTTCAAATCTGGATTCAAATGGCCCATCGTGGGCTGGGGCTTTTCATCGCCATCGTTGTCCTCGCGTTCTCATGGAAAGTCAGGCGTCGCGCGCGTGCGACGAGGCTCTGGTCGATGATCTGGGCCGCGATGATCCCGGCGCAAATTGGTCTGGGTGCCTGGACGGTCTGGTCCAACAAGGCGGCCGACGTGGCGACCGCCCACGTGGCGCTTGGCGCTCTTTCGTTGCTGGTTGGGGCGCTCATAAGCTTCCGGCTTTTCCTGGGCGCGCGAACTCAAGATTTCGTTTTGCCAGACGCCCCAAATACGAGTTTTATGGAACGCATCGCATGAAATCCGTCACCATTGCCCCCTATCGCCTGGAGACGCTTGTCGCTGACCTCGCGGAACTCGTCAAAGCGCGGCTTTCATTCCTGGTGGTTCTTACGACGCTGGTCGGCTTTCTCATGGGCTGGCGCGAACCGATGAACTATTTGCTGCTCGCCGCCACGCTCGCGGGCACGACTCTTTGCGCGTGTGGTGCTGCTGCCCTGAACCAATGGTGGGAGCGGGACTTCGACGCGCGCATGAAGCGCACCCAGCGGCGGCCGGTTCCGGCCAAACGCATGCATCCCAATGACGCGCTGCTCTTCGGTCTTCTCTTTTCCCTGTCCGGCCTGGCGGTTTTGATGATGTTCACGAACATTCGAGCCGCGTTTTTGGCGGTGATCACGATCGCGATCTACCTGTTCGTCTATACCCCGATGAAACGGATTAGCTCGCTCAACACCTTGGTCGGGGCGATCCCGGGGGCTTTGCCTCCGCTTATCGGTTGGGTGGCGGCCGTCGGCCACTACACGCTCGAGGGCGGCTTGCTTTTCGCCATTCTCTGGTTCTGGCAAATGCCGCATTTTCTGGCGATCTCCTGGATGTATCGCGAGGACTACGCGGGAGCGGGGTTCGTCATGCTCTCCGCCCAAGATCCGGAGGGGTTTGTCTCCTCACGCCAGGCGCTGCTCTATGCCAGCTGCCTGCTGCTGGTCAGCCTGACCCCCGCGCTCTTCTTTTTTGTTTATCCCTGGTACTTCTTCGCCGCCCTGCTTTTGGGCATTGCATTTTGCGCGACTGCGGTGGGCTTTTTGATTCGGCGGAACCGCGTTTCGGCCCGCACGCTCTTTCTCGCTTCCATCGCCTATCTTCCTGTCCTGCTCGGCTTGCTTGTGGCCGCACGTCGATGAATGAGGAACAGGCGCAACTTCCGGCTCATGCTTTATCTTTGGCTCTTCGCGGCCGCCCTCTGCGCTACTGTGATTCTCCTGATGTTGCTGCGCGGTCCGGCCGTGGCACCGTGAGTGCGGCAACTGCGCAACAGGGCTTTCCCAAGCTTCTTAATGAATAACTCTCACTTTCCATCCGCCATTTTCGGATCCGTTCCATGAGCGCCACCGCTCTCTCCCATGTGGAACATGCCGGCCACGTAAAGGCCCCGCCGGCTACTTGCCGGTTCGGGATGATTACTTTCCTCGCTTCCGAGGCGATGCTCTTCAGCGGTTTGATTGGCGGCTACATTGTCCTGCGGCTTTCGCGAGGCGAGCCTTGGCCCCCCCTTGGAGCGCCGGACATTGGGGTCCACTGGCCCCTGTCGGGCCTGAACCTGATCATGCTGGCCAATACCTTTGTTCTGGTTGGCAGCAGCTTCCTGTATCACAACGCGGAAGCCGCGATCAAGAAGAGGGGCAAATCGGGTCTTTTCTGGCTTTTCGCTACGGTAATCGCCGGCTCGATCTTTCTTTCGGTGCAGGCATGGGAGTGGAACCACCTGCACCACGAGGGACTCTGGTTTAACAAACACGGAATATACGGCTCGTGCTTTTTCGTGATGACGGGCTTTCACGGCGCCCACGTCTTCATCGGAATTCTGCTGATACTCTGGTGTTTCCTGCGTCAACTTTTGACTCGATACTATCGGCCTGGGCGTACGACCTCGCTCGACAATATCGGCTTATACTGGCACTTTGTAGATGTCGTCTGGATCTTCCTCTTCACCATCCTCTACGTCCTCTAAACCGGCGCCGGCCAAGGACCAGAATCAAACCCCGGCCCGCATTCCGCGCCTCGGTTGGGTGGTCGCGTTCCTCGGCGTCACAACACTGATCGCCTGGGCCTACACGCAATTCAGCTCGGAGATCCAGTCGCGAAGAGTTGCCGCCCGCCTGGAACGATTCGCCCCGGCGCCACAGTTCCAATTCACGGCCCAGGATGGGAGCAGGGTCTCTTCGTCCGACCTCAAGGGCAAGATCTGGGTGGCGAACTTTATCTTTACCCGATGCGCCGGCCCGTGCCCGGTCATGACCAGCCGGATGGCGGAACTCAACCAGGCTTTGGGAGAAAAATCGAAGGGTGTGGAGCTTGTCTCCATCACCGTCGATCCTGAAAATGACACGCCCGAGGTGCTCAAGGAATACGCCGAGCGGGTTGGCGCGGTGCCCGAGAGATGGAAGTTCCTTACCGGCCCGAAAGACCAGATCGACAATGTCGTCGTCAAGGGCTTCCTCCAGGGCCTTTCGAGAGAGTCGCCCGGCGCACCCATCCACTCGACCCGTTTCGTTTTGGTGGACCGCGACGGCTGGATGCGCGGCTTCTTGAATGGCGACGATCCCGAGATCTCCCAAAAGCTTCTGATGGACATCGGCGATCTGCTGAGGGAAGCTCCTTCTGTCGGAAAGAACTGAATCCGTGCCGCTCGAATGAGACCGATCTTGTTAACTGCCGCGCTTGCTTTTGTCTTTTCCACCGCGGAATGGGCTTCGGCGTGCGTCGGGTGCCGCGAGCCGGGATCCGACACGATCGCACGGGAATCGCCGACCGTGCTGGCCGGTTGGGCATTCTCCTGGAGCGTTCTCTTCATGCTGCTTTTCGTGTTCCTCATTATCGGCGGGATGTCGGTGTATATCTGGCAAACCTGTCGCCGGCTCGACCGGGCGGCCACGGCGCGGGGTGCCGGCGGATGAGCGTCAGCGACCTTCCTGCCGTCAACGCATCTCTCAACGCTCTTTCAACAGTTCTCCTGACCGCCGGATTTATTTTCATTCAGCGGAGACAGATTGCGGCCCATCGAGCCTGCATGATCTCCGCTTTCGCGGTCTCCTGTGTCTTTTTGGTTACCTATGTGGTGCACAAAATTCTCATGCGAGGGGTGCATACGCCCTTCGGCGGGACCGGCGTCATCCGCGGCGTCTACTATACGATGCTGATTTCGCATATCATTCTGGCGATGCTGATTGTTCCGTTGGCGCTCCTGACCTTGCGTCACGCCCTGGCCGGGCGCTTTGAGACTCACAAAAAATGGGCTCGCTGGACCTTTCCGCTCTGGTACTACGTTTCCGTAACGGGGGTGCTCGTCTATTTCTTCTTGTATCAATGGTATCCTCACCGATGAACGGCCTGGAAAATGCCGGGATTCTCGACGCGATCGCTCACGATCCGTGTTCGGACAAGGTCCTCTTGGCGATGTACGAGGCTCGCACATGGCTGGACGGCCAGGAGCAGCTCTTTCAGCTTCAGGAGAAGTTGAATGCTTACGTTTCCTTCGTCTTGGACGGAGAGATGCACGAGGCTTATCCCGCCCTCGCGGGGAAATCCGTCGAAATTCAGCTCCGGACGGTCTACGAGCCAAGTGAGCGGGCGCTCGAATTCATCGGTCTCGCCCGGGAGCAATTGGACCTGCAAGGGATAGGCTTCGAGGTCGTTCGCATCGACCAGACGAACGCGGGCTGTGGCGAGCCGGGCTGCGGTTGCGCTTAATTCCCTCCCTTCCGCTTCAACAAGACCCTCCGGTTCCAGGAGAGGCAGTGGGAAACCATCCTCAAACTGATGGCACGTTTTCTGCTGTTGTCGGGGAGGGTCCGCGCTGCAGAGAGCCAAGGGAGAAATGCGCACAAAAAAACAAACGAAGAAACAACCAGAATCAAAACGAGCAGTCTATGAAGTCCGTTCTCAAAATCTTTCGTTCCATGCTTTGTTGCGGTCTTGTTACCGCATCGCTGTTGCCGCTTCGCGCGGAAGACACCGTGAAGGTGGGCATTCTTCACTCACTCAGCGGCACGATGGCCATCAGCGAAACCTCGCTTCGCGATGTGCTCTTGTTCGCGATCGATGAGATCAACGCCAACGGCGGCGTGCTTGGCAAGAAGCTCGAGCCGATCGTCGTCGATGGGGCTTCGAACTGGCCTCTCTTCGCGGAAAAGGCGAAGCAACTGCTTGAGCAGGATAAGGTCGCCGTGACTTTCGGATGCTGGACGTCGGTCAGCCGCAAGTCGGTGCTTCCCGTCTTTGAGAAATCTAAGGGCTTGCTCTTTTATGCCGTTCAATACGAAGGGGAGGAGCTTTCTCCCAACATCTTCTATACCGCCGAAGCTGTGAACCAGCAGGCGATTCCGGCTGTCGATTACCTGCTGGCGGAAGGAAAGAAGAAGTTCTACTTGCTCGGATCGGACTATGTCTATCCGCAGACAACCAATCTCGTTTTGCTCGAGTATTTGCTGAGCAAGGGAGTTCCCATTGAAAACATCGGCGGCGGCCTGCGGAAAGACGAGTCCGGCAAGGTGATCAGCGCCGGCAAATACACCCCGTTTGGACACACCGACTATCAGCAGATCGTTGGGGAGATAAAACAGTTTGCCGCAAGCGGCGATGCCTGCGTGATCAATACGCTTAACGGCGATACCAACGTTCCGTTTTTCAAGGAATACGCCGCGGCGGGTTTGACGGCTGATGATTGTCCCGTGGTGTCCTTCTCGATTTCCGAGGACGAGTTCCGCGGTCTTCCGGCAAAAGATCTCGTTGGCCAGCTCGGCTGCTGGACTTATTTCATGTCGCTGGACACGCCCGAGAACAAGAAGTTCGTCGAGAATTTTCAGAAATGGCTGAAGACCACGACCGCGCCGGGTATCGTGAAAGAGAATCGCGTGACCTGTAGCCCGATGGTCCTGTCCTACGACGGGGTCTACCTCTGGAAGAAAGCCGTCGAGAAGGCAGGCAGTTTTGAGCCGGGTAAGGTTGTCGCGGCGCTCGAGTCGGGCCTTTCCTTTGATGGACCGGGAGGCTTGGTGACGACGCAAAGGAATCATCATCTGACCAAGAGCGTCTACATCGGAGAGACCGAAGCGAATGGTCAGTTCAAAGTCGTCGATGCCTACAAGGATATTGTCGGCGAACCCTTCCTGAAAGGAACGTTCAAGAACAGCAAGGTCTCGAGCAACTGAGCGCCTCTCCAGCCAAGCAGGCCGGGAGCGATGGGTTGCAGCCTTGCGGCGCTGTTGAAAGACTCGAACATGCGGCGTGAGATCTCTGGAGTTGATGGTCGGCGGAGGGCCCAAAAGGCGTTGCAACCGGGCGTTTCCGCCGGCAGGTGCCCCAAGTCGTGGCGCCCTCCGGGTTGCGGGAAACCCGGCTCTCGCCGTGTCAGGTTCGGTTCTGGCGTTTCGGCTGTAATTTGCGCGTGGCTCTCTTCAAGCTTGCGAAAAATTGACAGCAACGCGGTGATGACCGGGTTTTTCGACAGTCTCCCCGGAAGGCGTTGGGCTGGCGGCTTCGCGACGATCAAAGCTCTCGGTCTCGGTCGTTGGCTGCTGGTGATCGCCATCTTCTTGACCGCGACGGCCCGCGCGGACGATGCGAGTGCGAGGAGTTTGCTTGCCAGGGCGATCGTCTCCGCAAATGTCGGGGAGCAGGTTGGACTGATCGACGAGCTTGCGCAAACGGGATCGGACGTGGTGCCAGTCGTGCTCAACGCGTGGCGCGAGGGGGGTGTCTTCATCCACGAAACGCCGGAAGGGCAAAAGGTTCCATTCCTCCGGCTCAATGGCAAAGCGACACGTGTCGATGACGGAAGCCCCTTGGAGGCCTCGGAAACGACTCCGGTCGGGACGACGGCGAAGCTGCGCAAGGCCATGAAAAACACCCTCGATGTGCTTATGATCGCGGGGCCCGATCCGCAGGCGCGGCGGGCGGCCGTGACCAAGCTGGGAATGAGCCAGAACGCTGCCTATCTTCCGGCGTTTGAAGCGCGTCTCGCGATTGAAAAAGATCCATCCGTAGCAGCGTCCCTTAGAGAGGCGATGGCCATCATCCGGCTCGCGGGCACCGACTCGGACGCGAAGATCGCCGCGATTGACTACTTGACCAAGAGCCGTGTGATTCGCGGCCTCGACCTTCTTAAGAAACTCTCCAGCGACCCGGATCCTCAGATTGCCGCCGCGGCGAGCAAGTCGGTCGCCAGCATCGAGGGATATCTTCGCTGGGTTGATCTGCTGGGGACGCTTTTCAGAGGACTTAGTTTGGGCTCGATCCTGCTGGTCGCCGCCCTTGGCTTGGCCATCACCTTCGGGTTGATGGGGGTTATCAACATGGCTCACGGCGAAATTATCGTGGTGGGGGCTTACACCACCTATCTGGTGCAGAGCATTTTTGGCGGGGGCGCATTTCTCTCCTTCTTCGGGCTGAACTTGAACATTCCCGGATTCCATTTCGGCGGCGCGCTCTACGAAAGCTATTTTCTCTTTGCGATTCCGCTGTCATTCCTCGTTGCGGCCCTGGTTGGCATCGCGCTCGAGCGCGGGATTATCCGGTTTTTGTACAGCCGTCCCCTGGAGTCCCTTCTGGCGACCTGGGGGGTTTCCCTGGTGATGCAACAATTGTTCCGTCTTATCTTCGGGGCCAACAATGTGCAGGTCTATTCCCCGAGCTGGCTAAGCGGAAACTTTACCGTAAGCGATGTCCTGCTCGGTTGGAACCGGCTGTTCGTCATCGGATTTGCGACCGCCATCGTCTTTCTCGTCTGGCTTCTGCTGACGCGAACGCCGCTGGGCTTGCTCATTCGCGCGGTTATGCAGAACCGGGATATGGCCGCGTGTATGGGGGTCAGAACGGAACGGGTCAATATGCTTACGTTTGGTCTTGGGAGCGGCCTCGCCGGCTTGGCGGGCGCTTTCCTCTCACAGCTCGGCAACGTTGGACCGGGTCTTGGACAGAGCTATATCGTGGATTGCTTCATGACGGTCGTGGTCGGTGGGGTCGGAAGTTTGGTCGGAACGATTTACTCCGCATTGGGAATAGGGGTGGTGGACCAGGCGCTCCAGCCATTCCTGGGGCCGGTCATGGGAAAGATTACCGTGCTCGCGGCAATTATTCTGTTTTTGCAATGGAAGCCGGGCGGTTTGTTTCCGACGCGCAGCCGCGGTTTGGAAGGCTAGGAGACTGTTGAGAAAGCCGCGTATGCCACGTTGCAGTCAATTTTGGGAAGATCGCAAGGAGCCAAGCGCAGGCTTGATGGGGTTGCGGGGTCCCCATCTCCCCGCAAGCCGTGGCGCTACGGAGAAGCTTGGTGACACCGCGAGGGCCGAAAATTGGCGCAACCCGGAGGGCGCGAACTCTTTGGGGCATCTCTCGGCGTCGCTCCTCAGTCACAGCCCCTCAACTGGGATGCTCCTTCGTCCCTCCGCCGATATGTGCCCCAAAAGAGCTCGCGTGTGACATGCGGGGCTTTTTCAACAGTCTCCTAAGCCCTTGTTGAAAATGAACGGGTCCGGAGCGCGCAAGTATGAAATCTGGGGGGTCGCCATTGCGGCCGTCGTCATCCTCGCCATTCTGCCCGCGCTGAACACATTTCTTGGCGAAACGCATCCTCTTCACGTTTCGAATTTCACGATCAATCTCTACGGGAAGTATCTCACATATGCGGTCCTGGCCATAGGGGTCGATGTGCTGTGGGGATTCACCGGTTTGCTTAGCCTCGGACAATGCCTCTTCTTCGCGTTGGGCGGCTATGCCTTTGGCATGTATCTGATGCTCAAGATCGGGAAGCTTGGCCAATACAAGAGTGATCTGCCGGACTTTATGGTTTTTCTCGGCTACCACACCCTTCCCGCGCACTGGGTTCCGTTTAACAATTTCTGGTTCGCTGCGGCGGCGGTCGTCTGGGCTCCGGCCGTCGTGGCGTTGGTTTTCGGTTACCTCGCGTTTCGCTCCCGGATCCGCGGCGTGTACTTTTCGATCCTGACGCAGGCTCTTACTTACGGGGCCTGCCTTCTGTTCTTTCGAAACGACTTCACTTTCGGCGGAAACAACGGATTGACCGACTTCAAGTTCGTGCTCGGCTACGACGTGAATAGCGCTGCGACCCAGAGGTCCCTTTATATGCTTAGCGGCGTGCTGCTCCTGATGGCCTATGCTTTCAGCCGATGGCTCACCACGACCAAGTTCGGAAAAGTCCAGCGGGCAATTCGGGACAGCGAGAACCGTGTGCTCTTTTCCGGGTACGCGACGTCCAATTTTAAGCTTTTTGTCTTTGTCTACGCCGCGGTGATTTCGAGCCTTGCGGGAGCCCTGTACGCGCCGCAGGTCGGCATTATCAATCCCAGCGAAATGTCGCCCGAAAAGTCCCTGGAGGCGGTGGTCTGGGTGGCCGTGGGCGGCCGGGGCACCTTGATCGGACCGATCATCGGCTCGATCGGGGTGAACGCTCTCAAGAGTTGGGCGACCCGGGCGTTTCCGGACCTTTGGCTAATAATTCTGGGTGGGCTTTTCGTCCTGATCGTTCTCTTCATGCCCAAGGGGATCGTTGGCATTCCTTCCCAACTGCGGAGCTTTCGGGAGCGTATTCGGAGGCGGGAGGCGGTCCCGGTTGTTCCCGCTGGCAGCGCGACGATTTCCAAATGAAGCGGGATTTTATCCTGAGCGCCGAAGGGGTCAGCAAGAGCTTCGATGGGTTCAAGGCCATCGACGATCTTAACTTCTACCTGGACAAGGGCGAATTGCGCACGATCATCGGGCCGAACGGCGCGGGCAAGAGCACCTTTTTGGACTTGATCACGGGCCGCACCCGGCCGGACACCGGCTCGATCGAGTATCGCGGCACTCCGGTGACGAAGCTTCGCGAGTACGAAATTTATCGGTTGGGAATCGGGCGAAAGTTTCAAACCCCGAGCGTCTATACGGATCATACCGTCTTCGAAAACATCCTTTTGGGATTGGAGGGCAGCCGGGGCGTCTGGAGGTCGATTTTCGGACGCGTAAGCTCCGCGCAGCGCGCACGCATTTACGAAGTGCTTGAGATCATCGGCCTGAAAGAGCGCGCCGATGTCAAGGCGGGAACGCTTGCGCACGGCCAGAAGCAATGGCTCGAAATCGGCATGCTGCTCGCCCAGAATGCCCAGTTGCTTCTGGTCGACGAGCCGGCTGCCGGCATGACCGACGAGGAGACTGCCAAGACAGGCGAGCTGCTTCTGAGTCTGGCCGGAGAGCACACGATCATCGTGATCGAGCACGACATGGTCTTCGTCCGCCAACTCGGAAGCAAAGTCACCGTCCTGCATCAAGGCCACGTCCTTTGCGATGGCACGCTCGACGAGGTCCAGAATGACGAGCGGGTCGTCGAAGTTTATCTCGGACGAAAGAAGAAACATTGAAGGCCGCCGGTCAATGAGTTCATGAACGTGTTCGATCAAAACCTGCCGGCGAGTCGCCCTGGGAGTTGGGAACGCACCATCATCGAAGGAAGCCGTGCTGGGTTGCGAACGCCAAGAGGCCGCTCATGCTAGCGATTGAAAATCTCTGCGTCTCAATCGGCGGTTCGCGCATCTTGCGCAACGTGACGCTGGATCTTCCGGACAACAAAGTGTTTTGTCTCATGGGGCGCAACGGTGTCGGTAAAACCACGACTCTGAAGACAGTGGTAGGTCTGTGCAAGCCTACCAGCGGCAGCATACGCTTCGACGGCAAGGATATCTCGCGCCTTCCGAGCGAGGAGAGGGCGCGCGCCGGAATTGGATACGTTCCTCAGGGCCGCGGGATTTTCCCTCATCTGACCGTCGAGGAGAATTTGTTCGTGGGCGCCGTGGCTCAAGGGAAGAAGCCAAAGCGCGCCATGGAGCGGGTCTTTGCGCTTTTCCCGATTCTCAAGGAGTTTCTGCGCCGCAAGGGCGGTATGCTTTCCGGCGGCCAGCAGCAGCAACTGGCGATCGGGCGGGCTCTGCTCACCGAGCCAAAGGTATTGATCCTCGATGAGCCGACGGAGGGCATCCAGCCCAATATCATCGACCAGATCGGGGAGGCCATCAGATTGCTGAGACGCGGCGGCCATCACAACGAGGCGATGTTGCTGGCGGAGGCCGCGCAGTCCCTCAAACGATTGAAAGAGGAGGGCAAGCATCCGAAGCCGGAACTCCTCGACGCGCTTGCGGAACAGATCAACGCGCTCCGAATCGAAGGCTCTCATCGCGATGCGTCCTCGTTTCGGCAAATCAGCGACTCCTTTGTCCGGGTGCGGCAGGAAGGCCCCCACGAAGGCACCTTGCTGAAGGACGAAATTGGGACCGCGCTTGATCTGCTAAGCGGCGAAGAGGCAATGACCATCCTGCTCGTTGAGCAGTACCTCGATTTTTGCAAGGAACTCGCGGACAATTTTGCCATCCTGGATCGCGGCAACGTTGTCGCGCGGGGCTCGATGGCTGAGTTGACGGATGAGGTTGTCAAAGAGCACCTCACCGTTTAGTGGTCTGCCATGCATCTCAGCCCCCGCGAGCAGGAAAAGCTGATGATCGTTGTCGCCGCGGATCTGGCGCGGCGCCGACAGCGTCGCGGGCTGAAACTCAACTACCCGGAGAGCATAGCCATCCTCACCTATGAAATTCTTGAGGGCGCCCGCGATGGCCGCAGCGTGGCCGATCTGATGAGCTACGGCACCACGATTTTGGCAAGGAACGACGTCATGGAAGGCGTGCCCGAAATGCTCCACCTGGTGCAGCTTGAAGCCACTTTTCCCGATGGCACAAAGCTGGTGACCGTTCACAATCCCGTTCGGTGATACCCGGAGAAATTATCGCCGCGAGCGGAGAGCCCCACGAGGCCAACGTCGGGCTGGAAGTGAGGCGGCTCGTTGTCTCCAACCGGGGCGACCGGCCGATCCAGGTAGGAAGCCACTTCCACTTTTATGAAACGAACCAGGCGCTCGACTTTGATCGCCCTGCGGCTCGAGGCTTTCGGTTGCGAATCCCTTCCGGGACGGCTGTTCGCTTCGAGCCCGGCGACACGCGCGAAGTGGAGCTCGTCGCGCTTGCCGGAAGCCGGGAGGTCTACGGGCTCAATCAAATGGTGAACGGCAGACTTTGATCTTCCCATGAAATTGACGCGCTCCCTCTATGCCGAAATGTTCGGTCCGACGATCGGCGATCAGGTTCGCCTCGCCGACACGGAACTTTTCCTAGAAGTCGAACGCGACTTGATCGCCGAAAATGGGGGCTATGGGGGCGAAGTGAAATTCGGAGGCGGCAAGGTCATCCGCGACGGCATGGGACAGTCCCCTTTGGCCAGGGATGCGGAATGCCTCGACCTCGTCATTACCAACGCGCTCATTCTCGATGCCGTTCAAGGCGTGGTCAAAGCTGATATCGGCGTCAAGAACGGCCGGGTCGCCGGAATCGGCCACGCTGGAAATCCGCTGATCCAGGATGGCGTCAGCATGACCATCGGCGCGGCGACGGAAGTCATTGCCGGGGAAGGCTGCATCGTGACAGCCGGGGGCCTTGATACGCACGTTCATTTTATTTGTCCGCAGCAAATCGAACACGCGATCGCCAGCGGCATCACGACGATGATCGGCGGAGGCACGGGACCCGCGACTGGCACCTATGCCACCACCTGCACGCCGGGTCAGTGGAACATCCATCGAATGCTGGAGGCGGCCGAGGAGTATCCGGTAAACCTCGGTTTTCTTGGCAAGGGGAACTGCTCAACTCCCGAGCCGCTGCGCGAACAAGTTCGCGCGGGGGCGATCGGCCTGAAGCTGCACGAGGATTGGGGAACAACTCCCGCGGCCATCGATGCCTGCCTTGGCGTCGCCGATGAGCTCGATATTCAGGTGGCGATCCATACCGATACCCTGAACGAAGCCGGCTTCGTCGAAGAGACCCTTCGCGCTTTCAAAGGGCGGACCATCCACACGTATCATTCGGAAGGGGCGGGGGGCGGGCACGCTCCGGATATTATCCGCGTGTGCGGGGAGATGAATGTCCTGCCGTCCTCGACCAATCCGACGCGCCCTTACACGGTGAACACCATCGACGAGCATCTTGACATGCTCATGGTTTGCCATCATCTCGATTCCAATATTCCCGAGGACGTCGCTTTCGCTGAATCGCGGATCCGTTGGGAAACGATCGCCGCCGAAGACCTGCTGCACGATCTCGGAGCCTTCTCGATGATGTCGAGCGACAGTCAGGCCATGGGCCGGGTCGGCGAAGTGATCACGCGCACCTGGCAAACCGCGCACAAGATGAAAGTGCAGTTTGGCAAGCTCGCGCCGGATCGACCCGGAAGCTCCGGCGACCATTCCGCTGCGGACAACTTTCGAGCTTTGAGATACGTGGCCAAATACACGATCAATCCGGCGATTACTCATGGTCTCGCCCAGGAAGTCGGCTCCATCGAAACGGGAAAGCTGGCGGATCTGGTCATTTGGAATCCGGCATTTTTCGGAGTGAAGCCCGAACTCATCTTGAAGGGAGGGTTGATCGCCTACGCGAACATGGGCGATCCAAATGCTTCAATCCCGACTCCCCAACCCACGTTTTACAGGCCCCAGTTTGCATCTCACGGGCGCGCCCGACAATCCACGGCGGTGACCTTCGTCAGCCAGGCAGCCCTGGACGGTGGCCTTCTCGATCGTTTGTCGCTCGGCAAGCGGCTTGTGCCGGTTCGCAATACTCGTGCGATTTCGAAGCGCGACCTTTTATGGAACGACGCTCTCCCGAAGATCGAGGTCGATCCCGAAACCTACACGGTGAAGGCAGACGGAAGAGAACTGCGCTGCGAGCCGGCCAGAGAACTCCCGATGGCCCAGCGTTACTTTCTGTTTTGAGCGTTTCCGGTTTGGAACTTATTCGCTCGGTTCAAACGGGCTTGTCTCCCGAAGGTGAGGAGTTCATTCCTTTGGTGGCCGATCGCGCTACGCTGGCCAAACGGCGCTGGCGAGGTGTCGCCGAGGACGGACGGGAGTTCGGATTCGACGTGGATCGCGCGCTTGCCGACGGGACTACCTTCTCGAGCGCCGCAGGAAGAACCTACAAGATTTTGCAGGCGGCGGAGCAGGTGCTGGAAATTGAGCTCGGCAATGATCCATCCCGAGCTTCCGTCCTCGGATGGCGGATCGGCAATTTGCATTTTCCTATCGAAGTGACGGAATCGGTGATTCGCAGTGTCGATGACCCGGCGCTTCGGCAGTTGCTGGAAAAGGAAAAAATCAGATGGCGCCCGACGACCGCGGTTTTTCGGGCGATCAAGGCCGGAGGGCATGCCCATCATCACTGAGCCCTTCGCGGGCTGGATACCCGGGCTTCTCCAGCTTGTCGATACCGTCTTTCCGACTGGCGGTTACGCTCATTCTTTCGGGTTGGAGGAGATTGTGCGGCGAGGGGAGGTTCGCGACCAAGGAACCCTGGAGAAGTTTCTTCAGAACCGCATCGTTCCGGCTCTAACGCACCTCGATCTGCCGATCGTTCGCGAGGCAATTTTTGCCGCGGCCGCCGGGGATCGCGAGGAATTCATCGCCCTCGACCGCCTGGCGGGCGCCTTGAAGATTGCCCGCGAGCAAAGGGATGCCAGTTTGCAAATGGGCAGACGCCGGCTTTTCCTTTTGATGCGGCTGCGGCCGACTCCGGAGCTCAATGTTCTTCACCAGATCGCCTTGGATGACCCCCTGGCCGGCCATCACGCCGTGGTCTGGGGTGTTTCCTGTGCTTCCGTTCCTGTCAAAGTGGCTTTGGTCGCCTACTACTACCAAGCTGTTGTCAGCCTGTGCACCGCCGCTCCGAAGCTCATCCGAATTGGCCAGGAAGGGGCGCAGGGCGTGCTGACGCAAGCTCTCAATGAGGCGGAACGGTGCGTCGATACGGCTTACGCGATCGGCCGGTCTGAGATCGGTTGGTTTGATCCTGCGCTGGAGATCGCCTGCATGCTCCATGAAATTGCCGACGAGCGCCTGTTTATCTCCTGATTCGGCTCGAGAAAAAATTCGCTTCTGGTGACCGCGGTTGCCAGTGGTCATAGTTGTGCGGTGAATCTTCTCCGCATCGGAATCGGAGGGCCAGTCGGCTCCGGAAAAACCATGCTCGTGCTCCGGCTCTGCGAGTGGTTGCGCAACGACTTCAGCCTCGCGGTCGTGACCAACGATATTTATACCCGGGAGGATGCGGAATTTTTGGTCAAGAGCAACGCGCTTCCCGCCGATCGCGTCGTGGCGGTGGAAACCGGCGGCTGCCCGCACACGGCCATCCGTGACGATACCAGCATGAACGACGCCGCCGTGGCGGAACTCGTGCGGCGTCATTCCAACCTTGAGATTGTCCTGATTGAGAGCGGCGGCGACAACCTGTCGGCGACCTTTTCCCCGGAGTTGGCTGACGCGTTCATTTACGTGATCGACGTGGCCGAAGGAGACAAGATTCCACGGAAGGGGGGGCCTGCAATTCGGAACAGCGATCTCCTCCTGATCAACAAGATTTCGCTGGCTCCCTACGTGGGAGCGGATCTTGGCGTCATGGAGCGGGACGCCAGGCTCATGCGGGGCCCGAAGCCGTTTCTGTTTGCCGATCTGAAATCCGGACAGGGCCGCGAGGAGCTGCTCGAGTGGCTCCAGAAGCACTACCTTTTCGCTTAAACCCGGGTTATGAGGCAAGCCGTTGCTGCTGGGCGAAACGCCGCTCAAGTTTTTGGCCGGCCGGAATAAAAGCAGGCGTGTCGTCCGCGGTCCTTTCAGCCTATAGGGTTAACGGTCACCTGAGGGTCGAATGTCGGGCCGACGCCTCGGGGAGAACGTTTCTCGCGAAGCAGTCGTTTCGAGCGCCCATGCATTTGAGCAAGCCTCATTGGGAAGGGAATTACCTTACCGTCAACGCGGTGAATTCCACGGCCGGTCTTTTCGCGTGGGATCGCGTCGAGATCGCCGTAAAAGTGTGCCCGCGTGCGCGCGTCATCCTGACCAGCCCAAGCGCGTCCCGCGTTTTCCGGGCAAGGGATTCCCGGGGCGAAGCGCGGGTCGAGCAGTCGTTTCTCGTCGATGCCGGCGGAAGACTGGATGTCTTCCCGGAGATGCTCATTCCGCATGCCGGATCGCGGTATTCGCAGAAAACGCGGATCGAAGTGGACCCTCAGGGAGAGCTGTTCTTTACTGAGATGATCGCTCCCGGACGGTCCGCCGCCGGAGAAGCTTTCGATTACGACCATCTGCGGTTTGAGACAGACTTGACTTATGGAGGAAGGTTGGTCGTCCGGGAATCCTCTTGCCTGGCCTCGCGGTTGGAAAACATTCGAGCCATCAGGAAGAGTTTTCCCGGCGCGTATTTCGCCTCTTTCTTCGTTGTTTGGCGGGGCGCTGGCGACAAGGACTTTTGCAGAGCGGTTGCCCGGCTGAATAGCTCGCGCGTTCTTGCGGGCGCGAGCAGTCCGGCGGCAGGCGTTCAGGTCGTCAAACTGATCGCGGCGGATAGCATCTCGCTGCGTGCCGGCGTGACGGCAATCCGGGCCCTCACCTACTCGCAGCTCGGATGGCCCGAATCCTCGCTGAGAAAACTGTGATCCGCCGCGCTGGCAAGGCTGCCGAAGTGTGGGTTCAAGACTTGGAAAAGGCGGCGGCGACGACTGCGCTGACCACTTCCTGGCCGGTAACGTCCCCGTGGTTCTTGATAAAGGCGTCGGCTAGCAAATTGTGAATCCTGCCCGGCGAAAACGCATAGGCGCCGCCCGGCGCGAGCAACTCCGCGCTAATCGTTTCGCCAATGTTCATCTGCTGGGCTCCGTTGCGGCCGAGCGCGCCGTATTTGTCGTTCTCGTCGCCGAGCGCCGCGGCTACGGATCCGGAAATTCGGGATGCGAGGGGATAGGCGATTCCGACCGCAGTGTCGTTTTTCGTATAAGTCGCGAGGATCGCGCCTCCTACGCGCTGCTGGTCGATGACCGACCGGAAAAAGCCATTCATCAAGGCGGGCGGCGAAAAGCCGTTATGAGAGAAGGCGGCTTGCAGAAGGCTCGCGGAGTGGATTTTTTCTGTCCGTGACGCGAGTGCCGCGCCGGAGACGACGCGGGCGCCAAAACTGTGTCCGATAAGATGGATCCTGGCGATCTGCGAATCCAATTGGTCGATGAGCGACGCAACCCCTTTCATGCCGATGGTTCCAGAGCGTTCCTTCATCATGAAATAGGTGAGGTAGCTTACCGCATTGCTCGCCGCCGCGGCTGCTCCGTTGAGCACATCAACGCCCGCTTGCTCGCGGCGTGCGGTGGGAGCGCCGGTTTCGAAAGCGAGGGCCGCAGCCTTGCCCCTTTTGGGAATCGCGGGATCGACGGTGCCGAGCGGAATGTTCAGCCGCTTGAAAATGTCGCCGGGATCTCCTTTGAGGAAGATATCGGAAGCGTCCTCCTTGCCGGCCGCGCTGGGATCCATCAGCTTTCGGAGATGCTCGATGAATGCGGCGCGGGCGGTCGCCTTCTCGTCCAGTTGCGGCACCAGTGCCTGGGCGGCGCTTAACGCGTCGATTTCTGCCCGCTCGTCGAAAGGTCCGCGAGGCGCCTTCAGGGTCTCGAGTTGCTCCACGAGTTTCTTTTGGGATTCCGGATCGGAGAAGGCCTCGCCGATGGCGGCGGCATTGGTGGCGGTTCCGGCTCCTTGCGCGGCAATCAGCAGATCAAAATTCTTCGAGGGCCAGAGCACGCCTACGATCGCGCATTTGCGGCCGGCGAGCGCCCCGGGGTCGAGCACTTGCGGGTCGGCAAATCGGTTGAAGAAGGCGGTGTAAAGATCGATCGCGTCGGCTTCGTCGTTCCGCCAGCCGTGAGAGATGACGAAGAGATCGGTCGTTCCCGCGGGAATCGACACCTGGTTCGTCGC
This sequence comes from uncultured Verrucomicrobiae bacterium, assembly GCA_963816855.1. GTDB lineage: Bacteria > Verrucomicrobiota > Verrucomicrobiia > Chthoniobacterales > Terrimicrobiaceae > DASTFP01. Next base: position 36,077 of record CAWFMA010000003.1, on the reverse strand, counting down.
CGTTCCCGTTTTGTCAAACTTCGCCTCGATGAATGGTATCCCGCTGATGGTGTTCATATCCGGTCAATGCTCCTGATTGTCGTTTACACAGATTGGATCGCGCGCATCAGGTCGACCAAGCCGGCGCCTTGGAAGAATCTGTCGCGTCGCAGATCGGTGCAGGTGGAAACAAATATTGCCTTCACCCGTTCCGGTTGCCCGATGAATTCGCGCCGGGCCGAAAGAAAAGCAGCGATCACCCCGCTGACGTGCGGCGCCGCCATGCTTGTTCCGCTGGTCTCGATGTAATCGCACGGCACATCTTTCGCGACCTCGCGTTTGAGTTCGCTGGACCTCGCCGCGCCGCCGGCCGCCGGAAATGAGCTGGCGCACGAAATGATTCGTTCTCCCGGCGCCACGAGGTCAGGTTTCAATCTCCCGTCGCCAGTCGGCCCCTTGGAGGAAAAGTACGAGACTCCGTAGGTGTGCGGCATGTCGCGATGGGTCGAACCCACGGTGATCGCCAGATCCGCGTTGCCCGGGTCATTGATTGTGACCGTGAGTCCGGCATTCGACGCCGCATTGTTTACGGCCCCGTAACCGGTGTTTCCCGCGGCCACGACCACAACGACGCCAGATTTGACCAACCGGTCCACTTCGACGCACAGGGGACTCTGTCCGCATGCAAACCACTTTGGGTCGAAATCGTAACCGATGCTGATATTGACCCCGTGGATGAGAAGGCGGCGGCCGTAGCCGTTGATCTCTTGCACGTGGGCAATTGCGGCGATGAGGTTGCTGGCGTTCCCAATTCCGTTTTCGTCGAGTACCTTGAGGCTCACCAGGTTGCATTCCGGAGCCATGCCGCTAATCGACAGGATTTCGCGCTTTTCTTGTTGGGAGTCGCCATGCTCGTCCTGGTAACGCGCCACCGATATCAGCGCTTTCCGTTGCTCATTTTGCCCGCCAGGTGGCGCTATCCATTCTCCTGCGATGATTCCCGCAACGTGCGTGCCATGGCCGTTCTGGTCAACCAAAGGGCCGCTGTCGTCGGTCGTATAGTTGCGGTGCAGCGGCGAGAGCGGATCAAGAATATTTTTGTGCAATGCAAAATGGGGATGATCGCCCTGTATCCCTGTGTCCATTACTGCCCAGGTGATACCGGCGCCGCGGGCTACGAAGGAATTGATCGCCGCGTTGGCTTTGACCGTGGAGATCGAACGGGTGATCCGGGTTTTGATCTCAAAATCGGGCCAGATCCGATAAATGGCGCGGAATTTCGGGCTCGTTTTTGACGTTTCCAAAGCGGCCGATCTTCGCTCCGAAGAAGTGTCTTCTCGCAATCTTTGCCTGAGCAGACTGGCTTTTACCCAGCGGGCGGTAGCATCGTCCGCCTCCGCGGCCGAGAGGTCCTGTTCTGTCAACGCGATGGTATCGAGCTCCGCGAGCCGCGAGATGGCCGAGGCCTCCAGCGTCGCGAAGACGTATTGGTTGGTATTTCGGCTCTTCTCGACGTGGATCGCCTGTCCTGGGTCGTCGATGCTGCAATCGCGGAGTGCCTCTCCAATCGCCCGTTTTACCCACTCGCGCGCTCCGTCGCGTCCGCCAAAAAATTCGAGATTCAAGTCGATGATGATTTCAAAGCGGCTCGGCAGAATCTGTTCAATGGCCAGCGGAACGCGCTCCCCCGCGTCTGGTTGCACCGCTTGTCGCCTGAGGATGCGCCGGATCGTCCTGGCTTCCAGCCAAGCAAAATAGCCATTCACCGCGGTCACTTTTGGACCGAGCTTCGTTTTCGAGCGGACGACTTCCGAAGCTTCGCCGGCCACTGCTTCATCCAGGATTTTCTGCACCGCGTCGCGCACTTCCTTTTTTGTGGCGGCGCTTTTTCGCGGCAGGACGATCACCGCGTTGAAGCTGGCAGCCTGTTCCGGGCTGTTCTTCCGCACCTTTTCCTTCAGCGCCTTTTCGCTCTCAATTTGCTTGAGAAGAGGGATGGAAATGATGGTCCGATCCAAAGTGCCGGGGTCAAACCGCTCTAGAAGGGGCTCTCCAGCCATAACTGTTACTTGGGCAGGTCTCGGCGGGCGTCACTCAAAAGCTGTCGGCGAGTTGACAAAGTCCCAGCCATCTGCGGAGTGCATACCCGGTTTTTGGATGCGGGGTCGAGAAAAAACCGACAGCTTCCAAGGCGGTTCGGCACCGCTTTCGCATTCGAGAATAGGTGACCGCCGAAAGCCGTTTTTCGGGGGACCGCCAGGGCAGTTCAGCCTAGTCAGTTTCAACCTCCGAGGTAAGCGGCGCGAATCTCTTCGTTCTCCCGCAGAGCCGCCGAGCGATCGTGTAACAGGACGCGCCCAGTTTCCAAAACGTAACCATAATGGGAGATCTCAAGAGCGAGGTTGGCGTTCTGTTCGACCAGGAGAATGGTTATACCGAGAGCCTTGTTGATCTCGACGATCTTGTCGAAGATCGTTTGCACGAGGATTGGCGCAATTCCAAGGGATGGCTCGTCGAGCATGAGGCATTTGGGCTTGCTCATCAGCGCTCTTCCGATGGCCAGCATTTGTTGTTCGCCGCCGCTCAAGGTTCCGGCGGTTTGTTTTTGGCGTTCCTGCAGCCGGGGAAAAATTCCGAAGACAAATTCAAGGTCGTTGGCGATTCCCGCCTTATCCCGCCGCAGGTAGGCGCCCATCTTGAGGTTTTCGAGGACCGTAAGATTTGCGAAGACCATTCTTCCTTCGGGACATTGGGCAATGCCTCGCGCGACGATCTTGTGAGGCGGCTTGTTCGTGATTTCCTCGCCGTTGAAGGAAATCTTCCCGGACCTTGCCTTGATGACGCCTGAAATCGCCCGAAGAGTGGTCGTTTTTCCCGCGCCGTTCGCGCCGACCAGAGTGACGATCGTCCCCTTTTCGACTTTCGCGCTCACGCCCTGTAGCGCCGTGATCGAGCCATAACTGACCTCGAGGTCCAGGATTTCAAGCATGAGCTTCCTTCCCCAGGTAGGCGGCAATGACCATCGGATTGTGGCGAATTTCCTGAGCAGTGCCCTCCGCGATCTTTTTTCCGTAATCGAGGACGGCGATTCGTTCGCAAATCCCCATGACGACTCTCATGTCGTGTTCGACGAGGAGGACGGCAAGGCCGAACTTTCCCTGCGTGAACCGGATAAGCTTCATCAACTCGATCTTCTCCGTCGGGTTCATTCCGGCCGCGGGTTCGTCGAGCAACAACAGCTTCGGCCGGGTGGCCAGCGCGCGCACGATCTCCAGCCGTCGCTGGTCGCCATAGGGCAGCGCGCGACAGGAAAGGTCGCGCTCCCCGGATAGGCCGAAAATCTCCAGCAATTCGGTGATCTGGTCCTCGATTTCGCGCTCCTCGCGGTCGAAGCCCCGGCCACGCAACAACGCATGGGACAGGCCGTGGTGCAGGTGCATGTTGCAGGCTGTTCGCACGTTGTCGAAAACGCTCAGTGAACTGAAAAGCCGGATATTTTGAAATGTGCGCGCGATGCCTCGGGCCGTGATCCGATAGGGCCGGTGACCGATAACGGACTTGCCCGCGAACGAGATCTTTCCCGCCGTCGGCCGATAGACGCCGGTGACCAGATTGAAGACAGTGGTCTTGCCGGCCCCATTTGGCCCGATAAGCCCGATGAGTTCGTTTTCGCAGACCGAAAGGGAAAAATCGGAAACGCAACGCAGGCCTCCGAACTGCATGGTTACTGCTTCAAGTTCGAGCAGAGGCGCCGTCATGTCCGCTTCCGCTTCAGATTGACTGCGCCGAACAGCCCCTGCGGCCGGGTAAGCATCAGGATGATAAGAAGCAGCGAGTAGAGAATCATCCGATTTTGAGTTATCGGCCGCAGCCAGTCCGGAAGCCAGGGATAGGTGGAGACCGCCCGCAGCCATTCCGGGAGGATCGTCAACACCACCGCTGCGAAACAAACGCCTGCGGTGCTTCCCATGCCCCCGAGAATGACCATCACCACAATATCCACCGAGCGAAGGAAGTTGAAACCTTCGGGATGAATAAACTGCTTGAAATGCGCGTAGAGGCCGCCGGCCACGCCGGCGAAAAAGGCTCCAATAACAAAGGCAAGAACCTTGTATTTCGTGGTGTTGATCCCCATCGCCTCCGCCGCGATCTCGTCGTCGCGAACAGCAAGAAAGCCGCTGCCGTAGGTTGAGCGCACCAGACTAAGAACGGCGTAAATCGTCAGCGCGGCGAAGGCATAGGTCCAAAAGAAATTCGTGTGTTGCAGCATTCCGCCAAGTCCGCGCTGAGCGCCAAGCGGTTCCGCGTTTTGAATGACGCCCTTGATGATTTCATTGAAACCGAGCGTGACAATCGCCAGGTAGTCCCCCCGCAAGCGCAAGGAGGGGATCCCTACGGCAAGACCCGCAAGCGCCGCGGCCAGCCCCCCAGCCACAAGCGCACAGAAATACGCGGCGGTAATCGCCGGAGCGCCGTGTCCTAGAACGTATCCGAAGCTTAGGGTCAGCCAGGACGAGGAATAGGCGCCCACAGCCATGAAGCCGGCATGCCCGAGTGAAAATTGACCCGTGTAGCCGTTCACCAGGTTGAGGCTCGCCGCCAGGACGATGTTGATGCCTATGCCGATGATGATGTCGTAGTAGTAAGGGCTGATGCGATCGGCGAAGAGTGAGAGCACGGCGCAAACCAGCAAGGCGGCGAAAAGAATGACCTTGGGTCGCTCGATCATCAGACTTTTTCGCGTTCCGACTTGCCCAACAGCCCCGATGGCTTCAGGAGGAGAATGACAATCAGCACCGCGAAAACGATGGGGTCGCGATACGTGGGGTTGATATACCCGACCACCAGCGCCTCAAGAAAGCCGATCAAAACCCCGCCCACAGCGGCGCCGGGGATATTACCGATTCCTCCGAGCACCGCCGCGACGAACGCCTTTAATCCTGCGTTGACGCCCATGAGCGGATCGATGCTTGGCTGCTGGATGGAAGTCAGGATGCCTGCCGCCCCCGCGAGGGCCGAGCCGAGGCCGAAGGTGAAGGTAATGACCACGTCGGTGTTCACGCCCATGAGGGACGCGACGAGCGGATTGAAGGACAAGGCGCGCATGGCCATCCCTAAACGGGTGTGCAAGACGATCGCGCGCAGGCCGACCAGGAGGAAAATCGTCACTCCGACCACGATGAGTTGGCCCGCGGTGATGGTTAGCGTCGATACTGCTCCCCAGGACTGCGGGATGTCGATGGCGCGGTCCGCAATAATTTCCGGAAATGATTGGGGGTTGGCCCCGAACGTGTATTGGCCGGCGCTTTCCAGGAAAAGGGAAACGCCAATCGCGGTGATGAGAACCGTGAGTCGCGGACGATCCCGCAGCGGACGATAGCAAAGCTTTTCGATGACGATTCCGATGATCGCGCAAATAGCCATCGCCGCGAGGAGCACCGCCGTTGCCCCCGCCCATGAGGGTCCGCCGCCGAGGATCCTGAGAAGCGGGGGCGCCGTGTAGAGGCCGGCGAACGCGCCTAGCATGAAAACGTCGCCGTGCGCAAAATTGATGAAGCGAAGAACCCCGAAAACCATCGTGTAACCGAGGGCGATGAGCGCATAGATCGAGCCCTGAGCCAGCCCGTTGACGAGCTGCTGGATGAATTCGATCATGGCACCGCCGGGAACGGGAAGCTCACGACGAAAGACACTGGTCCCGTGTCGGGATCATCCAGCCGGCTGCGCGTCGAAGCTTGTCGCCTTCGCTCGCGGCGAACCTCGTGATCGGGGAAGAGGTTCGGGCAAACGCGCACAACGAAAAGGAAAACGGCTCTACGCCGTGGACGCGCTCGGTCGCCTTGCCATACTGATCTCGATGGCGGTCGCCGGCCTATGGCGCGACAGACTCCACAAAATGGAAGCCGCCATCTCCTATGCCGAGAATGACGGCGGGCTTGTTGGCGTTGCGCTGGGCGTCGAGCGTTATCTTTCCGGTAATGCCGTCATGATCCTTGGTCGCCGCGATCGCCCCGCGAAGCTTTTCGGGTTCCGTCGTGCCGGCGCGCGCGATCGCTTCGGCCAGAATCTTCGCGCTGTCGTAGCCGAGCGCCGCCATATCGTCCGGCACCTCCCCGTATTTGGCTTTGAAGTTCTTCACAAATTCCTGGACTTTCGGGGCTTTGTCCTCAGCCGAGAAGTGGCACGAAAAGAAGGAGCCATCCAGCGCGTTCCCCGCGACTTTGAGCAGCGAATCGCCCACCCAGCCATCGCCGCCAAGCAGTGGCACCTTGATCCCAAGGAGCCGGGCCTGTTTGGCGATGAGCGAAACTTCCGCATAGTAACCCGGGACGAATATCGCGTCCGGATTCGCGGCTTTGATCGAGGTCAACTGCGGCTTGAAGTCCTTGTCGCCGGTCGAGTACTTCTGATCCTTGACGATCTGGCCGCCGCTCGCCTTGAAGTCCTTGATGAAGAATTCGGCCAAACCGACGCTGTAATCCTGTTTCACGTCGGTCAGCACGGCCACGTTCTTCCAGCCCTTTGATTGCGCAAATTTCGACATTACGGTGCCTTGGAAGGGATCGATGAAGCAAACCCGGAAGATGTAGTCGCCAGTTTCCGTTACCTTCGGATTGGTTGAGGCGGGCGAGATCATGGGGATCTTGCTTTGCTGGCAGATCGGGGCGGCTTCCAGCGATTTCGAGGAGGCAACCTCCCCAAGCACGGCCGCCACTTTATCCTGCGAGATCAATTTTCGAGCGATCGTCGCCGGTTGGCCGGCCTGGGATTGGTCGTCATCGGTAATCAGCTTGAGCTTCTTGCCCAGCACGCCTCCGGCCGCGTTGATCTCGTCGATGGCCAGGGCGGTTCCTTTGTGCGAGGACTGGCCGAAGCTGGCGCTTCCGCCGGTGAGAGACGCATACTCTCCAATAACGATCTCTTCCTGGGCGAAGATCGCCGAACCGGGGGCGATCAAGGCCAGCGAAACAGTGGCAATGATGAATCGTAGCATAGTGTTTTCTTAGCAACTGGCGTTCCACGGTCCGCGCGTCAATACCAAAGCGCGGCCGAACGGAGAAATCGGCGGTTGGAAAAGGTCATCCGCGGGCGTGAAGTCCCGGCTTTCCTTCCCTCGAGGGCGGCTCGTTAGTGCGCTCTTCCGCGGGTGGTCACTGCCGTCGTGGACGAGATCCTATCCGTCCAGGCAAGCAGAAGCGCGGAGGCGACGAACGTCAAGTGAACGACCACCTGCCACAAGACCACTTCCGGAGTGGTCCCCCGGCAAGCCGATTCCGATAAAAGTCTTGAGCAGATGGATCGAAGAAATGCCGATCAACGCCGTCGCGAGCTTCACTTTTAGCACGCCCGCATTGACGTGCGACAGCCATTCCGGCTCGTCCGGATGCCCCTCCAATCTTAGGCGGGAGACAAACGTCTCGTATCCGCCAACAATGACCATGATCAGAAGGTTGGCGATCAGCCCAAGAACGGTGAGCATGATTTGCTTTTCGTCGATGTGTGCCGCCCCGGTCAGCAGGTGGATGAGTTCGACCAGGAAGTGATAGACATAGACGCCCTGGGCCACGATCAATCCGACGTAGAGCGGAGCCTGGAGCCAGCGGCTGAGGAAGATCAGGCTGCCGAGGGTGTTTTGATAGCGTGCGCGCGAAGGTTCACTCATGGGCGAGTGGGGTTCCTTACACTTTTCAGAACCGGGCTGCAACTGGCCGTTGAGGGCGCGAAAATGCTTCCCATCACCGGGAAGCTGGCGTTCTCTTCGAGTTGGTCATGGATTTCCTAAAGCAACTCATCGACTTCATTCTGCATGCGGAAAACCACCTCGTGGCTTTCATTCAGCAGTATGGAGTGCTGGTCTATGCGTTGCTTTTCATCATCGTGTTCTGCGAAACGGGACTCGTGGTCACACCGTTTTTGCCGGGTGACTCGCTCCTCTTTGCCGTCGGAGCGTTGACGGCCCAAGGATTGATGGCTTGGGAAATTGTCCTCCCGATTCTGCTCGCGGCGGCAATTCTGGGCGACACCGTGAACTACGGTATCGGGAAATGGGTCGGGCCAAAGGTCTTTCATTATGAATCGAGCCGGTTCCTCAAGAAGGAACACCTCCTCAAGGCTCACGCCTTCTACGAAAAATATGGGGGACGGGCGATTATCCTGGCCAGGTTCGTGCCGATCGTCCGCACCTTCGCGCCGTTTGTCGCCGGAGTCGGGACGATGACCTACGCGACATTCATTCTGTATAACGTGACCGGCGCAATCTTATGGGTGGGACTATTCGTCGGCGCGGGCTTCTTCTTCGGCAATCTCCCGTTCGTGCGGGAGAATCTGACCATTGTCATCATCGGCATCGTGATTGTGTCCGTGCTTCCCATCGTTTGGGAGTTCGTCAAAGCGCGGTTGGAGAAGCAAAGAACCGGGGCATAGACCTTTCAAAGCCGAATTTCGTAGTTGTCGGGTCGCCCGATTGGTTTCCGCTGTGCGTTCAAGCTGGGTGCTCAGAAAAAAGCCAATTCAAGGATCCGGGTTGTAGCAAAATGGACAATCTCCCTGGCTGCAAACTGCAATTCCCTGAAATCCAGTAAGAACGGACTTTTGAGCTAGAAAGCTTGGCATGGGGATTGCTTTTCTTTGTTGCCGCTGCGCGTCTCGGTGCGCGGAGCTCACATCACCAGCAACAAATAACACAGACGTTCAAGACCCATGTTCAAACGAAAACTCTTATTTTCGACCCTTACTTTGGCCGTGGTGGCCTGCAGTTGGGTCTTTCTTACCGAAAGAACATTCGCGCAGCAGGAAACCCCAGCCACTGCGGCGGCTGCTCCGGCGGCAACCCCGCCCCCCACTATTGAAGATCGGGTGAAGGGGCTTGAAGCCTATGTGAATAACGGGGATCCCACGGGCAGCAGCTTGGTAGGTGCTTCTGGTCCTGGTCACAACGCCTGGATGATGACGTCCTCCGCGTTCGTGTTGTTCATGACGCTGCCGGGTCTCGCCCTCTTTTACGGCGGGTTGGTGCGCGCGAAGAACGTTCTTTCAATCCTGGCGATGTGCTTTGGCATCACCGGCTTGGTCACCATTTTGTGGTGGGCAGTCGGTTACAGCCTGGTTTTTGGAACGAGCTTCGCAAGCCCCTTCCTTGGTGGGAGTGAATTCTTCTTCCTTAAGGGTGTGACGTCCGCTCCAAATACAGGCTATTCGTATTGGGTTTCGCAAAGCGTCTTTTGCATCTTCCAGTTGACCTTTGCGATCATTACGCCCGCGCTGATTTTCGGAGCGACCGCCGAGCGAATGAAGTTTTGGGCGGTGATGGCATTTGTGTTCCTGTGGATGTTCGCCGTTTATTTCCCGCTTGCCCACATGGTTTGGGGAGCGACGGGAATGATGAACGGTGTCTGGAACGCGGATGCCAAGATCCCGGCGATCGACTTTGCCGGCGGGACAGTTGTGCACATGTCGTCCGGCTGGACCGCGCTGATCTTGTGCCTAGTTCTCGGCAAGCGAGCAGGCCACGGCAAGGAGCCTATGCCTCCTCACAGTTTGGTGCTCTGCATGGTTGGGACCGGAATGCTTTGGGTCGGCTGGTACGGGTTTAATGCCGGTAGCGCGGTGGGGGCCGACGGCATCGCCGCGAATGCGTTTCTCACCACGACGCTCGCCACGGCCACCGGCTCGTTTGTTTGGGCGATGGCTGAGGCAGTCACCAAGGGCAAGCCGAGTGTCTTGGGCTTCTGCTCGGGAGCAGTGGGAGGCCTGGTCGTCATCACGCCGGCTTGCGGCTTCGTGAATTCCACGGGCGCGATGGTTATCGGCTTTTTTGCGGGACTCATTCCCTTCCTGGCGGTCACCTACCTCAAGCCGGCGCTTGGCTATGATGATGCGCTCGACACTTTCGGCGTCCACGCGGTGGGTGGAACGCTGGGAGCCTTCCTGACTGGGGTTCTGGCGACCTCCGAAGTCAACGCGAACCTGGTTTCCGACGCGGTGGCAGGAAAAAACGGCCTCAAGGCGCTGGTGGAAAGCCACACGGTCTGGAAGGCTCAGCTCGGAGCTATTGGTGTTACGCTCGTTCTTGCTATCGTGGCGACGACGATCATCGCCTTCATTGTCAAAGCGGTGGTCGGTCTCCGTCCAAGTCCGGACGGTGAGTCGCAGGGACTCGACCTTGCCGATCACGGCGAAGAGGGATACATCCTCAGCTAAGGCATTTGGAATTCGAGGAATCTGCAGTCATGAAAAAGATCGAAGCAATCATCAAGCCTTTTAAGCTGGAAGAAGTCAAAGACGCCTTGGCGGATTTGGGGATTGAGGGAATGACCGTCAGCGAGGTCAAGGGCTTCGGCCGGCAAAAGGGACACACCGAAATCTATCGCGGCAGCGAATACACCGTCGATTTCCTGCCGAAAATCAAAATCGAAGTCGTCCTCGGCGATTCCCTTCTCGAAAGCGCCGTGGGCGCGATCGTCAAGGCGGCCAAAACCGGAAAGATCGGGGACGGGAAAGTGTTTGTCTCGCCGGTCGAGGAGGCGATCAGAATCCGCACCGACGAAACAGGCGAAAAGGCCGTTTAAAACTAGAGCTTAGCAAGGAGACAAGCAAAGCCGGCGGGGTCGACGCACTCCGCCGGCTTTCTCTGCTCCGGAGGGTCGCGGAAGCTGTCAGGTCGGCGTTTGGAATTTCGAACCGCCAATGGAATGGCGCCGATGCCAAACGCAGCGGTTCGCAGCGATCGTGCGCCTAATTGCTCCTGCGCCCGAGACCGGAAAAAATCTCCGAAAGCATCTCGTCGCAGACGCGGCGCATGGAGCCCCCTCGCTCCAGGATCTTGTCGCATAGTTCGACAATAAGACTGTTGGGAAAGGCCTGCGGGCGCGCGGCGATGACCGCCTCGATGCATTCCCTTTCGCGTTCCGGCCCGGTCGCTTGGCAGAGAATGGCGTAGGCCACCGCGGTCGAACGCGAGATGCCGGCCCAGCAATGGACCAAAATCTCGGAGTCAGCCTCGAGTTCCCGGGTGAAGGCAAGAATCCGGCGAAGATCATCCTCCACCGGTGCTATCCGCCCCGTTTCTTCCGTGCTGACGTCGTGAAAATAGGCGACATGCAGCCGTGTCTTCTCGAAGATTCGCCGGCGAAGCTCATCCTCGACGCCGCCGCGTTCGATCCACTCGGGATCCCAGATTGAGACGATATGGCTGAAGCGTCTTTTGAGCGACGCATCAAGTTCTGGAACGCCGCAGACGTGGATCCGGGGAACGCGTGTGATGGGGGAGGGCATAGAACTCGTCCTCAGAACCTAAGAAGGTTCTCGACGATTGCCACTCGAAAAGCAGCGAAAGCTGCTGATTATCTCAGAGATCCGTGCTGGTGATTCACGATGAGAAGCGATCTGATGGTGAGTTCGGGTTCGGGCTGAGCAAGCTTGTTAGCAGAGGCGCCGGTGACAAGTAGCGCTCATTCACGCTGCGCTCAAAGGCCGCGAAAAATCGTCAATGGCATCAAAAGCTCGAGGGACCGTCCTGATCTGCTGCCCCGAGAGAGTTCGCGCGATCTTTCGCCTGCGGCATCAGCAGTAGGGGTGGCATCAAACCAGGCTTGGCAGTCTGATAGCTTTCGGGCGCGGGCCTCGTAAGCCGCATGGCGTGCCGCGAATGTCCGCCAGTCGGTAAGATTTCGCGCCAACCTGCTCGAAGCGCGCGGCCGATCGAGGACCTTCGGCCTTGAAAGAAGATTGCGTCCGGACCCGCTCGACTTTGGACCTCGGAGTTGGTTGCATATTCCAACTCCTATGCGAGACGATTTCTTAAAACCTTCCCGAAACCTCGACACAGGTTCCTGGCAGGACTGGGAGATTGAACACGTTGTGGACAAGATTTGCAGAGACTTTCCAAAAAAGCCCCGCTCAACCGTCGAAAGCGTTGTCAAAGCCTGCAAGGAACAAATCCAACCTTCTGCAGGACGCGAGAGGCTCATCGATTGTGCGAGAAGAAGCCTATCTTAGTACGCGCCGGAGATATGTAGAAACCAAGAAAGTGGGCCCGCCATCGTTTATTTGACTTACTGGCAGAAAGCTCGATATCCAGGTGCGAGGACAGGTCGAATACGAAGAGAATTTACCGGGAGGATCTGTAACGCAAGGTGGGCGAGCATAAATGGTCCGGGACGATGCAGATCGGCGGACTTTTTTCGAGGCGTTTGGGGCGCTCGCGGGTCCCGGAATTCGCTCGATCAAATCGTCGGGCGGGGGCGATCAGATACGTCGCACGGCTCCATCCTGAGAGAACCACAAGATACTATGACCGCCATTCTTAGTGAGCGCGCCCGCGCTCAACTAGCACTCGTAGAAGAACACGTGCGTTGCGAAAACGCCCACGACCTGCCAGGAATCATGGCCACCTTTGGTCACCGGGCATGGTATGACGACGAACCTTGGGGTGAACACCATGAGGGGCCGGACGCAGTGCATGGCTATTATAAGGACCTCCTCACCTCGCTTCCAGATCTCCATATCGACATCGTCCACTGCCTTGCAGCCGAGAATGGCGTCGCCCTGGAAGTGCGCATTAGCGGTACGCACCTCGGGTCCTGGCGCGGTCTCCCACCTACCGGTCGACGAGTTACGTTTCCCCTATGCGGACTTTACACGTTCGATGAGGCGGGAGCGCTTGCCGGTGAGCGCATTTACTACGACCGGGGAAGCGTGTTAAACCAGGTGGGACTCTACCACGATCCTCAAACCGTTCTTGGGCGACTTGAGACGCTCCTCGCTCATCCGGTCACGGTTGCTCGAGCCTGTGCGCATAAGCTCCTTAGGCCTCGGCACCAAAGCACCTGAAGCTGGTGGCAGCGAGCCGTTTTCGGGCGATACGTAAAAACGACCCACAATGGATCACTGACTTCTCCGGTGGTCGCGTTGGCCGGTGAGGAGAACCCCTTTTCGCTTGACTCTTTTAGTTCGGTTCCAAAACTATCCCCTGATTAGAGATAGGTCCCCCAGCCCCCCGATGAGAGATTTCTTCGGTCAGATCTGAAGTTGCGCGAAATTGAGCGATGAGTGTCGCCGTTGAGTTCCACGAGGTCGTCAAGTCCTTCGGGCCGGTGCGCGTGCTGCATGGCGTGAGCCTTGCGCTCGAACCCGGGCGCGTCTACGGCTTGCTCGGGCGAGAACGGCGCCGGCAAATCGACCCTGATGAAGATCCTCGCCGGCTACGAGGCACTCAGCGGCGGTGAGGTGCGCATCAACGGCCGTGCGGTGCATTTCAGTGGCTCGCGCGCCGCCGAGGCCGCAGGGCATCGTGCTGATCCATCAGGAATTCAACCTCGCCGACGACCTGACCATCGCGCAGAACATCTTCCTCGGCCACGAGAAGAAGCGCGGCTGGTTGCTCGACGATGACGACGATGCGCAGCGAGGCCGCGGTGGTGCTGGAGCAGGTCGGGCTGAAAGTCGACCCCGACACCAAGGTGCGGAATTTGATCGTCGCCGAGAAGCAGTTGGTCGAAATCGCCAAGGCCCTTGCGCGCAAGGCACGGCTGCTGATCATGGACGAGCCCACCGCAACGCTAACCCCCGGCGAGACCGAACGTCTGTTCAAGCTGATCGCCCAACTGCAATGCGGACGGCGTGACGATGCGTCTACATCTCGCACAAGCTCGACGAAGTAGAGCGCATCACCGACGAGGTGATCGTGATGCGCGACGGGCGCTTCGTCGCGCGTGAGCTCACCCGCAACGTTACGCGGCAGCAGATGGCCAACCTGATGGTGGGCCGTGAGCTATCCGATCTGTTCCCGTCCAAGACACCCGCAGCTAGAGAGACCGAACAGCAGCCGCTGTTGCAGGGTGCGGAACTTCACCGTCCCGGGCTGGGCCCAGGATGTGAGCTTCGAAGTGCGACCCGGCGAGATCCTGGGTTTTGCCGGGCTGGTGGGTGCCGGGCGCACCGAGTTGTTCGAGGGACTGCTGGGTCTGCGCGAGCACCGTGCCGATCGCATCGAACTGAGCGGCCGCGCCGTGCAGCTTTCGCAATCCGCGCGATGCGGCCGACCAGGGCCTGACCTATCTCAGCGAAGACCGCAAGGGCAAGGGGCTGCACGTCGCACTTCGGCCTGCGCGAGAACCTGACGCTGATGGCGCTGAAACGCTATGCGAACCCGTGGTTGAACCCGAAGGCGGAACTGCAGCCTTGCGAACGGCGGTCGAAGACATTCGGCATCCGCACGGGTTCGTTGGACATTCGCGCCTCGTCGTTGTCCGGCGGCAACCAGCAGAAGCTGGCACTGGCCAAGGTGCTGCATCCCGATCCGCGCGTGGTGGTGCTGGACGAACCGACGCGCGGCGTCGACGTCGGCGCGAAGCGCGACATCTATTTCCTGATCCAGAAGACTGGCGCGAACGAAGGGCGCGGCTGTGATCGTCATCTCGTCCGAGCTGATTGAACTGATCGGCCTGTGCGACCGCGTCGCCGTGATGCGCGCGGGTCGCTTGCAAGCCACGCTCGATGCCGAACACCTGAGCGAAGAGGCATCTGATTGCGTCATGCCACCGGAACACACTATGCAACGGGAACCCCCAAAGACCCCTGCCACCCCGCAACCGGAAACCACTAAGGCCCCGACACGGGGCGCGGCCGGAGCGGCCGCAGTTCGGTCGTGGGCGGCCCGCCTGCACGGAATCGGGCCGGTCGTCGGCCTCGTGCTGCTGTGCATCGCCGGCACGCTGCTCAATCCGCGACTTCGCCACCTTCGACAACGCCATGAACGTGCTGACCCGCACTGCCTTCATCGGCATCATCGCCGTGGGCATGTGCTTCGTCATCATCTCGGGCGGCATCGACCTGTCGGTCGGCTCGATGGCGGCGCTGATCGCCGGGCTGCGTCATCCTGTTGATGAACGCGCTCGGAGCGTCCGGCGCTCGTTCGCCGCTGGTCGCGGTGATGCTCGGCATGGCGTTCGCGCGTGCTGCTGGGCGCCGTTTTCGGCCTGGCGCACGGCCTGCTCATCACCAGGGGCGCATCGAGCCCTTCATCGTCACGCTGGGCACGCTGGGCATCTTCCGCGCGTACCTGACCTACTTCGCCAACGGCGGCGCCATCACGCTCGACAACACTCTGTCCGACGTCTACAGCCCGGTATACTACGGAAGCCTGCTGGGCGTCCCAGTGCCGGTCTGGGTGTTCGTCGTGGTGGCGGTGATCGGCGGCGTGATCCTCAACCGCACCGCCTACGGCCGCTACGTGCAGGCCATCGGCTCCAACGAGCAGGTGGCGCGCTATGCCGCGGTCGATGTCGACCGCATTAAGATCATCACCTACATGCTGCTGGGCGTGTGCGTGGGCGTCGCCACCCTGCTGTACGTGCCGCGACTGGGCTCGGCTTCGCCGACGCACCGGTCTGCTGTGGGAACTGGAAGCGATCGCCGCGGTCATCGTCGGCGGCACCGCGCTGAAGGGCGGCGCCGGCAGCATCACCGGCACCGTGATCGGCGCGATTCTGCTTGTCGGTCATCAGCAACATCCTGAACCTGACCAACATCATCAGCGTGTACCTGAACGCGGCGGTGCAGGGTTTCGTGATCATCGTCGTCGCCTTCCTGCAGCGCAGACGCAAATGAGGGTGAAGTCCGCACTTTATTTCGTCTCCGAGTTGGAGAACGATAAATGAACCCAGAAACTTGAATCTATGATTACCCCCGCATCAATTCGACACAAAAAGAGAACGCCAAACTTCGAGGCCTTCACTCGCGCCGCTGTCGTGGCCGCTCGACCAATCTCCAAATTTAGCATCCGCAAATTGGCTCTTGTTGCCACTGCGCTGGGATTGCTCTGCGCCAGCTCGGCTGGACTCGCGGAGGAGCCGGTCAACCTGGGCGTGTCCATCCCTGCCGCCACGCACAGCTTCACCGGCGGCATCGTCTTCTGGGCCAACGAGGCCAAGAAGGAGCTCGAAAAGGCCCATCCCGGGCTGAAGATCACCGTCAAGACTGCGGGGAGCGCCCCCGAGCAGGCGAACCAGCTGCAGGATCTGCTGACGGTGAGCAAGATCAACACGCTGGTCATCTTCCCGTTCGAATCGGCGTCGCTGACCAAGCCGGTTGCACAGCTCAAGAACAAGGGCGTCTACGTGACCGTGGTCGACCGCGGCCTCACCGACACCAGCGCGCAGGACGCCTACGTGGCCGGTGACAACACGGCCTTCGGCAAGGTCGCCGGCCGAGTACCTGGCCAAGGCCCTGAACGGCAAGGGCAACATCGTTGTCGCTGCGCGGCATTCCGACCACGCTCGACAACGAGCGCATGGACGCCTTCAACGCCGTGCATGAAGAACTATCCGGACATCAAGATGCTGGACGCCAAGCACGGCAACTGGAACCGCGACGATGCCTTCAAGGTGATGCAGGACTACCTGACGCGCTTCAAGAAGATCGACGCGGTATGGGCGGCCGACGACGACATGGCGGTGGGTGTGCTCAAGGCCATCGAGCAGGCCAAGCGCAACGACATCAAGATCGTTTTCGGCGGTGCCGGTGCCAAGGGCTGCGATCAAGACGCTGATGGACGGCAAGCAACCCGCTGATCCAGGCCAACGTGTCCTATTCGCCGAAGTTCATGTACGACGCGATCAAGCTGACTGCCGAAGCGCGGCTCAAGGGCGAGAAGCTGCCGGACGAGACCATCATTCCTTCGGTGCTGATCACCAAGGAGAACGCTAAGGAGTTCTACTTCCCGGACTCGCCGTTCTGATCACCAGACGCCACCTCGAATGCAATTGAGACCGAAACCTTTTGACCCATTCGGTTTGGCTTGGTGGGCTAGCTAAACTACGGCTACGTTGGCGCTGCGTTCCACATCAATGATCGGCGCGACGCCGGTCTCCATCGGCAACGTTACATCGAGTGACGCAGCCAACGTGCAATGCCGATCTCTCTTCAACTACTTCGCCTCCGGAACTCCGAAATTTGTGGTGCCTGTGAGCGAAGAATAGATATTGAATACCGAACTATGAATAACCCCCCATATTTATCGCAAATGAAAGCAACAACCGTGACTCTTGTTCACAGGGCAATTCTGGCTGCCCGGCCAAGCACCATGAAGCTCGCCATCCGCAAATCGGCTGTCGTTGCCATTGTGGGGCTGCTCTGCGCCACATCGGCCGGGCTAGCAGAGGAAAAAGTCAATCTGGGCGTTTCAATTCCTGCCGCCACCCACGGCTGGACCGGTGGCGTTGTATACTGGGCGAATCAAGCGAAGAAGGAGCTTGAAAAGGCGCACCCCGGATTGAAGATTACCGTCAAGACCGCAGGGAGTCCTCCCGAACAGGCGAACCAGCTGCAAGACCTCCTTACAGTGACCAAGATCGACACCTTGGTCGTCCTTCCGTTCGAATCTGCCTCGCTCACCAAGCCGGTGGCGCAGCTCAAGAGCAAGGGGGTTTACGTGACGGTGGTAGATCGCGGTCTCACCGACACCAGCGCACAGGACGCCTACGTCGCAGGTGACAACAAGGCGTTTGGCAAGGCGTCTGGCGAGTATCTGGCCAAGGCCCTCAATGGCAAGGGCGACATCGTGGTCCTCCGTGGGATTCCCACCGAGATCGACAATCAACGCATGGATGGCTTCAATTCGGTAATAAAGAACTATCCGGACATCAAAATACTGGACGCCAAGCACGGGAACTGGAACCGTGATGATGCGTTCAAGGTCATGCAGGACTTTTTGACCCGCTTTAAACACATCGATGCAGTCTGGGCCTCCGATGATGACATGGCGGTCGGTGTTCTTAAAGCCATTGAGCAGGCTAAGCGCGATGATATCAAGATTGTCTTGGGCGGTGCTGGAGCCAAGGGGATGATCAAGACGTTGATCGACGGGAACAATCCCCTGATTCAAGCGAACGTCACCTATTCGCCAAAGATGATCTACGACGCGATCAAGTTGACCGCCGAGGCCCGGCTGAAAGGCGAGAAGGCGCCGGCAACTTTCATCATCCCCTCGGTGCTGGTCACGAAGGAAAACGCCAAGGAATACTACTATCCCGATTCGCCGTTCTGATCTCGACGGCTTCGGCGGCGCCCGTCAGCCCCTTTCAAGCCTGACGATGCGCTTGCCGTGAACCGGGCAGATCGCGTTTGGCGGAACCGGCACCTTCGAAAATCGTTGCCGAACAAACGGCGGAATCGAAAGATGTTGCGCAACGATTCCCGTGTATTTCCGTCGTGGAGGGGCGGTTTTGCGGAGGCGCCGCCCCCTTCGCCAACTCGGATCGGTTGACTTTTCCTGCCGTTTTCGGCAGCATGCCGGCCGCGGAATGCGCATCCGGGAAAACACTTCGATGCACGTTTCTGTGACTCGCAGGGATGCTTTCCCGCGCAACTTAAGATGCCGATTCCGATCCCGCGATCCCTGGTCGATTTCATCCTCCTCGGCCCTGCCGATGATCGCCGCCAGTTGCAGGATTCGCCGATCCTCGGCGACGTGTGGATTGCCTTTGCCGAACGCCCCGCGGAGCCGGTCGATCTTCTGATTACCCCGCACCGGACAATTGCCGCGGGCCGCGTTGCCGCGAGCATTGGCCGGCAGATCGACCGAGATGGTCCCGACATCGCCTACCTGCAAGCGATCGTCGCCGCCCGCTTGCGCTTCGTCGAGCTACTTCGCGATCGTCGTTCCGATGACCGAATGGTGGCACGAAAAACGCACCAGGAAAATGCTCGAGGCCTACGGGAGTGACAGCAAAGCGGCATCGGCCGTCCTCTCCCGCGAGAAGATCGAGTCCGCGATCGCCAGAGTGCTGGAGACCGCGAAGGCGTGGCATGCGCAAAAGAGCAGCCAGCGCGGACTGCACACCGGTCCTCTTGATCGCTATGTGGCGCTGGCCGCTCTTCTCCTTTGGGCGGGAGCGACTTCCCTGCCTAGTGGAAGGAAGGCACAAACGGCCGCCGCCGATCAAATTACCGAGATTCTCAAAAGGGCGACGGCAAAGGGATTGGGAAAACGGCTAACCGACTTGTTTGAACAGATTTTCGCAGAGGAGAAACTGGCAACCGAGCGAGGGGCGGACCAACCCGCCGCCGGCCCGCTCGTCTGGCAGATTTCGCTCAATAGAAGCGCGACGCCGGCGTTGACGCGCTCGATACCGGCGGTCAAGGCCGACGCGGCGAGATCTCTATTCAGCGTCAATTGCGGCGATATTGCGTGGGCGGTCATCGACTCGGGCGTGGACGGAAATCACGCGGCGTTCAGGGACGCTGTCGGTGCGAAGAGCCGGGTGAAGAGGAGCTTCGATTTCACGGGTTTTCGCAAGGTGCTAAGCCTTGGCAATCTGAATCCCAGGACGCGGGAAGCAAACATTGGGGCGTTGCTCAAACGAGACTGCCTGTTCAACAAAGTGAGCGAAGCCGAGGCCGATGTGGCTCTCAAGGCACTGGCGGAGGACGCCGTAACCGGACGGTCCATTCATTGGGAACTGGTCGAGAAGTTTGTGGAGATATCGGACCGACACCGCCCCGTGGAGCAATCATGGCACACACGTGGCCGGAATCATCGGCGCCAGCAAGCAAAACGCCGACCGGGCCGCCGGCGAAAGCGATGACCACGCCGACGGCATGTGCCCCGAAATCGGGCTGTATGATTTCCGGGTGCTCGCCCCCGATCTTAGGGACACGGAATTCGCGATTATCGGAGCGCTTCAGCACATTCGCTATATCAACGAGCGGAATCGCTTCATCGCGATTCACGGCGTCAATCTAAGCCTTTCGATCAGGCACGACGTGCGCAACTTCGCCTGCGGGCGCACGCCGGTATGCGAGGAATGCGAACGTTTGGTGGAGAGCGGCGTGGTCGTCGTCGCGGCGGCGGGCAACCACGGCTATCAGAACTTCGAAACCAAGGAAGGACTTTACGAGGGTTATGCCGCCTTCAGCATTACCGATCCGGGCAACGCCGATGGGGTCGTCACCGTGGGGGCCACGCATCGCTATTGGCCGCACACCTACGGCGTCAGCTTTTTTTCGAGCCGTGGACCAACCGGCGACGGGCGGCCGAAACCGGACCTCGTCGCCCCCGGTGAGCGAATTCGCGCCCCGATGCCGGACAATGCCTGGGGCGATCTCGACGGCACGAGCATGGCCGCGCCGCACGTCAGCGGAGCGGCGGCCATGCTCATGGCGCGCTATTCGGAGCTAATTGGGCGGCCCAGGCAAATCAAAAGAATCCTCTGCGAAAGCGCGACGAGTCTTGATCGGGAACGAAGCTTCCAGGGGCACGGGATGCTGGACGTCTTGAGAGCGTTTCAGAGCGTCTGAGCGGGAAGGTATGATATTTAGTTTGGAAGTTCGCCGGGCCCGCAATGGCGACTGCCTCCTCCTGCACTTTGGTTCCAACGACGACGCCGGCTTGATCATGATCGATGGGGGACCAAAGGGCGTCTACCAAGAGTATCTAAAACCCCGGCTGAAAGAGATCAAAGCGGCGCGCGGCCTTTCCACGGATGATGCGCTTCGGGTCGACCTGCTGATGGTCAGCCACGTTGATAACGATCACATACAAGGGATCCTCGATCTGACAAAAGAGTTAATCGAAGAACTGGACGATCGAAAGCCGCAACTATTGCGGGTCCTTAGTTTCTGGCACAATAGTTTCGACGATATCATCGGCGAAAAACCCGACGAGCTCACGGAAGCGTTCCGCAGCCAATTCGGAACGGCAGCCGCTTCCGGAGAGTTTCCCGCCGAGGCCGGCCTTGGAATCGACGGCTCGGAGATAGCCGATGAGGTGGTCGCCGACAATCTCAAGGTTCTCGCCAGCATCGAACAGGGCTACCGGCTTCGCACGGACGCCGAAAAGCTCGATTTTCCGCGCAATCCGGAATTTGGAGGAAAGCTGATCATAGCGACCAAGGACGCGAAAAGCATCGACATGGGGCGCGGTCTGAAAATGACTGTGGTGGGTCCGATGAAACCGGAAGTCGAGGCTCTCCGGCAGAAGCACGATGAATGGCTGCGCACGTTGAAAAAGAAAGGCTCGGCGCAAGAAACGCTTGCCGCCTACGTCGACAAATCTGTCCCGAATTTATCCAGTCTTGTGGTGCTGGCGGAAGTGGCGGACAAACGCATTCTCCTCACGGGCGACGCGCGTGGTGACAAGATCATCGAAGGTCTTCAGGTCGCGGGCCTGATGGGCCAGGACGGAGGCGGTTCCCTGCACGTCGAGGTGTTGAAGGTCCCGCATCATGGCAGTTCCAACAATCTGGAGCCGGGTTTCTTTGAGCGGATCACCGCCGATCACTACGTTTTCTCGGGCAATGGTGAATACGGCAACCCGGAGCGTGAAGCGCTCGAAATGCTTTTTTGCGCGCGTCGTGGCGCCGACTTCACCGTGCATCTGACATATCCGGTCGAGGAGATCGACAAGGAGCGCAGGAACGATTGGGAAAAAGTGAACAAGCAGAAGGGACCACAGAACACGAGATCGGACGCTCAAGATTTCTGCGGATTGGTCGGACGCAACGCAGAGCCTGCAGGCGCTGTTTGCAGACGAGCGGCGCGGTGTCGCGAGCATCAGCATCGTGAGCTCCGACCAGCCGCACGTAATCGATCTGCTCGAGGCAATCGATTTCTGAATCCGGCAGCGCTTTGTTCAATGGCGATCAGCGCCTCTTTCCGCGGTTGGATCCTCCGGGAATTCGAAAGCTCCCCGGAACTTCCGAGCTTTCGGCTTGCTTCAATGCCAAGTGGATCCTAAAAGAGAACCGCTCAACCCCTTCAAAGAACCAGTGAAACCCCTTCTGCCACTGCGCCGTCTTCGGGTGTTTCCTGCAAGAGGTCCCTATTCGCCGTAACAAACCGAATCGAACCCTCCAAAATCAAACTTATGCGCAAGCACGTCTTATTTTCAGCCATTTCTTCTCTGCTCAGCCCTTCGGGCCTTCTCATGGACGGATGGCGAGCTTCTTATTTGGATAAGCAATAACAGGGGTTTCCGCGCCTTGGGGGAACTGGGTAAGAAATTCGAAAAGGAGATGGGCGTTCCCGTCAAAGTGGAAACCCAGGAGGAAATAACGGAAAAATTTCAGGCCGCCGCACAGGGCGGGAAGGGACCTGACATTTTTTTCTGGGCCCATGATCGGATTGGAGAGTGGGCCGATGCCGGCCTGCTAAAACCCTTGGAAATCAAGGAAGATTTCAAGGCGGCCTTTATCCCGATGTCATGGGACGCCGTCACGCATAACAAGCAGATCTGGGGATATCCTCTTGCTTTGGAATGCGTCTCATTGATCTACAACAAGAAAATCGTTTCTGGGAAACCGCCTTCCCAGCTTTCAGAATTCCCGGCGTTCGCAAAGGAGCTCAAGGCCAAAGATCCCAAATTGATCGCTATCATGTGGGACTACAAGACTCCGTATTTTACGTTTCCCTTCCTGGCCAGCGCTGGGGCTTATTCCTTTAAAAGAACGGAGGAGGGCTATAGCCTGAAAGATATAGGAGTCGACAACGCCGGTGCGATCCAAGGTTTGCAAATGGTCGTGGATCTCATCAATTCTGGGGTTCTCCCGAAGGGTTCCACCCAAAGCGTAATGGAGCAGAAGATGAGCACCGGCGAGCTGGCCACAATGGTCAACGGGCCTTGGGTCTGGACTAATCTTCGCAAGGCCGGTATTGACTTCGATCTCGCGCCGGTCCCGGGTGTGGGCGGCAATCCAGGCAGACCATTTGTCGGCGTCTTTACCGCGCTGATTAATCGTTCGAGTCCAAACGCTGACTTCGCGCAGCAGTTTCTCGAAAAATTCGTCTGCACCAGCGATGGTCTGAAAGCCATCGATACCGATGCGCCGCTCGGCGTTCCCGCGGTTAAAGCCCTCGCCGACCAGATGAGCGCCAACAACCCTCTGATCAAGGGAACCTACGAGAACGCCCTGAACGGTGTCGTGATGCCTAACATCCCTCATATGGGCAAATTCTGGAGTTCGATGAAGGCTGCGTTCGAGATTTCCACAAACGGAGAGGCCACCCCCGAAGCTGCCTTGAAAGACGCCAGGAAGAACATGGGAAACTAAGCGTGACTCACGGGCTTCCGATCCGCCAACTTTTGGCAGT
This sequence comes from uncultured Verrucomicrobiae bacterium, assembly GCA_963816855.1. GTDB lineage: Bacteria > Verrucomicrobiota > Verrucomicrobiia > Chthoniobacterales > Terrimicrobiaceae > DASTFP01. Next base: position 13,010 of record CAWFMA010000003.1, on the reverse strand, counting down.
GTTGCTGGCAATTCCAGCGTTTGCCCTTACCTTTTTCGTCTACCAGACGGGCAATATCTATGTCGCATTGGCACTGTTGGTAGTGACTTGCCTGGGCGTTTACACCTACGTCAGTCCGTCTGCCAGCACATTTAGATACCTCTTTCCGGGATTTCTCGGCTTCGGCCTTTTTGTGATCTTCCCGCTCGTCTACACGATCTATATTGGCTTTACAAAGTATAGCTCTGAGAACCTGCTGACCTTTGATCGGGCCCTCGCGTTATTCCGGCAGGAGACGTTCACGGTCGACACCGCGATCTCCTACAAATACACGCTGTATTCTCGGGACGGTGGACAGTATGCCTTGTATCTAGAAGACGAGAAGGATCCGAACAAACGCTTTGTCTCGGAAGCGTTCAATCTCGAGCCCGGCGCGAAGCCAAATCCCAACCAGGAGCCGATCAAGCTGAATCCGCTGCCCGCAAGCGAGCAGGTGACGGGCAAGCCGATGGAAATGCCTCAAATTAATCGCGCCAAACTAATGACCCCCCTTAAGGCGCTGAAATTTGCGCTCCCCGACGACACTCTCGTCGGATTGGAAGGGTTGAGCAAGTTCACCTCGAGAGCACGGCTTTGGAAGCTAAATCCCGATGGCTCTCTTACTAACAAAAAGGACGGGACGTTAGTTCGCCCCGATTTTGAGCAGGGCCGCTTCGTGAATGAAAAGGGCGAGAAAGTGGGTGTCGGCTTTCGGACGTTCACCGGTTTTGGCAATTATATTCGAATTCTTACCGACCCGCGAATTCGAGGGCCATTCTTCAAGATCTTCCTCTGGACATTCGCGTTTTCCGCGCTGTCGGTTTTACTGACGTTTTCCCTCGGGATGCTTTTGTCGGGTACTGCTCGAGCAGCCGGACCTTCATTTTCGCCGGACCTACCGGACGCTTTTCATTTTGCCCTACGCGGTTCCCGGAGTCCTATCGATTCTCATACTAAGGGGCTTGTTTAACCAGGAGTTTGGCGCGGTCAACGAAATGCTTCGAGGGATTTTCGGTTTCGCGCCGGAGTGGGAGACCAATCCCTGGGGGGCTCGCGCCATGGTTCTACTGGTTAATCTCTGGTTGGGCTATCCCTACATGATGCTCATCTGCACGGGCATGCTCCAGTCGATTCCGTCGACCATCTACGAGGCAAGCGCGATCGACGGCAGCAATCAGACCATTGATTTTTTTCACCTGACCCTGCCGCTGGTTCTCCCGGCGATGATTCCGATCCTTATTTCGTCGTTTGCTTTTAATTTCAACAACTTCAACCTCATTTTCCTTCTTACCGGAGGCGGTCCGCAGATGGTCGGAGGCAACGCCGGCGAAACCGATCTGCTCGTGACCTACACGTTCAACATTGCCTTCCGTGATTCGGGGACGAATTTCGGGCTGGCGAGCGCAATTGCCACGCTGCTCTTCATCCTCGTCGGATTCTTGGCCTGGATTAATCTGAAGCTCACGGCGCGACAGTCAAAGCTATGAAAAAGCTAGCTCCCGAAAAAAAGGCGATGATCCGGCGAGTTTTTTCACACGCCTTGCTCATCGGGTTTCTGGCGCTCGTGCTGGTGCCTTATATTATGGTCGTCTCGGCTTCCTTTCGGCGGGGAAATTTCGCCCCGAACAGTTTGCTTCCGGATCATTTCAGTCTGGAGCATTGGAAGTACGTCCTGGGCATTCCCTATGAAGAGGTGATAAATCCGGCAACCGGCGAAAAGCGCATGGTCGAAGCAGAGACGCCCCCTTTGCTGTGGTTCTGGAATTCGATCAAAATATCCGCCATTGCTTCGATCGGCATTCTCTTGTTATCGGGAACGGCCGCCTACGCGTTCGCGCGGCTGCACTTCAAATTTCGAACGGTTACTTTGCGCTCCCTGCTTATCTTGCAGATGTTTCCTATGGTCCTCGCCCTGGTGGCCATCTATGTGATTCTGGATTTCATCGGCCAGTACGCGCCTTTCCTCGGGTTGAACACCCAGACCGGTTTGATTCTGGTCTATCTTGGCGGAATCTCGGGCTACATTTGGATGCTTAAGGGCTATTTCGATACAATTCCGGCGAGCATGGAAGAAGCCGCCCGGATCGATGGCGCCAGTCAGTTCCAAACTTTCACGCAAATTCTTCTACCCATGAGCCTGCCGATTTTTGCGGTGGTATTTATCCTGTCCTTTATCGCGTTTATGTCCGAATACCCGGTCGCTTCGATCGTTCTTCAGGGCCGCGAAAAGTGGACTCTGGCGGTAGGCGCCAATTCGTTTCTGGCCGAGCACCAGAAACTTTGGGGTCGGTTCGCCGCGCTGGCCGTGTTGAGCGGTGTTCCCATCACAGTCATGTTCCTGGTGTGCCAAAAATATGTCGTAAGTGGTCTTACCTCTGGCGGCGCCAAGGAATAGTCGGCTGGCCGGGTTTTCGCCGGCGCGGTGCTCGGATCCGGAGCTGCCTGGTCGCACCGATTTGACGCTCTGGAGGCCGCGGAGATCTTGAAAGAGCGAAGCTCGCTTTTTTGCGTAGCAGCGCTTTTCTAATAAACTCGCTCCAAAGACCGTCCCCTTTCGATTAAGATGTCTCTGGCCTTGTTCTCGCTTCCGCGCTCCCAGCAAAGGCAATGGCTCGAGCGACGTCTTTCTCGAGCGGTTCTGCCGGCCGCGAAGCGCATGGGCGACGGTTTCCGGCTTCCAGGGCGAGAAGGTCGCGCGACTCCCGCGGCGGTGCTCATTCCGGTTGTCAATCGTATCGATGGCCTGACCTTGCTGCTCACCGAGCGCAGCGCCAATTTGCCGGATCATCCGGGTCAGATCAGCTTTCCGGGGGGGCGCGCAGAGCCTGGCGACGTCTCCCTTGCTGACACTGCCCTACGCGAGGCCAGAGAGGAAGTGGGTCTCCTGGCCGAGCAGGTTGCGATCCTGGGCGAACTCGCCCCTTACGAGACGGTGACAGGTTACCTCGTGACGCCATTTGTCGGGTGGGTTGAACCGCCCCTCGCGCTGAAATTGGATCCTCTCGAAGTCGCGGATGTTTTCGAAGTGCCCCTCGCATTTCTGCTCGATCCCGTGAATCATCGCCGGAATTTTCGGATGGTGGGCGAGCTCCGTGTCGACTATTGGGCCATCCCCTATGGCGAGCGCGATATTTGGGGAGCAACGGCCGCGATGCTGCGGCTTTTCATTCACAAGCTGCGCGACTCTTAACCTCATCGCGACGCCACAGCGATCCTCAAGCACTCTCTTTGCCGCCAAGCGAACTCTGCGGTCAACGCTATCATTCACAGTCGATGAGTTCCCCCTTGATTTCCCCGTCCTGATTCGGGACCTTGAAAGGTCTGCGTCTCCTGGCTCCGGTGACGAAGCTCGCGGACGGCCAAATATGTAACCTTGGAAACTGCGACCTATGCAAACGATAAGAATTCCTCACACCGATTTGGATGTTTCCCGCCTGGCGCTGGGATGTATGGGATTAGGCGGCGGGTGGGAGGCAAACACCGCGCTGACAGCGGATCATGAACGGCAGGCGAGGGAGTTCCTTGATGCGGCAGAGGAAATCGGCGCGAATTTTTTCGATCACGCGAATATCTACGGACGTGGCAGGGCAGAAGAAGTCTTTGGCCGGGTGTTGCGGGAAAAGCCGTCCCTGCGGGATCGGATCGTTATTCAGTCGAAATGCGGCATTCGCTGGGCTGATGATCCTCCCGGGACGCCGCAGCGTTTTGACTTCAGCGGTGACCACATCCTGGAGAGCGTTGATGCAATCCTGCGTCGCCTAGGAACCGACCGCTTGGAGATTCTCCTGCTTCATCGGCCGGATGTCCTTTGGCAGGGCGAAGAAATCGCCGAAGCCTTCGAAAAGCTCCGTAGCTCGGGCAGAGTCCGCTATTTCGGCGTTAGTAATCAGAATCGATTCCAGATGGAATACCTGCAATCCTTCCTCTCCGAACCACTGGTGGCCAATCAGATGGAAATGAGCCTCTTGCACCACGGTTTTGCGGAAGTGGGTATTTCCTTTAATCAAGCTTCGCCCCGCTATCCTGATGGTTGGGAAGGCGTTATGGAGTATTGCCGCCTCAACGGGGTCTTGCCGCAGGCCTGGAGCCCCTTGGCCCGTGGCGTCCTCATCGGAAATCTCGAGGGCGAGCCGGACAATGTGAGGCAAGCCGCCGGCTTGGTGCGCGAGTATTCGCGCACGCACGAAACGACTCCCGAAGCCATCCTGCTGGCGTGGTTGCTCAAACACCCCGCGGACATTCAACCGGTCCTCGGCACCTCGCGCCCGGACCGGTTGCGGGCATGCGTCAAGGCGTTGTCGGTTTCCCTGAGTCGCGAGGAGTGGTATTCACTCTTTGCGGCCGCAAGGGGCGAGTCAATGCCCTGATAATCGATTGCCTTAGTTAGCTGATTTGTGACGAGAGCGGCCAGCGCCGGCCCGAAGGGGCGGAAAAGCATCGTTCCCTCCAGTGGAAGCCGGCTGATTCACTGGTTATCGTCACAACCGAAGAAAGGCCCCGAGTGGGGCAATTCGTTGGGGATATCCGTGTGCGCTGCGCCGATGCGCGTATCTGCCATCCCATAGTAGACATCGATACGGTTCGGTTGACCAAGGTCAAACCGCTGGTCAACGGCGGTTGGAAAGACCACGTTCGCCACGGCACCGGTTCGCTCTTCTGGCAATTCCGGTTCAAGCACCGGCAAGCTTGAGCGGTAGCGAATAATCCTTGGGCGCTTCTCGGAAAGCAAGAGCGCGCCGGCGGAGTAGCGCAGCCGGCGTGCCTGCGCGCGAGAGTCAGCTGACTCGCAAACCGCATGGTAGAAGACCAGCCAACCGTGTGGCGTAAGAATCGGAGGCGCGCCGCCGCCAATTTTCAAGTGCTCCCACGGGGCGACCGGGCATGCCAGTCGATGGTGCGCGCGGAAGTCACAAAGGTTTTCCCGATTGCGTTCCACGGCGCGGCACGGGGAATACGAAATCCACATGCTCTCACGGGAAACATCGACCTTTCGCGGCTTGGAATCGTGCACCGTTTCGTCTGCGTCCGTTCCCGGAAACAGGGGACGATGAATCATCGCGAAGCTCGGTTCGCCGTCCGGATCCCGAATTGCTTTGGGGAAGAGGAGAGCGTCCTTGTTGTTGACTTCTGTGAAATCGCGGGCGTGGCATTCAAGGCCGTCGCAGGCCTGAAATGTCGCAAGCCCAAGTCGCTCCCAAAGAAAGAGATCCTTTGAGCTCGCAAGTGCGATTCGCGGGCCCTTGGGCCCAAAGGCGGTATACGTCATCACATAGCGTTGCAGGGGTTCGACAAACGAAATGCGCGGGTCTTCGCATCCGCCGCCGCCAGGATGCAGCTCGTAATCGGTTTGCGGCTCCAGAGCGATGCCGAGGCGCTGGACGCCGATGGGATCGCCCTCACCATTGAACTGCACCCGGGCGATGCCAATCCGCGAAAAGTTGCCATGCGCGACGAGGCGCGGGAAGAGGTAGAGCTGCCCGTCAGGGCCGCGCGCAGCTCCCGGGTTTAGGACGCCCTCGATTTCACGTGGATCATCCTTTTCCGGCGTCATCACGATCCCGAGACGCGTCAACTGGAATAGTTTTCCCTGTTCGCACATCCCGCTGCATCGGTCAGCTTCGATTGGCGGGCGAGAAGAGCCACTGATCGCCAGTGCCAGTTTCACAAAAGAGACTACCGGAGGCCTTCTCGTTGTCGGGGGCGCCACTGCGATCGCCGGGTTTTTTGTTCCTACGGACTTCCGAAAATTGACGGTGGCGTCGCATACCAGAGTCTCATACAGTGCCTGCAAATCTGGCGTGTCACAATCGGAACATACAACGCGAAACCCGCAAACTCAAAGATGATCGCGGATTCCGCGGTGAGGTAAAATCAACAGCCAACAGACCGAATCACAAATCCCCGCGTCGCTGAGCGGGGACATTGGCGAAACGCCCACTCTATTTTTATGAACCTGAACTTAGCTGATAAAATCGCACTAGTATCTGGCTCCTCCAAAGGAATTGGGTTTGCCATTGCCAGCCGACTCGCCGGAGAGGGTGCCCGTGTCATCGTGAACGGTCGCTCAGATGAAGCTGTGGCCACGGCTTTGGAAGAGATTCGAGGCGCAGACCCGAACGCAAAGGTCGAGGGGTTTACGGGTGATCTTTCCACGGCGGAGGCTGTCGCGACTTTGCTCTCGCGTTTTCAAGCGGTGGACATCCTCGTGAACAATCTGGGCATCTTTGAGCCGAAGGCCTTTGAGGAGATTACCGATGAGGATTGGCGGCGGTTCTTTGAGGTGAACGTCCTCAGCGGCGTGCGTCTCAGTCGCGCGTATGTCGCCGGCATGAAGCAGCGTCAGTGGGGGCGGATCGTTTTCATCAGCAGCGAGAGCGGCATCCAAATTCCCGTGGAAATGATTCACTACGGCGCGACCAAGACCGCCCAGCTCGGGCTGTCGCGCGGGCTGGCCGAATCGTGCGCAGGCACTGGCGTGACCGTGAACGCGGTGCTGCCAGGGCCAACGCGCTCGGCGGGCGTGGAGGAATTTGTTAACCAGCTCAGTGCCGGGCAGCCATTCGAGGCGTTTGAAAAGGAGTTCTTTGCGAGCGTCCGCCCAAGCTCGCTGATCAAACGCTTCGAAACCCCGGATGAGATCGCCAGCTTGGTGGCTTTCATCTGTAGCCCGCTGGCATCAGCGGTCACCGGCGCCGCACTGCGAGTGGATGGAGGCGTGGTGCGCGCGTGCTTTTAGCAACGACCAACGGTTGGCCCAACGAAGACAAGGACCGCAGTCTCGCGGCGAACGGCATCCCAACTTCGCACCGAGGAGCGCCGGCCTAGACTGGCCTTGTATTTGTGGGTATCAAAGAGCCAAAAGAATCCCCCTTTGCCTCGCTTGCGGGTGAGCCCGCAAGAGACTCGGTCAGCCGTCGTTTGGAGGGTGACGGGTAGTCGGCGAGTTGCAGATCAGTGGAACGAAGTCGAGAACTCTTGCGCGTCCAGGCGAAAGGCTAGCATCCAGGCAGTTATCAGGTTCAAAACTCGATCCGCAGCAACCGGACTCCCGCCGGCGATCGGAAATCCCGCCGTGTGAGCTTATTGTCCTTATTGAAGTCCGTATAACGCCGTGTCATGTCGAGGAACCGCCCGCTGGAGCCAAACCGGATGAGTTCCGTTCGGGTGACCACGCCGTCCCTGTTTTGGTCAATCAGCTCAAAGGTCCGCTTGGAACCGCTTGCGTTCATCCATTCAACGTAGGTCACCTTGCGATCTCTGTTCGTATCAGCCACCTCCAGGACGTAGTCCGCGTAGGCAGGCCCCACCGTCCTAAGCGTGAGGGGAACGTCCCAATCTTTTTCCGTGTATGGCGGCGTCTGGCAGGCGGCAAAAAGGCAGGCGACTGAAATGAGGAACAACCGAAGAAATAATGCCCGGCCCGTGCTCGTGGCAGGGGAATCAACCATTGGTCGGGAATATCCAAAATGCGTTATCCCCAGCAACAATAATCTCGATACGAGAGAAGCCGTATGGTTGTGCCATTGCTGTTCGAGCCTGGCGATAACCATGGGTCTGGCGTGTCGCCTGGTCCGATGTCGAGAGTAATGGTTCGCTACTTTCTCTTGGTGCCCTCGATGCGGAGGATCACGTCGAATGCGATCCGGGCGCATCCCAGTTTTTCTCTTCGAGCAGCAAGGGACGCCATCCAAGTCCCACAACCGGGCTTCGGTCGTGGGAATAAGGTGCCGGATCGTCTCTATTGCCGGCGATGAGGGGTCCGTCACGGCACAAGGCCACCGTCAGCTCGTTCTGGCCCCGGGTAAGCACCCCGATCGCCTCGGTCTTCTCGGCTTCCTAACAACCAAAGCGATGGCCGAAGACCGCGATTTTTGCCTGGTTACTGTCCTTTCGGGATATTTCGCATATGTTCCATTCATTTTTATTGACTATCGATTACATTCTTTTAAAGGTTCATTTCGACATATTTACAGAAGTATATAAAATATAATGAAAGCATATGCCTCACTTTGGTCTGCCGATCTTATGGCTCTGGGAGAAGCCGTCGATGCAGTTGACGCGCTCGTTGACGGCTACCACATGGACATCATGGACGGAGTCTGCGTCCCAGATTTGTTGTTTGGGCTGGATTTTATCGCTGCGCTGCGTCGACGGACCAAAAAGACACTGGATGTGCACCTTATGCTGACCAACACGGATGCTTGGGTTGATCGCTATGCTGAGGCCGGTTCGAATCTACTGACGGTTCATCGGCAGTTTTGCCACAAGGTGTCCATTACTTTACAGGAGATCCGTTCCAGGGGCGTTCACGCGGGTCTGGTTGTAGAATTAGGCGATCCGCTTTCGGTAGAGGACCTCCATCTTGACATTGTCGATCGTCTCCTGGTGATGGGCACCGAAATTGGGGTGAAAGGAAAAGGTCTACACCCCAACATTGCGCAGAGAATTGGAACCATTCTGGATCTCTGCGGTCAAGCGGGTCGACGCCCCGAGATCGTCGTCGACGGCGGGATTCGCCGTGAGACCGTGCCTCTGCTGGCGAAATCCGGCGCAGACGGTGTTGTCCCGGGATCCCTGGTTTTTGGCGAGCCAGATCCGTGTGCCGCGCTGAATTGGATCCACGCACAAAGGGGCAAATGAATTTAGAAACCTTTCTTCACTTAACTTATTTATCTGACCGTACTTATGAAGTTTGAAAACCCCAGTATCGTATGGCAAAGCAACGGAATCGCCGCCCTGGAAGAACGACCTGAACCCCCCGGCTGAAGGCGAAGTAAGCCTGCGCGTATTGGCCTGCGGACTGTGCGGGTACTGACTCGCACATCGTGAAAGGAGAATTCGTAGGGGCCAAGTCAGGCGTTGTGCTTGGTAACGAGGCCTGCGGAGAAGTGGTCGACGTTGGCCCCGGCGTGTCGATCCTTGCAGGTCGGTCAACGTGTGGTTGTGGATCCTAACCGACCCTGCGGCACTTGCGTCCCTTGCTTGGACGACGAGCGCATCTCTGCCTTAACCTAACCGGGCTAGGGTCTCATTCCGAAGGTCTGCTGTCCCAACGACAGTGCGACTGGGCTCTCTGTGCCGGTCCCGAAATCTGTATCGGACGAGGTCGCCGCCCTGGCGGAACCCCTGGGTGTGTCCTACACGCTTTCGACCGCTCAACGCTACGGGCAGGCGAGGACGTCGCGATAGTCGCGGCGCTGGACCGATCGGTCTGATGGCTGCGGCGCTCGCGCAACTACACGGCGCAGCCTCCGTCAAGGTTTACGAGGCGAACCCTGCGCGCGTTGAACGAACACGAGCGTTAGGGTTTGATGCCGGCCAGCCGAACGAGTCAAAAGCAGATACGACCGACGTAATGTTTGAATGTGCCGGAGCGGCCCGGGCGGTTGCCTATTCCATCAAGATCGCTCGGTGAGGTGGACGCGTCGTCTTGGTCGGCGTAGCCGCCCCCGAGACGGAGGTTTCGTTCCGTCCCTTCGAGGTTTTCCGTCGGGAATTGACCATACTTGGTACCTTTTACAAACCCGTACGCAACGAGACGCGCGGTCCAGATTCTGGCGGCAGACCCAGACCGCTGGCGTCCGCTTGTGACTCGCGTCTATCCGCTGGCTCAGTTCTCGGAAGCCCGGGACATTCACCAGCGCGGACAGGGCCTCAAGGTTTGCATTCGACCGAATGACTAATTTTGCAAACAGCTCGCCACTCTTTTTCTCCCATGAAAGCTATCCATTATAGCAAACCTAGAAATTTCCGCTACGAAGACGTCGCTACTGGACCGGACGAAGTCCTAATCCGTGTCAGAGCTTGTGGTTTGTGCGGCACCGATCTCCACATCCACGAAGGCGAATTCCTGCCAAATCTTTCTGCAATGCTAACAATCAAGGGCTCGTTCTCCCAGGCCCTGGGGTTTATCGAGCAGGGCCGCGTAACTCGATAAGATCGTTTCCGACCAGTTTTGCCGCTGTCTGAATACGGGAAAAGCGCTGGATGATTTCCAGGAGCGTCGGACGCTCAAAACCATCCTCGTCCCAACGGCATGAATTTCGCCTCAAGGTCGGTTTCCCCTAATCGTTTGCCAATACGATTGAGACGGCCTTCCAGCGAATGAAAACTGCTCAAACAAAAAACGAAGCCCCATGAGGTCGACAACTCGTTTATTTTCTTTCGTTTTTGTTTATGCTAGTTTCATTGAAACAATGGCTACTGAAAGCGATTTGGAAGATGCTGGCCCCCCTCTTTTTCCCGATGAACGGCAGAGTCGAATCGCCGAACTCGTCGCGACCAATGGAAAGGTGTATGTGACTCAGCTGGTTAAGCTCTTCGACGTCACGGAGGCTACGCTTCGTAAAGACCTCAATTCCCTGGAGCAAAAGGGTCTGCTCAAGCGCACACACGGCGGAGCCGTTAGCGTCCGGCCACCGCTTGAGCAAGAGGTCGAAACTCGGATTGCTCGGCAAGCTACGGCGAAAGCTGAAATTGCGAAAGCCTGCGTCGAATTGGTCAATCCCAGCGAGGCGATCTTTTTGGATTGTGGGACGACCGTTCGTGAAATCGCAAAGCAGTTGGTTAATAGCAGCAAAAGGGTGATGGTGCTTACCAGCGCGCCTGTGGTTGCGGAAACGATTGCGGACGTATCCTGGATCAGCCACGTGATGCTCGGGGGAGTGCTTCGCCGCTTAAGCGGGTGCCTTTCCGGCCCCTTGGCAACAGAACACCTTCGAAATTTTGCGATCAATACGGCTTTTATTGGCGTTAGCGGAATTACCGAGGCCGGAATCACGGTAGCTGATTTGAGCGAGGCGCAGCTGAAAGCGGCCGTGATCGAGCGCGCTCGTCGGGTCGTGGTCCCGCTGGACCATAGCAAGGTCGGATTGGCCGACTTCTCTCTCGTATGCCCGTTAGATCGAATCGACATCGTAGTTACCGATGCTCATAACGATCATTTGGCGCAGATTTGTCAGACGCATCAGATCCAACTGATCGTCACGCAAAAGAAGCGGGACTGACTTGTAATATTTAGATTTGGCCGCCCTCTTAGCCCCACCGGGCTCTTCGGGCGGCGTCACCAAGCGTTAGAACCTGCGAAAAAATTACAAAGTGCCGCGTTGCTGCTGGATTTTGGCTTGGCCAAGGCGTGAGGGCGGCGGCAATACCCGCAGCGGTGTTGCCGATGCTTTGCATCGCCTGCGGGCTGCCTTCGGCAGGCTGTCTCCCTTCGCTCGGCTGTCCCGCCCGAGCAACGCAGGTCAAGCCAAAAAGATACGCAACCCTATGGGCAAGAGCAAGAAAGGCCGTCTGGCCGCGTTGCCCGCTCGGTTACAGCCCCCTGCGGGGATGCGCCCTCGCGTGCGCCTTGCCATACGGCTTTCTTGCTCTCGAGCGGCGCTTTCTAATTTTTTCACAGGTTCTTAAAGCGCCCGAAGTGATGAACATTATCATCGACCAGAAAGTCGGCGGCGATGGTACTCTTATCTCTGCAGAACACAATATGGCTGTCCGGGAAGAATGGAAAATGCTCCTTAATCCATTCATACTTCGCGGCGAATGACGTTGGGTAATCCATAGCAGCTGTGGTGATGAACACTTCGTAGCTCGGTATCAAGAGCGGGAGAATTTCCTTGCTGCCCAGCATCACCGGAATACCCCTAAAAAATCCTTCGCGCGAGAAGATGCCTGGAGAGCGTATCCGCCAAGACCTCATCCATGTCGATTGCTTTTCGGCCCATTGCCCCCAAGTTTTTCCAAGGTGGCGCGACTTCGATGTTGGCATTCCGCCCGCCGCCTGCGCTGGCGATTGGCTCGGCGAAGTCGGCGATTGAGGCAAAAGGGACATAATCTTCTGCTGGACCGTGGCGCGCTGCAACGGGCGTTACGATCTCATCGACAAATCCGTCAAAACCAACCAACACGCGTTTAGCACGGGCAAGCTCGAGCGCTTTGGGGTGTGCGGTATTTCAGGAGTTTCTGGTGTCTTCATTGAGAATCTCTTCTCATAAGATTCGAAAAGGTTCACATTCTGTTGTTGACTTTCGAATACTATTGTTTAGAGCGTTTTTAGCGCACTATTATAAAATGAAAGACCATGAACCTTACGTTAACCAGTCGTCCCTCCAAATTTTCATCGCTGGTCGAGATTTTCGCGTTTTCCGATTCCATCGTGAGGGATTACCTGCCTAATGCAGAGGAGGTTGTGAAATGAAGAAGGAGAAACGGTTACTGAGGGTAGGAGTTCTCGGCTGCGGAGCTATTTCGCAGGCCGCGCATTTGGAGGCCTCACTTAAGGCTCGCAACGCGGAACTGTACGCCGTTTGCGACCTAGCGGAGGATCTTGTCCAAAAGATAGCGGCCCGATTCGAACCACGAAAAACCTTTACGGATTACGACGCGATGCTGGCAGACCCAAAGGTTGAAGCAGTCATCGTGGCTATTGCCGACCAATTTCATGTTGATGCGGCCATTCGTGCCTTGAAGGCGGGCAAGCACGTGCTGGTGGAAAAGCCGCTAGGCACAACCATCGCTGACGGCGAGCGACTGGCGGCGCAAGTCCGCGAGTCGAAACTCATCGCCCAAGTTGGCACGATGAAGCGTTTTGACCCGGGAATCCGGGATGCACAGCGCTTTCTCGCCGAGGAGGGAGGCGAGATCCTCGCGCTCAAGGCCTGGTACTGGACTCGATTTACCGCTACATAGAGACCGATAATCTGCAGCCGCTGATGCTGACCAGCGCAGCGGTTCGCCGGCCGAAGGGTAACCCAAAGGCTAACCTGCCAGTCTACTACCTGCTCGGTCACGGTAGTCACCTATTTGATATCGCGCTTTTTCTGGGAGGTGCAATTCGTGCCCTGCGTGCGACCCTTACGAAAAAGTTTAACAGTCTCTGCTGGATGATAACCGCAAGATTTCAAGAGCTGCGTTCGTGGGGCACCTCGACCTGACCATGCCCGTCCGGATGGGCTGGCACGAGGGCTTTCAAGTCTATGCCGAAGGGGGAA
>CAWFMA010000002.1:0-115658 GCA_963816855.1 uncultured Verrucomicrobiae bacterium | reverse complement strand
CTGGCGACGGGACGAAATCTACTGCTGACTCGTTGCATCTCGTGTCACTCGCTGGTGCCCATCAGCAAATTCTCTGCCGAGCGTTGGCCGGAACTTGTCGCATCGATGAGCGAGCGGGCCTCCCTCAACGAGACTGAACGGGCCCAGATCACTGCGTATCTTGTTGCCGCACGCGAGAGTCTTCCCTGAGCGTCCGCTTTTTCCACACTCTGCTCGGGAGTCACGCCAAAGGGCGCCCGATCGAAAACGGCGAACCTTAAGGAGCAGGGCCGCGTTGTAGGACTTCGTCCGATGGTGATTCTGGCCGGCAGCTTCTCAGTACTCTCGTTTGTTCGATTTAAGAGAGCGCATGGACTCTCGCTTCATACGGTCGCAGCGTGAATCTGCGGATGTCCTCGGTCGGATCGACTGAGTAGTTGCTAATCACGAGTTCACATCCCGAGAAGGAAATAGACTCGGGAAGCGTAAAGACCGGTTGGCTCTTGTTGAAATTTAGAATAACAACGAGCCGCTGATCATCGAGCGTGCGCGTGAAAGCGTAGATCTCCGGATCATCGGCAAGAATCAGATCATAACTGCCGTGCACGATAATCGGCTTCTCTTTGCGAAGCTTGATGAGTCTTTGATAATAGTAGAAAAGAGAGTCCGGATCGGCGAGGGCCTGCCTGGCGTTGATCTTCTTACAGTTGGGATTGACCTTTATCCAAGGTGTGCCGGTGGTGAAACCGGCGTTTTCGCTGTCATCCCACTGCACGGGAGTCCTCGCGTTGTCGCGACTCTTCGCGTAGATCATCGGCAGGACAGCCTTGGGATCAGCTCCCCCTTCGGTGACGCGCTCTTTGTACATGTTCAAGGTTTCGATGTCGCGGTAATCGGTGATCGACTCGAACTTGACGTTGGTCATGCCGATCTCTTCGCCCTGGTATACGTAGGGAGTGCCCTGCAGCATGTGCAGGAAAGTGGCGAGCATTTTGCCGGATTCCACGCGATAGCGGCCGTCGTCACCGAAACGCGACAGAGCGCGCGGTTGGTCGTGGTTGCAAAGGTACAGGCTGTTCCAGCCCTTGCCTTCCAGATCCTTCTGCCAGAGGGTCATTGTCCCTTTGAGGTCGTTGAGGTCCAACGCTTTCCATTCCCATTTGGACCCCTGAGGGTGCTTGTCGAGATCCATGTGCTCGAATTGGAAAATCATGTTCAGCGGCCCGGATCCCTGCCGGGTCAGTTCGACCGCGTGCCGGGTGGTCACTCCGGGCGTCTCACCGACGGTAATGATGTCATATCTGGAGAGCACCTTTTGCTTCATCTCCATGAGGAACTCCATGAGCCGCGGTCCGTTCAGGAAATACTGGCCGCCGAATTGATACTTTGAGTCGGTGAGAGCGGGCACATCCGGCAACCCTGGGACCTTGGAGATCATGTTGATCACGTCCATGCGGAAGCCATCTATTCCCTTTGTGAGCCACCACTCCATCATCGCGAAAACCTCCTCGCGAACTTTGGGATTTTCCCAGTTGAGATCCGGTTGCTTTGTCGAAAAGAGGTGAAGGTAGTATTCGTCGGTCGCGGCGTCGTACTTCCACGCCGAGCCGCTGAAGAACGACTCCCAATTGTTCGGTTCACGACCATCCTTGCCGGGTCGCCAGATATAGTAATTCCGGTAGGGATTGTCCTTGGACTTGCGGGACTCCACGAACCAGGGGTGCTCGTCCGAGGTGTGATTCACGACGAGATCCATGACCAGCTTGAGGCCGCGCTTGTGCATCTCGGCGAGCAATTCCTCCCAGTCGCCGAGCGTGCCGAACTCGGTCATGATGTCTTGGTAGTCGCTAATGTCGTAGCCGTTATCGTCGTTGGGAGATTTGTAAACCGGAGACAGCCAGATGACGTCAACGCCGAGTTGCTGGAGATGGTCCAGCCTCTGAATGATTCCGCGCAGATCGCCGATTCCGTCTCCGTTGCTATCGCTGAAACTGCGAGGATAAATCTGATAGACAACGCTTTCTTTCCACCAGGGATCGCTCGTTTTGCCGGGAGTCTTCATCCGGCCATGCTGCACGGGCCAGCAGCGCGCGCCAATCAAATCTCGCTGGATTTGCCCGTTGAACCGTCGGTCCGCACCGGTCGAGCGACCGGGAGAAAAGGCGAGAAGCGCGTCGTCAGCGGTTCCGGCAAAGCGGCGTTGGCAGTGTGTTTCTCGACCACGGCTTACTATCGACGGCACTGCCAGGTTGAAGTTCGCTTTGAGCGGGTTGAGAATCGCGCCTTATGCTCTGGGTTCTTTCGATTTTCTACCTGGCGGTTGAAGCCCTCGGCGTGGCGAGCGCGGTGCATGCTTTGTTCACGGTTCGGACGGCGCAAGGAACGATCGCCTGGGTGATCGGGCTGATCGCGTTTCCGTGGCTTGGCTTGCCGCTCTATTGGATCTTTGGCAGCCGGCGATTCGACGCCCATTCTGCGATCATGCAGAGGGCGCTGGTCACTCATCAGGAAAGGATCCACGAGTTCCGCGAAGAAATGGCTCGTTTTCACCTTCCGCATGAGGAGATCCGGCGGGAAGAGCGAGATCTCGCGGCGATCGCCCGGGAGCAGTTTCTGCGCGGAAACCGGCTCAACCTGCTGATCGATGGCCAGGCCACATTCGAGGCGATTCTCGCGGAGATTGCCGGAGCAAGGATCTGCATTTTTGTGCAATTCTATATCGTGCGCGAAGACGGATTGGGCCTCCGTCTTCTGGAAGCCCTGGCCGCCCGCGCGGCAGACGGCATCAAGGTCTTGTTTCTTCTTGATCGGGTAGGAAGCGCCGCGATGACCCCTGCCGTAATGGATAAATGGCGCGGACGCGGAATCAAAATGGCGACCTTTTGCGCTTCCGGCAATTGGCGTGACCGGTGGCAACTCAATTTCCGGAATCATCGGAAGAACGTGATCGTGGACGGGCGGGTCGGGTTTGTCGGAGGGCACAACGTCGGCGATGAATATTTGGGGAAAAACCCGAAGTTCGGTCGCTGGCGTGACACGCACGTGCGGGTCGAAGGCCCCTCTGCCATGCAGTTGCAGATGGCTTTTGCCGCCGACTGGTACTTTGCCACAGGAGAGGCGTCGATCGGACACTGGGATGCGGGGTTGTGGCCCGACCTCGAGGGCCAGCGCGCTCTCGTGCTGGCCTCGGGGCCCTCCGATCAGGTCGAGAGATGCACGCTCTTTTTCTTGCACGTCACTTCCATGGCGCGGAAACGGCTTTGGATCGCGAGCCCCTACTTCGTGCCGGACGAAGGGATCCTCCTGGCTTTGCAGCTCGCGGCCATTCGCGGAGTCGAGGTGCGCATTCTGCTTCCGATGAAGCCTGATCATCTGCTCGTCTGGCTTGCGTCCTTCGCCATCCTTACTGAACTGACCCATCCCAACATTCACGTTCACCGTTTTACGGGTGGCTTTCTGCACGAAAAAGCGCTTCTGGTAGATGATACCTTCGCCGCGGTCGGCACCGCCAATTTCGACAATCGCTCATTCCGTCTCAATTTTGAAATTACACTGGCGGTGTCCGATGCCCGGTTCGCCGGGGAAGTGGCCGAAATGTTCCAAAGTGATTTCGCCGAATCCGTGGAAGTCGGGCGCGACGACTACGAGTCGAGACCGTTCTATTTCAAGGCGGGAGCCCAGGCGGCTCGTTTGCTGGCGCCAATTCTCTGACGAACCGTTCGCTTGTCCAATGGCGAAATTTCTCCGCGACGGCTGCGCAACTTTTCCTTCTGGTGAGGAAGGCAAGCTCCCGCGATTGCCCAAAGCAATGAGTCTCCAAAGCATGCATACGATCAGGCGAGGTCTCGTTGACGAAATATGATTGGAACCACGATCATGCCGAAAAAAGAGACCATCGAACGCATGCGCCGTGACAAGCGCGCCGGAAAGTCGGCTTCCACGCAAGCCGGAGAGTTTGTTCGCGAGGAGATCGAAGCCATTCGCAAGGGCGAGCACGGTGCGCGATCCGCAAAGCAAGCGATTGCTATCGGCCTCTCGAAGGCGAGGCGGGCTGGTGTGAAGTTACCCGTCCCGAAGAAAGGCAGCGTGCCGGAGGAGACGCGCAAAAAGGCAAAGCGGGAGCTCGCCAAAGCGGAAGCCGGCGAAAGAACCACGCCTTCGCGGAAGCGCTCGCAGGCGACGTTGAAAGCTCTCAAGCGCGAGGGCCGCACCGCGGCCTCGAAAGAAGCGCTTTCAAGGCAATCCCGCCTTGCAGCGAAAAAACGCACCTTTAGCCCAGAGGTCCGCAGCGGCAAAAAAGGCCGCGCGGACCAGAAAAGAGCGAGCGACGTAAATGGCACGGAGGCACCCGCGTAGGCTAATTACCGGCGCGCCGACCTGACTTAAGGCGCGCTCGAAAGCGACAGCCGTCGATCCTGTTACTCCGAAATGAATATCTCAGATCAAGACCCGGACCCCAAAAGGACAAATCCGATGGCCGATAGCTGGAAGCCGGAAGATAAAGCAGCCGAAAGCGCCTTTGAGAATCCTGAAGAATTCGATGTCCGTCATCCCGCCACCGAAGACTCGACGGCCCCCGTCCCTTCCGGAAAGCCGAAAACTCGCGGCGAAATGGAGATCCGGGAACCAAAGTTGCCAAAGATTCCCGACTCGTAGTCTATATGCGGCTAAGGTAGTCAGCCTTGTTCGTCGCTACGGACCCAGAGCCTGCGGCGAGAGCAGTTGACTTTCACGCCGGCTCTTGTCACTCTGAATTACAGATACACGCGTTTTTGATAACCTGCTCCCGGCCGATTGCCCGGAAGGCCCGGGGGCGCTTTTCTGTCAGCAGAGCCCGATAAATGGCGACTCAGAAACCAGATTACATGACCCAGGCGGCCTGGGATTACCTTTTGCAGTTTACCGTCGCTCACGAGGCAATGGTATTGCACATGTACAACAATCGCGCCTCCGAGACCGCCAAGCAGGATGTTACCTGCGGGATCGGAATCCTTTTGATAAGCCGTGATACCGCGACTGCACCGGATTACAAATTCATGTTCTATGATCCGGCAACGAAAGGTCAGCCAACCGACGAGCAGTTGCGAGCCGATTGGGACGCAGCGTCAAAGTTGCTGCGCCGATACTATCCAAATGCCAACCTCGAGAATACCCCGGCGGGAGATGGTTACGCCGACGTGTGCAAAATGCGCATGCATCGGGACGCTGTGATCGACAAGATGGCCGCAGTGCTAAAGGTAAAACTCAAATCGGAGCTGGAGAATTGGCTGCCGCTCGAGACCTTCATTTCCATGCCGTCGCAGGCCCAGGTCGCCTGCGCGAGCTATTTTTACGGCTGGTCGCTGGCGAAGGCTCCTAACTTCAGGCAAGCACTGCTCAATCTGGATTTCACCCGGGCGGCAAAGGAATCGAATCTTGCCGGCGCCGCTGCGGCCAAGAACAAAGGACATGAACGGCTCTTCTTGAATGCGGCGTCAATTTGGGACGCGGTTGCGAACGGCTGGGAAGGGGACTTGTTTCAAGTCCTTCCTCAAAAGGTGAGTCCTCCGGAGATCATGATCTACAGCGCGCAGACGATATCCAGGTAGGCGACCGTCTTTTCTCCGATGGCTAATGCTTTCGCGAAGGGACATTTCCGTGGTGGCAGCGAAAGGGGCCCGCGGGACGACTTCCTTAGGAATCGCGAGTAAAGGATCAGCGTTTTTGGGCCCGTCATGAATTGCAAGTCTCTGTAAACACCATGCACCACAATTTTCTGCTATTTGTCTGGATAACGTTAGGGCTTCTCCTGGGCGCGGGATTGCTTCATCTTTTACCGAGGATGGGGCAGTTTGGAGAACATCTCTCCGAGGCCGCTTGCCGGGCGCCGCTTCTTGATGTGATTATCTGCTATTTTGCGATACTGCCTTTGGTCGTTGGGCCTCTGGTCGCCGATTGGTCGGGTTTGATCATCGCCATTGTCGCGCAATTTACAGCATTGTTGATTTGGCAGACCATCCATGAGGCGACTCATCGAGATGCGGTGCGCGGACCTCGGATCATTAAGGCGCTTAGCAAAAAGGTTGGCCCGGTTCGCTATCTGACGGCAGCCTATATGACAGCCTTGGCCACGCCCGTTTTCTGGGTTGTCCGCGCCGCTCAAATTGTCGTCTATCCCTCCCTGGTGCGGCTCGTTAATCTGCCCGCTTACAATGCAGCGGAGTGGGTGAATGTTTCGCGGCAAAAATTCAGCGGACTTGTGGGGCATGACCTGATCTGGTGCCTTTATTGTGATTGGATGACGGGCGTCTGGTCGCTGGGGACGGAAATGCTTCGCAATGTGGAGTCGTGGGGGTGCCCGATCCGCTTCTCATGTGAAAAGAAATGTGCCAACTGCGCGCATGACTTCCCCGATATCAACAACGGTTGGGTGGACGCTAAAGGAAACATGGCGGACGTGGTGAAAACGTTGGATCGCATGTATCCGTCTCCGAGAGAGCCTCAAGTCTGGTTCGGCCACCCCTTGAGAAAGGCGCAGAGGGAGGCGTCGTCCAAAAAGTCCGCGTCGCAGCCCGATCAGAACGTTCCCGTCTAGTTCGATTTAAAGCTGGCTGTGCGCGGGAGGTTTCCCGCCGAACGGCCGGTCAGGCTGAAGCAAGAGCATTGGCGGTTGATGCTTGGAATGGCGAGACGTCTGCCGCCATGGAGTCGAAGGAAGGCAAAGCACGCTCGCGATCGCGTCGAAAAGCGCTTGGATTACTGCGCTGATGGTTTTACTAGAACTCATCATGGCTCAATCGCTCCAAGACAAAGTTGCTATCGTCACTGGCGCAAGCTCGGGAATCGGACGCGCCGTTGCACGCGAACTCGCCCGGAATGGAGTAAGGCTCGTCTTAACTGCGCGCTCCCAGGAACGGCTGGATGCACTGGCGAATGAAATCCACACAGAAATCTTGGTTGCCCCGGCAGACATGGCAAGTTCCCGGGAGATCCGCTCCATTGTCGAGCGCGCGCTCGGCAAGTTTGGACGGCTCGACATCGTGCTGGCAAATGCAGGCATCTATCTCTCTGGAGACGTCGTTGATGGCGATCCTGATGCCTGGGATCAGCTGATTAGCGTCAATGTAAATGGCGTGTTCCGTTTGGTGCATGCCGCCTTGCCCCATCTCATAGCCCAGCATTCAGGGGACATACTCGTCACGAGCTCAATCTCAGGCCATCAGGCAATCCATTGGGAACCGATCTACAGCGCATCCAAACATGCGATCCAGTCGTTCGTGCACGGTTTGCGACGTCAGTTGCTGACGACCGGAGTCCGGGTAGGAGCCGTCGCTCCTGGAATAGTGCTCAATGAGCTGTGGGGCATTACTGATCCTGGCGAGATTGACCAGAAGGTGGGAGAAGGGGCCGGGCTTCGGTCCGAGGATGTCGCCGAAGCGGTCCTGTTCATGCTGACCCGCCCCCAGAACGTTACGATCCGCGATCTGGTCATGCTCCCACGGTCGCAGGATTTGTGAACGAGGAGGATATCAAAGGGAGTATTCCTCAAACGACGGCCCGCTGGTGGAAGCTCCGGGACGCGCAGGCAGCGCGCCGATGGTTGGACCGTGTGGATTCGCAAGAGGCATGATGACCCGCGCCAATGACGCCCGGTTGATCGACTCTTGGGGCCGTGGTTTTGACGTGGCAGAAAGGGATGGGAATCCTTCCTTTATCAAACGGGAAGGCTACGATGTTAAGGAGCTTCGGATTGTCGGAGCAAATGGACGACGAACAGGAGGTTTCCACCCCGACGTCTTTCGCTCCGCGACGCGCGGCCGTTATGTAAGCATTCCTCGCGGCGAACTAGCCATGCCCGACTATCCGGTTCCAAAAGATGCTCATTTTCGAAGCGATGAAGCCGACGCGTGGCCTAGATCTCCGAGGAGCAGGCGCGGCGAAGCAGGAGCGGCGCCCGGAGGCGTCCGGGTTGGAAGTCGAGAGGCTTCTTGCTGGGTAGCTGGCGAGTAACGCGTGCGCGGTGTCGCGGCCTGGTTTTAGTTACCAATCATGACCATGAACTTCGAACGGAGCCTGGAGCCTATTGCCTGGCGAAATTTCCGTTCGAGTCGAACGACCTGATAGCCAGACCATCGACTCCGGCAAAGGGGTAGGGGACGTTTTCCTCCCGCAGATTCGGGCGCCATCAGGCGGGATTGAAGATGAACTCACAATGTGAGGCGCAGACTTACGCCTAGGAGAGTGAACCAATCGTCCATGAAAACTACCTCGCAAAAGCCGTCGCTGCCGCACGAGTCCCCGATCCCGTTCATCACCGATGGCGGCCTGGAAACGACGCTCCTCTTTCACGAAAAAATCGAACTCCCGTGCTTCGCCGCGTTCATCCTGCTGAAGGACGCGGACGGGCGCGAGCTGTTGCGCGATTATTACCGCACTTATGCCCAGCTGGCGGCGCGGTTTGGGGCGGGGTTCGTCCTCGAGAGCCCAACTTGGCGCGCCAACCCCGACTGGGCGACGAAGCTCGGCTATTCGCCAGCGGAACTCGAGGCGGCGAATCGCGACGCCATTCGCCTGATGCACGAGGTGCTGGCCGAATGCGAAACGCCGGCTTCGCCGATGGTTATCAGCGGGTGTGTCGGGCCGCGTGGAGATGGCTACCAGGTCGGCGCGGTCATGAGTCCGGAAGCGGCGACCCGCTATCATGAGCCGCAACTGCGCACTTACCGCGACGCCGGAGCGGATCTGGTTTCGGCGATCACCATGACCTACAGCGAAGAGGCGATCGGCATCGCGAACGCCGCGGCGGCGCTGGGCGTTCCGGCCGTCATTTCTTTCACGCTGGAGACCGATGGGCGCCTACCCAGTGGCCAGACGTTAGGGGCGGCGATCCATACCGTGGATGCGCAGGCTGACAAAGCGCCCGCCTATTACATGATCAATTGTGCGCATCCGACGCATTTCGCCGCGGAGCTGGCGGCGGACGCGCCGTGGATCGCGCGCATCGCGGGTCTGAGAGCGAATGCCTCCTGCCGCAGCCATGCGGAGCTGGATGCGAGCCCCGATCTCGACGCGGGCGATCCCGCCGAACTCGGAGCGCAATATCGCCAACTTCGCGAACTGTTGCCCCGGCTCAACATCCTGGGCGGCTGCTGCGGCACAGACCACCGACACATCGAAGCGATCTGCGCGTGCTGCCTCGTGCCTTCAGCGGCAGCGGCCTGAGTTCGAAGGAATTCCCGCATTTCACCATCCCGGCGATAATCCCGAAGCCCCTCTTGCAAATCGGTTCACCGAAAACGCGCCGCGTCCGCTCCGGCGCCTCGCCATCGTTGTCCGCGACGATACCTTCAACCGACTTCTCACTCCGTTCACTTTTGCCGGGAATCGGGACGCACCGGAGTGGAAGTCGATGTGCTCTTCGTGCTCAGGGCGGTGTGCGCGCTCACGCTCGAAGGGGCGCGGACGGCGAAGGATCGATCCGCGCTACGCCGGCCGCGAGAAGTGGCTGCGGGCGCGCGCCTGCAAGGCGATGGCCATCTGCTCGAAATTCAGGATTTTCTTAAGCTCCTGAAATCGAGTGGCCACGTCCGGCTGTACGCTTGCCGGTTGGCGGCGCTGACTTTCGACGTCGCGCCGGAAGATCTGCTGCCCCAGGCGGATGTCATTCTCGATCCCGGTGAATCCCAGCGGTCGGTCGCCGCGCGAGCGGACCACTGCCAGTATTTCTAAGCCGCCGAGCCCAGCGCGGTTCAAACAAACCAACGCGTTTCTTTTTCCGGCTCGTAGGAGCAAAAGACGCCGGTTTTTAGCGAGACGCGGAGGTGTCGCGCGAACGAGGGATGCACCGCTTCGAGCTTTTTGATCGCGTGGCGAATGCGCCATGTTACCGCAGAGCGAGCGCGCTCGGAGATGTTGCCCATTCTACGGGCACGTCCACCGAGACCGGTCGCCTTGCGCATCTCATCGAGGAGTCGCTCTTTCTCCTCCTCGAGAGTCTCGGCGCGACCGGCATCGTTCGCCGTAGCCGCTTCCACGAGATCGGCTTCGATCTCGCGGAGCCGGGTGCGATAGGCGCGCCTGGCCTGCTCGTCAAGGACCTCGACGCCGTGTCCGGCGTTGGCTGGCTGTCCGCTCAGCGCGAGACAGTGCAACTCATCGTGAGGTTGCGCCAGAAGTTGCGCGATGTCTTTGAAGCCGCGCACCTCCTGTGCGTGCGCAACTTCATGCTCGAAGCAGACCATCCACAGCGCGCCCTCTTTGCGGAACGTGTTGCCAAGCGGCCAGGCCACGGTGGCTGATAACGAGGCAGTCGGCGACGCGCCGGCACCCATTTCGCCGAGACCCGCAAGGCGCAGGCCTTCGGTAAAATGGCGCAGGTCCTCCTCGCGACGAAACGGATTCACGTGCACCAGCCAGCGCAACGGCTCTCCCGGTTGCTCCGCCCGGCCCGGCGCAATGCGCTCGGCGAAGACCTCGCGAAATTCGCGGGCGTAAATCTCCGCGCGCTCGTGCTGGCCCAGATACGCGTGCGCGGCGGCGAGATAGGCCGGCTGATCAGTCACGATCGTCGGCGTTTGGGACCCAAGCTTGATCGCCCGCGCGTAATTGCGCAGCACGAAATGCGGCAGTGCGGCGTAGTAGAACCACCAGCCCGGGCCAAGCGGATTCAGCGCCAGTGCGCGTCCGCCCAATTCCGCCGCCAGCGCCCCTTCGCCGAGCAGCGCAAAACCCATTGCCAGCTGGATCGCCACGAACGCGTCGTTCGGCGCAAGCTGCAAGGCGCGGCGGTACCGTGCCTCCGCCTCGGCGTGCTGCCGGCGATATTGCTCAATCTTCGCCAGGATCACCTGCACGACAGGGTCGTCCGGGTCAAGCGCCTCAGCCCGTCGCGCGTACTCGTAAGCGGCTTTCTCCTTCGCCTCCCAACACTCCCACGCCTGGCAGCTCCATTCATTGAAATGCGAGAGCGAAAGGCCCGCCTGCGCGCGGGCATATTGCGGATCGGCAGCCAGCGCCTGCTCAAAATAAACGCGCGCCTCTTCATCCGACTCGACGGTGCCCCTCTGGAGACATTCCATCCCGCGCAGCCAGCATTCGTAAACAGCGAGCTGAGGGAGTTTCCGCCGCCGCGATGCGTTCAGCACGGTTTGATCGATCCGCAGCGCCAGTGCATTGGCGATCTTCGCTGCGATCTCGTCCAGTATTCCAAACAACTCCTCCGCCGGTATATCATAACGCTCCGCCCAGAGATGCTGGCCCGTGGCCGCTTCCACCAATTGCACGGCGATCCGCAGCGCTCGCGCCGATCTGCGCACGCTGCCTTTCAGCAAATAGGCAACCTTCAACCGGCGCCCCAGCCCCGCATCATCGAGTCCCGCGAACTCTGCCGCGAAAACAGATTCCGCCGCGATGACACCCAGCGCGGGAAACCGCGCCACCTCGGTGATAAGATCCTGCACAAAACCGCCCGCGAGCCGCGCATCGTCGCCTCTCCCCGAGAGGTTCTCGAACGGCAGAATGGCGATCGAAACATGGCGATTGGGCATGACACCGATGCGGCAAACAAGTTCAGCCTACCCCTGCGCACCGAGTTGGAAAAGGAAACATCATTGGTTGCGCACCGACCTGGCTGACGCCGGTCGTTCCATGCGGCCGGCTGCGCCCCGAGGAACCCGCTTGGATGAACTTGGGAATGGTGGATTTTCAAGCGGAAGCAGGCCGACCTTCCGGCCGAGATGACCAAAGATGGCGACCGGCGCTGTGGACATGCCGGACAACTTTGTTAAATGGCCGCTGCCATATCGTAAGGAATTCGGCCTTTTTTGGCGCGTGAACTTCCGCGGAAAGTGCGGGACGCTCCGCAGGATGAACCGCCTCCTGGACTTCGATATAGTCCTTTGCGGTTGGGTCGAACTGCTGAACGTTGCGCATCGGACTTCGCTACATGCCGTCAATCCGATCATGACGATTGCTCGTTGGGAGGTTGGACGCGCATCGTTGTTTGAGCAGAGAGGCGAAAAGAGGACCAAGTATGGTGAGGAACTACTTGCAGGCGCTTGGGCCGGGCATCCTGCGGGAATTGCCCAGCCGGGGAAAGGCACACGTGTTCGCCTGCAATCCAGTGCTTCGCCAAGTTGGCCGGCGCTTTCCGGCTGGCAACCTCGAGTGCGAGACAGCGATGTCGAGGCGATCCCGAATTTCGAACTCCTCGTCGGAGCCCTGCCCCGCGTTGCGATCGATAGGAACAGCAACTTACCCTACGAGTTGTCATCCGAGTTCTCGAAATCCAGCAACAGCCGCAAGGATCGCGCATGAGGCCGTGATACAGCGCCTCAGTGTTGTTAGTTACCGCACGGCCGTCGCTCGTACCGCCCAAGCTCGAGCGGCAAGCGAGATCGAGCCATCTGCCTGCAGCGAGATTCGTGATCGTATCCGCTCGCGCAGACGCGCTCGAGATCCCTCATCGAGTGCCATTGCGTAGGCAGGCGCCGGCCCCTGACCACCCAAGAACGGGCGCCAGTAGTCCTCGAAATCCGTGAAGGGCGTAAGGATGTCTATAGCCGTTAGTTCGACTCCCTTTAGTCCAGAGGTCGCGAAAAGATCAGCAAGTGCCTCCGGACGACATATCGAAAACCGGACTCCTTCGTCCATCGCAGCCGCATCGGGATTGATTTCGATCGCCGCATCCCAAAAGAACCGCATGAGATCCATCTTTCCGGCGTAGTCCCAGACATACGCTCCAATTGTGCCACCACTCACTGTCACACGCGCCATCTCAGAAAGCGCTGCATGGGGATTCGGGACAAAGTTCAAGACTAACCCCGAGACCGTCACGTCGACTGACGCATCGCAGAGCGGGATTTCCGCGGCACTGCCGCGCCGAAGCATCACGCGATCGGCGAGCTGCTCCTTTGCTTTTTCGAGAAAAGCTTCAGAGGGATCCACGCCTGCCACAGAAACTGGCAAACAATGATCAAGTATCGAGGCGCATAGCGCTCCGGTACCACACCCCACATCGAGCCAGCGTCTTCCCGCGGGAATGCCCAGCCAAGACAGGAACCGCGGCGCGATCCGTCGGCTCCATCGGCCAACATATTGTTCATATGGATCGCCTCGTTCCCAGGCGTCGGACACTTTTGAATAGTCGATGCTTTTAACTACCACTCGATCCCTGGCTTCGCATCAACAATACAGGATCAGTCGGCAGAGTCTCGCTATAGAAAGACACGTGGGCGGAGAATCACGAAAATCTGGCGGGCAAAAATTCAGATCGTTTCGGTCGTTTCCTGTGCGAGACGGGATTTTTAGCGAATCACCCGCTGATCCTGTAATTAAGCCACTCCAGAGAGCTTTTCGAGTGGTGGCTGGGGAGGGAATCGTATCGAACTTTGAAACCGAATACCACAGTACTCAATGAGCACTACTTTGTTGTGTTAAGCCTTGAAGAACGGATTCCAGGCTTACACTGCCTTTTCGCGAACCGGCTTCGCCGCTCTCGAATCCGATCCAGCCTCCGTTAAAGCCATCCAGCATCTGCATGCGAGGCAGCGGGTTCTTCATCCCTTGCGACTTGAAAAGTGCCTCCCAAGGACCGCGCGGCACGATTTTGCATTTGCACCGGCCGGCCTAGGACCTTCGTGAATGCAGCGATTGCAGGAAACTCGGAATCACGCCCTGCTCACGCGCCGGATACACATCCCACCGGCAGTTTTCCATAAACTAGGCCGGACGCAGAAACGTGACCGGCACCTGCAGATCGCCGAGCGCCTGCTCGATAATCGTGTGCCAGGTCAGCAGGTTGGTCTGACTCGCCTGCGCTCCGATGGTGCAAAGATAAACCACTCGCGCCGGCCGCGCCGTCCCAGGGCGGCGCGCAGCGCTGCCCCAATCGCCCGCGCCTCGGGAAACCCCGGCCGCGGATCAAAGTTTGGCGGCACGAGCACAAAACACCTTCCGCCGCTCGGAACGCTGCCGTAAGGGAGGCCGCATTCTCAATCGTGGCCACCGCCACTTCGCAGCCGCGATCCGTCCAAGCCCTTCCTTTGTCTGCATTTCGCACGACCGCGCGGATCGGTTGTCCCGCGTCGGGGAGGATGCGTCCGATCACCCCTCCGATCTGGCCGGTGATTCCAGTAATTGCAATGCATAAGCCAGTGCCTTTCTTGGTAGATTCGTTCCGCTTGAAACGGCTTCGCCTAACGTGTCTTAGAATGATGTGTCGAATACTGGGTCCAATTTTTCCTGGGTTAGATCCGTCTCAACTGCCGCGTTGAGCGACGAATCGTTCAGCTTGTGCTCGGAGCACAGGAGGGTTGCCGCCTGCTCGCCTATCACAACGCAGGCCGCCATCGTGTTGCCCGTCGTTACTCGAGGCATTATGGAAGCATCTGCAATGCGGAGGCCATCCACGCCGTAGACCTTCAGTTTGCCATCGACGACCGACATAGCGTCGCGACCCATTTTTGCAGTGCCACACTGATGCCAGAAAGTGACAAGCCCGTCGCGAAAGAAGCGCTCTAGCTCCTTCCGGTTGAGAGCGCCAGGTGCTATCTCGCGTCTAGTGAAAGATCGCAGCGCGGCAGAATTACCAATCCCGCGCGCAGTTCTTGCTCCTTCGGTTAGGTCCTTCAGGTCCTGTGGATCCCGGAGGTATGGCGCGTCGATCCTCACCGGATCGGCTGGATCCGAACCCGTTACATGGACGGCACCCCGACTCTTGGGCCGCATGCCGACCAACATTGTCCAACAAGCAGCGGGAGGTGTGAATCGAACTGCATTCTCGGGGCTGACATGGGCCCCTTGTGCCGCATACGAGTAAGAGTTTGGCGCGTCCAACGCAGCGGGTGTTTTCCATAGCATGCGGTCTGGCTTCTCGGCACGCTGGGCAGCGCTTTGTCAGAATTTTCCCAGACGCAACCAAATGCAACGTGATCGTGGAGATTGCGTCCAACCCCGGTAAGGCTTGCAGCACCGGAATATCCACCCTCCTTAACTCAGCTTCGTCTCCAATACCGGCTGCATCAGCAGCTTTGGCGTATGGATCGCGCCAAGAGAGAGAATTACTTCCCGTGTGGCTTCGGCACGGAGAGTTTTTCCCTCGTAGTGGAATTCAACGCCCGTCGCGCAGCGGCGCTGGAATAGAATTCGCGTCGCCAATGCGCCGGTTAGCACCGTTATGTTCGGCCGATTCATGGGAGGGTACACATAGGAGCGGAAGATCGACTGTCTTTTCCCATTGCGAACAGTTTCATCGACAAACGCGCATCCTCCAGCCGTCTCCATCATGCGACCATTCGGGTTCGGAAAGCGTTGCAGCCCCACCGACTCCGCGCCTTCCAGCAAAGCGAAGGAGAATGGGTGAGGTTCTGCGGCGGACTGCACGTGCACCATTCCGCGTATGCCGCGGTAGTCCGGATCGGGTCTTCCAGTCCACGCCTCAATACGGCGGCGATACAGGTCGAGAACGGCTTCATAACCCCACGTTGGATCGCCCGCTTGGGAAGCGTAGAAGTCCCAATCGGCTCGATGTCCACGAGACCACGTCGAAACATTGATGCTGGAACCGCCCCCCAGGACCTTACCCATTGAGTAAGGAATCGCTCTTCCATTGAGATATGGATTCGGCTCAGCGACGAAGCCCCAATCCAGTTCGCTGCCAAGCGTCATGGGCCAACGGTTCGCATTCGTGACTAAATCCGTCTCATCAGTGCCACCAGCTTCATGGATTCTCAGCCAGTCGGCCCGCCACCACTGAACCGGAGGAGCCGGAGCCGCAGACAATGAAGTCGTATTGTGGTTTCAATTCGGATATGAGTTTCGTTTGGTTCACCCGCACCCATTGGGCGAAATCTTCGGTTCGCTACTTAGGTGAGGACCGGTCGTAGTATTTCTATTGATCTTCATAATGGTGCACTGCAGCTTGTTGTCGCTTCGCCGTTGTGCCGGCGGGGAGAGTTCAAAAAAGTTATCACCGCGCCTTGACGGGTTCGTTCCCGAGCAAAATGTCCGCGGCTTTCTCCGCAATTGCGATGACGGCGGCGTTGGTGTTGCCACGAACGATCGACGGCATCACCGACGCATCGGCTATACGCAACCCTTCCGTGCCGAAAACCCGAAGATTAGAGTCGACGACGCGCCCGATCGCGCAGGTAGACGTCGGATGATAGTTGGTGCCGGTTTGCTGCTCGATAAACGCCACGATGTCTGCCTCCGCGTCGGATGCCGGAACCGAGAATGGCGCGCGCCGCACCTTGGACAAATTGGGCTGCGCAAAGAGATCCATCGCCAGCCGGACGCTGGCGATCAGTGTCGCGCGATCGTCCTCGGTCGCCAGATAGTTGTGATAGATGCGCGGCTTTGCGTCAGGTCGCGCTGAGCGCAACGTCACGCTGCCGCAGCTGGTCGGCTTCAGAATGGTCGTCGTCATAGTCAAGGCGTGATCGAAGGGCGCCGACAGCCCTTCATTGAAGTACATCGCGGGCGCCATTTCGAATTGGCAGTCCGGCACGCTCTCATCGCCACGCGTTGACAGGAAAACGCCACCCTCGGCGACGTTTGAGGTCAAGGGGCCGCGACCTTCCTGGTAGAGGGCCACATCTTCGGGCGAGCCAGCGCCGAAGAGCGATCTCTCCGCGGTGAGGTAGCTTATCGGCAGGAGCGGATGGTCCTGAAGATTGGTTCCGACCGGAAGATCGACGACTGCAGGAATACCGAAGGGGGCCAGTTCACCCGCCGACCCAACACCCGATAGCATGAGGATTTGGGGCGAGCCATAGGCACCGGCTGCGAGGACGATTTCTCTTTTGGAAAATAAGGTTTCCTCCTGGCCGTAACGATGAATCGAGACGCCGGTCGCGCGGAGACCCTGCCACTGCAGCCGAATCACGAGGCCGTCCGTGAAAACGTGTAGATTCGCCCGTTCGCGCGCAGGGTGGAGATAAGCGGAGGCTGTACTACACCGAACGCCGTTGCGCTGCGTGAGCTGGAAGCGGCCGACGCCCATCTGCGATGCCGCGTTGAAATCGTCATTGGGGCGATAGCCCGATCTGGAACCCGCCTCGATCAGCTGATCCACGAGCGGATGCATGGATCGGCCGTCCTGCACAGCCAGAGGTCCCGAGTGGCCGTGATAGCGTGGGTCGCCGCGCTCATTGCACTCTGACTTGATGAAGTAGGGCAGCATCTCCCGGTACGACCAACCCGGTGCGCCCTCGTCCGCCCAGCCATCGAAATCGGCCGGGTTTCCGCGGATGTAGATCATGGCGTTTATCGCGGAAGTGCCTCCCAGTGTTCTGCCGCGAGGCGTATAGATTCGCCGTTCCCGCAGACCAGGCTCCGGCTCGGTCGCGAAGTCCCAGTCGTACTTGGTCTTGAACAGCTGCGGAAAGGCAATGGGCATGCTGATCTCGGGCGCGTCGTCGGGCCCTCCCGCCTCCACCAGGGCCACTCGAACAATCGGATCCTGGCTGAGGCGCGCGGCGAGCACGCATCCAGCCGAACCGGCCCCGACTATGATGTAATCAAATTCTCGTCCGCGGCCCGTCTCGCCTAGGTTCATCGTTCTTTCAGTTCCACCATTGGTTTGCTTATTCATCTTGCTTGACTTGCTAGCGCTTCGCCCTCGGGTAGACCCAGTACTTCTGAACGAAGCTGTAACTCCGAATGAGGTCGGCCACCGCGACGTCAGTCCCCTTCGTAGTCGATCGTGAGGAGGTAGTATCCGCCTGCTGGACAAATCACTGCCGCGGGTCCCGTTCGCCTTCTCTGCTGGCCGGAGCATTCAGGGTTGGCTCGATGACTTTGAACGAACCTCTTGCCGCCGTGATCGACAAATACTTGCGGATTCCGCCGATGAACGGTCGGCAAGTGTCGGTGGTGAAAATGGAAAGAAGTGCATATCAAACCGCCGGGCCAGCGCGCCGATGCGCGCCATCGCTTGCTTCCCTGGCATCGAGGCCAACCGATCGACCCGATCCATTTCCTCGACAGCATCGAAAAACGCCTGATGAAGCTGCGTCGATATGCTTAGTAATCGGGCAGGCCTATCCGTCCGGTTATAGAATGCATGGAGAGCGTTGGTCGGAATGATGATTGTCTCTCCGCCGGCGCAGGTGATCCACTCTTCTCCGGCGCCGGTCACCTGAAGAAAGTCAATGTATCCGGAGAGCACATAAAAGACTTCGCCATAGGCGTGACAGTGGAGCGGCACACCCTCTCCCGGCTCAAGCTCCTGTTCGTAGATTGAAAACGCATAGCCGGTGTCCGCACCCTTCACCTTCCAAGTAAATCGAGCGCCAACCACATCAAACTTTTCTCCTTCATTCCTTTCGACCTTGCGAAGACCGCTTCCCAAAGGAATTTGATACCCATCAATACCGAATTTCACTTCTTCATTTGTCATGATTGTCTCCAGCAAATTGCGCAACTTGCCCGCGCTTAGGTCATGTCGCGCGGCGAACTGATTGAATAAACGCTTTCAAGTAATGCCGGGCCGACAATGAGACAGCCAAACTTGTCTAGAATGGCCGCAATGTCATCGTTCTCCCGGGCGGCGACTTCTCTAAACAGTCGCTCGATGTGCCCACGTGAAAAAACTATCAGCATTTGGAGAGGAGACTCCGACAGATTGCACCAGACGTGCGGAACGCCCTTTCTGAGGGTGACTGCTGTGCCCGCTGGAGCGTCAAATGTTTTGTCCCCATTGGCGATGTGCAGTGTGCCCTCCAAAAGGACGAAATGCTCATCCTCGTTCTTGTGGACATGCATGGGCGCACCGTTCTGCGGATCCGCGACCAACTCAAGCATCGCAAACGCCCCCTCGGTCTCCTCGACGGAAATGTGGATTCTGAAACGTTCTCCCGGCGTTATTTGCAACCATTGACCATTGCCTTGGTGCCCGTTCGCTAGAACTTCGGTTGATACTCTCGATGCTGTCATCTTGATCTCCCTATTTCGACATTTTGTAAGCAGATGAGGCGCTGTCGCGCTCTGGTGCTCATTAGCTATCGATCAGCCAAAGAGAATTCCATAGTCGGTAGCAAGTTCATGGACATTCCGAACGGCAACTGCAGGTGGCTTTATCGGAGCAACCGCATTGGCCGGTGCAGGGACCGCGGTCACCTTCAGGAAACCCTCGAAGCCGGAGGGCGAGAACATGAGGAGATAGTGGTTCTCGGTGTTGCCAGAATTACGCAACTGGTGGGGGATGTCGCGCGGGGCGATGAGAGTATCGCCTTCCCTAAGCGTAAAGACCTTGTCTCCGACGATCACCTCCAGTTCACCGGAGAGCACGTAGTAGGTCTCATCCTCACGCGTATGCGTATGGCGAGGCACACCCATCCGTGGCGCGAGACTTGCCTCAATAAGGCAGTATTTTCCTCCTGTATCTTCGCCCGATAAGCATACGGAACCAATGCCCACGTCAAAGTAGTAACGCGTGGATTTCGGCTGATTTTTGATTGACGGGGCCCTGCGGTCTGTCTCGCCTGGGTTTACAATCCCTGCGCCAATCCTGCCCAAACCTCTGGTGACCAGGGCCGCAGTACCTGAAAGTTTATTAGTAGTGTTTGTGCTCATATATCTGCCCGATGAGTTACCTCCGCGTTTTGAATCCTCCCAATACTTCATTAGTTGTGCTATCATGCTTTTTCGGCATAATAGACTGCGCTGAACTTTAACTGTGATGCGTCGCGCTCACACGCTGCGCATCCCTTGCCTCAGCCGAAATCTGTCGCGTTGCAGAACGTATCTGTCCGGTACTCGTCGTTCCCCTCCGAAAGGACGACTCCGAGTATCACCGCAGCTCGACCGGGTCTTCGCCTCGTCTCCGCCAAACCGCGCACCCTTGATCGTCGAGGTCGAAGCCGGACGCGAGATCGCTCTGGTAGCCACGATCCTCAAACTTGTGGGTGGAAAGCGCGCCTGCTCTACCGCTCACCCCCCGGCACAACAGATGCGCCGTCCGGCAGTATCGCCCGCGCGCCAGAAGGTCACATGACACGTGGCGGCGAGAGATTTTGCGAAACTCGCAGAAAACTTAGTTGGAGCGGTCGCGGCAAAATCAAAGGCGCCAAGCTCTCTGTATATGAAGTTTGCGCGCAAAGCATATGACGACAGGAGTTGGGAGACTCTCGCAATGCCTAGGCGATAATCTGGTCGCGCATCCCACCGTAGACTGCAGCGCAAACCGCTTCTTTCGCGTAAAGGTCGTACGGGAAGCGCAGGTCAATCTGACTGGCTTCATCAAGCGCCTTTACCTGGTCAGCGGAAAGAGAAAAATCAAAACTCCCGAGGTTGTCCTGAAGCTCCGAGAGTTCGCGTGCCCCAATGATAGGGATGATTGGCACACGCCGAGCCCGCAACCATGCCAGCCCTACCTGTGCCATACTGCGGCCTGCTTGGTCCGCCACAGTTTTGACGGCCGTGACCATGCGCGCGGTCTTTTGCTCTTCGGGCATGAACTCTTTCAGCATATCGCTGCTCATGCGGCCGGATTCAGAAAAACCGTGACCGTGATACTTCACGGTAAGCACGCCATTGGAAAGCGGTGACCAGGCGGTCACGCCAAGATTAAGAGCCTTGGCCATCGGAATCAGTTCTCGTTCTCAACAGTCGGCTCCAGCAGGTTGTATTCAATTTGCAGACCCACGAATGGAGACCCGCCACGAATGAAAGCCAATGTGTTCGCCTGGGCGATCCACCAGGCCAGGCCGGTGCATCGGAAATGCCGACATAGAGCACTTTTCCCTGACGGACCAGATCGTCAAGTCCGCGCATGACTTCCTCAACAGGGGTGATTTGATCCCAAATATGAACCCAGTAAAGGTCGATATAGTCGGTCTCAAGCCGTTTGAGGCTCGCCTCCACTGACTGCATCATATTCTGCGGTGATTGCCCGCTGCGTTTGGGTCCGTGGCTGGAGAAGAGCTGCAATATTTCGTGGCCAAAACCATGCTCTCGCGGTGTCCCTTGACGAACTCTCCAAGAAATGATTAGCTCGTGCCCTTAGTAATAGTTCGCGGTATCAACGAAGTTACCGCCCGCTTCGCGGAAGGCACAGACATCAGTTCTCACCGTTCTGAATCAGGCGTTTGCGAAGTTTGATCTGATGCGGCTTTGGCGATAGCGGTGTCGACAATCTCAGCACCTGCTGCACACCGTTATAACCGTCGTTTGTCACAAACACACCGACCGTGTCCGCACCATCCGCCGCGAGGCGTCTTACAATCAGGGCGCCAGTACCGCATTGCTGCTGGATTTTTGGCTTGGCCAAGGCGTGAGGGCGGCGGCAATACCCGCGTGTTGCCGATGCTTTGCATCGCCCTGCGGGCTGCCTTCGGCAGCTGTCGCCCTTCGGTCGGCTGTCCCGCCCGAGCAACGCAGGCCAGGCCAAAAAAGACACGCAACCCTGTGGGCGGCGTTGTCTAATTTTTTCATAGGTTCTTAGTGATCTTTGAGTTCATATCTGCGTGATGATTTACCTTTCGGTTTTAAATCCGCGCAATATTACGTTAATTGCGTTGTCATGCTTCGTCGGCATAATGGACTTGGGCAATGGAACTTTGTTCGACAGCTCCAAGTCGCCCGTGCCACGCAACCTAGTGTGCCAGGCTGGGTTCACCGGGCATCTTCGGTGGTTTTCGAAATAGCAGGGTGAGCGGGATACAGACGAGGCAGACCAGAGCGAGGAACCGGAACTCGTCCACGTAGGCCCACAAACCCGCCTGCTGTTGCAGTGTCCGATACATCACGGCATAAGCCTGATGCTGAGCAGTCGCTGATCCGCTTTGGGTGGCGAGCGAGTTTTGCAACATCGCAAGTTGTTGCCGAAACGGCCCTTGATAGGGCGACATATGGCCAACGAGCAACGCTTGATGCACTTGTTCACGACGCGTCACCATGGCGGTCACCAGCGAAATCCCAACAGACCCGCCGAGGTTACGTACGAGGCTGGTAAGACCGGTTGCGTCCCCCATTTGTTCACGGCTGACCGTCGCCACCGAAAGCGTCGTCATCGGCACGAAGAGGGAGGTGACGGCAAATCCGCTGAGAATAATAGGCCAGATGACATTGCCGGGAGCGATCTGGAGCGTCACGTTTCCAATGACGAACATCGAGAACGCAAGCCAGACGGCGCCCTGTGCCATCCAGACACGGCTATCGATTTTGCTGATGATCCGTCCCGCGACGATGCTGCCGATCACGGCTCCGAATCCGCGGGGGCTCATCACCAGGCCCGATTCCGTGGCGGTATACCCCATCAGATTTTGCAGGAACTGGGGCAGAGCCGCCGTCGTAGCATACAGAATCGCACCTACCGTCAAGCTCATCAGGACGCCAATCGAAAGATTCCGATCGGCCAACACCCGCAGGTTGACGATCGGATATGCGATCAGGAGTTCCCAAACCAGAAACGCCGCAAATCCTGCGGCCGCACCAAAGGCGAGCCACCGAATAAAGTTCGACGAAAACCAGTCATCGTCCTGACCCTTGTCCAGCATGATCTGTAAGCATCCGATCCAGAGGGCCAGCAGACCAAAGCCGATGTAATCGATGCGTCCCGATCTTGCATTCTTTAAATAGGGCGGGTCTTCCAGATAGATCCAGCACATCGCCATGGCGAGAAGGCCGATCGGCAGGTTGATGTAGAACACCCATCGCCACGAATAGTTATCGGTAAGCCAGCCGCCAAGGGTTGGGCCAAGGATAGGCGCGACGACTACCCCCATCGCATAGACGGACATCGCAGTTCCGCGTCTCGCGGGAGGAAACGTCTCGAGCATTACCGCTTGAGAGATCGGCTGCAGTGCCCCTCCTCCTGCGCCCTGCAGGATGCGGGCTAGAATCAACATACCGAGGCTGTTTGCCAGGCCGCAGAGTGCGGATGCCACAGTAAAAATGCCGATGCAGGTAATCAGAAACCTGCGGCGACCAAAAAAACGGCCCAGCCAGCCGGTGGCTGGAAGCACCACGGCGTTGGCGACCAGATAGCTGGTCAGAACCCAGGTCGCTTCATCCGAGCTGGCGGCCAGATTGCCGGCGATATGCTGTAGTGAAACGTTTGCGACGGAAGTATCGAGGACTTCCATGAAAGTCGCAGCCATGACGGCTATGGCAATTAGCCAGGGATTTGCCGCAGGCTGCCACGCCGGCGCAGCGGGTTGTATGTCTACCATAAGCTCCTCAGCTTGCCTTGCGAGGTTTGCGAACTGGGGCCAACAGAATGAGCAGTGCGAGCCCTGTGACGATGGCCAACACCAGCGCAAGCGCCAGCGGGGAATAGTGAAAGTCTTGAACTTTCACCGTGGGCACAACCGATTCACCGGGCCCGAGCGGCAATCCGGCATCAGGCTGCTGGTTGAAAACGAGTTTGACCGGCACTCGCTGAACCACCTTGACATAGTTACCGGTGGCATTCTCGGGTGGCAACAGGCTAAAGGCCGCGCCGCTTCCAGCCTGGATGCTATCCACGCGCCCATCGAACTTGTGGCCCGGCAACGCGTCCACGTCGATCTCGACCGGTTGACCCGGCCTCATCAGACCAATCTGACTTTCCTTAAAGTTTGCCGTGATCCAGACATTGTCCGGCACCAAGGCAAACATCGACTGGCCAGCCTGAACATAGTCACCAGCCGCAACCGACTTTCGCGTCACGCGTCCGTCCTCGGGAGCGTAAACCTTGGAGTAAGATTGGTTCAGAGTAGCGGTATCCAAGCTGGCAGTCGACTGGTCGATTTTCGCTTGCTGACTCTGCACAAGGGCGGTAATTGCGCCCACCTGCGCTTTCGCCTCGTTTACCTGCGCCTGATCGCTCACGACCTTTTTCAGATCAGAATTCAGTGTTTCCTGGCTCGCTTTGCCCGAGGCTCTGGCGTTGTCCAAATCGTGGGAAGAGACCACCTTCTGGTTATACAGGTCCTCGGAGCGTTTAAGGTCTTTCGCGCTGAGATCCGCCTGTGCCCTCGCCGCTTCTGCGGCCGCCTGATCCGACTCGACAGTAGCCTGCAGGGTCAGGACGTGAGCAAGTCCTTGTTCGAGCCCAGCCCTGGCAGCGTCGAGCTGCGCGACAGCGCTGTTGAGAGCGGCTTTCTGTTCATTGACCTGCGCATCGAAATCGCGTGGATCGAGTTCCACCAGCACGTCGCCTTTCTTCACCTCCTGGTTGTCCGTAACCAGCACGCGCGCTACCCGACCCGCTACTTTGGAGGAGATATTGACGCTGTGCACGTCGATGAACGCGTCGTCGGTCGACTCGTAAGATTGGAAATGGGCGAAGAATACCAGTCCAATAATGACTCCAAAGACCAGCGCCGCCGCCCCGATGAGGCGTAGCTTCGATCGTCTTGGACCGTTCGAAATTCGTTCGCCGGCCGGGCCAGACGGGCGCGCCTTCGGCGGCGATGACTTTACCGGCTCGAGCTCAACTTGCGTTTCAGTAGCCATAGGAGAGGAAGATTTCTAAGAACCTGTGAAAAAATTAGAAAGCGTCGCGCTCTTGCCCACTGGGGTTGCGTGTCTTTTTGGCTTGGCCCGCGTTGCTCGGGACAGCCGACCGAAGGGAGACAGCCAGCCGAAGGCAGCCCGCGGGGCGATGCAAAGCTGCGGCAACACGCTGCGGCTATTGCCGCCCCCCTCACGCCTTGGCCAAGCCAAAAATCCAGCAGCAACGCCACACTTTGTAATTTTTTCACAGGTTTCTAAGATTGGGTCTCGATGCCTCGAACAAAAATGTCGACGAGGGTTTCGAGGTAAGCCTCGCGCGAGTAGTTGCCCGGCAGGAAGCCTCCCTGTCTCAACATGCGGGAGTAGAGAGCGTCTCGCAGAACGTCGATGGCGCGCTCCACGTTCACGTCTTCTCGAATCAGGCCACCGCGTTGAGCACTATTTAGCGAATCGATCAGGCGCTGTCGCAACGGTCCAATCACTTCGGCGCAGATTCGACGGACCGCCGGTGGTAACAATCGAACCTCGGCGACGAGTGCCCGCGCGAGCGCCTCCTTCTCTTCAAGATGATGGAGGTAATGACGGGCATATTCGGCAACGTGTTTCCGGAGATCCTGGTTCCAGCTAAGGCTTTCCATCAACGCCGTGTCTCGGGCCAGGCCCTGTTCAAGTACAGCGCGCAACAATTGCTTCTTATTCGTGAAATGACGAAACAAGGTAACCTCGTTGACCTTGGCACGGCGCGCGATTTCGCGCGTGGTGGCTCCATGGAATCCGTCTCGGGAAAAACTCTGGAAAGCGGCGTTGAGCAAACGCTGCCTGGTCCGCGCAACGGAATCCGGGTTGGGACCACGCTTCCCGAGCCGCCGCCCATTCGATCTAATCATGCAAGTAATTACTTACATGCATTTGAAAAATGCAAGCCGAAAGATCCGTGGCCTCCCCCGGGGACGATCAAAGATAGAAGTCCCTAACGTAACTGGAAACACATCAGCTTCGATTCGGCGCCGATTCGCACGCTGGAAGACGGCGTTTCCTTGGAACGGTGTTCGGCCTAGGCGGCGAGCGTCAAGATATCCACCAGAATATAAGCGGCGCGCCGGCATTGCTTGGCAATAACACCCAGGCGCCATGCCAAGATATGCTCTCAACGAATCCCACCCGCAATGTCCCGGTTTGGCCGCGAGCCAAGCGCTTGGCTCGCGTCGTCGCCTCGTGGACTTGCTCAAGAATCCGTCGCGTATCTTCCAAGAAGCCCGGATTTACAAGGGCCGGAAATGAGGCCCTTGTTCCTTTATTCTGTTGTTCCCCTGGTTCTCGGCCAAAGGCGAGAGTGCTGAAGAATTGGCCTCCGGCGTAGCTCTGTAGGTCGAACCGCGCCATGCCTCCACTGGATAGCCGGGCCCAGCGTGGTGCTTGCCCAGACCCCGGCGCCGGAAACCTTCAGCGGCGATATCTGGTCCCGGCCGCGCATCACGGGCGACTGGTTTGGATACCGCGACGACCTGGCGAAGCACGGCGTCACCCTCGATGTGGACTACCTGCAGATCCTCAGGGCGTGATGAGTGGGGGCCTGGAGAACGCCGTCGGCTCTTGGGGTCCGTCGATTACCGGCTGGACGTCGACACGGGCAAGCTCGGACTCTGGCCGGGCGGCTTTCTCAACGTCCACGCCATGTGGAGCTACGGCACCAGCGTGAACGCTCAGGCCGGCGCGCTTGTGCCGGTGAAGGGCGCGGCCCCTGTTTCCCGCCGTCGCCATCGACCAACCACTACCGCGCTTATGAATTTCACGGTCACCCAGTTCCTGACGCCGTGGCTCGGTTTCTATATCGGGAAGATCGACAAGCTCGAAGCTGACAACAACGCCTTCGCGACGATTGGCGAACCTAGTTCCTGAACTTGGGCTGACGCTCAACATGACGTGCGGCCGTCGCGCCAGTCTCGGCGTGGGGCGGCGGGGTCGCAGTCCTGCCCTGGAAGGGCGCCAGGTGGGCGTGAGCGTGCTCGATCCGAACGGAACGCCGACCGAAAACGGCTTCAAAGACGCATTGATGGGGGCATCCTGCTAGGCACGGAAGGCCGCGTAACGATAAAGCCCTTTGGCCTTGTCGGGCATCAGCTCATCGCCTTCATTTGGAGCAACAAGGAGCGCACGTCGCTGATCCAGGATCCCTCCAATCTCGCGCGGCTACTCATCACTCCGGACTCCTTTCCGCGCCTGAGCAACCCCGGGCCGGTTCTGGAGCGAATTCTGGAACGCTTCTTCCCCGAACTGCTGGTCCCAGTTCAACCGCTCAACACCGAGGGCGGGTGCTGGACGCTGTACTACAAGCTCGATCAGTACCCTCTGGAGCCCACAGGCCCGTCCGGATCGAGGCGTGGGGGTGTTCTTCCGTTTCGGCGTCTCTGACGAACTGGCGAATGCTGTCAAGCACGCCTTCAACGTGGCTATGGGCGGCAAGGGCATCGTTCCCGGTCGTCCCGATGACACCTTCGGTATCGGCTGGCCCCGAGTGACCTTCAGCGACGACCTCCTGCCCTTGCTCCGCCAGCGATCCTCAACCATGTGGGAAAGGATTTGCGGGGAATCTAGGAGCTCCTTCGCCACAAGAACATCCGCACCACCGTGCGCTATACCCACGTCGGCTACGAACAGACACGGAACACCGCGGAGGCGCTCAGTCAGACTTTGGACTAAAGTAGTGGGAGAGTCTTCTCAACCTTTCCGGGGTTATGCTACCTTATCCAACACGCCCCTCCTTTTGCGCCAAATCGTTTCGACGTTCATCCTCATAAAGTTCTGGCGCCGGAAGCATGCTTCGCATGCCCAGGCGCACCTTCGAGAGCCAACCACCTCCGTACTTGAGCGGCCGAGCAGGGTAGCAACCCCCTCTTGGAAAGCTCGCGGGGCATTGACAAGTACCTATGGATGGTTGATGCACATGCCCAAGGCTGAGACGGTAAAAACACAAATCATCAACAATAGGAGATAGAAACATGGTCAGCGTAGCGTTGTTCGTTAGGCTTGAAGCAAAACCTGGAAAAGAGAAAGAGGTCGAAGACTTCCTTCGCGGAGGTCTTCCGATAGTACAGGAGGAACCGGCCACGACTGCGTGGTTTGGGATCCGCCTTGGGCCGACGACGTTCGGCATATTTGACGCCTTCCCGGATGAGGCCGGCCGGCAAGCACACCTTGTGGGCCGCGTCGCAGCGGCGCTGATGGCGAGAGCTTCCGAGCTTTTTGCTCAGCCGCCTGTGATCGAGAAGATCGACGTTCTGGCGGCCAAGCTTCCCCGTTGAACCCGTTGGGAAGGTCGTCGTGCACCTCTCAGTCACAAAATGCCGGCAATACGGCCACATCGAGAAGGGTGGCCCAAGAAAATACCGATGGCGGGGCAATTTTTTTCAACAGGTATTCGGCAAAAATACTCCGTGCGGAGTTGCCCGTGCAGAGGAACATGATGAAAGGGGATTTGTTGGGATTCATGCCGTTGCGATGGTTGTCGACCTCTTCGGGCGCTTCGCCTTTGGCGTAGCCAAGATGATGGGTCAGTTCCCCGGCCAACGCTCTCTCGACAACTCGCTTCTTTAGCTGCGCAATCGGCCCGCTTCTCCGAGCACCGCTTCCGGGCTAATCCCATGCTCTCTAAAAGCGCGTCGATCAATTCGTCGCGCTTCGTTTCCTTCTTCTCTTTGGTCATTTTGCCTCTATCTCAGCTTATGACCCACACACAAACCTTCTGATACCCTCCTTTCCACACGCCGATCCTGGCGCCAGACATAATGACTCGTGAGATTGATCTGTACCCAGCCGAGGGGTGATAGGTGCTCAAGCAGGTTGTCGTCAACCGGCAGACCCTGCGCTTTCAGACCGTCGATCGCAGCTTTCAAGCACAACATCATCCTGACCGGCGATTACTCGTGGTGGCAGAACAAGCGCGTCGAGAAAGGTGGTTCCGGCTACGCAGAAAGCCACCCGAGCCCTAGCGTACCTTATTTTCCTCTTTCGTCAAACGACCCCTACTATAACGGGCTTCGTAGATCTCTCCAAAACGGTGATCGAGATGAAGTCGGAGCATGAGTCAAATCTTATCGCGGCTCGCAGAATGTCCGCATCTTTAGCGTGGACGCTTGCGCTTTGTGCTTTGATTGGGGGAGCTGGCCGCGCTCCAGCGCTCGACGTAACCTCGATGAAAGCGGCGGCGACGTATTCCGCGGCACGGCGGGGCACCGCGCTATTAATTGTACAGGACGGGAGGACGGTTTTCGAGAGCTATCCGGGCAATCATTCGGCCCAGGAGCCACATAAGATCTACAGCGGCACGAAAGGCTTTTGGGTCCTGGCGGCGCTGGCTGCGGAGGAAGAGGGAATCTTAAGGTTGGATGAACGCGTTGCGGAGACGATCGACGAGTGGCGAAAGGATGACCGCAAGGCGCGCATCACCATTCGGGAGCTCTTAAACTTTACCTGCGGGCTGGAGCCAATGTCGCGTTTGCACGGCGATACGGTGCCTGACCGGAATGCGGTCGCTCTGCGACTGCCCGTTGTTGCCGCACCAGGCGAGCGCTTCATTTACGGGCCGTCGCCGCTGCAGGTCTTTGACGAGCTCTTTCGCCGCAAGCTGGCCTTGCGTCGGGAGACACCGACACATTACCTGGAGCGGAAGGTGCTCAAGCCTCTCGGCCTCGGTCCGCAGATCTACAAGAGCGATCGGGCGGGCAACCCGTTGCTCGCCACTGGCTTCCAGCTCACCGCTGAGCAGTGGTCGCGTATGGGCCGGCTGATTCTAAGCGAGGGCGCGCCGGCCGTGAGCCGTCGCGCGCTTTCCCAATGTCTGCGCGGTACGAAGGCCAACCCCGCATTCGGCCTGGGCTTTTGGAACAACCGCGCCGCCGGGCCGGGTGCGCGCGAATTCGACATCGAGGATATGCTGGAGCGAGACTGGTGGAAACAGGAGTGGCGCGGCACTTGCCTCTCTCGCGAGGCGCCCCCCGACATGATCGCCTCGGTGGGCTCGGGATACCAGCGGCTCATCGTTATTCCCTCAATGGAGCTCATCATCGTGCGACTGGGGCAGGATGCAAAGTTCTCCGATGGCGATTTTTTGCGGATCTTGTTGGGACGTCGGGCGGCGACGGAGCCCCGCTCTGTGCACTTGGATAGTATTTTTGCCCATGCTTCCAAAGCTGTCGTTCGCCGGAACACCGAAGAGGTCAGAGCCGTGGGAACTTCGAGGCCTTCGAGGAACTCTTCGACGTCGACTTCGTCGGTCATACTCCCCAGCCCAGCTGCTCTCCCGATCGAGATGGTGAACGAAGCCTATACCGAACCCTTCGTGCTGCGTTCCCCGACTTCCACGCGGATATCCATTGGCAGACCGTCGACGGAGAACTTTGACGACGTACAAAACGTATCATGGAACGCACCGGGGAACATTCCTGGGTCTGGCGGCGACTGGTCGACAAATCAACTTTGAAACCGTCGATGTCGTGCGAGTGCGCAACGGCAAGATCACCGAGCATTGGGGTGTGGCAAATCTTTTCTCTCTTATGCAGCAGCTCGGCGTCTGGCCCGCCGCGACAAAAGCGTAGATCGCCCGCCGCAATTTCGGACTGATTTCGCCCGCGATCCCCATTTGCCGATCGAAAAAACGAACCTTATTCAGGGTTCCGTCATCAAGTGGACAAAAAACAGAGTGTTTCTTGAGATCTCCCCATATTCTCTCTTCGGATTTGGATCGTTGCTTGTCCTCTCCATTGCCCTCGTGGGACTTGCTCTTGGAGTGTTGGCCTATTCGATCCGGGTTCGGCGGGCACAAATTGGAGCCCACCAACCACTGCCGTTCATGGGCTCCAAAACAACGCAATGAATGGAAAGCTAACTGAAGAACACGAACCAAACACCAAAGCTAATGAGCGATTTATTGACGCTGGCCGTTAAGGCACACGGAGGCCTCGACCGTTGGAACACGCTGAAGACGGTCAAGATGCAGGCGGCGATCACCGGAGGGATCTGGTATGTCAAAGGCCGGCCAGATGTCCTCAAGGAGGTGATAATGGAGGCCGAGACCCAGATTGAGAAACTGGTGACGACATTTCCGGGTCAGGACAAGAAATCTGTCTTCGAGCCGGGAAAAATTTCGATAGAAACCGCTGCGGGAGCTGTCACTGAGATCCGCGAAAAGCCAGTAACATCTTTCATTGGGCACACGAGGGATACGCCTTGGGACGACGTCCATGTCGCCTACTTCAGCGGCGAAGCGTTGTGGACGTACCTGACCACGCCATTTCTCTACACCTATCCCGGCTTCGTGACGGAGGAGATCAGCCCTTGGGAAGAGAACGGCGA
Organism: uncultured Verrucomicrobiae bacterium; assembly: GCA_963816855.1. Lineage (GTDB taxonomy): Bacteria > Verrucomicrobiota > Verrucomicrobiia > Chthoniobacterales > Terrimicrobiaceae > DASTFP01. Next base: position 84,908 of record CAWFMA010000002.1, on the reverse strand, counting down.
GATCTGGCGACGCTTGAAGGTGACCTTCCCGGATAACATTGCTAGTCACACCCGGGAGCAGATTTCCTTCTTCGGTCCCGATGGCTTGCTGCGTCGCCATGATTACACCGTCGATATTCTTGGCGGTGCCACCGGTGTGAATTATGCCACGAATTATCGCAACGTTGATGGAATCATCGTTCCGACAACGCGTCGAATTTATGCCTATGAAGGGGATCATGTCGTGGTCCCTGAGCCGCTCCTGGTCGCCATCGACATGGGCGAAGTTTCTTTCAGCTAACTACACACAACAAACCGGGCTGTCGCCGAACCTGCCTTCAAACCACAAAAATAATGAATCTCACATCGCTTTTCACTGCCTTGCGCCTCGGAGCGCTTGAACTGCCACATCGGATCGTGTTGGCTCTGCTCACTCGTATGCGCGCCGGCGCGGGCGGAGTCCCCACCGCGATGAACGCGACTTACTACGGCAGCGTGCTGCAGCGGCTTTGATCATCACCGAGGCGACGTGCGTCGGTCAACAAGGTGTCGGATATCCCAATGTTCCGAGCATTTTTTCGGCGGAGCAGATTGCTGGTTGGAACTGGTGACCGATGCCGTCCACACTCGTGGAGGCAGAATCGTGCAGCAGATCGTGCCAACGGAAGGATGTCACACTCGGCATATATGCCGGATCGGTCGGTGCCGGTGGCCCCCCTCGGCTATCATTTCCACCCTCGGGCAAGCGTTTACTCCGGACGTCCAGTTGGTTCCCTTCGAGACGCCGAGGGAAACTTGTAGGGAAAGTCGCAGTTGTCACAGGCGCTTCCAAGGGCATTGGTGCCGCCAATTGCCAAAGCGCTTGCGGCGGAGGGTGCTTCGGTAGTCGTCAATTACGCATCCAGTAAGACGGGTGCGGAATTCATCGTCTCCGACGTCACCAAATCCGGTGGGAAGGCTGTTGCGGTTGGTGGCGATGTCTCAAAGGCTGCCGAACCACAAGGTATTATCGATGCCGCAATTGGGAACTACGGGAAGCTCGACATTCTTGTAAATAACTACGGTATCTACGAATTTGCTCCGGTCGACGCCATCACGGAGGAGCATTTCCACAAGCAGTTTAATATCAATGTGCTTGGTCTTCTTCTCGTGACACAGGCGTCTGTAAAGCACATGGGGGATGGAGGGAGCATTATCAACATGAGTTCGGCCGGGAGCAGTTTTACTCCACCGGCTACTGCCGTTTATACCGCGACAAAAAGCGCCATTGACGGAATCACCGGTGTATTGGCCAAGGAATTTGGCTCGCGAAAAATCCGCGTCAATGCCTTGGCGCCGGTCTCATTGCAACCGAAGGTACGCAGAGTTACCTCGGAATAGACTTCGAAAAGGGGCTGGTCGCAAAGACCCCTCTTGGACGCATTGGGCAGCCGGGCGACATCGCTTCTGTTGCCGTATTCCTGGCGTCGGATGATTTCCGGCTGGATGACTGGCGAGCGACTCATCGCAAGCGGTGGCCTTCGTTGATTTTTGTTGAAAGTTTCGTCTCGGCTGGCCAACTGTCAGGGGAAAGGTCAAAACGACGACGCCAGAAGAATCCTCGGTCGTTGGCCACCGGTGCCGCAGGGCCACGGTTTGCTTTATGTCAGTGAAAGGTGGAAATTCTAACGATTCGGCTTGCGAGCCCCCGTTGAAGGATAGGGCTCGAATGCGGACGAATCGCCTGCGATTCGGGACAGGATCTATCTTGGAAGTATTCCAGCAATGAGCACCGAGGAACAAGACGAGCGATTTTATCGCGATACGGAGAGCATTGCCTTTCCGAAGTTGGACGATTATCAACTATCACTGCTTGAGCCTCTGGGTGTTCGGCGAAAAATTCGAAACGGCGAGGTGATCGTCAAAGCAGGGCAGCGGGAATTCCCGATGGCCTTGGTCGTATCCGGTGAGCTAGAGGTTTACGAATCTCGCGACGGGGTGGAACAAATCCTTTCGACGCCTGGGCCTCGGAATTTCGTCGGAGAGGTTTCGATGCTTACCGGCACGTCTGCGATCGCGAATGTGCGGGGCAAGGCGGAAGAGTCGGAGATTTTGTTAATTCCGGCCGCGGAACTGAAGAGGGCGCTCGCCGACTTGCCGGGGGTAGGTGAGCCGCTTGTTCAAGCATTCATGATGCGGCGCAAACGCTTGTTACGTGATCCCGAGTTCACCGGTCTGAGGATCGTCGCAAGTGCCGGATGTCGTGCGGGACATCGAATCGACGACTTTCTTGACAAAAACCACATCCCGCATCGGCTTATCACTTCTTCGAGCAATGAAGGTCGCTCGATGTGTGAGCGGCGGGACCTTGCAGACCAGGACCTTCCCATTTTGATTGCGAGCGATGGAACGATCCTCAAACAGCCAACGATTCTGGAAATTGCCCGGATCGCGGGTTTGCTTCGCCCTCTCTCGTCCGAGGGAGACGCGGAAATGTTCTGTGATCTCGCCATTGTCGGAGCCGGTCCCGCAGGACTCGCCGCGGCGGTGAACTCGGCGTCCGAAGGGCTTAAAACGGTCGTCCTGGAAAGCTTTGCGCCGGGAGGTCAGGCGGGTTCGTCCTCTCTCATCGAAAACTTCTTTGGTTTTCCCACCGGCATCAGCGGTGGCGATCTGACCAACCGCGCCCAGCTTCAGGCTTATCGCTTTGGGGCAAAATTCTCGACGCCCTCTCAGGTCCTTTCGCTTTCGTTTTCCGATCGAGAGCACGGCGCAGCCATTCGGATCGAAGGGAGCGTCACCGTCTTGCGCGCGAAGTGCGTGATCATTTCCACTGGCGCTCAGTATAACCTGATCGAAGCCGAGGGACGCGAGCGCTTCGAAGGTTTGGGCGTTTTTTATGCCGCGACCGCAATGGAAGCCAAGCTCTGTCACGGAGCGACGGTAGTCGTGGTCGGTGCCGGCAACTCCGCAGGACAGGCAGCAATGTTTTTATCCGAGTATGCGCGGCGGGTGATACTGGTCGTTCGCGGTGACGATCTCTCCAAAAGCATGTCGAGCTACCTGTCGAATCGGGTCGAGGCGAAAGACAATATCGAAATTCTATATCACACCGAGATTCGGAAAATGATGGGGAAGGTTCGGCTCGAAGAGGTAGAAATCGCAGACACCCAAACAGGCGAGCGCCGAATAGTGAAAACCGTCGCCGTTTTTTCGATGATTGGCGCGAAGCCATGCACAAAGTGGCTTCCGGCTGAAATACTCCTGGACGATCGGGAATTTATTAAAACCGGTCCTGCGGTCGCAGACGCCCCTGCGTGGAAAGGCGCGAATCGTCCTCCCTATCCGTTTGAGACGAGCCGCCCAGGGATCTTTGCAGCCGGCGATGTGCGGTCAGGTTCTGTGAAGCGATGCGGTGCTGCGGTAGGCGAAGGAAGCATGGCCATCGAAAACGTGCATCAGGTGCTCGGCACCTACGCGCAACCCGGCCGAACGGCCAAGGCTACCGTTCGTGGCACAAACGCGCCGTAGCAGTTTCGTGGTATTCCGGGCAAAGGCCCGGTTTCCCGTTGTCTTCGTCCGCTTACCAGATCTCTCCGGCTTCGCGGACGGCATGCAGAAACAGTTCGCAGGCAAACAGTGTGACTGGCCTCTATATTGCTTTTACTCAGGAATTTTTTGATGGCACCGGACCATCAAACGACTCCGCCATCCACGCGCAGAGCGGCTCCGCTGATGGCTGAGGCGCACGAAATGATCGAACGCTACATTGAAGGCTGCGGCGTAACTCTCTCTCTCTCCGCTACTGCAGGCGCCACCGGCTGATTGCACAGCCATTCCCTGCATAATGGTCTTCACATAGCGGGCAAGGTCCGTCGGATCAGCGCTTTCGGGAAGGTCGCCTTCTCGCTTGCTCGTTGAAGACGCCGCCGCAAAGCACCTTCACTGGCACGGCGTGCAACTGCTTCCCGTCGAGCGGACTCCGCCTCATCTCCAGCCGCCAACGCACCTTGAACCATGAGGCATCCCGCAGGAACCCTGAATCATCTGCCATAAAAATGGAGCGAAGTGATGACTCAGACAACTGCGTCGAAAAAATAAGGCGCTCGTAATTGAAGCGTTCGACACGCTGTTCAACAGCGCGACTATACGGCCGCTGATTGGATCTACTTCGAGACGCGCGCAATCAGTTCGTCCAATCGTGAAAGTAATAACTTCAGGATCGGAGACGTGTTCGACTTTTTGTAGCCGAGCACCAGATCGACCGTCGGTGTGTCTCCCTTGAGGGGACGACTTGTTAGAGATGAAGCGAGAAAGTTCTCTGCGTAAGCCGGTAACAGCCCAACGCCGCGCGTCGAAGCGATTAGGGACATTCCCATAGCGAGGTGGTCCGCCTCGTGAGCTGGCGTGATATCGACTCCGGACCGCTGTAGGTAGTCGTCGATGACCGCACGAAGAACAGGTGCTGTATCCGACACGACCACGAATGTCTCGCCCATTAGATCCCGCGGACTAATAGATTTGAGTGCGGCGAGACGATGGTCGTTAGGCAGGATCACCACGAGGGGCTCCTTGACGAGAAGCTTAAAGGCTAGGTCCGGCATCCCTTGTTCCCGACGAAGAAAAGCTGCATCGACTTTTCCTTTCGAAAGTGCATCCGCGAGTTGCGGAGAGTATTGACTCGAGATCATCACGTCGATGTTAGGAAGTTCGTCACGCAAAATCTGCAGGGCTTCGGGCATCCACGTCAATTCGTGGCCGGTCAAAAAGCCCATGACGAAGCATGGCTTGGCCGGATTAGCAATGCGGCGTGCAGCTCCGGCGGCCGCTTCAGCATGCGACAGCACCAAGCGGGCGTGATCGAGAAAGGCTCGACCCGCTGGTGTTAGCTCGATGCCGTGAGCGCTGCGCGTGAGCAGTTGAGCGCCGACCTCGTCTTCAAGGTCGCGGATTTGCCGACTCAACGAAGGCTGTGACGTGTGCAGTTTCCGGGCTGCTGCCACCGTCAGACTTCCAGCGTCGGCGACTGCGACGAAGTAGCGAAGATGTCGTAGTTCCATTCAATTGCCATGCTTGCGAGGCATTGCCTTGAGCAAACAAAGCATTATTCAGCGGCGCTGCAACGAGCCAACTTTTAAAAAAATGACAACACCAAGCATCATCATTCCAAGCAGAGAAGGAGGAAATTATCATGAATAAACCCGTTGTTCTAATTACAGGCGCCCTGACGGGCATCGGTCGCGCCACGGCCATCGCCTTCGCGAATGAAGGCGCACGCCTCGTTGTCTCCGGACGACACAACGACGAAGGCCAGAGGCTAGTCGCTGAACTCCGCAAACTCGGCACCGAGGCCGAATTCCTCCGCTCCGATGTGCGACACGAAGACGACATACGCAGTTTGGTCGATCAGACTGTCGCGCGCTTTGGTCGCCTCGATGTGGCCGTCAATAACGCCGGTACTGAAGGCAAGCCCGGCCCGGTGACGGAGCAGACCGCCGACAGCTACGCGGCCACCTTCGACACCAACGTGCTCGGCACGCTGCTGAGCATGAAACATGAGCTGCGCGTGATGCTGGCCCAAGGGCACGGCAGCATCGTCAATGTGTCGTCTACCTACGGCCGGACCGGCGCGCCCGGCGCCTCAGTTTACGTGGCCAGCAAGCACGCGGTGGAAGGGCTGACCAAGTCGGCGGCGCTCGAGGCAGCGGGCTCGGGTGTACGTGTAAATGTGGTTGCACCTGGTCCGATCGAGACCGGGATGCTGAACCGGTTCACCGGCACTGACGATAGGAAGGCCGGCTTGGTCGCGGGCGTGCCGCTCCAACGCACAGGGAGGCCCGAGGAGGTCGCCCAAACCATCGTGTTTGTTTCTTCCGACAAGGCGCCTTTCATCACGGGTGCGTCCTTCGCCGTCGACGGCGGCAAAACGGCCCAATAATTAAACCAAAAAACAATCCAACACCATGAACACCACCCTCGAAACCACCGGCTTATCACCCGGGATCTGGATGAACTTTACGCGATTAAAAAGCGCCATGAACACCCCGATCGCACATACTGACTTAACCCAACGCCCGCCTCGGAGCATGCGTTCCCGCCTTGGCGGCTTCGTCCTCCTGCCTCGCATTCTCGATAAGGGTCGCGCAAAGCTCGCCGGGAAAAACGGCGAATACAACTATAACTCGCCCACCGACCAACACCTCGCGAGGTTCCTCGGCCTCGATCTCGAAGCCCTTCTGAACGAGCTGGCTACCGGAAAAGCCGACGGCGAAATTCTCGAGTGGGTCCAGGCCCACGCCCAGACCCCGCGCGACCCGTGGGAAATCGAAGCCTGGTCGGCCTATATGGAAAAGCGGGGACCGGATAGCGATGCCGAAAGTCTGTCAGGCTTTGCCGAATACGTTGGGCAACACAGCAAGACCCGCGAAGACATCAAGACGTGGTTCGACGCCCTCGATCTCGACGACTTCGTCAGCTTCGGCGGTAAAGCATGACCAAACTAAAAACGAGTTTTTAAGATATTAGCAAACCTAGGGAAATCATCATCACCGACCACACTCATCAAACAGCACCTACCCAGTTCGCGGATGGCGCTGGCATCGACTCGTCATTGGGTGGAGTTTGTAGGAGCAGTGTAATATGCCCAGTAAACTGGCGGCCGCTTGTTCCCGGTCTGCCCTTGCAAGTAATTCTCCGATGCCCGGCCAATTTCTGGTCCAGCTAGATAACTCTCTTTTAGTTAGGACAGCACCCTCAATAACTGAAACAACTGGAATGACTGACAATTCCAACAAAACCGCACTGGTCACCGGCGCCTCTCGCGGCATCGGGCGTGCCACCGCCCGCGCGCTCGCGGATGCGGGCACGCGCGTCGTCATCCATTACGGCTCTGGCATACGTTCCTCTGGTGCTCGCCGCAGTGTACTCTTCAACAAAAGCAGCGCTGCACTCCTATACGCTCTCGCAGCGGTATAAGCTTCAAAACAGGTCCGCGAGCGTGCTAGAGATTGCGCCACCGTGGGTGCAAGCGGATCTGCTCGGTAGCAACAACGATCCCCGGGCTAACCCACTCGCTGAATTATCGAAGAAACGATCGGGGTGTTAGGTACCGACGTGAACGAGGTACTTGTGGAACGTGCCAAGCCGCTCCGTAACAATCCCGGACCAAACGAAGCATTTTGCTTCCCCTTTCAAATTGATCTGCCTGAACTCGTCGCTCGGGCAGGCCTGAGAAGTTCCTGTGTGGTCTGCCTGATACAGTGATCCGGGCAAAGGAATCGTCCGGCTGGTCGATTCCTCAGACGAATATTTCGTCTTTCAGAAGGTAGATCGCTTTGAAGACGTGCAACGCTTTCCTGTCGGGAAGTCCGTTCGGCAACGCCATCCTATAGCCCTTTTCAATTGGGCCGACTATTTCTGAAGAGGAAGTCCATGGGCAAGTGTCGAAAGAGATCTGTTCTGACCCATGAGACCTGGCGACGGGAATTGTAGCAATGCACACGACGGATATCTCCTCCTGGCAACACCCATCATTTCCACAGCGCGAACGTGCTGGGTGAAAGAAATACGAGACGAGTGGTCGTGCTGACTGCCGTGATGATGGTGGTCGAGATCACCACCGGCTGGATATTCCATTCGATGGCGCTCCTGGCAGACGGCTGGCACATGAGCTCGCATGTGCTCGCGCTCGGCCTCACCGCCGGCGCTTATGCACTCTCGCGGCGATATGCGAACGATACACGCTTTGCATTCGGGACATGGAAAATCGAGGTGCTCGGCGGTTTTACGAGCGCGATTCTACTTGGCGGCGTCGCGTTGTTCATGGCGTTGGAATCGATCGCGCGCCTGTTCCATTCAGTCGCGATCTTGTTCGATCAAGCCATCGTGGTGGCCACGATCGGATTGGCGGTTAACATCATCAGCGCCCTGCCGCTGCGAGATCATGATCACCACCATGGATCTTCCCACGGTCATGCTCACGTGGACCTCAACTTGCGAGCCGCATACGTGCACGTGATCGCGGATGCCGCCACATCCATGCTTGCGATTGGCGCGCTGGTCGGAGGAAAGTTCCTGCACTGGAATTGGCTGGATTCCGCGATGGGCATCGTCGGGGCAATCGTGGTAGGCGTCTGGGCGCGGGGACTCCTGCGCGATACGAGCCGCGTGCTGTTGGATCGGGAAATGGACTCTGACGTGGTCGAAGAAATCCGCGAAGTGCTCGAGGCGGACGGTGAGTCGCGCATTGGCGATCTGCACGTCTGGCGCATTGGCCGGGGTCAATTCGCCTGCGCGGCGAGTATCGTGACACACGAGCCGAAGGAGCCCGCCTTCTACAAGTCGCTCCTGAGCGTCCACGAAGAAATCGCGCACGTGACCTTGGAGGTCAACCGTTGTCCGGGTCAAGCTAGGCAATTGCGCTTTGTTGTATTGAAGGCGTGTTCGCCCCATTTGGTCAAATATGACTTATAACGAAAACGAGGCGGCTTGGACTCGGAATTTCTCTCCTTTTGGTCTTAGGAGCCGCAGCAGTGTGCGAGCGCCCAACCGGCTCCGCGCATTCCGCTCAAGGATTTTTTCGATAATCCGAAGATTAGCAGCGTGGCGATTTCGCCCGACGGGAGGCAGCTCGCCTTTCTGGCGCCGGAGGGAAGCCGCATGAACGTCTGGATCTGCGATGTCGCGAAAGGTTTGGACTCGGCCAAGGCGATCACTCATGACACGCAACGCGGGATCATGCATTTCGTCTGGACGCCCGACAGTCGCTACGTGTTGTTCGAGCAGGACCGGGAGGGCGATGAAAACTTCCATCTTTTCCGCGCCGATCCGCTTCATTCCGACGTCAACGCGGTCGATCTCACGCCGTTTGCCGTTGGCCTTGAGCGCATCGACGATTTGAAAATGAACAAAGGCCATGGCTTCGAGAACCCGGAGAATCGGCTGAATTTCTAAGAAAAAATGGAGGCATTTCTCGAAAAGCATCTGCTCTGAGGCTGATGCCGGGCTTTCATTGCGGCGCAGGGAATCGCGGTGTGCAGAGTTGGACGAACGCCAACGCAAGCTCCTTTAACCGGCCTCCCATGGTGTCAGCCTCTGTGGGCTCCCGATTGTCCAAGGCAAAGGTTTAGTTTACGACCGGATTTATTTTCGTGCTAGCACCCTATCCAGCGACCAGCCCCTCCTCCGACGATCAGGAGAAACGCGCTGCCCAGGAACATGCAGAAATCCGCTCGCGCTTCATGGGCCGTCTCCAAAACCCGTAGCTCGTCACGGAAAACAGGAATTTCTGAATGCCTTCGGAAAGGAAAACCGCCCCGACCAGGATGGTCGCATCAGGCGCGGTCGTGTCGAGGAGTGTTCGGAATGACGTCATCGTCTTCCGCGCTTTCCGGGCGGCATACATGCCTTCGGCGAATTGCACCGGGGGAGGATTCGCTGCTTGAGCGAGTCACTGCGGCCGCCGAAGAGCGCCGGTTTTCGCAGAATACCAAAGCTGCGCTCTCGTTGCTCTGTAACGTTCTTCGTTCCGTAAATCCGTTTGTCGAGCGTCTTGCGGTAAAGTTTGCGCCTGAGAAAGCGGAGCTGCGTTTCCACACGCCTCATACCTGGAAATTGAGGTATTCAACAATCTGATGCAGGGTGCGCTCGGATCGGTGGCAGTTTTGGTAATTTTCATTGGGCCGTTCGTCTTTTCGGATTTGAATCAAGCTCGAATTCCTCTTGGCTCAGCTTTTGTGCCAACAAACGCACATTGGCTAAACATACTATCCACAGTGGTTACTGAATTGTATCTGGCGTGGGACCCGGGACGAAATTTCGAACGTTCAAATAATCGTTCAATCGAGCTTGACTCTTCGCCCAATTACCGCCGCAGTCGCTTTGCGATGCTAAAGATCGCTTCCGGGATCACGCCAAGGTCAGAATACGAGAAAAGCGGTCGCAAGGGCCATGTTGGCTATGACCTTGCCGCCTGCGGCAAGAACGGCTTCGACCAACGCACGACAGTTTTTGAGGTGCCATCACAGTGAATCCGTGATCGAAACTTTCTCACTCTAAAGCAACCAAGCCGTCACGTGAGTAACGGTGTACGCCAAATATATGGCAGAACGCGCCGTGCCGCCAAAATTGAATCCTCCCGTAACCTTCTCAACCGACCCGAGCATTTCGTCGGATGACCTGAGGAGGCAGTCCAAAACTGCGAAGAAAGGCCTGGCGCATTCGCCTTGGATCAAGGAATCCGGTCTCACGCGCTACGAAATCGGTGGAGTGGCTACCTTGTTCCATCATCAGTCTGGCGGCTTCAAGACGAAGACTCTCTACCGCTTTGGCAGGGGACTGGCCTGTTTCGGCGCGAAAGGCACGGCTAAATTGCCGAGGACTGAGATGTACCGCTTCTGCCAGTTGCTCAACGGATAACGCCGTGTGGAGATTTGCCTTGGCATAAACCAACGCTTTTTGAACGCGATCCGACTTGGGCTCCAGTTCCAGCAATGCTGAATGCTGCGACTGGCCCCCAGCACGGCGGTGATAAACAACAAGTTTTTGCGCCACCGATCGAGCGATATCAGCGCCTAAATCCTTCTCGACCATCGCCAGTGCCAAGTCAATGCCTGCGGTCATGCCCGCCGATGTCCACACAGAGCCATCAATCACGAAAATTCGATCTTCCTCCACTTGTACCTTGGGATATCGGGTCTGCAATTCCCGCGCGTGCCGCCAATGGGTCGTCGCCCTTCGGCCGTCAAGAATACCCGCCTCCGCTAGCTTAAACGCGCCGACACAAACGGAGGCGATTCGGCGAGCAGTCTTCAGTCCTTTACGCAAGTACCTCAGCATCCCCGGAGAGGATGCCAGGGCGGTATTCGGGTGGCCGCCGATTATCAACGTGTCAAAGGCCTTTTTGTCGAACGCTTCCGTTCCGACCGTCATACCGGTTGACGACCTGATCAACCCGCCATTTTCAGAGATCATGTACATGTCGTAAAGCGGTTTGCCGTGGGTGTGGTTTGCGTACTCGAAAACCGAGAGCGCAGCCAGGTTCATGGACTGAAAACCGTCAAAAATGATGAATCCTGTCCGTTGCATGGCGATTAAGTTGATGTCCTAAAAACGTATAATATACGTCTTTTGAGACATAAGCAAGTTCATGTATTGGTTCTGAGTCAGCCAAATAACAAAACCAAATACTTAAAGGAAATCATGACAACTCAAATCAAAGGTACGGCAGTTATCACAGGGGCTTCTTCCGGCATTGGTGCCGTTTACGCCGATCGTCTAGCACGTCGCGGCTACGATCTCATCGTGGTCGCACGCAACCGGGAGCGCCTGAATGCCCTAGCCAAGCGATTGACTACCGAAACCGGTCGCTCGATTGAGGTTTTGCAGGCCGATCTCAACGACAAGAAGGATCTCTCACGTGTCGAAGCGAAGTTACGCGAAGATAAGAGCATTACGGTGCTCGTTAATAACGCCGGCGTTGGAGCGATGGCTCCGCTGCTAAACACGGACGTGAACAAGCTGGATGAGGTGCTTTCGCTCAATATTCGAGCACTTACCCGGCTGACTTACGCGGCAGTTCCTGGATTTGTTAAACGGGGACATGGAACGTTCATCAACATCGCCTCAATTGTCGGTATTGCGCCCGAAATACTCAACGGCGTCTACGGTGCCAGCAAAGCCTACGTTATCGCCTTCAGTCATTCCCTCGAACACGAACTGGCGAGCAGAGGCATCCGCGTTCAAGCGGTCCTCCCTGGCGCTACCGCCACGGAATTCTGGGACATCGGTGGACTACCCGTCAGCAATTTGCCGCAGGAGACAGTAATGACGGCCGACAATCTCGTCGATGCGGCCCTTGCGGGATTGGATCAGGGTGAAAAAATCACCATTCCTTCACTCCCTGATAAAGCCGAATGGGATAGGTTTGAATCCGCCCGACGTGAAATGGCGAACAGGCTTTCGTCCGCTACCCCAGCTGCACGCTATGGAGTACTAACCAAATAGGCTCACGCCCCGAATTCAAGGTAGCAGCCCTTTCCAGGCGCCTCCGCCTTGAGGCGGGGTGGGAAATTCAAAATGTCCGCCCATCGGCAACAAAAAGTACGAGCCCGTGCCGTTTGAATGAGGAACTTCGAGGGCCGTGCGATGAGATTCGGAGAAGGCGCCGTGCGGAAGCGGACTGTTATGAATACTTTCTCACTTTATTTCTCATTTTCCGCTATAGCCCCACGCTCTTCGTAAGTGCTTGATCTAACGAAACAGCGGCTGTAGGGAATCGAACCCTCGTTCCTGCTCGGCGCTCTCGCCTACTCAAAGGGAGGATTCCTTACTTTGCTCGCCCTCCCAAGTAACTCCGGCTATATATCCGCCGTTATGCTGGTTTCGCTTGATGCCCTATGCATAGGGATTTACATGGGGGCGACTGGAGCATAACGGTCAGCCTGGGCTCTCCCCGCGGGCAAAGTGAGATTGCGCTTGATCTGAGGGTTTTCAGATCGTCTGCCTGTAACTGATCGAGCGCTCTGCGGAGTGTGACGATGTTGTGGAACACCAGAAGGTTTGCTATCAAATGGTTGCATTTGCTGAATTTGCGCTGCTCATTTTCGCGTGTTCTCGGCGATCATGCTATCTCCACCGAACGACACCCATTGGACAAACTGATTGGACCTTTCGCTTTTGTTGTGGCCGCGTCGAAGTGAGCATTGGAAGGGCGACATTCCGGACCCTCCTCTACCAAGACTGGGCGGCCTAACGGTTCAAAGGCGATTCACTCATATCTAGTGCGAGGGGTGGCAAAATCAAATCCCAATCCACCTCACGTTTTTGACTTCCCTTTGAGCCCGGGTCAACTTCCGAAGTCGTTGTTAGCTCGAGCATGGCGAATCAGTGCCTTTGAATTCTCGTAATTTTTATTTGCGAGTTTCTGCCGCGTGCTTTCCCAGTTTTTTCAAAAGCCGCAGCAATGTCAGCCGCTCCTTTTTTGAAAGGACGCCTACCGCAGTTTCCATCGCCGCGGCGTGCTCCCGAAACCCGCGAGTAATCAGCGCCCGTCCCTTGGCTGTCAGTTCAACCTGGCGCACTCGCCGGTCCTCGGCACGGTCCTTGCGCGAAACCAGTCCTTTCCTGACCAACCGATCGACGGCCACACTGATCGATCCCGGGGTGAGCCAGACCTTCGGGCCGAGGGTATTCACCGGGAGCGGTCCTTTATGCAGGAGGGCTTCGAGAACACGGAAATCGGAATCGCCCAGTTCTGTTCGCTTGATGCTCTCTTCCGCTTGCGGCATGAGAGCTTGAAAGGCTTTCATGAGGACGAGCCAAACATGAACGCCGCTGGAGTCTTGCATTTGATTGGTTCCTTTCCGTCTCATTGAGAATTATTAATTGACGAAAAGTATATTGATGCCAATATATCAGATCATCAAACCACGACACTAACATGAAAATCATTGCTGTCATCGCCCGTTTCCTTCTTGGCCTCATCTTTCTCGTCTTCGGACTGAACGGCTTCCTCCACTTCATCCCCGCGTCTCCTCCGCCTTCCGGAACGGCTGGCCAGTTCGTCGGGGCGCTTTTTATCTCCAACTATCTGGTCGTCGTATTTTTGCTCCAAATCATCCCGGCGGTCCTGCTCCTGATCAATCGCTACGTCCCACTCGCGCTGACGCTACTCGCTCCGATTATCGTCAACATTCTGCTCTTTCATATCTTGATGGCTCCGAGCGGTCTGGCTCTGGCGATCGTCGTGACGGTGCTGTGGATCCTCGTGTTCCTGAGAGTCCGCTCCGCGTTCGGCGGGCTCTTTCAGCGGCGTGTTTTGGCTCAGGAACTCCGATAAGTAAGGTTACCAAGGAGGAATTTATGCTTCGGATTGCCATCATCATTGGAAGCACGCGGCCGAGTCGCAAGGGCGAAGCCGTGGCCAAATGGGTTTACGAAATCGCGCTAAAGCGTACCGACGCCGAGTTTGAACTCGTGGACATCAAAGACTTCAACCTGCCGCTCCTCGACGAGCCGGTGTCGCCGATAATGGGGCAATACAGTAAGCCTCACACCAAAGTATGGGCGGCCAAGATCGGCTCTTTCGACGGCTATGTCTTCGTCACCCCCGAGTACAACCATGGCATCTCCGGCGCGCTCAAGAACGCGATCGATTTTCTGTTCGGAGAGTGGAACGACAAGGCGGCTGGCTTCGTGAGCTACGGCGGCGCCGGCGGAGCGCGCGCGGTCGAGCAGCTGCGTCTGGTGCTGGCGGAGGTGCAAATCGCCACCGTGCGCAACCAGGTCTTGCTCTCCCTGTTTACCGACTTCGAAAACTTCAGCCTCTTCAGGCCGGCTCCTCAGCACGAGAAGTCTGTCAATGCAATGTTCGACCAGCTCACCGCCTGGGGCGGCGCGTTGAAGACGCTGCGAAAGAAAACAGCATCGGAGACCGCTGGTGGAGAACGACGCGGACTTTCAAGAGGCGACTGATGCAAATTGGCGTAGATAGTTTCGTAGCGGCAACCCTTGACGCGGCGGGCCGGGCAGTCGAACCCGCAAAACATCTCAGCGAGTTGCTCGAAGCGATCACGCTCGCTGACGAGGTGGGCCTCGACGTCTTTGGCATCGGCGAACACCACCGGCGTGAGTTCCTCGACTCCGCGCCGGCGGTGATCCTCGCAGCCGCTGCGGTCCGAACGGAGCGTATTCGGCTAACCAGCGCCGTCACCGTGCTGAGCGCCGCCGACCCGGTGCGCGTCTTCCAAGAATTCGCAACCCTCGATCTGCTCTCGCAAGGGCGGGGAGAGATCGTCGCCGGGCGCGGCTCTTTCATCGAAGCATTTCCGCTCTTCGGCCTGGAGCTCGAGGACTACGATTCTCTCTTCGCCGAGAAGCTCGATCTGCTTCTGAGCATCCGCGAGAACACGCATGTTCACTGGTCGGGCCAGCACCGCGCTGCACTCACCGGGCAAGGAGTTTACCCGCGCCCGCTCCAGAACCCGCTGCCGGTTTGGCTCGGTGTCGGCGGCACGCCCGGCTCGTTTACTCGCGCCGGCACACTCGGACTGCCGCTGATGGTCGCGATCATCGGCGGCGAGCCGCATCGGTTCCGGCCGTTGATCGACCGTTACCGCCAGGCCGGTCTGCGCGCCGGCCATTCTCCAGATCAACTCAAGGTCGGCATCCATTCGTTAGGCTACGTGGCCGACAGCGCGGCGAAGGCCGCAGACGACTTCTTTCCCGGTTATGCGCGAAGCTTCTCTGAGATCGGCAAGGAACGCGGCTGGCCGCCAGTTACCCGTGCGCACTTCAACGCCCTGCTCGGACCCACCGGGGCGCTCCTCGTGGGAGATTCGGAAACCGTGGTGGAAAAAATCCTGTTCGTGAACGACTCGTTAGGCGGCATCTCCCGTCTTACCTTCCAGATGAGCGTGGCGGCGTTACCGCACGCGAAACTGATGCGCGCGATCGAGCTGCTTGGGACGCGTGTCGCTCCTCTCGTGCGAGCCGCGCTCGCGTCTGGGACGGCGGAAGCGCTTTTGCCGAGGGACTCCAATCGTGCTTTATGAATTGCGAAGAATAGGGAAAGATTGAGGGAGCAATTCAGTCTTTTCATCATGGCTCGGATCAAGCTCGCGCTCGCCGATGTTGGCGGCACTCTCGTTACTCACGAGAATGCTGTTCGTCGCGTCAGACGGGGCCAGCTTCTCGACCGGCTCTGAGTTTATCGCCGATGGCGGCCACCTGCTCCGCCGGGGGCCGCGCCACGAGTGCGCTGAAGCGGCCGCGCCCTCGATGCGCAAGGCCGGCCGGCGTGCCTTCCAGGTCAAGGAGCAGATATGAAGATCCTGTACACAACCAAGGCGGTAAGTCGAATGAGGGCGAGCAGGGCACGCCCGGACCGCGGATCGCCAACTCGACGTCGAGCTATCCGTCCCACAAGAATTGGGCGGCGATCGCGGACCGCGGCACCAAGATCAGCGCGCAGCGATTTCGTTTCCTCCATCACCCCTCCAGGCCGTTCCTCGCGGAGCAAATAGTTTCCGGGTGGGTTTGCTTTGTCTCTCCATCGGAGACCCGTGGCTTTTCACGGCGCACTGAGGAATGCGGGCTCGACGTTGCCGACTCTGCGATCAGCCGATTCGCAGCGCTCTCAGCGTGGCGGAATCGATCTCGCCGGTAACCGGTAGGCTATCAACGGCCTGAAACCAGCGGATGGCCCTTTCCGTTTGCGGACCGACGACACCGTCGACTGGGCCATGATAATAGCCCAGTTGAGCTAGCGTCCGCTGCACCGCCGCGGTATAATTGTCGTAGGCCCCGAGATAGTAAGGGTCGTAATACCCAGGCCAGGGGTTACCGAACACAAAATGATGACCGACGAAGCGGTCATGATCATGACGAAACCCATGCCCAAAATGGGACGATCGGTTCGAGACAAAACCGTGCGCAAAGCCGCCGTCAGGGCCACCGCCGTGAAAGCCGCCCCCTGCGTGAAAGCCGCCTCCTCCTCCGTGAGAGCCGCCCTCTCCGTGGAGCCGCCGCCCCTCCGTGAGAGCCGCCCCTCCTCCACCGCGAGCCAAAGCAACACCCGGCGCGATGGCCAGGGCCGCAGCTACGACTAAACCAGCTAAGATGTTTGTTTTCATATAACCAATACGGAGCTCAGCTTTCGTGCCAAGACACGCACATTGGATTAAGACGCTGTACCAGAGCA
Source organism: uncultured Verrucomicrobiae bacterium (assembly GCA_963816855.1). Lineage (GTDB taxonomy): Bacteria > Verrucomicrobiota > Verrucomicrobiia > Chthoniobacterales > Terrimicrobiaceae > DASTFP01. Next base: position 68,251 of record CAWFMA010000002.1, on the reverse strand, counting down.
TATTACTGAATCGAGTCAGGCGTGGAAGCAGGGACGGAGTTTCGGACGTTCAAAGATTCGTCCGCGATAGAGCAGTGAACGCCGTTTTCGCATTACGATTGGACTTGGCCTTTAGCAAAGGCGTCGACATACGCCAATGATGCCGCTTCTTGCCGAAGCATGTCGTAGGCGCGTTGTTGGGGGCTCACGGACGGCGTTGACGACGCATGACAAGAGGCCAACGTTCGAGTCGAGGTCGGCCGCGCCCGGCAGAGAGCCGAAATTGACGAATCCAAAAGCGCGGATCCGGTAGTTGATCGTCACCACCACAAGCCCATTGCGGTCCGGTGTCGGTTGCGCCAGGGCTGAGGACATTCATCCAGATGTTCGTGCCCTTGAGGTCGAGGATCCATCGAATCAATTTTTTAGCGTCCATTCCAACTGCGCGCGAAGTTACGTCCGGCCGCCTTTGCGGCGCTGTAAACGCTGAACGCCGGAATGCCCGTCGACGCCGTGGCCGAGGCATTTAGAACAATCGAGCCCTGCCGTGCTCTCTGAACCGTGAAAATCGTCGGCTGGTTTCGTTGGGATTCGCGCGATGGCTTTCATGGGACGCTTCCTTCGACAGCATCGAGGCGCTTGTCGCGGAAGCGAGCGGGCGGGCGACATGGGCGACCATCGCGGCGACTTCGTCCGGGGTGGCGAACCGCCGAAGCAGCGAGCCGGCCGCATGGTGGAAAAAATCCGCAGCCGTTTTGTTTTCGAGTTGGAGGTTCATGTGGTGTTCGGGTGTTTGATTGAACTCTCGGGATTTCCTTCAAGGGCCGGAGTCGGAGACCCCGCCGGGTCGTTGTGCAGTTTGCCTCCTGCCGGCGCGCTCGTCTTTTCCGCGCCGCCCGCCGGTCTGGCCAGCACTCGCAAACCTTCCGTCAGGTCGTCAGTCGGATTCACGACCACGGCGGATCCGTTCTCCAACCCGGAAAGCACCTCCATCTCGGTGCCAAAATCGCGGCCGACCTGGATTTTTTGCCAATGGATCCTGCCGTCTTTCGTCAGCGTCGCGGCCTGCGGGCCTTCGGTTTTGAAAACGAAGGCGTTTGCGGGAAGGATCACCGGGCCGTTGCCGTCGCTGAGTGTGAATTTCACGTACGCATACATGCCCGAGTAGAGCGCGCCGTCGTCATTGGGGATTTGCAGTTCGGTATTGAGCGTGCGCGAGGCCGGATCGAGAGCGGCGGCGGTGCGGGTGACCCTGGCTTCGAAATTGCGGTTCGGATACTCGTTGACGAGGAGCTTGGCCGCGAGGCCTTCGTGAATCTCCGGCGCATTGCTCTGCGGGACGTTAACGAAGATGTTCAGGGGATTCGTTTGAGCGATCTGGTATAGGGTCGTGCCGGCGCTGCCGCTGCCGGCCGACACGAGCGTTCCGATATCAATCAGGCGCGCGGTGACGCGACCATCGAATGGCGCGGTGACGTTCTTGAAAGCCTCAAGCGCCATGAGGCGTGCCACGTTGGCCTTGTCGGCATTCATCGTCGCCTCCGCGGCGTTATAAGCGGCCTGGTCGGTATCGTTCTCCTCCTTGGAAACCACCTGCTTTTGCCACAGTTGCTCCCAGCGTACCGCCGTCACCCGGGCAATCTCGTAGTTCGCCTGCGCCTGCTGGAGTTGGTGCTGCGCCTGGGCGAGTTCCTGGTCGAGGTCCGGAGCAGCGATTTCAGCCAGAAGCTGTCCCTCCTTGACACTGTCTCCGATGTCCGCCGTCCAGTTCGCGATGTAGCCCGTGGCGCGCGCAAACAGCGTCGTCTGATGGACGGCTTCGATATTTGCTGGGAGGATGAGTTCCACCGGCTTGTCGCTCGGGTGGACCCGGATGAATTCCACCGAAATCTCCGACATTTTCGCGGCAAAGTCCTCCTGCGCACGCATCTGCCGGATGTGGCCGGTGATGCCGAACAGGAGCGCAGCGGCCAGGACAAGGGCCGCGATCAGCAGCGACCACACCCGACGGCGAAGGACGGACCGATCGGGCTGCGAAATGGGTCCCTCGTTGGCTTCGATTGAGCGATTCATGATCCTGTCTCCGGGGTTCCGCCCTCGTTAATCTCGCGTTCGAACTGCGCGTCGCGGTCGAGCTCGGGCGTTCCGTGGCGTAGCATGCTGTAGACGATGGGAACAAAGAAAAGCGTGGCAAAGGTCGCCACCAGCAGCCCTCCAATGACCGCGCGGCCCAGGGGTGCGTTCTGTTCGCCCCCCTCGCCCAGTCCGAGCGACATGGGCAGCATTCCGATGATCATGGCCAGCGCCGTCATTAGCACGGGACGCAGACGGGTATAACCCGCGGACAGCGCGGCGGTTCGCGCGCTCTTCGTGGCGTCTGAGCGGCGTTCGTCGTTGGCAAAGTTCACCAGCAGGATGCTGTTGGCCGTCGCCACGCCGATCGCCATAATTGCCCCCATGAGGGACGGCACGCTCAGCGTCGTTCCGGTGATGAAGAGCATCCAGACGATCCCACAAAGCGCGGCGGGAAGCGCCGAAATAATCACGAACGGATCGGTCCATGACTGGAAATTCACCACCATCACGAAATAGACGAGCACGATGGCAAAGACGATCCCGACGCCGAGACCGAGGAAGGCGGCGTTCATGCTCTCGGCCTGGCCCCGCACGCTGATGAACGTGCCGCGTGGCAGCTTCGAGGGCGGAGTTTCCAGTGACTTGTCGAAAACCCCCGCCAAACCGACTGCGGCGGCCAGGGGGCGAAACCAATGCGGCTGCGGGTCGAACTCGCCGAGCACCTTCCCGACGTCTGCGGCGATGCCCCCGAGGTCGCGGTCCTGGGCCGTCGCGAGCACGTCGAACACCGGCTGCACGTTGTAGTGGTTGACGATCACTGGAGAGTCGTCGCGCTCGATGCGGGCGAGATTGCCAAGCAACTCCGGCTGCGCGAGCCCCGGCGCGACGACCGGCGTATTTAATAGCGCATTGAGCGTGTCGATCTTGTATTGCGGTGTTTGCACCGCCACCTGGTAATTGACGCCCGTCCGGAAATTCAGCCAGAAGTTCGGCGACGCCTGCCCGCTCGAACTCAACGAGGTGAGCAGCGTATTCGCCACGTTCTGCTGCGTGAGCCCGATCTGGCTGGCGCGCGCGCGATCAACATTGACGCGCAGCTCGGGCCCGTGCACCCGCTGTTGCAAATGGACGTCGGCCGCTCCCCGGATCTGCGCCACCCTGGCCTCGATCTGCTTGGCCAGGGCTAGATTTTGTGGGTTGGCTCCGGTGATCTGGATATCGATGGGCGCGGGCAAGCCGAAGTTCAGAATCTGGCTAACGATATCCGGAGCCGAAAAGGAGAACTCCATGTCCGGAAAATCGCGTTGGAGCCTTTCCCTGAGCATGCGCACATAATTCGCCGTGGGACCGTGATGCTCCGGGTTGAGCGCCACGAGGATTTCGCCGTCGGCGGAACTGATAGTGGCGTTGTCGCTGAAGGCGAGATTGATGCCGCTGGCGGGCAGGCCGATGTTCGCGAGCACGGTGCGCACCTCGTCGGCCGGCACCACCTCACGAATGACCCTGGCGACCGCATTGAAGCGTTCCTCGGTAACCTCGAGCCGCGTGCCTTCGGGTGCCCGGCAATGCAGGCGGAACTGGCCCGCATCCACCGCGGGAAAGAAATCCCGCCCGAGAAATGGGACGAGGCCGAGCGAAACAAGCGCCAGCGCGCCCATGGAGAGAAAGACGATTTCGCGATGATCGAGCGCCCGATCCAAGGCCGCAACATACGCGTCGCGCAGTTTTCCAAAACCGTGATTGAAACGGTCGTGGATGCCGCTGAGCCATCCGAAGACGCCCGCGAAGTGGGACGGCTGCCGGGGACTTTCCGGACTCCCTTCCGGTTTGCGGCCATCGGGCGTCTCGATCTCGTTAAGATGATGCCTGAGGAGAAACTTCGCCATCGTCGGCACGACCGTGCGCGAAAGGAAGTAGGAGGCCAGCATTGCGAAGATCACCCCCATGGCCAGCGGCTGGAAAAGGAATTTCGCTGTGCCGCCGAGGAAAAACACCGGCACGAAGACGATGCAGATGCAAAGCGTTGAGACGAAGGCCGGCACGGCGACCTGACGGGCGCCGTCCAGAATGGCGCGCGTCATGGGCTTGCCCATGCTGAGATTGCGATGGATGTTTTCGATTTCCACCGTGGCGTCATCCACGAGGATGCCCACCGCCAGGGCCAGGCCGCCGAGCGTCATGATATTCAACGTCTGCCCCAGCGCGCCCAGCAGAATAATTGAGGAGAGAATCGCGAGCGGGATCGAAACGGCCACGACCAGCGTGCTGCGCCAGCTCCCGAGAAAAAGCAGGATCATGAGCGCGGTGAGGCTGGCGGCGATCAGGCCCTCCTTCAGCACGCCGTCAATGGCCGCCCGGACGAACAGCGACTGGTCAAAAAGCTCGGTGATCTTCAGCGCCGGCGGCAGCGTGGCCTCAATGCGCGGGAGCGCCTCCCGGACCCGCTTGATGATGTCGAGCGTCGAGGCATTGGCGGACTTCAGCACCGTAAGTAACGCCGCGCGCGTGCCGTTCTGCGAAACGATATTCGTCTGCACGGCGAATCCGTCACGCACCTGGGCCACATCGCGCATGGTGATGGTGGCGTTGCCGACCTGCTTCACCGGCAGGTCGTTGAGCGCTTCCAGCATCATTGGGCTGCTGTTGAGCCGCACATAGTATTCGCGGTCCCCGATCTTCTGCGTTCCGGCTGGCAGGATGAGGTTCTGCGCCGTGAGCGCGGTCGTGACGTCCGCGGGCGAGAGCCCCTTGGCGTAGAGCTTTTGCAGGTCGATATCAACCATCACCTGTCGCACCTTGCCGCCGTAGGGCAGCGGCACCTGCGCGCCCTGCACCGTCGAGAGCTGGGTGCGGATGAAGTTGAGGCCGAGGTCGTAAAGCTGCTGCTCGGACAACGTCGCACTGGTCAGTCCGAGTTGAAGAATCGGAACATTCGATGCACTGTATTGAAGGATGAGGGGCGGCGTCGTTCCCGGGGGCAGGATTCGCAAAAGCGTCTCGCAAATGGATGATACCTGCGCCACGCCGGCCTCGACTTTCGCCCCTTCGTGGAAAAAGACCTTGATGACAGCGACGCCGTTGTAGGATTGCGACTCGATATGCTCGATGTCGTTGACCGTGGTGGTCATGGCCCGCTCGGTGACGGTCACAAAGCGGTTAGCCATCTCCTCCGGTGCCTCCCCAGGGAAGCTCCAGATGACGCTGACCACCGGAATGTTGATTCTCGGAAAAATGTCCGTGGACATCCGCGCGATGGTGACGATCCCGAGCAGGACGATGAGGATCGCCATGATCGTGAAAGTATAGGGTCGCCGAAGCGCGAGACGTACGAGCCACATAAGCCGGGAAGGGATGAATTGCGCCTAAAACCGGATCTCAATCAGGAGATCGTCCGGCAGATGGTCGCGGTGTCGCAGGGAAAAGGAGGCGAGCGGGGAAGCGTCGCTCCGTCCGGCATAGGATTTGGTGTTCATGGCAGGTTGTTCTCCTTGGGTTGGGTTCGCTCTTCTTTTACAAATCGAGTTCGGAAAGCCCGGGGTGATAGTCGGGCCGGCGGCCCAAGGGCCAGAAATACTTGCGGTCCGTGTCTTTGATCGGGAGGTCGTTGATGCTGGCGAGGCGTCGCGTCATTAAACCGTTGCCGTCGAATTCCCAGTTCTCGTTTCCGTAGGAGCGGAACCAATTTCCGCTGTCATCGTGCCACTCGTAGGCAAACCGGACCGCGATCCTGCTTCCGTGAAAGGCCCACAGCTCCTTGATCAGCCGGTAGTCCAGCTCCCGGGCCCACTTCCTTGTGAGAAAGCGAACGATGGCCTCACGTCCCGAAAGAAACTCGGCGCGATTCCGCCAAACGCTGTCAATCGCGTAAGCTGGCGGGACCTTTTCTGGATCGCGGGTGTTCCAGGCATCCTCGGCAAGCCGCACTTTTTTGATCGCAGCCTCCCGGTCAAAAGGCGGAAGCGGCGGACGGGAATCTTCGGCGTTCCTAGTTGCTTTCACGCGAGGGGAGGGCGGGTTCGGGTTGGCCGGTGAAATCGGTGCTGAGCGAGACCCGTTCCCATCGGTCAACCTCTTCGGAGAAATGCTGGAATTTCGCGCGGGCCCGGCGAAGAGCGTCCGAACCGAGAACCAGATGCAGCGGTGGTTCCTTGGCCTCGACGGCTTCGATGATGACGCGGGCCGCCAGGACCGGATCGCCCGGCTGCTTCCCGGCGATTTCACGGAGATGATGAATGGTCTTTCCGCTCGTCTCCCCATAAGCGGCGATCGAGCCGGAGGCATTATGGACCGAGTGCTCGGAGAGAAAGTCGGTGCGGAAGGCGCCGGGCTCAACCAGCGTGACCCGAATGCCGAGCGGCCCGACTTCCTGGGCCAAGCTTTCGGACAGCCCCTCCAGGGCGAATTTCGTCGCCGCGTAAATCCCCGAGCCCGGCATGGGGGCAAGTCCGGCGATGGACGACATGTTGACGATATGTCCCCGGCGCTGGGCCCGAAGGAAGGGAAGCGCCGCCTGGATCACCTGAAGTGGTCCGAAAAAATTGACGTCGAAAACGCGCCGAACTTCCGCGGCGCCGGCTTCCTCGATCGCTCCAAGCAATCCATACCCGGCATTGTTGAGGATCACGTCCAGCCGGCCGTGGAGCGCGTGAGCCGTCACGATCGCCGCCCTGGCCTGGTCGGCTGACGGCAGTTCCAGCGGAAGGACGTGCAGCCTGTGCGAGAGCGACTGCAAACCGGCGTCGCCGTCGCGGGTTGTGCCGATAACGACATCTCCCCTTGCAAGGACCGCCTTGGCTAGCTCGCGCCCCAATCCGCGTGAGATTCCGGTGACAAACCAAATTTTCTGACTTTCCGACATGTGATATTTCTTTTGTGGTTGTGGAGTTACCAGGGCAGCGATTCGCCCAGATGGAAATAGCCACCCGTCGGCCCGTTCGCCGGAAGCGTCGCAAGTTGCGCGCTGGTTTTCCCTCCCTCGGCGACTTCCAGATCTGCGTTGGAACCGCCCATCTCGGTCTTGACCCAGCCAGGGTGGGCCGAGTTGACCTTGATCGGAGAGTCGCGCAGTTCGTGGGCGAGATGAACTGTAAAGGCATTCAGCGCGGTTTTCGACGCGTCGTAGGCAAAAACCTTGTAAGGATAAATGTACGAACCGGGATCGGATTGGAGCGTCAATGATCCGAGGATGCTCGAGAGGTTCACGATCCGCCCAGCAGGCGCCTTCCGGACCAGCGGCAGGAGCGTCTTCGTGAGTGCCACAGCGGCGAAGAAATTCACCTCGAAGGTTTCGTGCAGGATCGCGGATGAAACCATGCTAGTGCGATTCACGCGTCCAGCGGCGGAAGGATTTCCCCCTTCCATCAAGACGGCTGCGTTGTTGATCAGGATGTCCAGCTTGCCGTATCTCCGCTCGAAGTGATCGCGGACCGCCCGATGGTCCTCCGGTTTCGTCACGTCGCAGCGCAGGCTTTCGGCCGCGATGCCTTCGTAGCGCAGCGTTGCCGCGGCGGCTTTGCCTTTTTCCGGATCGCGCGAACCGATCACGACGACGATGCCAAGTTTACCAAGTTCGCGCGCCGTCTCCAATCCGAGGCCTCGATTGGCCCCGGTGATGAATGCGACTTTCTTTTCGGTGCTCATCTTCTTGAATTGCGTTTCAACTACCCAGCTCAGTTCCCGTGCCAACGTTTCGCGAATTCAAAGGTTCCTTATGGAAAACAGGTTGCAATATTTCGTCCCCGCGGCCGGCCGGGACGAAATATCGGACGTACGAAGAATCGTCCGCCGTTCGTTTGAAGACTCGTTCACGCCGCGGAACGAAGTCTGCGAATCATCGCAGTGACGCCCAGCGGAACCCCTCTTCAATCTGCCCATTTCTGGCGGGCGGCACCAGACCAGCAGTAGAATTCACGAACACGGCGACGTTGAACGGCATTGAGATTTCTGTCGTTTCAGGATTTGCATCCCGGCTCTGGCGCAGACCTGAGACGCAAATAGGTCTTTGCCAGACGGGCCAGTTCCAGCGTGACCAGCGTGAAAAACAGCCAGCGTGCAATATACCAATGGCCCTTGCCGGCGATGGCTTGGTGGTAAATCAGCAGTGCAGCGGCGACATAGGCAAGGCGGTGCAGGCGCTTCCAGTTTTTTCCACCGAGCTTGCGAATGGACCATTGGTTACTCGTCAGCGCCAGGATGACGAGGATCGTAAGGCCGGAGAAGCCGAACCAGATGAATGGCTTCGTAAAACTCTGCAAGAGGCTGTCCCAGTCGCCTTCGTAGAGGATGTGGGAGGAAAAATGCAAGAGACCGTAGATGCAGGCGGTGACCCCGATCATGCGGCGATGACGATTGAGCGCGTTGACGAGCCGTGAGCGCGGGAACAGGATGCCCAGCGGCGTAAGCGCAAGGACAGCGCCGAGCGTCCAAATGGCGATTTCGCCGGTCTGGTGCAGGAGCTTTTCGACCGGGTTTGCCCCAAGCCCGCCGGTAAATGCGGGAATGACGAGCAGCCACACACCGACTCCTATGAGCACGGAAAGCGCGAAAAGTTTGTGGGCGACAATCCGGACCAGCAGGTTCATCCGAAGTCGGGGTGGTCAAAAATTCTTGCGCAGATCCATCCCCGCGTAAAGAGCAGCGACTTCCTTTCCGTAACCATTGAACATCAAGGTCGGCTGCCTGCTGGAAAAAAAGCCGCCGCCGATGACTCGCTCGGTTTTCTGACTCCAGCGCGGGTGATCGACGTCGGGATTCACGTTGGCATAGAAGCCGTATTCGTCGGGCGCCGATTGGTTCCACAACGTATTCGGCTGATCGGCGACGAACTCGATCTTCGCGAGGGATTTCGCACCTTTGAATCCATATTTCCATGGGACCACGAGCCGAATCGGCGCGCCATTTTGATTCAGCAGCGGTTTCCCATAGATGCCGGTCGCCAGGAATGCCAGTTCGTTCCTGGCCTCGTCGATGCTAAGGCCCTCCGTGTAGGGCCAGGGAAAGTCGTTGGAACGTTGCCCGGGACAGACCGCGGGGTCGTAAAACGAAGTGAATTTGACGAATTTCGCCTCGGCCATCGGCTCGGCCATGGCGATGAGCTTCGCCAGCGGGAAACCGTCCCAGGGAATGACCATCGACCATGCCTCGACGCAACGATGGCGGTAGTTGCGTTGTTCGATACCACCAATGGCTTTGATGAGGTCGTTGACGTCAAATTGGGCGGGTTTCGCGCAAAGACCTCCAATTTCAACCGTCCATGGCTCGGTCTTCCATCCATTATTCGCGAATTTCTGTGGATCCTCTTTCGAGAGTCCCCATTCGTAGAAATTGTTGTAGCTGGTAATGAGATTGTAGGGCGTAAGCTTCACGCCATCGAGCTTGAACGCAGGATCGAGCGCATCTGGAAATCCAGCCGTTGCCGCACGAATCGCCGAGGGGAAAATGGCCGTGGCGGCAATTCCGAGACCAACCACGCGAAGAAAGTCGCGGCGGCGAAGATACTGCGCCTCGGGCGTAACGACGGAATCGGGCAGCTCCCAGGAACGTGGTTTGCGGATTTGCATGGATCGATTTATCGGGGCCGAGGGGTTCTTCGTTTATCGGAGTTCAGGGTAGCATGATTATTCCCCAATCCGCACGGGAGTTCGGCGTGGGTGTGGATTTGATCCCGCATGGCTGCAATACACTGTAGGTTGTTAAGCAGCGGCGGGTGTTTTGGCGTCGATTCGTTGGGCAGCCTGCGGGAGCGCGGTTCGGCGCCAATCCTCGGCATGGGTCCGGATAACTTTCGAGGCGCCCGCCGCGTAGAGGCGCAAGCCTCGTGAGCGGATTTCGAGCTTGCGAATTCGCCCGGTTTCGTGGCGTAGGTGGTCGCGCAAGACGCGACGATAGAGTCGCGCTTCCCGTGCGAGGCGTTTGCTCATGCGGCGAGCGAGGAGGATTCTGAGATTCATCATTTTGACCTTAAGTTTTTGGTTTCAACCGGTGGCAACGCGTTAATCCGACCCTACCGGTTGAGCCTCTTCCTATCTCAGTTGGCATGCCAACTGCGAGGCATCAGCAGATCTTCCTGCGAGTAAAAATCTTATGAAGCTCTGATGTCGTGCATGAGTGGAACGAAAAACCGAACGTTCGAAGTTTCGTCCCAAAGCGGGCCTTTTTTGCTCTATGGGCGCTACCGATCCCTACCTAATTTCCGTGCCTGCGAAACCGAGGCCCCGCGCCCACTAATCGAAGGCAAAGACATGCACGTGTGGCGCGCTAGAAGGCGCGCAACCGAAATTCACCTTATTTCGCATGCCTTATGTTAACGGTTTGAGGCACGAACACGGAGCGCTGCGCGGAAGTTTGCGCGGCGGCGCCACTGAGTTGGAACTGGACCTGATTAAGTTGATTGATGATTTGGCTCATGACTGCCTGATTCGGGTCGGCCGAAGCTCTCAGAGGTCCCTGCGCTTGTGGGGAGGTAGCGACCGGCGAAATTGCAGGCGGTGTCGTGATGAAAACCGGTGGCGCCGCCCTTGAAGAGGTGGCAGTCGTCAGGAAGGACACCAAGAATACGAATCCAACAGCAAAATTTAGCCTTCGGCGGAGGAAAGCGCGCATGTGGCTGTTGACCCTCGGGTCGGTGCCTGGATCGATGGCTGATTTGGTAATTTCCATGGGATCGTTCGTTGATTTGGATTTGAATGATTCAATTCCTTCCGGCTCAGCTTTTGTGCCAACAAACGCAGATATGGTAATAAGCTGATCCGCAGTCTATTACTGAAGTGCGCCGGGATAACAATCGGGACGAAATTTCGAACGTTCCAATAATCGTTCGATTGCGGCGTCAATCTTTATCCGATCGCGCCACAGTCGTTTTTGCGGCGCCAAAGATCGCTTCAGGGATAGTCCAGGGGTGAAAACCCAGCTGAAGCGGCAGCATGCGGCTTCGCCAGATCGACCCTGCTTCTCAGTGATGGACGCCGAGCTTCCTGGCCGTTCGGACCAGGTCCGCAAGCGATGCGGCTTCCATCTTTCGCCTGACCTGTCCGCGCTGAATCTTGACCGTTATTTCGCTCGTGCCGAGTTCTCCGGCGACCTGCTTGTTGAGCAGTCCTCTCACGACCAGCCGCATCACGTCGCGCTCGCGTGGCGTGAGCAATTGATAGCAGGCATGTAGTCCGGCCGATTGCTTTCGATAGGCGATCGCGTCGCGATCGAGTTCCAATGCCTGCCGGATCGCATCCAACAATCCTCGATCGCGGAACGGCTTCGTCAAGAACTCAAGCGCGCCGGCTTTCATAGCGCGGACGGTCATCGGCATGCTGCAGTGACGAAAATGATCGGAATCTGTCTTTTCGCGTCTGCCAGCTCGTTTTGGAGATCAAGCCCGCTCAAGCCTGGCATGCGAACGTTAAGCACGAGACGCGCCGGCACCCGCGGGCATTTCTTGCCGCCGGAAAAGCGCGCGTTGAGGAGAAGGTTCCACGTTCAATTTCCGCGGAGCGAATGAGGCCGCGAATCGATTCGCGCATCGAGCATCATCATCGACGACAAAGACCATCGAGCCGGCTGGTTCGTCATCCGATCTTGTCGCCGGCTTCGTCCGTCGGCAGCGTGAACCGAAAGGTAGCGCCATGTCCACCATTGGACTCGGCCCACAGGCGGCCTCCATGAGCCTCCGCGATCGACCGGCTGATAGACAGTCCCATTCCCATGCCATCCACCTTGGTAGAGTAAAACGCGTCAAAGAGCCGGTCCTTTTGTTCCGGGCTCAATCCCATCCCGGAATCCTGTACGGACACGAGGACGGCTTCCGATTCGTACGCGGAGGTGCGGATTCGAAGAACGTGCGGACGATCCGTGACCGCGTTCATCGCATCGAGAGCATTGACCATCAGGTTCATCGTCAGTTGCTGGATTTGCACGCGATCCATTTCGATCACCGGAAGACCGTCAGCGAGTTCGGTTTCCAGTTTCGCCTCGCGACGCAGCAACTCCGCCTGCAGAAGAGGAAGGATCTCCAGGATCACGTCATTGATGTTCAATCGTTGTCGTATCGGCTGTCCTTTGCCGAGCAGCGCGCGAATGCGCGCAATGACCTCCGCCGCGCGTTTTCCATCGCGGACGATTCGCTGCGCGGTTGCGCGGGCCTCATCGAGGTTGGGCGTTTCCGCGGCGAGCCAGCGCAGGCATGCATTGGCATTCGTCACAAGTGCGGCTAACGGCTGATTGATTTCGTGCGCAATGGACGCTGTCAATTCCCCCATCGTCATCAACCGCGCGACCCGTGTCAGCTCTGCTTCGGTTTTCTTCAGCGCCTCCTCAGCACCGAGCCGCGCGATCCTTGCGCGCAGTAAGACGATACCTTGGGCGATATCGTTGGCGGCCTGCTGCAGCAACTCCGTTTCCTTCTCGTCAAAAGCTTCCCATTCGTTCGAATAGATCAGCAGGCTGCCGATGGGGCCGCTGTCCGCGATGAGCGGCAATCCCAGCACAGCTTTAATCTCGTTGGCATCCGCCCATTCGCTCGAGGGAAGGTGCTCGGATTTGCCGAGCCGCGGATTGCAAGGCATCGGTTTGCCATCCCGGATTACCGCCTGCGACAATCCGTCCCCGCATCCTCCCGTAGCCCACGCGGGCATGGGGTCCGGTATGCTGGAGTGGCCGGCATGCGCCACGGGGACGACGGAGTCGGCTTGAGGGTAGCCTACCCATGCAAGGCGATACCCACCGGCTTGGATGAAAGTTTGGCATACCCGCTTCAACAACTCCGATTCGTCCGCGCTCCGCATGATCGCCCGGTTGCAGATGCTCCGCACCCGCCACACACGATTGATCCGATGAAGTTCCTTCTCGGCCCAGGCCCGCTCCGCGACCTCGGCGGTCAGCTTCTCATAGGCCACCTGGAGATCGGCCGTGCGTTCCCGCACCTTTTCCTCGAGCCCCTCCCTCGCCCGCAGGAGGGCTTCCTCATCGCGCCGTTGCCGGCGGGCAAGCCAGCTAATGAAAGCTCCGGTGAAGAAAAACACCACAAACTTCGGCACTACGCTGAGCGAGACCCGCTGTGTAAAGAGGGGCAGCGTGAGGCAATATTCCAAAGCAAAAATTGACAGAACGGTCGCGAGAATGCCTGGTCCGAACCCGCCGATCCAACTGCTCAGGACGATCGCACAAACGAAGAACGGCGTCTGGAAGGTCGGCGCATGCACGGAAGTCCTCAGCGCGAAAGTGACCGCCCAGGCCACGAAGATCAAAAACGCGGCGATTGTATAACGGACCAGGAGCGGAGAGCGATGCCGCCACGATCGGGTGAGTCTCACCTTCGCTGGTTCCGATGATGCGCCGGTTACTTCATTTGCCGGAGGTTTCAATGGCGCTCAAATTTCGTCGAAATTCCTCCTATCCGAAAGTCTCAGACCGCTGCCGTCGGTGACACTGGCTTTTCCTCCCGCCTCAATCCCATCTTTTTGATTCGAGAAAGCAACGTCGTCGGCTTCACACCCAGAAGTTCGGCAGCGCCGCCGGCTCCCTTAATTTTCCAGCCGGTTTTCTCGAGGACAACGAGCAGATTGTCGCGTTCCCGTCGCTGCATCTCGGGCTCGGTGAAGAATTCGGGCACGGCCATTTCTTCCTCGGCGGAAATGACGACCTGCGGCGGCAAGTCGGCGATTGGCAGGTCGAATTCCAATGCGCCGCCGCGCGCCAGAATGACTGCACGCTCGATTACGTTGCGCAATTCCCGGATATTGCCGGGCCAGTCATAGTTTTGGAGCGCGGCAATGCCCGCCGCGGTCAGTCGCGGCTTGGAGCATTTTGTTTCCCTCACGACCAGATCGACGAAATGCTTCGCCAGAAGCGGAATATCTTCATGGCGCTCCCGAAGCGACGCAACCTCAAGAGGGAAAACGTTCAGCCGATAGTAGAGGTCCTCACGAAATCTGCCGGCGGCAACCTCTTCCCTCAAATCGCGATTTGTCGCCGCGATGATCCGCACATCGACGCGCTTCGTCTTATCGTCGCCAATGCGCTCATATTGCTTCTCCTGGAGGGCGCGCAGGAGTTTGCTCTGAAGATCCAAGGGAATCTCGCCAATCTCATCCAGGAACAGCGTGCCGCCATTGGCCGCTTCGAAGCGTCCGATGCGATCCTTGAACGCGCCGGTGAAAGCACCCTTCACATGCCCGAAGAATTCGCTTTCATACAGCTCCTTCGGAATCGACGCACAGTTGACGCGGATGAGCGGCTTGTCCTTCCGGTTGCTCCGGCTGTGGATCTCCTTGGCGATCAGTTCCTTGCCGGTGCCCGTTTCACCGAGGATCAGCACTGTCGAATCCGTCGGAGCCACCACCTGGATGCAACTCAAAACCGCGCGTAAGGCACTGCTCTCGCCGACGATGTCCGCGGAGTCGTTCTTCGTTTCCAACTCCGTGGAATGCGCTCCAGATATTCCTTCATGAATCGCATTTAGCAGGTCATCCGCATTGAAAGGCTTGGTGAGAAACTCCATCGCGCCCGCCTTCATTGCCCGAACCGACATCGGGATGTTGCCGTGGCCGGTGAGGAAAATAATCGGGATCGGGATACCTGCGTCGACAAGCTCCTGTTGGAGATCCAGCCCGCTAAGTCCCGGTAAATTCACGTCCAGGATCAGGCAGGCCGGCGGCTCCATTCTGGCGCGCTCCATGAATCTCTGGGCCGAGGCAAAGGTCTCGACTTCCAATCCCTCCGATCGGAGGAGGTTCTCCACGGCCTCGCGCACATCGAGATCATCATCTACAACGCAAACAGGCGGAATGCTCTTTTTCATCGGAGAACTTTCATTCGCTGTGATCAGTTAATATTTTAACAGAGAGAAAATGCGCGATGCCTTATTGCTTCGCCGCGACCGGCCTGACTGGCGCATCGTTTTCCTCCTTTTCCGAGACACTCTCGGATTCTGCTTCAGTCTGACCCAGCGCCGCTTGGACCGCGCTCAGGAGCACATCCTCGTTGAAGGGTTTCAGAAGGCAATCCACGGCGCCGTCTCCAAGAACGCGCGCGCGGACCGCCTCGTCTCCATGCGCCGTAATAAAAATGATGGGGATCGAATGCTGGCTCGCGATTAACTTTCCCTGAAGTTCGGGACCGCCCATTCCCGGCATACGCACATCGAGAATCAGGCAATCGGTGGCACGCAGCGCACTCGAATTCAAAAAATCCCCGGCGGATGCGAAAGCCTCGACCCTAAAGCCTACAGATTTAAGCAATCCTTCGAGAGACTCCCGGACGGACTCGTCATCGTCCACAATTGAGATTAGAGAAATGCTGCTCATGGCCGTCTTCCCAACACTGCAATACTTTCAGCCAGGGGTCTATTATACCTTGGTATAGGTATTCGTCATTCTGCCGGACGCGCTTCGGGCTCGCCGAAAGGGAGGCTTTCGCCGAGGCCGGTTGCGCGCATTAAAAGGCCAGGTGGAACATCTGGATTACCGACGCGCACCAGTTCTGGTTGAGGCAGGTTCCGATGATCCCGGAGGGACGGACAAGGACTGTCAAATTTTACACTATGAAGGGAAACTTTTGATAGACACGACGGCGTAAATTCCCAGCAGACCACCGGCCGGGTTGCATCCGGACGATGAGCCGACAAGCGTATAAAATGATTCTTAAAAAGCTTCTGCAGAATGTCTTCAGAATTTAAACAAGCTGAGGCAAGGATATGTTGAGGTCTTTTTCTTCATTGCGGCGAAAGCAGCCTGTGGTTTTTAAATACGGGTTGGCCGTCTTATCGGTCGCGGTAGGGGTCCTGCTCACGAGCCTGTTGGAGCGCTTTATGGATACTATCCCGCTGTTCTATGGTGCGGTGATCATCAGTTCCTGGTATGGCGGTAGATGGTCCGGATTGCTTTCGGTTTTGTTGGCAACGCTGGCAGTGGATTACTACTTTGTGCCTCCATGGCATAGGTTCACGCTGAATATCGCGACTATGCCTTACCTGGGCAGTTTTGCGCTCCTGGCCCTGGTCGTCACTTTTTTAAGCACCGCGCGTCACCGTGCCGAAGAATCGCTTAGGCGAGCCCACGATGAAATGGAAGCGAAGGTTTTAGGCCGAACCGCAGAGCTCGAGCAGATCAATGAGAAGTTGCAGGCCGAGATCGCTGAACGCGGACGAATTGAAGAGGCTTTAAGGGAGCGGGCCAACCTGCTCGATCTTACCCATGACACGGTCTTCGTGCGCGATATGAGTGACGTGATCACCTATTGGAACCGTGGAGCGGAGGAGCAATACGGCTGGTCGAGTGAGGAGGCGGTCGGGCGAGTTTCTCACGATCTGCTGCGGTCGGTCTTCCCCGCGCCGTTGAGTCAGATAACGGGAGAGTTAACCCGCACCGGCCGATGGGAGGGAGAATTGGTTCACACTCGCCGCGACGGCACGAAGATCGCGGTGGCGAGCCGGTGGGCGCTACAGTGGGAAGGGGCGAATCCAATTGCGGTTCTCGAGACCAACAACGACATCACCGAGCGCAAGAGGGCGGAAGAAGAACGCGAGCAACTGCTGGCTCGTGAACAAGCCGCTCGCGCCGGGGCGGAGGTGGCGCAGCACCGGTTCCACGATCTGGTCAACTCGCTCGAGGGGATCGTCTGGGAGGCCGATGCAGTGACGTTCAGATTCTTGTTCGTAAGCAAACAGGCCGAGCGAATCCTCGGCTACCCGGTAGAGCGTTGGCTGAGCGAGGCGACGTTCTGGAAGGATCACATCGATCCTGAGGATCGCGAGTGGGCCGTTAATCTTTGCGTGACGGCGACCGCGGAAAAACGAGATCACGACTTTGAATACCGCATGATCGCCGCCGACGGTCAAATCGTCTGGTTGCGCGACCTTGTGAGTGTCGTGGTCGAGGGCGACCGGCCCACCAGGCTTCGCGGCGTGATGGTCGATGTCACAAAACGTAAGCGGACCGAGAAAGCGCTGCGCGTACAGGCCAGCCTCCTCAACCTTACCCACGACACTGTGTTCGTACGCGATATGAACGACTTAATTACCTACTGGAATCGTGGCGCCGAGGAACTATACGGTTGGCAAAGAGAAGAGGCGATTGGGCAGGTCTCCCATCAGTTCATGCAAACGATCTTTCCCGCGCCGCTCGAAGAGATCAATGAGGAACTGCTCCGCACCGGCCGCTGGGAAGGAGAGCTCACACAGACCAAGCGCGAGGGGAGGCAGGTCGTGGTGGCGAGCCGGTGGTCGTTGCAGCGGGACGAGCAGGAGCGGCCCGCCGCGGTCCTGGAGACCAACAACGACATCACCGAGCGCAAGCGAGCCGAGGAGGCGCTGAACAAAGCTCAAGCCGAACTCGCTCACGTCACCCGCGTGATGACCATGGGGGAGTTGGCTGCATCGATTGCGCACGAAATCAACCAGCCACTGGCTGCGGTGGTCACCAACGGCAGTGCCTGCATGCGATGGTTAACGCGCTCGCAGCCCGACCTGGAAGAGGCTAGAGACGCTGTGCAGCGCATCATTCGCGACGGCAAGCGTGCGAGCGACATCATCGCCAGAATTCGTGCCCTCTTGAAGCGAACGGCTACGAATATGCTTCCGTTGGATATCAACGAAGTCCTCCGAGAGACGGTGGCTCTCGCACAGAACGAAGCCGGGCGCCGTCGTGTTTCGCTTCGGACCGACTTTGCGGCCAACCTGCCACTGGTTCTGGGGGATCGCGTCCAATTACAGCAGGTGATTTTGAACCTGGTCATGAATGGTATTGAAGCTATGAGTTCGGTCGGCAATGAGTCGCGACAATTGCTGATCAAAACGCAACGGAACGATCCAGACCAAGTCCTGACCAGTGTGACCGATTCCGGCATCGGGCTGGACCCGAAGCACGCGGAGCACCTTTTTGAAGCGTTCTTCACGACTAAGACAGAAGGGATGGGCATGGGGTTATCGATCAGCCGTTCTATCATTGAGGCTCATGGCGGTCGCCTCTGGGCCACCCCAAATGCGGAATCGGGCGCGACGTTCCAGTTTACCGTCCCAATGAGTCCTGAGGTCGAGGCGTGACCAAAACGCCTCCCCCCATTCGTGGTTGCAAAGGACTCCGCCGGAAAGCCAGAAATGACGCTGGAATTCAATCGCTACCTTTTTGGAGCCGACGAGGCGAGTTAAGGAAGTTGAAACAGCAAATTCCAATGAAGCACTCACTGAAAACCATCAACATGAAAACCAATCTGCGAACGGTTCGAGAATCTTCGCCAGTTTTGCAGGCCGCCATTAGCCGGGCCATTCTCGCCATTTTGCCCCATCGTGAAGTCCCCGCCAGATATCCAGGCCATTCCCGGGCTTGAGGAGCCCTCAAACACCCGCTCGGTAGAGACTCAGAACCTGTGAAAGAATTACAAAGCGCCGCGTTGCTGCTGATTTTTGGCTTGGCCAAGGCGTGAGGGCGGCGGCAATACCTGCAGCGGTGTTGCGGATGCCTTGCATCGCCCTGCGGACTGCCTTCGGCAGGCTGTCTCCCTTCGGTCGGCTGTCCCGCCCGAGCAACGCAGGCCAAGCCAAAAAGACACGCAACCCTGTGGACGAGAGCGAGACAGGCTGTCTGGCTGCGTTGCCCGCTCGGTTACAGCCCGCTGGGGGGATGCACCTTCGCGTGCGCCTTGCCTACGGCCTGTCTTGCTCTCGCGCGGCGCTTTCTAATTTTTCCACAGGTCCTCAGTGTCGCCGGCGCGCAAACTTCCGCGCAGCCCTCCGCGTTCGTGCCTCAAACCATTTCCATAAGGCGTGCGAAACAAGGCGGAGACGAAGGGCACGCCTCAAAACCGGGCATCAGGGCGCGAAAACATTGCTTAACTAGAATCTCATTCGTTTATCACATCAATACAGGTATCAACTTTCGACCGAGAGTTCGCTCGCAGATTCTTCGGCATCCGGCTTGGGAAATCTTTTGAGTTGAGTAGAACTACAAGAAAAGCACTGGGCACCCTGAGCGCATGGCCAAATCATTTTCCGAATTGAGCGAAAGGGAGATTTTGGCTTTGGCTATTTCCCTGGAAGAGGACGACGCGCGTATTTACGGGGATTATGCCGACCGGCTGAAGGCGGATTACCCGGACACCGCGAAAATGCTCGAAATCATGCGGGACGAAGAACTAGTGCATGCCCAGAAACTCATGGATACCTGCCGCGCCCAATGTGGAGAGCACATTCCTTTTCTTCAAAGGCAGGACGTCAAGGGGTTTCTTCGCCGGAAACCCGTTTGGCTCGCCAAAGTGCTGAGCGTTCAGCAGGTGCGAAAGGAGGTTAAGTTGATGGAACTCGAGTCGATGCGTTTTTACCGAACCGCCGCCAAGCGAACGACCAATCTCTCGGTGCGCAAACTGCTCGATGAACTGGCTGTTGCTGAACAGGTCCATGAAGACCTCGCGGGCAAACTCAACCGGGAATTGGAAGAGTCCGGGGCGAGGAAGGCAGAGGATCAAACCCACCGGCGAATGTTTGTTCTCCAGGTTATTCAACCGGGTCTTGCAGGGCTCATGGATGGATCTGTCTCGACGCTGGCTCCTGTCTTCGCGGCGGCCTTTGCCACGCGGGACAGTTGGGATGCCTTCCTGGTCGGCATGGCGGCTTCCATCGGAGCCGGTATTAGCATGGGTTTTGCAGAAGCACTTTCCGACGACGGTGTCCTCAGTGGGCGCGGACGCCCCGTCATTCGGGGGGTAGTTTGCGGACTCATGACGACAATGGGCGGCGTCGGCCATACGCTGCCCTTCCTCATCACCAACTTTCATGTCGCAATGCTGGTCGCTGTCGTGGTTGTGGGTCTGGAACTCGCTGCCATCTCATGGATCCGGCACAAATACATGGACACGCCTTTGCTTGCCGCAGCCTTCCAGGTGGTTGTCGGCGGAGTCCTGGTCTTTCTGACAGGCATCCTGATCGGATCGGCCTAGCCAATTAGTTTCCCAATGGCTGCCAGAGACAGCCAAGAAACTGCTGAAAACGTCGGCGGGCAAAGGCGGTAAAAGAAATGGGCAAAGAGAACTCTGTGAGTGAAAAATTCGCTCTTCGGGCGAGTCGCCACCGCGGCCCAAGAGCGCCAGCTTCACAAGATACGCTGACCGCCTACTAGGTCTCAGAACCTGTGAAAAAATTGCAAAGCGCCGCGCGAGATTAGAAAGGCCGTATGGCAAGGCGCATGCGAGGGCGCATCCCGCAGCGGGCTAACCGAGCGGGCAACGCGGCCAGACGGCCTTTCTTGCTCTCGCCCATAGGGTTGCGTGTCTTTTTGGCTTGGCCTGCGTTGCTCGGGCGGGACAGCCGACCGAAGGGAGACAGCCTGCCGAAGGCAGTCCGCAGGGCGATGCAATGCATCGGCAACACCGCTGCGGGTATTGCCGCTGCCCTCACGCCTTGGCCAAGCCAAAAATTCAGCAGCAAGGCGGCACTTCGCCCTGTGCCGCAGCGTTGACAGGCGAGCCTAATCTCTTGAACTGACTGACCGGGGCCGCTGCCGTTATAGCCCCAGGCGAAACCGGTCGGTGAGTTGGCGTCCGACGTAGGAGTAGTTGCCTGACTTCACAATGCCTGTTCGATGCCTATGCAAATGCGTTTCCTGATCCCGGGTTCTCTCCATGTATGCGGCGAATTGCGGCGAGCACGCCTGCTTGTCGGCTTCGTCCGATTGTTGGTGACATGATTCTCACAAGGTATAGGATTCGATTGACACATAAAGCCCCGGGGCGTGCTCGGGCTGTCAGTCTCTAGTCACGCGAATGGCGAACAATTCGCCAAAAAACCGCGCCGGCAAAGGCCGGCCAGGGAGGTCCCCGGAGTTTACCGCTCGGTCCTGTCGACCCGTATTGCGTCTCGCGCGGATAGTGGTGGAGGAAGTGGGTAAAACGCGGCGAACTCGCTGCGCAGCTCGATAGCATTGCCCCTCTATTTGCGCAGTCGCCGACCTCGACGAGAATCTGACAAACCAACTGAAACAGCCTGTGCCAGTCGCTGGCGCGGATCAGTGCCCGATTGCATTCGTAAAGAGTATAGAGATCGCGGCCCAGGCCGCCAACGTTCTTCGGCTCTCACTGATCAATGAACCTCGTTGTCCATGGCAGCCCTTAGCTTGATGCACAATCGACAATAGAGAATGCTGGTCAATCATACCAAGCCGAAGCGGATATTAAAAGGATCACACTAGCATGCTACCAAGGTATAATAGATTCGTCCTTTCCTAGCGGCTAGCTTGGCGGAAACAAACAACAACACAAAGCTGATAGGAGATAAGTATGAACAAGCTGCAAAGGAAAAAGCTCGGTAATTCAGACCTGTCGATTACGCAGGTTGGCTTCGGCGCATGGGCCATTGGTGGCTCTGGTTGGGAGTTCGGCTGGGGTCCTCAAGACGACAAGGAGTCGATCGCCGCCATCCACCGGGCACTGGAGCTCGGAGTTAACTGGATCGATACCGCCGCTGCGTACGGTCTCGGCCACTCTGAAGAAGTCGTCGCGCGCGCGCTCGGGGAGTGGCCTGGTGCTCGGCCCTACGTCTTCACCAAGTGTGGACTCCGCAGAGATGGCACTGGCAAGATTCATGAAGTGCTCAAGGCAGACTCGATTCGCCGCGAGTGTGAAGACAGTCTGCGGCGTCTACGCGTGGAAGCTATTGATCTTTACCAGATCCATTGGCCAGTTGACGACACTGCAGAACTCGAAGAGGGATGGACAGCGATGGCTCAGCTCCAGAGAGAAGGCAAAGTGCGCTGGATAGGCGTGTCGAACTTCAACGTCGAGGAGATGAAGCGCGCGCAAGCGATCGCGCCAATTACGTCGCTACAACCTCCCTACTCGCTAATCCGCCGCGACATTGAGGAGGAAATCCTGCCCTTCTGCCAGCGCGAGGGAATTGGCGTGATCGTCTATTCGCCGATGGCTTCGGGATTACTGACCGGCAAAATGACGCGCCGGCGGATCGCCGAACTCCCGGATGATGATTGGCGCAAGCGCCATCCCAGCTTCCAGGAACCGAGACTTTCGGAGCATCTGGCGCTTGTCGAACGTCTCCGCGCGGTCGGGGCAAAGCATGGCCGTTTGCCCGGCGAAGTCGCCATAGCATGGACGCTCGCCCACCCGGCGGTGACCGGGGCGATCGTCGGTGCCCGTAGCGCGAAGCAGGCAAATGGCGTCATGAACGCAGGCACGCTGCGGCTCACGAGCCAGGAGAAAACGGAAATCCCAGCGTCGAGCGAAGTGACCGTCTGACAAAATGGCGCCGCAGAAAACTCAGCAATGTTTCAACAATAACAGGACCAAAAAAAATATGACAAACAAACTCCAAGGAAAAGTAGCACTCATCACCGGGGCGAGCGCCGGTATTGGACAAGCTTGTGCCCGCGCGTTGGCCGGTGAAGGCGCACGGCTCGTCCTCACCGCGCGTCGACAGGAACGCCTCGACGGGTTGAAAAAGGAGGCTGAATCGCTCGGAACAGACGCCGTCACTGTCACAGGCGACGCCCGTGAAGAGCAGACGGCGGTTCGGACCGTCAAGGCGGCGACCGATGCATTTGGCCGCATCGACATCTTAGTCAACAATACGGGCGCCGGGAATTACAAGAATCTTGTAGACACCAGCGCGGAGGATTACGACGAGCTGATGGACGTAAACGTACGATCAACCTTTCTTTTCACCCGCCACGCGGTCCCCTTAATGCTGGCCCAGGCTTCCGGCACCATTTTGATGATCTCGTCAATGGCCGGCGTCTACGGCTTCGCCGGGGAGGCCGTTTATTGCATGACAAAGTTCGCTCAGGTCGGATTCGCCCAGGCACTGGACAAGGAACTGCGGCCGAGTGGCATCAAGGTGGGTGTGATTTGCCCGGGAGGGGTAAAGACCGAATTCGCATTGGGGAAAGGGCGCACTGAGCAGAGTGTGGCCCAGTCGGACATGCTGGATCCGGAGGACGTTGCTTCTGCAGTCCTCCTGGCCTGTACGCAGTCCGCCAAATCGCGGATTATCCAGATTCAGATGCGCACAATGGCCGAATCGCTCGCCTAGACCCTCAAGAGGTAGACAAGACAAGAAAAGGCGTTTCAGCGAGGAAACAGAATATTAGCATATCGCGAAAGCGAACAACAAAGACTATTGAATATGGCAATCGAACATAAGCGTTTAGGCAAGCACGGGGTGTTGGTGAGCAACATCTGCCTTGGCACCATGAACTTCGGCTGGCACACGAGCCAGGAAGAGAGTTTTAAAATCATGGATCGTGCCTTAGAGCTCGGGATCAACTTCTTCGACACCGCTGACATCTACGGTTGGGGTGGAGAGCAGGGCGACACCGAGGAGATTCTGGGACGCTGGTTTGCCCAGGGAGGCGGCCGCCGGGACGCGGTTGTCCTGGCCACGAAGGTCTTCAATCCTGTCAAGCGCAAGGCCAACCTGGCAGAACCCAACACAGACGGCCGCAGCCTTTCGGCGTACAAGATCCGCAAGCACTGCGAAGGAAGCCTGAAGCGGCTCCAGACCGATCACATCGACCTTTACCAAATGCACCACATAGACCGTGACTGCCCCTGGGACGAGACCTGGCAGGCCTTTGGGCAACTGGGCAACCAAGGCAAGGTGGTCTACGTGGGTTCCAGCAACTTTGCGGGATGGGACATCGCTACGGCTTGCCAGGAGGCTTCTAAGCGCGGTTTGGCCGGACTTTCCAGCGAGCAAAGCATTTACCATCTCAACAACCGCATTGTGGAACTGGAGGTAATCCCTGCCTGCAGATACTACGGTCTTGGACTGATCCCGTGGAGCCCCTTGGGTGGCGGTCTTTTGGGCGGCGCGTTGGAAAAGCTGGCAAGCGGCCGGCGTGCCAGTGACGAAACGCTCAAGGAGATCAATGAGAATCGAACCAAGCTGGAGCAATATGAGACTCTATGCAAACAATTGGGCGAACCACCCGCCGCCGTAGCCCTGGCCTGGCTCTTGCACAATCCGATCGTGGCGGCGCCGATCATCGGCCCCCGAACTATTGAGCAACTGGAATCGACTCTGCGCGCCACGGAAGTCACGCTTGATGAAGAAACCTTGAAAAGGCTCGACGAGATCTTTCCAGGTCCGGGGGGTGAAGCACCCAAGGCTTACGCGTGGTGACCTCATGCCAATATCTATCGCCGCGGGAGGGCAGAAGAAGTTTTCGGCCCCGTGCCAAAGCACAGCCGTCATCCAAGCAATCTTCCGTTCAGCGAGATCTGGCAAATGGGGGGCCTTTGGTCTGGCGGATTGGACGGCAGCGGCCAGTGGATACGCGGCCGAATGACAAAACGTCGTCAGGTCGCCGCTCAAGCCGGCTGGTGCGTCGCCCCGCCAATCGCTAAGAAGGCGCTTGCCAAAGCTGATAATTAAGCCAGCAAAAGTCACGAGGATCACCACATGAGCACGCCATTCACCTTCGGCGTCGTCGGTACCGGTTGGCGCGCGGAGTTCTTCGTCCGCCTGGCGCGACTGCTGTCCGATCGACTGACGCTGGTGGGAGCCTCGGTCCGCCGTCCGGAAGCTGCTGAACAACTTACCCGGCGGTGGGGTGTCCCCGCCTTCCTGTCTCCCACGGAACTGGTCCACAGCCGGCGCCCGGACTTCGTGATCAGCTGCGTACCGTCATCCGCTAATCCGGAGGTGGTCACCGCACTGGTTGAGTCCGGCGTTCACGTCCTCAGTGAGACGCCACCGGCTCCTGACCTCGATGGACTGCGGAAACTGTGGGCGCAGGTCGGGAGCCATGACTTCGTGCAGGTGGCCGAGCAGTACCTGCTAATGCCGGGTCATGCCGCACGGAGAGAGCTTGTCACTCGCGGCATGATCGGGCAGCCCACCGCGGTGCAGGTCTCCTCGACGCACAACTACCACGCGGTGTCGATGATCAGAGGCTTGTTGGGGGTCGGCTTTGAGCCCGTCAAGGTCTCTGCCTCACGCTTCACCGCGCCTCTGGTCGACCCGCTGAGTCGAGCAGGCTGGACCGGAGATGACACTCCCAAGGACGCAGCGACAACCTTAGCCATCATGGACTTTGGCTGGGCGTCCGGACTGTATGATTTTACCGCTAACCAATGGCACAACCAGTTGCGCCTCCGGCGTATCATTATTCGTGGCAGTCACGGAGAAATTGCTGACGATACCGTTGTGAGGCTTGCCGGAGAGCGAACGATCCTGAAGTCTCCCATTACCCGCTCGCAGCTCGGATACGATCTGAATCTCGACGGTTACGATACTGAACACATCTCCTTCGAAGGCGACGTCGTCTACCGCAATCCCTATTTGGGTCTCAGGCTCATGGACGAAGAGATCGCACTGGCGTCGTTGCTGACAGCCACTGGCGCTTGGGCTCGCGGAGACGGTCCGGCACCGTATCCCTTGGAACAGGGCTGCCAGGATCATCTCATCGGCCTCGCCATCGATGAGTCTGCGGCGACGGGAGTCCTCATCGTCACCGGCGTCGAACCATGGGGCCGCTAGTTCAGAAAAAATACTCACTATTTTCACGTGAAACGTCGTGTGGATCTGGGTCCGAGTTTCTGTCAAGAGGTAACACAAGGGACGCTGTTTGCTTCACTGTTTTTCGGGAATCCGGACGAGGCCGATAAAATCATAGTTCTTCCACCCGGCCTCTGCCTTGATCGTAGGCTTCTTTGAGGTGTTCGGTTTGTCCGAGCAGGAGCGAGAGATCCTGTGCCGTCTCCACTGACAGGCGCAGGTCTTTTGCCATATGCTTGAGGGAAAATTGCGTAGTGTGGTCGTGCTCTCGCAGCTTCGGCTCTTTGAGTTCGGACAGGCCGGAAAGGGCCACGTTGCGAGACAGGGGTTCGAAGTAGGTCTCATCCGAAATGCCCGCGGACCGACACAGAGTCAGGCTCTCGCATAAGGCTTGGGCAATGCTGGCGCTATTCATTTTCATCGCCAGTTTGAGCGAGGAAGCCTTACCCAGTCGGCCGATGTGCAGAATCGCGCTCGATATGGGATTCAAGAATCGGGGCGCGCCTTTTCGGCGACAGCAGGCTCCCCTCCAAGCTGGATCGACGGTTTGCCGCGAGTTTGCTTCCAGTGAAGGGCGCTCCAAAAACAGCGCTCCGGTTCTCCGCACCTGTTTGGCGAACCGCAAAGTCCATTTGGCTGAAAATCGTGCTCGACCGGATAATTAGTTGACACAGCCCGAGTTTCGATTCGATCTGATCCAGCACGAACTGCGCGGCCGGTGCGTCGGCGACAACCACAAAGATCGCCTCCGCTCCTTCGACGGCCTCGAGGCCGAGGCGTGGATGTCGGCAAATCCTCCAGTGTCCGGTTCCAACACCGCATGACATGGGTCGTCAGTCAGTTTTTTCCAATGCGCTTCCGATGATTCCAAAGCCTGGCATTGAGATGTTCATAACAGTGCCTTTCGACACTTAGATCTGTGAAAAAATTACAAAGTGCCGCGTTGCTGCTGGATTTTTGGCTTGGCCAAGACGTGAGGGCGGCGGCAATACCCGCAGCGGTGTTGCCCCGCCCGAGCAACGCAGGCCAAGCCAAAAAGACACGCAACCCTGTGGGCGAGAGCAAGAAAGGCCGCCTGGCCGCGTTGCCCGCTCGGTTACAGCCCGCTGCGGGGATGCGTGCCTCGCGTGCGCCTTGCCAGACGGCCTTTCTTGCTCTCGCGCGGAGCTTTCTAATTTTTTCACAGGTTCTTAGTGAATTGTTGAAGTAAAATCTCCTTGGCGTAAAGGGAGGCGCGAACAGAGAGGGGTAGCGATCGATAAGCCGGATTCTTTCATGGCAGTTTGGGGTACTCGTTTTGATGAGGTTTGCGCTTGGAAATTGCTTCCTGCTTTGGCGATCTTGCAGGGAGCTGTGAAAGCGTTAAGAGCGGTGTTTTGTCGTGGAAATCGGAGGCTCTCCCGGATCTCCCCGCCTATGGCCGGATACTTGGAATGCTTCCGATAAAGGAGAAAAGACACCGTCAGACCTGAGCCAGCAATTACCGCCGCGAAGAGAAAGATCGGCGAGTATCCGAGCTCACTCACGATGACACCCGCCACCGGTCCGGAAATCCCGAGCGACAAGTCCACAAAGGCGGTATAGACGCCCAGTGCCGAACCACGATTCTGAGGTGGGAAGCTCTGCACTGCCTCCGTCCCGAGGGCTGGGAAGACCAGCGCAAAACCAAAACCGGTCAGCGCAACCCCTGCCAGGGCCAAGGGTGGTAGCGGGGCGAGCCAAAGTACGACCAGTCCTAGACACTCGATCGCCAGCGAAACGATGGCGACCCGGTATCCGCCCCATCTGTTGATGGTGTTCGCGAAGAGCAACCGGGCGGAAACGAAGCAGATGCCGAAAAGACTTAGAGAGAGCCCGGCGTTCTGCCAGTGCCGGCTGGCAAAATAGAGCGTGATAAACGAGGCGATGGTGCCGAATCCCACGCCCGCCAAGGCAAGGCTGAGTCCGTGGGCAAACACTTTCCCAAAGACTTGCCGGAAGCCCAATTCCTTGCCGGGCAATATCGGAATGGCCCTAATGTTCGAAGCCCACAAAAACCCGGCAACCGCCGTGCCCACGCTGACAAGGCCGATGGCGCCTGCGCCCATGCTGTTTTCAAGCCACAAACCGGCAGGCGCTCCGGCCGCCAGCGCGCCGTATGAGGCAATACCGCTCCACGAAATAACCTGTGTCGTGTACACTGCTCCGACACGACCCATTCCCCAAAGCGTGGCGCCGGTCGCAACACAACTTTCACCCACGCCGAGGATCAATCGGCACAGCATTAACAAGCACAAGCTAACCACGGGAAGATCACTCAGATTGGCGGATAAAAAAAAGAGACCGCCGCTCGCAGCGCAAATCACCAGGCCGGAACAGGTAGTAGATTTGCCGCCCACCGAATCACCCATTCGGCCGGCGATGGGCCGGCTCAGCAAAGTGGCCACATACTGCACACTGACGGCTAGGCCCGCAGCCACCGGGTTGTAACCAAGCCGCCAATGGACAAACCCCGGCACCACGGCCATTTGAAGCCCGATGATGAAGTAGCAGACAAGAATCAGAACGGACGTAGCGACGATTCGAAGAGTCATCATGATTTGGCAGTCTGCGCTGCGGTCCGAAGCCTCGTGCTACCGTCGGGCGATCCGGACGATCGACAACGGCGCGAAGTTGTTTCAGCCGCCCGGATGCTTTTCATGGCCGCAAACTAACCCCGGAACGACTCGGCGATCTATTATACCTAGGTTTGATCTGACTCATTCCCAGGATTGAGACGAATCCTGGTAAGGTTGGCGACGCTTGCCGGCCGGGCGACGAGCGTAGAAGCGCTTACGACGCCGTTTCGCTTCGGAGTTTTTCAGCCATCCGAACCAAATCAGCGAGCGAAGCGGCTTTCATTTTGCGCATCACTTGGCCGCGTTGCGTTTTTACTGTGATCTCGCTCGTGCCGAGTTCGCCGGCGACTTGCTTGTTTAGCATGCCTTGGACGACCAGGCCCATCACTTCGCGTTCGCGCGGTGTAAGCGACCCGTACCGGTCTTGCAGTTCGGCCGACTCGGCCCGCTGCGCAAGTGCTTCGCGGTCGCGCAGGATCGCTAACTGAATCGCATCCAGCAAATCTTGGTCGCGGAAAGGCTTTGTCAGAAACTCGGCCGCGCCGGCCTTCATCGCGCGCACGCTCATCGGAATGTCGCCGTGGCCGGTGATGAAAATGATCGGGATGTGACTGTTCGCCTCAGCCAGTTCGCGCTGAAGGTCCAGTCCGCTCAACCCCGGCAGGCGCACGTCGAGCACGAGGCACGCGGGCGCTTCCGGCACTTTCCGCCGCAGGAATTGCCTCCCGGCCATTCGTTCGTATTTCCCTTCGACTGGACGCGCGACGCGCGCAAGGAATTCCCTTGCGGACGCAAAGGCTTCGACGCGTAGCCGGATGGACCGGATTAGGCTGCTGAGCGCCTCGCGGACCGAAGCGTCGTCATCAACAACGAAAACGATGGGGCCGGCGGTCTTCTCGGGTGGCTTCACACTGCGCCTCCCTGCTCGATCGGTAATGTGAACTGAAAGGTCGCGCCGGAGCCGTCGTTGGGCGTAGCCCACAAGCGCCCGCCGTGCATTTCGACGATCGAGCGGCTGATGGACAATCCCATGCCCATCCCCTCGGGCTTCGTCGTGTAGAACGCCTCGAACAGCCGCTCCATTTGCTCCGGGTTCAGCCCGACGCCGGAATCCCGCAAGGCGACCAGAATCGCCGCTGATTCGCAGGTGCTTGTGCGAATACGAAGGACGCGCGGTCGGTCCGTCACCGCGCTCATCGCATCGAGGGCGTTCATCATCAGGTTCAAAAGTAGCTGTTGCAGTTGCACACGATCCGCCGACACGGCTGGTAGTCCGTCCGCCAATTCCGTCAGTAGCGATGCGTCGCGCCGAAGCACTTCGCCCTGCGCTAACATGATGATTTCCCGAACGACATCGTTGACGCTCAGCTTGACCGTGACCGGTTCTCCTTTTTTCAGGAACCCTCGGATCCGAGCGATCACATCGCTTGCCCGATTCCCATCCCGAACGATCCGCTGCGCGGCCGCTCGCGCCTCATCGAGGTCCGGCGTTTCGGCGGCGAGCCAACGCAGGCAGGCATTGGCGTTGGCAACGACCGCGGCTAGCGGCTGATTGACTTCATGGGCGATGGAAGCTGTCAGTTCGCCCATCGTCGTCGCCCTCGCAACGCGGGCCAGTTCCGCTTGCGCCTCTCGCAACGCTTCTTCGGAGCGCTTGCGCTCGGTGGTGTCCATCACCACTCCAATAAACTCAGTGAGCTCACCGGACTCGTTGAAGACGGGATGGCCCACAGTGTGCACGTGCTTTACCGAACCATTGGGAAGAACGATGCGCGAGTCCATTTCGAAATCTCTTCCTTCACAAATTGCGGTATCAATCGTCTGCTTGACAAAGAGCCGGTCCTCGGGGTGATGAAAGTGCGTTAGCAAATCCCTATTCAGAGCTGTCCCTGAATCGAGACCGAAGATCCGATAATTTTCCTGTGACCAGAAGAGCTCCCTGGAGGAAATATTCAAAGCCCAACTGCCTGTGTGGCTCAGTCTCTCTCCCTCGACCAGGTAACTCTCACTGCGCCGCAACTTATCTTCCGCATGTTTGCGCTCCTCACGGGTACGGAGCGCCATCACTCCATACGCCAGATTGTTAGCCAGTTCCGTGAACTGCTCGAGTGTGCTCTCGTTGAACGCGTCTGGCTCCGCCGCATAAAGGGAGAAGGCGCCAAATGGCTCGCCATCAGATCTTAACGGGAGAGCGATGGAAGAGCCATAGCCCCGTTTTAGAGCTTCACCCTTCCAGATCGCGAAATTGGCATCCCTTCGAATATCCCTGGTCCAGCACGGCTTGCCAGTTCGAATGGCAGTCCCGAGAGGACCGTGACCTCTTTCGCTATCCGCCCACGTGCCTTTGACGGTTTCCACATATCCCTCATCGTATCCAGCGATAGCGACAGGACGAATTGTATTCTCCCGATCGAACTGGCGGTAGCCGATCCAAACCATCCGCAATCCTCCGACATCGACCAGAATCTGACAAACCGACTGCAACAGTTCATACTCCTCCGTGGCGCGAATCAGCGCCCGATTGCATTGATAAAGCATTTGGAGATTCCGGCGCATGCCAGCCAGCGTCTCCTCGACTGTCAGTGGTGGATCAACGTCGCGCATGGTGGTCTGTTTGCTCAAAGGAACAATCAAGCAGTGAATGAGAAGCCACAAATTACTCTTTTCGCCCCGCGTTTTCAGAAAAGTGAGGTTACCTCGAAAAATTCAGCGTGGCCGGCTGCTGCGCAGAATGGAAGCCGACTTAGTGAGGATGGCAGAGAGATTGGGACCGAGCCGCTAGCCGCTACCTTGGGCGTCGCTGGACAAGTGAATTGGCCGGCCGGCAGAACCTTCGCTGCAACTCCGAGTAAAGCGGGTTCATACTAACGTATCATTGAGGAGCGAGTCGGTTCGGGCAATTTCGCTTGGATGAAACCGATGGCCGCGAATGAAAGAAAAGAATCGTTGATCTCGATCGTAGACGACGAAGCGTGCGTCCGCGAATCGCTCAGCAGCTTAATAAGATCGGTCGGCTACAAGACGAAGGAGCATGCCTCTGCCGAAGACTTCCTCAGACGGGGCCGGTGGGATGAGACTGCCTGCTTGATCCTCGATGTTCGTTTGCCGGGGATGGGTGGATTGGAGCTGCAGAGACATCTGGCGGCGATGCAAGTTGGGCGCCCGATTGTTTTCATTTCAGGACACGCGACGGAGAGCGAGCAAACATCGGCGATGATGAGAGGAGCAGCCGCTTTTCTGCATAAGCCGTTCAGCGACGAATCATTGCTGAAGGCCATCCGGGAATCGATGGCGCGGGGCCGAGGCGGGTTGGATCCGCATCCTGAGATGCTGCGCAATCGGGTTTGCCCGTTGTGCCTTGAGTCCGCGCGGGTAGCGGAAATTCCCGGAGGCCTTATCCGTGAGCACGACGACCACGCATCCACCGTGGAAATGATCAAAGCTCTGAACCCCGAGTGGGTGGAACAGAATGGCTTATGCCAGCAGTGTTGGAGATTCTATGTCGGCCTCGGTCGTGTCGTCAATTTTCTGAGAAGCCCGGATGCGCCTGCAAAGGGTGCGAATGGAGAAAGCAAATCAACCGCCGGAGTCGGGCAGAAACAATAGTGTTATGTGGATCGTCCAACTGGCGCTTCGTCGGCCTTATACGTTCATTGTCGCGGGACTGTTGTTGTTGATCGTGAGTCCACTGGTGATTCTGCGAACGCCGACAGACATTTTTCCAAACATCAACATTCCTGTCGTCAGCATCGTCTGGCAATACACCGGCATGCCCCCGACGGAATTCGCGGGGCGCATCACGTCCGTTTACGAGCGGGCGCTCACGACGACGGTCAATGACATCGAGCACATCGAGAGCCAGTCGTTCAATGGCGTCTGGGTCATCAAGGTCTTCTTCCAGCCATCGGCGAAGATCGAGGCCGCGTTGGCGCAGGTGACGGCCATTGCTCAGACCATCACCCGGCAGACGCCGGCGGGCGTCACGCCGCCGCTCGTGATCACCTACAACGCCTCGAGCGTGCCGATCCTGCAACTTGGGCTGAGCGGCGAGGGGCTTTCCGAGCAGCAATTGAACGATTTTACTATGAACAACATCCGCACCCTGCTGGCGACCGTGCCCGGCGCGAGCATCCCCTGGCCGTATGGCGGGAAAGTGCGGCAAATCACGATCGCTCTCGATCTCCAAAAGCTCAACGGCCTTGGCGATCTCATCACGACGGGCACGGATTCCACACCGGATAATGCCAAGGCTCTCTTCCGTCTCGCGCGCACCGACATCCTGCGTGTGTTCATCGACGTGCCGCAGGCTGACAGCCCGGCGGTCAGCAAGGGCACCAAAGCCTATCTGCAACTTCAGGAGTTTCCGGGTGAAAAATTCGAGGGCCGGATCACCAATATTTTCCGGGGCGATCGATCCGGCTACCCGTACGCTCCTTACAGAGGTGCAGGTGCCCAATGCGGACGGGCGGCTCTTCCCCGGCGCTTATGCCCAGGTTCATCTCATTCTCCCGGTCAAGCGACCATGGTCGTTCCTTCAAATGCCCTGCTTTTTCGAAGTAACGGCCGCCAGGTCGAGATTGTCGACGGAAACGGCATCGTCCACCTCAGGAACGTGACGGTCGGCCACGATTTTGGTACAACCGTCGAAGCGACCCAGGGCGTCAGCCCCGAAGACCGCATCATTGTCGACCCTTCCGACGCCTTGGCCGACGGCGTGAAAGTTCACCACCGAGAAGGCTGCGAAACTATTGTGATACTTCCGAATCTTTTGCCCTGAGTCAGTCACGCGAGGCGCCAAGAAATGGACATGTAATACAGACAATTGGTTGTCTCGGGATTGAAGGTCTGGTCTTGAGCTTCGGCACCTGGACCTAGTAAAAGGGATTGTAAGAAGATCGTCTTGATCTGGTCATCGAATCAGCGTGCGACGCTTTCCACCTCGGAAGACAAGATGCTTGGATCGGCGTTTGGGTGCGTTCATTGCCGACTCCGATGGCAAAAGACTGCGGCTACGCCGCCCATGGGTATCCCAGCGTCAAAGGCTGGATAGAGAAACACCCTCGCTTCCTCTACACCTGACCCAACGAGTTCCTCTTGGCTTAATCCCCTCGCGCGTTGGTTTGCTGAAATGACACAAAACGCAGAGGCGACGCGGATCCATTAAGAGCGTCGTCGATCTCATCCAAGCGATCCAACTTTATACTCATCACAACAGCACCAACCCCAAAACCCTTCGTCTGGACCCAAGCGCGTCGACCAAATCCTCGAAAAGTCGCGCGTTGTAAAGACGCGTCAGTACCCGAACACTAGGTGGGCGTCGGCGGGCGTGGCGTTCCAGGAGGCTCGACGGAGATCCGGCGCCGCAGCCGTGATAAGGATTTGACGTTTTCGCTACAAGAAGCTACGCCTCGAATAGCAATGGTCACATCCCTACCGATGTTGCTTTTCCGATGGGGGAGGCAGCCATGATTGCGAGACAGCTCTTCGGCCGCACGGCACACGAGAGCACGCGGGCCATCTTTGGCGGGGCGGCTTTGTCGAAAGTCACGCAGGACGAAGCGGATCAAACGCTCGAACTGCTACTGCGCTATGGCGTCAATCATATCGATGTCGCGGCCGGCTATGGTGACGCGGAATTGCGGATCGCCCCTTGGCTTCTAAAGCACCCCGGGCGCTTCTTCCTCGCAACCAAGACCGGCGGGCGCACGTATGACGACGCCAAGCGCGACATCCACGATTCCCTCGAGCGTATGGGAGTGGAGCGGGTGGATCTGATCCAACTCCACAGCCTCGCTGACCCGATCGAGTGGGATATCGCGCTGAGTCCGAAGGGCGCTTTGGATGCTTGTGTCGAAGCACGCGAGCAGGGATTGGTGCGGTTCATAGGGGTTACCGGGCACGGCAGTCAGATCGCGGCGACGCACCTGCGCAGTCTCGAGCGCTTCGAGTTCGACACAGTCTTGCTTCCTTACAGTTACATCATGATGCAAGACTCTCACTATGCTGCCGCGTTCGATCGACTCGTTGCCGTATGCAGCGAGCGGAACGTGGCGGTGCAGACGATCAAGTCGATCGCGCGTCGCCCGTGGTGGGGTCGCGACCACACACGCGCCACATGGTACGAACCGTTCGAGGGCCAGGGCGATATCGATACCGCTGTTCACTGGGTTCTCGGGCGTCCCGGGATCTTCCTATCAACTGTGGGCGACATTCACCTCCTGCCGAAGGTGCTCGACGCTGCCAGCCGTTTCGCCTCGGCACCGCACGACGAGGCGCTGCGCGAGCAGACCGCACGGCTCGAGGTGATTCCGCTGTTCGTCTAGAAGAGCATAAAACCGGATGCTGGTGCGTCCGACGAATTGGGAAACCTCTTTGGCAATACAAATAAGGAGAGCATTTCGCAGGCGTTCAACGCCCGGATCAACTCCGTGCCACTTAGCAAAGCAAAACGATCCAGATACGACTCCAATTGGTGTCAATAAGAGAGAGGCAAACTCTCCGATAATGCCATAACCGCTCCCTCGGCACGATGCCGAACGCCGAAATTCGCGTTCGAACCCCTTTATGCTGCAGCACCGTACGGTTCGGTAACAAAAATCGCTCGCAAAGATCTCGAAAAAAACGACCCAAGCGACCCGGCGCACTTCAAGCCGGTTTTTCGCTTATTTTGGGCCTAGAGAACGCCTGTCTCAAAGCTGCTATCGCGTTTTCCCATTAGTCCAAAAATGAGTTGGAAGGCATGTGCTAGCTTCGCGGGGATATCTTGAGCTTGGAATGTTCGATGACGCGTCGCAGGCGGCCCTAGAACAAATCAGAGGCGAGGATAAGACGCTGAGGGAGGTCCTCCACGCGTCATTGGTTACCCGGCAGCAGAGGATTGGAAGGCGGCCGTCGCGGTTGCCGCAGATCTTATGAAAGCCGAACCAAAGAATCTGGCGACGTGGATTCTGCTTGTCTCCGCAGTGAGGCACGAGGGGCACGTTGGGCAAATGGAAGCGGTTCTTCTAAATCGTGTGAATGGCATCCGAGAGAACCGTTAATTCTTTTTAGACTTGCGTGCTGCGCGAGTGTGACAGGGCGCATAGAGAAGCAAAACTGCGGCTGAGCAATGCAATTGATTTTGATGAGATTGGGAGGTTGGCGCTCGATGATGAGGATCTTCGGCCCCTGTGGGATTGGCTCACCCAAGCGCCATAAAGGATCTCCTGCGAATACCTACGCTGCCGCCGGTCGCGAGTTTGGATCCACGCCGCCATTTTGAGAGGCATGAACCAGCTCGGAGGCGGTGCTTGGAGATCACTTCGGCTGAAGCTGTTCGGCTACAGCCACCCGGTCGAAATAGCATGATCCCGAGACAACCTTCTCCGCCTCGACCTGAATGATAAAAGCTCCGTTCAATGTGAGTTCTGCCATGGCGGGAGGAAGAGGAAGAGGAAGGTTAACAAACCCAGAAAAATTCTGAACCATCGGGACCAGCTACTGATCGTTGTATCAGGCTGCCCGTCCAATCAAGGGTTTGACGTTAACGGGGTTCCCTGAGGCGGCATCAGGGTGCTCGGGATCGGTCGATCAAGGTCGCGCTTGGCGTGCTTGACCATCGCTTGGGCGAGCCCATCGTTAAACGCAAACCGACGGCCATAAAGCTCCCAATTTTTCTTCAGGCTTGTTTTACAGTCTTGGCTAGGTCGTCCTCGTCGGCGCGGGCTATGATCTTGTATTTGGACACCTTTCTCATGCCTCGGTTTGTAGCAGGGCTCCCAAGGCGCGTGCAACCGCAGTGTGTGGGGTCGGGATGCTGGGTTCTCCTTGGCAGGACCTTATGGATTTTCGCCGCCGCCTGAAAAGCGTAAACATGACCGTCCGCGAAGCTCAACTCCTGCGAGGCAAGCAATACGAAGATAGGCGCAAGCTCCGCGAGTTCTCCGACGCTTTTCAGGGATGTCTTTTTGCGGAATTCCAAAAATTGTCTAACGACAGTTATAATTCCCCATTGTAGGGAATGATCATTCCTTATTTTTGTGTTGTTGCTAAAGGGGGTAGGGATTGTTCATAAACGCCGGGAGGGCGAGGTTGCGGCAACCGGAGTCCCGTAGGAAGAAAGCTCCGGCGCTGGCGCCAACCAGAGCAACCGGTTTGTGAACAAGCCGTCGCATTCACTTTTGGCGCCTCCAGTATTTGAAGTTGTTGTTTTTAACGAAGCATTTTCATGTTCAAGTAACGGGGCCCAATTGGTGGGCGCATCAGCCGGTCGGTTTTGCTCTCTTTTGGTTCTTGGGCCAAGAGCCATGATTTGTCCTGATGGACGGTAACAGGTAAGGACAAGCGGATGGCTTACGCTTGGTAATCGCTGGGATATCCCAACGCCGCCGCTTGGCCTGCTCTTTTGCGCTTGCACGAAACCAGATAGGCATCGGAGGCGGGTCAACACGTCCAAAAGAGCTTCAACTGCAAGATCGCTCTTGCGCTTTGCTGGAAATCTGTTCTAGTTCCGTCCGCAGGTTAGAGCCCCTTTGGGCGTTGGTAGATTGCTAGTTGTGTTGGTAGCGGTGTGAACCGAGGCACTCAGTGGCGATTTGAAATCCGATTACCGGAAACAGCCGCAGAGACTCACCTCAACAAGATAGACACAACCATATGGCAACCAAACTCTATGTCGGGAATCTTTCCTTCGACACCACAGAAAATGACATCCAGGACCTTTTCGCCGGAGCCGGCACGGTTCGCGAAACCGTCCTCATGCAGGACAGAATGACGGGCAAGTCCCGGGGCTTCGCCTTCGTGACAATGTCCTCAGAAGAGGAAGCACAGAATGCCGCCCGCCAGCTTAACGGGAAGACATTGCATGGCCGTAACCTTACCGTGAACGAAGCGCGTCCGCGTGAAGACTTCGCAGGTGCAGGCGGCACTCGCAATAAGAGCTTCAGCCGGGGCGGCGCACGGCGCTAGTAACCCAATCGTCAACTCCGTTTAACGAGAATGCCCCGGCGAAAACCGGGGCGTTTTCCTTTTTTTGCATTGTAGGTGGACTGGCAGCTTCCATCGAGGCTCTGTCAATCCTTCGGAGGTTACGCCGGATGTCCGTGAAATTCGAATGCCCCGCCAAGCTTCGGGCCGTGGAACAGCTTGCCAAGCTCTGCGGCGATTTTTTCCGCGCGAACCAATGAGCTTGTTCCAATCTTTGGACAGGGTCGGATTTTAGTTTCCGGCCAGTAGTGGCTCCATTTTCTGTTGTTGTTTTCCTTCTCTCCGCATGGCGCTCGCAGCGAACGCAGCCGGAGGCAAGTTCGCAAGAGCGCTATGCGGTCGGCGGGTGTTGTAATCCACCCTCCAAGTTTCCATTTTCTCACAAGCATCCTCAATCGACCAGAACAGATGGGTGTTGAGGCATTCATCTCGGAGCCGACCGTTGAAGCTCTCGATGAAGCCATTTTCCGCCGGCCGGCCTGGTCGGATGAATTCGAGCTTTACTCCTTTTCGATAGGCCCGGCCATCGACCGCTCTCGAGCAAAACTCGGTGCCGTTATCGACCGTGATCGACTGAGGATAGCCCCTCAACTCGGCCACCCGTTCCAAGCATTCGACCACCCGCGATCCCGACATCGGCA
This sequence comes from uncultured Verrucomicrobiae bacterium, assembly GCA_963816855.1. Taxonomy (GTDB): domain Bacteria; phylum Verrucomicrobiota; class Verrucomicrobiia; order Chthoniobacterales; family Terrimicrobiaceae; genus DASTFP01. Next base: position 30,506 of record CAWFMA010000002.1, on the reverse strand, counting down.
CAGCGGCTTCGAGCTTGAGGCACTCGCGGGTAAATTGATCGATCACGGTCAACACCCGAAATCGGCGTCCTCCTTCCAAGCGATCGGCGATGAAGTCCATAGACCATTTCTCATTGCGCTTTGTAGCCCTTTGAGCCGGAGCGCGCTGAGCGCTGACTAGCTTGCGCCGCTTCCTAGTGCGCATCTGCAGGCCCAATTCACGATACAGCCGATAAACCAATTTCTTTCCTACCGGCCAGCCCTCACGCTTGAGCAATACGGTCAGCCGCGGATAGCCAAAGCGCACTCCCACCATGGCCAGATCTCTCAAACGCATTTTCAAGGCGACATGTTCCTTTCTGCGGCTTCGATAATAATAGCTTGATCGTCCCAAGAGCATCAGCCCGCAGGCGCGTTGGCGGCTAACCTCAAACCATTCTATGATCTGATGCGTCAGCTGCCGCCGGCGCGCGGGCTTCAGGGCTTTTTTCGCAGCACCTCCTGCAATATGTGCTTATCAAGGGTCAGATCGGCGACCAACCCTTTCAATCGCCGGTTCTCTTCTTCTAGTTGCTTAAGCCGCCTCAGTTCGCTCACTCCCATCCCTGCATACCTCTTCTTCCAACTATACAGAGTAGCTTCGCTGATCCCGAGCTCCCGGCACATTTCCAGCCCTTTGGCCCCTCCTTCGATCTGTTTAAGCGCGTAGACAATCCTCTCCTCGCTGTGTCTTTTCCGTGGCATTTTCTCTCCTTCCTTCGAGAACCTCCTACCATCAGAAAACTAAAACTCCTACCGTCCAGTTTCAGGATACAAGGTCAGTAGGATTTCGAACGCCACGGCGACGCACATAAACCTCCGGTGCGGAATATGATGGCGTCAACGAATATTGCCACGGTATTCCTGGACGGCACTCCGCGCATCAGCTCTTGGCGCGGAGCGTCGTGCCTTCGGGCTTGGCCTGGAAACCATAGCGTTCCAGCACTTCACGGAGCGGAATGTTGCGCACTTGATCGGCGAGTTGGGTGATTTTCATCTTTGGCCAACCCATTGTGCAGCGGGCCTCGCTGAAGGTTGCTCTGACTTGCTCGGGTGAAGGCCAACCAGATAGAGTGGCGGGCTCAGTCGCCGCTGACCTGATAGGGAATCCCTCGGCATGAGGACGAAAGTCAGCGCCCCAGTGGCCTAAATACTCCAAATGGAATCTCTTGACTTAACGCTTAACCCTCCGCGTAGTCCATACCAGAAAATGGAAGGCCTATATATGATGCCGCGCACGATCGATAAACTGCGCGCGCAGCTTTTGGGAGGAAAGAATGGCGCTTACAGCTAACTACACCATTCGGTCCCTGGCCTAAGCACCTTACTTCTCGAGGGAATTGGAGTTACAGAAGAACATCTGCTCCAACGTATCCGACGGACCTCAACGGGCGATGAGATCGCCGACTGGCTCCGAAAGAATGCCGATTTATCGAGCGTCGCTGGTATAAATGCAAAGCTTCGTAGTCAACGAATTGAAGATGTGTTGCGCTTGATCCCAGCAGCAACCTTCGAGCAATTTTAGCCCGCCGCGGTTAATTTGCCGCCAACATCAGCGATGTTTGAAGTCCTTTTGGAAGATGATCGTCTGATGTTTCCAAAGCATTTCCGGGTTGGTTCTAATAATTCAATAGTCCTTGACCATAAGCTGAACCCCGTTCGTGGGGGCCCGCCCGCAAAAGTTGGCGCCGCCGAGGAGACTCTGGCGGGGTGGGGAGGAGCCGATTCCTCCACCATTTCTCAAAGGAGCGGTGCGATTTCGCTTTCGAGGGTCTCCTTCGCCGCAAAGCCGATATCCTGGCGACAATCTTTCCGCTCCGATTAATGACAAAGGTGCTCGGTATCCCCGCGCCTCCGAAATACTCCACTATGTTGAAGGCGCCGATGGCGACGTGGTAATTTATCCCGAACTTTTTCATGAATTGCTTGACCGCCGATGGCCATTGCTCATCGAGTGGAATGCCCAGTAGGAAAAAGAAGGGCAGGGAAGCGCAATCTCTGGGAAAAGCCTTTACACCCCCACTCAGATCGGATGGAATGCCGACAAACATGGCCCGTTCCTGGCCGCCCGAACCATGAATCCGTCGGATTATTTCCCCAAAACCAAGTTGAACGGGTCGGTTCGATTAGTTGTTATGCCGCAGAACCTGAATTACGAGGCTCGAACGCCCTGGAGGTGGGAGCAGCCTAGGATTCGTAGCCGGCCCATCAATCGCTACGCAACGCAACTTTAAGGAGAGAACCCATGGCCGTACTCGCATCCGAAACCGCCAGCGCCACCGCAGGCCGCGAAGGCAAAGCCACCAGTCCGGACGGCAAGATCAATCTAAATCTTTCCCCACCTGGGTCAAACGGCCCCGGCACCAACCCGGAGCAATTATTCGGGGCCGGCTATTCGGCTTGCTTCGGCGGCGCGATTAAGGCGGCGGCGGGCCTTGAGAAAATCGCCCTAAATGCCAATGACATCAAGGTAACCGCGACCGTGAACCTCAACAAGGACGAAAGCGGGTCTTTCCTGGATGTGACGCTGAACGCCGAGTTGAACGGCGTCGACCAGGCGCAGGCCGAGGCGCTCGTCGCCAAAGCGCACACCATTTGCCCCTACTCTAAGGCGACGCGCGGCAATATCGAGGTGAAGCTGCAAGCGAACGGCAACGCGCTGCAACAGGCGGCTTAAATTCCAATCGACACCTGTACGATGTGCGGCCTGTCCAAGGGCGCGCGGGTCGCCCTTGGAGTGGCCAACCATGCACCGTCACTCGTCGGCAAGTTGATCGTTGTGGATGCGTTTGTGAACCTCACACTGTCGGACAACACACACGGCGTCGAGAACGCGGACAGCCGCATCGCCTCCGAGGCCATCGCGCTCGAGCAACGTGGCGCGCTGTATCCGAGGTTCCAGAAGTAATCCCGCACCGACTCTGGCTGCCTGGGGCAAGAATGATCGGTATGGCTCCTCAAAGCAAAACACCGTCACTCCTCGCAAAGATGAGCTCAACCATCGATCCGGCCCAAGATCCAAAAGTCGAAGTGAAGTGCTCAACTCCAGGAGGACAATCCTTAGCGAAGCATGCCTTTCATGGCATTTCGCACGGACCCAGGCGGGCGAAAATCGGCGAAGAGCGTCGCTCGTTTTCGAACCGCATTCATAGGAGCTAAGAAATCCAAAAAACAAATCCCGAAAGTCATCATGTGAAAAACGACAACACAACATCTAGTCAAAAGGTGGCCATCGTAACAGGCGCATCCAGCGGCATAGGCTTGGGCATGGCCCAGACCCTCCTCGAGAAGGGTTACCGGGTGGTAGCTAATTCACGCAACATCACGAAGTCCGGGTCGTTGACCAGTTCCGAGAACGTCGTTCTCGTCGACGGCGATATTGCCGACAAGGCCGTGGCTACGCGGGTCGTGGACGCTGCCGTCCAGAACTTCGGGCAACTCGACCTTCTGGTTAACAATGCCGGTATCTTCATTCCGAAGCCATTCACCGAATACACGCCCGATGACTTTAACCGTGTGCTCTCCACGAACCTCGCCGGCTTTTTCTATGTGACTCAGTCGGCGATTGCGCAAATGCGCGCGCAAAAGTCCGGCCTTGTCGTCAACATCACCACCACGCTGGCCGATCAGCCAATCGCGGGCGTTTCCGCAGCCCTGGCTAATTTGACCAAGGGAGGGCTACAATCCGTGACCAAGGCACTGGCCATGGAATATGCCGCCGAGGGCATTCGGGTTAACGCGATTGCACCGGGAGTGGTGAACACGCCGATGCACGCACCGGAAACTCACGAGTTTCTGAAGGGTCTGCACCCCATCCATCGTCTGGCCGAGATTTCCGAGATTGTGGATGCTTTGCTGTATCTCACTGCAGCCCCGTTTGTCACCGGCCAGACCCTGTATATCGATGGAGGCGCCCATGCCGGAAAATGGTGACAATCACATCCGCGCTCTCCCGAGTTCGCGTTTACGCGAACTCGGCATCGGGCTGCCTGAGCCGCCCTCCCCGTTGGGAGCATATGTGCCCGCATCGAAGGCGGGATCGCTGCTTTTTCTCAGCGGGATGCTTCCGCTAAGCCACGGCAAACTGTCTTTCATTGGCCGCTTTGGCGAAGACCTGACCGTTGCCCAGGGGCGCGAGGCGGCGAGGCTTGCCGCACTCAATGCCTTGTCCGTCACGAACCGCTATCTTGACGGCTTGGACAGAGTTGCGGGATTGGTCAGGTTGGGCGTCTCGTTGAAGACCACGGGCGATTTTGTTGAACATGCCGCAGTCGCGGACGGCGCATCGGAATTCTTTGCCCAAATCTTCGGCTCAGATTCCGGCCATACGCGTCTGATCTACGGCGTGCAGAGTCTGCCGCTCGGGGCGCCTCTCGCGCTCGAAGTTATATTTCGGCTCGATGATTCTGCCGGGCCCGTCCCGCCGCCTCCAGTTTAATCCTTTGATGGAAAACTATGAAACGATGGACCGATTCCCGCCCTTCGAGGGCTCGGCCGTTTTTGTACAGAAATGAAGATAAAACCTTTAGACGAACAGGTTGCGATTGTCACCGGCGGCGGCACAGGTATTGGTCGCGCTTTCACGGAGGTCCTCGCGTTGGCAGGAGTCAGAGTTGTAATCGCCGGACGCCGGGAAGAAGTCTTACAACGGACCGCCAGTGAAGTGAATGAAGAGTGCAAAGCTGAGCGTGTAATTCCTTTCGCATGCGACATTCTCGACCCCGATCAGATTGAATCGCTCGTGACTTATACGTTCAAGCAAAGGGGAAGTATCGACATCCTTATTAACAACGCCGGCCTCGCCGTGCCTGAGACAGTCGAGGCGATCACGGAAACTGGTTGGGACACCGTGATGGATACCAATCTACGAAGCGTTATGCGACTCGTACGTGCTGTTTTGCCACACATGATTCACGATGATTTTGGCGACATCGTTAATGTTTCTTCGCAGGCAGGGAAACATGGGTACGCCGATGTGCCATCCTACTGTGCGTCCAAATTCGGTCTGCTAGGCTACGCTGAAGCGTTGCGGGATCACGTGCGCAAGTCGGCTGCTAACGTCCGCGTGTTCAATTTATGTCCGGGATTGGTGGATGTGAAGACCACGCAGCCTGATCAGCCGCCGCGATCGGGCTTCATTCACGTCTCAAACCTGGCGCGAACGTTGATGTATGCGTTGGCGCTTGACCGCGATGTGGTGCTGGAAGACATGAATCTTTACGCGAGATAGCAGCTCAGAGATACTGTTGTGCCTAATGGGGGTCATCGCAGAATCTGTTCCAAATCGTACGGCAAGAGCTCCGGGCATTGTCGCGCGCCTGCATTTCGCGGTAGAACATTGAGCGTCAGAAGCCGGTGTGCTCTTCCGTTGCGTAGAAGAGTTCGACAACGTGCTCAAGAAAACTGCCGACGACAAATATCTAAGTCAAGTGCGCGAGCAGCAGAAGGACATCCCGGTTTGTACGCTCGACGACCTGAGCGCAGCTGACGGTGTGCTCTTCGGGTCACCGACCCGCTACGGCAATATGACTGCTCAGATGAAGCAACTCATCGATTCGACCGCAAGCCTCTGGCTCAAAGGCGAGATGGAAGGCAAACCGGCGGGCGTGTTTACCTCCACGGCCTCGACCCATGGTGGCCAGGAAACCACTCTTGTCACGATGATGATTCCGCTGCTGCACATCGGCATGTTGATTATTGGAGTGCCTTACTCAGTAAAAGGGATGCTCCACACCGAAGCACGCGGAGGCGCACCGTATGGCGCACGACAATTGCGGGGGAACAGGGCGAATTGCAGCCAACTCCTGAGGATCTCGACATTGCTCGGGCATTGGGCCGCCGAGTTGTCGATATCGCAGCAAAGGTCCGTGGCTAATCAGTTCGCAAGTAATGAACTCGGTTCGGCAAGCCGCAGGAAATCGCCGCGGGCGTGTTTTACCTCTGCTCTCCGGGGGCGGACTTCGTGATGGGTGTCTCGTTGCCGATGGACGGAGGATACACGCATAGATCGCATGGGTTCGTCCGCAGCGTTTGACCAAGTCCTTATGAAAGCCACTGAGACCATCAAAAAGAACATCCTATGAACACATCCGAAAGTCACCCGCCGCTGCCACCCTTCACGCGCGAAAGCGCTGCCGAAAAAGTGCGCCTCGCCGAAAATGGCTGGAACTCCCGCAATCCTGAAAAGGTCGCGCTCGCCTATACGGTCGATAGCTGGTGGAGAAACCGCTCCGAGTTCATTCAGGGCCGGCCAGCGATCATCGAACTCCTCACCCGCAAATGGCAAAAGGAATTCGAATACCGGCTCATTAAGGAATTGTGGGCCTTCGATGGCAGCCGCATCGCCGTGCGCTTCGCTTATGAATGGCACGACGCTTCCGGATCCTGGTTCCGTTCCTACGGAAACGAGAATTGGGAGTTCGGCGCGGACGGCCTCATGCACCATCGGCACGCCTCCATCAACGATGTGCCGATCAAGGGAGTGGAGCGCAAGTTCCACTGGGACCGTTCCGGCCCGCGCCCGCTCGAGCACCCCGGCCTGTCGGATCTCGGCCTGTAGCCGGCGCGATTCGCTCCAATCCTCGATTAGCGCGCGATCACTGTTCGCGGGTAGGTAGGCCGCGATGCTCGGTTATCCCTCAAGGCTGCCAAAAAGCAGGGCTGCGCAACCGCGTCCGCCTTGCGCACCCCCTTCTCCGCAATCGCAAGGAGCAGAAAATCTGCGGCGACTCCGCAAGCGGTGTGGACCAGGCAAAGGTACTTCCGTCCCTTTACGAACGAAATGTCGCACGTTTGAAATTTCGATCGTGCAAGGTCGAGAGGTGAGTTTTTTAGTCCCGTATAATCAAAGGCTTGTGACTTAATCTGCTTTTGGCACAGAGTCTGAAAAATGTAGGGCACGGAAACTAAGTGGATATGCCGCGCGAGATTTTGACGACGTAGTCGAACGACGTTTGGCTGATGGATATGACTCTCGCATCTTCGAGTGCTTCCCGCGCAAGGTCAGTCAGGGCATGACCGGGAGGCATTTCGAGGAACGTTCGACAGCCAAGTTCGTTCAGCACCGTGGTGCCTTCGTGCCACCGAATCGTGTGAGCGACATTTCCGGCGATGTCCGCGGCAATCGTTTTAGCATCTCGCAAAGCCCTTCCGGTGATGTTGCCGACGTAGGTGATTTTGGGCTCTTCCAGATCCATGCCGGCCAGCGCCGCTCGCAGGGAGTCAGCCACCGGCTCGAGGAGGGGACAATGTGATGGGACGGATACGCCCAGGCGGACCGCCTTGCGCGCACCTCGATGGCGGGCGAGTTCCAGCGCCTTCTCCATGGCCTCAATGGAGCCGGAAATCGCGATCTGCCGCGGCGCATTGATGTTGGCGACAAACAGCGGATGATGCCGGGAATCGGTCTGCCGGATGATTTCACGGACCTGCTCTTCCGTCAGGCCGACGATTGCGGACACGCCAAATCCCTGCGGAAAAAGGCCGGTCATCATTTCCGCCCGCTGACGGATCAGTCCCAGCCCGTCGGTAAATTTCAAAGCGCCCGAGATGACCGCGGCTGAGAATGCGCCTGCGGACAGGCCGGCGGCCGCCAGCGGTTCGACGCCTTCGGCGATAAGCGCCCGGGCCACGGCAACCCCCGATATCAACAAAGCCAATTGAACCGAGACGGTGGAGCGCAATGCCTCGGCGTCGTCCATTCCGAGCACATCCCGTCCCAGGAAATCAGAGGCTTCGCCAAGCGTGTGCCTGACGCTTTCGTGGTCGGGGAGAGTGTGGAGCATGCCCGGCACTTGGGAGCCCTGGCCGGGAAAGAGGAACGCAGTGCTCATGCCCCGCCAACGATCGGTCGCGCGGCGTCTGCCCCCCAACTGTCATCCCAAGGGTTGCTGCCGAGAATGGGACCCGCGTGCGTCCGAAGAAGGATATTGCCCGAGTGAGCCCAGCCGAACTCGAAAAGGGAAAATCCGCAGAACGGCGTTTCGACACGAATATCGACTTTTGCGGGAAGTCCGAGTGTGGTCCCGAAGATGACCTTCGCGTCATCTGCCGTGAATCGATCGGAGGCATGGACCACGATGTCCAGATCGCTCTGCGCGTTCACCCTTCGGGATCCGGTTGCCAGCTCGAGTGCCACACTCCCGATCGGTCCCCATTCGAAGCTTAAGGCACCCCAGCGCTTCTTGAGCGAAACCAGGCTCTTGAGCGCCGAAAGGCGCGGGCGTGAAAGGCCGTCGGCCAGTCGGAGGACTTGCGGCGGCGTCAGGATGCTTTTGACGAGCGTTCGCGGAATGGAGGTGGCGAATCGCTGATTCCTTAATGTGCCGCAGATGCCGATGGGGATTTGGTATTCCGCGGGATCCAGCCGACGGGTGACGACGTGGCAATGCCTACCAAGGTTCTTATTCAACCACGCTGGCGGTGGAGGTAGAAAGCTCAAAAGAGAACGTCCATCGATCTCCAATAGATCGTGGACGCGTGGCGAGAGCGCCTTCATCGGGGGACTGGGGCTCCGTCGAGAAGGACGATCCATACCGGCAGGGTGAGAATGCTGAAGGCGGTGCTCAGAATCAAACTCAAGCTGGCCACCTCGGATTTCGCGCCGTAGCTCGCGCCGATCAGCAGTCCGAAGAAGCCACTTGGAAGCGCAGCCAGCAAGACGAGATATTTGGTCAGTTTGTGGGGAATACCCAGAGCGACCGCGACTCCCAGGCAGAGCAGGCGCTGGAGAACACTCTTGATCAGAACGGCCCATCCCAACTCCGGGGAGAGACGAAATTTTTGCGCGGATGCGACGAGGCCCGTCACGAAGAGCGCCGCCCCCTCCGTGGTGTTGCCGAGAATCGCGAAACCCTTCTCCAGGGCCATCGGGAGCTGGAAGTTTAGAAGCACCAGGGCCGCGCCCGCCATCGGCGCCCAGAACACGGGCTTTTCGAGCGCCTCCAAATTGCAGTCCGGATGATTTCCACGTGCGATCGATCTCCGCCTGCCGTGGAGCTGCTATCGAGAATCGCGAGGGTAATCGGAGTGGTCGTGACTGCCCCCACGGCGAGTCCCACGACCACGGAAACGTTTGCCCCCGCTCCATACAACGCGGCGAGCAGGGGAAGACCGACGCCGGCGAGATTGGGAAATCCCAGAGTCAACGCCACGACGGCGGATTCATCGGCAGCATCTTTTTGGGAAAACCTTGCCGCGTAGTAAGTGGCGAGGAACGTGACGATGTAGATTAGACCGAAAATGGCAGCGATATTCGCAGTCGTTCGCAGCGTCTCGGCGGAGGTCCGCGCGATCGTCACGAATAATGTGCAAGGCAGCGCGAAGGACATCAGGAACGTGACGAGCTCCTTTGGGTTCTCGTTGTTGACGACCTTCATCCATCCCGCCGCGTAGCCGAACAGCAGACAGACGAAGATCGGAATCAGCGACTGGGTCAGGATTTGCGTCATGGTTCCCCGGGCTGCCGCCACTGCTCGCGGAGCTTTTGATGGACAAGCCGGGAGGCCTTTCGGGTCTCCTGCGCTTCCTTCGATTCGAGACGAACGCGAAGGTCAGTGGGCTTCGAGCGCGCGTCCTCGATGGCAGCGATCAACTCGGATCTCACCATGGCGATATCCTCCGACGAGGGTGCGTCCGGATTTTGCGGATGCAGCAGCTTGCGAAGCAGACCGAGCTTCGCGAAATCCGCAATGGCGTAGGACATCGGGGCGATCCTGCTTGCGAGCGCTTCGAGTTCCTCGACGGAGCGTCGTGTGACGCGGGCGGCGGCCGCCTTGTGCATGGCGTGGATCATCACGCCGGCGTCATCGAAGGCCAGGATGCGGTTCGCCTGATAGCCGTGGGTGAGAAAACCGCCCGAGAGCGCTTGACCGACGACGAGAGCAATCACGGGGTGACCAGCGAGCCGGGCGGACCCGTAAGCGTCCGCGGCTGCCGCGGCGGCCAGATAGATGGCGGCGGTCTCCTCCCGCCGGCCGTAGGCCTGGCTCTTGAGATCGACGATCGCAATGATTGGCTGTTTCTTCCCCTCGCCATCGTGGCGAGTGATCTCGCGCACGCGCGCAGCCAGCGTATAGGCCTCTTCCAGCCCCACTTCTCCATGTCTGGCGCAGGGAAAGCGTCCGTCGGGATTCGGGACGACGCACAGAAAGCGGGCTTGTTCTTCGCCGAGATCCGCATCCGACACGAGCACGGAGGCGGGATCGCCGGTGAGGGGTTGCGATTGTCCGGTCAACATGTGGAACCACAGGGTGCCGCGAATGCCAGCTTCGTCTCTCATGACTTTTCCTCCGTTGTCGATTTGTCATTCCACAAAGTCCGAAACGCCTTGGGATCCCATTGATGCGAGGCGTCGAGCAACTGGATGCGGCGTCGATAGAGATCGACCTCGGAACTCCGGTGCGTGGGCGGAACGCCTTTGTGAGTCAGCGCCTGAACCGCGGAGGCGATTTGCGAAACATCGTCCTCGACCAAGGTGTCGACCAAGCCAAGGGCATGGCGTTGCTCGCCGCCGTGGATCGCCCAGATCAGCGCCCGGTCGCTCGGATCGAATTCTTCAATGCCATTTTCCTCTTGAATGACTTCCGCGCCATTCATTCCCAGCCGCGCCTCGCGGGTCATCACGACGTAGCTCGCCAGCCCGGCGACCAGACCCATGCCGCCGAAACAACCGACCGTTCCGGCCGTCAGGCAGATGACCGGAGCGCGGCGTCGCAGAACGAGCACGGCATTCATGACCTCGGCAATCGCCGCGAGGCCGAGGTTCGCCTCCTGGAGCCGCACGCCGCCAGTCTCCAGCAAGATCACCGCGCTGGTCGGAGTGCCGTGCTCGCAATCCTCGGCGGCCAGTTCGAGGGCGGCAGTCATCTTCGCGCCCGACACTTCTCCCATGCTTCCGCCCTGGAAGGCGCCATCGAGGGCCGTGACGACTGCGGACTGTCCGGCAATTTTTCCTTTGATGACGACGCAGCCGTCGTCGGCCTGCGGGGTAATGCCCTGCGCCGCGAGCCACGGGGACTCGAGACGATCAAACGGCCCGAGCAACTCGCGTGCGGTGCCGGCGTCCATGAGGGTGTTCGCTCTTTCCCGTGCATTTAGCTCGATGAAGCTCTGCCGGCACAGGAAGGCTTGGGGATCGACGGGAGTGTTCATTGCTCGCTTGCCTCCACGGCTTGAGCCAGTCGCAGGCTGACGAGACCGGGGGTCGCACCGGCGTCGTTGATTTGAATTTGGGCAGCCCCATCGTAAGCAGTGAAAAACCGGTCGAGGACGGCTCGCCAGGTGGGTTCGAACCCCTCCACGCTGGTGCGAATCCGGACGTGTGCGTTGTCTCCTTCGCTGGGTTCAACGAGTACCTCGAGGTCGCCGGAGCCGACGACGCCGACGTGGGCGCGTTTGGGAACCCGCCGTTTGGCAGGGTAGGTTAGTTCAATCGTTTCCATGGAGAGTCTCCGATTTTTGTTGGGGCACCGTCGTGGCTTCGCGTTCGACGGCGTCGAGGAACAAGGTGGCGGCGAGAAGGTCCGCGCTGCCTCCGGGAGAGAGGCCGAGCGTGCGAAGTCGAAGATCGAGGTCGCGCAATCGCCGGCGTCCGGTGGACGTTTCGCAGCCTCCCGCGGTGACCACGGCAGCGGCTCCGTGTTGCACGGAACGAAGCGCCGCCCATCCTCCTCGATAGAGTACGCAGGTGTCCGGGAGTCGGGACATGATCCCGAGCAACGCATCCAGACGGGCGGCCACTTCGGACACTCCGGCGAAGCGTTTCGCTCGAAGGAGGGGCAGGCCGATCCGGATGATATGCGGGAATCCGGCAATGGCTTCGTCTCTAGCTCCGGCTACTCTGTATTTCTGCGCAACCAATCGGCCGTGCGAGCTTTCGACGAGAGCGTATTGATCTTTATGTGAGGCTATCGTCGCAGCGGTTCGGCAAATGAGGGGAGCTTGCCTCTTGTTTTGCATGGCGGCAGCGGAGATGAGGAGACCGAGAGACCAGATCGCTCCTTTGTGCGAGTTGCTCCCTCCGGTGGCCGCATACATAGCGCGTTCGGCTTTTCGACCAATCGCGCCGAGGGCCTCGCGTATTCCAAAGTCAGGCTCGGCTTCGATGGAGATTCGCGCCATCTCGCGGAAGTAGGGCTCGATCGCGAAGGTCGATCGCCTCATGAGCGGGAGCGAGAGATCCGTGTGCGAGCCTGGTCCGCGGCGGTCGACCAGGCCGGGCTTTGGCGTCAACTCCGCTTCCTCGATCAACGCCTGACTGACAAGTCGGGCTAGGCTGTGCGCTCGCGCCGGCTTGTCGACCGAAATGCCGCAGGTGGCGGGAGCCGGAGGCAATGTGAGGGCCGTTTCCATTACCAGCTCCGGAATTTTGCCGGCGGGGAATACAGCCCGCCGGACCATGCGACCAGATCCTCCATGCTCCTCGCCGCCAGCAGGGAGCGTTTCGCCTGCAATCGATGAACGCCGAGATCTTCCGGAAATGCCACGACCCCTTTTCGACGGAGCGCGGCGGTTTCCGAAGGCTTCGCCTTTAATCCAATCGGGCTTACCCCGGCCACGGCAGCGACCGCGCGGCGGCGTTCCTCGAGTCCCTCCGCCTTGTAGAGGTAGGCGACGCCTTCCTCCGTGACGATATGGCTGACGTCGTCGCCGTAAATCATGATCGGGGCGATGGGCATGCGCGCCTGTGCGCCGACCGTCACGGCGTCCAAGGTTTCCACGAACGCGGGAACCCCGCCTTTCTGAAACGTTGCGACGGTCTGTGCGACGATCTTCCGGCCGCGGACAATGGGTTTCTTTTCCGTAATGAGATCGAGCCAGGCGGCGCTGCTGTGGCGTCGGCCATGCGGGTCGTGGCCCATGTTGGGCGCTCCTCCGAAGCCGGCGATGCGACCGCTCGTCACGGTCGACGAGTTCGCATCGGCATCCATCTGCAGGGTGGATCCGATGAAGGCGTCAACCGCGTATTGGCCGGCAAGCTGGCAGAGGACGCGGTTCGAGCGCAGGCTTCCGTCGCGGCCGATGAAGAAAATGTCCGGGCGCGCGGCGACGTATCGAGCCATTCCCACCTCGCTGCCGAAGGAATGAACTCCCTTGACCCATCCGCTCTCGATCGCCGGGATCAATGTCGGATGCGGGTTGAGAGCCCAATACTCGCAAATTTTCCCGCGCAGCCCCAGGGACTCGCCGTAGGTCGGGAGCAGCAACTCGATCGCGGCGGTGTCGAAGCCGATCCCGTGATTGAGGGAGCGGACCTGATGGCGCTCGTAGATCCCTCGGATCACCAGCATACCAATGAGGATTTGCAACTCGTCGATCTGGCGTGGATCGCGCGTGAAGAGGGGCTCGACTGCGAAGGGCTGATCCGCTTCCACGATGACATCGATCCAGGACGCCGGAATATCGACGCGAGGAAGCTCGTCGACGATTTCGTTGACCTGCACGATGACGATCCCATCGTGAAACGCCGCGGCTTCGACAATGACCGGGGTGTCCTCGGTATTGGGTCCCGTGTAGATGTTGCCGTCCTTGTCCGCCTGCTCGGCGCAGACGAGAACGACGTTGGGCACCAGATCCACGAACAGCCGGGCGTAGAGCTCGACGTAGGTATGGATGGCGCCGATCGTGAGTTTTCCGTCCTCGAGAAGCTGCGCAAGCCGCAGGCTCTGAGGTCCGGCGAAGGCAAAGTCGACCTTTTCGGCGATGCCGAATTCGAACAACGTGAGGTGCTCCGGCCGGCTGATGCTCGAGATGATCAGGTGCAGGTTGTGGATCTTTCCCGGATCGACTCCGGTCAATGAGCGCGAGAGGAAATCGGCCTGTTTCTGGTTGTCCCCTTCGATGACGACGCGGTCTCCGCTTACGATCAGCGCTTCGAGCGAGGGCACGATCTCGTCCGTGGGCAGGAAGGGGCCATGCATCATCGGCTTGATCTTTTGCAGGCGGCGGCGTTTCTCGCCGCGCCGGGTCGTCCAGGGCCGATTCACGGTGGATTCGAGAGCTTGCATGGTTCAGCGCTCTTTATTTCACGCTCGTGGCGGCTGCCTTGACGGACGCCTGGACGCCGACCAGGACCTGGCGAGCGTTGGCGGGTGACAAGGTCTCGATGGGCTGGCCGCCACCAGAGTTCAGGGCTTTGAGAAAGCCACGGACGTTCCGTTCGACCTTCGGATTTTCAGCAGGATCTACTTTGGTGCTCATTTTTGGATGTCGTGTTAATTGTTGGATTCGTCAGCTTGCGTTTTCGACGGTCAGGAGCTCTCGGTTTGTTGCTGGCCTTCTCTGTCTGAGCTCATTGGCAAAAGCGGCCGGAGGCAAGGTTTGCTAATGAGCTATGGGGGCGATGGACATTGTGGTCCACCCTCCACTTTTCAAGCTTAGCGCGGGCGTCCTCGACTGACCAGAACAACTCGACGTTCAAGCATTCGTCCCGCAGTCGGCCATTGAAGCTCTCGATATATCCGTTCTCCACCGGCTTGCCGGGCCGAATGAAGTCCAGCTTTACGCCGTGACGGTAGGCCCACGCATCCATCATTCGGCTGCAAGACTCGCTGCCGTTGTCCACGGTGATCGCTTCTACATAGCCCGCTTGGCGAAGGCGATATCCCACATTCGACGCCACATCGGTGAACTCACCTTGCCTCGAAACTCAATCGCGACGGCGCGAAGGATCAGTGAGACCAGCAGAAGCATGAAAGGAGTATAAAAACCCGAGAAGACCGTGGCGTAGGCGTCGGGGAATACGGCGAATAGGGCGCCGCCGGTGACCAGCCACACCTCGTTTCCATCCCAGACGGGACCAAGGGCATTGAGGAGGACACGTCGATCCTCTTCCCTTTTCGCGAATAGGTGAAAGGGGCACCGACTCCGAGATCGAACCCATTAAGGACCGCGTCTCTCGGCCATCGGCCTGCAACACTTTAGCCTTGCCAGCGAAGCTGGGGACGGCGGACAATTTCGCGGAGTGCGAGTCTCTCGAAAATCCCGGAACAACGCGTATGCTAACCCGTCAACCCGTCAGCGGCTGTCCTAGCGCACGCAGAGTACAGGGCTGAGTCATGGCTGCGCAGGAATACGACGTAGTGGTCATTGGCGCCGGGCCTGCGGGCGAAAACGTTGCTGCGCGAACTGTCAAAGGCGGACTGCGCACTGCCGTTGTCGAGTCAGAGCTCGTGGGTGGGGAATGTTCTTACTGGGCGTGCATTCCGAGCAAGGCGCTATTGCGTCCGCTCGAGGTGTGGAATGCGGCTCGATCGATTGCTGGTGCGCGAGAGGGGATGGCGAGCAAGCCAAACGCTGCGGCGATTCTCGCCCGGCGCGATTCATTTACGAACAACTGGCATGACTCTGGCCAAGTCGAGTGGCTCCGCGGGGCCGGCATCGATCTCGTACGGGGGCACGGGCGCATTTCGGGCGAGCGTCGCATAAGTGTTGAAGCTCCGGACGGAACGATTACAGAGCTGACGGTGCGTCACGCAGTGGCTGTGTGCACGGGAACTCGCGCGGCCATTCCTCCAATTCCGGGTTTGAGAGAAGCTCGCCCATGGACAAGCCGGGAAGCTACCGCTTCCAAAGAGGCGCCGCGGCGCTTAGTGATATTGGGCGGCGGAGTCGTGGCATGCGAGATGGCAACCGCCTGGCTCCAGCTCGGCACCGAAGAGGCTACCTTCCTGCTGCGTGGCCAAAGCCTCCTCCCGAATTATGAAGAGTGCGCGCGCGAGTCTGTGCGCAAATCGCTCGTGAAGCTTGGTGCGAAGCTGATTACAGGCGTATCCGCAAAAGCCGTCGAACGGCTCGACGACGGATCTCTTCGCGTATCGCTCCCATCCGGAGAATTCATCGACGCGGACCAGGTGCTCGTTGCAACCGGCCGCGAACCACGAACAGATGACCTCGGTCTTGAAAGTGTCGGATTGAAATCACGATCCTGGCTCGAGGTGGACGAGACGATGAGTGTGGACGGGATCAGCGGCGGTTGGCTTTACGCGGTCGGAGATGTAAACCATCGCGCGTTACTCACGCACATGGGTAAGTATCAGGCTCGCGTTTGCGGTGAGGTGATCTGCGCACGAGCTCGTGGGCATTTTGATGCGAAATCCGCTGGAGAATGGAGCCGCTTCGCCGCAAGCGCCGACCACCATGCCGTGCCGCAAGTCGTTTTTACAGACCCAGAGGTTGCTGCGGTGGGCCTTAGCGCAGACCAGGCGCGCAAGCGCGGCTTGGATGTGCGAGTTGTCGATTACGATATTGGCAACGTGGCGGGTGCTACGCTTTACGCGGACGGTTATGAAGGCTGCGCGCGAATGGTCGTCGACAATGCGCGCAATGTCGTCGTTGGGGTGACACTGGTCGGTCCTGCCGTGGGCGAAATGATCCATGCAGCAACAATCGCCGTCGCCGGAGCGGTTCCCATCGTTCGGCTCCGACACGCCGTGCCTGCCTTTCCAACCATCAGCGAAGTCTGGCTGCGGTTACTCGAAGCATTGGACGAGCAGCTAATTTGTCCAACCTAGAGATCTCTAAAAAAGTCCTCTTGTAAGCGACATTAAAGGTCGTCGCAGGAAAGCAACAAAAACGCGCCTGGAAGAAATGCGCCTACAAGCGCGGCGACGCGAGTCACGCGATTCTTGCGAGGGCCTTAAGTTGCGAGGGCCTTAAGCGGACCAGACGCACTTCCGAGGACGAACCACGCGAGGAGAACGCGAGACGCTAAAAGGCTGACACGAGCACCATATCATGGTAAGCAGAGGAATGACGCAAACGTTGTCTGAGCGTTATCATGATGTCCGCAGACGCACGCGGCAGATTTTCGATTTGATTGCGCCGGACGCGTTCGATATGCGACCGATCCCACTGCGACATCCGCTTCGCTTCTATGAAGGGCATCTGGCCTCGTTCAATGTTGGCATGCTGCTCCAGAGCGGCTTCCTCGAAAACGATCAACAACCCGATCTGACTACGCTTTTTGCACGGGGTATCGATCCGCTCGATACGTCCGCGGCAGACAAGCTTGCAATTCAGCGTTGGCCTGAGCGCGGGGTGGTGGCTGATTACATTACGCGAGTGGAGAACGAAATGGAACGCGCCTTCGAGTCGGAGATCGATCCCATTTACCTCCACACGGCAGTCGAACACGAAGAGATGCACCAGGAGACGTTGATGTATTTAGTTCATCGAGTGCCGTATGAGCTCAAACGAAAGCCGGCCAACGTGCAGAGCGAGCTTGGGCAGAGTTTGTCGTCCGCATCGTGGATCCAGATCGAAGCCGGCACCGCCCAGCTCGGCGCGGACCCTAAGACGGTACCGTTCGGTTGGGACAATGAGTTTCCCCAGATGCAAGCTGACGTAGCTGCGTTCCAAATTGCGTCGCGCAAAGTCAGCAACGGCGACTATCTGGAATTCATCGATGCCGGCGGTTATCAAAATGAAAAGCTCTGGACTGATGCTGGATGGAAGTTCATGAGAGAGGGTCAGATCAATGGTCCGCCGTTTTGGACCCGTAAAGATGGTCAGTGGCAATATAACGGCTCGTTCGAATCGCTGCCCCTCCCGCTGGACTGGCCGGTTTACGTCAGTCACATTGAGGCATTGGCTTTCACGCGGTGGCGCGGTTGTCGGCTTCCGACAGAAGCGGAATGGCATCGGGCCTTCGAGAGCGCTCCGGCGCCGCAAGCCGAGGGCGACAACTTTGATTTTGTCGCATGGAATCCGACACCAGTTTCTGGGCGTGATCGCGAACTCTTTCAGCTGGCGGGCAACGGCTGGGAATGGACGAACGTGCCGTTCAAGGGCTTTCCCGGTTTTAAACCCTTCCCGCACTACCTCGGCTATTCAGCGGATTTCTTTGACGGGTTGCATTTTGTTTTGAAGGGGGCCTCGCCAGTCACTCCCGCGGAGCTGGTGCGCCCGAGTTTTCGCAATTGGTTTCAGGATCACTATCGCTATGCCTACACCGCCTTCCGCTGCGCGCGCGATCTATAACACGGCTTTCGCGGAAATGGTGCGCGCTGGCTTATGCGCTCGCCCGAAAGAGCTTCAGCCGACCTATTTTTACGATGCCCTCGGCTCTGCGCTTTTCGACGCGATCATGCGCTTGCCGGAATACACGATTACGCGGGCCGAGACGACATTATTGCGAGCGCACGGTCGCGAGATCATCCGCGCGGCAGGCGTGCCGCTCGAGCTCATTGAACTCGGGCCTGGGAATGGTGAAAAGCTCGCGTTGTTCTTGCAACATTGCACGAACAAGCGTGTTCATCTGATTGATGTTTCCGCGGCCGCGCTCGAAAGCGCCCGCACGCGTCTGCGGCAATCTTTCGACGTGGAGGTTTCGGTTTGCGAGGCAAAGTTTGACGATGGGCTCGCCGCTCTTCCTCAATCGAAATGCAAGCGTCTGGTGCTTTTCCTTGGGTCCAACATCGGGAACTTCACGCCACCGGAAGCGGCCGACTTTTTGCGCATCGTTCATGGCTCGCTACTACCCTCCGATATGCTCCTGTTAGGAGTCGATCTGGTGAAAGCGGAGCAGAAATTGCTTGCCGCCTATGACGATCCGCTCGGCGTGACCGCCGCGTTCAACAAAAACATCCTCCTGCGAATCAATCGCGAGTTGGGCGCGAACTTTGATCTGCTCGCATTTGATCACCGTGCCGTTTGGAATGCCGATGCGAGTCGCGTCGAAATGCATTTGGTCAGTCTGTTGGATCAGACCGTCCACATCTCTGGCCTCAAGCTTGATGTGCCGTTTGTTGCTGGAGAGACTATCTGGACCGAGAGCTCGCACAAGTACACCGAGAACGCTTTTCGCGACCTCGTTGAAAAGGCGGGTTTCAGGTTTGCAGGCCGGTGGGTTAATGAGGAGCAGTCTTTTCTCGAGGTGCTCGCGAGGGCGTGATCAAGTTTCGGGCGGTAACCAAACAATTCGGCGAGGGACCACCTGCGCTCGTGGATATCGATCTTGAGGTACCGGCGCGCAAGACCACCGCGCTCATCGGTCCGAGCGGCTGCGGCAAATCAACGCTCCTGCGCTTAATTATCGGCTTGCTCGAACCTACCAGCGGTGCTGTCGAAGTGGCCGGACGGACCGTCACCCCGGCGGAAATCCTCGAACTACGACGGCGCGTCGGCTACGTCATTCAGGACGGCGGTTTATTTCCGCACCTTACTGCGCGCGAAAATATCACGCTCATGGCGCAGCATCTTCGCTCGTCCGCGAGCGAAATCAATGCGCGCTTGGCGGAACTCTGCGAGCTTACTCGCTTCGCCAGCCAAAACCTTGACCGCTATCCTGTCGAGCTCTCTGGCGGTCAGCGGCAGCGCGTCGGTCTGATGCGCGCGCTGATGCTCAAGCCTGAGCTGCTCTTGCTCGATGAGCCGCTCGGCGCGCTTGATCCGCTCGTGCGCGCACGTCTGCAACACGACCTCAAGGAGATTTTTGCGCAGCTCGCGCAGACCATTGTTTTAGTCACTCACGATATGGCTGAAGCCGCTTTCCTTGGCGACACCTTGGTGCTGATGAACGAGGGGCGAATCGCGCAGCAGGGTCGCTTCGACGATCTCCGAGAGCGTCCCGCGTCAGCCTTCGTGTCCGAATTTATAAACGCACAACGCGGTTTAGCTGCTTTATGAAAGCGGCTTCCGCCCTCCTGCTGATCGTAGTGGCACACCATGCAGCTGCGGAGATCAACGTCGGCTCGAAGCGCTTTACCGAGTCTTATGTGCTTGGCGAGATCGCGACAAAGGTCCTGCGCAATCAAGGCTTGGCCGCCGAGCACCGGCAGGGCATGGGCGGCACCATCATTCTTTGGGAAGCGCTCAAAGGCGGCGCGATCAGCGCGTACCCGGAATACACCGGCACAATCACCGAAGAAATCCTCCACACCAGAGAGCGCTTGCCTCGGGAGCGCATCGCGGCCGAACTGGCTCGCTACGGCGCCGGCATCACGGGTGAACTCGGATTCAACAACACCTACGCGCTGGTAATGCGGCGAGCTGCAGCGCAAAAACTCGGAATTCAACGCATCAGCGATCTGAAAAATCATCCCGACTTGCGCCTCGGCTTCACCCACGAATTTCTTGAGCGGCAGGACGGCTGGAAGCCGCTTAGTGCCCGCTACTCGCTCGCGATGCGCGACGTGCGGGGCGTTGATCATGGGCTCGGGTATGCGGCGCTGGCCGACGGCTCAATCGATGTGAAAGACGCCTATTCCACCGACGCAAAGATCGCCGAGAACGACCTCGTTGTGCTTGAAGATGACGCTCAGTTTTTCCCGCAGTACCAAGCGGTGTTTCTTTACCGGCTCGATCTCGATCAGCAAGCAATCTCGGCGCTGAAAGGGCTCGAGCACACGCTGGACGAAAAGCGCATGACGGAGCTTAACGCGCAGGCCGAACGCACAAAAGATTACGCGCACGCCGCTGCGCTGTATTTCGGCAACTCGACCATCGAAACCGGCAGAGCAGCGACTGCGAAAAAGATCGCGCACTGGACCGCACAGCACCTGACACTTGTCGGCATTTCTCTTTTCGCAGCGATCATTGTCGGCATTCCACTCGGAATTGTTGCGTCTCGTCCAGGGGCGCTCGCCCAATTTATCTTGAGCGCGGCTAGTGTCGTGCAGACGGTCCCCGCGCTGGCGCTGCTGGCGCTGCTAGTGCCCGTGCCGTGGCTCGGCATCAGCGCTACCACCGCTATTGTCGCTCTGTTCCTTTATAGCCTGTTGCCGATCATCCGCAACACCGCCACGGGACTTCAGGACATCCCGCTGCCGCTTCGCGAATCTGCCGCCGCTCTCGGGCTCGAACCCGGCGCGCAGCTTCGAAAGATTTTTCTGCCGATCGCCTCGCGCACGATTCTCGCTGGAATCAAGACGAGCGCAGTCATCAATGTCGGCTCAGCAACGCTCGCGGCGCTCATCGGCGCCGGCGGACTCGGAGAGCCGATCATCAGCGGGCTTAACTTGAACGATCATGCGACGATCCTGCAGGGTGCGATTCCCGCCGCCGCGCTCGCCTTGCTCGTACAGTTCGCCTTCGGAGCACTCGATCGCCTCATAATCCCGCGTGGACTACGCCTGCAGCCTCACAAAGCGTAGGTTTGGAAAGCCCTTAAGAAAAATGAACGCTAATGGCATCACATCCACTTCGGAATGAGACGATGACCACACACAAAATCAACCGCAGCTTCCGTCCTGTCACGCCTGGCCCTGTCACGCCTTCCCTCGGCGTCCCGGTCGAGCTGGAATCATTTTCGAGGTGACGGAGTAAGGACGCGTCGGTTAATGTTCGGTCGCTGCGTCAGTAGCGGTAGGTGCTTTCAACATGGCTGGAAATTCATAGGAGAATTTATGGCAACGAAAAAAGTCACAAAAGTCGAACCGGTCGACATGAAGCTCGAAGTCGTGGTCCTCGGGGTTTCCGACGTCGACCGCGCGAAGGCGTTCTACGAGAATCTCGGCTGGCGGCTCGACGCCGACTTCGCGTCGGACGACTTCCGCGTCGTGCAGTTGACGCCGCCCAACTCGGAAGCCTCGATCATCTTCGGCAAGGGAGTCACGTCGACCAAGCCTGGCTCGGCGCGCATCCTGGTCCTCGCCGTGGACGACATCGACGCCGCCCGCGACGACTTGATCGCCCGCGGCGTCGACGTGAGCGAGGTGTTTCATTACGCCGGCGGTCCGTTCAACAACGCCGTGGAGAACCCGCGCATCGGCGGACGCGACCCGCAAGGTCGTTCCTACTACTCGTTTGCCTCGTTCGAGGATCCGGACGGGAACGGCTGGCAGCTCCAGGAGATCCAAACGCGGCTTCCCGGCCGCGAATGGAAGTTGACGCGAGCACCAGCCATGGACGTCGCAACCCTTGCAGAGCTCCTCCGCGAGACGGCGGAGCACCACGGCCACTACGAGAAGACGCATGCCGAGCACCACTGGGGGGACTGGTACGCGCCGTATCTGAGCGCTCGTCGGAACGGTAGCAGTCCGGAGGAGGCCGCCGCCGCCGCCGACCGCTATATGGAGGAGGTCCTTCACGTTCTTCCCCGATGACGCCGTGGCCACACTCACCGAGTGACGTCGCCGCCAGGTGAGTACCGTCTTCTACAGCGATCGCCAGAGGAAACATGACCACAGCAACCAGAGTCCGTCGGCGTGTCGGTGGCGACTTCGGGAGATATCCCCGATCAGCCGAAAGTCGCCGACGCCACTTCGGAGTTGCGGCAGGAGGTCTTCGGAAAAGAGAAGGGCCCTTGCCGCTTGGTGTATGGCGTCGCCAGCCTTGCACTTGGCATTCCGGTCGAACAGGAAATCATTTCGGGGTGGCGACGTAAAGGGCGGCGAGCAGCCTTGTTCCCTCGCCATGTGGCACTAGGCAAAAAGCATCGAACGTCACCCCCTTAAGGGAAAAGTCATTCTGTTGATTGACGCTCGCATTCAACAAATCTGACTTCCGATTTAGGTGAACGCATGGGAGGAAAAAGCATGGCAAATCCCATTCTGGTCACCGGCGCGGCGGGCCGCGTCGGCGGGATAGGGCGCGCGGTCACCAAACTGCTGTTGAACCAAGGCAAAGCGGTGCGTGCGATGGTGCGAAATGAAGACGAACGCGCGCAGGCATTGCGCGACTTGGGTGCGGAGGTCGTAGTCGGCAATCTGCTTGCGCCGCCATCGCGGTGTCGTCGAGGTCGAGATGCCCCCTCACTAGCGCGGGTGGTGTCAGCGCCATCCACTGGTTGAGCGAGATGTCCTTGCATTTCGGGGTGTTGAAGATGTCGATCAGTCGGACGGGCGTCGACGGCGGCTTTCTGGACGTTCGAAGCTCACGCGGCGGCTGAGGACAAGAATGCGGTCGCTGAGCGGGAACTGGCCGGCAAGCAGTTGGGAGCCGATGAGCTTGTCGAGGGCGTTGTTGCGGCCCACATCCTCTCGCACGCTGAGGAGATTTTCCCACGGAATCGAAAAGCGCCGAGGCGTGAATGCCTCCGGTAATCGCGAAGTCGGTTTGCGCCTGGCGCGCGATCTCCGGCAGTGAGTGGATCGTCGCGCTCTCGACGGCGGGCCGATGCGGCTCGATGCGATGGGGGCGGGCTACGCGGATGGCCGCGATCGAGCGTTTGCGTTTTCCGCACCCGCCGCAACTCGAGGAGACGACGGATTGCCGGTTTATGAATGCCAGCTCCAGCATGGCGTCGCGTCGTGTCTTGAGGCGGACGATGTTGCGGCCTTCGTTGCGGACGCTCTCGCCATTCGCGCGGATCGCCGAGAATGCCCTCGGTGAAGAGGAAGCGATCGCCAAGTTCGTCGTCCTGACCCGGCGTTCGCATGGTCACGGCGACGGTCGAGGGGAAATAGCCTTCATCGCTCTCGGTGGTCACGCAGATTTCAAGCGGCTCTTCGACGGAGATGGCATCGGTCATCGCGATGGTTCCCGCGCCGTTAACCCGTGAGACGGGGACCCGGGCGACACCCAGATCGTGGCATGTCGTTCTCATGCCGTCCCTTTCGCTCGGGGTGCGGTGGCGGTGATTTCGACGACCACCTGTTTCATGAGCGGCTGATCGCTCTGGAGACTGTAGTCGCCAATCGCGCAGAGGACATTCAGCTCGGGCATGTAGCCCATAGCGGAGCCACGCGGTAAATTGTAGGGAATCGCCCGGTAGCCTCTCACTTCTCGCATCGATCCGTCCTTCGCGAAACTCTTCACGTCGATGAGGTCGAATTTCGAGAAGCCGCGATCGCGCATGTCGTCCTCATTCATTAAGATGAGCGTGCGGAGATTCTTCACCCCCGGTAGCGGTCGTCATCGGAATAGATCATCGTATTCGATTCTGCCCCTTCGATGACCCGCCGAACCCGCATAAATACTACATCTCGGGACGTGCTTGACATAGGGGGACATTCCCACTATGCTTCCCACTACCATGGCCAGCATTTTCAAGCGCCCGCGTTCCCCATACTTTTTTTGCGCCTATCGCGCCGGCGACGGCCGATGGCTCAAGAAATCCACGAAACAAACCGACCGTCGCAAGGCGATCGAATTTTGCCATGAAGCTCGAACAAGCGGAACGGGCGGCGCTCAATCGCACACTCACCACTTCACAGGCCCGTCGGTTGTTCAACGAAGTCCTGGAACGAGTGGGCGACGAACCGCTGGACAATTTCACGGTCGAGGGCTGGCTTCGCGAATGGGTGGCGACCAAGAAAGCTTCGCGAGGCCAGAAGACGGGCGAGCGATACGCGAAGCCGCTCCAGGACTTCATTGCGCATCTCGGGCCGCGGGCGAACCTTCCACTGCGTGCTCTGACGCCGCGGGATGTGCGCGCCTTCCGCGACGGCGAGCTCCGCAAAGGCAAATCCCCGGTGACGGCAAACCTGGCTCAAAGGATCGTCGCCTCGGCTCTCGGGGCAGCCGTACGGATGGGATACCTCAGCACGAATCCCTCTCAAGCGGTCGACTACCTCCCGACGCACGAAGCCAAAGCGCAGAAGTCGACTTTCACATCCGAGGAGATTGCCAAGCTGCTGGAAGCCGCGCCCTCAGACGATTGGCGGGGGATCATCCTGCTCGCCGCGTTTGCCGGATTGAGGCTCGCGGATGCGATGCGCTTGAGATGGGGCAATGTCGATTTGCAGGCGCAAGCGATCACCTTCACGCCCTCGAAAACCGCGAGGCTCGGGAAGAAGCTTGCCCTGCCTATGCACCCCGAAATCGAAGCTTTCCTGCTCAAGCACCCGCCGGGCGCAAGCGATGACGCGCTCCTGTTCCCCTCCCTTGCGCACCGGAAAGGCGCGGACGCGAGCAAAGCCTTCAGGCGCATCATGGAGTTGGCGGGAGTCGCCGCCGGGATCGCCCGCCAATCCGTCCAGGGCAGCGCCGGTCGCAACGTTTCGGCGCGGAGTTTTCATTGCCTGCGGCACACCTTCGTCACGGCGCTTTCCCACGCCAACGTTGCGGTCGAACTTCGGAAACAACTCGCTGGTCATTCCAGCGAGGCGCAAAGCCTCCATTACACGCACCCCGAATTCGCTGCGCTGCGCGCTGCCGTCGAGAAGCTGCCGCGGCTGTCCTGAGACGAACCGAAAAAGATCACATCGAAGTGTGAAGAAGCTAAAATTTCCATGCCCCCCACATGGAATGCTAAAACCCATAAGTATGATTTCCCTGACGTTCCACCCGAACAAGAGAAAGATGCGACGGAGTGGTGGATTACCAAATATCGCGATCTGCTGGAAACCGACGCCCCCGGGCTAACAAATAAAAGAAGAGAATGGCTTTCCCGTCTGTATAAGCAACTGGCAGCTTTCCTGGGGAGACCACCAAAACAGCACGACCCTTTCGTCGCTTGTAACTAGCCAGCTTTTTGGGGAGGCTAAGGCGCGGGCGGTTAAAAACTCAACAGATGCTATGAATTCCTGTTGACAGTGTGCGGCCATTCCGCTCAAGTAATGCCCATCGGGGCGTAAAGCTCCCTTAGGTGTGCGAGGGCACGGTATCGAAAATAATTTCGGTTACCCACACCTACTGGTGAAAATCCAGTTTAAGACGAAGACACTTGGCGGCTCCCGCCAGTAAGCCATGCAAAAGGAGCGTAATAGGAGAATTACGCCCACATGGAAAAGTCTTCAGTTTCAGAAGGTCAGCGATACGTCGATAAGCGTGCCGCTGCCCACTATCTCAATTGTCATCCTCGCTACCTGGAGCGAGCAGTAAGCTCGGGGAGACTCAAAGCGCTCAAACCTACTGGCAAATTCGTCCGCTTCCGGTTGGCCGATCTCGACGCCTTCATGGAAAGCGGGCCAGCGGCAGAAGGGAGGGCCAATTGAACGCCCGCACCACGATAGCCCCGCCAAAGTCGGCAGAGGCTGTGATCGCGACGCCCGAATTCTGCGACTCCAAGCAACTCCGATTGCTCTTCGGGCTGTGACGTGACTGCGCCTTTTCGAGTCGAGGGATGAGATAGTCTGGGCCGAAAGGAACCAGACGAATGAAAGGCAAAAAGTACCAGCACAGAGGATAAGATCCGGATTTTAAGGCAGGCTGACGGAGGTCGGTCGATCTTGGAGGTGTGCCGGGAGGCGAACATCTCGGAAGTAACGTTCCACCGGTGGAAGAATCAGTTTGGGCAGATGGAAATCAGCGAGGCCAAACGTTTGAAGGAGCTTGAGAGAGAGAACACGGAATTAAAGAAGATGCTGGCCGAAAGCCTGCTCAAGAACCGAGTGCTGGAGGCGGTGTGCGAAAAAAAGTTATAAGCCCGGAGCAGCGACGGCGAGCCGCTCGGGCGGTGGTGGCCAGCGAGCTGTGTTCCGGGCGGGCGGCGTGCCGGTTTTTGAAGGTATCGAGGTCGAGCGTCCTGGTATCGGAGCAAAGAGCCAACCAGCCAGGAGCAGAGGCTGCTCAAGCGGATGAGGGAGCTCAGCGAGAAGCATGGCCGTTACGGGTATCGGCGAATCGCCGCCCTGCTGCGGCAGGAGGGTTGGCCGGTAGGAAAAAGACACGTGCAGCGGTTGCGAAGATCCCTCGGGCTGCGAGTGCCGCCCACCAGGCGCAAGGTGGTGCGACGTGGCCTCTCCACGGGGTTGCCGACGAAGGCCGAGCACCGGGGCCATGTCTGGAGCTGGGACTTCATCTCGGATGCCACCACGCGAGGCGGAGCCCTGCGCATGCTGACGATCCTGGACGAATACACCCGTGAGTGTCATGTGCTGCGGGCCGACCGTGCTCTCAAGAGCAGCGATGTGCTCGAATGGATCGGGCGGGCCATCGCCGAGCACGGATCGCCCGCCTACCTGCGGAGTGACAATGGTCCCGAGTTTATCGCCAAGGAAGTCCAGCGATGGCTGGCCGCCAACCAGATCAAGACGATCTATATCGAGCCCGGCAGTCCGTGGCAAAATGGCTTCGTCGAGAGTTTCCATGGACGCTTGCGCGACGAGTGCCTCAACCGGGAGCAGCTCTGGACGCTGACCGAAGCCCGCGTAGTCATGGAGGACTACCGCTGCCAATACAACCATCACCGGCCGCACAGCAAGCTGGGCTACCAAAGCCCAAAACGCTTCGCGGCCACAACCCAAAGCGCTCCAGCTGCGGCTCCAGTCGCCCCCCGGGCTCCTTACGCCGCAGCTGGACAAACCAAGGCAAACAACATAATCAATAACCAAGTCTCAGACTAACTCTCCTCCTGACTCGAAACGGTGGGTCCACTCAGGGAGCGAAGACCGCTCGTCAACAGGGACCAATAGCGGCGCACTGTGTACACGCCTGCGAGCAATCCGGCAGCCGCGACCTGAAACAGGTAACTTCCAGTTCCCCGGGGTCGATGTACGCCCAAGCATCGGAGGCAGTCACCGCAACGAAAGCCAACGCCAAAGACGACGTGCCCACGGACAGTGAGCGGTTTGGTGGCGATACGTTCATTCCAGATCCCTTCAAGAAAATCACGAGTTGGCGAACCCAGTTCGCAAATGGTGTGCCTGGGCGATGAAACGATGAAACCGCAATCGACCCCTGTGCAGTTGCTGCGCGAGGGTGTCTCGCTGAATGCGATCGGCGATGCGCTCGGACATCGCAACGTGGGAGCACCTGCCTCTATCTGCGGCTCGCCACCGAGGATTTGCGCGACGTTGGGCGTCTTCGGTGAAACGAACCCGCCGTGCAGCAATTCAATGAGGTTCACGCCGCCATTCCAGCCATCAGTTGCAAGCGTGGTTCACGTTCAGTCCTGTCAGCGCAGTCGGTCGATGGTCCAGTTCTCTGTGTGTAGACGGTATGCAACTCGATTCGTAAGCCGCAGCAAACGTTCGTTGGCCGGCCCGCGATCGTGGACTACCCACAGTCGTGCCTTGTGGTAATCGGGCGTATTGGTACTCATTGACAGATGATGGTTATGGGTTTGTGGATACCGAACGAACACGACGGCTGACTCATCCCGCGGGATGGACGCGCGCGCGCGCGCCAGGGCGGCGGCGGCAGCGCGATGAAACTTGCTGCGGTCGTCGTTCACTCGTCGGGCGCTGAGCACGTCCGAGAAAGACGGCGGCAGCAGCAGGAGCGTCACGAGTAGAATCGCGGCCCTTAACTGACCCGGGCCAAGTTTCAACTCGCTCCGGCCAAGTCGCACGAGCTCGAGCGAGGCGATGAAGAAGAAGACGGGAAAAACCTCCGCGTAGTACACGACCCACTGTGCCGGGTGAGCGTAGATCAGGTATCCCACTAGCAGGCATCCAG
Source organism: uncultured Verrucomicrobiae bacterium (assembly GCA_963816855.1). Lineage (GTDB taxonomy): Bacteria > Verrucomicrobiota > Verrucomicrobiia > Chthoniobacterales > Terrimicrobiaceae > DASTFP01. Next base: position 2,267 of record CAWFMA010000002.1, on the reverse strand, counting down.
CCGACATCACAGCGAACGCGCCCTGGTCCGCGCACGCGCAGGGCACCGAGCGCGAACAACACGACGAGAAAGCCCCGCCATCCCTGGCCCAGTGCCGCGACTACCGCGAATATGCGCTGAAAGAGGATTGCTGGAAGGGCCTGAAGTTGATGAGCGGCGTGCAGCCCGACGAATGCTGCCCAAGCCAAGCGATCTCAGGCGCGTTTTGCCTGAGCGGCGGAGTGGGATCGACTCCAAAGCCTGGCTTGTCGAAGGGGAAATATGTACGGGAGTAATCGGCCCACGGACTGATCATCCAGTCGCCCACGGTACGCTCCTGCCACAAGAAATACAGCAACAGCACCGGCAGCGCAATGGCCATCGCAAACACGACTTGCCGAATCAGTCGACGTTGACGGGCAGCGACGAATACGCAGAGCACGATCGGCGGACCAAGAGCCATCGCGGTGAGTGGGCGCGTGAGGAATATCCACGCGAGGGAACCAAGGACGGCAACGAGCTGATATGTCCGGCCGCTTGCTTTCCAGTTGAGGAGAGCCCACACTGACAGCAACCACAGCGCGGTAGTCGAATTCTGCGAAAAGTAGGAAGCTCTCCAGAAAAGGCAGGCGGCGGACGTCGTCCAAAGGAGCCACGTCAGGAGCGCCGCAATCGGATCCGTCAGGCGGCGACCAATCGCGAACACCAGCCCCCCGGCAACGCCGCCAAGCAGCAAAGGAACCAGACCAGGCAAGCCCATCCAGATCCCCGGGACCAGCAGCAACGAGTGACCCGGCGGGTATTTGGCAGCGAGGCGGGGTTCGACGAAGACGTGCGCCTGTTCGAAAAACTCGGGTGCCGGTGGGACTCCACCAGTCCACCGACCTTGCGCAAAGATCTCCGCTTGGAGGATGTACGCCTGTTCGTCGTGGACGATGCCTCGTTCGGAAAGCGATCCCCAGACGAACAACGTCACGAGCGCGGTGACGACGCCGGCAGCGACAGGACCCCATCGGCTCGACAGTGCTGCCGTGATGTCGTGTGAAACGGACAGATCGAAGCGGCGAACCATCCAGCCTACAACGACAAACACTCCCAGCACACCCACCGCCGTCGAGACAGCCATGAGCAACGGGTGCGTCAGGGAGGTCAGCATGGCGCATCATAATTTCGTCGCCGCGTAGAGCCAGATCAGTCGCGGAAACCTTGCGATGCCAGTGCCGCACGGTGTCATCAATTGGCGGCGAGTCTTGGTCGACGCGCCATCGTTGCTAGGCTGGGCGAGCGGATCGATCAGCACCGGCGCAAGTCCATGAGGCTGAGGAAAAAGCACCCGAGGACGGTTTGAAAGCCAAGCACCGACAAAGTCACGCCAGGAACGACTAGGCGCATCGTTTGAGCGTAGTCCAGCAAGCCGAAGGCATGAATCCGCCACTCGTTCACTGCCGCGCTGAGCAGGAGGAATCCGGGTACGCCCACGAATATTCCCCCGATCAACCTGCGCTCCAACGTCACGACACGTCTGAATTCTTCCAGGTGAAAGTCTGCCGGGAGCAATCCTTCGGCGATGGCAAACGTTTTCGCGAAGACCGCGCTTTGGTAGCCGGCAATGATCGCGAGGCTCGCAAAGAGCATGGTGTGGGCGTCGAACGTAACGCCACCGATACGCGCTCCCGGCAGGGCGATCAGATAACCCAGCAGTCCAAGCAGTGCCAGGGTGAGGCCGGGCACGAGCAAAAGTTGTCTCGGACAGTAACTGATAGGAAATCGCTTTTGGCCCTCCGGGGCGTTGGCCGGGAGTCTGAAGCCGAAAGCGTGCGTTTCCATGAGCGCAAAGTGACAAAAGTGGGCCCGGAAAGTCAAACAAGGGCTAGGCCCCATACGGTCCCGGACGAGATCGCTGATGCCGTCGTATGGCTGCTGTCCGACGAAGCCCGCTACGTCAGCGGCCACACCCTGCCCGTCGATGGCGGCGTGTGTGCCGTGTAGCAGTGACGATGATGTCTTTCGGGTCATCTCCATCTAAAAAGACAACCCGACCGGGAAGCATGTCTCCGTGACCAGATGTTTAAATCCCGGCGGGGAATCTGGCTCTATGGGAATGATGACATTGGACGCAAGGTGGGAAAAATTGCAAGTCAAGTAACCTTACCCCATGAAGGACAGCAAAAAGCCGTGTTCAAACCAATCAAGGGGCGCTAACACGGGGAGTCCTCTCCCCTGGAGTAGTTGGCCTGTTTGCGTAGGGTAGTAGTCGCCAGCCCCAAGAAAGTGACCCATACTGGGGG
>CAWFMA010000001.1:0-102167 GCA_963816855.1 uncultured Verrucomicrobiae bacterium | reverse complement strand
TCCTTGAAATTGCTCGTTTCATTCCTTGCCTCTCTCTCCCTGGGCCTTGGACGGCGCAATCGTTTGGGCTGTCCACGAGCCGAAGTGCCATGCATCGGCCAGTCGGTGGGATTCTAATTGTTCTCACGCTGGCTGCTCCGACCGGAGGCGGTAAGGTTCGTTTTCCAAAGCTCCCCCGGGGTCTCAGATGGGACCCATTACACTGACAAATTCAGGACCCGATAAACGCTTGCTCTACTGATCCCCAATCGCTTCGCGACCTCGGTTGGTCCAATCCCTTCGCCATGCAGACGTCGAACCTCTGAGGCCTTTGCTGACATTTCGTTTTGAAATCGAAATCGCTTGTCTAACTCTCATCTAGGAAGCAGGCCAATAGCTCAGCTATGTTTTGGCTCAAGATGTCTTCATATGCATCGAACTTTTGCACATAGCGATTATACGTGCGCCAACGCATCCATTTTGGTTTGGGTGGCAGATCCCATTCGTCAGGATCGAGATCGGCAATCAAGCGTGATTTGATTTTGGCTTGACCTCGATGAGCACGGTTGTCGGGATCCGCAAATTGAGAGGCGTACGCGACTCCCTTCCCCATGTCTGTCGGCTGCAGAAGCGTTGGCCCTGGGGGCATCCATAGCACCGATGCATATCGGTTCATCACCGGGCAGACGAAATACCACTGATAGCCTCCAAAATGGCGTGGCTTGGGAACCAGAATGATCGTTTGATCGAAGCTCCCAAGTTGGATTCGCAGCCAGCCTTCGTACTTGCCCTCCATGTTCGATGTGATGACACCTTTTGCGATCTCTTCGCCGGTGTAGGTGTACGTCCATCGAATGACGGCCCCTCGCTTCGCGCCTGGGCTGACCAATCCCTGACGTCGAAGCTTATTTAGATCGAGCTTCAATCCACTTTCGAGGCATACTCGCTGTCGCGATTTGGGCATCCGATTAAGACTTGTGCCGCCGGCGGCCCAATCGACGCCACCCTTGTGCTTCCTCGGCTCGATTGCTTTCGGCCGTCTGTGGGGCTTCTGGACGGCTTTCCTTGGCTGCAAAGCGGAGCGGTCCCTCCTTCACGCAAAGCCTTGCAGCTTGCTCAATGTCGATGATGGTGCGGGGCCTGCCTGTCTTGCCGTCGAGCATGGTGAGCATGCCGGTGATGCCCTTGGTGAGCAGCGCCCGGGCCGCGTCACATTCGGGATCGCTGGAACGCTCAACGAGCAGCTTGCCGTCGAAGATCACCGAGTAGCGATAGCCGACCTTCGGCACCCAGATGGGATGAAGCCTTGCCTTGAGCAAAGTCATGCCAATCTCCTTGGCTTCAACGACGGCTCGCCAGTCCTGAGACAGCTAAACTCGTCGTCTCCCCAAGAGGTACGTGTGAGGGGCGTCTCCTCCGTCTGGGTGTATTCCCCCAGACCCCCCTGATTAGGGGAAACAGGGAAACATTGGCTGTTTTCAGCCAATGTTGCCGAAACATAGGGCTCGGAGGTGTTTCCCCTTTTTTCGCAGAAATCTGCCGTTGTTTCGGTGTTTCCCCTGTTCTGGGGGTGAGGCCCCGTAAAGTCATCGGGGATGTAGCGGAACGCGCGCTCGAACCACTCCCGCATGTAGCCCTTGAACGTCAGCTCTCCGAAGCGGACCTGCTCCGGGCGTACGCTGTAAGGCTTCAGCATCTTGGCGAGTTGCAACTGCGTGATTGGCTTGTTGGTGAATGGCATTTCTGCCCACGGCCGATCAGCCATGGCCTGAAGCTTGTTTACAAGCTCCTCGGACCTGATGCGGTCGCGGCCCGCCAATATGTCGCGAATGTCGCGCAGCAGTTCGACGCCCAGGCTCGCCTCATCCGCTCGGCGTGACAGCGCGGTCGCCGCTTTCCTCGCCTGTTCGGCCACATCGCAAATCTCGGCGATGGCGAGGAGCGGCTTCCAGTTCGCCGCAAGCCTGTTGGCGAAGCCGTCCGGCATCTGAGGACAGCACGCTCTAAGCCTAGTCACGTTGTCGGCCGCGAAGCGTGCGAGCCGCCGCCTTATGTCGGCCAGCTCTTCGTCATCTGCATGGGCGAAGCTTTCGGCACTATCGCCGGGGAGTTTTCGCGACATCTCAATGATGATTGACCGGCTGAGAGTTGTGTCCGGCACCTTCAGCCCCTTGAGCCCGATAGCCTTCGGACCAAAGGTCTCGAAGAACTCAGGCTCATGCGTATCAGGATTGCAGCGAGGCACTCCAGCGCCGCGCGTCCATCCCGAGTTGACGACCGCCCGAAGCTCCGGGTTATTTTTAAACGCGGTGTCAGCCTCATCCACGATGAGCGTCGGGTGCCAGCACTCGATCATGCGATAGAGCACGGCTGAACTGACCTCGACGATGGTGAGCCCCTTGGGGACGAGAAAGTTGATCAGCCCCAGGAGCGTACTCTTTCCGCATTCCGCCTCGGGGCTACTCACGAGAAGCAGTGGCGAGTGAACAGCCGCATCATGCGTCCAGGCGAATACGCTCCACAGGGCAGCAGCGAGCGCAGCCTCATCGCTCATGACGACATGCCGCTTGAGCCGCCTTTCAATCTGGTCAATGAGCACCGCCCCATCGACTGGACCAGGCCATGGTTCAACGCACCAATAGGCCCGCTCGATTGTCTTGCGCCCGTCATCCTTCACGCTCTTGCGGCGAGCGTCATACTCCGCATCCAGATATTTGAACGGGATGCCGGTCTTATCGGCTATCGCCTGTCGTCGGATTCCATACTCGGCGGGCGACATCTCGCCGAGCCCGCTTAGAAGGTGGTCGATCTCTGGGTCGCGCGAGGAGTTCTCCTGTTTGAGCGCCTGTGCCTTTTGCCGGCGATAGTCTTTGAGCGAAATAGGCATTTAAGCGACCTGCCTTTCCGCCTTTTCGGCGATCAAGATTTCGGCGGTAGGTTCAGGTGCGCGGAGCCAACGCTCGACCTTCTCCGCGTGGGCCAGATCGTCGCAAACAATGCGCTGGCAAAACCTGAGATGTGCGTAGGCAAAGTCTCTACGCAGGATGACAATCCCCTGGCGTTGCGCCGTCAGCCACTCAAGTGGCGAGGCATGAATGCGAAGTGCCCCGCCCATGAAATAGGTCGCGGGGTTGTCGATTTGGTCGAGATCGCCCAGGCAGAAGGTGTTGCCATGCCATGAGGCGAGCTTGCCGGTGCTTGCCTCCCACGCGATGAGATCAAGCTCATCGCCGCGATCCTCTGCCTTGAAGATGATGGCGGGCTCTCCGTGTCGCCTGAAGTCGAAGCCGTACAGGCCATCGAACACAACTCGGGCCGAGCGGAGCGGCCAAGGCTCGGCCATCGCCTCCGGTGCAACCCCGTGGGCGAACAACCACTCAAGCTCTGCCTCAAGAGGATAGGCGAGTTCTTGCCAAGCACCGCTGCCGGGGGCCTTGACGATGACTTCAGCGTTCATGGCGCGCCTCCTCGTCACCGGAGGCGGGGGGCCTGCCCGTATCGTTTGCCGGAGCGGGCATCTCGGCCCGTGACCATTCCGCGAGAATGGAGAAAAAGCCGACGACGTCTTCTTTGATCTGCCTGGCATCCTCATGGCTGCAGATCACGCCCGAGGCGCGGTTGCCAGACTTGGCGCGTTTGGTCGATCAGATTGTCGTTGGCTGCATGAAGCGGCTTGACCGAGACGCTCACGGCGGGCCTCTCGCTGCTCGATTTACTCCGTGCTTTCTTGCATTTTGATAACTGTCCACTTGACACTTAACAAGTCTCCTAAAAAAACGAAAAAATAAGGACTCTGGTTACGCCACGAAATCAAGCGATTGCTGGCGCGCGTGGTCGACGAGCAAGAGGCCAAGTTGCTCCAAGCGGATCCGCATTGCTTGGACTGAGACATCGAACGCCTCTGCCATGGGCTTGCTGGCCCTGTAGAAGAAGTATTCAACCTTGCGAGGATCGAAGGCATCTGCGACACGCGCATCCAAGGATGCCCCGCCCATCCAACCCATAGGTGGTTTTGTCCAATCCGAATCCGAATTCTGCCAAGCTGAGAAGACCAGTGGATTAGAGCGCGAGAACAGCTCGCGCCAAACGATTCGCACCCATCTTTCTGGCATCAGCAGGCTCGAGGCAAAGCTATCCGCCTGCCGCTCGATTCGATCCTGGGCCTGACTTGCACGACAAATCACCGTTGGGGGCTTGCTGATAGCCGAACAGGTCACTCCCCTGCGCTGGCGAGGTCAGGTAATCCTTGTGAAGGCACCAGTGACCAATCTCGTGAGCCAAGGTGAAACGATAGCGGCCTTCGCGCTCCGGGTACTCGTCCGGATCGAGGCTTTCGTCAATGAAGACCTCCCCGCTTTCGGCCCATAGAGCTCCCAGGACCTCTGGCTCTTCGCCGCTCCTTGGGATGCCCAGCCTTTTATGTAAATCGTCGAAGTCCAGCGTCAATTTGAGATGCTTTTCGAGTATCTTCTCGACCGGAACCGGCGGCTTAATCCTTCCCCCATTCCGCAAGTCGCCGAACTCGACTAACAAGCTCGCTGCTGCACGTTCGATGTCGTTTTCGGATAAGAACGGAACAGCGATATTCACTACGCAACCATTTGTTACTGTTTGCATTCGTCGCCCTGCCTCAGATTACCGATTTTTCGCCTTACGAGCTTTCTCTGTCAGCCGGCGCCACTCATCTGCGCGTCAGCCGGCTCCTGTCGACCTCAAGAAGCTGGCCGCTTCACGCGGCTGACGCTTAATGATCTCCGTTAAGTCCGACGCCACCTTTCCTGCCCGAGCCAGCAATTCGTCAGGGTCGAGGTCAAGGATCTCGGCGATGTTCTTCACCCGGTCCTCGGCCGGTGGCGAAAACTCGTCCCGCTCCACCTTCGAAAGGTAGGTCGGGCTCACCCCAATCATCTTTGCCATCTCACGCAAGCCGATCTCCTTCGCTTCTCGCTTCCGGCGGATAAATGCGCCAAACCTATCTCTGCCGCTGCTCATCCTCCCTAGCTCCTGTCTTCTGTTTACTTTTCACTTTACACCTAAAACGATTTGCCCTGGCTGTCAACTGTTGACTAAACAGGTGTTGAGAAGGGCGTACCATAAGAGCCGCGCCACCTAAGAGGCAAAGCGCAACTCTCGAATCTCCTCCAAAATCCACCTAAAGGTGGGTTCCGGGGCGAGGCACATAGTTCGATACGTATTCACGAAGGGGAGCCAATTGATCGCATTGCACTTTTCCTCGATTTCTACTCAGTACGCGCAAGCCTAGTTGGGAGCTCGTTTGGGAGAGTTTTTCTCGCTTCGAGCTTCCTGATTGCTTCTTCGGCTAGCGCTGGGTCGCGATGTAAATAATGAGCGTCGAGAATTGACTGCACCGCGCGCATCGTGTGACCGGTGATGCCGACGATTTGAGCCTCGGTGCAGCTTTTGCTGAAATGCCGTACGCGAGATGCGGACCCGGATATCGCGCGCCAATTGATGGTTGCAGCCCGCGCGTTCGCCCAACAACGGCATGCCCGTTACATAATCGTAAGATCTTACAAGCCGATGATTGCAGCAGCCCTCCCGCGGACTATCAGCGTTCGCCTCGCCCAGAGGAGGGACTATTGCTATAAGTTTAAGGCGTCCTTCGAGGGTGAAACCAGCTGGGAAACAGGTCCCTCGGATGGCCATAAGTCATTGAGTGTTGGCGCCTCGTTTGGATGCTTAGGCAAAGCCAGGTCGCCATAGTGCCTACCCTCCAGAACAATATGGAGGCGCAATCAGAGACGTTTGGGGTATTATTTAGCAGAGCGATGGTCAAGGAGCACTCCCTTGGAACACAAAAATACGAGAAGGTCTGGGTCTGATCGCTACGAAATTATCACCGATCACAACAAATTCTTATCCCTCAACTACCACTGGGACAATCGTTATGAGAGATCGACGGAACACGATGTAACACAGAGCTTCGAGTGGTGTCGGCTTAGCCGGGAACTGCCCCAAGGTCGCCGGCTATATTGCTTGGTCGTTTGCCCACCCCCGTGCCGTTACCGGTGATAAGTAACCCTTCTCAATCCGCCGTGGTGTAAACCTTGCCCTTGGCACCGGGTGCCGGTTCATCGAGGAGATCGCTCTATGGCTGAGAAGCAGCACGAAGGCGGGGTTTCCTATCAAATTACCAGCCAGGACTATTTCGATCAGCGCGAGCTGAGGCGTCACGCCGGCGTCGTTTCGCTGTGGGCGCTCGGCGTGGCCGCGGTCATCTCGGGAGATTTCTCCGGTTGGAATTTGGGCTTCGCCGTCGGCGGCTGGGGCGGCATGTTCTTCGGCACCATTATCATCACCATAATGTATCTCGGCCTCACCTATTCCATCGCCGAGATGAGCCCGGCGCTGCCGCATACCGGGGGCGCCTATTCCTTTGCCCGTACCGCCTTCGGGCCTTGGGGCGGCTTCATCACCGGCGTCGCCGAGAACATCGAATACGTGCTGACGCCAGCGGTGATCGTTTACTTCATCGGCACCTATCTCACCGCGATCTTCGAGACGCCCGCCGCGTTCCAGCCCGCCTGGTGGATTGTCGGCTATATCGTCTTTGTCGGGCTCAACATCCGCGGCGTCGAGCTGTCATTCATGGTCACCATCATCATGACCCTGCTCGCTATCGGCATCCTCATCTTCTTTTTCTTCAGCGCCATCCCGTTCTTCGACTTCGGCAAATATGCGTTGAACATCGGCGCCGATCCCACGAGCGGAGCGGCGGTGGCGAGCTCCCGGGGGGTCACGGACCCTTCCTCCCCTTCGGACTGCACGGCATTCTCGCCGCGATGCCGTTTGCCGTGTGGCTGTTCTTGGCAATCGAGCAGCTTCCGCTCGCGGCGGAAGAATCGGCCGACCCGAAGCGCGACATGCCGAAAGGCATCATGCTCGGCATGTTTACCCTGATCGCGCTCGGCTTCCTGATCCTCCTGTTCAACCCGGCGATCCCGATCGAGCGTCAGGTGACCGACGCCGCCGGGGTGACCACGACCGTCCACGGCGCATTTGCACTTGGCACGTCCGGCGAACCGATCCTCGACGGTTTCCGCGCTATTTTCGCAACCGAGGCGGCGAAGGCATTGGCGCTCGCTGCAGTGACCGGCCTGGTAGCGAGCTTCCACGCCATCATTTTCGGCTACGGGCGGCAGATCTATTCTCTATCGCGGGCAGGCTACTTCCCGCACTTCCTGTCGGTCACCCACGGCAAGCATAAGACACCGAACATCGCGCTCGTTGCCGGCGGCTTGCTAATATCGTCGGGCTAAGGACGATCCCTGGAAGGAACTCCTCAAGATCGCCGATCCGGTGGAACGGGCGGCGGTTGCGAGCAAGACCGGCTTCCCGCTGACGGAAGCCGATCTTTCGAGCGTGATCCTCGAGGCGGTGGCTTCGCGACCCACCGAAGGGCAGCGGTCGGCCATCGCGCTGGTGCTCTACCTCTCACTGCGCTCCTCCAGGCGGATCGCGGCCACGGCGGCTGAGACGCTGGCCAGCCAGCTCACGCGCGTGCTGCGTCCATTCACGACGACTCATAACGTTTACGGGAAGCAGCTGCCAAAGCTGCCGGGAAGTCGCCTCGCTATGCAGCGGCTTAAACGATACGCCTCGCGACAAATACACGCGCAATCTGCTCAACGCCTTCCTGCCGGATGGTTATGCGGATATCACCCCAAAGGAATTGCACGCCGAGTTCACCAGGCTCTGGGAGCGCTTCGGGGTGACGATTGCCGACGCAAAGAACGGATCGTGAGCACGCTCCTCCACAACATGAGCGTTCCTTCGCGCACGGAGGTGCGAGCGGAGAAGCGCGGAATCGCGGATCGAATTGTCGTCTTTTCCCTCGTCTACGCCCTGACCGTGCGGGGACTTCTTGAGAACGCGCGAGCGGCCGGAAAAACTGCCGAAAGGGAAGGAATTTGAGGCAGTTCCATGGGGTTGGTCGCTCCGACGATCGCGCCACGATCCGGGCGCGCTGGCCATCACCTGGCGACCTTTTCGCCCGAATCGGCGATCCCAAGCCTCTCCAAATAACAGCCGATTTCCTGATCGGTTGGCGAGTCGGCATCTCGACCGACGGCTCCTACTTCTGTCCCGATCCGCAAATTGTTGCCGGAGTGCAAGCTCGCTGCTCGGGCGATCTCTACCTCTCCCGCCGCGACCCCGATCTGAGCTGGGAAAGGCTGCTCTCCGCTCCGATCGCCTTTGACGAGCCAGCCGTCAGCGCTCTCTTCCCATGAATATCCTCTTCAATCGTCCATCCACACCGGAGGCAGCGGCCATCCGGGAACGGATCTTCAATGTATTGCCCGCCGCGAGCTATCAGATGGAGAAGCTCTTCGGGCTGTTCGATATCGAGTTCAGCGATGAGACGGAAACCGCCTGCGTGGAATGCCGCACGACTCCCCGGTTGCTGCTCAACAAGGGGTTCCTGGACGAATACTGCCGGGATGACGGAGATCTTTTCCTGCTCATCCTGCACGAGCTCTACCACGTGATCCTCGGTCACACCCGGCTCTTCCCCCGAGTCACCCCGATTGACAACATCGTCTTCGACGCGGTGATCAACTCGATGCTCTGTCGCACGGTGGGACGGACGGTGGGCACAAGGCTCTTCACCCGGATCAACGGCTACGATTCGCTGCCCGAGCGCCTGCTGCGCCCGCCGCCGGGCTGGCCGGATGACTTCAAAGGCGCGCTCACCGCACTGCCTCCGGAGGAGCAACGCATCATCGGCCTGCTCTACGGTGCGGACGAATCCGGCACAATCACCTACCTCGACATCTACGAGCTTCTGCGCAAGGAACTGGCCGGGCGTGACGTTCCAAACGTTTTTCTGCTCGGCTCCCACGGACCAGAGCAAAATGCGGATGGTCTGCTGAAAGAGGCCGTGCGGCGCATCGTGGAAGGCTGGCCACCGCCCCCCTTCCGAATCGCGGGGCGCGACCAGGGCCGAAACGCGGAAGATTTTTGGCTTCGACCCGCCGACAAGCCCGGCAGCGCTTTCCGGAAGGCTTTCGAGAGCGCCCTGCGCAAGTGCGGCGTCCATGCCGGGCGAGGCCCGGCCGTTTACCGCCGGCAGGTGACCGGCAGCCAGCGGACCGTGGAGACGGTGCTGCCAAACGCCCGCGACCGGCGGATCCCCGCGCTGCGCTCGGTCCTTGGGCACGCGCCGCTCTTCTACCGAAGCGAGTTATCGGAGCAAAGACCGAGGCCTATGCGGGTGCCGGTCGTTCATCTCTACCTGGATGTCAGCGGATCGATGACCGCCTGCCTGCCCTATCTCTCGGCCGCGTGCCGCGAACCCTTCAAGCGCGGAGAACTCAAGATTTTCGCCTTCTCCACCGTCGTATCGGAACTCAAGGGCCACGATCTGAGCAAGGCGCCGATGCGGAATACGTGGGGGACCGACATCAACGCCGTGCTCGAGCACGTCACTGCTATTCCCACGAGACGCCGGCCCAAGGTCATCCTGATCGCCACTGACGGATACGTGGGGCCAGGTCGCAGCGACCTGATTGCCAGGCTCGGTCGCACGCGAGTAGTCGTTGCCCTGACTGATTCCGGGCACGCAGGCGACCTTCGACCGTGGATTCACGAAATGATCCAACTCCCTAAACCATGAACCAACACGCCGAATACGTTTCCCCGGGACATCCCGACCGGCTGGCCGATGCCATTGCCGAATCGATCGTTACCGCCGCCGTGCGGCAGAAGCCTGATGCATTGGTGGGAGTCGAAGTAGCCGTCCACACCGATTGCGTTTTCGTCGACGGCAGGATCGCAGCCGGACCGGGAAGCATCGACATCGAGAAGATCGTCCGCGATGTCTATCGTGCCGCCGGCTACGGGGGCCCGTGGAATCCGGACCCAGGGAAAATCCGCGTGACGACCGACCTCTGTCAGGAGGCGTTGTCGGCCGAGGAATCCGACATCCGGCCGTTCTCCGATGACCAGAACATCGTCATCGGCTACGCCTGTGGCGACGAGCGGACCAACTACCTGCCCGTCGCTCACTGGGTCTCCGGGGAACTCGGCCGTCGCCTCTTCGCGCGGCTGCGCGGCGACGCGGATCTCTCCGCGATCTTTGGACCGGATTTCAAGATCCTTGCCTCGTTGGAGGTGGACGCCGGGCGAAACCCGGGTCGAATGGCGGCGCCTCATCCTGAGTATTCAGCACATTCCGAAACTGCCTTACGAGCGGCAGCATCGGATCCTCTTGCCGATGCTCGAGCAGATTCTGAGGGACTTGGAGGCCGGAGGGCTGGAGGGAGTAGCTTCGACCTTCACCTCTGACAAACTCATCCTCAACGGGGCAGGGGAATTTGCCATCGGCGGCCCAGAGGGCGACAACGGGCTTTCAGGAAAGAAGCTCGTTATCGACCACTACGGACCGGGCGTGCCGATCGGCGGAGGAGCGCTTTCCGGCAAGGATCCGCACAAGGTGGACAAATGCGGCGCGCTGCGGGCCCGCCAATTGGCCAAGAAACTAGTTCGCGGAGGAGTCGATGAGGCTCGCGTGATCCTAGGCTGGGCGCCAGGGGGTGATGCACCTTTCCTTATCGAGGCGTCGACCACCCAAGGAGGGCTGAGCCTGCAGCTGCCGAGGCAGGAATTGCCACGGGATGAATGGTTCACAATCGAGGCGATCGTCCGCGATCTGGAATTGCATGAAAGGGATTGGACGGCTGATCTGCTGGCTGGTTATTTCTGCCAGCCGACGGCCCCGTGGGAGCGGTGAGAGATCTGACAAATTTTATAAATCCGCAGATGCGCGCAGATTGACGCAGATGGAAAAATTGAACAAACAGAGTGCACCGGAGATGGAGCCGCCGTCCCCTAGCGGGGCTTTCAGTAGTTGGAGAGGCCCTTGTGGCAAGGCCAGTAATAGACGATCTGCGTCCATCTGCGTCATCTGCGGATGTTTGCTCAGATGTGAACATTCGACTCGGAGTTGCGACACTTCTTAAACCTAGTTCGTTTTAGTATGAGCCTCGACGACGATCGAAACTGGGCAGCGAAGATCTATCAAGAGCGCGCTGACGTCATCGATGCGGATCGAAACGTTACCTACTTTTTTCTAAAGGACTATCGGGAGATCTGCCGATACATGCGCACGATCGGCTACGGCTCAAAGGGTAAAGCCGAGAGCGTGGAGAAACAGGTGGCGCGAGAACTTGAGATCGGGCGCTACTGCTCGCTTCGGACTACCGTGCGAGGAAGGCAATCCACGCAGGATATCGCCCTTTTCATTTATCATGATTCCGCCGCTAATCTATCGGGCTCCGGCCTGGTGGTTGTGAGCTTCGATACTGGCGGTGAACTTGCAAAGTTATTCGCTGACGCCTGGTTCGAAAAGACCGACGCGTCATTGAGGAAAGGTCTTCCCAACAAGGAGAACAACTGACCAGGAACCTCAAAAAGTGCCGCCGCAGGCGGGCTCGCGGCGTGTTTGACTGTTTCCCACACGCTCCCCATTATGGCTTCTTCATGGCATTTTGCGCTAATCGCGCATGGTGAAAATCGCCGCGGCGAAATTCTCATCCCTCCCGGAGCGCGATTAGCTACATATTTGGCGATGGGCCAATTTAGAAAGGACTGAAAGCCGTGCATACACTTGAACACGTAATCGAAGTCGAGCGACTCGCCCGCCCCGGATAGACGGGTTTTAGCGCACCTGCTTGGACAAATACCGGGCAAACCACGAGACGCTCAGATTCACGATCAGATAGGCGACGAGCGCTACAAAGAACACCGAAAAGAAGTATCGGTCACCGTAGAAGTTCGACAGATTCGTGATCTTCTTCAGCAAATCCTCATAGCCGATGATGTAGGCCAGCGAGGTATCTTTAAGCAACACCACCAGCTGAGCTACGATGATGGGCGTCATTTGGCGCAGAGCCTGGGGCAACTCGATGATTAGCCTGACCTGTAGACTACTAAGCCCAAGAGACAGACCTGCCTCGCGTTGTCCTCGTGGCAAGGACCGGATTCCCGAGCGGATTGCCTCACCGATAACGGTGCCATTATAGAGTGTTAGCGCCGTCACCACCACCCAAAAGGTGGATATTCCGAACACAAGCAGGATGAACAGCATCATCAGCAGCACCGGCATGCCACGGACGAATTCCAACATCACTGTGGTTGGCACTCGCACCCATCCTCTCTTCGCGAGCCGCAAGAGGCAGATGACCAGCCCCAAGGACATTGCCAGCACTGCGGCGACGGTCGCGGCGCCGAAAGTGGCCATGAGCCCGCTGAAGATGCCATACCAAACCTGAGAGGGACCGTAGCCCTGGAAGGGCTTGTAGAAAATGTTCCAGCGAGAGGCGTCGAATAATCCGGGCTGCACCAAACCCTGCTGGGTTTCGCGGGGCGCCGCGAGGGTCGCTACCACCCAAGCAACTCCACCCATGATCACTAGAAGGCCGACGATCGACACGATGCGGGACAGCCGGCGCGTCTTGGGCCCTGGCGCGTCGTAGAGAACCGAGGAGCTCATCGGACCAGCGCCGCTTTGCGTTCCAGGCGATGGGACAGCTGGCCGAGCGGAACCGTAATTAGAAGATAGAAGCATGCCACGCCGAGCAGAATCGGAACCACGGCTGAACCATGCAAATTGGCTAGGCGTTTGCCGACGCTGAAGAGCTCAAAGACGAAGAAGCCACCAGCAACCGAAGTGTTCTTTGTCAGCGCAATGAGCACATTTATCAGCGGAGGAATGACCATACGAACGGCTTGAGGCAGAACGATGAGGGCTAGCACCTGGTCAAATCTCAGACCGATACTGCGAGCGGCCTCGGCCTGACCGACGGGCACGCCATTGATTCCCGATCGCAGGGCTTCCGCAACGAACGGAGTAGTATACGCCGTCAGCGCAATTATCGCGGAAAATTGGAAGTCCAGGATAACGCCGAGTTTCGGAAGAACGAATACGCAAAAAAAGAACACTAAGGTCAGGGGCGTATTCCGCAGAATCTCGGTATAGGTTGCAGAAAAGGCGCGAAAGGAACCGAATGGTGACACACGCAATGACGCCATCACGGTGCCCAACACGAGCGCTCCAACGCCCGAGACAGTCAGTAGATGCAAAGTGGAAACGAAACCGAGCCAGAACAAGCCGAAGTTATCAAAGACAACATGCAAGAGCGTGGTTCCTCTTAGTGATTTTGTTTCGCCATGGAACGAGCGCTCCGGCCGGGTGCTTCGTTAATACCGGTCGATGGTCGGCGGATTGGGCGTCGGCAGAACCTTACCCGCACTCTCTTCCCAAAGCCTTTTCCACGTCCCGTCCTTCTCGGCCTCCTCGAGGGTGTTGTTGATAAATGCACGGAACTTGTCGTCGTCTTTCTTGAGACCGATCCCATAGGGCTCTTTCGTGAAAGGTTCGCCGGCGAGTTTGAACTCGGGGTTTTGGTCGACAAAGCCGGCGAGGATGACATTGTCGGTTGTTACCGCCGCCACTTGCCCATTGCGCAGCGGCTCGAGGCATTTCGAGTAGGCGTCGGTTGCTACGAGCTTGGCTCCGTAATCTTTGACAATGCGAGCCGCGGGTGTGGAACCCTCAACCGAGCACACCGGCTTACCACGGAGATCCTCGGGACCCTTCACCTCATTGTTCGATTTCAGCACCATGAGGGATTGGCCTGCCTCGTAGTACGGGCCTGCAAAGTCGATGACTTTTTTGCGTTCGTCGTTGATCGTGTAGGTTGCCACTACGATGTCCACCCGGCCCTGTTGAACGAAGGGCTCGCGGTTGACCGAGACAGTCTCGACCCACTCGATCTTTTCATAAGGAATTCCGAGCCGGGAGGCGACAAGCGAACCGATTGCCACATCAAAGCCCCTAGGTTTGTTGTCGGGGCCCTTTTGGCCGAACAGCGGTTGGTCAAACTTAGTGCCAATGGTGATCTTTTTGGCCCTGGAGAGCTTCTCCATGGTGGTATTCGCCTCGAATTTTGGGTCTGTGGCGATCGCGAGCTTATAGGGACCATTCGCTCCAGAATCGCGATCGCCCGACGGTTGACTCAAGTCACATGAGCTCAAAGAAAGCGCGGCCGATACCGCCAGGGTGAGGACTGCTAGGAGTTGATAGCTCATATGTTCTTTCCCAGTCTAATTTGGCTTTTTCTAAGGCTTAGTGCGAAAGTATTTTCGACAGAAAATCCGTCGCTCTTGCAGTCGTGGGACGCGTGAAGAACTCTGCCGGGGGAGCTTCTTCGAGGATCTGTCCGTCCGCCATGAACAGCACCCGGCTGCCGGCCTTGCGGGCGAAACCCATTTCGTGAGTGACAACTAACATTGTCATGCCTTCCCTGGCCAGCCCCTCCATCACGTCCAGCACCTCGTTGATCATTTCGGGATCAAGGGCGCTGGTCGGTTCGTCCAACAAGATCAATTTCGGATTCATTGCTAGCGAGCGGGCGATCGCAACACGCTGCTGTTGTCCACCGGAAAGCTGGTGGGGGTACTTTTTTGCCTGTTTTGCCACGCCCACGCGCTCAAGCAGAAGCATGGCCCTTTCGAGAGCGTCTTGCGGTTTCATGTTTCGGACTTTGATCGGCCCGAGCGTCACATTTTCGAGGGCCGTTTTGTGCGCAAAGAGGTTGAATGATTGAAAAACCATTCCAACGTCGGCACGAAGTCTGGCGAGCTCCTTGCCCTCTTTCGGGAGCGGTTCGCCGTCGATAAATATGACCCCCGAGTCGATAGTCTCAAGCCGGTTGATGGCTCTGCAGAGAGTGGATTTTCCGGAGCCAGATGGGCCGATGACCACCACCACCTCGCCGCGGGCGACGGTCGTATTAATGTCTTTGAGCACATGAAGGTCGCCATAGAACTTGTTGACTTGTTCAATGATCACCAACGCGTTCTTGTTTGCCTTACTTGCTGGGACGGCCAAATCCACAAGGACCACATCGTTCAGACTAAAGGGCATCGTCAATGCTAAAGAACGGCGCCCTGTGTCGAAGGAGCGGGCGCAGCATTAACGGAAGCGCCAATGCAATGACCAACACCTTCGATGCTCTGGGAATGCTCTCGAGCATGACGACCGGTATCGGGCATTCACCTACTCCTACGATCCCACGAGGGGACTGCTCCAACTGTCAATCTTCCCAAGGCGAGACGGCCAACTACACCTACTACGGAGTAAACGAGGATTTGCGTCTCAATACGCTCCAGCGCAAGCTGGGCACAACCGAGATTTTCGTCGAGAAATACACCTATGCGGATAACGGCAATCTGCTCAAGCGCCTCATGCGCTCCCTGGGGATCGCCCGGCCAGACCCTCTCCTACAGCTACGACAATGCCGATCAACTCTAAAGGGTGTCATCGAACTCTTTCGCAGAGCGAAATAAGGCTGTCACAATAATATTCATAACCAAGCATTAAGCTTGGGATGGCACATAAAACACGAGGCGACCCGAACCAATTACCCGAGCGATTTGAGCGATGAGGAATGGGCATTTTGCGCTCGGTATCTGACGACTGCCATTTGAGTGTTCGCTTCGTGATCGCTCTCTAATCCCTTCTCAGTCAGATCCGCGGCGCACAGTTCTCAATAAAGATCTTTCGCCTTCTGCTCTGCGGCATCCCTGATGAGAACTGCGGCCTCATAGTGTTGCCCCTGATTAGGCCGGAGATCCGCATCCGTTCTGCCAGCAG
Source organism: uncultured Verrucomicrobiae bacterium (assembly GCA_963816855.1). Taxonomy (GTDB): domain Bacteria; phylum Verrucomicrobiota; class Verrucomicrobiia; order Chthoniobacterales; family Terrimicrobiaceae; genus DASTFP01. The sequence goes on along the minus strand of CAWFMA010000001.1, from coordinate 86,509 downwards.
GGCTATCCGCCGTGCCCGAAAGCCTGTCCAAAATGCTTTACGCTTCTCATGGTGACTGGAGGATTGTCCCTCCGGAGCCTCGCTCCGCAACGGCGAGCGGATTCCTCGATGATGCCCCACGATCTGCCCCCTTGGTATAGCGTCCAGCAACAAGCCCAACGCTGGATGAGGGCGGGCTGCTTTGAAGCCATGGCCCAGGATCTGCGCAAGGTGCTGCGGTTGCTTGCCGGCAGGCACACGGAACCTTCGGCGGTGATCCTTGATGGACGAACCCTTCAGTCCACCCCGGAGAGCGGAGCTCGCGCTGGTTACGACGGCCATAAGCGCAAAAAGGGTTCCAAGGTTCATGCCGCAGTCGATACTCTGGGTCATCTGTTGGCCTTGAAAGTCACGGCAGCTAACGAGCAAGAGCGCGCCCAAGTCGCCGACCTGGTCGAAGAGGTGCAGCAGGCTACCGGCGAGAGTGTCGAAGTCGCTTTTGTCGATCAAGGCTACACCGGAGAAGAACCCGCCGAGCAAGCAGCCAAGCGGGGCATTCGTCTGATCGTAGTCAAACTCGAAGAAGCCAAGAAGGGGTTTGTCCTTTTGCCCAGGCGATGGGTGGTTGAGCCTTCCTTCGCTTGGGCCGTCCGCTTCCGCCGGCTCGCCAAAGACTATGAGCGGCTTCCCTCCTCGTTGGCAGGTCTGCACTGGCTCGCGTTCCTTATCCTCATGCTTAACTCCATCTTCCATCAAAGTTCATGACACCCTCTAGAGCGTCTCCAATCCCAAGGACACCTCCAACTCCCGCAGAGCTACGCTTACGACCCGGCGGGCAACTCACCACAGCCACAACGCTCCGGGCAACAGGCTACAATTCCAAGCCAGCGCCGCGAGTTTGAGGATCATTTCCTTCGACTCGGAATCCGACGCGGAGTCAAGCAGCGCTCAGCCACCGGCGGATCAGCCGAACTCTGCGCCGCCCAGCAGTTCGATGCGAACCCATACTGGGATCTTTCTGCCGGCAGCCGGTGGGTTTCGCTTCAGCTGGGAGCCGAGGACGGACGCGCCCTCAAATCCGTCAGCTACAATGGAACTCAGAAGCGACATATCGAATACGACTACACGGCTCAGCGCGCGCACAATTCGCGGCAATGGCCAGGGGCGCCGTGTTTGGATTGGTTCGATGGAGGGCGGAAATAGTCAAACGTCAATTGAATAGGGCGATGCTTACCAAAAGAATGGGATTAGCCTGTATCGGACTCTTTGCGTGTAGGCATCATAGCCCTGGAGTTTTTGCCTCAAGAAGTCTTCTTCGATCAGGATTCGCAAGACGAGCAGGCCAATGGGCATGCTCGCCAGTAAAGCAGCGGCGTAGGATTCCAACCAAAGGGGCATGCCGATCAGCACAAGAACAACGCCCGCATACATCGGATGCCGCACAATCCCGTAAACTCCGCTATCGATCACCGTCTGATGCCTCTCCACCTGATGCTTCACCACGGGCGCCGCAAAGGCATTCTCACAGATCAGGATTCGCAACACGAGCAGGCCAATGGGCATGCTCGCCAGTAGAGCAGCGGCGTAGGATTCCAACCAAAGGGGCATGCCGATCAGCACAAGAACAACGCCCGCATACATCGGATGCCGCACAATCCCGTAAACTCCGCTATCGATCACCGTCTGATGCCTCTCCACCTGATGCTTCACCACGGGCGCCGCAAAGGCATTCTCACAGAACGACAGGGAAATGATCCACCAACCCGCAATGAAAAGAATGATCCCCAGCGACGACACGAATGGTCCGGGTTTGGGGAGGATGTGAAATCGGAATACATCCAACGGAATAGAGACAACGACAGCAAAGAAAGCGGCGATAAAAACCAAGAGGACAATTTTATCCGCCAGTGGCTGCCCCTTCTGAATTGGCGGCCTGAAGCGTTCATTGAGCAAGTCCTGACGGTTACGGAAAACGCCTAGCAGCGTCGCCGCCGTGCCGATGAAGACAACGCCGAGAAACAACCAGGCCCGCCACCAATTCAAAGTGCCCGCTGGCAAAAAGAGCAGGCCACCGTAGATGGCTACGTTCATGAGGACACTAACAATGAATTTGATGATAAACATCGCTTCCGAAGTTGATCAAAATGGCAGACCACGGGCGGATGCAAGTGGCCGCGTGTTCGCCGTAATGGCAAGCTTTGAGGCCTCTGGCAAAGGCTTCGAGGCATCCGAACCGATTGCACCCGCGAAACCTATCTGCAACAAACCAATGCTGCGTTGTCAATTTGCAGACGTCATAGAGGATGTCCGCCTTTTAACACCGGAAAGCATACGAAAGAAAAAAATTGAATTGTAAGACCTTGAAAGAAGCTCGCGAAAACTGAACGACGCACTTCAAATGGTTGGAATCAATCGCGATCGTATCAATGAGCGGACTACAGATTCGAGATGCGCGTGCCGGTGATCGTGACGCCGCCGAAGGCGTAACCCTGGCGGCCTTCCAGGAATACGCCGCCTCGAAGTCCAACCGCTGGGAGAATTACCGGCAGAACATCTTGGCAGCACTCGCCGCTGTGCGGCCCGCCACACAAATTGTTGCCGAGCAGAACAGCGAGATTATCGGCTCGGTCCTGCTCTATCCGAGGGGAACCGTGATCACCATTCCCGGGGGCGCGATCACCTTGCGCTGGCCTGAGGCGCGCCTTCTGGCTGTTGCGCCGGCGGCGCGGGGGCAAGGCGTTGGCGCTGCTCTCATGCAAGAGTGCGTGCAGCGAGCGCGCCAGTCCGGGGAGAGAGCTCTCGCCCTCCATACCGCCGACGTCAGGAACGCGGCCATGCGACTCTACGAGCGCATGGGCTTTCACCGCGCGCCGGAACTTGATTTCGAGCCGGCGCCAGGCTTTACGGCCAAGGGGTATCTTCTTACTTTGGAAGCGCCGGATTCGTGACTGCCGCCGTGGCGTCTCAAGTTTCATCGCCGCCGCGATCCTCTCAACCGATTTCAGCGACGCAAACGGCCATCTCGCCAACTGGCCAAGAAAGGTCCACGCGGAGTGGATAAACCCCTCCTCGTCCTGAGCTGGACGCCTGGCGGTGATCCCTTCGTCATCCAGACATCGACCACGCACGGAAATGTGAGTCTGCAGGTGTCGAGGGACGAATTGCCCGAGAAGGAATGGTTCACCATCCGGTTCGATCGTTCGTGACCCTGAACTTGCATGAAAGGGATTTGGCCGCCTAATTTGCCGGCTGGCTACTTCTGCAAAACGACTGCCATAGCGGATATGAGACCTTGAGTGGTTCCTGAATTACTGAACGGCTGCGCAGAGTTCAGTGCGAGACCGGTCGTTTCCAGCCGCCAGTGCGCGATTTGGTCACGACGGTGCAAGCAGTCAGGGGTTCATCTTCTCGGCATCTCTCCTCAGCAGACGAGCGCCTAGCAAACCGTCACCTCGCATGAGCGGATAAAAGCCTTTTCTTCCTTCATAATGAAACGGAAAACCTTCCAGATAGTGCCCGGCCTCATGCGCGTAGACCATCCATTCCGGCACGATTCCACCGCCAGCTTTATCCTTGATAATACACATGTTGTAGTTAGCCCCCGACCGTTCCATCTCCTCAGCGGTGATTCGTGTCTTTGATGCAACGAATGCATCGAACTGCTCCGAATCACTCGAATGGACAAAGTCCCAGACACAAAACACATTAAAGACTCCTCGCCCGAGGGCCCCGCGGTCGGTAATCGCGTGCCATTTTTTTTCCGCAGGAGTAACTTTTTCAACGAAAGGCATCATTCCTATCGAGCCAAAATCGATTGGATCTCCAAGATCCATCTCCACCTTAACGTCCTGAACAGATTTCAATGTGAAAGTGACGTTGATCTGGGGCGAAAAGATCATTCTGTTGGCACTCTCCATCCATGTCCAAACGTCCTTCATCGTGGTGGTTGTCCTCCGCCCCGTCTTGTCGCTCACGAGAAAGAACTGAACAAACGGGTTACGGAGCGATTTGACTTCGATTTGAAGCCTCGCCAGCACCTCCCTTTGGGAGCCTCTCACGTAGATAGAAGCGGGTCCTTTGGCTTTTCCGTCAAAACGGTAAACGCTTTTGTAACCTATCTCTTTTTCCGCACTCGTTACGGAAGCGATACCGGGATTGTCACTCTCTATCGACGCCACAGTAGTCCCAACCACTTTGAGACGGAGGTACTTTGGCCCACCTAGGGGGACCATTTGCCAAGGACCGCGGGGATCAGTATCGTCAAATCCGTAATCCCCGTCATTGAAATCGGGCAAAGTTTCGAATCGCACGAGCCCCATATACCGCCTCTCCTTTTTTGCTACGACCTACGTTACTAGAGGTACATCATAACGATACTATTAGTCAAGGCTAGACTGGGGAATCGACTCCGCGGGATCGGCGCCCGTTTTTTCCTGCCGGACGGCGCGCCCTTTTGCAACAAGGCTTTCAACGCCCGCCTCAAGCTACAGTTCAACCCGAGTTCGCCGCCGCGCAAGATCGAATACATCACAAGCTCGCCGGGAGTCATGGCTAGTTCAAGCGGAAGGCCCCGGATTACGCGGCGAGTCCGGTTTAATTTCTCTAAAATCTGACATCTTTTGAAGCGAGTCACCTAACCACTTGGCTGCTACTGGCCCTCCAAGGGTAGCTGTCCGCTACTACGACTCTGCCAGACAATCAAAAGCCTCCATTGAAGCGAGTGCAAGACGCAGCTGCTTTCTGTCAGCTTCTTGATTTCCTGCATAGTCTTGCGAAGTACAAACAAGGCATCTTTATTAGTGGTAGCTTGCATATGGTGTGACCAATGCATTGTGTAAACGAAAGCTCGCATGAAAAATTCGGCGTCGTCCCGCCCCGGGCGCGTCTTGACCACCGATGCGGTGGAACGCCTCGCCAGGCAGTTGGTCCCGAGATACAGCCAACACCCCGCAGGCGCGGCGGTACGGCGCAAGCTCCAGGCTCTGGAGCGCAATTGCCGATTCACTCTCAGATCCCGGCAGTTGTTTGAAGAGCTCCTCGGGCGCGTTGGAGTCGCTTCGAGACAGGGAATTTCTCTGCCCATCAGCGATCGACCCTTCTGGTTTCGCGACGGGCATCCGCTGGCGAATTACCAATCGGCGCCGACATTGCCCCCATCCGTGGACGTGCTGATCATCGGCGCAGGGCTGACGGGCGCATCGGCGGCCTATCATCTCGGGCCGGCGGTGCGCGATCGCAGCCTGCGGGTCGCCGTCATCGATCGCGGCGATCCCGCCACCGAAGCTAGCGGACGCAACGGCGGCAACTTCGAACTGCTTCCCGAGAATTCCGTCGGTCTGTACGGGGGTCTGGCGCGCGAGCGACTTCGGTTTCTCCTGCACGTCTACCCTTCTGTGCCGATCGAAGTCCTTCACGCCGAAAGCGAACGGCAGGCGTCGCTGGTCCTGGGAATGGCCCTTCGCAACCGCGATCGACTTCAGCAGATCATCGATGACGAATCGATCGATTGCGATTTTTCTCCACGCGGATGGCTTTACCTCGCCCACACCGACAGCGAAGAACAGGGAATGTGCGAGGAAGTCATGCTCGCCGCCCAGCACGGCCAGCGCATCGAACTCTGGTCGCGGCGGAAAATCCTCGAGGAGTTCGACATTCGCACCGACTTCGTCGGCCGGTTCATCCCCGGCGATGGGACGTATCATCCGTTCAAATATGTCTGCGGCGTGATCAGCGCAGCGCTGAAGAGTGGCGTTGAGCTGTATACGCGTGTGCGCGTGAAACGGATTCGATCGATGTCGCCCGATCGTCATTACGTGACAACCGATCGTGGCCGCATCGTCGCCCGGCGCGTGATTGTCGCGACCAACGCATTCACGCGCGAACTGCTGCCGGAGATGCGCAGCATCTCGCCGCGGCAAAGCCAGATCATGCTTACCGAACACGCGCTGGATCGCGCGCGGGGACGCACCATCACCACCGAGCAAGGCCCAGCCTTCTTCAATCAGCCGCGCGCCGGAGCGCGCAACGGACGCGCCCCGCTGTTGTTTGGCGGCGGCAACGATCGACCAATGAAGAATCCAGCGTTACGTCGCAGATCGCTCGGAATTCACAATCTGCTGCTGCGGCTGCGCGATCGATATTATCCCGAGTTGTGCGGCCAGCCGCCGACTTCCGAGTGGGTCGGGCCGATGGCGTTCACGCCGGATGCATTGCCGGCGGTCGGATTTGTTCGCCCCGGGGTCATCCTCGCCGCCGGTTACAACGGGTATGGCGGCAGTTACACCACCGCTGCCGGGCAAGCCAGCGCCGAGATGGCGCTCACCGACGAATCCCCCGATTGGACGCCGCAGGATGTCTTCTCCCCGCGCCGGTTCCTCAGCAAACACCCCCTGTTCCTCTCGTCCAAGGATAATCTCTGGCGAATCGCACAGGCACTGTGCAAGCGGTTGGTCGTGGTCAACGAACAGATCTCCTTCGAGTGCACCTACGGTGCGACCAGCGTCCCGGGTGAAGCGTCGGAGATCTCGAGCATGAGGCATTATCCGAATCAGATCTTCACGGGCTACGTGCCAGCTGCGCGCGTAGGAGCTGTCGGAGGAGAGAAATTCCTGAAATCCCTGGCTGACAACCCAGTTACAATTACAGGCAAGATCGAGCTGTATAAAGGCCGACCGGAGATCGTCATTTCGTCGCCAGCGCAGATCGGAAAGGAGTGAGCAAGAGTTACAGTCCAAAACGGGAGAGACTATTTCCGAATTCTTGGCGGGAATACAGACATCAGGACGATCAATGTCTTTATCCCAGGCCAGACGTTTGCGAACAGCAACACTTATGGGACTGGTTTCGGTAGCGCCACCGCCTACCCTATCGGACGAACCGTGTATGCCAACGCCTATGGCGCATACAATGCCAACACCTTTACCACCGTGGCATCGACGCCGAGCTACTCGACAGCCATTCAAAAACCAATTGTCACACTAGATATCCAAACTTTGCCGCGTCGGAGTGATCCCTGTCTCGATGCGCGTCAGGTTTTGCAAGGAGCTATCGAAAAGAAACTGAAGCTTGGTCCGGCCACATTGTCCAGGCTTGCGTCGGCACACTGAAGGTCGTGTTATTGAGTATATTGTGAGGCGGCGGGACGTAGTAACACAGTGCCACCTAATCCAGGGGACTTTCCGCCTTCGCAATCCGCTACTCCTTTCAGACGGCGACCCCGCCCGGACTGGCATTGGCATGACCCGGCGGGTGAGACACTTCATAACTGAAGCTCTGCGGGTTCCTTAGTGTTTTGTTTTTCGTTTGTTTGCCACCTTGTGGCGCTGCTCATGAGTTCCCCCCGAACGCCTGCCGCGGCGAGCGGCGCGGGGTTTGGGGGCGCGCAGCCCCCATCAAACCGGTTCGTCTTTCTCTCGGCATACTCGTTCGGGGTCCGGTAGCCAAGCGCGCTGTGCGGACGACGCTCATTGTATTCGACACGCCAGCTTTCCAGGATCACGCGCGCTTCCTGCAGATTGCCGAAGAGTTCGCGGTTCAGGCATTCATCGCGCAGCTTGTCATGAAAGCTCTCGATATGCCCGTTTTCCCAAGGGCTCCCCGGCTTGATGTAGAGCGTCTTGATCTCCTGCGCCTTCAGCCAGTCCTGCATGCAGGAGGCGATAAACTCAGGGCCATTGTCGCTGCGCAGGTGTTCGGGCACTCCATAGCGGGCTATGGCTACTTCCACTACCGTGATGACATCGACGGCCCGGATGGACCACGCAGGATGAATGGCCAAGCATTGCCGGGTGTCTTCGTCCAGTAAGGTGAGGATGCGAAAACAGCTTCCGTTTTCAGTCTGGTCGGTGACGAAGTCCCAGCTCCAAACTTGCCCTGGCCGCTCAGCCCGCTGCCGCTCTGCGGTCGAAACCCCTAGCCGCTTCATGCGGCGTTGTTTCTTGCTGACCTTGATTCCTTCCTCTCTCCGAATCCGCGCCACTCGTTTCCCGTTGACCTCGAAGCCTTCCCGCCGCATTAGCGCGGTAATGCGGCGATAGCCATAACGAGGATGCTTCTCGCTTAGCTCCAGCACTTCCTTGCGGATGCGCCGGCTTTCCAGGCTTGATCGCCCGTTGCGGTAGTAACTCGATCTCGAGAGTCCCAGCGCCCGACAGGCCGCCGCAACTTTCCCCAAATTTTCTTGCACACTCATCTTCACCGCCCGCCGTCTTGCAGACGGGCTCACCACTTTTTTGCGTTGACCTCCTTGAGAATGTGAATCTGCACCGCCTGGTCGGCCACCAGACGCTTGAGCCGCGAGTTCTCTTCTTCCATTGCTCTGAGCCTCTTGGCTTCGCTCACTTCCATGCCTCCAAACTTCCTCTTCCACGCGTGGTAGGTCGCCGTGCTGATATTATGCGCTGCGCAGATCGCCTTTACCGCACTCCCGGCCTCCGCTTCTCGTAAGATCCCAATTATTTGTTCTTCGCTGAATCGACTTCTCTTCATGTTCTGCTCCTTCTCTCAAGCAGAACTTCAGTTATGTCACCTCCCCCTTTTGGGGGTCAGGCCAGCATGTTGTGGTTTAGTCACATCCTTGAGACGCTAAAATCACGTTTCTGAATGAAATTCGTGTTTTGTTGGTTGCAACTGTTTCTATTGCTGTCGGGTGCGGCATATGCAGTTGACGTCGAAGACTTCAGTGAAATTAACGGCTACACCGTCATAGACATCACATACGTGGACGGAGACTTCGAGGGCGCGGATTATGATCGTCCAGTAATTCTCGAGAACGGTATGATTTTTCGGTATTCCGAATACGGATATTCCTATGCCTACCACCCCAGCGTTGTTGTCTTTGCTCGTCACCACTCGCAGGAAGACTTGGAAAGAGCTGGAATTAGAAATCCTCCTCCCCGCGGCTTTACGACCTACAAACTGCTCATCAATGATGATTTTTACGACGCCAATCGCGTGCGTTGAGCTTTAGCGAATCGGGAGAGGAATACGTCCGACTCGCCAAGGACTACGAAGTCAAAGCCAAACATTCCGAGGCCCTTATTTATGCAGCCGCAGCCCACCTGATGCTACGCCGCCTTGCTCCTTCGCCCATCAAATGGACTTTTTTCACAGGTTCTCAATGAGTGAACCTTTGCCGCGCCGGGGCGCGGGCGGACCGTTGATTACCGACACGGCGGGCAGTTCTCGTTCACACATAATCACGGAACGCACTGATAATTCACTAGATACACGAATGTTCAAATTATTTTGTACAAAGTTGCAAGGTCGCTGAGCTAGCTCGTACGTGGAAATACCCCAATAGCTTTGCGATCCAATATATCGATGAGTGGAATACGTCCGCTAAGACGTATAGATGATATTGCGCTCAAGCGTTGGGCGCTTTTTACGGTGGAATAGTTTTCCACCGCCCGGACCTACCCCTTTTGACCCAGTGCGCCGTGAAAAGCCACGGGTCTCCAGTGGGAGAGACAAAGCAAACCCACCCGGGAACTAATCGCTCCGCCCGGAACCGCCTGGAGGGGTGATGGAGGTAACGAAATCGCTCAAGCACTTCAGGAAAAGGCCCCTTAGAGGGTCAGGGAGCACATAGGCCGTAACATGAGTGAACACCGAGCAAGCTTCGAAAAGGGTAATGCGGACGCCGATCCCGTTGAGTTTGGGGGAAGGCTGGCATCCTGCGGGAAGAAGAGCCCGAGTCCGGGGAAACAGGACATAAAGAGCGAGAGGAGCACCGCGGGAGTCCGCCGGAGTAGTGGTGATGGCATGTGTGCAGAGGAAACCCGAAGGAACACGGGAGACCCGGCTTGGCGAGGGAAGAAGAACTCAACCGGAGACCCGCGAGGGGGAGGCCGGACCGAGACGGGAGTCGGAGAGGTTCACAGTAGCGAGGAAGCGCGTAACGAGCGTGGAGCGAAGGAGCCTCAGTTCCAAGGCAACGTGACAAGTGGCAAGAGAGCGGAGATTGGCGAGAGCCTACCGCCTCCATTTAAGCTCTGGGAGCTGCAAGAAGCGTTGCATGCCAAAGCGAAGGGAAATCCGAGTTATCGGTTTTACGCGCTCTATGACAAACTCTGTCGGGCGGATGTTCTGGCCGAGGCGTGGCGGAGATGCCTTGCCAACGGCGGGGTAGCCGGAGTCGATGGAGTCAGCTTCGAAGGAATTGAAGCCTATGGAGTGAGCCGATGGCTTGGAGAACTGGCGCAAGAGCTACGGGACAAGAGTTATCGTCCCGGGGCGGTTCGCCGGGTGTATATTCCGAAGCCCGATGGGAAACAAAGACCGTTGGGAATTCCCGTCATCCGGGATCGAGTGGTTCAGATGGCGGCGGTTCTGATATTGGAACCAATCTTCGAGGCCGATCTGCAAGACGAACAATATGCTTACCGGGCCAAGCGCAACGCGCACGATGCTGTGCGGGAAGTGCATCGGTGGTTGAACCGTGGGTTGAAAGAGGTAGTGGACGCCGACTTAAGCGGCTACTTCGATACCATCCCACATCCTCAACTGCTCAAGAGTCTGGCTCGGCGCATTAGCGACGGGAGCCTGATGAGGCTTCTCAAGCAGTGGTTGCAGATGCCGGTGGAGGAAAGCGATGGAAGGGGAGGCAAACGGCGGAGCAATCCGGCCCGGCGCCAAAAACGGGGCACTCCGCAAGGGGCACCGATTTCCCCGCTGTTAAGCAACCTCTACATGAGGCGCTTCGTGCTGGGGTGGAAAAGCCTCGGTTACGGAGAGCGGCTACAGGCGCGCATCGTCAACTATGCCGACGACTTCGTCATCCTCTGTAGGAAAAGCGGAGAGCAAGCCTACACGGCGATGAGCGCCTTGATGGGGCAGCTGGGATTAAGGGTCAACACTGAGAAGACCCGTCTGTGTAAAGTGCCCGAGGAGTCCTTCGACTTCCTGGGATACCGCTTTGGGCGATGCTACTCGACCAAGAACGGACGGGAATATATCGGTACGCAACCCAGCACGAAGAAGACTACCGGGATTATCCAGCGAATTAGCCAGAAGACGCAGCGCGGGACACTGTGCTGCGAAGCGGCCGAGAAGGTAGAAGAACTCAATGCGCTGCTTAGGGGTTGGGGCAATTACTTTTGCCTTGGACCTGTGAGCAAAGTCTATCGCGCAGTGGACGCTCATTGCTGTTATCGGCTGCGTCAGTGGTTGTGTCGGAAACATAAAGTCCGAGGTGCCGGAACTGGCCGTTATCCTGACGAATACCTTTACGGAACGTTGGGACTGGTGCAGTTGGCGACTACCACACCCAACTTCCCGTGGGCGAAAGCATGACATCACCTTGGTCCGGAAGCCGGATGCGGGAAATCCGCACGTCCGGTTTGATGAGCGGGGAGTGGAAACGGAGCGGCGCATACGTCGCCACCGCGCCACTCCTCGACCCCACGTTTCTCAGCGCGAACTCGCGTCAGCTAGGTTTCACTATCCAAAAAGCCAATTCAGATCAAATTCCAACGGTCACATCCAAGAGCGGCATAACGACGCGCATTACTCGACTCAACCATTTCAACTCACGTCAAAATCATGAGTATCGGCCAAACCATAAAACACATCGGTACCATTCTGCTGATCACCCTTGCAGTAGCGGCGCAGGCACAGCAGGCACAAACATACGAGGTCGCAGGCTGCGAATTCCTGAACATGCGGGAGGGTCCGGCGAGCCCCTATCCCATAAATCAACGGCTCCAGAGCGGCGTGAACGGAATCGTCTTGATCGGTAAACCCGTATTCAACGGAGCCATCAAATGACAGCAGGTCAACAGCCGTGGCGTTACAGGATGGGTGAATGCTTACTACCTAAAACGGCTCGCTCCGCCCAAAACCACCGCAGGCTCAAACTTGTCGGCGTCAGAGGTCGCGGCATAGGGAGAAGGCGCTTGGAGAGATCCCGGTGAAATCCGATGCCTACAACGCACAAAGGTCATTCCGCCAAGGGAATTGACCATCTAGCCTTTTCCAAATGAGCGGTCGGTCCGGACCACCCACCGTAGCTGCATGGACTGATTGAGTTAGCTGTTCCGATTTTGCATCGATGCGAAGGTTTCAGCACGATACGACTAAAATAGAGAGCGAGGGCAAAACCTCGTCCGAGCCCCATAGGAGCCGCGTTCTTATTGTGGATAACCACCCTCTCTTTCGTCACGGTCTTGCTACCCTCATTAATGCAGAACCAGATCTTGTCGCGTGCTGTGAAGCGGCGTCGGCACCCTCCGCTCTTGAAACAATGCGAACATGTCGATCTGATGTTGCCGTCCTCGATATCCCTTTGCCGGGTATGCGTGGTCTCGAGTTGATCAAAGCGATGAAAGGGGAACAGCCCGATCTACCAATTCTGATGCTCTCGAGGCATGACGATTCGCTTTACGCATTGCGAGCACTGCGGGCTGGAGCGCTTGGTTATGTCACGAAGCGTGAAGCTCTTACCAATGTCCTTTTGGCGCTACGCAAAGTTCTAAAGGGAGAGATTTATCTCAGCCCAAGGTTCAGCGAGCGTCTCGTTTTTCAAGCCACTCATTATATTGGTGGCAATATCGACTCGTCTCTGAACAGGCTCACCAATAGAGAACTCGAAGTAATCGAATTGCTTGGACGTGGACTCGGAACCAAGGACGTCGCTTCTGAACTCCACTTGAGCGTAAAGACCATTGAAACGCATCGTGCGCACATCAAAGAAAAATTGAGTTTCAGCGATGCTAATGAGTTGGTTCGTTTCGCGGTCGAATGGGTCGTGCAGCGGGAGCCGGATTAACGAGCAATTGGCAAATCGGCCAGCCCGCGGTTTCACAAGGTCTGCGTAACTGGCTTGATTCACCGTTGGAGTGCACCGATGTTTAGATGCCAAGAGCAACAGCGGAGAGCCGTAACTACAAAAGCGAGTATCTCGGCCTTCGCCACGGGGCAACTAGCGAGTCCTTCGCTTGCAAACGCGCCCTCAGAGGATTTCGCGGATCACTCTTCTGATGTGGTAACGAGCTCGCTGAACTACCTTCAACGGGTTGAATCCCTCATCTCTGGCCCTGCTTGTGACGCGCCGCTGTGGTTTCTTGGCATAGCTAGCATAAGAATAGCGCTTCGTGGTTTTCTTGACTCGGCTCTTGTCTCCAACCGGCGCTTTCCTCACCGCTGCTTTCTTGTCTTCACTCCCAGCGACTGCGGACGGGTAATCCGACGCTAAGGCCGCCGAAAACTGGCCCCCTTCCTTGCCGCTCCGGGAATCGTCCTTAACGGCGGTCCCTCCATCCCAGATGCTGTCCGCATGTAGCCAGCTTTTCGCACCGATTATGCCCGGATCTGCCGCCACGGCTTCCGCAGAGGACAAGCGAGGCAAGGCCAAGGACCGGAAAGGTTCATCCGACGCATCGAGATAGGACCGGTCGGGCATTTCCTCGGCAAGCGATTGGTTCGAACTGGCGGAATCCTCTGCTCGCACGATACCGCTCGTTTCCATCGCAGGTTCAGACTGTGGGGGAGGGTCACTGTTCCAATAATAACCCAGGGCGAGCACCACGCCCATCGCGGACGCGCCAAAGATCGCAGCGCGAAGAGGCCACGGTGCTCCAATCAACCATTGGCGACCGATGTTTAGAGGCAGCGCGATCCTCGCAGCGAGAGCTTCCCGCCGTTGGACCACAGCCAGGCACTGCTCGATTTCGCGTTGCAACTCCATCACCCTGGCTGGGCGTTGCGAGAACTCTTTTCGCAGCATCCGCCTGAGCAGGCGACGAATTCGTCTCGGAAAAGGCTTGAGCTTTTCCCAAGGGGGCTCACCCCCGAGCTGCTGCGTGAAAGCGCTGGTCGGCGAGTCGGTAAATGGCGCTTTACCTGTAAGCAGATTCCAGACCCTGCAGCCCCATGGCACCTCGCTACCAGGGCGCTGCGCCAAATCGCTGGTCGGCGAGCCGGTAAACGGCGCTTCGCCTATAAGGAGATACCAGAGCGTGCAGCCAAGAGAGTATATATCGGACCTTGCGTCCATGTTGTCCGCCTCGATTCGCGCAGGACTCCTAGACTGCGCGGTGCCGAGAGACTCCGGCGGCGTTGGGCGGTCAGAGTCGTGGGCTAGTAGCATCGACCGAACAAGGCTAAAATCGATGAGCTTCACAAACGGCCAATCCCCTTCTCCCGCATCGTCCGCGATCGTGATGTTCGCGGGTTTGATGTCACCATGCACAAGCAGCTGCTTTGCCGCAGCCACGAGGGCTTTAGAAACCTGCCATGTGATGAGCAAAGCCGGGCCAAGGGGCATTGGACCATAGCGCGCCACATACGACTCTGTTGTCTGACCTTCGATGAACTCCATTGCATAGAAGAACTGCTCCTCGTCCTTCCCGAGGTGATAAACCGACGCAATGTTGCTGTGCCGCAGACCAGCGGCCGCGCGAGCTTCCCGCAAGAACCCATCTCGGTTGGCTTCGTCAGCCAGGAAATCCGAGTCGATTACTCTCAGAGCCACCGGACGATGCAGATCCGTATCGAGAGCTTTGTAGGTGACGCCGATTGCACTACTTCCTAGTTCCCAAAGAGAGCCATCATCGCGCTGCAGCACGTGATAGTGTCCGAATGTAACCTTGTTACCCATACGTCTTATGCTCATGGAATTCGTAGCTAATCGGCGAAAACTCAAGCCCTCGCCGTTTATCATTTTGATCGGGCGCGAGTCAATGCCGTTATCCGATACCCTGCATCTGCACCGGATGCCGAGTAATAACTGCGAAAGGACTCTCCATCAGCTTAAGCGCTGTATTCGTTCCGGCACCGCTCGGCGGCGTGTTGTTTCTGAGACGGTGCTACGGACTGGGGAGTATCTGGGGTCAGTCTTCAAGATCTAACCCCATCGCAGCCCCACCGTGCGGTAATCGGCTAAACTTCACACTACCCTATTATGCTATAGCCGCGGATGGTGCGTCGGGCGATCGATCGGGCAACGGGACAAGGCTGAGAGCGCGCCCCGCAATTCTCAATCGCCAATCCGCAGCAAGTCCTTCCATTGGCGAAACTCGCCCTTGCAGCCCATCCTCTCCGCGATTCTGAAGCTCGCGATGACACACCGCTCGATTTGCTTGCCGGATTTGCCAGCAGTTTCGCACGTTTGCCTTTCGAGGGTATCTCTGGCGTGCTGGATCTGGTCAATGAGGGTTGCGTGGTTCACGCATCGGGTAATATCACGATACCATTTGGAGGAGCGGGCACCGCGGAACTTGCGCTCGGGCGTGTCCTGTAGGCCCCTCGTAAATTATCAGAATTTGTGAGGCGGCTTAATTCCGACTAACCCAGCTGGCAGTTCGCCGGAAAGTCGTTCTTTGGTTTTCTTGAGCGACCTATGCGCGCGAGGGAAATTGGGCAACAGTGGATTCGGCTAGAGTGCGCTCGCGGCTAACCCATCGATATACCTGAGTTTTACTTGCTTGGAAGTCGGTGGAAAATAATGGAGATGTTACCACCTCCCCCGGTGAGATGTTACCATCGATATCCAAAGGATAAGATGTGGTCGTCCGAATAAGTTGTTAAAATAAAACGGATTATGATGCTATTCCGGTGAGGGAGGGATTCGAACCCTCGGAGCCCTTTTGGAGCTCGGAGCTTTAGCAAAGCTCTGCTTTCGACCACTCAGCCACCTCACCTCAACGAGCCCAAAACATTTCGAGTATCTGGCTTTTGCCGAAAACGTCAAACGCCTATTCGCGAGGTCCGCCTGCCGCCGAACAACGTCCTTTCCCGGCGCACGCCTCCTTACTACAAGCTACAAGGGATGAGCGTTGTTCGCGTAAAAGTTCCTGCCTCGACCGCAAACCTCGGGCCGGGTTTCGATTGCCTCGGTATCGCCTTGCAAATCTATAATTGGGTCACGATCCGGCGCGAGGCGTCCAGCCAAGCCGAGCCCATGGTCGCCGCGGCGTCCGAGGCGTTCTTTCGCCGCACCGGCGAGCGGCCGTTTTCCTTCCTTTGCAAGATCGCTGGGGAGGTGCCGCGGTCGCGCGGGCTCGGCAGCAGTGTCACGGTGCGCCTGGGCGTGTTGCACGGTTTGAACGAGCTCTCCGGCTCTCCCTTGAACCGGCAGGAGCTCTTTGAATTGTGCGCCGAGCTGGAGGGGCATCCGGACAATGCCGCCCCCGCGGCTTTCGGAGGCTTCACCATTGCGCGCGGCGCAGGTTATCTGCAACGTTACCGGGTGGACCGCGAACTGGCTTTTGCCCTGCTGATTCCCGATTTCGAAGTGTCGACGCGCGAAGCGCGCGGGATTCTCCCGAAGACGCTCGCTTTTGGCGACGCCGTAGCCTCGGTGTCGAACGCTTGCGCGATCGCCGGTGCGTTCGCCAGCCGCGATTACGAAAAGCTGGCAGGAAGCTTTGGGGACCGCCTGCACCAGCCGTTCCGCGAAAAGCTGGTGCCTTTCCTTTCGTCCGTGATCGACGCGGGGGTCAAAGCAGGCGCCCTGGGCGGCTGGCTCAGCGGTTCGGGATCCTCGGTGGCCTGCGTCACCCTGGGAAACGCCGAACGGGTAGCCGGGGCGATGCTGGCGGCGTGCGGGCGTCCCGGAGCGCGAGCCGTAACGATACGAGCCGACAACGCCGGCGTGCGTATTTACCCTCGCAACTGATTCGATGCGGCACTGGCTGGAAGGTCTCGAGACGTTTGCGATCGACGTTATTCTCGAACGCCGATACGGCCGGCGCGCGGACGTGCTGCGCTGGATCCTTCACGGATTGGCGGCGATTTATCGTGTGATCGTTCAGCTCCGCCTGGCGGTTTACAGGAACCGCTACTTTCGACCGCGCTCCCTGGGCTGCCTTGTGATCAGCGTCGGCAACCTTACCGTGGGCGGAACGGGAAAGACACCGGTGGTGGAAATGCTTGCCAGGGCCCTCCAGGCCGGAGGGCGCCGCGTGGCCATCCTGAGCAGGGGTTACAAGAGCGTGCCGCGGCCGCTCTTGCTGCGCTTGTGGGATGCCGCTTTCAAGCAGGAATCGGTCTTTGCCCCGCGCGTGGTTTCGGATGGCAATTCGTTGCTGCTCGACTCTCGCACGGCTGGAGACGAGCCTTTCATGCTCGCAAACAATCTTCGCGGGGTGGTCGTGCTCGTCGATCCCGATCGCGTCACCAGCGGGAAATACGCCATCGAGCATTTTGGCGCCGACACCCTGCTGCTCGACGACGGGTTCCAATACGTGCGCATGCGCCACGGAATTGAAGTTGCGCT
Source organism: uncultured Verrucomicrobiae bacterium (assembly GCA_963816855.1). Lineage (GTDB taxonomy): Bacteria > Verrucomicrobiota > Verrucomicrobiia > Chthoniobacterales > Terrimicrobiaceae > DASTFP01. The sequence goes on along the minus strand of CAWFMA010000001.1, from coordinate 69,315 downwards.
GATCGACAGCCAGGCGCCATTCGGAAACGAATTCCTGCTGCCGCGTGGCACCTTGCGCGAGCCGCCGGGAAATCTTCGCCGGGCGACTCATATCTTCCTGACCAAGTGCGCAAGCCGCGAAAATGCCCAACTGGTGGCCCGGATTCGAAAGTATAACCGCACAGCGGACGTCATCGAATGCGCCCACAGCCCGCGCCATTTGCGCAATTTCGTGACCGGCGAGGTCAAGCCGCTCGAATTTTTGAACGGCTTGGAAATCGGCTCGATTTGCGGGATCGCCATGCCAGAGAGCTTCGAGAATGCCCTCATCGGGCTGGGAGCCAAAATCGCGGTCTCAAAGTTCTACACGGACCACCATCGTTACAGTCTCCGGGAGATCGAGAATTTCATCCGCCGGTGCGGCCGTCGCGGGCTGGCCGCAATCGTGACCACCGAGAAGGATGTGGTGCGGATCCCCAGAATTCTGGAAGCTGAGGTTCCCATTTACTATTTGCGGGTCGAAATCGAGATCCTGGCCGGGCAGGAGAGCTGGGTCAGGTTTGTCGACCGGCTGACGACCCGGCAACCGATCGTTGCGCCGCTGAGATACTAGACGCGATCGAATCTTGTAACCGGCCGAACCCGGTTCCTGCGCAAGGCGCGGCCGGCTTCCGCTGAGCTTTTTCCGAGCACCTCCAGGTAGGTGCGATTGACGATTTTGCCCGTTTCAGGGTCCAGCGTCTCCACGCGCATTTGCTTCAGCATCCACTGGCCGTCGATCTTCTGCGCGGAGACCACTTCGAAACGCCGGCGCAACCTGCCGTCCTTGTTGTATCCTTCGATGCGGAGCAGCGCGCCGCTTTCCTGGTCGATCCAAAGTCTCGCCACGCCGTACTGCGACGAGTTGCGGCCGGCCTGGAGCTCGATTTTCCAGGCCTTGCGGGTGCGGATCGTTTCTTCGCCAAGAATTTTCGGGTCTCTCCAGTAAAGAAATCCGAGGGAAAGGTCTTCATAGGTGATTCCCGTGCCGCGCACCGGGTCGTCAAAGCGCGCCGCCCGAACCGCGGCGGTCTTGTCTCCGGCACGCTCGGAGAGCGAGGCGGAGTCGTCGCGGAGCTCGAGGATGAGTTCCTGATCAGGATTTTCGAACCGGTAGTGAACGGCGCTGTCCACTACGATTTGAAAGGGAGTGGTAATGGAATCGGCCCGAAGCTGCGCCTTCAAAGCAATGTTTTGACCGAGTGGATTGATTCGGGCGGCGCGAAGAATGGCCTCTGCATTGGGCTCCGCGTGGCAAATCACCGCGAGGGGGAAAACGAACAGCAGCGCAAGCGGCTTGCGAAATCGCGCGGAACGGAAAATCATCGGGCGACGCTAGCTGCGGCGACGTATGGATCAACAGCTTCTTTTCCTTATCAATCATACCTGGGCTCATCCGGCGCTCGATCGATTGATGGCGGTCATGTCCAGCCTCGATTTCTGGTGGCCGTTCCTGGTCGCCTTGGTGCTGATCGCCGCGGTTGCCGGCGGTTTCCGGATGCGGATGATGTTGGTGACCGCCGGTCTGGCGATCGCCCTGACGGACGCGGTGGCCGTGCGCTCTCTCAAGCAGTTTGTGGGACGCCCGCGCCCGCACGAGATGCTGGAAGGTGTGCGCACGCTTGACCTCGCCCGCGCGAATCCGCGGTTCCTGGCGCTGGCCAAGCCGCTTAAGGAGGACTATTCAGCGGCGAGGATCCGCCCGCCTCGAGGCGGTTCGTTTCCCTCCGCCCACGCGGCGAACAACTTCGCGGCGGCGGCCGTTTGCTCGGCATTCTTTCGAAGATGGGGGTGGTTCCTTTTCCTTCCTGCGAGCCTGGTTTCCTACAGCCGCGTGTATGTCGGTTCCCACTGGCCGCTCGACGTGATGGTATCCGCGCTGCTTGGTCTGGGCATCGGGCTTCTGGTCGTTGCGGCCGTCGAGGGCCTTTGGCGGTCGCTGGGCGAGCGTTGCGCCCCCCGCCTGCACGCGAGGCACCCCAGCTTGCTGGCCGCGTGAAACCCTTGGGCGCACTTCTGCTTTTGGCGATTGCCGCGACGGCACTTCGTGTCGTTATTGTCTGGCACACCGATCCTTCGCCGCAAGACGCGTATTACTTTCTTTGCTCCCAGCGTCCTGCGCCCGCCTATTTCGATGGTCCCGGCGGCACCGCATTTATCACCGAACTCGCGACCGCCGCGGACGAGAAATCCGATGTCGTTTGGCGATTGCTAGGACCGTTTTGGGCCCTTTGCGCGACGTTGGCTTGTTTTGGCTTCGTCTGGCAGTTTGCGGGTGCCGCCCGAGCGGTCTGGATTGCACTCGTGCTGAATATCCTCCCGATATTCAATTCTTGGGCGCTTCGCGTGGGGCCGGAGCTGCCGGCCCTGACATTTGCCTTGTTGGGCATGCTTGCGGCGTGGAGGGCTTCGCAGTCCAAGGGGGAGAGGCTCCTCTGGTGGATGGGGGCGGGCCTGTTTCTCGGCGCCGGCTCATGGTTCTCCTACGCGACGATTCCGATTCTGGCCGGCGTGCTTCTCATTGCCCTATCTGGTCCAAAACAACGCCGCACCGGAGATCTTTACGGCGCCTTGGCCGTGGTGGTGATTCCGGCGCTTTGCCTGACGGCTCCGCTTCTGTGGAACGCCGAACAGGATTGGATCCCCATCGCCGGCGGGACGTTTCGGACCGTTTGGGAGTTCGGCGCGGCGAGCTCGCTTCGCTCGCTGACCGGCGTGCTGCGCAACTTTTCGCCGCTGGTGCTTCCGGCGATGCTTCTCGGCTGCGTCCTGGCGTTTTTGGAATGGTGGAAGGGGGACACCGTGGGGCGCTTCGTTTTCTGGTGCGGGTTGCCGGCTCTCCTGGCAGGCCTCTATCTTATCTTTCGCGGGACCCCTGCTGATCTCTACTTCCTGCTTGTGGCGCCGCTCTTCCTGATCAAGGCGATTGACGCCTTTGCCTCGCGCCCGCGCTTGGCCGCGATCCTGCGATGGTCCACGGTTCTCCTCGCCGGCGTCTTTTCATGCTTCGCGATTTATGACTCGCTGCGAGCCGGCCGCGGCTGGCGCTACGCTGCCTCCGAGTTGCGGCGGACGTTTCTCGAAAGATCCGCGCAGGGGCAGGAGGATCTCTTCCTGATCGGCGAAAACCCGGAAGTCGCCGCGATAGTTGGCTACCACCTGAGGAATGATTTTGTCCCCCCCGCCGGTCATCCGACGGTCTATGTGCCCGAGTCGCAGGATATTTCCAATCAATTCGGCCTTTGGCCGAGCTACGCCGACTTTACCGAGACCGGCAAGGTGGTGGACGAGTATTTCACCGAACAACAAGCTGAAAATCCCTTCGTCGGGCGCAGCGCGCTTTATATCACGCACGAGCCGGCCGCGGAATTGCCGCAGTCGATCCAGGCGGCCTTCAACGCGGTGACGCCTCTTGGCGAATTGCCCGCCGCGGGCGATAACGCCCGGCCCCTTTACATCCATCTCTGCGTGACCTACCAGACTTTGCCTCTGTGAATAACCCGGACTTTTCGATCGTCATTCCACTTTTCAACGAGGCCGAGAGTGTGGCGATTCTCCAAGAGGAGATCTCCGCGGCCCTGGGGGAGCGAAACTATGAGCTGATCCTGGTTGACGATGGCTCGACGGACGGAACGATCCACCGCATCAAACGTGACCCGACGGTGCGGGTTATTCGGTTCAAGAAGAATGCTGGCCAAAGCGCGGCGATGCTGGCTGGGATGCGGGCGGCCGCGGGGAATTCAATCGTGCTTCTCGACGGCGATCTGCAGAACGACCCGCGGGATATCCTGAGGCTTCTGGCGCAGATCGATCTCGGCGCCGATCTGGTTTGCGGTTATCGCGCGCAGCGAAAGGACACGTTCCTTAAGCGGTTGAGCAGCCGAATCGCAAACTTCGTGCGCAGCCGCTTTGTGGGCGACGGGGTGCGCGACACTGGCTGCACCTTGAAAGCGATGCGCCGTGGTTGCGTGCACGCGCTCGTTCCTTTCAAGGGCGTCCATCGCTTTATTCCCGCCCTGGTAAAGAACGCCGGCTTCAGGATCGTTGAGGTTCCGGTGAATCACCGGCCGCGTCAATTCGGGGTGAGCAAATACGGCCTCGGGAATCGCGCGGTGCGCGCGACGCTGGATATGTTTGGCGTCCGCTGGCTGCAGTCGCGCCGGATCGCTCCCGTTTTGGAAGAAAGTCCCGGAAGTGAGCCGGTCTTACCCTCCGGGTAACTCACCGGCTGCCCGGTCGAGACCGGGGGCGCGATCCCAGAAATAGCGTTTTAGAAGAACTTTCAGGGTCGCCGTCAGCGGCACCGCAAGGAGCGCGCCCAGAAGAGCGCCCAGGATCAGGCTCCAGGCCAGAACGGAAATAATAACCGTGAGCGGGTGGAGTCCCACCGATTCGCCGACAATATTCGGCGCGATGATCATGCCGTCGATGTTGTTGGCCGCGACGAAAATGATGGTGACAACCAACGGATGCGCCCAATCCCCGAACTGTGCCGCGGCGATGATCACAGCCGGAATCCAGCAGATCATCATGCCAAAATAGGGGATGAAACCGAGAAAGCCGACCATCAGCCCGATGAGCAACGAGAACTCAAGCCTCACGATGATCAGCAGGCTGACCCCAATGAGAAAGCCGTCGATCAGGCTCACCACCAGCTGGCCGCGGAAAAAATTGATGAGGTAGTTGTTGATTTCGTTCAGGAGGGAAACGATCTCGCTCTTGAGCGGAGAGGCCCGCATCGGAAGATAGTTGCTCCAGCTCTCCGCGATCGCGTGGCCCTCCTTGAGGAAGAAGAACAGGAAAATGGGAACAAGAATCAGGCTCAGCAGGAAGCCGAAGACGCCCAGAAATCCGCCGATGCTTTCCTGGAGGAATGTTCCGATGGCTACGGCGATGTCGGGCAACTTTTGCTGGAGCCAGAGGGCGCCCTGATCGAAGGCATGAACGAGGTAGCCGCTGAAAATGTTGGGGCGCGACTGCTGGTCGTCCGGCCTCTGGAAAATCGGAAGCTCGCTGAAGTGCCTGGCCTTCTCAATCGTGTTGTTGAACAGGGTCTGGGCGCGGTCGGTGTATTCGGGCATGTTCGCGGCAAACTGCTGCGCCTGGTTTACGAGGGCGGGAATGGTGTAAATAAGAATCCCCGTGACGATGGCCAGTGAGACGGTAAAGACCGTGATGACCGACATGGTCCGGGATAGACGGCGATTTTCGAGCCACTCGACAAGCGGTTCGAGCAAGTAGGCCAGGATGGCCCCGATCGCCACCGGGATCAGGACGGGTCGAAGATATGAGATGGCGTAAACGAGAAGCCAGCCGATGAGTGTCGCCACGGCACCCAACGCCACGAAGGAGACTGCCGTGATGGCCGCCCAGAATATCTTTTTCTGGAACGGTGTCGGTGACATGAAGCCAAGTAGCCGAATAGCCGCCGGAATCCAAGAGAAACCGGGGATTCCACCGCCCGATTGACGGTGCATGGCGGAAGAATTTCCTCTATTCTTCGCCCGATGGCCCTTTCCGAGTTCGCGCCCCTGGCAGACCGATGAAGAGTTTGTTGCGATTTCTGGCTTTCGTGCTGGTGGCGGCGGCGGGTGTCGGCGCGCTTTACTTTTGGAAGAACGGCCGCCCGGCGCCGGCCGCGGCGCATCCGCCTTCCATCGTTTCGGCGAAGCGCCCGGTTTTGGCGGCTCTGGACGCGGAGTTTACGGCTCTGGTCAACGACGTGCTGCCCTCGGTCGTGAGTATCGAAGCGATTCCTGCGGATACGACCGATCCCCGCTTGGAAATGCTGCGCCTGCTCTTTGGCGGCGATACCGGCGGCCGCCCGAGCGGATCCGGAGTGATCGTTTCCGACAAGGGGCACATCGTAACCAATCTCCACGTGGTCAGCGACGCCAGCGCAGTGCAGGTGCAGCTCGCCGATGGGCGTTCCCTGCCCGCAAAATTCGTGGGCGCGGACGGCCCGTCCGACATCGCCATTTTGAAGGTCGAAGCGGACGGTCTTTATCCGCTGCCTTTTGGGAACTCCGACAAGGTGAACGTGGGCCAGATGGTCTTCGCAGTGGGAAACCCGCTTGGCCTCCAGGAGACCGTCACGCAGGGAATCATCAGCGCCAAAGGGCGGCGCGCGCTGAGCGAGGCGGCCAACGAGTTTTTTCAAACCGACGCCGCGGTCAACCCGGGCAACTCAGGGGGCCCGTTGGTCAATCTCCAAGGCGAGATCATCGGAATCAACAACTCGATTTCCCCGCAAGGGCAGGGGATCGGCTTTGCAATTCCCTCCAACACGGTGAGGACGGTTTTTGAAAGCATCCGCGATCACGGACGCTTTATCCGCCCGTGGTTTGGCGCCTATATGCGCTCGCTGACTCCCCCATTGGCTCAACAGCTCGGCCTTCCCGACGCGCTGGGCGTGTTGGTGATGCTGACTTACGAGGGTTCGCCCGCCGGGAAGGGCGGCGTAAAATCTGGAGACGTCATCGTGGAATTCAACGGGAAACCGATTCGCGATCTCATCGACCTGAGAAACCGCGTTGCGGAGACAAATATCGGACAGACGGTCACGATGAAGGTAAGACGGGGAGGCAAGGAACTGAACCTGCAGACGCAGCTCGCCGCCGAGCCGGCGAGATAGCGGACTTTCCTTTTGACCAGCCCTTGCTAACGTGGGGATTTGTGTCAAAACCGATAGCGCATCCACCCGTTCCCAAGCAGCCGATCGGCACGACGTTCGTGGTCGCGATCAGCTTGCTGGGAGCCTTCGCGGTCATCCAGTTGCTCGCGGTCGCCTGGCATTTCGTGCCGTTGGTGCGCCAGCAGGTGGCCAGGACCGCCGAAGCGCAGATTCCCCCGCAGGCAGCTTCGCCCACTCCGGCCCCGCAGGCGCAGCCGCCGCCGTCCCCTTCCGCGGATACGCAGAAGGCGCAACAGCTGCTCGCCGAGGCCGATCGAAGTTCCCGGGTGGGCGATTTCGAAAACGCTCTAAAGATGTTGGACGAGGTGGGCAAGCTGCTGCCCGGGGATCCCGGCGTGCTCCTGCGGAAAGCCCTGATTTTCGAACGCCTCGATCAAACGGCCGACGCTGTCGCGGTTCTCGATGAGATCCTGAAGTATCCTGGTCTCCCTCCCGACATCCGCGCCCAGGCGCAAGCCAGGGCTGACAAGCTCTCGCAAAGGCTCGCCTCGGCTGAGCCCGGGAAGAAGCCGGCTGCTGCTGCAGCGCCGGAATCCGCCGGGGCCGATGTCCGGGACGATATCGGCCTGCAGCCGGGCGCTAGCCTCGGCATCGTCGATGCGCGCCTGCGGGACGGAAAGGCTGGAATCAAGGAACTCCGCCTCGCGGTGAAATCGCGGCCCGGGACACCCATCAACGTCCAAAACGTGAAAATTCACGTCTATTTCTACGAGCAGAACGAGGACGGCGACGTGGTTCTCACGGAGTCCAAGGTCGTACCGCAATGGCTGAGTCCCCCGGTTGATTGGGCTTCCAATGAACCCGAGCTGCTCGAGGTGCAATACACGATGCCCGATAGCGACCTTCCGGGAAGCGCCGCGGCGACCGGAGCTCCCGGCCGCAAGTATTACGGTTACATAGTGGGAGTTTACTACAATGGCGAGCTGCAGGATTTCCGCGCGGACCCCGCAAGCATCGCCAGGGATTTTCCGCTCCAGCTCTATCTCAAGGAAGGTGGGGGATGAATATCCTGATCGTCGATGACGAGCCCGGGCTCGCTGCCGGGCTCGCGGGTTGGCTCGAGGAGAATGGCTGGGGTTCCCCCGGCGTAGCCACCACCAGCGATGAGGCAGTACATTGGATCAACCGCGAGGGTCGCGTGGATGTGCTCGTGTGCGATGTCGCCATTGAGCCCGTTGACGGGTTCACGCTTCGGGAGGCGATTCAGGCTCATCTGCCGAAAATGCGCACGGTCTTCATTTCGGCCTACGATCTTTCGGAGTACTCGGCGCGGATGGAAGGGTGTCAATTCCTCCCGAAGCCAGTGACCGGAGAAGCGCTGGACGAGGCCATTCGCAGCCTTTTCGAGCCAAAGGCACCCAAAGTGTCCGTGCCTCGGCCCGCGCCTTCGGCCCCGGCAACTCCGGGAATGAACGGAGAATCTGCTCTTCGCGTGGTCGCCGCCACGCCCAGGGTGATGCCGTCTCCGAAGGGCCTGCGCCCTTCCGGCGGGCCTGGACCGAAGCCGAAGGTGATTGCGCGGTCGGGAGCGAAATCGGCCGCTGCGGTTCCCTCGAAAGCTTCCAGACTAGCGGCCGGCGTCCCGGACCAGGTGATGCCGGAGACGGAATTGCCGCCCGACGACCTGGTGGGACGCGACCTTGGCGACTATCACATCGAGGCGAAGATCGAGCAGGGCGCCCGGGGTCCGATTTACCGGGCTTTGCAAACGAACATGCGCCGGCAGGTGCGCCTCTACACACTTGATCGGGAGCTTGCGCAAGACCCTTCCGAAATCGCGAATTTCATGTCGAACGCCAGTGCCAAGGCGAACGTGAGGCATCCGGACATTCTCGTTGTTTATGAGGCCGGCGAGAACCAGGGCGTCTATTACTATTCTGGCGAGTACATTCCGTGCCGCTCGCTGCGCTCCATCCGCGAGGCCAAGGGCTTTCTCGACGAACGGACGGCGCTTCAGGCCATGAAAACCGCCGGGGGCGTCTTGGAATACTTTTCACGCGAGAACATCGCGCACAGTTCCCTTTCCGACAGTTCGGTCCTGATCGGTCCGAGCAATCGGCCGCGGATCGCCAATATCGGAGAGCACAACATCAGCGGACCATCAAGTGTCGCCGAGGAAATGCGGGGCCTGGGCAGCATTATTGCGGGAGTGCTTCCGCAAGACTCGCAAGCGCTCGGGGTCCGCGATCTGGCGGTCTCCCTGGCAGGCGGCGGCGCTTTTCCGGATTGGGGAGCGCTTCTCGAGCGAATCGCGGGCATGGAACCGGCGGTCGCCCCAAAAGACGCCTTCGAACTGGAAGCACAAGAACGCGCGGCGAGGCAAATCGTCGAGGTTGCCAAGCAGCGCCAGCGAAAGAGCATGCTCGTGAGCTCCGCGGTTTCGCTCGCTCTTTTCAGCCTCGCCTTGGGTTTCCTCTGGTGGTCTCTTTTCCGGCCCAAGGGGGGAGACGTTCGCGCTTTCGACCGCATGATCGAGGTTCCCAGCGGCAAATTTATTTACCAGGACGGGCAGGAAATGACGCTCCCGGCGTTCTTCATTGACGAATATGAGGTGACTATCGGGCAATACGCGGAGTTTCTAAAGTACCTGGCGGAGCATCCCGCCGAGGCGGGAAGATTTGATCATCCCAAGCAGCCAAAGGAAAAGTCGCATCTGCCGGCGAAATGGGCCGATGAAGATTTGGCCACCGGTCCGATGCCCGGCTACTATACTCGCGCGAAACAGTGGGGGAGATACCAGGATGCTTTCCTGGATGTTAACTGCCCGGTCTTTGGCGTGGATTGGTTCGACGCCTACGCCTACGCAGAATGGAAAGGCCGGAGACTGCCTTCCGAGGAGGAGTGGGAGAAGGCCGCCCGCGGCAGAGGAGGCTTCATGTTTCCTTGGGGCAACGAACCCGATCCGAAAAAAGTCAACAGCGGCAGCGATTTCGACCCCGATCCGAAGAAAGGCGGTGAAACCGATGGCTACAAACGCTGGGCGCCCGTGGACGCTGAAAAGGGAGACAGGAGCCCGTTTGGGGTAATGGGAATGGCCGGAAACGTCTCCGAGTGGACAGGATCCTTCGATGCCGATCCGCAGGCCCCAGGGAAGAAAATACCGGTCATCCGCGGCGGAAACTGGACGAACCACGATTACGGGCTGACGCGGCGTGTATTTCCTTCGACCGACCTCGAGACGAGTGACGCGCTGGGGTTCAGGACGGCCTCGGACGTTCAACCAGGCGCGGCGCAGAAATGAACGGCCCTCCTGGGGCGGTCTGGCTGCGCGACCCTACGGGAAAAAAGCTCCGACACCGGAGGCTCGAGGTGCTATTGCTCGCGCTTGTTCTGTTGGCGGGGGTCTTCGCATCCGCCCAAGCCCAGGTTCAGGTCGACATCGCTTTCCGGCGCTCGCTTTACATGGTCTATGAACCTCTGATTTGCACGGTCACCATCAATAATCTCAGCGGGGCGCCGTTGAATCTGGAGGACACTCCCCGGGAAAAATGGTTCGGCTTCCAGATCGAAACGGTCGACGGCCGGCCGCTCCCGCCGGTTGATCTCAATTACAGCAACCAACCCGTTCAAATCGAGGCCGGCCAGCGGCTGACGAGGCTTATCAATCTGACTCCGCTCTATCCTTTGAGCGAGTTTGGCACCTACCGGATTCGGGCCACGGTTTATTCGGCCCAAATCGGAAGGTATTTTGTTTCGCCGCAACTCAACGTCGAAATCACCGAGGGCCGCCAGCTCTGGCAGCAGACCGTCGGCGTCCCGGAAGGCGCCGGAGAGGGGAAAACGCGCACCTATTCCTTGCTTGCGCATCGTCTCCCGCGCACCACCATGCTCTACCTCCGCGTCGAAGACAAGGAGGCTGGAATTGTCTTTTGCAACACCCAGCTCGGGCGTTTCATCACCTTCGGCAGCCCGGACATCGAGATCGACGGGGCGAACCAGATTCACATCCTGCAAAACACCGCGCCCAAGGCGTTTCTCTACTCGCACTTCGACGTCAACGGAAAGGTGATCAAACAGCAGGCCTACCAGGTGTTCAACACGCGGCCCTATCTGGTCAGGAAGCCGGATGCCTCGGTGGCCGTCGCCGGAGGGACTCCCTACGATCCGAAAGCAACGCCTCCCGAGCAGCAACTGCCCAAGCTAAGCGATCGGCCGGTGCCTCTTCCCACCCCTCAACTCAAGGCACGCCCCGAGGACAAGCGCCCGGAGAATTTACTCTCGCGGTAGGCTTTTGCCCGGAGAAAATAGACTGGGCCGGAAAGGCTATCTACGCAAGGTTCGTTGTAGCGCTGGTGGCGCCCCGGAAGGTATCCTCACCGCAGCCGAGCTCAAGGCTCTTGGAGGCAAGATCTACCTGCGCATGTGGCCGCATACTGATCAGGAGCGGCAGGAGCCTTTAAAGACATTCACGGAGCAGGAATTCCAGCGCATTTATTCCACCAACGACCTGATCATGGAAGAAAGCGTGGTATTTTGCGCCACCGGCATCAGCGACAGTCAGCCGCTGCCTGAGGTGAAATTCGTCGGCAACACATCCTCTACGTCCACGATCCTCATGCGCGCCCGCAGCCAAACCATGCGCTACATCCTTGCCGCTATATTCTCAGCTCCAAAACCACTCATCTGCGCAGCGTCAAACGCGACGCGAACTGGATCGCTCTCGCCATCATTCCCAGGTCGATCCCGCCCTTTGTTGCTCGGATCAGCGTGCGATTGACTTGTAGGCTCCGGGCGCCGCTGCGATGAATCGTTTGCATGGAAACCAAACACTACGATCTCATCGTCTTCGGCGGAGGGAATGCGATTTCTACTGCCATCGACTGCGGCGCCGCTGGCATGAACGTCGCGCTGGTCGAACGCGGTCCCCTCGGAGGCACTTGTCCTCACCGCGGCTGCATTCCATCCAAGCTGCTCATCGGCTACGCCGATGCGGCGGAACACACGCGCGACGCGCGCCGGTTTGGCTTTGAAACCACTTTGCGCCTGCCAGACCCCGACGCGATCCTCCGCGACACATTTGATTTCACGGCCAAATACGACGGGATCCTGAACGGCGCGCTTGAGAAGAATGTCACACTCTATCGCGGCGAAGCCAGATTTATCGCCAACCGCGCGCTAAGCGTCAATGACGTGATAATCTCCAGCGACAAGCTCGTGCTCGCTACTGGCAGCCGGCCGAAGTGCCCCGAGCTCCACGTGCCATTCTGGACCAGCGACGACGTCTTCAAGCTGCGCAAAATGCCAAAATCCGTGACCATAGTCGGAGGCGGTTACATCGCGTGCGAGCTGGGTCATTTTTTTCACGGAGTGGGCGTCGACACGCTGCTCGTCGTCCGGCGTGATCAACTCCTCGACCGCGAGGATAACGAGACCCGCGGCGTTTTTGTGAAGGGTTTCACCGCCCGCGTGCCGGTGTCTTTCAACTCGACGATCGCTTCGGCTGAGCACGACGGTTCGGTTCATCGCCTCACCATCGCCCACGCCGACGGCACGGAAACCCCTCGCGATACCGAGGCGCTGCTTTACTGCATCGGCCGGGTTCCGAATAGCGATCACGTCGGTATAGAGAGCACAGACCTGAAACCGAACGCTGACGGTTATGTCGAAACCGACGACTACCTGCGCACGTCGGTCGAGGGCATGTATGCAATGGGAGACGTCGCGGGTCGCTATATGTTCACCCACGCCGCCAACTTCGAGAGCGAATATCTCGCCCAGCTCCTCACCGAAAAGACGAGAAACCCCATCGACTATGGACCGATGCCGCACGCGGTCTTCACGATGCCCGAAATTGCCGGAGTCGGCGCGACGGAAGATGAATTGAAAAGAGCGGAAACGCCTTACATCGCGGCGTGTTATCCATTCGCCAACGCCACCAAAGGCCGGGCCGTGAAAGAAGACTACGGCCTCTGTAAATTCCTGGTTGCACCCGATCATAGAATTCTCGGCTGTCATATCGTTGGCTATCAGGCGTCTGTGCTACTTCATGCCATTCTTCCCGTCATGAAATGGCGCAACGACATCCACTCCCTCGTGGACATCATCTACATCCATCCTTCCCTGGCCGAAGTGATCCGTGGCGCCGCGCGCAAAGCTGCCGGCCTGCTGCCAAGGGCATGCAGAGATATGATCGTGTAGGGAAGGGGCCAGCAGGAAACGCGGAGGGGCTGAAGGCAGCAAAACGCGTCGGTCGTTCCGGTCATGTTTGTGGATAAGAGGCCCATTCTCGTAGCTCGAACCCCTCCGCTGCTGCCCTGCGCCGCATTAGTTTCTCAGGGGGCAACAGCAAGAAAATCTACCCTCGCGCTAAGCTCCGGAATAAGATAGCCATCGGGTTCTTTTACCTGCACCTTCACCTGAAGAGTGCCTTTTTGGCGGTTGGCCTCGGGCGCGATCTCCGCCACATAGCCGTCGTAGACGTGTTCGGGATAGGCCTCGGGTGCAATCCTGCAAGGTTGCCCGAGCGATACTTTTGAAAGATCGGCTTCATTGAGATCCACCTCGACCTGGAGGTCCTTGGGATCCGCCACGGCCAGCAGCGCTGTGCTGGGACCTTTGTCGCCTCCGAAGCTTTGCGGCGATACCAATTCATTTTCGTCGGCGAGCTTCTCGAGGACCACCCCGTCGATCGGCGATCGAATGATCGTCCACTCTAATTGCCATCTCGCGAATTCCAACGAGCCCTGGGCCTCCTGCAGACCGGCTTCTGCGGCGCCGAGTTGCGCAAACGCGTCATCGAGCTGTTGCTCGGATTCGACGCGCTGTTCGCGCAAGGTTTTCAGCCGGTTGAATCGAGTCTTGGCAATCGTCAGAGATGCCTGCGCACGGGCAAGCCGGCCCTCGGCCTCAATGAGCCGCGCCCGCTGTTCGGAATCGTCCAGAAGCACCACGACCTGTCCCTTTTTCACCGGGTCGCCCTTTTTCACCCCGATCCATCGCACGGTTCCCACGAAGCGCGGGCTGAGTTCAATGCGTTCCCGGTTTATGATGTACCCGCTGGTTGTGAGCAGGCTGTCGCTCGGGGAGGCCGAGTGGGCAGCCGGCGCAAGCGTTGCCGCCTCGGGCGGGTGCGGCTTGGTTTGGGCCACCAGCCGCTTTGAGTCCGAAGCCCTTGGCCACGCGAACCACGCGGAAGCCAGCAAGGCGAGCGCGACCGCAACATAGATGAAAGCCGTGAAGACGCCGCGCGAAGATCGCTGCTCCTTCGGAATGCGCAGTTTGTCGAGATCCTCGGGTTTCATAAAACGGGAAGGAGAGTCCTTTTCATCTGCCCCGCGACTCTTGGGAGACTGCTGAAAACCCCCTGCATGTTCGCGCCCTTCGGGTTGCGCCAATTTTCGGCCCTCGCGGTGTCGCCAAGCTTGTCCGCAGCGCCACGGCTTGCGGGGAGATGGGGACCCCGCAACCCCATCAAGCCTGCGCTTGGCTCCTTGCGATCTGCCGAAAATTGACAGCAACGTGGCATACGCGGGTTTCTCAACAGTCTCCTAGGTGGCTTTGAGCGCCGAGATCACCGGCAGCCTCGCGGCGCGGATCGCCGGCAGCAAGCTTCCGACCAGCCCGACGATCACGGAGAAAGCCAGCCCTTGCACGACGAGCATGGGCGTGACGCTAAAATCGAACACGGATTCGCTGAACGTCTCGAAACCGATTGTTCCCACGCTCCAGCCGTTGAACAAAAAGGAGATTGCGCAGCCAAGGATTCCGCCGAGCAGGGCGAGAACGGCGCCCTCAATAAGAAAGCCCGCCAGGATGCTTTTTCGCCGGTAGCCAAGAACGCGGAGCGTGCCGATCTCGCGCGTTCGGGCCCCCACGGCGGCATACATCGTGTTCATCGCCGCGAAGACGGCTCCGATCGACATCGTGGTGGCCAGGAAACTGCCGAGAATCTTGATGAGCTTTACCGAGCCGGTCTGTTCCAGATAGTAGTTCACCTCCGGCAGGCCGCGGAGCTTGAACCGCTTGTCCCCATCCAACTCGCGGATGATCTGCTGGCGGGCCGCGGCACTCTCGGGCCGAAGCAAAATACTGGAATAATTTTCACGACTGAAGATCGAGCGCGCTTCGTTGGCATCCATCCAGATTTCCGAGTCGAAGGCGCTTCGTTCCCCGTCGAAATGCCCGACGACGGTTAGGCCCGCCGGCCCAGTTCTGAACGATTCGCCGATCTGCGCGTGCGCCAGCCTCGCGGCCAGGCGCTCGCTCACGATGACTTCGCGCTTGCCTGGCGTGAACCAGCGCCCACTGGTCAGGCGGACCTGCGGGCGCAACTGCGCGCCGAGCGGTGAAACTCCCCGGATGATGGCGTTGACCTCCCCGCCTCCCGCTCTCATCACGTTGATGACCAGGCTGAGATCGCTCGAGACCAGCGGCAGACCGAACGGGTCGCGCTCGATGCCTTTGAAATAGCGAACGATGCGATATTGTTCCGGCGTGATCTGGCTGGTCGATTCCGCTGTGGCGCCGCGCCGGATCACGAGCAGATTTCGGGGGTCGCCGGTATTCCGGCTCGATTTTTCCAATCCGGCCGCCAGCGACTGGACCACGACGTAGACGGCCACCACCAGCGCGGTGCACAAGATCGTGGCGAGCGTCGATCGCCAGCGCACCAGAACGCTGCGAAAATTATAGGTGAGCGGAAGAGCCATGGCGCTCAGTCCAACGTCTTGAGTCCCTCGACGACGCTCATTCGCGAGACGGACCATGCCGGCGCAAGCATCGAGACGACCCCCAGCAAGCCGCCAATCAGAAACGCCAGCGCGGCGATGCGCGGAGTCAGTTCGAAGACCGGAAAAAATCCGAACTTTCCGGAGCTGAAAAGGATCGCGGCGCCGCCGACGCCGGCCACGGCCCCCACGATGGCGAGGCCGAAACTCTCCGCCAGAATGCAAGCGACGAGCTGGCGGCGCCGAAACCCGACCGCTTTCAGGACGGCAAGCTCGCGAAAGCGTTCCCGGATGGCCATGCTCATCGTGCTGGTCGTCACCAAGGCGAGGGTGAAAACAACCACCGTGCAGATCGAGTTCACCAAAACGCTGATGTTTCCCCACATCGAGACGAAGCTCATCTGGAAGGCGCGCTCCGTTTCGGCGCGCACCTCGGCGGAGGTGTTGGCGAACGCCGCGTTGATGCGCCGGAGGAGGTCCGGCACGACTTCGGCGTTCTCTGCCCTCAGCCACCACATGCCGACCTGGCCCCAATTATGCATCGCCTCGTCGAGGTATTTGTGATGAAACCACATGTTGGTATCGTCGATGGTGCCTTCGTAAATGCCCGCAATCTTCAGGTTGAGGTCCGCGGGATAGATGGTGCCGACCAGGGTCACGCGGTCGCCGACTTTCAAGCCGTAGCGCTTCGCGGTGTCTTTGCCGACGATCGCCGAGTCGCGTGAACGCTTCCACTCCTCGAGCTGATCGGGGGCGATCTTCGCCTCTCCGAAAAGCTGAAGAAATTTCTCCGGATCGACCGCGAACTGCGCGAAGCCCAGGCTGTCGTCGTCCTTGAATTTCCCACCGAAGAATGTGAACGGCGTCGCCGCGGCCACGCCAGGCATGCGGAGAATGGCGGGAAGCTGCCGCGCGGGCAGGGGATTGGTGAGCGAGATCTTGTTGCGAACGGCTATTCTCAGCGAGGCGCCGACATCCTCGGGAGGGATCGTCATTTCTCTCCTGGCCACCTGCAAGGTGACGAACAGGAAAAGGCTGACTGCAACGCTGCAGACGGTCAGAAACGACCGCCGCTTGTTGCGCAATGCATTCTTGACGATGAAGCTTCCGAGCGACATTGGCCTCCGTTTCGCCCAACGGCTTTACTGATCCAGCAGGAGTCGGCCTTTCTCAAGGTGGAGCGACCGAGTGCCTCTGCTGGCGGCGCGGGGATCGTGGGTGACCATGATCACAGTCTTGCCGACATCCGCGCTCAATGCGCGCAAGATTTCGAGCACAGCTTCCGCGGAGTTGGCGTCGAGATTTCCGGTGGGCTCGTCCGCGACGATGATGCTCGGGTCGGTGACAATCGCGCGCGCGATGGCGACCCGCTGCTCCTGACCGCCGGAGAGCTGCGCCGGCAGATGCCGCGCGCGATCTGAAAGTCCAACGAGATCGAGCGCGGTGGCGACAATTTCCTTGCGGCGGCCTGGCGGTAGCGCGGTCAGCAACAACGGAAGCTCAACGTTCTCAGCGGCCGTCAGCACCGGAATAAGGTTGAAAGTCTGAAAAATGAATCCGACATTTTGATTTCGCCAATTCGCGAGCTGCGACTCGTTGAGCCTGGCGACATCGACTCCTTGGACGTGGCATTCGCCTTCCGTCGGCCGGTCGATGCCGGCGATGATATGAAGCAAAGTCGATTTGCCGGACCCTGACGGCCCCATCAGGGCGAGAAATTCTCCGGGACCGATATCGAGACTGACTTTGTCCAGAGCGCGCACCTCGGTCTCTCCTTCCCCGTAGATCTTCGAGAGGCTGCGGATGGAAACGATCGGCGTCATTTCGATTGGACTCAACATCGCCCAGGGCGCCGCCGCAAGACCTCCGCTGGGTAGCGCGCGAAAGACCTCCCATGGGCCAGGCATTCCGCCGACCCTTCAGATGCGCGCGATTCTCCGGGAATTTCTCCCGGGCTCGCGGCGCGAAACGAAACTTCTAAACGGGCGGCTGGAGGAGGCGGACCTTGGGATCGTTTTGCCGCTGGTCCTGATAAATGGTTGCGGGCTTGGTGTCCTTGACCGCGGCACCAAGCAAAATGAACTCCGGATAGAAGCCGTTGCTTGCCGGCTCATAGACCGTCTCCCCCGAGTAGTAACCCGTGATTCGATACTCGTAGTTGTTGTCGGTGCCGAGTTTGCCTCCCGCTCTATCCGGGGCGAGCACGCGCTGCTCGTTGAACATCACGAGTCTCGCGGACTTCCAAGGCCTGCCGGGCTCACGCAGCCAGCCCCAGACCTTGTAGTCAACTTTGTACATGCGGCGCCCCACGAAATAATTCCCGGGCGGTTCCTTCCGGATCGCCTCGTTCATCGCGGCGCGGGTAGCCGCGCCGGTGTCAACCGTCTCGCATCCCGCCAAAAGCATCGTGACGACCGCAAGGGCCAGCAGGCGGTGTCTCATTGAATGCTCGTCCTTTCAAGAAACGGGGCAATCCACTCGGCGAGGGCCTCTTCCGACTCGATTTCCAGCTGTTCCGTCAAAGGGAAAAGGTGCCAGGTCTCATGATGATTCGCCGAGGCGCCTGGTTGCAAGGTCACCAGGGGACCGAGAGACTCGATTTCAAGCATCTCGGAATCCGCGAAAGTCTCGAAATTGCAGCCTCCGTCGGGGTAGGCGGCGCTGGGATCATATTCGAAAACCTTGATGAAGAGGGTATCGTTCAAGACGTAGGCGATCCACCTCTCGTGGTGGGCCAAGCCGATCTTGATCGGCGTGTGGCCGGGGACCTGCCGAAGAAGCCAGAACCTCGTGCCAAGAGTCAGCCTGGAATCCGAGAGATCGGTGTATGGCCAAAGGACAATGCCGCGGTTCGGGAGCAGGTCCCGCGGGTGTTCGCCAAGCTCCGGCTGCGGAATAATCTCCAGGCCGCCGGCTTGCATCACCGTGAGCGCCCAGACAGAAAGGGTGACCGGCGTGTCGCTTTCATTGATGACGGTGTGGCGCAAGGAGACGCGGGAACCCTGGGTTGCCGAAAGGATTCCCAGGGTCTTGCGAATGCGCTGAGGGCTGTCCTGGACGCTTTCGATAACCACTTCGCTGGAAAAATTGTCGTGCCGCCAGGAGACCGCCTTGTTGTCGATGTGATAGCTGAGCAGCGTGTCTTCGGGCGCAAGCCAAAGGCGGTGGCCGCCGCGGATGCGCCATTCCGCTTCTCCGGAGGAGCCCAACTGGTCATCGAAAGTCTTCAGGACGTTTTCGCCGTGCGGGGTTTTGTAGACGAGGATGCGGGGACCGACGTCCGTCGTGACGATGAGTTCCATATCGTCGTTGGCGAGCCGCAGGCTGTTGTCCCAACCGCCGTAGGAGATAATTTCAGGGTTCATGAGCGGTGATTTTGGCAGCAGGGTTTGGGCCGGGAGAGGTAGTAAGCGAGAGGTTTGAGAGAGAAGAATGCCGGCCATCGGGGCGATTAGTCACGCCGTTCGTTTGCGTGTCAAGATCAGTCCCGAGACTTGCCGGCTGTAGCCGACGGAGGTCACCAAGGCGTCCCCGTCGCCGATTTCGCCGAGGGCCAGCGCGGCGGCGATGACCTGCTGCAACGCCGAGCAACTCAGCGATTCGCCTAGAACCGACTTGGGGCTCAGAACTTTCGTGGCCGGAAAGATCCGTTCCAGACAGCTCATTTCCGCGGTGCCCAGTCGCGTCCCCGCGGCGCCCGAAACGCACACCGCAACTCGCGAGCCCGGCAGGAGATCCGCAATCACCGCGTCCAGGCGATCCCTGGCGTCTCTCTCGTTGGGACAGGAGTAACCGGCGTGGGTCGCAGAGATCATGAGCGGGCCGCTCTCACGATCCAGGAGGATCGCGGCGGCGCCCTCTGAAAACAGGGAGGCCTCGTTGAATCCGCTCTGAATCAGGCCCCAGCGCACGTAGGCCTCGCAAGTTATCCAGTCGAGCTCCTGGGCCGCGCAAATCAGGCAATAATCCGCTTCGCCGGAGGCGAGGAGTTCGCAACCTGTTCGAATCGCGGCGAGGCCCGATGCCGCGTCGCCGACCAGGGTGAGGACTTCGCCCTGGAGCCCCAAGGCGGCCGCGACGTGGCTGGCCGGCGCATTATAGACCGTTTCGGGGAAAAGCAGGGGACTGCCGGCGCCTTCGCCGCGCTCGACCAGGTCGGCGTAAAAGCGTCTCGTGTAGACGACTCCGCCATCCGAGACCACACAAATAAGGGCCGTCCTCGCCAGCTTCTCCGGCGTCATTCCGGCCGCGGCGGCGGCATCGGCCGAAGCCGCGACGGCAAAGCGTGAGATTGAGCTGGAGCGGCGCAATCGGGAAAACGCCGCCACGTCGCGCACAAGATTCTCCGGAACGCGCAAAACCGGAATGGCCATCTTGGAGACAGGGCTTTCGAGATTGGTCGCCTCCGGGCGCGCGTTTTCGCGGATCGCCCGCCACACCGACAGAAGATCCCGTCCGGCCGGGGTGACCCAGCCCATGCCCGCCACGCGAGCAGTCATCGTGCGCGGCGCTCGATCACCACCGAGGCGTTGGCACCACCGAAGCCAAACGAATTCGAGATGATCCGCCGCGGCCTGGCGTGTCGAACCTCGTTGGCGACGATGTCCAGAGGAAACTCCGATTGCGCAAAATTGATGTTTGCGGGAAGAAACCCTTCTCGAAGAGCCACGCAGCAAAATGCCGCTTCGATAGCTCCCGCCGCGCCCAGGGCGTGCCCGGTCATGCTCTTGGTGCTGCTGACCGGTGCGCGCGGACAGAGCTCGAGAATTGCGCGCGCTTCGCTGGAATCGTTCAGCGGCGTGCCGGTTCCATGCGCATTGATGTAATCAACGCTCGCGGGATCGGCATTCGCCGTTTGCAAAGCTCGGCGCATGGCCTGCAACGGGCCGCAGCCGGACGGGTGCGGCTGAGTGAGATGGTGGGTGTCCGCAGCGCTGCCGTATCCCGTTAGGCAGAGATCCGCATCGCCTGGTTCCAGACAAAAGATCGCCGCGCCCTCACCGAGCGCAAGCCCGGTTCTGTTTGCGTCGAAGGGGCGGCACCTCTCCTCGGTCGAGGCGCGCAGGCAATCGAATCCGGCGAAGACCAGTTCCGACAAGACGTCGTAACCTCCGGCCAGCACCCGGCGAGCCGCGCCGGCGCGAATCATCTGGCAGGCGAGGCCGAGCGCGTTGGTGCCGGAAGCGCAGGCGTTTGAAACGATCCGCATCGGCGAATCGAAATGAAACACGGACATCGCCTGCATCACCGGTTCGTGCGGCACATAGGCGCGGACTCTGCGGGTGGCGGAACGCATCTGTGAGCCCGACACCATTGCCCGGTAGAATTTTTCGCCCAGCAGCATCTCGCCGCTGGTGGTTCCCATCACCACGCAGTCGGGAACGAATCCCGGACTGGCCTCCAGGGCCTCCGCCAGCGCGGCGAGGATCATTTGCGCGGCCCGCGTCCAACGTTTCGCCCGCGAAGCGATTGACCTCGAAACGTCGGCCAGACTCTCGTCGATCTGCCCGGCAGTCTTCGAATGGCATTTGGACACCGGGAAAAGCCTCACCCGCGCAATCCCGTCTCGCGAGCGACGCAAGTTTTCCGTGGTCTCCGGCAGCCCGATACCCATCGGGCTTACGCAGCCGAAGCCGGAAATCTGGACTGTTGGGAAAGCCGTTTGCATAGACCCTCAAATCGATCGCCTACAATGGATGAGTCGACGGTTTGCCGAAAGGAGTTTTACGCGTGCCTTACGCGCAGCAGCAGCCGGGAGACGAGGGCGGCTGCGGCGAGCGCGAGCCCCGTTACAAATCCGAACCAGACGCCGGGAGGGCCAAATCCCAGCTTGAAAGCGCAAAGGTAGGATGTCGGGAGCGCAACCAGCCAGTAGGAGAATATCCCGATGAACATGGGCGCCCGAGTGTCCTCGAAACCCCGCAGGGCCCCTGTGGAGGTAATCTGGATGCCGTCGAAGATCTGAAAGAAACCGGCGATGAGGAGCAACTGCGCAGCCAGCGCGGCAATCGCCGAGTTCGCCACAAACGAGGCGGCGATGGCTGCCCGCGCGCTCATGAACACGACCGCAAAAACCGCCATGATCAGCACCGTCATTCCCAAGGTGCCAAACACGATCGGCAGGTAGCGCCTATTCTCGGAGGCGCCCCGGGCCTGGCCGATCCGAACGCTTACCGCTTGCGCGAGGCCGAGAGGAATCATGAAAGTCGTCGCGGCGCAGGTGATCGCGATCTGGTGCGCGGCAAGGGCGCTCGCACCGAGCCACCCCATCATCAACGATCCAAAGGCAAAGCCGCTAATTTCGGCGAGATGCGTGCCCCCCGAGGGAAGGCCGATGGCCAACAGCTTGCGCACTTCGGCGGTTAGCCCTTTCCCGGTCCACGCGACCGGAAGCCCTCGTTTCAACGAAGGGGAGATGAGCGCGTAAACGATGATCGTCGCAGCCGCCACGATGCGCGCCGACAGCGTGGCGATGCCGGCTCCGTCGAGCCCCATGGCGGGAGCCCCGAGGTGACCATAAATGAAAATCCAATTCAGAAACACGTTCAGCACGACGCTGCCAAGGATGACCCAAAAAGGAACCCAGGGCCGCGAAAGCGCCTCGCAGAAATTCTTCGCCGCGGTGGTCAGGAACAGGGGTACGGCTGACCACGAGCAGAGCACGAGGAAGTTCCTGGAGGTGGCCGTAACGTCGTTGCCCTGGCCGAGCCAGGGTAGGAACGGAAGAGCCCCATGGATGGCGATCGCCACGAAAGCGCCGAGGCCCGCTCCCACGGCGAAGCCCCCGCGCAGTGACTCACCAGCAATCCTGGCGCGCCCGGAGCCGAATGCCAGGGAGGCCCGGACGCTCACCGAGGAAAGCACTGCGAACCCGAAGACGAACGGCACGGCCAGGACTGTGTTCGCGAAGGCGCAGGCGGCGAGCGGAACGACCCCCACCCGGCCAACCATGATCGTGTCCGCCCAACCCATGAGCATCTGACCCACGTAGCCCGCGATGATTGGCGCCGCCAACGCGAGGGTATGGCGGTTTTCGCGAAGAGAATTGACAAAAAGCGACATAAAAATGTCCAGCGAAGCAAGAACCGGCGAAGACGACCTAGAGACAGCTGCCCTAGGCGCGAAGCAATCCGCCAATCGTCCGCGGAGCGCGCTTGCTCTTCATCGGATCAAAATTGGACATCTTGGACTGCACGAAAGCACCGTAGAACCCGTGGCTTTCTAAGTCAAGCCAGCCGGGTCCTCTCTTGTCCCGAGGCCCGCGGCGGGAGCGAAAAGGGGACGCCTCTTTCTTTAGCGCCAGATTGCTTTTTCCGCACGAGATTACGAGAATGTCCGCTGATGGCTCGTTGGATCGCCTTTCTCCTCGCACCCTGCCTTCTTGCGGGATGCGGCCAGGAGGTCCATTCCGGCTATAGCTATCGGCCTTACACGGTGCGCGGCGTCCGCTACACGCCCATCCCGCCCGGCCAGGCGCCCGGGTATGTGGAAGACGGGATCGCCTCCCACTACCGTGAAGGTTGGCTTCTCGTTCCTGGACCGACCGCCTTGGGAGAAAAGCTGTGGCCGTGGAACCGCAGCGGAGCGCACAAGACGCTTCCTTTGCCATGTCGTGTCCGTGTGACGAACCTGCGAAACGGCCGCTCGACGGTTATCCGTTTGAACGACCGCGGGCCGTTCATCGCCGGGCGGATGCTGGATGTCACCGAACCGGTTGCCAAAGAGCTGGGATTTTACGAGGCCGGGCTGGCACCCGTGCGGATCGAAGTGCTGAGCGTGGGAGACGCGCAATGGAAGGTGTCCCGCGCCGCGATTCCGCGCGCCGTTCCTGTGATCGTCGGCCCGCGGCAGCCTCTGCCGTAGGCCCGCAAAAAGGTGGATCCGCCGGCAGCGAGGCGGGCGCGGCTTAGTTTTTCATTTTCGAGCCGCATAGAAGTTCCCTGGCCGCCCTGAGCTGGTCTTCGCTGCCGATAAGCAGAATTTGGTCGCCGCTTGCCAACTCTTCGTCAGGGGCGGGATTCACAATGCTCGTGTTATCGCGCTCGACGCCGACGATGCTGGCTCCTGTTTGGGTTCGGAGCTTCAGTTCGGCGATCATTTTTCCCGCCGCTTCCGCACCCGGTTGCACCTCGACCGTCTCGAGCCTCGCCTCACGAAGGAGCGGCGGGAGACTAGGCGTCTCCTGAAGCACCGGCGGATCAGCAGGCTGATCGAAGGTGTCGCGAAGCGCAGACTGCGCCCGCGAGTAGAGTTTCACCGAGCTCCGGTAGAGAAGAACGCCGGAAATGATCATGATCACCAGCGTGAGAAGCAGGACATTCCTCGATGGAAGGAGAGTCGAGCTGAGAAACGCCACGAGCAGGACGAGAAGGCAGGTGCCCGCCAGGTGGATTGTGCTGGTGATCACTGCCTGGAGCCCGGATTCTCTGGACCCTGGTTTGCCCAAACCGACGCTCGTCTCCGCGACCAGCATCGCCACTGCCTCCAGTTTGCGCCATACGGCCACGAGCAAGGGAAAACTCACCAGCAGCGCCGCCAGCCATGTGGCGGCTTTACTTCCGTCCTCGCCCCCGGGAAATTCTGTCCACCAAACCAAAATTCGCCTCTGAACGAAGACCGCCGCCGCAAAGATCCCCGCGACAATCAGCAGGTTGAGGGCGATTTGCGCGCCCAATTTCCCAAAGAGTTTCCGCTCCACCGCCGCGCCCTGGCTCCCCAGGCTTCCGACCCGCGCGCTGTAAGCGTCGATCGCCTGCAGCAACGGCTTGGGCGCCACACGGTCGAACCATCCGACCAACGTGTCCGAGCTCTTAATGAGATAGGGAGTGGACAAAGTGGTTAGCGAGGAGACGGCGACGGCAATGGGATAGAGAAAGTCGCTGGTCACGTTCAGGCTGAGGCCCAGCGCCGCGATGATAAACGAAAACTCCCCGATTTGAGCCAGCCCCATTCCGACGCGAAGCGACGTTCGCATGTCGTTGCCGGCCACGAAGGTGCCCAGCGAGCAGCTGAAAACCTTGCCCACGAGGACCACGACGGTGATCGCAAAGATCGGCAGCGCGTACTTTGCGAGGAGGACAGGATCAATGAGCATGCCAATGGAGACAAAAAACACCGCGCTGAACAGGTCGCGTACCGGGTGCATGAGAGATTCAATCTTATAGATCTGACGGGCCTCGGCGATGATGGCACCGACCAGAAAAGCCCCTAGCGCAACGCTGTAACCGAGCTTCACGGTAACGAGAGAGATGCCAAAGCAAAGGCCCACAACCGTGATGAGCAGCATTTCGTCGCTTTTGAAACGGGCTACGTAATTTAGCAAACGCGGCACAATGATCAGGCCCGCCACGAGCAGCGTGCCAAGGAAAGATCCCAGGCTCAATATGGTCACGCCGGCAGCCTGCGCCTGCAGTTCGCCGGTCCGGGCGAAGCCGGAAAGCAGCGCAATCATGAGGATCGCCAGGATGTCCTCGACGATAAGAATTCCGAAAATAAGCCTGGCGAAATGCTCGCGGGTCTTCCCGAGGCCCTCGAGCGCCTTGACAATAATCGTCGTGGACGAAATCGAGAGGATGGCGCCAAGAAAGATGCTATCCATCTGATTCCACCCAAAAAAGCGGCCGAGCCCATAGCCTGCCAAAATCATCAGCAGAATCTCCAGCGAGGCGCCGATGAACGCTGTCGCGCCGACCTGCTTAAGCTTGCGAAGGCTGAATTCCAACCCCAGCGCAAACATCAGAAAGATGATGCCCAGCTCAGCGAGCGTCTCGATGGCATGCTCGTCCGCGATCATCGCAAATGGCGGGGTGTGCGGGCCGATAACCACTCCGGCGATGATGTAGCCGAGGACAACGGGTTGATGGAGTTGACGAAAGATGATCGTCGCCAACGCCGCCACGCTCATCACGATGGCCAGGTCCTGCAGGAATGATGTTTGATGCATGTCGCGCGTCCTTCTTTTTACGGCTCAAGATTGTGGCGGCGTCGAACGCTTCCGCCAGGGACTCATCGAGAATCCAACCGCTACTTGCTCAAATGTCCATCCCCGGATGGAAATTCTCAGCCAGGCCTGCTAGAAGCCATTGAAAACTCCGGCAGTTCGCATGGAGATTTCAATGGGTTACCCCCAACGATCCGACTGCTGGCTGCGGAACTTTGGCCGCTCGTGGCTAGGGCCGGGCCGGGCTTTTGACGAGCTTCCGAAAACCAGCGGCAGGGGTTTCCCAGTCGGCTAGTGGGTTCGCCTGCCCTCTGTGCTTTCGGATGCGAGAAAGCCGACGATCGATCTGTGAATATCCGAAGAAACGACCGGCCAGAGATGCGCGGGAACGTCGGACCTTACAATGACGTCCGCCTTTTTCCAACGAGCGGAAGACCCCGGAAAAACCATGAGGTCATAGGGACACCATGTCGCCAGAGTAGGGCATGTCCAGGGCGCCGAGTTGAGTTGCTTGAGGAACGCGCTGCCGGGCCTCATTTCGCGGCACGCGGAGAGGGGGAGCAGACAAGCCGCAGCGCTGCCGTAGTTGGGCGAATTGAGCAGCACAACCCGGCGCACTTTCAGGCTTGGGGTCTGGCGGATGGCTTCGCGCACCACGAGGCCGCCCATACTGTAGCCGACAAGGTTGACAGGAGCGTCCAGGCGTCGGAGGTCCGCGGCAAGAGCGGCCCCAAGGCATTCGATCGAGGCGCGGCCCGTATTGTCGTAGCGCCAAATCCTGCAAGGCCCGACCTCCGCGGCGATGCGTCCCCTGAGCCGCTCCCAGCGCGAATGCGACCCCCAGATGCCGTCGAGGATCAGCGTTTGAGCGCGTTGCTCGCCTGATCGCGGAGGTGCGCTCCCCGTGTCGCGAGCGCGCAGGCTTGAGCCGAAGAGAATCATAAACACTATTAAATTCGTTCTGAACGTAAACCTCATCGAACGGCAGGCCTCATTGTCGCCTGTCGGGCGGCTTCCGCAAGGCCGCGCTTCGACCGCGGTGAAGCTCCTGAGAGAAGCATTCCTGGAAAATCCGCTCGAAATGCCATTTGATTCCGAGATGAAATCGACGTTCCTGTTTCGACTCGCCCTTGTGGCGCCGTGTGTCCCGCTTTGCTCGTGCGCGTCCGTGAGCGTAAGGGAGGTAATTCCCTTGGGGAGAGCTCCGTTGCAACCGCCTCAAACGATCGTGGTGCAGCCCTTCGATTTCGAGGACGATATGGTGCGCGTGGGACGCCAGGGAGCCGAGCTTGAAGATTTCAAGCGACGCATCCAGCAGGAATTGACCGCGAATCTCGTCGAGCGAATTCGGAAATACCTGGCGCCTGCACAAGCAGCGGGAATCGGCACGCCGCAAGGGAATGCCTGGCTCATCGCCGGCCGTTTTACCCGCCTCAACCAGGGAAGCCGGTTTCTGCGTGGCGCGCTGGGCTTCGGTTCGGGTGGAACAAAAATGGATGTGACCGCAACGGTCACGGACATCTCGGGAGGGGTCCAGGACCGCTTCCTAGTGATTCAAACCACCGGCGGAACGAACGCCATGCCCGGCGCGATCATGGGAATTATCGCCTGGCCGATGATTACCTCGGGAGCGCCCGGCTTGCTCTCTGGCCTGTCCGGCGATACCCAACGCACGGCTCGCGAAGTTACCAATGCGCTCGCCGCCTACATGAAGGATCACGGCCTGCGCGTGGCGGCCGACGTTCCCAAGCCAAAACCGAAAGGAGGTCTCCCCCAGTTTTCCGATAGCGGGAGACCAAAGCGGGATTAACTGTTTCGCCAAGGGGTTGCCCCGGAGGCCCGTGAGATCGGTCGGCCTCGCTGCACATCGCCATTGCGATGATGCAAGCCTGGACAATCTTGCCTTTCGTGCGCTGTTTTTATCACCCTGGCTACTCGTTTCCATTGCCGGAAGGACATCCTTTTCCGATGGACAAGTTTTGGCGCGTTGAGCGCATGGTACGCGAGGAATGCGCGTCGGCTCGAATCACCGTTGTGAAGCTGGCTTCCGCCGTCCAACTCTTGCGGGTTCACACGTCCCGCTATCTCGCCGACATTCGCACCGGAGCGCTGAGTCGTGAAAGTTTGGTGCGGCTCGGACTGCCTCCGTGCGAAGGACTGCTGACCCGATCGCGCCGCGAGACTGGCGGCACCATCGCCGCAATGTGGGCGGCAATCGAAGAGGGATTGGCCTGCAATCTCGCCGGCGGAACCCATCACGCCTTTGCGGATCGCGGACTTGGATATTGCGTTCTCAACGACGTGGCCATCGCCATCAGGGACCTCCATGCGGTCCATCCGAAGAAGCGGGTTTTCGTGATCGATACCGATGCCCATCAAGGAAACGGAAACAACGCAATCTTTGCGCACGATGACCGCGTGTTCACCTATTCAATTCATGTCGGTCCCAACTATCCGGCGGAGAAGATTCCGGGATCGCTTGATATCGCGTTGCCACGGTTTGTCGACGGTGGCAGGTTTTTGGACGAGCTCTTTGCCACGTTTCCCGGGGCGCTCGAGCGTTTTGCGCCTGACCTCGTCTTTTGGATTGCCGGTTCCGACCCGCATGAGCATGACCTCTTTGGTCAGATGAGATTGAGCGACGCGGACATGGACGCGCGCGATAAGGTGGTCCTGGCCGCGATCGGGAAAATTCGCACGCCGGCGGTTATCCTCTTCGGAGGAGGTTACAATCGAGACCGCGTTCACACGGCAAGATTGCACGCGAACACTGTCAAACTGGCGGAACGGTATTGGGCCGCGGAAAGGCTCGGAGCGCCAAACTGACTCACTCACGCCGGAGCTTGTCGGCATCGCGTTCGTTTTTGAGCGCAGACCCGCCGAAAAGTGTCCAACTAGGATGAAGGCATCGTTTCTGTCGATTGTCGTCGTAGCCGTTTGTGCGCTTGGGTTGCTCACGGTTCCGGCAGAGGCAGGGGGGAGGAAGTATCACTACCACGGATGGAACCACGGCTCCGGATATCATTACGGCGGCCGGGGTTACTACGGTCCTCGATTTTACCGGCCGTATTCCCGTCCGATTTACTACTACCCGCCGCCCGTTTATTACGGTCCCGCTCCGGTTTTCGTGTTCGGGTTCGGGTTTCACTAACCTGAATTCGAATTCCCGAACCGGCTGGCCGCTGAGCCGGTGAGCTAATCGTTCACCGGGCCGAGAGGTTTGCCGTGCCGCTCCAGGACTTTTTTTGCAAGAAGCCGGCAAGCGGCAAGGTCATCGGCCAAAAAATGAACAAAACCGCGATTCTGGCAGAGGATTTGCCACTGTTCGCGGCTGAACTGCTTGGAAAATTGCTCCAGCTCCAAGCGGGTCGGAGGGGTCTCCAATCCAAGGTTTCCGGGCATTGTCGTGGGAACATTATCTTCCAAGACTTCTGATTTGGCGAGTCCGTTTTGCAGCCGATCCGGCGCTACGGGGCCGTTCCCAGGGCCCGGCGGCCGAAGAAGGGAGTCAAACGTAGGAATCGTCGTCGCCCCCCGCAAAGTCGCCTCCATCATCGGGGCGGGAAGGATCGTCGAAGCCGGGATCGCTGAGCGGATTTTCCTCCTGAGATGCAGTCGAACCGTCGTCCCGTTCAGCGAACTGGCCGGCTGCAGCATCCGGCTCGTTCGTTTCGAAGTAATTGTTAACGATTTCAGTGTTTTCGACGGGGGGCTGGCTCCCGATCACGCCACCGGAAGGTCCGCTTAGTCCCGAGAACGGCCCAGGATTGTGCCCGATCAGGTTCTCGATCCCTTGGAAGAGCAGCGCCCCGCCGGCGACACCGGCCGCGGTGGATAGCGCCGTCTGGAGAAATCCGCCACCAGCGCTCGGGGTTTGTGGTATCGGCTGCGGTGGATAGTTGGACGGCGAGGCAGGCCGCGAGGGAATCGGCGGCGGCGCAGGGGCCGGCGGAGCCGGTTGCTGGGAAGATGGCCCTACCCCGAACAGGTTTGCGACGCCCGAAAGGAAACCGGGCTCTTGGCGAGGAGGAGCTGAACCGTCTGCGAGTTTCTTCTCCAGGGCGGCGATTTTGCCCTGGGCGGCCGCGAGCGCCTGCTGCATGACCAGGGTGCTTTGAACCAGGAGGTAAGGAGATGCGGGCTGCTCCGAGACCCTGGTGCGAATGAATTCGTCGGCATCGGCGTCTTTCGCCTGTCCGCCTGCCTGCTTCAACCGGTCGAAAAGATTCGCGATGAGCGTGCGTTCGTCTGCTGTCATGAAACAAAGGAAGCCGATTTGATCGTGTTCGCAAGTGCCGGATTTCAAAGGAGGGGAAGTCTCGCCGCTTTTACGGGAAACGCTCGCGCCCTGCCCGAGAAATTTTGCGGAGACCGTTCGTTGTGCGAGAATGGCGTATCCATATGGACGAGTCCCCATTGCGATCGGTGCCGCGCGGCTCTCCTGGCCTGCCGGGCAGGAATGCTTGCGAGAAGTGCGGAAAACCCGGCGCGGTAAGAATTGATACAAGGTGGCTCTGTGAAGCCTGTTATGCCGAGGCAGGTTCGTGCTGCCTGGAATTTGGCGCGGATGATCTTTGGGAATCGCACGGAACCGGGACCGGCTAGAGAGGGTTCGTCGAGCTCAGATTGGGCTGTTTTTCGTCTTCAAGGGATGTCTGGCGAGGCGAAATGGACCGTCTGCCGCGAGAACTATTCAGCTGCAGCCAGTTGCGGGCGACACGAAGGCGTCGCTGCGCCGTGCAAAAAACAATCTGCCGCAAAATCCGCCGACTCCGTGAGACGCCGCTCGCCGCCCTCCCGAATCCACTGCCGGACCATTTGGAGCGTCACACCGAGGAAAGCGACTGCGTAAAAACGCGGATTTCCCGCCCTGATTTCTCCGCTGGCTTGGCCGCGGACGACGCACTCTTCCACGAGGCGAAGGTGCCGGCGCTTGAGATCCTCCATTTCGCTCCAATGCTTTGCCCTTAGCGGAGACGCCGCCAATTGGTGCTGATAGAGAAAGAGTTCGAAGAACGAACGATTGGAATCATAATAGGCGAAGAGGGCGTGCGCCGCGGCGCAAAGACAGGCCTTGGCCGATCGCTCTGAACTTAGAGCCGTCTGCACTTGGCCAGCGACTTCCTTCATCTTCGCCGAAACCACGTTGCCATAAAGGTCCGCCTTGTCGCCGAAATACAAGTAGATTGTGCCTGCAGCCAATTCCGCGCGCCTTGCAATCTCTATAATGGAGGCCTCGTGGTAGCCTCGCGTTGCGAAAACAACTTCAGCAGCCTCAAGAATTCGCCCCCTCCGCGCGTGGCGTTCCTTTCCTCGATGAGAAAAGCGTTGCGAGACCGCGTTGTCTGAACGATGGTTCATTTTATGAATAGATATTCATTTTCCGGCCGAAAGTCAATTCGACAGCTGCAAAATGGGCTCATGAGGCTGGTGCGTTCGGCGCCGGGAAAGAATTCTTAGAACAAAAGGGTTTGGGAACGCTTTAATCTCATATGATTTCCCAAAATGAGCCCCGGCCTCCGCAGGCTCTTCCCCGCGACGTGGCGATCGAGGATACTCGGCCGTCCCGTATGAACCTCTTTTGGCGAATCGTGCGATGGCTCGTGCTGCTTGGGCTTGCAGCCGGCGGACTAACCCTGTGGAAGCTTCGATCGCAAGCCGGGCGGACAGAAGGAAATCATGCGGCCGGTGGCGCGGGGCGGCCCGTCCCGGTCGTAGCCGGTGAGGCGGAGCTTCGAGATTTTCCCATTTACCTCAATGGCTTGGGAATCGTACAACCCTATTACGGGGTGACCGTTCGCGCGCGGGTGGATGGCGAGTTGCAGCAGGTCTATTTTCAGGAGGGAGAGAATGTCCAGAAGGGAGATTTGCTTGCGCAGATTGACCCTCGCACCTATCAGGCTCAACTCGATCAAGCCAAGGCTAAAAAAGCGCAGGACGAAGCCCTGCTGGCCAATGCGAAGCTTACGCTTCAGAGAGATGCTCAGTTGATCAAGAACAGCGTGATCGACCAGCAAACATACGACACTCAAAAATACACGGCTGATCAAATGCAGGCTCAGGTGCAAGCGGACCAGGCGGCGATTGACAATGCGCAGACGCAAGTGGACTACACGCACATTGTGGCGCCGATTCCCGGTCGCGTTGGCATTCGCTTGGTAGATCCGGGAAATATCGTGCGGAGTACCGACACAGGAGGGATGGTGATTATCAACCAGGTGCAGCCAATCTCCGTATTGTTTACGCTACCCCAGCAGGACTTGAAGAAGGTTCGCGATGCCTTGGCCCAGAATAAGAGCTTGAAGGTCTTGGCGCTTGATCGGGACAATCTCTCAACCCTTAGCGAGGGCACCCTGGCCGTGTTGGACAACCAGATCGACTCGACGACTGCGACGGTCAAACTCAAGGCGACCTTTGCCAACGCGAACTACGAATTGTGGCCAGGCCAATTCGTGAATGTCCGGTTATTGGTCGGGACCAGACCTGACGCGGTGACGGTTCCGGCGCAGGCCGTTCAGCGTGGTCCCAATGGAATGTATGTTTATGTGTTGGGCGCGGATGGCAAGGCCGAGATGCGCACGATCAAGGTAGGCTCGGTGGAGGATAACCGGATGCTGGTGGAGTCTGGGCTGCAAGCTGGCGAGCGCGTGGTGGTCGATGGGCAATACCGTCTCCAGCCCGGCGTCAGCGTGGAGATCACGCGGAATATGGCGGCGAGCGGTGGCTCTGAAGAGCCCCGGAAGTAGTGAACGTCTCAGAGCCTTTCATTCGGCGTCCGATTGCCACGTCGCTTCTGATGTTTGGCGTGGTCCTGATCGGGTTGCTGGGCTATAAGTTCCTCCCCGTCTCAGCGCTGCCGACGGTCGATTTTCCGACTATCCAGGTCGTTTCTCAGTATCCCGGGGCAGACCCTCTAGTGATGGCCTCGCTTGTGACCGCTCCTTTGGAAAAGCAGTTTGGCCAGATCAGCGGCCTGGCGTCCATGAACTCGATAAGTTCATTTGGCACGTCGGTGATCACCCTGCAGTTCGTTTTGGGGCGAAAGATTGACGAAGCCGGCCAGGACGTGCAGGCGGCCATCAACGCGGCGGGCGGACTGCTTCCTCCGGACATGCCGAATCCGCCAACTTTTAACAAGGTCAATCCGGCGGATACTCCAATCCTCACGCTCGCGATCACTTCGGATAACCTTCCCCTCGAGAAGGTTAATGATTTCGCCGACTCGATCCTCGCGCAGAAGCTCAGCGAGGTAAGTGGAGTCGGGCTTGTCACGATCGAAGGCAATCAAAAGCCGGCGGTGCGTGTGCAGGTCAACCCTGCGGCGCTGGCTGCGCAGGGGTTGAGCCTGGAAGACGCCCGTTCCGCGATTTCTCAAGCCAACGTTAATGCCCCCAAGGGGAGCTTCGATGGCAACCAGCAGGCCTTCACTCTCGGTTCGAATGATCAAATCCTCAAGGCGGAGGATTTCAAGCCGGTCATTCTCGCATATCGAAACGGGGGCCCAGTTCGGCTGCAAGATGTGGCGAACGTTGCGGACGGCGTGGAAAACGACCGGCTGGCCGCGTGGATCGCGACGCCTCGACAAAGCTATCAGCCAGCGGTGTTGCTTGATATTCAACGACAGCCGGGCGCGAACATCATCGAGACCGTCGAGCGGGTTAAGAAGATTCTTCCGCGCCTGACTGCTTCTCTTCCGACCGGGATCCACCTCTCAATCTTTTCCGACCGCACCGAAACGATCCGGGCTTCCATCCGCGATGTGCAGTTCACACTCATCCTCACGGTCGGACTGGTGGTACTGGTGCTGCTCTTGTTTCTCCGCCGGCTTCGTGCCACGATCATCCCGAGCGTGGCGCTGCCTCTTTCCCTACTTGGCACCTTCGCCGTGATGTATCTGGCGGGTTTCAGCCTCGACAATCTCTCGCTGATGGCTCTGACGATCTCCACGGGCTTCGTGGTGGACGACGCGATTGTTATGATCGAGAACATCTTTCGCTATATCGAGGATGGCGATCATCCATTTGTCGCGGCGTTGAAGGGTTCAAAACAAATCGGATTCACGGTTATTTCGCTCAGCATTTCGCTCATCGCGGTCTTTATCCCCCTTCTTTTCATGTCGGGGATCGTCGGCCGGCTGTTCAGGGAATTTGCGATCACGCTAAGCACGGCGGTGGCGGTCTCCGCCTTCGTTTCATTGACGCTGACGCCGATGATGTGCGCAAAGATGCTCAGGAAAGAAAGCGAGCAGAAGGAGAATGCCGTTCAGCGATTTGTGGAGCGCTGCTTCGACTGGGTGCTTCGGACCTACGATCGTTCGCTGGTTTTTGTGCTGCGCCACCAGGGCGCCACCCTGTTCGTCGCCGCGGCCACGCTCGTGGCGACAGGTATCCTCTACGCGTTCGTGCCGAAAGGCTTGCTGCCTCAGCAGGACACTGGATTGGTGATCGGCGTTACGGACGCCGCGCAGGACGTTTCCTTTCCTGCAATGCTTTCGATTCAACGCGCCGTGACAGATGCCGTGCGCCGCGACCCGGACGTTGAGCGCGTGGCGGCCTTTGTCGGCGCCGGCACGGTCAATTCCACACCGAATACCGGTCGACTCTACATCGTTCTCAAGCCGCGCGAGTCCCGACAGGCGAGCGCTGGTGAAGTGATTGCCCGCCTTCGGGAGGCCGTTCGCGGGATTGAGGGAGTGGAAGTCTTCTTCCAAGCCTCCCAGGACCTCCAGATCGACACGCGGCCGAGTCGAACCCAGTATCAATACATCCTGGAAGGCGCCGACTCCGCGGAACTCGCGACTTGGGTTTCAAAGCTGGTTGAGCAGCTGAGGAGATTGCCGCAGCTTGCGGATGTGGCGAGCGACCAGCAGGAAAGTGGTCTCCAGCTTCATATTCAGATCGACCGCACCCAGGCCTCTCGGTTGAACGTCCCGATCCAAGCCATCGACGACACCCTCTATGACGCTTTCGGACAGCGGCAGATTTCGGTGATCTTCACTCAGCTCAACCAATACAGGGTTGTCATGGAAGTTCCGCCGGAGTTTCGAAATTCGACGACCGACCTCGAGAAGATTTATGTCAAATCCAGCACAGGCGCCTTGGTACCTCTTACCGCTTTTGCAACCGCTCATATCCAGAGTGCACCCCTGGTGATCACGCATCAAGGGCAATTTCCCTCGGCCACGGTGTCGTTCAATCTCGGACCAGGCTACTCGCTGGGACAGGCTGTCAAAGCCATTGAACAGGCTCGCCGGGACATTGGCATGCCGGACGCGATCGTTGCCGAATTTGCGGGCAGCGTGGCGGAGTTTCGCTCTTCTTTGGCAAGCGTGCCGTTTCTGATTTTGGCCGCGGTCGTTGTGATCTATATTGTGCTTGGGGTACTCTACGAGAGCTACATTCACCCGTTGACGATTCTCTCGACCCTCCCCAGCGCCGGGGTGGGAGCGCTGCTCGCGCTGGAATTTTACCGGATGGACTTTTCTCTGGTCGCGCTCATCGGCGTCGTCCTTCTGATCGGTATCGTGAAGAAGAACGCCATTATGATGATCGATTTTGCGCTGGAGGCGCAACGCGGGCGTGGGGCTTCTCCCTACGACGCGATTTACGAGGCTTGTTTGCTTCGGTTTCGTCCAATCATGATGACTACGGCGGCTGCCCTCCTTGGCGCGCTGCCCATGGCGCTCCAGACCGGCACCGGTTCTGAACTTCGCAGGCCATTGGGTGTCGCGATCGTGGGAGGGCTGCTGCTTTCGCAGTTTCTCACTCTCTATACCACCCCAGTCATTTATCTCGCGCTCGATCGAGTCGAGCGCTGGATTCTGCAGCGCCGGGGAGTTGGGGAGCCCATCGGCGCGCTGCAACCGGCCGCACGATGAATATTTCCGGTCCATTTATCCGACGTCCGATCGGCACGTCGCTTTTGGCTATCGGTCTGATGTTGCTTGGAGCAACCGCGTATTTCTTTCTGCCTGTGGCCCCCCTGCCTCAGGTGGATTTCCCGACGATTGGGGTAAGCGCATCACTACCGGGCGTGGATCCAGCGACAGCCGCAAGCTCGCTGGCAGCGCCACTTGAGCGTCGTTTGGGCCAGATCGCGGGGCTGACCGAGATGACCTCGGTGAGCTCGCTCGGGGGTAGCAGCGTGACCACGCAATTCGATTTGAGCCGGAATGTGAACGACGCGGCGCGTGACGTTCAGGCTGCGATCAACGCCGCGGCGCGAGACCTCCCGGACAATCTTCCCAATCCGCCAACGTATCGAAAATATAACCCGGCGGATGCCCCGGTCATGGTCCTGGCGATGACCTCGCAAACCGTGCGGCTATCGGAAGTCTACAACCTTGCCGACCAGATTGTGTCACAACGGCTTGCCCAGTTGCCGGGCATTAGTCAGGTCGGGGTGTTTGGGGGCGCCAAGACCGCGGTGCGCGTTCAAGTGAATCCCGCGGCTCTCGCCGCGATGGGGATGAGCATGGAAGATGTGCGTAGCTTCCTTCAAGGCGCCAACCGGCTCATGGCAAAAGGGGCTGTCGACAATGCCGGTAAGAGCCTAATGGTTTCCGCGAACGACCAGGCCTTCGGCGCGGATAAATATCGGTCGCTTGTCGTGGCTCAACGCAATGGGCTTCCCGTTCGGCTGGGAGACATTGCGAATGTCATCGACGGCACGGAGAATACCTTCCAGGCCGGTTGGTTTAACAAGGATCGAGCCGTTTTGATGCCGGTGTTCAAGCAATCAGACGCGAACGTGATTGCCGTAGTGGACGAGATTTACAAGCTTCTGCCGCAGCTGCAGCAATGGCTACCACCGGGAGTAAAAATCAGTATTCTGAGCGATCGCACCCAGACGATTCGCGCGTCGGTTCACGATGTCCAATTTACCCTCATGCTGACCATTGCGCTGGTCATCGTCGTCATGGGACTTTTCCTGCGACGGTTCTGGCCGACTTTCATTGCCGGGGTGACCGTTCCCCTCTCGCTGGCGGGAACGTTCGCGATCATGTGGCTTTGTGGTTTCAGCCTCGACAATATCTCGCTAATGGCTCTCACTGTGGCCGTCGGTTTTCTGGTTGATGATGCCATCGTGGTCATCGAAAACATCGTGCGCCATATCGAGCAGGGAGAGGAGCCTTATGCGGCCACTTTGGCCGGCGCGAAGCAAATCGGCTTTACGGTCGTTTCCATTAGCCTCTCGTTGGTGGCGGTGTTCATTCCCGTCTTGCTCATGGGGGGACTGATCGGACGCTTATTCCGGGAGTTCGCTATCACCCTTAGCGCGGCGATTTTCGTTTCGGCCGTCATTTCGCTGACGCTCACACCGACGCTGTGTGGTCAGTTCCTGCGGGTCAACCCCAGAGACGAAGGACATGCCTCGAACTTCGCCCAGAGATTGCAGAACGGCTACGCGCGCGCCTTGCGGTGGGTCTTGCGGCATCATCTCTTTACCCAGGTGCTTACCCTAGTCACGCTGGTCCTTACGGTTTGGCTTTACGGCGTGACGCCGAAAGGCTTCTTCCCCCAGCAAGATACCGGCTTGATGTTCGGCACGACCGAAGCCGCGCAGGACGTTTCTTTCGCGGACATGGCCAGAAAACAGCAGGAAATCGTCGACGTTCTTCTCGCGGATCCCGCTATCGATACTGTCGGATCCTTTGTCGGATCCGGTAGCGGCGGAAACGCACAAAACAACGGACGTCTTTTTATCGCTCTTAAGCCGCCGAGCCAACGTCCCCCGGTGGAGCAGGTTATTGCGAGACTCCGCGCGAAAACTGCTAAGGTGCCCGGGATTACGCTCTTTCTCCAGCCAGTCCAAGATATTCGAGTGGGCGGTCGGATGACCAAGGCCCTTTATCAATACTCGCTCCGAGACGTCAATTTGGACGAACTCAACACCTGGGCGCCTCGTCTCCTCGAACGGCTTAGAAAAGCGCCCGAACTCGCCGACGTTAACAGCGACCAGCAGTTCCAAGGCCTCCAGGCGACAGTAACCATCGACCGTGATGCGGCGGGCCGGCTCGGGATCCAGCCCGAAGCCATCGACTCCACACTCTATAGCGGTTTCGGACAACGCCAGGTTTCCATCATGTACGGCTCGCAGAATCAATATCGCGTCGTGCTCGAAGCCGATCCGAAATATCAAGGCGATCCCCGGGCTCTCGACAAAGTCTTCGTTCGCGCAGCAAACGGACAGATGGTGCCCCTGAGCGGTATCGCTCACTACGAGGTTTCGAATGTCCCCCTTGCTGTCAACCATCAAGGCCAGTTCGCTGCGGTCACCATTTCCTTCAATCTTTCCCCCGGAGTTTCTCTCGAGCGCGCCACGCAGGTTATTGAAGACGCCGTGCGCGAACTGAATCTGCCAGCAACCATCAGCGGCGGATTCGCCGGAAATGCGCAGGTTTTTCAACAGTCTGTCGCGAATCAACCGATCCTCATCGTGGCCGCGCTGCTCGCCGTTTATATCGTCCTTGGTATGCTCTACGAGAGTCTGATCCATCCAATTACCATTCTCTCTACGCTGCCGAGCGCCGGGCTGGGCGCTTTGTTAGCTCTTCAAACCTGCGGATTCGAGCTCTCCATTGTCGCAATGATCGGCATCATCCTCCTTATTGGAATCGTCAAGAAGAACGCCATCATGATGGTTGACTTTGCCCTCGAGGTTCAACGCACCCATCATCTTAAACCTGAGGAAGCCATCTACCAGGCTTGTCTCGTTCGCTTCCGCCCCATTATGATGACGACTTTCGCTGCATTGTTCGGCGCCCTGCCGTTGGCAATCGGCCTCGGCGTCGGCTCGGAGCTTCGTCGCCCCCTCGGAATCGCCATCGTCGGAGGACTCATTGTTTCCCAGGTCCTCACCCTCTTCACGACGCCGGTCGTTTACCTGGCTTTGGAACGGCTACGATCATGGGCGATGAAAGCTCGACACGCGGATCCAGTCCTCGTTGGGACCTTCCCCCAAACTCGCTAGTGCCAATTTGGCCTAGTCTCCCCATCCGAAAAGTGACATATTGTCGCTTTTTATGCGCTACCGGGACGAGATGCATTCTCATATCATATTCGATACGAGGCTGTTAAGGTTTTGATCAAATTGGGAACGTTCGTTGCTGCGTTGGAGTTTCGCATTTTATGTCAAAGATTCTAGGAATTGATTTAGGCACCACAAACTCCTGTATGGCGGTGATGGAGGGTGGGGAGCCCGTTGTTTTGGAGAATTCCGAAGGCGCGCGCACGACGCCGTCGGTGGTGGCTTTTTCGAAGACCGGCGAGCGTCTTGTCGGTCAGGCGGCCAAGCGCCAGGCGGTAACAAATCCGCAGAACACCGTTTTTTCTGTTAAGCGCTTCATGGGTCGCAAGTATTCCGAGGTCCAGGACGAACTCAAGCGGGTTCCTTACAAGGTTGTGGAAGCGGCAAATGGCGATGCCCACATTGAAGTCGAGGTCAGCGGCGAGAGTAAGCGGTTCAGCCCTCCGGAGATTTCCGCGATGATCCTTGGAAAACTGAAGAGCGACGCCGAGGCGAAGCTTGGTGAAAAGATTACCCAGGCAGTCATTACCGTTCCCGCCTATTTCAACGATTCCCAGCGCAACGCGACGAAGGATGCCGGAAAAATCGCAGGGATGGAGGTATTGCGGATCATCAATGAGCCGACGGCCGCTTCGCTCGCTTATGGTTTGGACACGAAGAAAGACGAGAAGATCGCCGTTTATGACCTTGGAGGCGGCACCTTTGATATTTCCGCCCTGGAGATTGGGGACGGAGTCTTTCAGGTGTCCGCGACGAATGGAGACACGCATCTTGGTGGAGACGATTGGGACAATCGTCTGATGGATTGGATCATTGGGGAATTCAAGAACGACACGGCCATTGATCTGTCGAAGCAACCCGACGCCGTGCAGCGAATCAAGGAAGAGTCGGAGAAAGCAAAAATCGCGCTTTCCTCGACCCAGGAATACGAGATCAATTTGCCGTTTATCACGGCGGACCAGACCGGGCCGAAGCACATTCAAAAGAAGCTGACCCGCGCTAAGCTGGAACAACTGACGGATGATCTTTTTCAGCGCACCGTCAAGCCGGTCAAGGATTGCTTGAACGACGCCAAGTGGAACCCGAGCGTTGTCAACGAGCTGGTTCTGGTGGGCGGGATGACGCGCATGCCCAAGGTAGTCGAAACGGCGCGGTCGCTCATTGGCAAGGAGCCCCATAAAGGCGTGAATCCCGATGAGGTTGTGGCGGTGGGGGCATCGATCCAGGGCGGAGTCTTGAAGGGCGATGTCAAGGACGTTCTTCTGCTGGACGTCACGCCGCTGACCCTGGCCATTGAGACGGCTGGCGGCATTGCGACCGCGATGATCCCGCGCAACACGACGATTCCCACACGGAAGTCGCAGATTTTCTCGACCTACAGCGACAGCCAGCCGGGAGTGGAGATCAAGGTGCTTCAAGGCGAGCGGCCACTGAGCCGTGACAATAAGCAGTTGGGCACCTTCCATCTCGATGGGATTCCCCCGGCGCCCCGCGGCGTGCCGCAGATCGAGGTGACTTTCGATATCGATGCCAACGGCATTCTCAACGTCAGCGCCAAGGATCTCGGAACGAGCAAGGAGCAAAAGATTTCCATCACCGGCTCCAGCGGCCTGACCAAGGAAGAGGTCGACAAGATGCAGAAGGAAGCGGAGAGCCACGCGGAAGAAGATCGCAAGGCCAAGGAGGCCATCGAACTTCGCAACAATGCCGACAACCTCGCTTATCAATGCGAAAAGCAGCTGAAAGAGGTCGGGGACAAAGCTGGATGGCGCGACCAAGAAGTCGCTTGAAGATGCGATCGCCGCCGTGCGCGAGGCGCTCAAGGGCAACGACAACGACGCCGTCAAGAGTTCCTTCGACGCACTGCAGGCAAAGTTTCAAGAACTCAGCTCAGAACTCTACAAGAAAGCTTCCGCTCAGGGCGCTCCCCAGCCGGGGTCGCCGGAGGGCTCGGCGGCCGAATCGGCCGGCGAGAAAAAGGATTCGGATGTCGTCGACGCGGAGTTCGAGATGGTCGACGAAGACAAGAAAAAGAACTGACCAGCACCCTTTAACAACCGTCCGGGCTTCGCCTACGCGAAGCCTGGATAAACGTTAAAAACCAACCAACACAAAATAGAGACACCTGCAGCCCTATGGCCAATGTAAATATCAAGCCTCTCGGAGACCGCGTGCTCGTGCACCCGATCGAAGAGAAGGAACTAAAAAAAGGCGGCATCATCATTCCTGATACCGCAAAGGAAAAGCCTCAGGAAGGCGAAGTCGTCGCTCTCGGAACCGGGAAGCGCGATGATGACGGAAAGATCATCGAATTCACCGTAAAAAAGGGGGACAAGGTCCTCATCTCCAAATACGGCGGCACAGAAGTGAAAATTGAGGGCGAGAGCTACCTGATCATGCGCGAGGATGACATCCTCGGCATCATCGGATGAGTCCTTTCGCCAATTCAGCAACAACAAATTCATAAGCAAAACTATTATGGCAGCCAAACAACTCTCGTTTGACGAATCCGCGCGGCATTCCCTGCTTCGCGGCATCGAGAAACTCGCGAAAGCCGTGAAGGCCACTCTTGGGCCTTCGGGTCGCAATGTTATCCTCGATAAGAAATTCGGCAGCCCAACGATTACGAAAGACGGCGTGACCGTCGCCAAGGAAATCGAGTTGGAAGACTCCTATGAGAACATGGGCGCACAGCTCGTTCGCGAGGTCGCGAGCAAGACCAGCGACATAGCCGGCGACGGCACCACAACGGCCACGGTCCTCGCCGAAGCGATCTTTCGCGAAGGCCTGAAAAACGTGACCGCGGGGGCGAACCCCACCAGTCTTCAGCGCGGCATCGGAAAGGCCGTCGAAGCGGTCGTTGCCGAGCTGGCAAAGATCAGCAAGAAGGTAAAGGACAGCTCGGAGATCGCCCAGGTCGCCACTGTTTCCGCAAACTGGGATACGACGATCGGCCAGATCATCGCGGACGCGATGGACAAGGTCGGCAAGGATGGCACGATCACAGTGGAAGAGGCCAAGAGCATCGAGACAACGCTCGACGTTGTCGAGGGCATGCAATTCGACAAGGGCTATCTTTCCCCTTACTTCGTGACGAATGCGGAAAACCTCGAGGCGCTTCTCGAGAACGCCTACATCCTGATTCACGAAAAAAAGATCAGCAGCTTGAAAGACATGTTGCCGCTTCTCGAAAAGGTGGCCAAGGCTGGCAAGCCGCTCTTGATCATCGCCGAAGATGTCGAAGGCGAAGCTCTCGCGACGCTCGTTGTCAATAAGCTGCGCGGCACGCTGCAGGTCGCAGCCGTCAAGGCTCCGGGCTTTGGCGACCGCCGCAAGGCAATGTTGGAAGACATTGCGGTTCTGACCGGCGGACGTTGTCTCACCGAGGACCTCGGCATCAAGCTCGAAAACATCTCGCTCGACGACCTCGGGAAAGCCAAGCGTATTGTCATCGACAAGGAAAACACCACCGTGATCGAGGGTGAGGGCAAGAACGTCGACATCCAGGGACGGGTCAATCAGATCCGCCGCCAGATTGAGGAGACGACCAGCGACTACGATCGGGAGAAGCTTCAGGAGCGCCTCGCGAAACTCGCAGGTGGCGTCGCCGTCATCAATGTGGGCGCCGCGACGGAAACCGAGATGAAAGAGAAGAAGGCCCGTGTCGAGGATGCTCTCCATGCGACGCGCGCGGCTGTCGAGGAGGGAATTGTCCCCGGCGGCGGCGTGGCCTTCATTCGTGCTCAGAAAGCGCTGGACTCCGTCGGGCTGGAAGGGGACGAAAAGATCGGCCTCGAAATCGTGCGTCGTGCGATTGAGCAACCGCTCCGCGCGCTGGCGGACAACGCCGGCAAAGAGGGCGCGCTTATC
Organism: uncultured Verrucomicrobiae bacterium; assembly: GCA_963816855.1. Classification (GTDB taxonomy): domain Bacteria; phylum Verrucomicrobiota; class Verrucomicrobiia; order Chthoniobacterales; family Terrimicrobiaceae; genus DASTFP01. The sequence continues at coordinate 27,098 of CAWFMA010000001.1, read as the reverse complement.
GTGCAGGAGGTCAAAAAGCGCAAAGGCAACGAAGGTTATAACGTTGCGACGGACGAATACGAGGACTTGGTCAGGGCGGGAGTCGTCGATCCGACCAAAGTCACGCGGACCGCGCTGCAGAACGCGGCGTCCATCAGTGGCTTGTTGTTGACCACCGAGGCTCTGGTGACCGAACTGCCCGAGAAGGAAAAGACTCCTCCGATGCCTCCGGGCGGCGGAATGGGCGGGATGGACTACTAATCGCGAACTCGGGGCTTGGCCTTGTGCCGGACCCGGAGATGCTCGCCAAGAATCGAGCCGCCCCAAGGAAACTTGGGGCGGCTTCGTTTTTTTCGGATGAACCCCAATCCCGCCGGGCGGCAAGTCGGCTCAAATTCCCACTCTTCGCTCGTTCCGGAAACGCCGCATGCCTGGGGATTGCTGCTCCTCACATCGCCCGAGCTTTTCGTTTCCAAAGTCTGCTTCGAGTTGGTAGGCATTTTACGCGTCTATGAGATTTTTCGGATTTATGCTCGCCGTCCTCGTTGCTTTCTCACTGGTGGGGGGCTGCGTGGTGACCCCGGTCCCGCCGAGGGGTCAAGAACTCGAAGTTAGCGTTGAACAAGGCGGGGTGCGCATGCTCCGCAGGGGAATGACGGTTAGCCTCATTCGCACCCGGTTTCCCAACGTCGAAAACTGGAAACTTGTCAACGGCAACACCGAGATCGTCATCAAGTCTCGGGGAGATCGTGGTCCGGCGGCGGTCGAACTCTTCGACACAAGAACCGGCATCCTCAAAGGCAAGACCATGTCGAACGCGATTGTGGATGGTGAGCCCGACTGGGCGCTCGGATTCGAGGAGCCGAACCCGGAGTAGAGATTGGCCGCTCTTCGCCGGTGGCCTCCGGAGCCGGCGACTATCTAAGCAAAGCTTTTTATAAAATCGCTAAGGACTTTCATAAGTTCCAAGATCTCCCCAATTCATCAGCTTCGGGGGTCCTTGCAAACCGACGATCGGTGAGGTCGGCCAAACTTTTCCATTGTTCGAAACCGGCCGACTCTTGAGCATGCCAACCGTGTGACGGCCGACCTTGACCATATCCGCGCAACCCGCGCGATTGACCGTGCACCATGGGTTCGCCGCCGCGAGCCTTCGCGCCGACGATTTGCGCTCCGTTTTACCAAAATGCGCGCTTGTCTCCTCGGTTGCCTGACGGGTGTCTCGTGCTTGCAAGATCCGGTCGAAGCGAACACCGTGATGGCCTGGGTGCCCGCCTACGGGATCCGCGCTTCCGCAGGCGCCCTGGCGATGCCTCTGGGCGGGGGCCGAACTGTCGCCGAAGCCCTTAGCCGAATCGCACTGCAGTTCTGGATCCCGGTCGACGGGAACCTCGCCGTGGACCAGCGGGTGTCCGAGAGCGACGTCACGGATCTCATACTCCTTGCCAGGCAGAAGAATCTTCAGGTGTTGCTCTGCGTCTACAATGCCTACGCCGATGCGCCCGGGTCTGGCTTTTCGTGGGATCGCGCGAAATCGGCGTTTGCCGACAACCGCGGCGCGTTCATTCAACAGCTTATCGAAGAGACCCGGAAATACGGACTTGACGGTGTTGAGCTCGATATCGAATCGGAGCGGGACGGATTGACCGTGGAGGATCGATCCGACTATTCCGCCTTCGTCCTTGAGTTGGCGCGCCGGCTCCACGCCGAAGGAAAGATCATAACCTTGAGTTCCTTCCCGGGCTCCTGGTTTGGACCAAATCGCTCGTGGTGGCGCGATTGGGCTTCGATGGTCGACGGGGTGCAAAGCATGGGCTACTCAGAAGTGGGAAAAAACGGAACCCAGGATTGGGACAACTATGCGGCGCAAATCTCCTTTTGGATCGAGGCTGGAGGCGATCCCAGGAAATTTCTCAATGGTGTTTCGGTCTATTTTCGATCCTGGAAAGGCTCCTCCGCGCAGGAGAACCTTGACGCCCTTGGCGCCGCTGCTCGAACTACCGGAAGCGGAGCGGCCATCTGGGAACTCTCCCTCCATGCACATCCGCAGGAACTTGACCCCGGATGGAACGATTCAAGCAATTGGGCCTTTATTGAAAGAATCAGGGACATCCGCGCTCCCTAAAAACGGGCCGAGCGCCGCATGGCAACCCTAGGAGACTGTTGAACCCCCCCGCATATCGCGCCCTGCGGGTTGCGCCAATTTTCGGCGCCCTCGCGGTGTCGCCAAGCTTGTCCGTAGCGCCACGGCTTGCGGGGAGATGGGGACCCCGCAACCCCATCAAGCCTGCGCTTGGCTCCTTGCGATCTTCCGAAAATTGACAGCAACGTGGCATACGCGGGTTTCTCAACAGCCTCCTAGGCGCTCCAAATGAAGCTTGAAGCCCTTGAAAGACCGCGTCCCGCGGGTATATAAGCACTCGCCCATGGCCAGAGAGCTTCCCGAATTTCTGCAAAAGCTGCTCGATAAGTTCAGCACCTCCAGGGATTTTACGATCTCGTTTGCCCTCCACGCGATCCTCATCGCCTTGTTTGGCGGAACGGTTCTTTATCGCGCGGTGCAGGAGCCGCCTGATTTTGAAGGCGAAACAGGGGGATTTGTTCAGGCAAATCAAACCGCGGCTTTGCCGCCGTCGCAGTCAGCTCCGCCTCAGGAGACGACTTTCAATGTCGCTGCGGCGGCTCCTGCCGCCAGTTCATCGTTTCCCAATCCGATCACCACGGTGGCGGCAAACCCTCTTGACTTTGCCATAAGCCCGGTCGTCATGGCGCCGGTCACCGCGCCAACCGTTCCCGAGCAGGCGAAGGCGTCCCCGGCAGCGAGCATCAGCTCGGACGGCATGAATACGGCGACGGCCGCTCAGATCAAGGCCTTTACCGGCGGCTGGGGAAAGTCGCATGGAGGGGGCACTGGCACACGATCGCGAGAGTTTGAATTCACGGCATACATTGGCCAGTACAATGGTGGAAACTGGAACTCCACCGTGCGGATCGGGCCGGGCAACAAGATCGAAACCGGAAGCTTGCCAAATCTTCTATACCTGATGAGCGCCTGGTCGAAAGACAAGATCAAGACCAACTACAAGAATGTCGAAGCAATTAAACTCGACAGTGACCAGATCTTTTCGGTCAAGCCACCGTTCATTTTCCTTACCGGGTCACGAGACTTCAAGTTGTCCGAAAAGGAGGTGGAAAATCTCCAGAAATACGTGCGCATGGGCGGATGCATTTGGGGAGACAGTTCCCTGCCCGGGCTCCGATCCCGTTTCGACATCGCCTTCCGAAGGGAAATGAGGCGGGTGATCCCCGACGTGGACAAGAACTTTGAATCCCTGCCCTCGAATCACCCGATCTTTACGGAGGGATACTTCGCTGATATCAAGGAAGTTCCGTCCGGCCTTAACTTTTACAAGGAGCCGGTTTTCGCCATGAAGATTTACGGCGAGATCGCGATCCTCTACACCGCGAACGACTACGGAGACATGTGGCAGATCGGGCTCAACCAACAGGGCCAGATAGATATGCGCAAGAACGCAGAAGACAGATATATCGCCATAAATTCCGACCTCTTCGACCGCCGTGACATCTACCTGCGCAATATGGAACCCGCCGCGCTTTCCGCATCTTTCAAATTCGGAACCAACGTCGTCATTCACTTGCTCACGCGTTGGGAGAGCAAGGTTCGGACGGCTCCGACCTTATGAGCAGCGCATTACGCGCTTGGCGGCACGAAGATTTCGAAAGGCTAAACTTAGCTCTCGCCAGGTTTTAATCGCCTTCCGCGGGTTGCTGCCCCCTTGGATCGCGACTACCCGCCCCAGCGCGCGCCGAAGCTGAGTTGGGGGATCCACCCGTTGGTCGGACACTGGGCGTAATCGGTCTTGCCGAAGGCGCCGATCATGCGCTTCCCAGTGGCCTGGCGCCAGTACTTGCTCATGCTTTCGGCGGTGTGGCAACCCCAGCTCTTCACGAAAGCGTCTCGCGTAAATAAGCCGCGATGAATCCTGTTCAATTCCGTCTCATGGAGCCAGACCTTTGATGCGCTATCGATCTCGTTGCTGTAATCGAACATGAAACAGGCCTTGTTCGAGTGTCCGTAGAATTCGAAGTTGGCGATCTTCACGCGATCACGAGGCTGACCGCTGTTGAGATAGTTGATGAGCTGATCCGTGTTGCTGAAAAAAACGAGGTTGACTCCGTACTTGTCTCGAACGCTGGTGATGTTGCCGAGGAGGTCGGAGCGTTCCTGGCGCTGGGCCCGGCGCACGTAGCCGGGCTTGTAAACCAGCCAGGTGATCCGGGCAGTCGGACCGTATTGCGCGCGCAATTGCTCGATCCGCACACGGGCCGATCGCACGAAATTTCCCCACCATCTGTCGTGAGGAGCCGCTTTGAATTTTTCCCATTCGACGAGCGACGGACCGCCGCTCACAACGATGTATTCACGCCCCAACTCTTGCGCGGGAGCGCTGGCAAAGGTCAGAAGCAGAAACAGGATGGCCGGGTGGAAAGGTCGCATTCCCTTTGAGGATCTCCGTAGCCCTCCTTTACGCAAGAGGAATTCTCGCAAATAGGGCGGCTCTCCTGTACCTTTTCCGCATGGCGCTTGACCCCTCCGTCTTTGAAAAACTTGGAGCATTCTACCTCGGACGATCCTACGACGGTGCCACGAAGGCTGCCGGCGATGTTCCGGTCCTTTACGACTCCCGCGACCTGGTAACGCACGCAGTTTGTGTGGGAATGACGGGAAGCGGAAAAACCGGCCTTTGTCTGGCGCTGCTCGAGGAAGCGGGCATCGACGGCATTCCGGCGATCATTATTGATCCCAAGGGCGACCTCGGCAATCTCCTGCTTACCTTTCCCGATTTGCGTCCCGAGGACTTCAGGCCGTGGGTGAATGCCGATGACGCCCGCCGCAAGGGAATGGAGCCTGACGACTATGCAAAGCGCGAGGCTGAAGCCTGGCGCAATGGTCTGGCCGTGTGGGGCGAAGGACCGGATCGAATTCGCGCACTCCGTGAGAGGGTGGACATGGCCATCTACACGCCGGGAAGCACCAGCGGCATTCCGGTTAACGTTCTGGCCTCTTTCGAAGCGCCGACCTCCGGGGATTCCGAAGCGATTGCCGACCGGGTCCAAACGACGGCGTCCAGCCTCCTCGGTTTGCTGAAGTTGAACGCCGATCCGGTCAAGAGCCGTGAATACATTCTGCTTTCGGCGATCCTGGCTCACGAGTGGCAGAACTGCTGCGATCTGGCTTTGCCGACGCTCATCGAGCGCATCCAGAATCCGCCGTTTCAAAAAATCGGCGTGCTCGATTTGGAAACCTTTTATCCGGCCAAGGACCGATTCGCCCTGGTCATGGCCGTTAACAACATGCTTGCCGCGCCAGGCTTTGCCAGCTGGCGGCAGGGAGAGAGCCTCGATGCCGGAAAGTTGCTCTACACCCCGGAAGGGAAGCCCTGCCTGGCGATTTTCTCGATCGCCCATCTGAGCGACGAGGAACGGATGTTCTTTGTTTCTTTGCTCCTCAACGAAGTCCTGTCGTGGACGCGCGCCCAGAGTGGAACCACCAGCCTGCGGGCGATCCTGTACATGGATGAAATCTTTGGCTATCTGCCCCCGACTGCGAATCCTCCCTCAAAGCTTCCCCTGCTGACTTTGCTCAAGCAGGCTCGCGCTTTTGGCGTCGGAATCGTGCTGGCGACGCAGAACCCCGTGGATCTGGATTACAAGGCGCTGTCGAATGCGGGCACTTGGTTCATAGGACGTTTGCAGACCGAGCGGGACAAGGCTCGTGTTCTCGACGGGTTGCAGGGCGCGTCAGCAGGAGGGAAGTTCGACCCACAAGCCATGGAAAGATTGCTCGCCGGGTTGGGTAATCGTGTTTTCTTGATGAACAATGTGCATGATGATGGCCCCGTAGTATTTGAGACCCGTTGGGCGATGAGTTACCTGCGGGGGCCGCTTACCAAAGATCAGATCAGGAAGCTCATGGCGGAGCGAAAGACAGCACCGGCCGAGCGGACGGAAGCTCCCGCCGCTGTGCGAAGCTCAGCGCGTCCCGCCCTGCCTCCCGGCGTGCCGCAGATTTTCCTCCCGGCTCCGGAAGGCGGGCCGGTGGTCTATTCTCCGCGACTGCTGGGAGCGGCGGCAATTCGCTTTGTCGATAGCAAGCTCGGTGTTGACCAGACTCGAGAGACGATTCTTTCCGCGATGATCCCCGACGGCATCTCCGGAGCAAATTGGACAGAACTGGCCGGCGCAGAACTGGCCGGGTTGGAAAAGTCGCCCGCCGCCGGGGCGGAATTCGAGGAGGCGCCCAGCCCAGCCGCGCAACCAAAGAACTATTCTGTTTGGGAGAGGGATTTTCTGCAGGCGATCCTGGCGAGTCAGCGCCTGCGGGTGTTCAGTTGTCCCAGGTTAAAAGCCGTTTCTCGGCCGGACGAGACTGAGGCCCAGTTCAGGGCGCGCATTGCTCTGGCCGGGCGCGAGAACCGCGACGCGGCGGTAGAAGCGCTCCGCAAGAAATATGCGCCGAAGATTGCCTCGCTGCAGGCCAGACTCGCTCGCGCTGATGCTGCGGTCCAACGCCAAAAAGAGCAAGCATCTCAAGCGCGTCTGCAGACGTTCATCTCGGTCGGTTCCACCCTGCTCGGGGCCTTCATGGGGCGAAAGGCGCTGAGCGCTTCCACCCTCGGCAAGGCGACCACCGCAGCCAGAGGGATCAGCAAGAGTCTTCAGGAAGGATCGGAAGCCGCTTCGGCGGAACAAAGCGCAGAAGGAATCAGGCAGCAGATCGCCGGGATCGAAACCGATATTGAGGCCGAGAGCGCGGCCTTGGCCGCAACCGAGCCGAGCGTCGAGTCGATCGAGGTGAAACCGGTTCGCAACGGGATCTCGGTGCGCTTGGTGACGCTGGCGTGGATTCCTCGCAAAACCTAGGAGACTGTTGAGAAACCCGCGGATGCTACGTGCTGGCGCAACCCGGGGGGCGCTAACATGCGTGGGTTTTTCAACAATCTCCTAGCGACTGCCCTCACGACTTCCCAGAGAGAATACCCCGGCAGGCCTGGCAGTAAGCTTGCGGATCGGGCGCTTGGAGAATCCCCGAGACAATGACGACTCTTTGAGCGCCGGCGGCGAGTACCTTGGAAAGATTGTCGAGCTTGATCCCTCCGATGCAGAAGACCGGCAAAGAAACAAGACGCTGAGCCTCCGTGATATTGACCAAGCCGATCGGAGGGTAATCCCGCTTGGTCGGCGTGGCAAAGAGCGGACCGAAGCCGGCGTAGTCGGGTTTTTCCTGCCCCGCCGCCGCGATCTGCTCCAAGCTGTGGGTGGACTTGCCAATGATTGCAGATTCGCCCGCCAGCGCCCGGGCCTCCGCGACACTCAGGTCGTCCTGTCCGACATGCGCACCCTGGGCGCCGGTTTCTTGCACCAGTTCCGGATGATCGTTTAGGAGCAGTGGAACCCGGTGAGCGCGGCACAGGGAAGCCAGGTCGCGCGCGAGAGGACATATCTGCGGCGGCCTCATGTTCTTGGCGCGCAATTGGAGAAGTTGCACTCCTCCCAGGAGCATTTGTCGCGCGATCGTCATCGCGTCGCGCTCGGCCACATATCCCAGATCGAGGATTCCGTACAACCTCGCTTCCTGAAGGCCAGGGGTCATGGCTGCCCGGAGCGCGAGGTCTTGGCCGCCCGCCTCGCACGCCGCCGGGTTGCCGCTGGCAACTTGGCCGCGCGACTCTCTGTAAGACTGCTATTTCCGCAAGGGCGTGGGGTAAACATTTTCCGAGTGAAGCCGTTTCAGCGCCTGCATCACCTGCGGCTTGTCCTCCCGGTAGGTGACCCCGAACCAATCGGCATCCGTAGGCAGGACATCGAGCGTTGCCTGACCGAGTCCGATCATCTCGCCGATCGCTGCGGGAATGTAGCACTCGGCTTTGGGGTCAGAGGAACTGGCCTGCAGAAAGGCGATCAGCCGCTCCTCGAGCAACCCGAAAACCGCGGGGGTCAAACCCCAGAAATTCATCGAGACCGGCTCATTACCCTGGAATTTTCGAACACTTCCGTCGGCTTCCTTTTGCACGATATCGTTCCCGACCCGCTCAATCCCGGTGCATTCCCTTATGGTGATGAGGCGGCCTTTCGCGTCGACCTCGCAGACGCCTCGGGCGACCGAGCCGTGTTCCGAGAGCGTGTGGTCGAGCCGGTATCCTGCCATAGCGAATCGCGGCGTTTCGGCCTCTGCATTTTTCAAGAAATTCCCGATCACCTCGAAGGTCTGGATACCGTAGTAATCGTCGGCATTGATGGCGGCGAAGGGCTCGACGATGGCACCGCGGGCACACCAGATGGCGTGGGCCGTGCCCCAAGGCTTCTTTCTCTCCGCCGGAACCGAAAATCCCTCCGGCAGCAAATCCAATTGCTGGAAAACGTAGTCCACGGCGATATTTCCCTGGTAGCGAGAGCCGATCTTGTCTCGAAAGTCCGCTTCGATGTCCCGCCGGATGATAAAGACGACCCGCTCAAATCCGGCTCGGAGAGCGTCGGAAACCGAGTAGTCGAGCAGGGTTTCGCCCGATGGACCCATGGGGTCGAGTTGCTTCAATCCGCCGTAACGGCTGCCCATTCCGGCCGCGAGCACAAGGAGAGTAAGTCTAGGCATGGCACGGAGTCTTGTCGATCGCCCTCCGCGAATCAAGCCGTTCAATCCATCCTTGCGGCGCTCAGCAGCGCACCGGCATGCGCCAGGGCGGAAGCTGACTTTCCACCCAGCATTCGGGCAATTTCTTCCTGGCGCGATTTGCCGTGCGCCTTGATCACGCTGGTCAGGGTGCGGTTGTTTTTGATGCTTTTGGTGACGATAAATTGACTGCGCGCCGCGGCGGCAACCTGGGGCAGATGGGTAATGCAGAGCACTTGATGCGAGCTGCCAAGTTCGCGCATTTTTGCACCGACTTTCGAGGCGATCTCTCCGCCGATATTGGCGTCGACCTCATCGAAAACAAGAACCGGCACATCATCTTCGTCGGCAAGAACGCTCTTGAAAGCGAGCATGACACGCGAGATCTCTCCGCTGGACGCAATCGCGCGCAGCGGGCGTGGCGGCTCCCCAGGATTGCCGGAAAACAGAAATTCCGCCGTCTCATACCCATTGGCGCCAGGGCTGTTCAAGCGCTCGAGCGCAACGAAAAAATCCGCTCTGCCGAAGCCCAGCGCCTTGAGGCCGCCGCGGACTTTATCCGCCAGCTTTTCCGACGCGCTGGCGCGGCGGGCGGTAAGGTTTTCGCCGAGCGCGCGCACTTCCTTCTCGGCCGCGGCGATTTCCGCGTCCAGGCTCTCCCGTCGCTCGGACCTGCCAAGAAGTTCGGCGAGCCTGCGGGACGCCCGCCCTCCGAAAGCGAGGACCTCTTCCAGCGTGCTGCCATATTTGCGTTTCAATAGCTGGATTGTATCCAAGCGAGCCTCAATCGTGGCCAGATCGGCCGACTCGCCTTCGAGCCTGCCGGAATACGATTGCACGGCCCGTGCAAGCTCGTTCGCGGCCAGGAAGAGCTCTTTGCAACCGAGGTCAATCGCCTCGGAGGAGGCGTCCAGGCGCAGCAACTCGCGCGCGATCCGGGAAAGCTCCTCGACCTTTGCGGCCAGAGAATCGTCGCTTTCGGAGATCTTCGCCCCAAGGCTTGCACAGAGTTCGCCGATGCGCCGCGCGCTGTTCGCAACGCGCTGCCGGGAGAGCAGAATTTCCTCCTCGCCCGGCTGCAAGGTTGCTCCTTCGATCTCGCGAGTTTGATGGGCCAACAGGTCGGCTTCGCGCGCCGCGTGCTGCGCATCGAGAAGGATGGATGCTCTCTCCTCCTGCAGGCCGAGCCAGATGCGCCGCACATCTTCGAATTGCTGCCGAGTCTTTTCGGCGCACGCGAAGCGGTCGAGCAGCCGAGTCTGCTGTTCGCGCGAAAACAGGCTTTGGTGATCGTGCGGCCCGTGCAGGTCGATGAGAAGGTTTCCCAGGGAGCGAAGCAGCGCCAGGGTGCATGGAGACCCGTTGACAAACTGCCGGCCCGTGCCGGCCGCGGCCAACGTCCGCTTGAGGAGCAGCCGGTGCTCTTCGCAAGGGTCCGCGCCATGATCGGCCAGAAGCGAAATGATCCGTTGGTCGCTGATCGGCTCGAAAACGGCCTCCACCGAACAGGAGTCCACGCCGGTGCGAATGAGGTCCTTGCCGGCGCGCTCCCCGAGCACGAGGGTTAGCGCTCCAAGGATGATCGACTTTCCGGCTCCGGTCTCTCCCGTGATGGCGACGAATCCTTGATCGGGCTCCCAAGTGAGTTCTTCGACCAGCGCCAGGTTGCGAATGCGCAGCGAGGTGAGCGTTGCGGACATGGCGGGACTATGCCATGAAGGTGCGGCAATGCAGGAAGTGAAAATCACGTTTCTGGGCACGGGTACCTCGCATGGAATTCCGGTCATCGGCTGCCAGTGCAGCGTGTGCGGTTCGGTGGATCCGCGGGATAAACGGCTCCGCAGTTCGATTCAGGTGCGCACTTCCGAAATGATCATCCAAGTGGATACGCCGCCGGACTTTCGAACGCAATGTCTTCGCGAGGCGGTCACTCGCATTGACGCCGTCGTCTACACCCATTCGCATACCGATCATATCCTGGGCTTCGATGATCTGCGCCGATTCTGCGAAATGGAAAACAAGTCCATGCCGATCTACGCGGCTGCCGGGACGCTCAACGACTTGCGCCGGGTTTTTCGGTACGCCTTTGAAGGACAGTACCGGTTCCACGGCTACATCCGGCCCGAGCCGGTGATCATCGATGGGCCATTCCGGCTCGGCGAGACGGAGATTGTTCCTTTCGACTTGCCTCACGGGCGAACCGTGACCACCGGTCTCGTGTTTCGTCGGAAAGGCCGCAACGTTCTGGCGTATTTTACGGATTGCAAAGAGGTGACCAAGGATGCGGCAGAAGCCTCGCGAGGAGTCGATATACTGGTCGTCGATGCGCTCAGGCACGCGTCTCACCCGACGCACATGTCGCTTGCGGAAGCCACGTCGACGTCGCAACGGATCGGAGCTCAGATGACGTATTTTACGCACATGTGCCACGACCTCGGCCATGCGGAAACCGAATCGATGCTGCCCTCAAATATTCGGCTCGCTTACGACGGGCTCGTGCTCACGCTTTAGCACCCTGCCGCGAGCCCGCGGCCATGTGCCGGTTCCTTCCTGTCCCGCATGATTCCCGGGCGCGTGTCGGCGGCGAGCCTGCATATCCGCCCTTCCGGCAGGATCAATTCGATGGCCTCCGGACCGGCAACCCACTCCCTCGGTTCGCGCCCAAGCCAAGTTCTTTCAGAACAGATTGACTGACGGATTGATCTTCGCTGAGAGTGCAGGCATGGCCATGCTGGCTGTTTCGCGGACGAATGTCGCCAGTGACGACGGGCCCGGCAAGCCTTGTTCGGCTGGCCGGAAACCGCCAGCCAACCGCGCTCCGCAAGCGATCCCGTGGCCATGCTTCGACGGACCTCCGATCCGAAGATGAAAACGTTGGCCTACGAGCGGTTGCTAAGTGAGCTGGGAATGCCTCGGCTGAGTGAATCGACGCGGTGCCGCCTTCCCGAACTCGAGTTGCAGGCCAAGATCTTCAGCGGGGAGTTTGGCGTTTCCTGGCGGGGCGAAGACGGGGAGAGCATTGAGATTCTTCATTTTGGAGTGTGGAATCGAGAGCCGGGCCCGGATTTCAGCGGCGCTCAAATGCTTATAAACGGGAAGAAGATCTCCGGGGATATCGAGATCGACCAGGATGTCCGGGACTGGAAAAGCCACGGCCATTTCCGGAACGCCTCCTACGACAACGTCGTCCTTCATGTCTTCGTTCACAGGGGACAGCGCCGCTCCTTTACGAGCAATTCTCAAAACCGTGTTGTCAGCCAGGTTTGTCTCGACTTGGCGAAACCGTCAAGGCCTTCCCGACGCTTGTCAAATGAGACGATTGACGAAACACGGGCGCGAAATCTTGTCGAGGCGGCGGCCGGATATCGTCTGCGGAAAAAATGCGAAGCCTTCCAACGAGCAGCTTTCCTTCGGGGAAAGGATGAGGCCCTGTTTCAAGGAATCGCGGCGGCAATGGGATTCAAGAACAACAAGATTCCCTTCCTGCTGGTCGCACAGCGCACTGGGCTGGGCCGGGCGAGAGGCCCGAATGGGGAAGCTTTGTTATTCGGACTCTCCGGCTTCCTGAAAGTCGGCGATTTTGATGAGGGCGACCATGAAGCAAGGAGCTATTTGCGGGAGCTTTGGGAAAAATGGTGGGTTCTGCGCGATCGAGAGAGGCGCCTGGTTCTCCCGGACGATGCGTGGATTTTCTCGGCTGTCCGGCCAGTGAACCATCCTCATCGACGCATGGGCGCGCTTGCCGCGGCCGTGCGCTCGTTCACGAGCTTCCGGAAAATGATCGACGCCGGCAACCCCGACGACTTTGTTAAGGGATTGACCGCTCTAGAACATCCCTTCTGGCAGAGCCATGTGAGCCTGGGGGGTCCTTCGCTGCCCCAGGCGACATCGTTGGTTGGAGCCGACAGGGCCCTCGATATTCTCGTCAATGTTTTCCTGCCCGCACGAGGCTACGAAGATGCCTGGCGGCAGTTGGGCACCCTTTCCGGCCCGACGCCGAGCCGCAAGGTTTTGACGGCCTCGGAATGGCTCCTTGGCGCTTCGCGACCCGCGCATCTCAGATCCGCAATGTGTCAGCAAGGGTTGTTGCAACTGGCTGAGGATTTCCCCAACGCCGGCGCGGAAGAAGTGTGGGAGACTTTCATTGGCGAGTGGATTCCCCCGGGAATTGTGCGACCTGTCGGAAAATGATCCATTTGCGCAACGCCCGTTGGCGATCGCGGCCGTTCCCAACGGCCCGGGGCTTGCCGCCAATTCTCGAAGTCCTTCCGGCAACACTTAGCTAATGGCGGAATCCCTTCCCGAAGGCATGGAAGCCCTCTGCGCGGCGGCCCAAGAGTATGGCGCTTCCGATTTGCTCCTCCACGAAGGCCGCCCGCCGCAAGTGCGGATCGGAGGAAGTCTGGTGCCCCTTGAATTCGCGGCCCTCGATGGAGTCTTTTTTGATTCTCTTTGGAGGGTGTGCGGAGTGGGCGCGGAGACCAAGGACTACGACACGAGCCTGACGTCGGGCGCAGGTGTCCGCTTTCGGGTGAACCTGCTTCGACAACTCGGGCAGCGCGCGGCGGTTCTTCGGCGAATTCGCAGTAACATCCCCGACCTGGAGCCTCTCGGCCTTCCTGCGGACTTGCTTCGCGAATGGATCGCCAAGCCATCAGGCTTGATCATCGTGTGCGGGCCGACAGGTTCCGGAAAGAGCACGACCGTTGCCGCCGCTCTGGAATGGGTGAACCGGAATCTTTCCCGCCATGTGGTAACGATTGAGGATCCGATCGAATATCTCTTCGCAAACGGCATGTCGCTCTTCACCCAACGAGAGGTAGGTATCGACACGTCGAGCTTTAGTGAAGGATTGCGGCGTTCCTTGCGCCAGAATCCGGATGCCATCTTCGTGGGGGAAATTCGGGACGTGGAGACGGCGATTACCGCGATACAGGCATGCGAAACCGGTCACCTTGTTCTGGCTACCTTGCATTCCTCGAATTGCACCGATGCTATTGAACGCCTTCAGCTGCTCTTTCCTTCCACGTCCCGCGACGCCGTGCGCCGGACAATGTCCAATCAACTGATCGGCATCCTCTGCCAGCGTTTGCTTCCGGCATTGCCGGAGGGAATGATTCTAGCGGTCGAATATTTTTCGAATATCGGCGCGATGCGGAAGTACATTGCCGACGGAAAGTTGCCGGATCTTGCGGATGCGATCGGACGCGCGGACCCGCGGAGCGCGCGAAACTTTATCTCCTCCATCGCCCAGCTTGTTCAGGCGCGGCAGGTCGCCGAGGAAGTCGCCGCTGCGTCGTGTGGAAACCCTCAGGAGCTTTTGCGCGCCCTGCGGGGCATCAGTTCGTCCGCGCAGGCGACCAGACGATAATCCCGGACCCACCAAGATCGGATAGGCCTTCTTTCAAAAATGGATCTCCTGCAGCTACTGACCAGCATCGTCGACCACAAAGCCTCGGACCTGCATTTAACCGCCGAGGCTCCGCCGCTGATGCGCTTGAACGGGGAGCTGACGCCGCTCGCCGAATCGGCGATGGGCTTGGACGCGTGCCGGAATATGATCCTCGGGGTCCTTACGGAAAGCCAGCGCGCGCGGCTCGAGCAGGAATGGGAGCTCGATTTTGCCCTGCAGGTTGAAGGAGTGGGGCGTTTTCGCGGAAACGCACACTATTGCCGCGGGGCCCTGGAAGCCACCTTTCGCTATATTCCTCATCACATTCCGGAACTCTCCGAATTGGGCCATGGGGCCGCCGTCCACCAGATTTGCGAGCTGCAGCGTGGACTCGTCCTGGTCACGGGAATGACGGGCTCGGGCAAGAGCACGACGCTTGCCGCCATGGTCAAGCGGATAAGCGAGCGTCTCGCCGGGGTGATCATCACGATTGAAGATCCGGTGGAGTTCGTTTTTTCCAATGCCCGAAGCATCATCAAACAACGCGAAGTGGGGAATGATACGAGATCGTTTTCCGAGGCGCTGCGTCATGCTTTGCGGCAGGATCCCGACGTAATCCTCGTCGGCGAGATGCGCGATCCGGAGACGATCAGCGCGACGATTACCGCTGCGGAGACCGGGCACCTGGTCCTGGGAACCCTGCACACCATAGACGCGCCCAAGGCGATTGACCGCATCGTAGATGCTTTTTCGCCCGAGCAGCAACCGCAAATCATTGCGCAGCTCGCCAATGCGCTTGAAGCCATCGTTTCGCAGCGACTTTTGCCTAGTGAGTCGGGAGGGGAACGCGTCCTGGCGACAGAGATCCTCAAGGCCAACACCGGCGTCCGGGCAACCATCCGGGAGCGCCGTTGGGAGCAAATCGTCGGCCTCATCGAAATCGGCGCCAAGGATGGCATGCGCACGTTCGACGAGTCGTTGGAGGAGCTCTATCTGGGACGCCAAATTAGCAAAGAGGAGGCGATCGCCAACGCGCGGGACAGATCGCGTTTCGAAAATCTCCTAAGGATCCAGGCCGAAAAGAAAAGAAGCCTTTGGTGAAGGAGGCGATTCTCATTGCGTTCCTGTCATTTTCGGTCGCGGGGCCCGTTCCGGGCTTGGACCTTGGGAGGCCTCCCACGCCTGCGGATCGGGCGAAAATTCTTGCGGAGGGGTGGCAGGTTTGGCGCGACACTCTCGGAGATGCTCTGGTGGCGGGTTATCAGCCTGGCGGTCCGCTCCGCCCCGGGAGCACCGGCGTGACTTCCTACAGGAGTTGGTTGCTCTTGTGGCGATGGTGCGACCTCTTGTCGCGGGACCAAAGGGAAGAAATGGCCCGGATCGTCTCCGATCATCTAAGGCTTTTCCCCGGAGAGCAAAATTTGATCTTCGTCGGACCCGGATACACGCCGCAACCGGGTGGCACACCTCCGTCTTCGGACCAGGTTCGCGCGCTTCTGGATGATCACGATGCCACGGCACACTTGTTGCGCTCTTTGCTTCCGGACGATCTGGCGAATCTGAGCCCTGGGCCGGTTTCCAATAGTTTGAAACCGGAAGTTGCCGCCGAATGGGTCAACGACGAAGAACTCTCCCGGCTGGTTTTTGAAACGCTTTCGGATCACGACTTCTGGCCCGGAGTGGTGTCGCGACTGCAGGAGATCAGGGATGCGAACCCGCAGAAATTCCGGGAATATCGAGCGCTCGCGGTGGCGCTCGCCGTGGTCTATGATCAAAAGTTCCCTTCGTTCTGGCCTCATCACCAGGTCGACCCGAAGCTGGTTCCTGTGGCTGAAGTCCCGGTAGCCGATCGCTTCAAGTTCTGGACGGAGAGCAACGAGTCGGGAGCCCTGTTTTTCGATTTGCGCCAACTCAGTCCGGGACAGATCAAGTTCGTCGTCGACGCACCGGTGCGTGCCTCGGAGCTGGACTGGGCAAGAAGGAATGTCCGCTACCAACGCTCGGAATTCGCGAAGGCTTTCGACGCGGTCGTTTACTCTTCCGGCCGGATGAAGACGGGCAATCTCGAATGGAAAACAGGAGAATACACCCTGGAGAATATCTATCACCAGAGCGGGATTTGTGTGGACCAAGCCTACTATGCAATGGTCGCAGGCAAAGCCCGGGGATTGCCGACGTTGTTCTTCACGGGGCAAGGAACAGACGGCGGCCATGCGTGGTTCGGCTATATGAAGGCCGAGAATCGCTGGGAACTCGACTGCGGCAGGTACCGAAATCAAAACTATGTGGTCGGGCAAGCCTTGGATCCGCAGACCTGGCTCCCCGTAAGCGATCATGAGCTCGAGATCCGTGCCAAGGGAACCCGGGAAGGGCTCGAATTTTTTTCATCGCAGAACGACGTCCTGATGGGGAGATTGGCCGAGGGGAGAGGGAACAGCGCAAAAGCCCTAAGGGCTTATGAAAGCGCGATGCAGGTTTGTCCCCAAAATTGGGCTGGCTGGGTGGCCAGGGCTGACTACCTCCAGCGGTCGAGCGCGCCGGCGAACGTGCTGAAAGCTCATTACGAAGCCGCTCTTCGCCAGTTTGCGACCGACAAGGATCAGCGCGTGGAAATCGAGCTGGCTCTAGCGCAGATCGCCAAGCAACAAGGATCCAATCAGGAGGCCGAGAATATGGAACGCCAGGCCGTCGCGCAAAACAAGCGCGCGCGCTCGGACCTGAGCGTGAAAGTCGTCGCGCAACGCATCAAGTCGCTCCTCGCTGAAGGGCGACTCGATGACGCCCTGGCCGAATACCGCCGCCAGGTTCTAACCCTTGGAAAAACGGGCGGCGGGAATCTTTTCTATGACCTCGTTCAGCCGTTCGCCGCGGATTTGATCACCGCCGGCAAGACGCGCCAAGCTGCCGAAGCCCTTTCGCTGGCGCGAAAGGCCCTGAAACCCGAAGGGGGCAGCCTCCTCGACAGCGACTTGAGAAAAATGGAGTCCCTGGCCCGCCAAGACGCGAGGCTGTGACGCGTTCCTTCAATCGCTTGCGCCATCGCGGATCCTTTTCTTTTTCTCTTCCCGCTTTTCTTCGAGCCTGGCGATTTCCGCGGCCAGTTGCTTGCGAAGCTGCTCCTCTGCTTCCGGGTCCCCGGCGGATTTCTTCAGCTGGTCGTCGAGAAAGACCTTTCTCTCAGCGATCTTGGCCGTGATCTCGGCATCAATCTCGGCGATTCGAAGCTTTTGCTCTTCGGTCAATTTGAAAGTTGGCGACTCTTTTTCGAGCCGGCTCATGGCAAGTTCGAACGCGGATTTCATGATCCCACTATAGCCATCAGCCGGTTGTGAACACAGAAAAATTGGCCCGATTTGGGAACCGGTGTAGGGTGGCAGGGATGTCGCACATTCGCCTCCTGAGCACGGATTTTGATGGCACTCTGGTTTCCATCGGATCCGAGGGACGCTGCCCTCCTGATTTCGCCGCAGCTCTCGAGGAGCACAGGCTGCGCGGGGGCGTTTGGGCGGTCAACACCGGGCGCAGCTTGAGTCATGCCATCGATGGCTTAAGGTCTTTTGACCCGCCGGTGTGGCCGGACTTCCTGCTTACCTGCGAGCGCGACATCTATCGCAGAGGATCAGACGACCTGTGGATGGCTTATGGAGAGTGGAATTCGATTTCGCGGCGCCGCCACGAAGAGCTCTTCGAGCAGGCTCTTGAAATGTTCGCGTTCGTCGAGCGCCTGGCGCAGGAGTCGGACCAGATTACCGTCATTTATGAAGCAGAATCTCCCGCCGGACTGGTGACGAGCTCGGAGGAGATCATGGAAATCGTCGCCTCGAAAATCGAGGAAAGGGCCGCACACTTACCCGATTTCAGCTTTCAACGGAATAGCATATACCTTCGCTTCTGCCACCGGGATTATCATAAGGGCTCAGCCCTGGGAGAATTGTGCCGCTTGGAAGGAATCGAGGCGGCCGCGGTCTTCGCGGCCGGCGACCATTTCAACGATCTCTCCATGCTCGATGGCTCCTACGCTAAGATGACCGCTTGTCCGGCCAACGCCATAGACGCGGTAAAACAGTTGGTGCAGAGTTCCGATGGTTACGTGGCGGATCAGTGCCACGCCGACGGAATCGCGGAAGCGCTAGACTTTTATCTCCAGGACCGAAAGAGGCGAGACCTCCCGAATCCGACGATTATGATCCCGGCTTAAGCCGATAACGACCGGCTCCCACCCGCTGAATCGTCCCGAGCTTTTTTCCCGTGCTGCTGAACCAGACATGAACGTTCTGATTCTTTACGCCGAGCTTTGCCGAAAGATCTTTGACGGCGACGCCCTTCTCGCCGGCGGCCCGCAGCGCGGCAAGGATTCGAGCCTTAAGGGCCCCACGGCGACCGCCGGAGGAGGCGGGCAAAGCCTTCGCGGTTCTGGCCTCGGTATCCGCCGGGGTGGCGCGCCGCAATCCCGCGTTCTTTTTACCTCGCGCCACCGGGGCGCGATTGGGCTTTGCGCCGCTGTAGACGCCGGCGATTGCCGCTTCAAGTTTCTTGAGTTCAACCAACAAGGCATCGCGCTTTTTGGTGAGCTTGATTAGGCCCTCAAGAACTGAGGTGTTAATTTTTGAAAGGTCCATAAAGTGGGTCACTTTAGCTAACACCTTTGCCCTAATGCAAGCAAATAATTAGGTATGGAGCATTTTTTGCGGCCGGAGTGGACAGATTCTGAGGGTCGAGAGCTAGTGATTTCGCCGCGGGCAGTTCATATTTGGCAAATCCGCCCGTCGAATGTCTTTCTTCGGTATTTAACTTCGGCCGAAGCGTTGCGCCATGAAGGCATCGCGAATGAAGAAGTGAAACAGAGCTATGGCTGTTCTCAGGGCGGCCTTCGCAAAATCGTCTCACTGTATAGGGAATGTTTTCCGAAGTCCGTGGAGATCCGTCGCCAGACGCGAGGCAAGCCTTATGTGGTCGGGGGTCCCGAGTTTAACTTAACGCACACGGCCGGCAGAATTTTTGCGGCGCTTGCATCGCAGCCGGTGGGTTTGGATGCGGAGTCGGCGGCCCGCAATGTTCGCGCGTTAGCACTGGCTCGCAAGTTTTTTCATGCGCGGGAGTCGGCCGGCCTGGAGTCGCTCGGGGATCAAGAAAAAGCCGTGACATTTCTTCGCTATTGGGTTTGCAAAGAAGCAACGGTGAAGCTGAGCGGGGATGGCATCTACCATGGACTTCGATATGCGCAAGTGGATCTGGCGTCTGACGGGCGGTCACGCGGGCACTATAAAGGGCGCAACGTCTGGCTGAGAGAATTTCAACCCGCGGAAGGTTTGCTCGCCGCTCTGGCATCGTGGGAACCGCTGGAGATGAAATCATTCTTTCAAGTTTAGGAGACTGTTGAAAAACTCAGCCATGCCACGTTGCGGTCAATTCGCGGAAGATCGCACGGAGCCAAGCGCAGGCTTGATGGGGTTGCGGGGTCCCCATCTCCCCGCAAGCCGCAGCGCTACGGACGAGGTTGGCGACACAGCGAGGGCCGATAATTGGCGCAACCCGGAGGGCGTGAGCGCTTTGGGGCATCTTTCGGCGTCGCTCCTCAGTCACAGCCCCTTTTTTGGGGATGCTCCTTCGTCCCTCAGCCGATGTCCGCCTCAGAGATCTCACGCGTGACAGGGCTGAGTTTTTCAACAGTCTCTTAGAACCTGTAAAAAAATTACAAAGCGCCGCGTTGCTGCTGGATTTTTGGCTTGGCCAAGGCGTGAGGGCGGTGGCAATACCCGCAGCGTGTTGCCGATGCTTTGCATCGCCCTGCGGGCTGCCTTCGGCAGGCTGTCTCCCTTCGGTCGGCTGTCGCGCCCGGGCAACGCAGGCCAAGCCAAAAAGACACGCAACCCTGTGGGCGAGAGCAAGACAGGCCGTCTGGCTGCGTTGCCCGCTCGGTTACAGCCCGCTGCGGGGATGCGCTCTCGCGTGCGCCTTGCCATACGGCCTTTCTTGCTCTCGCGCGGCGCTTTCTAATTTTTTCACAGCTTCTTAAGGGGACCAGCGATCTTTCCGCGACGAGGAGGCTTCCGATGGCCAACAATTTAGCTAACCCGATCGGCATCCGGTCCGCGGAAAGGCTGCGCTGGCGACGGCGATGCACTTTTCTTTCGGCATTTGCGCGGGAGAGCTGCTAGAAGGCAACACTATGTCGTTTCAAAATATGGGTTTGTCTGACCCAGTCATTCACGGGGTTCAGCGCATGGGCTTCGTGGACCCTTCGCCGATTCAACTGCGTGCGATCCCGCTGATTTTTTCGCGCCGGGACCTGATAGCCTCCGCGCAGACGGGCACGGGCAAGACCGCCGCCTTCGGGCTTCCCTTGCTCTCGCTTCTGGATTCGCCGCGGGAACTTCCGCGCTGTCTCATCCTCGAGCCCACGCGCGAGCTGGCGATGCAGGTGGAAACTGCTCTTAGGGACTTCGCGCGCTTCATGCACCTCCAGGTGGCTTTGATTCACGGAGGGGTGGGTTATGGGAAGCAACGGGAAGCTTTGCACACAGGTTGCGACGTCATCGTGGCGACTCCCGGCCGCCTGCTTGATCACATGCAGAGAGGTGCCGTAAATCTTTCCGGCCTGGAGTTTCTGGTGCTTGATGAGGTCGATCGAATGTTAGACATGGGGTTTCTTCCGGATGTGCAGAAGATTGTCGGCCAATGCCCGAAGAAGAGGCAGACCCTGCTCTTTTCGGCGACCATTCCCGAGGAGATCGAGCGCCTGGCGGCATGGTGCCTGCATGACCCGGTTAAGATTCAGATCGGAGTAAGGCGGTCGCCGGCGGAGACAGTTAGCCATGCGCTTTATCCCGTGGCCGTGGCACAAAAATTCGAGCTCCTGATCGCCCTCCTCGAGCGAACCGACTTCGACAGCATCCTGATCTTTTGTCGCACGAAGGAAGGGGCGGATCGGATCGCTCGACAGCTAAAAAGCAAAAATCATTCCGTCGCCGTGCTCCATTCAAACCGCACTCAGACGGAGCGCGTTGAGGCGCTGGAGGGATTTAAGAATGGGCGCTACGAAGTCATGGTGGCCACCGATATCGCCGCTCGCGGCATTGACATCGCCGGAGTCAGCCACGTGGTCAACTATGACGTCCCGCAACATCCGGAGGATTACGTTCATCGGATCGGACGCACCGGGCGGGCGCAAAACGTCGGAGATGCCTTCACGATCATGACGGCCGAGGAACTGCCCCACGTGAAGGTCATCGAGCATTTTATCGCCCAAAAGGTTCCCCGGCTGAAGCTCGAGAACTTTCCTTATGTCTATTCCGCCATTTTCAACGAGGAAACCGTGGAAGCTTCGCTGCGCAGCGCGAAAGGCGTGCGCACGCATCGGGGAATGTCGTTTGGGGCGCGCCGCCGTCGTCGTTAGATATAGATAACGATCCGCCGCCTTGAGAACCTCTGAGGCTGGCAAAAATCTAGCGAACGCCGGCAAATGCGCAGGCCGCCCGGAGCTCCAAGTCGGAGAGGCCGTGCAGGACTTGGTTGTGTCCGCAACCCGCGACGCGCCAGAGTCTCTTCGGGCCTGAATAGGCTTCGAAAAGGCTGATTCCCGAATTTGGCGGCACAACGGCGTCTTGCTCCGCCACAATAACAGAGACGGGCGCCCGCATTTTTTGCAAAGCAGTGGCGGAATCATAGCGGTCCCGAAGGACTAATCCCGCCGGCGCCCACGGATAGTGCCACTTTGCGACAGTGACCAGCGAATCAAATGGTGTGATGAGAAGGAGCCCCAGAATCTTGTCCGGTCGCTGGACCGCAGCCTCGCAGGCGACGCCGGTTCCCAAGGATTCTCCCACGAGGACCAACCGCTGATCAATGAGGTCGATGGCTTCGATCGCCGCGGCGACGAGGGTGCTTTCACTGGGCTTTCCGGGGCGCGCGCCGTAGCCGGGATACTCGAGAATGAAAACCGGAGCGGTGACTCCAGCCTCGCGGATGCGCTCCACGAACTGGCTTCGATAGAGAGCGTGACCCGCATTGCCGTGGAGCATGAGGAGCGGGGGTTCGGCGAGCCCGTGGCTGCGCCACCCGATGAAGCGGGCTTGAGGATCGGTCCATGGCAGAAATCCTTTTCGGGCTGCATGGGGTAGCAGCGTGTTCAGATCAGCAGGTTCCGGATAATAGATGAGGCTTCTTTGAAAGGCGAAAGCGACAATCGACGCCACGGCCAAGAGGAGAAGCAACAACGCGAAGCTTCGCGCGGAGATTTCTGGCACGGTCATGGCTTGAATTGTCCCGCCGCTCGGCTAAAAGGGCTTTGGTATCGCGCGATTAGCTCAGTGGTAGAGCGCCTGCTTCACACGCAGGAAGTCGCAGGTTCGAACCCTGCATCGCGCACGGTCCCTCAATTTCCTGACCAGCCTTGACAGGCGTGGACAGGACGCGACAAGTGACTCTTTATCAAATGCTTGCGATGTGTCATCGTTCGTCTTGTTAGTGACGGGAACGGACAGCGCGTGACTCGGAAGGGACAAACTTTGTGAGTCTATTTGTGAGTCTACCGTGTAGGAATCGGTGAAGGACGGCAGTCTTGTCACTGCGTCAGCGAGAGGCAGCAGCCCTGCGTCAGTGTAGGTCTTCGAGGCAGCGCTCAACACCTGCTTTACCTGCCACCAGGCTATCAAAGCTCGCGACCTTGTCTTCACCCGTTACTCACCTTAGTACCGTGAAACAAGATCTGCAAAAACGAAAACTCAAACAAACCAAAAAACGAAGATGAAAACCAACAATCAGCCAACTCGCGCCCTGTCTGGCGCTCGTAGCTCACTTTTATCGTTCGGCGAAAGGGAGGGAAGTCGCATGGCCGATAACGGATCGATCCTCGTAACCGGGGCAGCCGGTCAACTCGGGGCGGTCGGGCGAACCGTGACCGGCCTGCTCCTCGATCGCGGGCTTCCGGTTCGCGCCATGGTCCGCCGCGAGGACGACCGGGCGGCGGCCTTGCGGGCCGCTGGCGCCGAGGTGGTGGTCGGAGACCTACTCGAACCGGCCGACGTCTATCGGGTCGTCAGCGGCTGTCGGCGGGTCTACTTCGGCATGTCCGTGTCCGCCGGGTACCTGGAGGCGACCGTGACCATGGCGGCGGTCGCCCGGGAAGTCGGGGTGGACGCCCTGGTCAACATGTCCCAGATGACCGTCTCCCAGATGAGCATCCAGAACACCACCCCGAGCCCTCAGCAGCGGCAGCACTGGCTCAGCGAGCAGGCGCTCGCGTGGTCCGGCCTGCCGGTCGTCACCATCCGGCCGACGGTCTTCCTGGAGGGCTTCTTCCTCCCCCTCACCGGTCCGAGCGTCCGCGACCGAGGCCGCATCGAACTGCCGTTCGGGCGGGGCAAGACCTCTCCGGTTGCCGCGGCTGATGTCGCTCGGGTAGTCGCTGCCGTCCTCGCCGACCCTGGGCCGCACCTGGGCCGGATCTACGAACTCACCGGTCCGCGGTCGCAGGACATGCACGGGGTCGCCCGGGAGTACTCGGACGCGCTGAACCGTGAGGTCACGTACTCTGACATCCCCCCCGAGGATTGGGAACGGGAGCTGAAAAGGGCGGGGTTGCCGGAGCACCTGACCCGGCATCTGGTGACGATGGCCGAGTTGAACCGGGCGGGTCGGTATGACCGGCTGGCGGACGGCGTGGAGCGGGTGACCGGCCGGCCGGCGATGAGCGTCCGGGAATTTGTGTCGCTTCACGCGGATGAGTTCGGCGGTCGGCACCACGAAAAAACCGCAACCCAACCCCGGAAAGAGATCTAAACCGGCAAAACTCACATACCGATGTTGCATTGAACCTAGTGGGAACCATCCAAGGCGCGGCTCGCTCGTGCGCGAACTCGTTAGACAAAACAGCAAATACAAAAATATGAAAAACTACTTTGTTACCATCATTATTGCCTCTGCCCTGACCATCTCCGTCGTCATCATAAGACAAGAAGCGCAAGCGCAGAATACCACGCCCCAGCCCATGGACAAAATGGGCGCCACGATTGCTGACGCTGTTGGGGCGAAGACCAACAACCAGGAGAGTTCCCCGATCTTCGTAACCAACATCCCTCCCGGATACCGCGACTGGAGGTTGATCTCCGTGGCCCACGAAGAAGGCAGCCTCAACGATTTGCGCGCCATTCTGGGCAACGATGTAGCGATCAAGGCGTATCGGGAAGGAGAGCTTCCGTTCCCCGACGGCACAATCATTGCCCGGCTCGCCTGGAGTTACGTCCCGTCGGAGGAAAACAACAAAGTCTTTGGCCGTTCCCAATCTTTCGTGGCCGGGTCCCCCGCGAACGGGGTTCAGTTTATGGTCAAGGATTCAAGAAAATACGCGTCGACCGGGGGCTGGGGGTTCGTTCAATTTAACGACGGCAAACCCGCCGACGCGGCTGTGCACAACACCTGTTTTTCCTGCCACCAGCACGTCAAAGACCGCGACTTTGTCTTCACCCGTTACGCACCGTAATACCGAGAACCGAAACCCTTGTGCGTATACCTATACGATCGTTTACAGAGAGCCTGGCAAAACTGACATATGACAAAGACAAAACTGACCTACGACAAGGAGATCACTGCACTTCTGGTGATCGATCCATATAACGACTTCATTTCCGAGGGGGGCAAGATATGGGATCGCCTGAAGGCTGTGGCAGAAGCTAATCAGTGTGTTCCTAATATGTTGCGAGTCCTGAGTGCGGCGCGGAAGGTGGGGCTTCGCGTTTTCTATGCGCTTCATCGTCGATACCGTCCAGGCGACTACGAGTCTTGGAAGTACATTGCGCCCATTCAGAAGGCAGCGTGGGTGCGCAAGAGCTTCGAATACGGCACATGGGGTGGCGAGATCCGTCCCGGGTTCGAGCCTAAGCCAGGCGACATTGTCGCCACCGAGCATTGGTGTTCCAGTGGCTTTGCCAACACCGATTTGGATTTGCAGTTCAAAAAGCACGGCATCCATCAGCTCATCGTCATCGGACTCATAGCACATACCTGCATCGAGGCGACCGTTCGCTTTGCCGCTGAGCTTGGCTACGAGGTCACGATGGTAAAAGACGCGACCGCGGATTACTCGGATCAAGAGATGCACGCCGCTCTCGACGTCAATATCCCAAACTACGCCAGTGCCATTGTGACCACGACTGAGATCGTCGACTCAATCTCTTCTCTCCGACCCGTAGGACTCTTCTGAGTGGAAGCAAGAAACGTCAGCCGGCGGGGTTTGGAGCGCGAAGTCGCCAAGGCACTGGTGGACGCCGCGCACCAGACGTGTCCGTATTCCAAAGCGATCCGCGACAACGTCGGCGTCGTGATTAACCTGGTCTAAGCCCGGACATGTCATGGATCTGGCCTGCCCATATTTATCGGGCAGGCTATTTCCCAATTGGAGAGATGAATGTCCGAAGCAACCAACCATCATCGCCGCCTTTTGGGCACTGCGGCCATGACTACTGCTGCTGTCGAGTTCGTCATGATCGGTTATGCGGACGCACAATCCAGGAAGACAAAGCGGGTCCGTGAGAAAAACCTTTATCAGCCATTCATGAGAACCATCCTTTCGTTCCTGTTGCCTCGGTGTCTGCGCCGGTCATGGCTTCGCCAGTGCGGCCAGCGAACTGCCCGCCTTCAAGGTGGAGCGCTGGGTGAACTCGACGCCACTCACCGCCGAAGCGCTGCGCGGCAAGGTCGTCCTGGTCGACTTCTGGGAGTACACCTGCATCAACTGGATCCGCACCTCGCCCTACGTCAAGGCGTGGAACCGCGATTACGCCAAGCTCGGCTTGGTCGTGGTCGGCGTGCATGCGCCCGAGTTCGAGTTCGGCAAGCGCGCCGAGAACATCGACCGTGGGATTCGCGACCACGGGCTCACCTATCCGATCGCGCTCGACAATGATTTTGCGATTTGGCGGGCCTTGGGCAACAACGCCTGGCCGGCGAAATACCTCTTCGACGCGCAGGGGAAACTGGTGAAGCGATGGGTGGGAGAGGGGAGCTACGACGAAATCGAGGCGGAGATCCGGCGCCTTTTGGTTGCGGCCAATCCCGGGATCAAGTTGCCGGCCGTCAGCCCCGAGGCGACGGCGTTTGCGAAGACCGGTGAGCCCTCCTACGCCGGAATCACCGGCGAGACCTACGTCGGCGCCGAGCGACGCGAGCCGGGCTCGGTCACCCTGGAAGGTGATTGGCAAAGCGAACGCCAGTACCTCGAACTCAAGAAGGCCAGCGGCAAGATCGTTCTTCCCTTCACTGCCGGTGAGGTGAATCTAGTCATGCAACCGGGACCGTCGGGAAAAGCGGCGGTCACGGTGCAGCTCGACGGAAAACCGGTCGGCGAGGCGCGCGGTGCCGACGTCGGCCCCGACGGAGTGGCCCGGTTCGATCGGTCAGGAATGATTCGCCTGGTCGCCCGCGCGTCCCGGGGAAAGCACGTTCTGACCCTGATCGCGACCGATCCCGGCCTGCGAGCGTTTGTGTTCACCTTCGGCCCCTGATGAGTTGAGCGCCTTCGTCGTCTGCCGTAACCGACGTGGGCGCGGCTCTCTCGCGCTACTTTGTCGAATTTTGGGGCCTCGCCACCTTGGGGCCCAATACGCATGACCGCCGAGGGAGCGTCGGGCTTTCCGCTCGCAGCCGCTGGTTGAACGCCCGGTTTGAGAACAGCCCGCCAGAGTATAACGCAATGCTACGGTAGTCTATGCCAATGTCTACGAGGGACGTGTGGGTAACCAGAAGCGTGGTGCGGAGGAGGACCGGAAGCCCCAATTGAAGGCTGAGCCGGGATATCACTGTATGGTTGTCCACGGCCGGAGCTGAGGAGCCAGCGGCCCTACCGTGAAAATGGCAAATAAAATAAGAAGCGGGGAAACTCTCAAAAACTCTAGGCGGGAGAGACACTAGGCGTGAGCAGCCACTTTTCCGAATTGTCAGCTTTGCTACCTTAAAGGCCATCTACGAGGTTTTTGACCAGAATCCTTGCGATAGTCCTGATCGATCCCAATCTGCTCCAGCAAGACCGGGCGCTGGGGA